>NZ_RSFW01000002.1 GCF_003937825.1 Mesobacillus subterraneus | reverse complement strand
CCGCACATTTTTCCTGTTTATGTGACGATAATTTCCGTGAGCCACGGTTTATCCGCACATTTTTCCTGTTAATGTAACGATAATTCTCGTGACCAACCTTCTATCAGCGCATTTTTCCTGTTACTTCCACTTGCCAAGGTTTTTTTTAAATGGTATATTAATCAAGCGATGAGCTGAATTGTGTAAGCCGGCAGACACTCCTTTCAGGAAATGCACGATGTGGCGTGCAGTCAGTCGCCTCAATACGCAGAAAAGACGCCTTTACGGCGTCTTTTCTTATTTATTCTTTTAGTATTTATCCTTGAATCCGTCACGGTCACGATCTAAATTACGATCACGGTCAAGATCACGGCCGCGGTCAAGATCCGTTTCATTTACCAGGCGGTTGTCGTCTGTTTCAAGGTGAGCTTCCTCACGCTTGACACTTTCTACTACCTGTTCTGTATCCGTAACTTCGCGCTTGCCGATGACAAGTTCTTCCGTTACAACTGGTTTCTTTGTTACCTCTACTTTCTCTTCCATGATTGGTACACGGATCGTCTCGTCATCACCCAGTGTGGCCTCAGCGTCATTAGCCGCTTCATTCACTTCACGGCGTTCTACATAGACCTCTTCGCGTGAAACAGGAATGTTCACCTTCTGGGTTTCTTCCACAACATCTTTGTGGACTTCCACCTCACCTGCCTGGACTCTTTCCTTAGAAACATCCAGCTGTTCTTCTCTTAGCCTTAATGTTTTCTCATCCGTATCGTAACGGTCTGTATCATAAGAAGCTCTTGCATCAGTCACTGAAGTGTCTGTGTCATATCCACCATTCACACCGGTTCCAGTCACGGATGTATCCGTTACATAGCCTGTGTCTTCAACATCAAGACCAGATGCAGACGTTTCAGCAAGAAGGATGATCCGGCCAGCGCGGACATCTTCTTCATATTCTCTTGCTGCATCATCTGTCAGGCCAAGGCCAACTAAGCGATCTGAAATAGAATGCTCGTTTCCGCCCAGATTCCTGTCTGCATCAAATGCAGTCATAAGGCTTTGCCAGAAGCCGCCTTCTTTGTGGTCATGATCTGTTCCGATATTTTCAGTGGTTACTCCTGTTCTGCTTTCCAACGCAGATGAGAGTTCAGTGGTATCCCCAATAATTGAGAAATCCTGCACAGAGTAACCATTGTTTTTATACTCTTCAATTGCTTCGATCAATTCTGTTTGATTATCATATACTCCAACTACTTTTTTAGTCATTCTTAATTCCTCCATTTCTAAAATGAGATTCATCCGGTTGCCCCGGTAGTGAGGTAATACCCGTCCCAAACAGTAAATGAAACGTATTTTGAACTTGCCAATATTAGCCACATTTTTGTCGGATGTGGTCTGAGGGGCCAATCTGATTGATACTGGGGCAAAAATTTCCCAATATAAAAAACCGGAGTTCATCACTCCGGTTTTTCTGCAACTTCAATCTTGATGACTTCTAAATAAGCAATGTGGTATTCATCAATTTCGATGATCCTGAAAAGATATCCTTCCTCTTCGATTTCATCGCCAATCTTGGCATCAATGTTCTTCGTCATGACCCAGCCGCCAATTGTATCGACTTCTTCTTCTGAGAGGCTGATTCCCAGCAGATCGTTGACTTCATCAACCAGCACTCTTGAACTAAACAGATAATGCCCTTCTTTCACCTTTCTGATTTCAGCAATTTCGTCTGTATCAAACTCGTCCCGGATGTCTCCTACAATTTCTTCAAGGATGTCCTCTACTGTCACCAAACCCGAAGTCCCGCCATATTCATCAATCAGGATTGCCATATGGATTCGCTCTTTCTGCATTTTAACCAGCAGGTCATGGATTGGAATCGTCTCAATGACCCTGATCACCGGTTTAACAAATGAGGACAGGAGCGATTCCTGGTGAAAATCTTTCTGTGTCAGCTTTGCTGTAAGGATTTCCTTGATGTTGATCATCCCAAGGACATTATCCTTCTCACCATCAATCACAGGATATCGCGTGTACCTTTCATTTTGGATTACATCAATGATCGTTTCAATAGGATCGGCAATATCAAGCGTGACGATTTCCGTCCTTGGAACCATGATTTCTTTAGCAATCCGTTCATCGAATTCAAAAATATTATTCACGTAGTTGAGTTCGTTTTGGTTAATTTCTCCGCTTTCATAGCTCTCCGACAAAAGAATGCGCAATTCTTCCTCGGAATGGGCAACCTCGTGTTCACTAGCTGGTTTAAGCCCAAACATTCCGACAAGCAGACGGGCTGATCCATTCAGTGCCCATATGAAAGGATACATGATTTTATAAAACCAGATGATCGGCTTGGAAAAAGCAAGCGTGACTGCTTCCGCCTTTTGGATAGCGACCGTTTTTGGAGCCAGTTCTCCAACAACAACATGCAGGAAGGTCACGGAAGCAAACGCGATTCCGAAGGATAACAGTTTAGTTAAGGACGGATTAAGATGCCAGTTATCAAAAAGCGGGTGAAGCATTTTTTCCACCGTCGGTTCTCCCAGCCAGCCAAGGCCCAACGCCGTGATGGTGATGCCCAGCTGGCATGCAGAAAGATATTCATCAAGATGGGTGATTACATGCTTTGCTGATTGAGCACCATTCCTGCCTTCCGCGATCAGCTGATCGATCCTGGAGCTCCTGACTTTTACAATGGCAAATTCCGTTGCAACAAAAAAGCCAGTCAACGCGATCAATAAAGCAACTAAAAGCAAGTTCGTAATAATCAATGGCAAGCCTTACGTTTGTAAGGCAGACACCTCCTATACACCACCGATTTCATTCCGGTTTATCGGAATGATGTATTTTGCAGACTTCTGCTTCTGATGATTACTGGAAGCTTTAATCATTTTTTAAATTATACCCTTATACTAATCAGCTAACGCATATCGAGAGAAAATCGTGAAGGATTCCACATTTATTATTCGTACTTTGGCTGATATATATCAGGAGAAATGGTCTGAGGAAGAAAAAACCCCCAAAACACAGCTTGTCCTGCATTTCGGGGATTTTAATAGCGCTTCGTTAAAAAAATCAGGAAGCTTGATTGACAGTTTGCTCCGATTTTTCCTTGGACAGGAACCAGCCAGCAGCGGCGATTCCTACAAGCACAGCATAGAACGTGAGTTTCCATCCTGTTGAATGGGCAAAATCTGAACTTAAAATATTCAGTTCAGGATGGGAAAGCGTCACAACGGCAAGCTTGACCCCCACCCATCCGACAATACCGAATGCGGCGATTTCCAGGCCAGGTCTTCTTTCAAGTAAATTAACAAACATATTAGCTGCAAACCTCATGATGATCAGTCCGATCATACCGCCGGCAAAAATGACGAGGAATTGCCCGCCGTCCATCCCCCCAATTTGAGGAAGCGGCGTTTTTGGCAATACAACAGCAAGAGCAACAGCAGCCAGAATGGAATCCACCGCAAAAGCGATGTCTGCCACTTCTACCTTTAACACGGTTACCCAAAAACCACTCTTCTTGCCTGCCTCCTTTACAGGCTGATCCTCTGTTTCTCCTGAATCCCTGAATACAATCTTCCTGAAAATATGATTCGCAGCCATGAAAAGAAGGTACAATGCGCCCAGAGCTTGGAGCTGCCATACATCGACCAGGAAAGAGATGGCAAAAAGCGAAGCAAAACGAAACACAAATGCGCCGGCCAACCCATAAAATAAGGCTTTTTTGCGTTTTTCTTCCGGAAGATGCTTTACCATGATGGCAAGCACAAGGGCATTATCCGCAGCCAGCAGTCCCTCCATCACCACAAGCACCAGCAGCACCCAGCCATATTCAAGCAATAACGTAAGATCCATTTCTTTTCCCCCTGTTTCGTTTAATAAAGTTAACCAAATATCCTCCAGGTAAAAGAAAAGACCTTTACCATATTGGTAAAGGCCTAAAATTGCATAGAAAAAGACCTTTACCGATAAAGTAAAGGTCTTGCTAACAACGTCCACGTTGCCAATAAAGCCGGAGAAATAGATCTCGTAATGACGACTTTATTGTGGCAGCTACTCCCCTTTAAAAAGAGAATATTTAATTACTTTTACTATATAAGAGCCCAGAAATTCTGTCAATCAAAAAATCGCTTTTCAGAGAAATAGTTCTTTTTTCTTAACAATTTTTTAAAATTGCCGAAAATAAAAACAAATAGTGTCTATATAAGATCTAATGCTATTTTCGTCAATGAATAACAGAGGGAGTGAAACAAATTGTTTTTCAAGAAAAAGAAAACTGCAGAAAAAGCAGTAACTAAAAAGAAACATAGCAGCACAAGGAGTCGGAAGCGAAGTTTAAGCCTGAAGCTAAAGATTGTTTCTCTTAGCATCGTTTCAATGCTGCTTCTCGCATTGGTCACAGCGCTCTATGCACAATATACGATCAAAAACAGTAATCTGGATTCTATGGAGGCAGAACTGAGAACCATTTCGAGCCTATTATCTGACCAGATTACTCCGGGAAAAGCGCAGGTGATCATTAACAACCCATCAAAAAACAACCCTGGTGTGGTTACTCTCCAAAAGCAAATGGACAAGATTTTAAAAGAAAATCCATTGATCAATAATCTGTATTTACTCAAATTGGACGGAGATCAGCTGACTGTCCCTACAATGAGTTCCACAATGATGACGAACGATTTTACATATGGTTCTAAGCTTAGCGCAGCACAATCGTTTCAAAATGCAGCATTGGAAGCATTTAAAGGAAACAAACGCACAACTACTGATATTTACAAATCGGGCAATAGTACGAAAATCTCAGGTTTTTCGCCGATTACCGACATGAATGGAAAAGCGATAGCACTATACGGAGTAGATTTCGATGTAATGCAGGTAAATAAAAAGATTAACGCTGAGGTTGCCGGGATCTGGGTACTTGCCTTGATCATTTTGGCGATTTCGAGCTCGGCCATGTACTTCCTCGTCTCGAGGCTGATCAAGCCTTTAAATAATATTAAGGATCTGACTGCTAATATCGCAAAAGGAGACCTTTCACAGGAAGACATCAGAGTCAGCTCCAAAGATGAGGTGGGAGCCCTGGCTGAAAGCATTAATAGCATGACGGCCTCCTTAAGGACCCTGGTTTCCCAGGTCCAGACAAGCACAAATGAAGTATCAACTGAAACGGTTGAACTCTCAAAGGTATCATCCGATTCCGTTGAAGCCATCAGGGAATTGACAGCGGCCAACCAGCAGGCTGCCGCAAGTACACAGGAACAGAACGCCAATATCGAAGAAATGCAGGCGACATTGGAAGAAATCAATGCAGGAATCGAGGAAATCAACGCTTCAGCACAGCAGGCAAGCTACATTGCCAAGAACTCGACAAAGACCTCAAAAGAAGGCACCGTCAGGATTGACGAAATGCTGGCAGGCCTGGAAGCAGTTGATGAAAATACAAACCAGCTTGCAAATATCATTACCGTGCTCGAGAAGCAATCAGATAAAATTACGCAATTCGTCAAAATTATCAATACCATTTCTGACCAAACCAATCTTCTGGCATTGAACGCTGCCATTGAAGCAGCAAGGGCCGGGGAGCATGGCAAAGGCTTCGCAGTTGTGGCAAACGAAGTCAGAAAGCTAGCTGAGGAAAGCGCGAAATCAGCTTCGACCATTATTTCGATCGTGAACGAAAACGTTCAGAATACCCGTGAAGCTGTAGAGTACATCATGAAGACTCGAGAAGCCGTACAATACAACAAGGACCTTTCAATCAATGCCAAGAACACGCTTCATGAAATCTATGAAACGACAGTGGAAATCGAAGATAATTCCAATAATATTGCCTCTGCAATTGAACAACAGATGATAGCAATCGAACAAATAACCAACTCCCTTGATACAGTTTCACAGGCTTCTCAGCAAATTGCCGCAGGTACAAGCCAGACCGACCAGTCGACACAGGAGCAATTAAGAATAGCTGAGAATGTCAATGAAACAGCAAAGATCCTGCAGCAGACTGCAATACAATTAGAGAAATTGACAGGGAACTTCAAGTTATAATTTGTAAACCGGTTAAAGCCCAAAATTAAGAAAAAGGATGCCGTAAAATTTCGGCATCCTTTTTCTTATCTCTTCTTGAATCCTTCTTCTTCTAGATACTGCTTTGCCTCATTATAGGAGAGAAATGTTCCATCAAGGTTCAATCCGGCATACACATTCCACATATCATCTTCATGCACAAGAATGAGGGTATGGTTCTCAGAATCAATCCAGCGTTCTTCTTCATGATCCTCGATTATCGCAGCCTCTGTCACAGTATTTTGGGAAAGTGACTCTATTGATTGCTGAATGACCTTCTTCAGTTTCTCAGCTGAAAAATCACGGATGTTTACCATACCTTTCTGATCAAGCTCATAACCTGATAAAAACTCTGCATAAACAAACCCATTTCCATTTGGATGCAGATGATAAACCACATTTTTCTTATCATAAATACTATCTTCAAAATGGAAATTGACACGCCCCAAAGAAACATTTTTGCGTTCCAGCTCGGGGAATGATTCAATAATTGCAAGTTTTTCTTCGAAATTAAGCATATTGCCTCCAGGTTCCTTACGAAAATTTTACGGTACGGTTCATTATACCACTTGCTGCAACTCAACCCAAATTTACTTTGGAGCATTTTCTTATGTTACAAAAACCAAAATAAGTTATAATTAAGTTACATAAGGAAGTGAGTGAATGAAAACGGTCAGCGCTATAAAATCCAAGAAGCAAATCAATTCAATGAAAGAATATTTAGAGCAGCACTCGCTCAGAGACTATTGCCTGTTTGTGCTTGGAATCAATTCGGGCATTAAGCTTCAGGAATTACTCCGGCTGCGTGTGCAGGAAGTATGCGGCACAGATGGAGAAATAACAGAGCTACTGGGCCATCCCCATTACGGCAATCCCCCCATTTTCTTGAATGACGCCATTCGCCAGGCATTAAAAAAATATATCAATGAATATTACTTGATTGACACAGACTATCTTTTTAGGTCTCGAAAAACAGATGAACCGATCACAAGACAACAAGCCTACCGTATTATAAATTCTGCCGCGAGAGAAGCCGGCATTACTGAACCTGTCGGAACGACCACACTCAGAAAAACCTTTGGTTACCATGCCTATTTGCAAGGCATTGCGATTTCCCTCATTCAGAAGAGGCTCCAGCAGGCCTCTCCTTCAGAAACGATGCAGTTTATCGGAATCGACCAGCAAGCCAAACAAGTAAAAATAAATATCAATTTATAAGGGGGTATTATATTTGGCTGAAAATGTCCTTAGCACCGATTCATTTATTTTATTGTTAGCGTTTCTTTTTATCATCGGTGTAGTTACGACGAGATTTTCGAGCAGACTTGGCGTACCGTCATTGATTTTCTTTATCCTGGTCGGGATGGTCATGGGCAGTGACGTACTTGGAATCATTTATTTTGATAATGCAGCCCTTACCCAGACCATTGGTATAATCGCTCTCGTTGTCATCTTATTCGAAGGCGGCCTGCAAACAAACTGGAAGGATGTCCGCCCGGTGATTGCTCCCTCTTTGTCATTGGCGACAATAGGTGTACTGATTACGTCTGGTATCGTTGCTATTGCAGCAAAAATGATCCTTGGACTCGATTGGCTTGAGTCGGTCCTATTTGGTGCCATCGTCGGTTCCACAGATGCGGCAGCTGTTTTTGCTGTCCTAAAAGGCCAGAATATATCTCCTAAGCTAGGCTCAACACTCGAAGCTGAATCAGGTTCGAATGACCCGATGGCCGTTTTCCTTACGGTAGCAATGATCGAGCTGATTACGATTCCTGACGCTAGTATTCTTAGTTTGATTGGCAGTTTCTTTTTGCAAATGGGACTCGGCCTCGTTCTCGGACTGATATTCGGTAAAGCAGCCGTCAAAGCCCTTAACTCCATCAATCTTGATTCAAGCGGGCTTTATCCTGTATTTGCAACTGCCTTCGCTCTATTGACTTATGGCATAACTGCCTTTTTAAACGGCAGCGGGCTTTTGGCTGTCTACATTGCGGCCATCATCATTGGGAATGCCGAGATTGCTTACCGCCATTCAATTTTCCGTTTTTCCGAAGGGTTCGCCTGGATGATGCAAATCCTCATGTTTGTCATCCTCGGCCTCCTTGTTTTTCCATCAGAACTATTTACAGCCGCCATTCTCATTCAGGGCATCCTGATTTCTTTGATCCTGATGTTGGTTGCCAGACCGGTCGCTGTATTCATCTCGACCTTTAAACTGAACTATAACCAGAAAGAGCGGCTTTTCCTTTCCTGGGCTGGGTTAAAGGGAGCGGTCCCAATCGTCCTTGCCACATTCCCTTTATTAGCAGGAATTGAAGGCAGCCATCAAATATTCAATGTCGTCTTTTTCGTCGTTTTGACGAGCGCCCTCATCCAGGGAGCGACGATTCCGTTCGCAGCCAAGAAACTGGGATTGAACGGGCCGAAGAAAACAGAACCGATGCAGTCACTTGAATTGATTTCCCTTGGAAAAGCGGATGCGGAAATGATCGAGTATGAAATGGAAAGCGACAGTGCCATTATCGGCAAACCGTTGAAGGACATCCCTTTCCCGGAAGGCTCCCTCGTGAATGCCATCATCCGGAATGGAAAACTTATTGCCCCTACCGGCAATACCATCATCATGGCTGGAGATTTCCTTTACATCCTATCAGCACGGAAAAACAAGGCACATCTTAGTAAAGTGTTGAAGGAGAAAACGATTTATACACAAGAGACAATGGAGCTAAAATAAACAAACCCAGTGAGGAAATCCTCACTGGGTTTGTTGCTTCACAGCCTTAACTTTTCGACGAACATTCTCTGCATTTCTTCTAAAATTTTTTTATACGGATAGTTTTCAAGGATGGTTGCCTGCAGGGTGACTCCATTGACCATCGCCCAGAATATAGCTGCATAGACATGGGAATCGTGTTTCTTATTGAATTCTCCCGCACCCTGCCCTTCCTCGATGATTCCTGCCACCAAGTTGACGAAGAAATCCTTGTAGCGATCCGTCAGCGCCTTCTTTAATTCAGGATTTCGTGTAGAATAAAGCCTGAACTCAAAGTGCACAAGCGCCTGATCCTTATTCTCTTCAGCATTTGGGTCATTGTCCAAATAAGCCGACATCAGATAATTCAATTTTTCAAAAGCTGAGTCACGCTCGGCAATTGCTTTAGCGAACTTTGTACCTGATTCGTTTGTCTGTCCTTCCATGAGCGCAAGGTAAAGTTCTTCTTTGCTCTTGAAATAATTATAGATTGCTCCTTTGCTTAGGCCAGAATGCGCCACAATATCATCGACTGTCGAAGCTTCGAATCCCTTTTTCGCAAAACAAGCATGGGCACTTTGCAGGATTTCCTGCCGCTTCTTTTCCTTGTATTCATCCGAAACAATCGGCGCCATCGCTTCTACCTCTTTTTCCGAATTAGAGATTATAAACTTTGCTGTATTTCTCTTCGAGATAGTTTACAAGATAATCCGCATTCAGTTCTTCACCTGTAGCTTTGACCATGAGCTCATTCGGTGTGTACAACATCCCGTATTGATGGATGTTCTCCCTCAGCCACTTTTGTATTACCACAAAATTCCCTGTTTCTATACTTTCGTAGAATCCTGGTACATCCTGCTGGATCTTGTTCAGGATTTGGGCTGCATACAGGTTACCTAAGGAATAAGACGGGAAGTATCCAAAGCCCCCAAATGACCAATGGATATCCTGTAACACACCCTCCCTGTTAGTTGGAGGAGTAATGCCAAGGTATTCATTCATCTTTGTGTTCCAGATTTCTGGAAGGTCCTTCGCTTCAATTTCCCCGGCAATTAATGCCTTTTCAATCTCGTATCTTACCATGATATGGAGATTATATGTCAGCTCGTCAGCCTCAACGCGTATGAAAGAAGGCTGCACTGCATTGACGGCACGATAAAAATCATCCAGTTCCACGTTCCCTAGCTGCTCTGGGAAATGCTCCTGAAGCTTAGGATAGAAGTATTTCCAGAATTGTTCACTGCGCCCTACCATGTTTTCCAGGAATCGGGATTGTGATTCGTGAATTCCAAAAGAAGCACCTTCCTGGAGGACTGTCCCCTCGAATTTTGAATCGATATTCTGCTCATATATTCCATGGCCTGCCTCATGGATCGTGCCGAAGATCGCTGATCGGACATTGTCTTCCAGATACCTGGTCGTGATCCGAACATCCCCGGTGTTCACAGTCTGTGCAAATGGGTGGACTGTCTCATCCAGCCTGCCTGCTTCCATGTCGAACCCAATCTCCGGAAGGATATAGCGGTTGAAATTCTTTTGCTTTTCTATCGAGAATGGCTGCTCAAAAATTTCAACAAAGGGCCTGGTGGCCGAGTTCTGGATTCTTTTTAGAAGATCAGTACTAGACTCTCTTACCTTAACAAATAATGAATCCAGCTTTTCAACAGTCAGTCCAGGTTCATATTCATCCAGGAGCGCATCATATGGATGGTTCTCATAGCCATAGATTTCGGCTGCTTTTCTTTTGAAATCCACAATTTTTTCAAGGTATGGAAGGTACTTTTCAAAGTCATTTTTTTCCCTCGCTTCTTCCCAGGCCTCATTTGCCTTAGAAGTAAGTACAGAAAAATCTCTGATCATATCAGCTGGAATACTCTTTGAGCGGTTATAGGCATTAAGGCGTTCACGTACTCTTGCTTTTGAGACCTCATCCAAATGTTCTTCTGCCTCATCAGAAGTCAGCGCTTGGAGAAGCTCCCCCATTTCTTCAGAAACGGTCAACTTGAACGTTTCCGTCCTGAGAGTCCCGTTTGCTTCGGCAAAAATGGACCTTCCTTTTTTAGGAGCAACCACTTTTTGATCCCAGCTAAGCAAACCTAAAATACTATTAAAATGTGAAATTCTTTCATCTAGTTCTGTAAATTTCTCAAGTGCATTCATGATCGTTTCGTTCATTACTTTTTGTTCCATACAGCTTCCCCCTTTAAAATAAACCATTCAGTCGATTTATTATAAACGATATTACATTATTTTTTCAATTATCACAAAATTATTAAAAAATATTTGATTTTCGCTTTTAAATCAGGACTATCTCTATAAAAAATGTTATCGTTATTAAATTAGATTTTTGCTATGTTAGGCCCCTGTAAAAAAGCCGCCTGGATTCACAGTCCAGGCGGCTTTCCTTTAATTTTCGTCTTTCACAGCCGTTTCCACGGTCTTATTATCACGAATTTCATCCGTCAAGGCATCGATGCTATGCCTAACGTTTCCTTTTCCAGAAAAATTTTCGATCAGTTCCTTTACATCAATCCCAGAGGATGCCTTCAGGGACTCCTGGAGGGTGGACATTAAGTTCGTGGCATAGCCAGTCACCTTGTTCGCTCCTCCATTGGAATCACTTCCGCCAGTATCCACGACTGTGATCTTATCAATATTACCTAGTGGTGCTGCAACCTGTTTTGCATATTCAGGAAGCATCTTCACAATCATATCAAGGATGGCTGCCTGGCCGAATTGCTCGAACGCTTGAGCGATTTTTTCCTTCGCTTCTGCTTCAGCGACACCCTTCAGGCGGATGATCTCAGCTTCTGTTTCCCCTTTCGCGCGTTCAGCTTCGGCTTTTGCCAGACCATCCATGCGGATTCTTTCGGCTTCAGCGCGTGCCATTGCTTCAATCCGATATTTGTTTGCATCGGCTTCGGCAATTTGTTTCGCCTTGTCTGCAGCTGCTGATTGCTCAACGGAGTAACGGTCTGCGTCCGCTTTCTTCTTGACCTCGGAATCATACTGGCGTTCACGGCGAAGGATTTCTTTTTCTTCCAGTTCGATTTGCTTCTGGCGCTCAATGATTTTAACTTGCATTTCATGTTCGGTTACTTCTTGCTGGGCTCTTGCTGTCTCAAGGTCGTACGCCTGGTCGGCGCGGGCTTTGGCAATGTCCTGCTCACGTCTGAATTCTGCCATTTTCAGGCCATTGATCTTTTCAGCTTCGGCGATTTCAGTCGCACGCTCAAATTCAGCCTTCTTTGCTTCTTTGTCTGCTTCCGCTTTCTTGATGCGTGTTTCTTTTTCAGCATCTGCAGTCGCAATGTCAGCATCACGTTTTACCTGGGCGATTCTCGGTTTACCAAGTGAATCCAGGTATCCATTTTTATCCCGGACATCCTTGATCGTGAACGAGACGATGACAAGACCCATTTTCGCAAGGTCCTGTGAAGCGACCCTCTGGACTTCCTGGGAAAACTTATCTCGGTTCTTGTAAATTTCTTCTACAGTCATGGAACCCAGGATGGAACGAAGATGACCTTCCAATACTTCTTTCGCTTCATTTTCGCGGTCTTCTTTTGTTTTTCCAAGGAACTGCTCGGCAGCCGTTGCGATTTCACTGATCGATCCGCCGATTTTGATGATCGCCGTTCCGTCAGCCATAACAGGAACTCCCTGTTCTGTGTAAACTTCAGGAGTCGTAACTTCTAATTTACTGGACAGCAGGCTCAGCGGACGTGACTGCTGGAACACCGGGAAAATGAACGTACCGCCGCCCCTGATGATCTTTATTTTATTGTTCGATTCATCTGTGTGAACATTTCTGCTCCCCAGGAAACTTCCCGTAACGATCAAGGCTTCATCAGGGCCCGCTGTCTTATATTTAGTAATGAATACTGCAATTAATGCGATGATCAGGAATACAACAAAACCAATAACGATAAACATTAGATCCATACCAATTCCCCCTAAATAAAAGTCTCTAATTCTTCATGCAGCTTCACTTGCAGAACACCACTTTCAATATCAATGACCAGCACTTTTTTGCCATACGGTATTTCGGATTTTGTAAAACTGACTGCCGGCTTTGAGATGCGGCCGCTGATATTCTCGATCATGACTTCTCCATAACCGTCGACCGGGATTGAAGTTATGACGGTTCCGATCCTTCCCCTCAGGTCGCTTTCCTTATACACCAGGGATTCTTCGGCATTGGATAAAGGGATCAGCACAAACACATTCAATAAGGTGACAAGAATAAGAGCAATAATAGCTGATGCCCCAGCGATCAAACCGCTGTGCAATTTTGTAAAAACTTCACCCAAATAGCCGCCTGCCGAGAAAATCGTCACAAATGAAAAGATTAATGTCGGATTGACCAGCGGGATTGCTTCAAGAACTCCATCAAGGAAATCACCAAAAAACAGATAGATGATTGTAATTGCCCCTGATATGACCAACCCCCAAAAATAAATGGTTTCCAATGGTGTACCAAACAGCTCCATTTTTCTCACTCCTTGTTACAATCTAAAAAGCACCCTCCCTTATTCCATTAATTGCTTGATATGTAATACGATTGTCACGGGAAGAAGTTTCACAACAATGAAAAATTTGTAAAAAAAACTGTCTTCTTTTGCGAAAACAGTTCCTCCCACTATATTTCGCCGCTGAATAATATTGGCTACCGGGCTATTTAGCCAATCCTTCCGTCGCTTTGCTTTGAATTTTTCTGATCATCCGGATTTGGCCGCGATGATTGATTTCATCTTCAAACACATGGAACCATTTGAAATAATTGTTTGCAGGCTGATTCCACCACCAATTCGTTTGTTCATACAGCCATTCATCGGAAAGTGACTGGAATTTCTGATAAGTGATCTCCCTTACCTTCTGGAGGTCTTCGAGATAGTACTCCAGAGGATAACCCTTGAATGTGGTGCGGCCTTTCTCGCCAAGTTCAAGCCCCGCTGAGAGTGCTTCCTCCTCTTCTTCCGTTGGGTCCCTCCTTTCAAATGTGACAATCTGATAAATCCGCTCCACAGCAGCCATATGGGCAAGCAGCATCCCAATTGAATTCGCTTCGTCATGGACAAGAAAATCCAGTTCCTCAATCGAGAGCCCCTCAACCGCTTCATGCGTGGTCTTGCGCACATAATTCATCATCGAGACCAACTGGCTGAATTCTGGATCGAATCCATCTTTTTGATCAATCAAAAATAATGTGGACATATCAAACCCCATATTCTCCCTCTTTTCCCTATAGAATAGAAGATATATATATTCGCCGTATACTCTTGTTTCTCCTTTATCACAGTCAGGTGAGCAGCAAATAAAGAAAGCTCCAGCTATCAATCTAGCTGGAGCTTTTTTAGTTAGATTGCCAAATCCGCAGATTTTGCATCGTCGTTTCCCTGAGGTGCGATTAATTCATTGTAGAAGGTTGCATTGGCTGTACTGATGTATGGTGTAAGCCATAAAAGTCCAATTCCAAAAGTGAAGATGGCGATGAAGACCCATCCGATAAAGCTAAGATTCAACAAGAAATACTTCCACTTGTAGCCCTTCATCCGCTTTTTGCTCTCGGTTATGGCGTCCAGAGCGGACAGCTGTGGATTGTCCTTGATCAAGAAAAAGACTTGTGAATAGGAAATCGCTTTGATAATCCCGGGTATAATCAATAATAATGACCATAATGCTGTGAAGATCCCCACCAGGATCGAGCTCCCAATGACTTTCAATGATAGACCCATATCTTTATAGACTCCAAAGACCTGGGATATTTTCGGATCATTCCATCTCGCAATAATCAGGTAGAACCAGTAGCTTGCCACTGTCAGCGGAATCAGCACGATCGATAAGAATACATTGACCACATCCGCAAGCACAGGTGTTTCCGTCTGTTCTACCCACGTCGAAAACCCGCCGCTGGCAAGAACTTCAGCAATTCCCGGTACAATGGTTGTCACTAAAAATACAAGGAATGTCAGGCCAACACCAATCCCCCACATCCCTTTTAAAGACGCAAGGGCTTTCTTTTTAATTTGAGAAATACTTAATTCCATTCCCTTTCCTCCTTTTTAGATATACCGGTAAAATATAGCAAATTCCAAGCTACATATCAATTGTATTTTGAAATTTTTAACAAATACATGGAATATTTACGATACTGCACTTGATATTTTTCTAAATTCATTGACCCAATCTACGATCTCTGCTGCATTAAGCGGCCTGGAATAATAATAACCCTGGATGATTGGGTTCTCCGAACTCGTGGACAGGAACTTAACCTGTTCTTCAGATTCTACACCTTCCACTACCACCTTCAGCTTTAGTGAATGGCCGAGGCTGATGATCGATTTCATTATCGCCGAGTCCTTTTCAGAATGAGGAACATCATCAACGAATGACTTATCAATTTTCAACGTCGAAATGGGCAGCCGTTTCAAATAGGATAATGAAGATACGCCAGTCCCAAAATCATCAAGCGCAACAGTAAAGCCGTAACGATTAAATTCACCTACAGCCTGGATTGCATTTTCAATATGGTCGATGACACTCGTTTCGGTAATTTCCAGTTCGAGGCACCTGCTGTCAATACCATATATTGAGACTTTCTTCTTCAAGGTTTGCATGAATTGAGGAGATGTAAAATAAGACCCTGGAACATTGATGGCGACTTTTAGTGGCTGATAGCCCATTGAAGCCCAGGAAACGATTTGCAGGCATACATGATTGATCAGCCAGTCCGTTACTTCGTGCATCTTGCCATTTTCCTCGAGGATCGGGATAAACACGCCAGGCGATATCATTCCATGCTGAGGGTGTTTCCAGCGAAGCAATGCCTCTACACCGAATACGATGTTTCTGTTTGAATATATAGGCTGGTATAAGACAAAAAGTTCATCTTCCTCAAGGGCCCTGTCTATATCCTGGATAAGGTTCCGTTCAAAGGCAAAAGTATGAATTTTCGGGTCGTATTCAATTACCTCATGGTTATAAGCGATATTTGTATGCTGCAGCACTGCAATGGCATTGGAAAATAAATTGATATTGCCACCCTGGTTATAAGCTAAAGCACAAACAGAATTGAGAACTAACTTCTTTTCATTGATAATGAGAGGCTTTTCCAATACGGCTGAGATTCTTTCCAGGGAAATTTTGAATTTTTCATCATTCCGGCTTACAGATGTTATGATCGCAAAACGATTTCCTTCAATCCGATATAACGTTGCGAAACCTGGCTTTAATCTGGCAATAATCTCACTGCTTGCCTTGATCATTTCATCCCCAAAATCATATCCGTATCGGCTGTTCCATTTCTCCAATCCGTGTAAATGGATGATTGCAAGTCCGGTTACCCCTTGAGCATGTATCATTTTCTCAAATTGCCTTCTGTTTGGGAGGCCTGTCAATGAATCAAAGTGGTTTAATCGAAATTCCACATAACGATCGAGAAGGCTTGAAAACCCTGATAACCCGAGGATGACAAAAATCCCAAGCGATATAGCCACAACCAGCAGATGCAAGTCCATCTGATGACCATGATAGAACGAACCTTGCAATGCCGCATCAGCATAAAAAACAACTGCTTCCATCCCTGTATAATGCATGCTGGCAACAGCAATCCCCATCATCAGAGAAGTAATTGACTTTACAAAAAAGTTTTCCAGCCATTTCTGTTTGCTCGAGAAGATAAACAAAGCAACATAGGATACGATGATTGCCAATAAAATGGACAGGACAAAAATGAAAGGTTTATACGTAAAGTGAATGCCCTCTTCCAGATCCATTGCTTCCATTCCGATATAATGCATCGCGGCAATTCCGCAGCCCATAATGATACCGGCAAGAATCTGCGGCCACCTGCTCTGATTCGAACGATTGGCTATATAGAATGCCAGATACGAAGCGGTAATCGCCGGCAGGACTGATAAGACCGTCAGAGAAACATTGTATTCCATTGAAACAGGAATGAGAACAGCGCTCATCCCAATGAAATGCATTGCCCATATCCCCAGCCCCATCGCAAATGATGCCAGAACCAGCCAAAAGTTTCGGCTGAAGAACCCGTTTTTTTTAAGCCTCTCATTCATTGTCAGGGCTGTAAATGCAGCGAGACAGGAGATAATAATGGAGAGGATGACTATAGGAATTGAATACTCCACGGGTAAAATAATCAGATTTTCGGAATCAGGCATAGTGAACATGGCGTAAACATCCTTTACAGGTCTTTCCGAATCCTTTATTGCTTCCTGGACCCCTCACATGATTCCTAGTCCGCACTGATGATACGAAAATACCTTTTTAGTTTTTCATGGTGTAAATAATAGTTTTTATATCGGCTGCACCCGGTAATTATTAATCAAAACACAAAAAAACGCTGCACCTTAACAGCGTTTTTTTGTCTACCTATTACTTTTTTTCATGGTCCTGATTTGCGGCTTTTTCCAGTCTCCTGAACCGGCGTAGATCTGCAGGCCTGATTGGCAGCGGCTCCTTTTTCAAAAGCTTCAGGATTGCGAACATCAGCAGGACGAGAATAACTGTGAAAGGAAGTGCGGCAATCAGGGAAGCCGTCTGCAATGCTTCAAGTCCGCCCGCGTAGAGCAATACGGCAGAAATAGCTGCCATTAACGATCCCCAAACAATTTTGGCAAACCGCGGAGGATTCAGGCTACCCGAGGATGTCATGCTAGCCAGAATGTAGGTCGCAGAATCCGCTGATGTTACCAGGAAAGTAAATATCAGGATGATGGATAGGATGGACAGGATCGTCGTCAATGGCAGAAATTCAAAAGTCTTGAACAATGCCGAGGTTAAATCTGCATCAACCGCTGCAGCAATTCCTGTGTTCTTATTTAAATCGTTCCATAGGGCAGTACCTCCGAAAGCTGCAATCCACAGGCAGGCAATTACTGGCGGTATCACCATGACACCAAAAATATATTCCCGAATCGTCCTTCCCCTGGATACCCTGGCAACAAATGCCCCGACAAACGGTGACCAGGCAATTGCCCAGGCCCAGTAAAAGATGGTCCAGTCCCTTGTCCACGTTCCCTCCTGATAAGGCTGGAGCCTGAGGCTGTATTGGATGAAGTTAGCAAAATAATCCCCAATAGCCAGCGTAAAACTCTCCATAATGAAGACGGTAGGTCCAGCTGCCAGTACGAATAGCAAAAGCACAATCGCAATACCAAGATTCACATTGCTGAGCATTGCAATCCCCTTCTCCAACCCTGTCGAGGAGGAGATCATATAGGCTACAAACATGACAAAAATAATGACCATTTGGATCCCGATCGAATTTCCGGTATTGAATACGGCGTTGAGACCGCCATTCATCTGCAGGACACCCAACCCGACAGAAGTGGCAATCCCCATTACAGTAGCGACAACCGCAAGCGTATCGATCGCATTTTTAACAGCGGGCTTGCTGCCAGTAATGGGCTCGAGGGCCGTCGAGACCAGTCCATTTTTCTGCTTCCGGAATTGGAGGAAGCCTATAACCAGGCCGACAATCGCAAAGACTGACCACTGGCTGACTCCCCAATGGAAAAAGGAGTAACCCATAGCCACTCTGGCTGCACTTCTCGATTCCCCTTCGAGATTTGAAAAAGGCGTATTAAAAAAATGGCTCATCGGTTCCGCGATGCCCCAGAATACGAGTCCGGCTCCAAATCCTGCCGAGAATAGCATTTCCATCCAGGTGAAGAAGGAGAATTGCGGCCGCTCTCCTTCACCTCCAAGCCTGATGGCACCATATTTGCTGACTGCCAGGCCAATCAGGAATAAAACAATAATGAATACCGCCAGTAAATAGAACCAGCCAAAGTTGATGGTTGTAAACTCAAATAGCTTTCCAGCAACCGCACCAAATTTCTCTGGCATGATTGCCCCAACTACGACGAAAAGCAAGATCACCGCAGCTGACACAGAAAAAACGAAGTTTGAAAAAATCTTTCTAATCATGTCAGCCTCCATTTGCATTAAACTTTTAGATGTATTAGTATTCCAATAAAGTTTCTCGATGGCAACTATTTTGCCTAATAGAAAAACATCTTGTACTATCACGCTTTTTTATGATGCAAAGTATTTCCCTTTATTATCCATGGTTATAAAAAAAGAACGCTTAGCGAACTAAGCGTTCAATTCTAAAAAGTTTTGCTTAAAAATTCACGCGTCCGTTCTTCTTTTGGTTTATCAAATATTTCATCCGGGTGGCCAACTTCAATGATCCGTCCGCCATGCATATAAACGACCCAATCCGCAACTTCACGGGCAAAGCCCATTTCATGGGTGACGACAACCATTGTCATCCCTTCCTCCGCAAGTTCCTTCATGGTGGCGAGAACTTCTCCAACAAGTTCTGGATCAAGTGCTGATGTCGGTTCGTCAAACAGCATGATATCCGGCTTCATCGCCAGCGCACGTGCAATTGCCACACGCTGTTTCTGTCCGCCGGAAAGCCTGGATGGATACACATTTTCCTTGTCTGCCAGTCCTACCTTTACCAGCAGCTCCCTTGCTTCCTTAATGGCCTGATCCTTGCTAACTCCCTTTACATGGACCGGTGCCTCTATGATATTCTCGATCACATTTTTATGAGGGAAAAGGTTAAAATGCTGGAAAACCATGCCGATTTTCTGGCGTACTTCGTTCAAATCGTGCGTATTTGCATTTATTTCTTCACCTTCTATGATGATTTGGCCATCATCCTTGATTTCAAGGAAGTTAAGACAGCGTAACAGTGTACTTTTCCCCGAACCACTGGCACCGATCAAACAGACAACGTCGCTTTCTTTTACAGTCATATCCACATCCTTCAATACATGAAGATCACCAAAGGATTTATTTAGTTTTTTCACATTGATCATATCTCTACCGTCCATAACAATTCCCCCTTAATCACTTACAGAAAGTTTCTTCTCAAGCAGTCCTACCAAAGCAGATATCAAGTAAACCAGGAATAAATAGTAAACAGCAACAATCAGCAAATAGGTCATATTGTCAAAATCATTTGCTCCTTTTGTTGTCGCTACATTGAATAATTCATACATCCCAATGAAGGCTGCTAATGAAGAATCTTTAAGTCCGATGATAAATTGATTTCCAAGGGGAGGCAAAGCACGCCGGAATGCCTGCGGAAGGATGACTCTTCTCATCGTCAGGTTCCTGCTCATTCCAAGCGAGCGTCCTGCTTCCATTTGTCCCTTATCTATCGATTGAATCGTTCCTCTGAAAATTTCTGCAATGTAGGCACCGTTATGGAAAGCGAGTCCGAGTGCTACTGCCCAAAATGCAGACATATTTAAATTTGTCATCCCAAAGTAGAAGATAAAGATTTGGACGATCAGCGGAGTACCCCTGACCAGATAAATATAGGCATTAGCAATCCATTCCAAAATTTTAATGCCTGAGATCTTAAGAAAGGCAAACAATAAACCTATAAAAATAGCAATAAAAATCGAGACGGCTGTAACCTGCAAGGTAAGCAGCATGCCTTTTAGAAATATATCGTAAGTGTCAAAAAAGACTTCGATAACATGCGATAAACTTGGCAAAATACATTCAACTCCCTGTGAGCTCTTTTCGAAAATGGCTGTTGGGTTCAGGCAAGCTCTTGATATGAGCGATCCAAAACCCTGAAAACAGCATGTTTAAGCAGAAACGAATGTGCAGTAATACCGCACATTCGTCCCAACTGACAACTTATTGCTCCGGATCAGCAGTGATATCTTCTCCGAAATAATTTTCACTGATTTTTTTCAACGTTCCATTTTCCCTTAAGGTTTCCAATGCTTCGTTGATTTTCTTCAGTAATTCATCGTTGTCTTTGGCTACGGCAATACCTTGCTCGCTACGTCCAAGAAGTTCCTTGCCTTCAAGTTTAAGACCGGCTCCCATTGCTTCTTTTCCTGTAATAAAGTCCGTTATAACAGCGTCGTGCCTTCCATTTGCCAACGCTTCCAGAGCTGTTACGTCACTGTCATAAAGCACAATATTATCTGTCACTTCTTCTGCTGTCTTAGCATAAGTCGACCCTTTGGATACGGCAATTTCCTTCCCTTCTAAATCAGCCAGCGCTTCAGCGTCGCTATCTGGCCTAACAAAAATCTGTGGACCGGAATAATAGTATGGAGTAGAGAAATCGACATGCTTCAATCGGTCTTCGTTAATAGTATGACTGGCAACCGCTGCATCAAAGCGGCCTGTTTTCACACCTTCTACAATACTGGCAAACTTAAATTTCTGCTGGTTCGGCTCGAGCCCCAGTTCCTTTGCCACTGCTTCTGCAACATCAATGTCAAAACCAGTCATCTGGCCTTCGCCATTTGTAATGCTAAACGGCTTAAATTCCCCGGATGCAGCAAAAGTGAACTGGCCATCCTTTGCCAATTTCATACCGCCTTCACCGCCGGATGCCTTTTCATCGCTGCCGCAAGCAGCCAGGAGACCAATCGCGGTCAACATCATCACGAATACAGTTATAAATTTCTTCACTTTTTAAAACTCCCCCTCAATATTTCTTTCATTTATACGACTGGATGGAAAACCCCTACAAAAAAAATGTCGTGGGCACCCTGACTTCTTTTACCCGTTTTTTTTATAGAGTAAACACCTGGATTGCTAGCTTTAAATAATAGACCGGGACCCCCTTGCACAT
Source organism: Mesobacillus subterraneus (assembly GCF_003937825.1). Classification (GTDB taxonomy): domain Bacteria; phylum Bacillota; class Bacilli; order Bacillales; family Cytobacillaceae; genus Mesobacillus; species Mesobacillus subterraneus. Next base: position 332,858 of record NZ_RSFW01000002.1, on the reverse strand, counting down.
ATAATATTTGATTCAATATAATTGTAACAATCCTGTAATATGCACTCAAAATGCAAATTATCTGATAATTCACTATATACTAGCATATATCCTATTCTCATGGATTCAGCTGGCTGAGCCTCCCTTTTCCCGCCAGATCCTTTCATATGCTCCCGTTTCTTTGATGTCCGACAGAATATCCGAAAGTTTTACATTATACTAAAAAAGCCAGGTTCCATGATGGCAACCCGGCTTTTTTTAGTATAGAATTTTTCCTGCAATCACTGCATGTTAGGTTTTTCCTGATCAATAATCATTAATCTATGATTCTTTCCGGACATGAGTACACGTTAAAAGACTTGCCTCGGATAAAGCCTACTGCGGTTATATTCAAATCCTTCGCAAGTTTAATGGCAAGGTCTGTTGGTGCAGACTTAGAAAGAACGATTCCGACTCCTATTTTCGCCGCTTTTAACAAGACCTCTGAGGAGATTCTCCCGCTGAATACAATGATTTTATCACGGACTGGAATTCTGTTCATCATGCTATATCCGAATAATTTATCAAGGGCATTATGGCGCCCAATATCCGTGCGAACAGCAAGCATTTCATCAGGAGAACAAAGGGCTGCATTATGTACGCCTCCTGTCTCCATGAACACTTTGGAACTTTTTTGCATCTCATTCATGAGTGCAATGCTCTGGGATGCAGTAATAGTCGTTTTTGCCATTGAAGTTTTTGCTGTTCTCGCATCGTTATGAAAATAAAATTGTCTGCTTTTCCCGCAGCATGAACCTATGAAACGCTTTGAATAATACTCCTGGTTCGTGGTCATATTCACTTTCAACATTACGTAGGCATATCCCCTGCTTTCATCGATGCTCAGTGAATGTATATCATTGTAAGAGCGGATTAACCCTTCAGATGCCAGAAAGCCGACGACCATTTCTTCAAAATGTGTTGGAGTGCAAACCATGGTGGCGAACTCCAGGTCATTGACATATATCGTCAACGGGAATTCATTCACGATAAAATCTTCTACATCCAAAAACTGCCCATCCTGATATTTTGTGATGCTATATTTTTCGCTCATATTTTCCAACATTGCCCTCACCTTAACCTTAAGAAATTGAGAATAGTAAAATCTAAACATACTATTTTCATTTTCACAAGAAAAATTTACAACACCGACATAGTGAAAAATTAATTTAGCAATGCTAAAGGGTATTGCAAGTGTATTTGGGAAATGATAAGATTTTTTGTAGTTCACAATTCTGACACATTTTGATACGAGATAGCGACCCTGTCTTCGGTTAAGATGGTTTCGGAAATGAAAGCGATTAACTGTTGGTCCGTAAGTAGCGAATCCTGCTTATTGCTAACCGTCAATCTTTCGGTCAAAGTCCGTTTTAACGGGGTTTGGGAAGATTGGCGGTTTTCTGTTTCTTGAGAATGATTCAGCTGTCCTTAAGATTGCCAACAGGATTCATACCGAACAGGATTCACCAGTTCAGTGATTCTATGAAACTCAATCACTGTCATTGACGAAACAAACAAATAGTAAAGGGGAATTAAGCATGAAAAAGACGAAGAACCGATGGCTTATTGCTGCATCGGCAGTGGGAATTCATATTTCCATTGGATCGGTATACGCCTGGAGTAACTTCACAAATCCGTTGATTGAGGAATTCGGCTGGACATCAAAGCAAGTTCAATTTACCTTCAGCCTTGCAATCCTGTTTTTAGGATTATCCGCTGCCTTCCTTGGCCATTTCGTTGAAAAGCACGGACCAAGAAAAGCCGGCCTTCTTGCTGCAGGATTTTTCGGAGCTGGAATCTTAGGCTCAGGCCTTGCAGTCAACCTTGGATCATTGCCATTATTGTATATTACATACGGTGTGTTAGGCGGCATCGGGCTTGGAGTTGGTTACATCGCCCCAGTCTCCACACTGGTGAAATGGTTCCCTGACCGCAGAGGACTTGCTACAGGTCTTGCAATCATGGGATTCGGGTTTGCAGCAGCAATCAGCAGTCCAATCATGGATTCACTGATTAAGTCTGTCGGTACCGCAAATACATTTTATATTTTAGGTGCTGCCTATTTCATCATCATGACAGCATCGTCACTATATCTGGAAAAGCCGCCTGTAGATTGGGTTCCAAATGGCTTCAAGGAAAAAACACAGTCCGGAAAAGTAAAAGTCCAGAAAGATCTTTCACAGCTGACAGCGAATGAAGCGATTAAAACTTCACGCTTTTACTATTTATGGGTGATGCTATTCATTAATGTCACTTGTGGGATCGCAATTCTTTCAGCTGCAAAGCCATTAGCAGAAGAGAGCATTGGGCTTACTACTGCAGAAGCAGCAGCACTCGTTGGCGTTTTAGGTCTCTTCAACGGCTTTGGCCGGATTGCCTGGGCTTCCATTTCCGACTATATCGGCCGACCGAATACTTATACGATTTTCTTTGCGTCACAGATTATATTATTCATGCTGCTGCCTCATACGAAGGAAGCATTTCTGTTCCAAATCATGCTTGCTATAGTTTATACAATGTACGGCGGAGGCTTTGCTGCGATTCCTGCTTTCATTGGTGATATGTTTGGAACAAAGCAGCTTGGTGCCATTCACGGCTATATTTTGACTGCATGGGCTGCTGCAGGATTGGCTGGTCCAATGTTCGCTGCCTGGATGAAAGACACTACCGGAAGCTATGGAACAAGCTTGACTTTCTTCAGCGGGCTTTTCGTTGTTGCCCTCGTGGTCTCCATTCTGATCCGACGTGACATCCAAAAACTGCGCAAGCAAAATGAAGCGAGTGAAAGATTGGCTGGATAATTCTTTTTTATTGCCTGATCGTATGGTAAAATACCAATCATCTTATAGCCTGTATATTGGCAGGAGGATATCATGAATAAATACGAGGCAGAGTTCAGCAATATAGTACGCTCCTTCCGCAAAAAACACATGGGTAAAGGCCCGAGCAAAATTACAACGACGTTTTGCAAAAAGTGGGCTATTTGTGAAATGGAAGGCAATCTTTCACCAGTCGAGAAGTTTATCGCTTCAGCAAATGAAGGTAAACAGGCATTAAGAGCAGCACGAACTGAAATGGTGAAAGAAATGTACCGGAAAAACCCACCGGTAGAAATGGAAGAATTCCTCGGCTGCAAACTTGTCGAACTCTTTGTGGATATAGATATAGACCGTGATTTCGGTATGTCGATCTTCGTTTTCGACGAGGATATACAAGCAAAATTTTGCAGCGAATAGGTATGGCACTTGGCAGCGAACCTGCTAAAGACTAACCACCGTTAAAAACCTGAAGCAATCGCTCCAGGTTTACGGTGGTTTTTTAATGGACTTAAAGATTTCGTAATGGGAGTGTTATAGAGTGGGAAAAACAATACATCCAGGACCACAGAAAAAATCGGCTATGCCGGCCCCAGAGCATTGGGTAAGTCCCATCCCGTTCGGTCTCGGGAAGGTAAAGCCTAAACATATCAGGGACACTGTAAAAACCCTTTGGGACAATAAAGATAATTTTGGCTACGCGGCCAATATTCTCACGAAAGGTGTGTGTGACGGTTGTGCACTTGGGGTATCCGGTCTTCACGATCAGACCTTGACTGGCCCGCATATTTGTACAACTCGATTAAACGTTCTCCGTCTGAATACGATCGGAGCGATCAAACCTGAAATCCTGCACGCAGATATTGATGAACTCAGAAAATATGACAGCACTGAATTGCGTAAACTAGGCCGTATCCCCTACCCTATGATCCGCAGAAAAGGCGAAAGAAAGTTTTCTCGTATTACCTGGGACGAGGCGATGGACATGATTGCCGGGAAAATGAAAAAGCTTGACCCAAAACAGTATGCCTTTTACTTAACAAGCCGCGGAATCACAAATGAATCTTATTATGTAGCAGGAAAAGTAACCCGATTCCTTGGTACGAATAATATTGACAATGCCAGCCGGATTTGCCACTCCCCATCTAAAACAGCATTGAAGCGTTCGATTGGGGTTGGGGCATCAACTTCAAATTACCAGGACTGGATTGGCACCGATGTCTTATTGTTCTGGGGAAGCGTGGCATCAAACAGCTCACCTGTTTCATCAAAATATATGCTCGAAGCAAAGAAAAAGGGAACAAAAATCATCGTCATCAACCCATATAAAGAACCTGCGATGGATAAATACTGGATACCTTCAAATCCAGAGTCTGCCCTGTTTGGCACGAAAATCGCAGATGATTTCTATCAGGTCAATATCGGTGGCGATATCGCTTTCATGCATGGAATCATGAAGCATTGGTTTGATATGGAGGAAAGCATGCACGGTTCTGCCATCAATCATGACTTTGTAGAAAAGCATGTAAATGGCTACGAAGAATTAAAAGCAAAGGTGACGGAACATTCCTGGGAAGATATCGCAGCTTCTTCAGGAGTATCCAAAGAGCGCATTATTGAATTGGCAGAACTGCTTGCCAACAGTAAGAATGCTGTATATGCCTGGGCGCTTGGACTCACAATGCATTCATTCGCAACCGACAACATTTCTCAAGTGGCAAACCTTGCTCTGCTTCGAGGTCATCTGGGCCGAAAGCATGCTGGTTTAATGCCCTTCCGCGGCCACTCTTCTGTTCAGGGAAGCGGTGAAATGGGAGCGGATCCTTTCGTCCTTCCTGGCGGGGATTTTTATGGAGAGAATATAAAGCGCATTGAAGACCTATGGGGATTTGAATTGCCAAAATGGCAAGGTGACATCGTAGGAGTCACTCTTGAAAATATCCTGCTGCCTGAAGACCACGAGCGAAAGATCAAGATGTATTACCTTTCAGGCGGAAACTTCCTCGAAACCATGCCAGATCCAAACTTCGTGGAAAAAGCATTATCACAGCTCGAAATTCGAGTGCATCAGGATATCATATTAAATACTTCCACTCTTGTTGATGCGAAAGAAGCCGTCATCCTCCTTCCTGCTAAAACACGATACGAACAAGAAGGCGGCGGAACCTCCACTTCTACAGAGCGTATGGTTTATTTCAGTCCTGAAATTGAAGGAAATAAGAACCAAGTCGAAGAAGCAAAGGCGGAATGGAAGATTTATATTGACCTGGCAAAGCGAGTTAAGCCAGAAACAGCACATCTGGTGGATTTCAAGGACGCACAGGAAATCAGGAATGAAATCGCTGCAGCAAACCCTAACTACGATGGAATCCAACACCTTGAAAAAGCTGGAGATGTCTTCCAGTGGGGCGGAGCGTGGTTATGTGAAGATGGCATCTGCCCTACCCCTGATGGCAAGGGACATCTGATTCCTGTTGATATTCCTGAACTCGGGAAAAAGGAAGGCCAATTCATTGTTACCTCACGACGCGGCAAGCAATTCAACTCCATGGTCTACAACGAAGTGGACCCGCTAAACGGGGCTGGCCGATATGATGTGCTCATGAATGCAGATGATGCCCAGGACCTTAGCATTGCTGAAGGTGAAGGGATTGTCCTTTACAATGGATTCGGTGTATTCCAGGGCAGAGCGAAGTTTGTGGACATTTCCAGAGGGAACGTCCAGGTCCATTTCCCGGAAGGAAACTTCCTGCTGCCAAGAGGACGCTATGAGAAGTTTGCCGGAATCCCAGATTACAACATCACGGTTACACTTGAAAAAGCCGACCGCTTCAATGCTCGCAAGGATGTAGAGCATCAAGAAAGAAGAATTGAAGACGACGAACTTGACTCCCCTGCTTAAAAGGGATGGAAACAGCTTGCTAGACTACAGTCTGCAAGCTGTTTTTTTATGATCATCATAAGAAAACCCAACAAAAACAGTCACTGGAAAACTTGGAAAACAAAAATCCACCATGAAAACATTTACAGAATGAAACCTCGTTTATATGCTATAGCATGGGGTAAAACCTGTACATTGATTCATAATAAGCCAAGGAGGGATCTGAGTTATGTTTGGCTTTTCAGACTTCTTGGGTTTTCTTTTAGCCCTTTTGTTCATTTATCCTTTTGTATCGTTCGTGCATGAATTGGGACACTCTTTTTTCGCCTGGTTATTCGGCGGAAAATTCAGCTTTTCCCTTGGCAGAGGAAAAAGAATTATCAAGACAGGACCCTTTAGTTTAAATTCCATGTATTTCTTGGACGCATTTTGTGAATATGAAGAGTTAAAATTCAACAATCGCCTTACCCATTTTCTCGTCCATGCTGGAGGAGTCATTTTCAACCTTGGTTCGGTATTATTGCTTAACCTTCTCATTTCCTATGGAGTACTCGAACCGCATGACATTTTTGTCCGTTATTCCTACTTTTCGGTTTGGCTCGCGACCTTTTCTTTAGTTCCAGTTGATTATGGGAACGGAAATTACAGTGACGGCCTGGCCATTTACAAAGTCATCCGGCACAACAATTGGCCAAAGCTTACGGGGTGACTATGGATCATAAAAGCTTGCTCCAAAATACATTTTTGGGGCTCTTTATCATTATCTGACTTGATTTCCGCATTGGTTGTCTTCCTTTTTCATATGATGGTGAAAAGGAGGTTGACCATGTTCCTGTACAATCTTTTTGTCTTTTTTTCACTTGGGGTACTGCTCTTGTTATCAGCCATTTTTGCAGTATGGTACAAAAAACAGCTTGCCGGCATGGCCGGTATGATGATTTCCATGTATATAGGGATGAATATAGGCTTAACAAGCGGGATTCTGCTTGGCACAGTGTTTCAAGGCAGTTTATTCCTATCTACACTTCTTGCCATGTTGATTGCCGTTTTAAGCGGGACCCTGATAGGTTTCATGTTCAGCACATCTGCGGCGATCGAAGGAATGATGGCTGGTATGATGGGCGGTATGATGGGGGCAATGCTGGGTGAGATGATCCCTCCCCATCAGACACTTATTCTCGTTAATATTTTCTTGACCATTTCTTTATCAGGCTTATTCCTTTTTAACATCCTTTCCAGGAAGGAATCCTCTGTAAAATCTAAATCAGACTTCGTCAAGCCTGGTCTGCTGCTGGCCATTCTGACAATCTATCTTATTGCCGGAAGCCAGTTAGGATACAACTGGGTCAACGATTTACAGAAAGGGCAAGGGCAGCATCACCAGCATTGAAAAAATGCTGAAAGGGGTGCAATCAATCAATCCATGATTGAAGTAATCTTTTTGGCTAAAGCGGCCAGTTCCAGTCTCTCAAGAGTTTTGCAATAGTCAAATTCAATATTGCCAACTTGGGGAGCTTCCACTTTATGGAGATTCTCTAATACTTTAAAGCTTTTAAACCAATCCCCCGGTGCTGCTTCCTCATGTTTTACGTCTCTCCATGCGTTCATAAGTGCGGGGCTGAAAATTCTGCTCGCTCCGCTTTTTTTCTTGCACGCACTCAATTTGATTTGGTATTTCAGCTTGGGGATCCCTTCATTGACATCATTAAAGATGTCTGGCCAGTAATCCTTGCGGGAAGCTGTATGGGGATGCACTAATGCCCAGTCTACGGCATGACTTAAAACATCGTGGTCGAAGAGAATGGCATATAACCTCTTCCCTAATTGAATCCGCTCATCCAGAGATTTAAACTGGTTGACCGTTTGGCCCGCGAGACGTGTCGCCCCGTAAAGTTTATATGGGAACAGGATTTGATTAAAAGATAGTAGATCCTGTATCTCAAACTCAAAAGTATCAAATACTCCCTTCATATAAAGCTGATTTTGAATGACTCGGTTTTGGATATAATTCTGTTCGTTAACGATCAACCCAATGGTAAGCAGGGCTGAATCCTGCCTTTTCCAATAGTAGTTCCACATTCCCTCCATAAAGATTGAAATATTTAATGGACCGAGCAATTTAAACAATGGCTCTTTCCTTTTCTGGCTCTCTTCGTAAAGAAGAAGCTGTGGGTATGCATCCTGAAATATCAGCCAGTTTCCCCTTTCCAGAAATGAAAAATAAGATACTTTCTCCTTTTTGCTTAGCAATCTGGATAATAGCTCACCCTTGAGGTCTGTCATGCTCCATCCACCGTTGCGTGAGACCATATGAGCCAGGAATGCCCAGTGTATCTCCGGGTGACGCTGATAAAAATCCAGATAGGCTTTTGTTCTGGTGATATTGTTCAGGTTCAGCTCTTTAGTTCTCTCTTTTATGCGGCATATGATGGTCTCTTCGGTCTTAGAGAGGTTCTTAGATATGCTGACAGCTTTCAACATTTGCAACTCGGCCTTGATTTCCTCAACCGGCGATTGAACTGGTCTATTTGTGAAGAAGATCATCGTCCCTCCCTTTTCCAAAATTGTCACTAATACAATCCGTAGATATTTGCAGCACAGTCCCTCCTTCTCATCATATTTACAGCTAAGTAAATTCATGATTTTTAATCGAATCAGCATGATGAGAGCGAATGCAATGTTCAAGTTTCCATTTCTGCCTAATCCCATAATATAACTTTGGAGTGAACTTTTTCGTTTAGGGGAGGAATAAGATGTTTTACCATAGAAAAGAACTGCAGTACCAGGCTAAGCCAGAGAGGCCCGATCCAGTTTACGCAAAGAAACTGCAAGAGGTTCTTGGCGGACAATTCGGAGAGATTTCTGTCGCGCTTCAGTATTTATTCCAGGGATGGAATACCCGAGGAGACGGAAAGTACCGGGATTTATTAATGGATACAGGCACAGAAGAATTGGCACATATTGAAATGCTTTGCACCATGATCGCAAGACTGCTTGATGGTGCCCCTGTTGGAGCCCAGGAGGAAGCCGCGAAGGACCCGATGATCAAAGCAATCCTTGGAGGCATGAACCCTCAACATGTCATCGTATCGGGCTTAGGGGCAATGCCTGCTGACAGTGTAGGGAATCGCTGGACTGCAGATTATATCGCAGCGAGCGGCAATCTGCTGGCTGATTTTCGGGCAAATTTGACTGCAGAATCCATGGGGAGGCTTCAGGTAGCCCGGTTATATTATGAAACGACAGACCGTGGCGTCAGGGACATGCTATCATGGCTGCTGGCACGCGACACGATGCATCAAAACCAATGGATTGCCGCGATCAAGGAACTGGAAGCAAAAGAAAACGTCGTGGTACCAAGTACGTTCCCGAGAAACCTCGAAAAACAAGAGGTTTCATACGTTCTCTTCAACCTTTCTGAAGGAGATGAGAGTGCTGCAGGCAGGTGGGCAAGCGGACCAAGCATGGATGGCAAGGGAACATTCCAGTACGTCCAAAACCCTGTTCCATACGGTCCAAAGCCGAAACTGAAGCCAGCCCCTCCCCACATACACAATACTTTACCTGAAGTCATGCATCACGTACCGCCAAATAGAATGTAAGACCAGCAAAAAAAGGATAATGACCATAAAAAAAAGTCGGCAACAGATAAACTGTTGCCGACTTTTTCTGCGTATGATTCCGACTGGGATCGAACCAGCGACCTCTACCCTGTCAAGGTAGCGCTCTCCCAGCTGAGCTACGGAATCGTTAATGAGTTTGTCCTTCAATGAGGACATTAATAAATATAATACGGAATGGTCGCAATGTCAATCACTTTTTACAAATCTTTAAGAATTAAATTGTCGATTGCTTTGATCACACTCTCAATATAAGAATCTTCATGTGGAACAAAATCTCTCCTGGCAACTGTCCTGGTTTGCAGGATTTTCTCACCAAAATCATTTATTATGAATCCTGCAACCTCTATTTCATTCAATTCCCTAAACCACAGCTTTTTAAAATCATTGGTACACACCTTAAAGATACCTGCAACCTCTTCTCTCTGAAGCTTAAATGCTTCTAATGGAACTTGCCTGTCATATAAATAGACATGGCACAGCTCTCGATCGATAAACGCCGGGCTTACTAGCTCATCCTTTATCAGACCCAATGGAATCACTTCGTCAAATGCCAGAGTGATTCCCAGTTCCTCTTCCACCTCTCTTAAACCATCTGCCGGACTTTCATCTGACAAAATATGCCCTGCTGCTGTTATATCCAATAGATTCGCATAGTCTTTTTTTACCGAACTGCGCAACTGGAAATAGAGATAGGTTCCTGCATTCTGACTCTCAACAAACCAGCAATGAAAAGTCTCGTGCCAATGTCCTGCTTGATGCACCACAGACCTTTGTTCAATTCCTGTTTCATTGCCTTCCTCATCAAAAGTTTTAAGTAACTCGTTTTCCAAGATATTCCCTCCATTATATAAAAATCACTTTTGGTCATCTCTCATCTTTCCTGATTATACCATTTATTATGGAAACTAATATACGGAAACAACAACGAACACAAGTTCTGTTTTTATCGAATAAAGAACGAATGTTCGGGTATAATAAGATTATCATGAAAAGGAGGATTAACCATGAATGCACTTCTTGCAAGGTCCCTTAAGGAACATATTCCTGTGGAAATGATCTATCTTGCCGCAAATAATCAGATTACCCAGCGAAGAATAATCGTGAAAGAAATGCGCGGCAGCTATTTTAAGGCTTTTTGCTTCCTTCGCAATGATGACAGGCTGTTCAAATTAGAAAACATTCTTTCTGTCATGCCTGAAAAACAACGACTTTTAAAAACCAGCTAAAAAAAGAAGCCCTTTAAAAAGGACTCCTTCTCTTTTAATCAAGCTACTATCAAGGTAAGGACCGTTATCTTATGACTTAGCAGGCTTTGGACCAGCCTCACCTTTATCCTTCACAAGAATTTGCAGTGCAACTACCAGAATGAAGATACCCAGACCAATTATATCTGTCATACCTTCCGGATAAATCAGCATGATTCCGCCTACAATCCCCAGCACTCTTTCCCACCACTGAAGCTTGCGCAGCCAGTAACCGATGATTCCAGCACCGATCGCCAGCATACCTGAAATAGCCGTGAAGACAACCCAGATTAATTCATACCATGTCGTATCAATCATCAGCAATTGTGGTGACAACACGAACATATATGGAATGATGAAGGCCGCAATTGCCAGTTTCGCCGAGTTCACACCAGTCCGCAGCGGTTCCCCGCCGGAAACCCCGGCAGCCGCAAAGGCCGCAAGAGCGACTGGAGGCGTGATATCAGCGATAATCCCGAAATAGAACACAAACAAGTGAGCTGACAGATCCGGCACACCGAGCAAGATGATGGCAGGAGCAGCGATAGTCGAGGTGATGACATAGTTTGCCGTCGTAGGCGAACCCATACCCAGTACAATGGCCGCAAGCATTGTCAGCATCAAGGTCGGAATCAAATAACCGCCTGAAAGGTCAAGCAAACCATTGGCAAGCTTGAGACCAAGGCCTGTCTTTGTTACTACCCCGACAATGATACCTGCTGCTGCTGTTGCTGCCGCAACGCTCAATGCGGTACGGGCACCATCAACAAGTGCATCGATCGCATCTTTAAAACCGATTCTCGTCGCTTTGTTGAAAGCACTGACGATAATCGTAGAAAGAATGGACCATAGCGCTGCACGCATGATACTCATTCCACTGACCATCAAAATGATGACGATCAGAATCGGCAATAGAAGATAAATCTTTTTCAAGACTTCTTTCCTGTTTGGCATTTCTTCGTCCTTAAGGCCGCGAAGTCCGACCCTTTTCGCTTCAAAATGCGTCATGATCCAAATCCCTGTAAAATAGAGCAGGGCCGGGATCGTTGCTGCTTTGGCAATGTCCCAGTAGGTAATTCCGCCACCGATGAACTCAACCATCAGGAATGCCGCTGCACCCATGATTGGAGGCATCAGCTGACCGCCAGTCGATGCAGCTGCTTCAACGGCACCTGCAAACTCTTTGCGGTATCCAAGCTTCTTCATCATTGGAATCGTGAACGACCCGGAAGTCACAACGTTAGCAACCGAGCTGCCGCTGATCGTCCCTTGAAGCGCACTGGAGAAAATCGCAACTTTTGCCGGTCCTCCTGTACTTTTACCCGCAACCGCGACAGCGAGATCATTGAAATATTGACCTACACCCGTCTTTACCAGGAACGCTCCAAATAGCAGGAACAGGAAGATGAACGTTGAGGAAACGCCCAGTGGAGTACCAAGGATCCCCTCAGTCGTAAAGAACATTGTCTGGACAAGTGACTCAAGATCAAGCCCTCGATGTGCGAGAAACCCTGGCATATACGGTCCATAAAGGGCATATGTCATGAACAATGCCGCAATGATCGTGATCGGCAATCCAACTGTTCTGCGTGTTGCTTCCAGTACCAGCAGAATTGCGGCAATCCCAATATAAAAATCTGTAGGGGTAAGGCGTCCGACACGATTGACCAGCTCATCAATCATAAGCGGCCAATATGCACCAACCGCAACGGCGATCAGGGCCAGGAGCAGATCATACCATGCTACTTTTTTAGCCCTGAGATTCTTCTTCCTCGCCGGGAACAGCAGGAAAATCAATGCCAGCGCAAATCCCAGGTGAATGGAACGCTGAAGCTGTGCAGTCAGCACACCAAAGATGGAGGTATAAAGCTGGAATAATGAGAATGCCAGCAGTCCGAAGAAAACAACCCATCCCATAATACCTGCCAATTTTCTTGTTGCGGCTTCTGGATCAAATTTCTCCAGAAGCTCTTGCTGTTTTTCTTGAGAAATCATTTCTTCATCTTTCGTCAAGGATGTTCACTCCTTCCAATTGCTTCAGTAAACTAATTTTCTTAACCTTAATGCGAACCCTGCTGCCAGGTTCTATCGCATTTGACAAAGGGTAGGTAATCCCGTCATACATTATGGTATGGTTTGCACGGACCTGTCCAATCCTCAGGTCGAACTGTTCAAATTCCCTGCTCATGTTTTTGATGAAGTACTTGCCATCCTTCATTTCAAAGCGCTCACCATCAGCAATGTCGGATGGCATCCCAATTGCAAAATCTTCATATTCAAGTTCATATTGCATGATTTGATCGGTATTGGTTACCTTGTACTTTTCAATTACATCCGTTAAATGAATCGAATGCGTATACTTGATTTGAAAGGTTTCTCCCTCGTCAATCGGTACATAGCAGAGTATATCATTTCTTTCTGGCTGAAGGAAAACTAGAGCTTTTTTATAAGGAATATTAATTGAGATTATAGCAAAAAAAATAATGAGGGTTAACAGAACGAAGATTTTTATTTTACAAATGTCCATTTTCATATTACTAGCCTCGCCTGTCCAATGTCTCTCCTGGAGAAATACAATTCATACAGTAAAAATAGACCGATTGGAAATGCGGTCTATCATTCCGGAATATTCCACCGGTGCATGATCCTGTTTAACCTTTCCCCAAATGCGAGAAAAGCTATCTCTTTAAAGATGAATTGACCGGACAACGTCCTGGAAGGACACTGCCCGGTCATGGTCAATCTATTACTGTGCTGCTTTTACACCTTTTTCATCGAAGTACTTTTGAGCACCAGGGTGAACGTCAATACCGACGCCATTCAAAGCATTTTCAAGCTTGATTTGCTTCGCTTTCGCGTGTGTTACTTGATCAAGGTTCTCGAAAATCGACTTTGTGATGTCGTAGACAAGTTCATCAGATAGATCAGACTTTACAACAAGCATTGCAAGAACAGCAACTGTTGGAACTTCTGAAGCCAGCTTGTAAGTGCCAGAAGGTACGACTTCCTTAGCATAATAAGGATATTTCTCGATCAGCGCATCAGCCTTATCAGCTTCAACAGGAACGATTACGACTTTTTCTGTAGCTGAGAGTTCTTCAACAGCAGCTGTGGGTGTACCAGCAGTTACGAAAGCGGCATCGATTGTGCCATCTTTGATTCCTGTTACTGACTCGTCAAAGCTTAAATCCTGCTTCTTGATGTCAGAAAGTGACAGGCCGTATACTTCAAGGATTTGCTCTGCATTCGCAGCTGTACCAGAGCCTGGGGCCCCAATGGAAACTTTCTTGCCTTTAAGGTCTTCAACTGTCTTGATTCCGGATTTTTCAGTTGTAACGATTTGAATTGTCTCTGGGTATAGAGTACCAATTGCCTTGATATTATCAATTTTGTTTCCGTCGAACATCAGCTTTCCTTCCGTTGCATAGGAAGCGATGTCAGTTTGCGTGAAGGCGATTTCACCTTTGTTGTCCTTAATGCTCTGCATGTTTTCTGCAGATGCACCTGTTGTTTCAGCATTAGTTTCAACCCCAGTTGCTTCTGAAACGATTTTTGCAAAAGATCCGCCCAATGGGAAGTATGTACCACCTGTCCCACCAGTCAGGATGCTCATGAATTTTGGTTTTTCAGCTGATTTTCCATCGCCTTGTCCTTCGCCGCCCTTTTCGTCTGAGCCGCCGCCACATGCAGATAGTACCATTGAAAGCACTAACATTAGTGTGGTGAACAAAAGAAACTTTCTTTTCTTCATCAGAATTCCCCCTTGTTATAAAATAGAATGCTTCACCTTAATCTTACCTATCACTTCACACAATTGTCAAACATGTTACTTAAATGGCAGGTTCCCGTTCCCGATATAAATAGATTTCCATATAAGCTTTTTCAAAACACATATGCTAAAATCGGTTTGTGGAAAAGATAATAGGAATAGTATGATTGATTTGGAGGGTAAATAAATGGATTATCCAATGGGCAAAATTGAAGAAATCACACTCAAAAGCAAGGAGTTGCGGGAAGATGTGACCATGCTGGTATACCTTCCTGCCAACTATTCTCCCTTATATAAATACTCTGTCCTGATAGCGCAGGATGGCCGGGACTACTTCCAGCTGGGAAGGATCGGCAGGGTGGCAGATGAGCTTCTTGGCAAAAAGGAAATTGAAAACGTCATCATTGTAGGAATTCCTTATGAATCTGTTGAAGATCGAAGGCGAAAATATCACCCAAAAGGAGAACAGCACCAGGCATATATTCGCTTTCTTGCTCATGAGCTTGCTCCATACCTTGATGAGAAATATCCAACCTATCAAATGGGGATGGGACGGGCCTTGATTGGCGATTCACTGGCAGCGACTGTATCCTTGCTTACAGCATTGAATTATCCGCATACGTTTGGCAGAGTGCTGCTCCAGTCACCATATGTAAATGATGATGTATTTTCGGCTGTTAAACATTTCAATCAGCCAGCCTTGCTGAATATTTACCACACAATTGGGAAAGAGGAAACGTCCGTTAAGACATCATCCTCCAGCAATAATGACTTCTTGACACCTAACCGTGAGCTTTCAGGTATATTTAAGGAAAAAGGTTTTTCTTACTTTTACGATGAGTTCGATGGTGACCATACATGGACCTATTGGCAGCCTGACCTCAAACGAGCTATAAAACGAATGTTTACTTAAAAACAACACTTCTATATATTATATATTTTGAAAATTTGTTATAATGAATGGTAAATCATATTTTCGGTTTTCTTCAAATTACGGTTACTGCACCATACTATTGAAACGGAGGTATTGAGATGAAATTTGGTATTGTCATATTTCCAGCGAAAAAAGTCCAGGACTACGCTAACTCACTAAGAAGGCGCTATGACCCGCATTATGCGTTGATTCCGCCGCATCTTACCTTGAAGTCCGCATTCGAGGCCACTGAAGAAGAAATCAAAGAAATTGCCAACAAGATTCATTCAATCGCAAAAAACTTTGACCCGGTCAATATCAAGATCACCAAGATTGGCTCTTTTAAGCCGGTGAATAACGTTATCTATTTGAAGGTTGAATCTCCTGAAGAACTGGAAAACCTTCATAATGAGCTTAATTCTGCATTCGACGGGAATCAGGAATACAATTTCGTCCCGCATATCACGATTGGCCAAAAGATGTCAGATGATGAACATTCCGACGTATATGGCTCACTAAGGATGACTGCAGTGGATTTCGAAGATTTAGCAGACAGAATTCATTTACTGTACCAGTTGGATAATGGTTCCTGGACAGTATATGAAACATTCAGACTTGGAAAGGAATAGACTTAAGTGGAAGTAAAAATCGCAGGAAATGAACAAGAATTAGCAGATGCATTTGAAGTGCGCAAGACCGTTTTCATTCATGAACAGAATGTGCCGGAAGAAGAAGAAATAGATCAATTCGAATCTGAATCCGTCCACTTTGTATTATATGACGATGCAGGAAAGCCTGCTGGTGCCGGACGATTCCGTGTACTGGATGGAGTTGGCAAGGTGGAGCGTATTTGTGTTTTGAAGGAAAACCGCAAAACGGGAGTCGGCGTCGCTGTCATGAATAAAATCGAGGAATATGCCAAGTCCCAGGGGGTTGGCACCTTGAAATTAAACGCTCAGACACATGCAATCCCATTCTACAGCAAACTTGGATATGATACCGTGTCAGAAGAATTTATGGATGCAGGTATACCACATAAAACCATGAAAAAATACATTTAAACACGAGCTCCTCTTAATGAGGAGCTTTTAGTTTGCAAAAAAAAGCACTCCAGCCGAGTTAAATGGACTCGCTGTAGTGCTTTCCTTTCCCTGTGATTTCAGCATATGTTCTGCTGACTACCACTGGATTGACTCTTTTTTTGTAAACTCTGTCTGACGCTTTGTACCCAATGTCAGAAGCAGCCAACTGCATCCGTGCCACAGGCTGTTGTTCTTTTCTCTTCGTCCCCATCGCTAAAGTGGTCTCTTGTTGATCCTGGCCTTTTTGCACAGGGTCTTCCTTGCGAATTCTTGATACCTTGCCAATTAAGAAGGGATCGTAATCCGTTCCGATTTCACGTTCTGCATATTGTATATATTGATAGTTTGTCACTGGAAGAATGTATCCCATTTTTTATATCCCCCAAGCTTTATTAACTGATTGAATGCTTATCTCACTATAACCTTCTTATCCTTTTCCCTCTTTTTGTCCGTACCAAACGAGAAATTAGCAAATTTTTCTTTAAGTGGAGACCTCATGTTTGATCTGAAACTCTCTTTTTCTATAAATCTTATTCTGTTATGATAAGGATTGTGCTATTTTTGGACGGAAATGAGGATTAACATGAAGAGTGCTAGGTACAATAAGCAAATAATAAGCCTTGATGAATATAATCGTGAGGATTATCAAAAGCTCTATGACGACAGCAAAAAAGGGATAAATGAATGCTCTGTTTGCGGTGAACCGGTCAGGCTTTATCTTGGAATCCAAAACAAGCCACATTTCTATCACCACCTCACTCCGAAGGAAGACTGCATAGAAAATATAAAGTCTTCTATACCCGTCCAGCGGGAAGAGAATGTGGAATATATAGAGAGAAACGGCTTCCGCATCCCTAAATCCAGATCCATTACGATGGAGGCGGAAAAGGAAGTCAAGTTCGCTTCACCCAGGGAAATTAATATTCCAGCACCCTTTATCCCCTCTCCCCCTATAAAACCTTTAACAAAGATGGATTATTTAAAGCAGCTTTCGGACTCTGGCATTCAGTTTGACGGCAATCAGGAAAAGGCTGTGGTCAGCATTGATGGACCACTGTTAATTCTTGCAGGAGCTGGGAGCGGCAAGACTAGAGTGCTAACTGCCAGAACAGCATTCATGCTGGAAGAAAAAAAGATAGATCCCGCTTCGATTATGCTTGTAACCTTCACTGCAAAAGCAGCCGCTGAAATGAAGAATCGGATCACCCATTATCCCGGAATGACTCCAGCTAAAGTGAACAAGCTTGTCGCCGGCACATTCCATAGTATTTTCTATCGCATCCTTTGTTTCCATGAACGGGAAAAGTGGTCTTCTGACAAGCTCATCAAAAAAGATTGGCAGCGGGAGCAGATTTTAAAGGAGGCCGGACGAAGGCTCAACCTTGATGAGAAAGAGTTTGCATATGATCTCGCCCTTCAGCAGATCGGCCTTTGGAAAAACATGATGTGCACTCCAAATGAAGTTAAGCCTGCGTCTCCATGGGAAGAAAAAGTGGCACTACTATATAAAGACTATGAATCTGCAAAAGAACGGCAGCGTTTATTTGATTTTGATGATATGCTCTTAGGCTGCTATAAACTGCTGAAAGAGCAGCCTGAAATTCTCGAACTCTATCAAAATCGGTTTCAGTACATGTTGATCGATGAGTTCCAGGATATTAATAAGGTCCAATATGAATTGGTAAAAATGATTTCCCGGAAAACCGGCAATGTCTGTGCTGTGGGGGATGATGACCAGTCGATCTATTCTTTCCGCGGCAGCGACCCTGCTTATTTGTTCAAGTTCAAGGAAGACTTCAAGAAGACAAGGCTCATTATCCTTGACCAGAATTATCGATCGCCCCATGAGATTGTTGAGACTGCCAACTCGCTCATCTCAGCTAACCTGACACGCCATGAAAAAGAGATGAGGGCTCAGTTTGCCGGAGAATGCTCCCCTGTCATCTTCCATCCATACGATGAGGAAGAAGAGGCAACGATGATTGTGACGGATATAAAAGAGCGGATTGAAAAAGGCGCTCGTCCGGGTGATTTCGCGATCCTGTTCCGGACGAATGCAGCGAGCCGGGCCATATTCGAAAGACTTGCCACTTCAAGCCTTCCTTTCCGTGTCGACCAGGATATTGAATCCTTTTACGAGCGCTTCATGGTTAAAGGAATGCTGTCGTTTTTACGGCTCAGCCTGAATCAGGATGATTCTGAAGCCATCAAGCATATTCTTCCTTCCCTGTTCCTGAAACAATCTGTTTTCCGCGATTTGCAGGCGAACAGCATCCTGAATGACTGCTCGATGCTTGAAGCACTTGTCCACGTGAAAACCGGCTTTGCCTTCCAGGAGCAAAAGTTGAAGAAACTCATCCCGATCGTCCGGTCTCTTACATCACTTAGTCCAGTGACAGCCATTGACATTGTTGAAAAGGACCTCGGTTATCAGGACTTCATAAAAAAGCGTGGCAATGAAGGCAATCAGCTGGAAAAAGGTTCAGATGATATCCGCGATTTGAAGGTAGCTGCCCGGAACTTCAAGACGGTAGCGGAATTCCTCGATCACGCGGACCATATGACAGCCATGAATGCCGAAATTAAGCGAAGCAGTAAAAATGCCAGTGACGCGATTACCCTGAGTACTATTCACCGTGCAAAAGGTCTGGAATATGAGAATGTCTACATTATCGGTACTGTAGACGGCAGTATTCCCCATGAGTATTCACTGGATGCCTACCGTAATGGCGATCCACTGCCACTGGAGGAAGAACGCCGGCTGCTTTACGTAGCTGTGACCCGCGCAGAAAGGAATCTGTTCATATCTGTTCCCCAAAAAAGACGCGGAAGAAAAGCGAATGCCTCCCGTTTTCTATCCAATTTGAAAAGAAAAATGCCAAACCAGGACCTCGGACTTTAAGTTCCGAACCTGTTTTGGCTTTTTTGGTTTATTTTTTATTGATCATCTTGGAAATCTGCCCAAAATCGAGCTGTTTTCCGTCCTTGACAATGGATTCGACGATCTTATCTTCCATTTCCTTGTTTACAGGCTTATTGGCCATTTGAGAGACACGCCTAATGACGCCTCTGACCGTTTTCTCATCTTTGAAATTCGCATTTTGCAATGAATTTGCAAGATCAAATACATCCTTCATATTAACGCCAGTCTTTTTCTCTATATTCTTGAAGAAATTATTATCCATGTAAAATCACGCCTCCTTCATTAGCTACTCTTTATACTATGAAGGAAGCTGAAAAAGGTGAAAAAGAAGCCCATTCAAAGATGCAGAAGAAGCCGTTCTGGAAGGGAACGGCTTTTCCTGGCCTTCAATTAGCTGTAGAAGCTTGCTCCTACAATAATCAACAAAATGAACAATACGACAATCAAAACGAAAGTGGAACCGTAATAGCCGCTACCACCGTAGCCGTAGCCGTAGCCGCCTCCGCACCAACCGTAGCCCATTCTTCTTCACCTCACTTTTTATTGCTCATTAGCAATATATGTAAGGCCTATTCGATTTGTATGGGCGAGCCCCCAACCATATTGATAAAACGGCCAGATTCAGGTTATATACGGTCAAAATCCGGGAACCGGGCGGTGAGAAATTCATCATAAAGGTCAACGTTCATGTTTCCATCTGGATCCATTTCTGCATAAAAAACCTGTTCTTGTTCATACCCGCATGCCTGGATTTTTTCATACAGCTGGATTTTATTTAAGCCAGCCTGCCGCAGATTCTCTTCAATAATCTTGCCATCCATTATGACGGCAACCGAGGCAGCATCGTGTACCTTGTGATTCAATACATCTTCATAACGCAAAGGTTGTTTCGCCTTTTTCAATAATACGCTCAATTCACCGTTGGAATCGAGTGAAGCAAACTCTACATCTGCTACCTTGAAAACACTTTTTTTGCGAAGCTGTTCAAGGAGTTCATCAATGCTGTATTTTTCCTTGCGCAGATTCTTCTCAACGATATTCCCGTTTTCAATGAAGGTCGTCGACTTGCCTTCAACAATATTGCGAAAAGCCCTGCTCTTCAAAGAAATCATCGAAATACCCAAAGGGACGAATGACCAGATGATCATGCTGGCAATTCCGTCCCTTAAGCTTAAATCAGGATCCATGGCTAAAGTACCTGCAATATCTCCTACAGTGATGCCGACAATGTATTCAAAAAATGAAAGACTGGACAACTGTTTTTTTCCGAGAAGCTTCGTAATGATGAATAATCCAACAATCAGTAGAATAGATCGAATGATGGTCCTCAAAATATCTGGCATTTTATCATCCCTTGACCCCTATAGAATCAACCTTTTGGCTTAAATAGCAAGGCACCGATAAAACCGAATATGACAGCTGCGGAAATACCGGAGCTCGTGATTTCAAACATTCCTGTCAGGACACCGACCAATCCGTGCTGCTCGGCTTCCTGAAGCGCACCGTGCACGAGCGAATTGCCGAAGCTGGTAATCGGAATCGTTGCACCCGCACCAGCGAAATCAATAAGGGGTTCATAAAGCCCGAAGCCATCCAATAAAGCTCCCAACACGACAAGCAGGCTCATTGTATGTGCAGGTGTCAATTTAGCAATGTCAAACATCAACTGGCCAAAAACACAAATTAAACCTCCGACGACAAATGCCCAAAAAAACATTGGCAGCAAGGTGATTCCTCCCTTCTAGTTCATTTCAATTGATACGGCATGGGCAATACATGGGATGCTCTCTTTTTGCTGGAAAGACAGAGGCGAAAGCAGCGCACCTGTTGCCACTACAAGGATTTTCCTGTATTCTCCTTTGGACATCTGATTAAGCAAATGCCCGTACAGGACAGATGCAGAGCAGCCCGCTCCGCTTCCTCCTGATTGGACAGGCTGTTCTTCATTGTAAATCATCAAGCCACAATCCTGGAATTGCTCCTTCGTTATCTTCAGGCCAGCCTGCTGCAATAGATCATATGTAGTAGCCTGTCCTATCCGGCCAAGATCGCCTGTCACAACTAAATCATAATAAGATGGATCAAGGTTCAAATCTTTAAAATGGGATATGATTGTATCAGCTGCCGCCGGTGCCATCGCTCCTCCCATATTGAATGGGTCGGAGAGCCCCATATCTACTACTTTTCCAATGGTTGCTGAAGTTGTCACTATCTTTCCCTGTTTATCCTGATTATCCGTCAGGACAGCTGCACCGGCACCAGTGACCGTCCATTGAGCGGTTGGCGGCTTTTGCCCGCCATATTCTGTTGGATAGCGAAATTGTTTTTCCGCGGCCGAATTGTGGCTTGAGGCACCGGTCACCGTCTTATTGGCACCCTGGTAATTCACAATAAATGAAGCGAGTGCCAGACCCTCCATCGAAGTTGAACATGCCCCGAAGAGTCCGAAATATGGAATCTGCAGCGTCCTCGCTGCGAAGCTTGTAGGCGTAATCTGGTTGATCAAATCGCCTGCAAGCATAAACTGCATGTCTTCCTTGTTAAAATTCCCTTTTTGCAATGCGGCTTTGATTGCCTCTTCCAGCAAAACTCTATGGGCTTTTTCATAGGAGTCCTGCCCCATCCATAGATCATCATGTAGTACATCAAAATCAGCTGCCAGTTTTCCTTCTGCCTCAAAGGGACCTCCCGAGGCTCCCCAGGATTCAATGACCGGGCGATTCATAAATTCCCATGATTGCCTGCCAATCAACATTTACAGCACCCCCATCATTGTCAGCAAAGTTTTGAACAGCGCGACCACAAACGCAGCAAAAACACCAAACAAAATGACGCTTCCTGCCAGTTTAAACATATTGCCGCCGACACCAAGCACAAATCCTTCTGTACGATGTTCAATCGCCGCGGAAATGACCGAGTTCCCGAATCCGGTCACCGGTACGGCGCTGCCTGCCCCGGCGAATTGTCCGATGTGGTCATAGACTCCGAAGCCTGTCAGGAGCATCGACAGAAAAATCATCGTCGCTACAGTTGGATTCCCTGCTGTCTGTTCGGTGAAATGAAAGAAATAGATATAGAAATAGGTAATCGCCTGTCCAATTGTACAAATCAGCCCGCCAACCAAAAAAGCTTTAAAGCAATTTTTAACAACCGGGCGTTTTATTTCATGTTTCTGTTCCAGTTGCTGATATTGCTGCTGTTCTGGTGTCAGCTTTTGTTTTTGTTTATCTCCCATCTCACCCATCCCTCCTTAAGTCATTTCTTTTTTCAATGAGATGATCTTCTGCAGCTGTTTTTCCGCCTTCTTTTCCGGATAGGCCGGATTCTTCATTTTTTCCTGCAGCTCCACTGCCTCTATGAAAATTTTGAAGTCACTGGAAACAATGAAGTTTTCGCCTGGATAATTTTTTTCCAGCTTTTTATTGATTTCTTTCTCGATTCGTTTCATGCCAAATCGCTTCATATGCTTCACCTTATAAGCGACCAGTGTATCTTCTTTCCCGGCAATAACTGCGACGTCATAGAGTTCTTCAAATGCCTGGATGTCTTTTTTCACCTTTTCAGCCAGCTCGACCTTTTCATGATTAAAATCGTTGGTCGCACCAGGGGCCGGATTGACGGACTGGATCATAGATGCCCTGCTCTCCTGAGTGGTTTTTCCAAATGAGCAGCCGGCAGTCCCAGCCGAAATCAAAACCATTGCAATTAATGCTTTTACTGCCTGTATTGGTTTCATCATAATCCCTTCCTATGCTTCATCAAATTGGTTGATTTTATTTTCCGCGACCAATAGGGAATTTATGAGTTTTTTATATCGGATATTATTTCCATGCATTGTAAAGAACGATTTGATTTCAAAAGAATTTATTTTAAGATCCCTTTGATTACCATTAAAAAATTGGCTGGCCAGTTTTCAAACATGAAGCTCCATACACCTTAAAGCTTAAAAAGAAAACGCCTGCCAGTATGAATGGCAGGCGCAAATTTATGTTTTTTTCTTCTTCCCGCAACCGCAGCCGCCTGTTTTTCGCCTGCGTCTTGTACCTGTGATTCGCTTCGCATTGGAGGATGGTTTCTGCTCCCCGCTGGAAGCTTGTTGCTTTTTCTCCATGTTCACCAACTCCTTCATTAAAGAGTCCATATATCATTTTATGGCATTTTGTCCCCAGGTGTTCTGGACGGACTCATTAATTTCTATGAACGACATCAATCTTTTACAAGAGAATGCTGAATGAGCGCAGCTGCACCTGCAATGGCCAGAATTGTGATCACCGGAAGCGAAAACTCTGGGAAGAGCGAGTAAGCCCCAAAAATGATAGCTGATGACCATATTCCTGTACACCAGTGGCAGCTCAATAATTCTCCTATCCAGTACCTCAGCCCGGAACCTTTAATTTCTATGAATGTTTCTGTTTGACCGTCCTCAGTTATCTCTTCCACTGTTTCATGGAAGGGAGCCCGGAGAAATCCAGTGATAGTATCGTACACAATCAGCCGGGTCAAACGGAAGCTAGCTAATATAAGAAGGCAAAAATCAAACCAGCTACCCACCTTTTACACCACCTGCACTTTTTCGAGTCATTTCAGCATATGCAGGGCAAATCCCTATGTATAGGCAGGAGCCTGTCCGCTCCTGTCATTAATTTTTGTGCGAATCATGATGAAAATTAGACAAACACCCACACCAATAGGAGGGCGATTCATATTCTATTAAGGACAATAGGTCATATCAACTAAAAGGAGATGAACTTGTTATGGGTTGCAAAGGTAAAAAACACGATGGCGACAGCTGTGTATGCGAGGTCTTGAGAGCAGTTGCAGACGCCCAGGATGAAGTGGATGTAGACAATGATTGCGATGTCAGCTGCCACAGATCGATTCAAGAACTTTTAGCAGGCGCACAAACACCAAATGGTTTAGATACAATTCCTCTAATCTTGTATTGTGGGGATTGCGTACCTTTTGAAGGATTTGGAGCACGAGTTAGAAACGGAAATTTGGATTGCTTCCGCTCATTCTTCTTCAGGGTAACCTCTGTAGATAACGATTGCTGCGCTAAAATCGAGTTATTGACTACTCGGGGAGATAGCGGTAACTTTGCTGATCCTTGTGCTCAGATTCAAACTGGTGGAGCCAGAAACGAATTCTTCCGGACTGGTATCTGTATCACTGTTGATCTGGATTGCTTCTGTGCAGTCACTTGCCTGGATCCAGTAGCAGCACTTCCACTATCAAGCCTTCCTGGGCAATAAATTGCTTATAAAGGCTAGGATGAACCAGGCTTACCGTAAAAAGGTAAGCCTATTTTTATAATCCCGCCCGCTTAATATCTATCAGATCCTGTTCAGAAATTGTGACATTTTTCTTTCTTGGAACAATCGAATGAACCAAGAGTACTCCATCTTTCATTTCTATAAAAAATCCTTTGTACGATCCAGTATGGGTTATGAATTCATATTTGACTTTTACCACAGAAGCCGGTACAAGCTTTAAATGTCTGATTTTTTCCTCAAGAGTATACTCACTAAAAGACTTCTTTTTATTTGTTTCGCTTTCAGTTTCAGTTTTGCTTTCAGTTACAATTTTAGTTTCTGCCTCTGTTTCCACCATTTCTTCCTTCTTAAGAGAGGATTCTGTCTTCATCTGATCCATTACAGGATTTTGACTAGACTCCTTTCGATCTTCAGTGTTCTTATAAAGGAAATCCCTCTGCATATCAGGTTGTGGAAAGTCAAGCTGTGGTTGGTTAATATAAAATATAGGTAAAGTTTTACGACTGCGTTTCCTTCCCAAGTTCAGCACCTCCAATACTTCATTCCCTTTATGTTTATGCGTTTGCCTATGATAGGTGACGAAACCTAAGCATTTCTGGCAACAGAAGAAAGCCCGCTGATAAACAGCGGGCTTTCTTCTGTTGCTATTAAGGATTAATGATCCTTCTTTAAAGAATATGAAATCCAGAATCTACATGGATATTCTCGCCAGTGATGCCACGTGAAAGGTCACTGAACAGGAATAATGCTGTATCGCCAACTTCTTCTGGAGTCGTGTTTCTGCGGAGCGGTGCTTTCTCTTCGATCTCCTTCAGGATGGAATTGAAGTCGCTGACTCCTTTTGCAGACAATGTCCGGATTGGTCCTGCAGAGATTGAGTTAACACGGATGTTTTGCTTACCTAAGTCTGCTGCCAGGTAACGTA
The DNA here is from genome assembly GCF_003937825.1 of Mesobacillus subterraneus. Taxonomy (GTDB): domain Bacteria; phylum Bacillota; class Bacilli; order Bacillales; family Cytobacillaceae; genus Mesobacillus; species Mesobacillus subterraneus. The sequence continues at coordinate 307,391 of NZ_RSFW01000002.1, read as the reverse complement.
CGCTTGCGTCAAGGGAAGCTTTTGCAACGCCCATGACATTGTAATTCGGGATTGCTCGCTCACCGCCCAGATACGTCAAGGTTACGATGCTTCCGCCTTCAGCCATCAGTTCCTTTGCTTCCTTGGCCACTGCTGTCAATGAATAAGCACTGATATTGTGGGCAAGAAGGAATCCATCACGGGTAACGTTCATATAATCGCCTTGCAATTCTTCTTTATTTGCGAATGCGATGCAATGCGCTAAACCAGAAATAGTTCCGGTAGCTTCCTTGATTTCCCGGAAGCACTTAGCCACATCCTCGTCGCTGGTAACGTCGCAAGGTAAAACAAGATAGTTTTTATCAAGTGATTCTGCAAGTTCGCGGACACTTTTCTCGAGACGCTCGCCTGCATAAGTGAAGATCAAATTAGCTCCTGCGTTATGAAGGGATTGAGCAATTCCCCATGCGATGCTTCGTTTATTGGCAACACCCATTACAACGTATGTTTTTCCGTTCAGTGAAAGAGTCATTCTCCAAATACCCCCGTTTTAATACATGTTATTAGTACCTAGTGCTAATTCTACACTATTTTTTTTCATTTGAAAAGAAAAACCCGCCAAAAAGGCGGGTTTCCGTATTTAGCACCAGAAACAGAATTCTAATTCACGTTTCAGTTCATCAACATATTCTTTTGAACCCGTAACAATCAAACGGTCATTCAATCTCAATTCAGTATCTCCATGCGGAACAATCGACTCATTGTCTCGAAGGATTCGGACAAAGATCACATCTCCTGTGAATGGGAAACGCCTGATGCTCATGCCGTCAAAGTGATCATTGAGCATTCGGATTTCATGCAGTGAATTCTCATGATTTGTCAGGATGCTCATGACTCCTGGTGATTCAATCATGGCGCGAAGCAAGGACTCAGTAGATCTGAGGACGGAAAATACTTCAATTCCCTTTTCCTGTGATTCAGCAGCAAGATCAGGAGTTTCAATCCTGGCTATGACTCGTTCCACTCCGCTATCCTTTGCACTTTCTGCAATGGACGCATTCAGTTCGCCATCACCAGTGGAAATCACGAGGATAGGTGCATCAAATACCTTGTGCTTTGCGAGTGTCTCGGTTTCATAATTTTCCAATTCAATGATTTCAAACACTGAATCAGCAATTAACTTCTCGGATTTCTCCTGTTTTGTATGATAAAGGACTGGTTCATACAGGGATGATTGTAATTCACGTGATACAGGAAGTGTCATCTGGTTGGCACCAATGAATGCCACTTTGACCTTTTTCTCCTCCGCCTTTTCCTGAGGGAAAACCTTTTTAAATAAAATCGGTGTCAAAACACTCGAAATAACGGCCACGAGAATCAGTGTCCCGTTCATTTGCGGAGTAATCATTCCCATTCTTTCTCCAATTGCAGCAGCCGCGATGACCAGAGACAGTGTGGATGTCAGCAGGAAACCGGACGCCAATACGGTTGTGGTGTCATACCACTTTTTCAAAAGATACACCGGCACCATCTTTGATATAAATAGAGCCAGCAACAAAAGCGGAATCAGTAAAAGAAGCTTTTTGTCACTCAGCAATGACCACAAATCCAGCTCGACTCCCACCATTACAAAGAAAATAGGAATCAGGAATCCATATCCAAACGAATCAAGCTTGTGAACCATTTCCTGATCTGGAGCAAGCAAGGAAACAAGCACGCCAGCCAGGAACGCACCTAGGATATTCTCCGCACCAACAGTTTCAGAGATGGCAACCAGAAGGATGATCAACGCAAAGACAGCACGGGTGCCGATCTGTGTAGTCCCTGTTGAAAGTGCATTGATGAAAGTACGGTTTTTGAAGGCTCTTCCGACAAAATACAGCGCCACTCCTGCTGCAAACAGGACTAGCAGCAGCCATGTATTTCCTTCTCCTCCATCATAAAGAGAAACGAAAACAGCAAGCAGAATCATTGTTGCCAAGTCAGCAATGACAGCGACCAATAAAATGATCTGCCCGATATTCGTCTTCATTAAATGTGCGTCTTTCAAAGTTGGCACAACTACACCAAGGGAAATCGTCGAAATAATCAAGGTCATTAAAAATACATTTTCAATGAAGCCGGCAAGTACGAATAAATAGGACAAACCGAATGAAGCAATGAAAATGCCTATAAAAATCAAGGAGGATACCACAAAAGTATTGGGCTCCTTTTTGCCATTGGCCATCACTTTATTTTTCTTGCCACCTGAAAAGGCAGTAAAATCGATTTCCAGCCCGCTCAGGAACATCAGAAACAAGAAGCCTAATGTAGAAAGAGTGCTCAGCCATGCATCTTCATGGACGATATTGAATCCGCTCTTGCCGATGAGCAGACCCATGATGATTTCGGCAACCACGACAGGTATGAAATTCATTCTGAATCGATGCAGCAATATGGGTGTTAAAAATGCAACAATGATGACGATTACGAGCGAAGTAATCGATGCATGATGTTCCATCCCATCCCTCCTTTAGTTTGTTAAATAACTCATGAAAGCAGTGGCAATTCCGAAATAAATGAGGATACTGATAATATCATTAATAGTCGTGATAAACGGACCTGATGCCACTGCCGGGTCGATTTTTAACCGGTGCATCAGCAAAGGCACCAATGATCCTGCGAGCGTTGCAATGATCAAGGTTATAAAAATCGAAATACCGACCAGACTGCCGAGGAATAGATCACCCTGCCAGAAAAAAACGACCAGGGTGACCAAAACACCGCAAATAAACCCGGTGATCAAGCCAGTTCCGGCTTCCCTTAAGATAATATTCCACTTGCTTTCTTTTTCAAGATCGCCAGTAGCTATCCCCCTTACTGCAACTGCAAGAGCCTGTGTGCCCGTGTTTCCTGCCATACCAGCAATCAGCGGGATGAAGACTGCCAAAATCGCTACTTTATTCAAGGTATCCTCGAACCTGCCAATGAGGCTAGCGGTGAACATCCCTAAAAACAGCAGGATGATCAGCCATGGCAGCCGCTTCTTAGCAGCAGCAATGGGATTGCGGTCAACACTATCCAGGTCAGCAATACCAGCCAGTTTGGAATAGTCATCGGATGCTTCTTCTTCCATAACGTCGATAATGTCATCGACCGTTATGATTCCCAGAAGGTGATTCTGAAAATCAACAACCGGAAGAGCAAGGAAGTTGTAATCACGCATCATACGCGCTACCTCCTCCTGGTCCTCCCCAACCGAGACGGAAACAACACGATCATTCATAATTTCGCCAATCATGGTTTCATCATCGGCAACAATCAAATCGCGGAGTGAAATGACACCAGCAAGACGTTTAACCTCATCAATAACAAAAATATAATAAATGGTTTCAGCCTGGGGAGCTTCTTTTTTCAGAATATACATTGCTGACCTGACAGTCTGATTCGCAGAAATCGCAATGAATTCAGTCGTCATGATACTGCCGGCAGTGTACTCTTCATAATGAAGCAGGTCCTTGATCTCCTGGGCAGCTTCTTCATCCATGATCGTCAGATAGCTTGCCACCTGTTCCTTATCCAGCTCATTCAGTACATCAACCGCATCATCCGCATACATATTCGAGAGCATGTCGGCCGCATAATTCGGATTCATCTGTGCCAGCACATCTTTGAAATCCTCATCATCCGCTTCCAGGTTTTCGAAAAGCTCTGCCATTTCTTCAGGGGACAAATACTGATAAACCTTCGCACGCTTATCGTCTTTCAGTTCACTGAAGAATGCAGCCTGATCATACGGATGCAGGTCTAAAAACTCTGCCCTAAAAGCATCAATATTCTCAGAGTAAAGTGCTTCCATCAGCAGCTCGGTATTGATTTGCTGCTTTGATGCTGATTCTTGACGTTCTTCAGTCATCCACCTTACCCCCTTTCCTTCTCTGTACATTCCATTATACTAGCATTTATTGTATTCTTTGTCTTTTATCTGCTCTTGTTGGCCTGCACAAGTTTGTTTTCATCCGTTCCTATCGTAAAATATAATCGACCTTTTCATTAACATTCCCTTTTTCGGGATACATTGTGAGTAAAAAAATTTTACTTTTCATTTTCCATCACGAGGGAAAAAATAAGCTAACAAAAGGAGGGACAACTTATGAAACTGGATATAATTGGTGATATACATGGGTGTTTGATTGAGTTTGAAGAACTGACAAAAAAACTGGGCTACTGGTGGGATTCCGGGATTCCCGTTCATCCAGAAGGACGTCTGCTTGCTTTTGTAGGAGACTTGACTGATCGGGGGCCTAACTCTCTCAAGGTCGCAGAACTCGTCTATGAACTGGTGGTGTCCAGGGAAATGGCCTATTACGTTCCAGGAAACCATTGTAATAAGCTTTACCGTTATCTGTCAGGAAACAAAGTACAGACTACCCACGGACTTGAAACCACTGTGTCAGAGTATTTAGCACTTGATAAACAGCAGAAGGATTCTTTCCGGGAAAAGTTCCTCCGTTTATATGAGGCTGCTCCGCTGTACCAGGTACTTGACGGAGGAAAACTCGTCATTGCGCATGCAGGGATAAGAGAAGATTACATAGGCAAAAGTGGGTCCAAAGTGAAAACGTTCGTCCTTTATGGCGATATCACCGGACAAGCAAACCCTGACGGCACGCCTGTCAGGCGCGACTGGGCGAAAAAGTACCAAGGAAAAGCGCTCATCGTTTATGGACATACACCAGTAAGGGAACCGAGGATTGTCAGCAATACTTATAACATAGATACAGGGGCGGTGTTCGGCGGACAATTGACGGCTTTGCGCTATCCAGAGGTTGAACTCGTCTCTGTGCCATCTACAATGCCGCTTGTAGCTGAAAAATTCAGGGATATAGAATAATTTAAAATAATTTTCGTTCATAGTACCACGTTAAGTTTGAAAGTCCAGTTGATTGGGGTGGAAGGCGCGTTGACTCCTCCGAAAATGCCAACGCATTTCCATCGTGCGTGGGAATTTTCAAGGAAGCGAATTCATAGTCCTGCGGGATCAGCTGGAAAGGTGAGACCCCGCAGACGACAACGGCGGTGAGGAGGCTCTCCGCCACAGCCCCAAGGATTGCTTATGAAAAAGACGGCAGTTGGTCTTTTTCATATTCTTCCCGCGGAAAGCGAAGCGCCTGGAACGGAAATCAACAGTTCAGCACCAATCAAAAAAGACTGTAGAACAAACACGATTTTTATCGAGTTTGTCTACAGTCTGAGCTAACCATTTAGTCATGGTTAGCTTTTTTGGTTTACTTGCCAATAAACATTTGCGTCCAATAATTGCCTTGTGCCGTATGGCCGACACCGATATGCGTGAAGTTCGGGCTCAGGATATTTTTCCGATGTCCCTCACTGTTCATCCATGCATTCACGACTTCTTCGGCACTTTGCTGTCCCATGGCAATATTTTCTCCGGCCGAATTGTACGTTACTCCGAAATCCCTCATCATATCGAAAGGAGATCCATAGGTTGGGCTTGTATGTGAAAAATAATTCTTCGCCTGCATATCATTTGATTTTTGCTGTGCTACATTGCTCAAGGCTGTATCAGGCGACAGGTTAGGCAGGCCGTTTTTCCTGCGCTGCTCATTCGTTAAATCAATGACTTTCGATTCGAAAGCACTCAACTCTGTTCCACTTGGAGTTTGCTTTTGTTGTTCTGGTGCGGCTTCTTCCGCAGGTGCTTGCTCAGGAGCAGGTGCTGCCTCTTGTTCTGGAGCAGGTGCCGGTGCCGCTTCAGGTGCTGGTGCTGCTCCCTGATTTTGTTCAGGAGCTGGTGCTGTTCCTTGTTCTGGTGCTTGAGGCGCAGGCGCTGCCTGATTTGGAGCTGGTGTTGCTCCCTGATTCGGGGCTGGTGCTGTTCCCTCATTTGGAGCCGGAGCCGCTCCTCCTTCGTTCAGGTCTGGCATATCAATTCCCGTGCGGCGCTGCAATTCATTAAGCAGATTGTTCAAATCTGCTCGCTGGCCATCTTCCAGGGTCAATCTTCCCTGCCCATTCATTTGAGTGTGCGGATATTTCGCGCTAGGGATTCCAGTGCTGTATGAGTTCGGGTCAACCGTTAAATACCCATTCGGCATCTGAAGGATTTCACTTGTAGCATTTGCTTCACTTTGACCATTGTTCCTGCCAGTGTTTGTGTCAGGTCTCTGGTTCTGCGTTCTAAGTCTGTTTGTATCATTGTCCCAATAACCAGTACGGTCATTTCCAAGGGTAGTCATTCGATTGTCACGTAAATCCATTGCTTCGTTATTATTGTTATTGCAGGCTGCAAGCCCTAAAAGCATGACAGCAGAAACCGCAATAAGTTTACCTTGTTTATGAATGTTCAACTGATGCTTCCTCCTTGATTTTCATTTACTACTCCCTTATGATTTGAAGATTTCACGGAAATATAGAATGAAATATCTGATAAAAATGTAAAAAGACAAACCGTATCAAATCGGTTTGCCTTTTGCGAACAATTCACTCATATCCTCAGGAAGGTCCGAGGTGAACTTATATTCCTTATGTAAAAACGGGTGGTAAAATTTGAGTTCCCTGCAATGTAATGCCTGTCTTGCTATTTCCTCTCTGTTGCCGCCATATAAAGTATCGCCAAGAAGCGGATGGCCAATATGGGACATATGGACCCTGATTTGATGGGTCCGCCCTGTCAGCAGCCTTAGTTTAATATGGGTAAAATTTGCGTACCGTTCAATTACCTCGAACAAAGTGACTGCATACTGGCCCTCAGGATGCACTTCCCGCTCAATGATGCTGTCACTTTTTCGGGCGATTGGCTGCTCGATTTTGCCCTGATTCTCCTGTACAGAACCCTCTGCAATTGCTTCATATGTACGTTTGACTCCCCCTGCCTGCTGCTGCTTGCTGAACAAGTGGTGGACATGACTGTGCTTGGCGATCAGCACGAGTCCCGAGGTATCCCGGTCCAGCCTGGTGACTATATGGGTCGTGGCAGATATACCTCGTTCTCCATAATAACCGATCAGCCCGCTTGCCAGGCTGCCATGAGGATGTTCACGCGAAGGGATCGTATTCATGCCCGGCGGTTTATTAATGACCAGCAGGTATTCATCCTCAAAGATGACGTCAAGGGGGATGCTTTCCCCCTTCACACCTTCTGATGGCACTTCAAGGGGAAACATCACCTTAACCCGATCACCGCTTTTTAAAATATACCGGACATTCATTTCCTGGCCATTCACCCCGATGAAACCGCCTTTGAATTTAATATCCGTCAATGCTGTTTTTGAAATTTCCTTTTCCTTCAGGAATTCCCTCAGCACCTTTCCATTGTCGGCAGTCTCCGCTGTGAATTCCAGTGTGAAGTGTTTTGCCATATCAAAGGCTCCCTGTTATAAATGCTGTTAATTGGACATAGTAAAAGGTCCATTAAACCTCTTTTATTAGACATTTTGAAAAGCTAAGTCACTTAAAATATCCATTACATAATTCCATGAAAATTATCTCCGACATTCCCCACTTGTCAGTCTTAATCACTGTCCGAAATGAAGGAGTCATGAACCCTTTTCCAGAATGGGAATGGCCTGAAGCGGGCGAATCGGATTTTTTCGTCGGCCACCCTGAATTGGATGGATTTCACATCTTTATGCAATAGGGTCAAGTGGTCGACTGTTACCTGGAAATCAGGCCTGTTCACTGGCTTTAGTGTGCATGTATGATGATCAGGAAGAATCAGCGGCGATCCTACTGTCCGGAAAACCCTGTTATTGATTGATGCCATTTCGGCTACCTGGATGGCTCTTAACGAAGGATGAAGAATCGCTCCGCCCAATGCTTTATTATAGGCTGTACTCCCGGAAGGTGTTGAAACGCACAACCCGTCACCGCGGAATCGTTCAAAGTGCTGGCCGCGGATTTCCACATCCATCACCAATGTCCCTTCTACTGATTTGACTGTCGATTCATTCAGGGCAAGATATCTTGTTTCCCTGCCGCCATGCTGGTATCTGATGATCACCTCAAGCAGGGGATATTCAATTACCTGGTATGGAGTCTTGGCTATGGCGATGACGAGTTTCTCGATTTCTTCAGGAACCCAGTCTGCATAAAACCCGAGATGGCCGGTATGTACTCCGATGAATGCTGTTTTATCCAGCCTGCTGCTGTACCTGTGAAAAGCGTATAGCAATGTGCCATCGCCGCCGACTGATATGCAGATATCCGGTTGATCTTCGTCATAAACCAAATCGAAATCTAAAAGATAAGTCCTCATTTTATGCATTAATGTATTTGACCGTGAATCCCCTTTTGAAGTGATTGCAAATTTCATGTATTCAAACACCCCCGCATATCGGTATTAAGTCTATTTCTTTCCATCCTGCTGCATCTCTTTTTTACGTGTGAAAAATGCCTGGGCATCCTGTATTTCCCCTCTGATGGTCGACATCTCCTCATCAAGGCGGAAAGCGGCCTCCGCAGCTCGCTGGAGCCTGATTTTAATATCCTCAGGAAATAGCCCTTTATATTTGTAGTTAAGCGAATGCTCGACCGTAGCCCAAAAATTCATTGCTAATGTACGGATCTGGATTTCCGCAAGGATGTTTCGTTCGCCCTGAATGGTCTGGACGGGGTAGCGAATAACTACATGGTAAGAGCGGTAACCACTCGCTTTTTTATGGGAAATATAATCCCTTTCCTCGATAATCTCAAAGTCATTCCGGCTTCTCAGCAGTTCCACGACCGTTTTGATATCATCAACGAATTGGCACATGATCCTCAATCCGGCAATATCCTGCATTTCCAAATCCAGCTTATCCAGCGAAATCCCCTTCTGATGGGCCTTGTCAAGAATGCTTGCAATAGGCTTTACCCTTCCTGTGACAAATTCAATCGGTGAGTGATCGGAATGGAGCTCATATTGGCTTCTTATTCCTTTCAGCTTGACCTTCAGCTCTTCAACAGCATATTTATAAGGTTCTAAAAATTGATCCCAGTGTTTCACATCAGTCACCTCATCCGGTTCTTTTCACGAAAGTCTAAGCCAATGTAGCAGCAAATACCTCTTCAACCTTCGTGACCATTTCCTCTCCATAGTTGCTGTTGCCTGTTATGTTTGCGATCAGGTATTCCATTTCGGTGCCAAAACCTTCGAGTTTTAATTTTTCCCCATCTGAGTTCAAGAAGGTGTCGATTCCCGCATCAAGACCTTCTTTAATGACGCTCCATGTTCCATCCGGAATCGTGACATATCGATATCCGTCCTCTTGATCGACGATATAAATAAATGATAATTGATCAGAATCAACCAGCATCTGGCCTGTAGCAGCCAGTCCGTCAAGTTTCATTTTCGTTTCGGTGTTGAGCAGCAGCTCATTATTTTCGATTTTCGCATTAGTAATCTTAATTCTTTGGCTCATTTCTCTACCTCCATAATCTTTTTTATTTTATCATAATGAACCAATTTCTACTAAAGATTGAAGCAAACAGAGATTAACGAGATAATAAATAACAGTTAATAAGAAAGGACGGACGCATGTGAGCCAGAATATTGAAATCGAATTCAAGAATATGCTGACAGAGGATGAGTTCCACCTGCTCATCAAGCATTTTAACCTGGAAGATACCGATTTTAAAAAACAAGTCAATCACTATTTCGATACCCCTTCTTTTTCATTGAAAGATTATGGGGCGGCGCTCCGAATAAGGGAAAAAGGCAGCAAGTTTGAAATGACGCTGAAGCAGCCAGCCTTCCAGGGATTGCTCGAGACCAATCAGGATCTTGCCTCAGATGTCTCCAGGGAAGTTTTGTCAACCGGAACACTGCCAGGAGGAGAAGTAAAAAACGCAGTCGACAGCCTGATCGAAAATGCTCATGAATTGCAGTACTTCGGTTCGTTGACAACAGTGCGTGCCGAGTTAGAGTACAAAGGCGGATTGCTCGTCCTAGACCATAGTTACTATTTAAATTCGGAAGATTATGAGCTAGAATATGAAGTGACTGACGAAGCCGAAGGGTCAAAGGCATTCTCAGCATTGCTTAAAGTACTTAACATTCCTATGAGACCTACCGATAATAAAATCAAGCGGTTCTACGCTAAAAAATATCATCAATTACAAGAGTGAACCAGGCAGGAGATTTCAGAATGAACGTCGACCAGTTAAAAGTCATGCTTGAATTGCAGGCTCTTCAAAACTTCAACAAGCCCTCTTCTCAAAATGGGAACAGTCTTTTCCAGGAGATGCTTTCGGGCATCATGACCGAAAAAAACGATGAACTTGGTGCTACAGCAACTCGTCTTGAAGAATTTTTCGGCAGTCCAAAAAATGCGATTGATTCCATCAACAAGCTGAGCATCGGACAAATGCTTCCACCTATCCAGCTGACAAAAGCAGCAGGAAAAAGAACAGATTTTGATGATATTATCGACAAGGCAGCTGAGGCATTTAGCCTGCCAGCAAAGCTGATTAAGTCTGTCATTCAAAAGGAATCGAATTTTAACCCGAATGCCGTCAGTCATGCAGGCGCATCCGGCTTGATGCAATTAATGCCTGGTACTGCAAGGGGCCTTGGTGTAAAGAATGTTTTTGATCCGGCAGAAAACATTTATGCAGGCAGCAAATACCTCCGTCAAATGCTCGACAGGTATGACAACAATATCGAATTGGCCTTGGCCGCCTATAATGCAGGTCCAGGCAATGTGGATAAATTCGGCGGAATCCCGCCATTCAAGGAAACTCAGAATTACGTACGGAAAGTAACCGATGTATTTTATGGATAAGGGTAATATTCCCATCTCATTTGACCGACTGTCAGTGGTAACAGGCGGTCTTTTTGTGTACATTAGTAAGGCAATCCTAAAAAATACAGGCGGTCCATCCGTTTTACAAGCCTATTTGTTTGAGATATAAATTTAGCATTGCTACAATAAATAGCATAACTATCGAAGCAGAATGAAATTTCAAAATTTACTTTTTAAAGGAGTTTTCAATATGGTTGAGAATAAGACCCTACCATTCGAAGCCATTGGCGAAGGGACACTTCACCGGCTGGTCGATGCTTTTTACAGCCGAGTTGGAATGCATCCTGATCTTGCTCCTATATTCCCGGATGATTTAACGGAAACTGCCCGTAAGCAAAAGCAGTTTTTGACACAGTACTTAGGAGGGCCTCCCTTATATACGAGTGAACACGGCCACCCCATGCTGCGCGCACGACACCTGCCTTTCGCCGTCACGCCAAAACGAGCAAACGCATGGCTCGCCTGCATGGCCGAGGCTATGGATGAAGTGGGTTTGGAAGGGCCTGTCAGGGAGGATTTTTTCGCAAGGCTATATCTTACCGCCCAGCATATGATCAATACACCAGATGATGAAACTGGTGAGAGCACATGAAACTAAAACGTGAAAACTTGCTGAGCTACGATCCAGCCGAGTTTTGTCATGGCATGGATAAAAAGCCAATTGAAATCTATATGTTTGTCGACCCCCTCTGCCCAGAGTGCTGGGCACTTGAGCCAATTCTCAAAAAGCTTCATATCGAATATGGCAAATATTTCTCCATCCGGCACGTCCTGAGCGGAAGGCTTGCCACCCTGAATATGGGCAGAAAAAAACGCTATGAAACGATCGCCGAGCTATGGGAAAAAACTGCAAGCAGAACAGGGATGTCCTGTGATGGCTCCCTTTGGTTCGAAAATCCTGTTTCTTCACCATATTTGGCCTCCATTGCCATCAAATCAGCGGAGCTGCAGGGAAAGAAAAAAGGAATCAGGTTCCTGCGAAAGCTGCAGGAAGTGTTGTTCCTTGAGAAACAGAATGTCTCTAACTTTGATGTATTGAAAGGCTGTGCAAGAAGTGTTGGGTTGGATGTAGAAGAGTTCGTGACCGATATTCACTCCGAAACAGCTGCCAAAGCCTTTCAATGTGATTTGAAAATAACGAACGAAATGGATGTTCAGGAAATCCCTACTTTAGTTTTCTTTAATTCGAATGTTGAAGAAGAAGGCATCAAGATCACTGGTTTATATCCCTATGAAGTTTATGTTCAGATCCTTGAGGAAATGCTCCAGGAAAAGCCAGAGCCAACCCAGCCGCCAGGCCTGGAAAACTTCCTTAAACAATACAAAATGGTGGCATCCAAGGAAGTCTCAGTCGTCTACGATATCAGTGTAGCCCAGGCTGAAAAGGAACTGAAAAAGCTAATGCTTAAGCAAAAGGTTGAACAGGTTCCAGCAAAATATGGGATGTTCTGGAGATTTATTGGAGGATGACCGTGCCGATGCACGGTTATTTTTTTCGGAAATCAATCTGTATACAGAAAGCAACAAAGTTTACGATTATAGCCTTACATACGGAAAAAGGCCTCGCAGCTCTCCAACTGCCAGGCCTTTTCTCTATTATACGAACAAAGGGGATGGGAGAAATTTTTCACGGTCAAACAAAGGGGTAAATGTTTGCTTGTGATCAACTTCACGAGATAAATATACCATAACCCTTCCCCCTATCACAATAGACTTGTGTGTTATTTCACAATATTGTCAAATACCAATCATGTTCAAGAGGACAACAGCATATACTTAACTACAATGCTATCTTTCGGGGTGATCGAAATGGATAAATTAGGGCTCTTCCTTATAGGACTGTTCATACTTTTTTCATTCATCTTTCACATTGGTGGCTTGATGCACCTCGTCCCATTATATGTGACCTCCCCGATCCTGTTTTTATCATTATTTATTTTAGTACTATACTTAAATAACCGGAAAAAGTTTAAAGGGTTTTAGTTGAGTATAGGTAGTTCTTACACTTTGATTGATCCTTTGGTTTTACCTATTAATGGAAAAAGTAGTGAAAATCGGAAATTCCGTAGTGAAAACCGAAAATTTCGTAGTGAAAACCAAAAATATCGTTTTAATAGCAACAGTTATAACCAAAAACGACGCTTTTCTGAAGTGTCTCCACCCATTCTCAGAGTGAATCCCAGCTTTTTTACTAAAACTCTACCCACTTTCGAACTAAACCGCAGCCTTTTCGCCTGCGTTTTCCTAGCTGCTTCACTAATTCCTGCCTAATCCCTCAACATTTCGATGTGATGAAGCCGGAATTATATTCTCACCTGAAAAAACCGGCCGCATGATTACATGCGGCCGGTTTCCTATTGATTATGAAAGCAATGCTTCCATCTCGTTCAGCTTTTCTTCAAAAACCTTCAATGCTTCTTCAATTGGTTTAGAGCTTGTCATATCGACTCCAGCTTTTTTCAGGACTTCGATTGGATAATCCGAGCTTCCTGATTTCAGGAACTCGATATAACGCTCGACCGCCGGCTGTCCTTCTTCGAGGATCTGCTTGCTCAATGCAGTTGCGGCGCTGAACCCAGTCGCATACTGATAAACATAGTAGTTGTAATAGAAATGCGGGATTCTTGACCACTCAAGACCGATTTCCTCATCAATCACGATGTCTTCTTCGCCAAAGTATTTTTTGTTCAGCTCATAGTAATCTTTTGTAAGTGAATCGGCTGTCAATGCTTCATTGTTCTGCGCTTTCTGGTGGATCATGTGTTCAAATTCAGCAAACATCGTCTGCCTGAACACTGTTCCTCTGAACCCTTCGAGGTAATGATTCAGCAGATACAGGCGCTTCTGCTCATCATCGATCGTCTTCAGCATATAATCATTCAACAATGCTTCATTGCAGGTTGACGCCACTTCAGCCACGAAAATCGAGTAGCTGCCATATGGATATGGCTGTGTCTTCCTTGTGTAATAGCTGTGCAGAGAATGGCCGAATTCATGGGCCAGCGTGAACAAGTTATTCACATTGTCCTGCCAGTTCATCAGGATATACGGGTTTGTGCCATACGCTCCCGATGAATAGGCCCCGCTGCGTTTTCCTTTGTTTTCATAAACATCAACCCAGCGATTTTCAAAGCCTTCCTTCAAGATGCTGTTGTATTCCTCACCCAGAGGCTCCAATCCTTTTAGAACATACTCTTTCGCTTCTTCATACGGAATTTCCATCTTAGCATTCTTCACAAGCGGCGTATACAGGTCATACATATGAAGCTTTTCTAGGCCAAGGACCTTGCGGCGCAGCTTGACATACTTGTGAAGAAGATGAAGATTGTCATTCACCGTGTTCACAAGGTTTTCGTATACACTTTCAGGAATGTTGTTCGCAGAAAGTGCAGCATGTCTTGCTGAATCATACTTACGTACTCTTGCGTTAAAATTATCTTTTTTGATATTGCCACTCAATGTGCTGGAGAATGTATTCTTGAAGCTGCCATACGTTTTGTATACAGCTTTGAATGCATCCTCGCGCACTCTGCGGTCTTCACTTTCAAGGAAGCGGATATAGCGCCCGTGAGTGATTTCGACCTCTTCGCCATTTTCATCCTTAATGGACGGGAACTCGAGATCCGCATTGTTCAGCATTCCAAATGTATTGGATGGTGAACTCATCACCTCGCCTGCTTCAGCAAGAAGTGCCTCTTGCTCAGCTGACAGGACATGCGGACGCTGGAGGTTGATTTCTTCCAACGCATGTTCATAGAGCTTCAGTTCTTCTTTTTCCGCTAAAAACCCTTTGATTTTCTCTTCCTCAACAGCAAGGATTTCCGGAACGATGAACGCAAGGCTGCTTCCCGCCTGGGAATAAAGGTTCTTAATGCGGTCATCCAGTCCCTGATAGAAAGAATTCGTCGTATCCTGATCATAGCGCATATGCGCATATGTATAGAGTCTGCCAAGGCGCTCAAGCAATTGGTCCTGCAGTTGAAGCGCATTGTACAGCTGGTCAGCACTTTCGCCCAGCTTGTCCTGGTATTCCTGAACGGAAGGAATAAGTGCCTTTACATCATCGAATTCTTTTTCCCATGCTTCATCATTTGCGAAAATATCCTCAAGTCTCCACGTATGCTCGGCGGCGACCTCGTCTCTTGCTGGCAATTTCTTTACAGCAGTTTCATTCGACATATTGATCCTCCTTACGACATTTCGAAATTCGAAAAACTTTTCTAGTATCATAATTCGCTATGGGGTACAGATTTCCTTCTACTTTTTAAAGTTTTTCACTTTTTATATACCCCATTCTTAACTTCCTTATTTTACGCTTTGAACAATCTTTTCATGTCTCTGAAAAAAGTCTTCTTCAATTTTATTTTGGAATCTCTTAAAAAATTCTGCCGCTGATTCTACAGCATCCTGATAATTTCCATGTAAACAGAGCTCCCTCTTTACCTTTACAGTACCTGAATCGATCTTTGTCAAAAACGTCACCTTCGTTAAAAGGAAAATGTATTCAGCTAAAGCATACAAATATGTTCTCTCCCCTGAAGCAGGCAGATTCCTGAGCAGAATATCCCCTGTTCTTAACCGCTTATTGAACGCTTCCCGGATAGTGGGATAGTGAATCACTTCGCCTGCCTTATAATGACGTAATACATCCAGGTAAAGATACGCCTGCCAAATAAATGATGGGGTTTCGATGAAAGGGCTGGAGTATACAGGGAGACCAATTTCAGGAGGGAGAGTCAGAAGATTTAATCGGTTAAGGTAAAGGTCTTGAAGGAAGCGGTTATTCTGCGCTCCCGGATACATCAGGTAACGGGATTTGATTTTTTGATTTTCAGTTTGCCAGCTTTTCAGCATAGGAAATGGTTTGGCGACAGGATTTATTAGTTGGTTGATAGAGCAGGTTGAAAGTGGATGGATTTGCAAATTGGTTAGTGTTTTTCTTGAGGAAAGCGGAATGGCTCCATGAAGCACAACGAACTGTTTTGTAATCGGACAATATGCTGGAAGACTCCAGGTTCGTTCCGGCTGACGCAGAAATAAATATAGGAATTGATTCATTGAAACGGTGAAACTTCCTTTCCGTTTGATTAAGCTTTCGGCAGCAATCCAAACTGGAATGTAATCGTTTTCAAGGTAGGCTGAATTCCTTTTTACAAACAGTTCTTCCGGAATAACAGAGCATTGGAATTCAAGCGCATATTTCTGATTCTGCCATTCAAAGGTGATATCAGGTTTTTGCCTGATTTGCTCATCATACTTCTCGAGCTCAGCGTTAATGCCCTGATGAATCAGCCAGTTGTATAACTGCAGCTTCCCGGATAAGTGGTATTCTGACTCCCTGTCATAACGAGATTCACAGCTGCTTCCTGCCAGATGCGAAAAATGCCAGATTTTCCTGGAACCCAGCTTGAGGATCACCTCCTCTTTGCATTGTGGACAATGGAATTTGTCATTCGACCTGATTTTGACTAATTCCTCTTTAGTCCAGCTTGCACCGAGAGATAATCTTTCTCCATTGCTTCGATTTGCTACTAGCACATTTAATGCGCCTCCTTTCATCAGTAAGATTTCGCCGCTGCCTGGGTAAAACCCTTTTTGAATATAAAAAAACCCGGAAATGATCCGGGGTTAGAGCATCGGCGACAGCAGCCTGGAGGTTGATTCAAGCAGTCTGTAGCCAATATGGCGCTTGCTGAAGTCGTCCATCATAATTTGCTTTGATACGAGCAGGTCCTTTTCGAATTCTTCGACAAGCTTCTCTGTGCTGGATGTTTTATAAAGAAAGGCATTGACCTCGAAATTAAGGTGAAAGCTCCTCATATCCATGTTCGAGGTGCCGATGGATGCAAGCTGGCCATCGACAATGACAATTTTGCTGTGCATAAAGCCTTTTTCATATTCGTAAATTTTAACGCCTGCTTCCAGCAATTCAGGGAAATACGATCTTGATGCATAGAAAACAATTTTTTTATCCGGCTTATGCGGCACGAGCAGCCTGACATCGAGACCGCTAAGGGCCGCCACCTTTATTGCCGTAAAAATATCTTCATCAGGTATGAAGTAGGGCGATGCGATCCATACAGATCTATCTGCCGAAGAAATCATTGAAAAGAATATATTCTTTATGACACTCCATTCATTATCAGGGCCGCCAGCAATCATCTGGACTCCGCCATGTGTATTTTCCTCCAGTGCCGGAGAAAGGTACTCTGTGGTCAGCAAGCTGTTGTTAGTCATGTAAAACCAATCCTGGAGAAAAATGAGCTGCAGGCTCCTGACGGCTTCTCCCCTGGCCATCAGATGGGTGTCCCGCCAAAAGCCGAATCCTTCATCCCTGCCGAGGTACTCGTCGCCGATATTCAATCCGCCGACAAATCCGACGGACCCATCAATCACGATGATTTTCCGATGATTCCGGAAGTTGAACTTGCTATTCAGAAACGGAAGTCTGACGGGACCAAATTCCACCATTTCCACTCCGGCATCGATCAATTCGCCAATATACTCATTTGAAAGCTTCCATGAGCCAACTGAATCATAAAGGAAACGTACTATAACCCCTTGCTTCGCTTTTTCGATCAGCACGCTCTTGATTTCCTGCCCAATCTCATCATGACGGACGATATAATATTCCATGTGGATATGGTGTGTTGCCTTTTTCAACTCGGCAAGGATATGGCAGAATGTTTCATCACCATTTGTCAGAACTTTTGATGTTGTAGCAAACGATATCGGACTATTACCCAGCTGCTGGGCAAGATGGAACAATCGACGGTGATCCTCTTCCATCTCCTGCATTCGGACTTCATTTACTCTCTCAGCATCCCCTTCAATTTTGGAAAAGGTTTGTTTATCGAGAAAATATTTTCGGCGAAACATTTTTTCCTTGCGATGATTACGTCCAAACAACAAGTAAAATATGAAACCGACAACCGGAAATCCTCCGAGAACAACAATCCAGGTCAAAGTCTGGGCTGGATGGCGGTTCTCAAGAAAGATGACAAAACTGATAAAAATGACGGTCAATGACATAAAAATACTGATATATCCAAGGTAGACTGCATCAAGTTTTTCATAAAAAAAATAATAAATTCCAGCAAGCAGCAAGACAAACATTAGAATCCGCACTGTGTTCTTCATGGTAAATCACCTGTTTCTCTCTCTGATTTCTTTCCACAGCCACTGGATTATGAGGTTAAGGAAAGCATTAGTTATATATACGATTCTATTTAAGAAAGGGATTCATACAAATTATATCAAAAAAGCCGATTTCATCTCTGAAATCGGCCTGCAGTCAGGAAAAATGCTTCCTTATGACACTAAACACATCTTCTCCGATAATCTTGTTACCATATTCATCGAGACGGTGAATGGTAATCGTCGATTCCAATCCATATTCGAGAAGCACGCTTAGGATATTATCAATTTCTTCTTCGTCCTCAAAATCCTGCTCAGGAAATTCAATGTAAAGATAATACTTGTCAGAGTAGCTGTACAAGCTCGTCTTTATTTTATCTACTCCCGGCCGTTTTGACAGGGCAATGATATCCTCGAAATCCTTGAAATATAACAGGAATTCAAGATCGTCCTCATAAACTGGATCTAAATCCTCCAGCTCTTTCGCATTGAATTGCTGGTCCAACAGTTCCTCGATTCTTTCATCGACTGGCAGATCCTTCAGTTTATCATTCGGCAACGGCAATTCAAATTTAGGACCATCCTTGGATAGCTGGGCCTTAGTTACCAAGACTTCCAGGCCTTTTTCAAGCGCCTGAACCTGGATCCATAAAGGGCCTTCCACCGCAAACTCTTCTTCTGCATGGACTTCATCCATCATCTCCCAGAACAGTTCTTCACTGCGATCGCGGTTGTACCAGATTTCCTCCCGATCAAAGCCGCGCTCCTCTATGTCCATATATGAAATATAAAACTTAACCGTATTTTCATTAATACGTTCGATTTCCATTCGCTTTCTCTCCCTTCCAGGCAAAGATTTGAAGGGACTATATACCCCCAAAAAGCTGTTGGTCTTTATCTTTTACCCTTAATAAATAAGCCTAAATCACCTTGTTTTTATAAAGGGAAGGTAAATAGAATAACGATCTTGTACTTTTATTTTATGTTATATTAAGCCAATTTGGAAACAAAATATACACCCATTTTTCGAAAAGGCTAATATACACAGCAATTAAAAGTATTCTTTATATTTTAGCAGAAATCCATGCTGAATTCAATTTAGCAGCACGTTTAAAAATGCTTTGCTCACATGTTTCGTACTAAAATAAACAGAAAGCCACGTGCTCGGAATGGGCTTTCGGATAATCGATTTTTGTAAACAAAAACAAAAAGCCCCCATAAGGGAGCCTTGTATTAGTTGACCAGTCTTTGAGCTTCTCTCAGCTGGAATGTACGTACTTTTCTTGGCAGGAATCGTCTGATTTCATCTTCATTGTACCCAACCTGCAGTCGCTTTTCATCAATGATAATCGGGCGTCTCAGCAATCCCGGATTTTCTTTAATCAATTCGAATAATTCCTGTAATGGCATGGTTTCGAGATTCACATCCAGCTTTTGGAATGTCTTTGAACGTGTTGAAATGATTTCATCCGTCCCATCCTCGGTCATGCGCAGGATTTCTTTTATTTCATCAATAGATAAAGGCTCAGAGAAGATATTCCTTTCCTGATATGGAATCTCATGTTCTTCCAGCCATGATTTCGCTTTTCTGCAAGAGGTACAACTTGGTGAAGTGTATAAAGTGACCATTGGTTATTCACACTCCCTTAGATTTACTTATATATTATTTGCTGCAAATGAGCTGTCATTTTCTTAAATAATAATAAGTTTAATTTTATAATTCCTATTGATTATTATACACCAAGGATCGGATAAAAGGTATCCCTTTCAAGAAAATATTCCGGGTAACTATGTAAGAATTTTCTCTTCTATATATATAACGAACTAAAAAGAAAAAGGTTTCATTAAATTTAATTATTTTTCATCGCCCTTCTAGTCCTATCTATATAAATATTCGTATAATTTTCGCTGCATGTGTCCGTATCGCTTGATTTTTCATAATTTAATAATTTATACCCGCCTTCGAGAAGAATAAACTGTTTTTTAAAAAAATATCATTTCTCATTTAAGTGCATGAAAATGAAAACGCAACCATGGTTGATACACCAGGTTGCGCTGTTTTTTATAAGTCCTCGAGCAGGTCGTCCCGCTTGTCTTCCATGGTCAAGACTTCATCAACCGGCTGGTACGACTCTCCGTAGAACGTTTTGTCCTTATATGTGTGGATTAAATTATAGGTTTTTTTCATTGCCTCATACACAAGCTCTTCTGATTCCTGATTTGGGGCCCGAAACAGGATTTCCATTTCATTGATTTCTTTTGTGGCCAGCGACCTTCTCCTGTAACCGATCGTCCTCGCGTGTTCAAAGCCTTCGCGTTTATAGAACTTAAGCCGTTTTTCTGTATCGGTATCCTCATAATTAATGGGCTCTACTTCAAGAATGATGGGCTTTCCTTTTTCTTTCAGCATCTCTATGAGCTTGTGTCCTAAACCCTGCCCTCTCGTTTCCTTTGATACAAATAGATAATCGATGAAGACAAAGTCATCTGTTTCGACGTACATAAGCACATGGCCCGAACCTTCATCTTTATGATAAATCTCTGGCCGTTCCTTCAACAGGGTTTCCATATGTTCTTTTGATTTCATTTCCTCAATTGGGAAATACTGATTCAATTTTTCATACCAATGCATTGCTTATCTCCTTTTTACATTTATTCCATCCTGATAAGCACCCAGCTTTTCTTATATATACATGATCAAAATGCTAGTATTATTTTTTCTTTATAAAGTTCTTTTAATACGCGAACAATTCTTTTAAAATAAAGATGAACGGGGATCATGAATATATTTATCACAACTGCATTCTTTAGATTGTGAAAAAAAAGGTGGAGGTTTATCATGGGCGGTTACATAATGGATTTAACCATCGTTGCTTTGCTGATCGTGGGAATCACTGCTACAATTGGTGTCATCACCAATGGAGTGGGAAACAAATTCTTCAGCGGCAATAAAAGAAATGAATTCGTCGACCAGTCAACACGATTGCAACACGGCTGGAAAAACGTTGGCGGCGGACATAAATCCTAGATTCCGTTTCCGATTATTTATTATACCGATAATTCCAAAGATAATCTAATGATATGAAAAAGGCTGAAATGAGTTCATTTCAGCCTTTTTCATTTTCTTTACTAAGGTGTGTAATCGACATTCGGGGTGTATCGGTTGCTTGCGTTCCATAGCAGGTATTCATCAATTCCCTGATCCTTCAGTGCCCTGATCTGGTCCTCAACCTCTTTCTTTCCATATACAAGGTAATTTCCTTTTCCTAACCATGAGGCAGTGAAGTCCTGAAGCCACGGGCGTGAGACTGGAGGGGTCTTCAACTCAGAAAGTTTTCGGTTCTCGAGCTTTGCATATTCTTCAACAAGTCGATACGGTTCAGTATCAGGCTTGGCGATCCCAAAATAAGAAGTCCAATGGCTCGGATAAATCATGGAAGAAATGACATCCACATTTTCGGAAATCTTCGAAAAGTTTTGGCCGATGCCCGGAGCCTCAGGCAAAGTAGCTGTATAACCAAAAATGTCTACCGACACTTTTACATCATAAGGTCTCAGTTTTTCGCGTGCATAGGCTACAAAATCAGTTACTGCTTTTACACGCTTTTGCACATTATCCATTTCCACATCTTTATAGTCCCCAATGGAGTACTCAAGAGTCGCATCCCTTTTTTCGAATCCCTCAGGGAAGCGTACATAATCAAACTGGATTTCCTGGAAGCCCATTTTCGCCGCTTCAATCGCAATCTGTACATTATAATCCCATACATCCTGGACAAATGGATTTACGAACGACTCTCCCCTTCCATTCTTCCAGACCTTGTCCCCATCCTTGAAAGACCACTCAGGCTTCTTATTGGCCAGTTCTGTATCCTTGAACACAACTACCCTTGCAATCGGGTAAATTTGTTTTTCCTGAAGGGTATCCATCAGCTTTTTCATATCTTTGATATAAGGCTTGCCAATATCCCTAAAAGGAGAATTTTCTTCCGGTTTGTATGTAAGGTATCCATGATCTTCTTTGATGTCAATAACCATAGCATTCAGGTCTGTCTCATCCACCAGCTTAGTGAGGCTTGAAAACTTCTCTCCGCCAGCAGAGTTCCCGGTCACATAAATGCCTCTAACGGCATCAGGATATTCGAATTCATACCCTGAGCTGAATTTGAATCTAGGCATTTGCTCTGGAATATCCCTAACCAATGATTGATGCTCCCTAACAGGAAGCTGTTCTGTTTGCTGTTCGGCAAAAGCGGTGCCGCCAGCCTGTGAAAAAGAGGCAGCCAATAGTGCTGCTGCTGCGATTTTTTTCAATTGCACATGCATCTCTCCCTTCAAACTTCCATGACTCATACATGATAGCGAAAAATAGTATATTTATCTATATGTCTATTTTACCCACTTTCGACAGTTTTAGATATTATAGTTTAATATTTTCACTTGGCATATATTTCCTGCATTTGTAACTTCAAAAAAAGAACGATCTCAAATGAAGAGATCGTCTAAGTTTATTTCACATATTGCTGCTGGTATTGCTTTAATTCTTTTTCAGAACAATACACGTAGTGCCCTGGCGAAACTTCGCGCATCTTCACTTCTTCACCGTCTGCGTACTGATGTACGTTCGGATCATATGTCTTGCGTCGGCGTGTACGCTCAGATTCTGGGTCTGGAAGCGGAATCGCAGACAGAAGCGACTGAGTGTAAGGATGCAGCGGGTTGTTGTAAAGGTCTTCAGCAGGAGCTAATTCTACCAGCTTGCCGAAGTACATAACACCAATTCTGTCACTGATATATTTAACCATTGATAGATCGTGTGCGATAAACAAGTATGTTAAACCTTTTTCACGCTGAAGCTTCTTCATCAGGTTGACAACCTGTGCCTGAATCGAAACATCAAGAGCTGAAATTGGTTCGTCTGCGATAATGAATTCGGGCTGCACTGCAAGTGCGCGTGCAATACCGATACGCTGTCTTTGTCCGCCTGAGAACTCATGCGGATAACGGTTGGCGTGTTCTCTGTTTAATCCAACGGTTTCGAGCAGCTCATACACCATTTCCATTCTGTCCTTATTGCTTTTAGCAAGACCATGGATATCAATGCCTTCAGCAATGACGTCGGATACCTTCATTCTTGGGTTCAAGGATGCATAAGGATCCTGGAAAATCATCTGCATGCTTCTGTTGAATTTCTTTAGATCTTTTTTATTTTTCTTGCCATGAACATTTTCGCCTTTGTAAAGGACTTCTCCATCAGTCGCTTCATACAGCCTGATGATCGTTCTGCCAGTTGTGGATTTACCACAGCCTGATTCACCAACAAGCCCAAGTGTCTCTCCTTTAAAAATATCAAAAGAGATTCCATCAATGGCTCTTACTTCATTGGGTTGACCCATGTTGAAGTACTGCTTAAGATTCTTTATTTCAAGAAGCTTTTCTCTATTTTCCATTAGGCCAGTCCTCCTCCTACAGTTATTTCGCGCCCATGAATTTGCGCATTCTGCTCTTCACAGCTGCCGGTGGTTCTACTTTAGGAGCATCTGGATGCAACAGCCATGTAGCAGCGTAATGAGTGTCGGAAACTTTAAACATCGGAGGCTGTTCTTCTAAGTCGATTTGCATTGCATATTCGTTACGCGGCGCAAATGCATCTCCCTTTGGAGGGTTCAGCAAGTTAGGCGGCGTTCCTGGAATTGCATACAGTTCTTCTTCTTTTGCATCCAAACTTGGCATTGAGCTGATCAATCCCCAAGTGTAAGGGTGTTGCGGGTTGTAGAAAACTTCATCAACAGTACCGATTTCCACGATTTTACCACCATACATAACGGCTACCCTGTCAGCAACGTTCGCAACGACTCCAAGGTCATGCGTGATAAAAATAATCGAAGTGTCGATTTTATTCTGCAAATCCTTCATAAGCTCAAGAATCTGTGCCTGAATCGTTACGTCCAAAGCAGTTGTCGGCTCATCGGCAATCAAAACCTTCGGATTGCAGGCTAGGGCAATCGCAATAACAACCCTTTGCCTCATACCGCCAGAAAATTGGTGCGGATATTGCTTTATCCTTAATTCAGGTTTAGGAATTCCTACAAGCTTAAGAAGCTGGAGTGCACGCTCTCTTGCAGCAGATTTACTCATGTCCTGATGCTTGATTAGCGGCTCCATGATTTGTTTCCCTACAGTCATTGTCGGGTTCAATGAAGTCATCGGATCCTGGAAAATCATCGAAATATCTTTTCCGCGGATCTTTTGCATTTGTCTATCCGTCAATTTTGTTAAATCCTTACCATCAAACAAGATTTCACCCTGCTTAATTTCAGAGTTGCCTGGCGGCAGAAGTTTCATGATGGCCTTGGTTGTTACCGATTTACCTGAACCAGACTCACCCACGATCGCAAGGGTTTCACCCTTTTTCAGTTCAAAGTTCACACCGCGGATCGCTTTCACTTCGCCCGCAAATGTATGGAAGGAGATATTTAAGTCCTTAACTTCTAGAATATTTTCCATAATACATTCACCTGCCCTTTAATCACGCATTTTCGGATCAAGCGCATCGCGCAATCCGTCTGCCAGCATATTGAACGTAATCATGATAATACTGATGACAACAGCTGGAATTATCATCTCATGTGGGTGCAATCTCAGCACTTTAAATCCTTCATCAATCAATGTACCAAGTGATGCATAAGGCTCCTGAAGTCCCAGTCCGATAAAGCTCAAGAACGCTTCGAAGAATACCGCATTCGGAATCGTGAACATCGTGTTGATAATAATGACACCCGCAAGGTTTGGCAACAAGTGTTTTGAGATGATCTTTCCATCACTGTTACCTAAAGTTTTGGAGGCAAGGACAAATTCCTGCTCCTTAAGTTTAAGTGTTTGCGCACGTACGACACGGGCCATACCTACCCAGCCAGTGATCGTCAATGCGATCGTAATAGATATGATACCAGGATCAAGTACCAGAATCATCAGAATTACAACAATCATCGTAGGAATACCAACAAGAATTTCAGTAATCCTCTGCATGACATTATCCAGTCGTCCGCCGAAATATCCAGAAATCGATCCATAGGCAACACCGATGATCATATCAATCGTCGCAGCCAACAGTGCGATATACAAGGAAATCTGTGTACCTTTCCAGACACGGGTAAAGAGGTCGCGTCCGAGAGCATCGGTACCAAACCAGTAGTATTCATCTACCTTTTTCACTTCATACATATCAATTTCCTTGCCCGCTTTATTCACCTTTACTCCATCAAATGGAAGCCAGCTGATATGTTCAAGTCCCTGAATTTTTGGCGGCAAGTTGTTGTGGCTAACATTTTGCTTGTCAAACTCTTTTCCGCTGATCAGTGGTCCAACCAGGGCAAGTATCACAACAATTCCCATAACTATTAAGCTGAAAAGCGCACCTTTATTCTTACGGACACGCATCCAAGCATCCTGCCAGAATGTTAAGCTTGGCTTGTTGATTTCCTCGCTTTTAGACGCATCAATTTCAGCCGGTCTAAAACGATCTTTTGAAATTTTTGGTTCAAAGTCAGCCATTACTTATTCCCTCCAGACAGCCTGATGCGTGGATCGATGATTCCATAGAGAATATCCACAACAAGGATGATAACTACGAATAAAGCAGCAAAAAGAATGGTTGTTCCCATGATAACAGGGTAATCATTAACTGTAATTGATTTTACGAACTGTTCACCTAGACCCGGAATCGCAAAAATCTTCTCAATTACAAGAGAACCTGTCATCAATGAAATCGCCAACGGTCCTAGTACAGTAACCAATGGAATTAAAGCATTTCTTAAGGCATGCTTAAAAGCGATTTCAAAGAAGCTTGCACCTTTTGCTTTCGCCAATGTGATATAGTCAGAACTTAGAACTTCAATCATTTCAGTTCTCATGAAACGTGCCGCAATGGCGATTGGCAACATGGATAGAGCAATTGTTGGCAGGATGGTGTATTCAAATCCACGCCAGAAGAGAACTGGGAACCAGCCTAATTTAACGCCAACAAAATATTGAAGCAAACCAGCAAATACGAAGTTCGGAATCGATTTACCCAAAACAGCAACAAATGTAGAACTATAGTCAACCCAGGTATTCTGCCTCAAAGCCGCGAATATACCAAGCAAGATACCGACAATCGTTCCCAAAAGCATGGCCTGTGCTCCTAGCTGCATGGATGGTCCAAGGCGCTTAAACATCAAGTCCGTAACTGGTGTGTTGTTGAACTGGAAGGAAATTCCAAGGTCACCTTTCAGCAGATTGCCAATATATATGGCATACTGCACAGGTACAGGCTGATCCAGACCATATTTTGCCTTCATGATTTCCATTTGAGCAGGACCTAATTTATTTGCACTAGCAAATGGTGTACCTGGAATGATCTTCATTAGGAAGAATGTTAGGGACGCAATGATGAATAGTGTCAAAAACATATAAAGTACCCTTTTTAACAGGTATTTTGCCATATCTGTGCACCTCCTGTATTATTTCAATTTTCCCTATTGTTCGACAAATGCCGCACAGGGAAAAAGAGAGTATATCTAGATATACTCTCTTTCTATCATCAGAATTATTACACTCTGAAATAAGAAACTGCTTCAATTATTATTATTATTCAGCTTCAGTGATCTTAACCCACTGGAAGCTATAGTCAGGACCGTAGTTATAGATCGCAAGACCTTTTACTGCTGGGTTTAATAGGATGTTATTTGCACGCTGGTATACAGGAGCTAGACCAGCATCTTCTTCAAGCATGATTCTTTCAGCTTCCTGCTGTGCTTCCCAGTTCTTTTCTGGGTCAGTAGCTAGTTCGCCTTGAGCAGCTTTGATCAGCTCATCATACTTCTTGTTAGAATATCCCATTCTGTTGCTTCCGCCATCAGTGATCCAAAGGTCAGTGAACGACAATGCGTTACCGTAGTCAGGACCCCATCCAGCGAATTGAAGATCGTAATCCATAGCGTTGTCACGCTCTAAACGTACTGCGAAAGGAACACTTTCAAGTTTGACAGTCAAACCAGGAAGATTTGTTTCTAATTGGTTCTTGATGTAAGCATCTGTCTTCTTAGCTGCTTCAGTGTCTCCACCAAGGTAGCGGATTTCAAGCTTATCTACACCAAGTTCCTTAAGACCTTGTTCCCAGTGCTTCTTAGCTTCTTCAGCATTGAAAACGATTAGGTCGCCGTGCTTTTCACGGAAGTCTTCTCCGTTAGGGCCTGTTACGAAGTCTTTTGGTACAAAGTAGTTTGCAGCTACAGATCCATTGTTAAGGATGCTATTAGCAAGGTCTTCTTTATTGAAGCCCATAGCGATCGCTTTACGGATATTAACGTTTGCAAGAGCTTCGTTCTTTTGGTTCATCTTGATCCAGAATACTACTGGGTCATTCCATCTAAGCATACGATCGTCGCCTTCGTATGAAGGTACGATGTCAGAAGAAAGCAATCCAGTCATGTCTGTTTCGCCAGCTTCAAATGCATTTACAGCAGAGTTTGAATCTTTAACGACGTTAACAGTGATTTTCTCAAGAGTTACATCGTCAGCACTGTGGTACTCAGGGTTTTTCACAAGTACCCACTCAGTTGCGTCAGTACCTTCCCATTTTTCCATTTTGAATGGACCGTTGTAAAGTAAGTTTTCAGCATTGCTAGCGAACGCGTCGCCTTTTTCAGTTACGAACTTTTCGTTCTGTGGGTAGAATGTTGGGAATGCGAATAGGTCTTCCCAGTATACTACTGGCTTTTCAAGAGTTACTTCTAGAGTCTTGTCGTCAAGCGCTTTAACGCCAAGGTCCTCAAGGTTGTAATCTTTCTTAGCAGCACCAGCTTCTGTGATTTCAGCTGCTCCCTTGATTTTGCCACCCATCATGTAAGGACCATATGGTGAAGCAGTTGCAGGGTCGATCGCACGGCGCCATGCGAACACGAAGTCGTGTGCAGTTACAGGCTCACCGTTAGACCATTTAGAATCTTTAAGTTTGAAAGTGTAAACTTTCTGGTCATCGCTGATTTCAGGTGCTCCGTCTGCAAGTGCAGGAACAGGCTTGTGATCCTGGTCAAGACGGTATAGACCTTCACCTACGTTGTTTATGTAAGTGAAACTTGTAGAACCTTCAGCAAGTACGGTGTCCATAGTTGGGATTTCAGAAGAATCCAGCATTCTTAATTCCTGTGGTACGTTAGCTACTTCTTCGCCTGTTGCGTCATCTTTGTCAGCAGGCTTTTCTCCCTCAGTATTGTCTTTTCCGCCGCTGCACGCAGTCAGGAAAAGAGAGAATACTAGAGTCAGAATCAAAAGCAATGAAAATTTTGACTTTTTCAAAGGTATGCCCCCTCTTTTTTGTTGTTTTCTGAAAACTTTTTACATTCCCTATTATACATAGATTAAATTAAATGTTCAATATTTTTACGATAAAAATTTACAACATTGAAACAATAGTAATAATTTTCCTTGATAAAATGTGTTATAATGGTGACTTATCAGCCTTTTACCATAAAAATAAGGGTTTTTCTTTTGTAATATTTCGCGTTTTTCAACTGAAATATTCACGGAATTACTTTTATGAAATAACAATATAAGGGAGAAATTATAAAATGCGTAATAGAGTTGGGAAAATTTTTTATGGATTTTTTGGCTCACAGTTACTAGTTACTATCATTTCGTTAGTTAATTACGGAGGATTGTCACTGCTCAACTATATAAATATCTCTTTTTACGTTGCAAGCATCCTGCTGTTCACATCCCTGATGGTCTTCACCATTAATTCAGGTTTCTTCGATACAATGTCCTATTCTTTCCGGACAGTTTTTGCCGGAAAGGAAGAGAAAAAGAAATCATTCGAAGAAATGACACCCTTGTCTGAACTGATCACTTTCAATGCCAATCCCCTCCTCGTTGTCGGGCTCTTGGATTTCCTGCTGATGCTTGCAGCATTGTACATTTATTATTTGTAAAAATCAGCCTGAGTCCCTTGCTTATTGACCAGGATTTGATTATAATCTTTTTAATAATAATCCATGGTTACAAAGCAATGATGAAGAGTAGTACCTTTGCATTAGGCTTTCAGAGAGTTTGTGGTTGGTGGGAACAAACAGCCTGGCATTGGGAATGGACTTCTGAGCTCCTGTTTCGAACCCAAGTAGATTCAGGCGTAAATCCTGCGTTAAAGGAATCCATGCTTCACTGGCATGGGCAGAGTGACTCATTCGTGAGTAATTAGGGTGGCAACACGGACCATTCGTCCCTACGTAGGTAGGGGTGAATGGTCTTTTTTTATATTCTTTTGGCTTTGCAAGCCCTAGGAACACTTTTTTATCAGGAGGAATTTATATGCAAACCATTTTTTCAGGCATTCAGCCAAGCGGCACGATCACCCTTGGCAACTATATCGGCGCCATGAAGCAATTTACTGAACTGCAGGAAGAATATAATTGTTACTTCTGCATCGTCGACCAGCATGCCATCACTGTCCCGCAGGACCGCCTGGAGCTTCGCAAAAACATTAAAAGCCTGGCGGCACTGTATATCGCTTCCGGAATCGATCCGGATAAAGTTACACTTTTCATCCAGTCGGAGGTCCCTGCCCACGCTCAGGCAGGATGGATGATGCAATGTGTCGCGTATATCGGCGAACTGGAAAGGATGACACAGTTCAAGGATAAATCAACGGGCAAAGAAGCGGTATCAGCAGGGCTTTTAACATACCCTCCTTTGATGGCTGCGGATATCCTGCTGTATGGAACGGATCTTGTACCTGTTGGAGAAGACCAGAAGCAGCATCTTGAACTGACAAGAGATCTGGCTGAGCGCTTCAACAAAAAATACAATGACATCTTTACAATCCCGGAAGTTCGGATCGCCAAGGTTGGTGCAAGGGTCATGTCCCTTCAGGACCCATTGAAGAAAATGAGCAAATCCGATCCAAACAATAAAGCTTTCATTTCCATGCTGGATGATCCCAAGCAAATTGAGAAGAAAATCAAGAGTGCTGTCACAGACTCAGAAGGCATCGTGAAATATGACAAAGAAAACAAACCGGGAATCTCCAACCTCTTGTCCATCTATTCCATTTTGTCCGGCAAGTCAGTTGAAGATATTGAGAAAGAATATGAAGGAAAGGGTTATGGCGATTTTAAAGCTGACCTTGCTAAAGTAGTAATTGATGTAATCGAGCCAATCCAGAAAAAGTACTTCGAACTCATTGATTCACCTGAACTGGATGCTATTCTTGATCAAGGTGCTGAAAAAGCCAACCGCGTAGCAGGCAAAATGATCAAGAAGATGGAGAACGCGATGGGCCTTGGCCGCAAACGCAAGTAAATATAATCGAGAGCTGGATGATTCCGGCTCTTTTTTTGTGCAATTGCAAACAAAAACGCATGCGCTTCGAAGGGCTAGGCTCTGGAGCTTGATTAGGAAATCTTCATGAAGTGATCCATAACTCAATACTTTATAATTTCCTTAACCACAAGAAAAAGAGCTGATACAGATTCAGCTCTCTAGTTTACTTTTGGACCATGCTCCATTTCCCATAGCTTTTCGAAAAAGGATTGTCCTTTTATGATGTTTTCGCAAAACTTTTCATGTTTTCCCGACCAGCCATACTTCGTTTCTTCATAAAGCTGCTCCCATACCTCTTCAAAAGAAAGCTGTTGGATTTCTTCATATAACTCCGGCTTCCATTCCGTGAACCAATAGCGGACTTCGGCCACATTTTTCGAAGAGCTGAGCTGGTCCATCGCCATGAACAACAGCTGCTTCAATTGTCTTTCTTTTCTCGTCAACCCCCGCATCAAGTCCGGAGATGGGGACAGGATGTGGAAATCCTTCAATGCGGTTTGGTCATTGAATCCGTAATGGATTGTATCCTGGTTTTCAATCATTTCATAAACCAGCTGTTCCTGTCTTGGGATTAGTCGGCTCTTCCGGATCGGAATATTGTAGCCGATCGTATCGACCGCCAGTATTCCAGTACCATCCGATACGACGAAACAGTAATCCAGCTGTGTGCGTTCATGGTTTTTCCTCAAGTATGCCTTGCGGTAAATATCATCCAGAAGCTGTTGAGGCAACTCTGATAAATCATTTTCAATGTAATTAAATAACAGATGGTCAATTTTCAGAAGCGGCACCTGATCAAGGAGCTCCACTCCATCATCTTTGCGCCATTCATGGAAATGACAGACATTATAGCCGTTCTCTTCCCCTTCGAACCAGTTTACCCAGACATCATGAAGATACAACATGATTTATAACCCCTCACTTCAAGAAACTGTTTGTCCATCAGTATGGGCAGCACTAAGTAAAATTATTCCTTAAAAGGAAGATCAATTTGCATCATGATCGTGGGGCCAATAAATGCTCATCCAGATAATCCCGATCCCCGCAGGCAGAAGGTAGCACTCCACCCTCCTGGAGATAAAAGCCAGATACTCATCAACTCCGTGGCCAGCCGTAATCAAATTTAAGTAAGCAATCGTGCTGACCCCTCCGGAAACAGCCAGTCCAAAACCAATCGTCAGCACAAATAATCTAAAAATCATCAGAGTGGCTCATTTCAATATATTTTCTTCTACTACACACTACCCTCACCCCGGCCTGTCCATTTTTATCATTTATATGAAGGAATGGGGGTGGAAAGTACCTGTAACTGCTTTAATTGTGGCATTTTAGAATATAATCAGTTTTTCATGAATATCTGACCAGTTTAAGGAATATATCGTCTACTTAAGGAATATATTCATTTTTTAAGGAATAACCCTTCTTTGTCAAAAGATCTCCACATTTATCTATAGGAAATCATACTTTTTCAACGAATTTTCTTCAATAATCCATCTAAAGGAGTGAGATTTTGTTTTCCAAAGACAGAGATGTACCTTATAAACTGAAAGCCCAAGAGGCCCTAATGCGCCGTCTCCGTGAAAATCACCCCATACTGCCAATCATTGAAGAAGATCACCGAAAAAAGCTGGCCGGATTAAGAGGTGAAAAGGAACTGGATTATCAATTAACGTTCCTGCCGGAAAATAAATACCTTATAATCAATGACCTGCGCTTACAGCAAGGCGGCCACTTTTTTTCAAATCGATACCCTCCTGATTTCTCCTCATCTTTCCTTTATTATCGATTCCAAAAATATTGCAGGAACAATTATCTTTGATCATGAATTCAGCCAGTGTATCCGGATCTTTAATGAAAAGGAAGTAGGTATCCCTAATCCCTTTACCCAAGCACAAAGACACTTTCGCCAATTGTCTCAGTGGCTCGCTGAACATAAACTCCCGCCTTTGCAATTCGAATACCTTGTGGTCATTGCAAATTCTTCTACAATTATAAAATCGAAAGGGTCACATCATCATCACAATTTCCGCGTTGTTCATGCTGATCTTCTGTTATCAAGATTAATTGATTTAGAGAAACGTTATCCTAAAGGCGCTTTTGACATGAAAGAGATTAAAAGAATTGCAAAACAATTGGTCAAATTCCACGTTCCCTTCAAACCAAATATATTTGATATCTATTCAATCCATCCGGATGAAATCAAAAAAGGAGTCCAATGCCCTCAGTGTATGGCAATCCCCATGCGAAAAATCCACGGCACCTGGTATTGCCCTAACTGCCATAAAACTTCTAAAACTGCTCATATCCACGCACTTAGTGATTATTATTTTCTTTACGGACAACATATAACTCTCCGTCAATTTTCTGATTTCCTTCTGTTCCCGAGTACAAAAACGAAGGCTGCTTCCACTCACCTTATTTCCCTTAATCTTCCCTTTACTGGCACAAAAAAGGGGCGGGTCTATGACCTCACCCCTCTAATAGAAAAATAGACAAAATAAAAAATCTACCTGTTAATGGTAGATTTTTTAACGGCGTGATCTTGGATTCAATGCGTCCTTTAATCCTTCACCTACAAAGTTGATTGACAAGATTGTAAGAGTGATGGCAAGGGCTGGTGGAATCCAGATCCACGGCTTTCCTTGTAGTACGTCTGGTTCATTTGCGAATGCCAGCATATTTCCCCAGCTTGGGATTTCTGATGGAACACCGAATCCTAAGAAGCTTAGTCCTGTTTCGGCAACGATCATGGAAGCGAACAGGATTGTCGCTTGTACGATGATGGTTGATAATACGTTGGGAAGCAGGTGCTTCGTGATTACCTTGAATGGTGAGCAGCCGATTGAAATGGCAGCCAGAATGTATTCATTCTCTTTTTCAGCCAGAATCTTGCTTCGGACAATCCTCGCAACACCGCCCCAGCTCAGTAAGCTGATAACCAAGATCAAGATGACTAGACCATTGATTTTACCATGGAAAATGGTAGCCAATACGATTACGAAGACCAGGAATGGGAAGTTCAGTACGAAGTCAGTGAAACGCATCAGCATGCTGTCAACGATTCCGCCGAAGTAACCAGCGATTGATCCGACAATTGTACCAAACAAGATAACGAATAGCGTACAGCTAATTCCAACTAATAGTGACACCCTGCCGCCATAGAGCAATCTTGTGAATACGTCACGTCCGTTTTTATCCGTTCCAAGCCAGTGTTCCGCAGATGGCTTCAGGGACATGGAACCAATATTGATTTTTGTAATGTCAATTGTAGTGATATATGGTGCCAGGAAAGAGAGTACGGTTACGAAGATCAAGAAGATCAAGCTTGTCATCGCCAGTTTATTTTTTATAAACTTTCTGCGGGCGATGGCCCAAGGAGAGAGACCCTTTTCTGGCTTCAGGTTAATCTGTGTGTTTTTTGCAGTTGAAATTTCCATAGCCATCCTCCTTAATCAAGCCTGATCCTTGGATCAACGATTCCATAAAGAATATCTGCAACCAGGTTGCCAAACAGTGTCAGGAATGAGAACATCATCGTCAATGTCATAAGAACTGGATAGTCCCGCTGACTGACTGAGTTCAGGAATAACTGACCGATTCCCGGATATGTGAAGATGGTTTCGGTGATGATTGCGCCGCCAACCAATGCCACGATATCGAATCCAAGGAATGTAATAAGCGGAATGATTGAATTCCGTAGGATGTGCTGATTGTAGATCTTGCTTTCTGGTGTACCTTTTGCTCTTGCTGTTCTTACAAAATCCTTGCGGCTGTTTTCTATAATGTCATTACGCAGGAATTGCGTATAGCTTGCAGTACTCAATAAACCTAAAACAAGTGCTGGTAAGAACACATGATGAATTCTGCTTAACCAGTAGCCAGCTGTACCTTCTGTTGTCGAGATATCAACCGATCCATTGGAAGGAAACCACCCTAAATTGAACGAGAAGAAATAGATGGCGAACACACCTGCAACGAATGAAGGCAGTGCCAATCCTATATAGTTTGCGGTACCTATGGCGTTGTCGCCAATTGTGTACGGCTTCCTGCCGGCATAAATACCCATGATAAATGCTAAAACATAAGTGATTAAAATACTAGAAAAACCAAGGAAAATTGTATTTGGCAAACGTTCTGCAATGATTTCACTTGCCGGAATCTTATAACGGGTTGATTTCCCGAAATCTCCCTGCATGAAGTTTGTGATCCATGTGAAATACTGGATGTGGACCGGGTCATTATATCCCAGCTTTTCGCGCATCTCTTCTATGTATGCCGGATCCGTGTTGTTCGGATCGATCTCCCCACTAAGTGAGTCCCCTGGCATAAGTTTCGCCAGGGAAAACACTACAATGGAGATAAGGAAAAGCATAGGTATCATTCCGAGTATGCGTCGTAAACTGTACTTAAGCATATGCATTCTCCTTAACTGAATAGGTGGGGCTTAATGATTATTGCTTGATCCACCATTCATGAGGTGAGTTAGAACCAGAAACGTCGAACTTAACGCCTTGAACACGCTTGGAAACAGCCATAACTTCTTCTAGTTCAAGGATTGGAAGTGATGGAACTTCTTCGTTGAAAATCTTCTGCCAGTCAGCATACAGCTGTGCACGCTTCTCAGTGTCAGTTCCAACTACTTCAAGGTCAACAGCATCTTCCAGAAGCTTTTGAGCTTCATCATTTACCCAACGAGGGTAGTTCCATACAGACTCGATACCCCAAAGTGGTAGTGGATCTGGATCTGCGCCAGTTCCCCATCCGCCGTAGAATACTTCTAGAGCTGGGTCGTCTTTTTCAAGCTGATCGTAGTAAAGGTTAACGTCAGTCATTTGAAGCTCAGACTTCAGGCCAACAGCTTCCCAGTACTGAGTCATAGCTTTTGCACGTGCTTCGAAAGTAGGGTTTCCAGTTGCATAGTGAGAGAACTTAACAGTGAACTTCTCACCTTTTGGATCTTCACGGAATCCATCTCCGTCTTTGTCAACATAACCAGCTTTATCAAGGATTTCTTTTGCTTTTTCTGGATCATATTCATATTGGATCGGCATATCTTTGTTGTCTGCAGCAATCCAGTGTGAAGATGGGATCGGACGGTTTAACGGCTTTCCTAATCCGCTGAAGAATGCGTCTACCCACTCTTGACGGTTGATTGCGAAAAGCATAGCCTGACGCAATTCTTTGCTTGCATACTTGTCTTTATCCATTACGTTTTTCTTGCCATCGTACTTACCAAGCTTGAAGCCAATGTAGTAGTAAGATAAGCCAGGGAATCTTACAACTTCAACGTTATCAAGAGCTTCGATTTCAGGAAGAACTGTTGGGTGGAATGGAGTCATATCAAGTGAACCATTCTTAAGTTCTCCAGTTGTAAGAGAGCTGTCGATAACCTTAACAACGATCTTGTCCAGGTGTGGCGCACCTTTCCAGTAGTTTTCGTTTTTAACTAGTTCTACTGATTCACCAGGGATAACCTTTGCAACTTTGAATGGACCAGTTCCTACAGGCTTCGTACGAACCTGCTCAGAAGCAGCCATGTCTTTAGGATCGATTCCTTCGAATTCTTTGCGTGAAAGCGGGTAAGCCCAAACGTTTTCAAGGTTGTTTACGCGAGCTTTGTCAAAAGTGATTTTCAAAGTATAGTCGTCAACTACTTCAAGACCAGCAATCTTGTCAGCCTTTCCTTCGTTGAAATCCTTTGCACCTTCGATTGTGTTAACGTTAGACCAGCGCTGGTGTTCTCCACCAAGAGTAGCGATTGTTTCAAGAGCGAATACCCAGTCATGAACTGTAAGTTCTTCGCCATTGTGCCATTTTACACCTTTTTCAAATGTGAAAGTGAAAACCTTGTTATCATCGGTAGTCCAGCTAGCGATGTTTGGCTCTGCCTTAAGGTTCTCATCATAGTCGATCAATGCATCGTCGAAGAATGCGATGATGTCATCGTCTCCGTCAGCATCGTAGAAGTTCCAGTTCAAAAGGCCTTTGAACTCAGAGCTTAAAGCGTAAGTCAATGTGCCGCCATCTTGCGGTCCTGTTTCTTCTGCTGCGTTGTCCTTGTCGTTTTCTTTTGGATCATTTGATGTCTTCTTCGTGTCTCCTCCGCTGCACGCAGCAAGGAATGTTGATAAAACCAATACTAGCATCGCTAGCCAAAGCAATGGTTTCTTCATGATTTTCCCCCCGTTTTTTATTGTATTTTTTCGCAAAAATTATTGCCCTAGTAAAGGTGGCAAGCAACTCGGTGTCCTGGCTTCACCTCCTTTAAAGCTGACTTCACTTGGGAACACTCTGCCATCGCTGCCGGGCAGCGCGGATGGAATGGGCAGCCAGTCGGAGGGTTCAATGGACTTGGCACGTCTCCTTCCAGGACAATCCTTTCCTTCTTCCTGCGCGGGTCCGGCATTGGAATGGCTGAAATCAAAGCCTGTGTATATGGGTGGAGCGGCTCAGCATACATGCTGTTGCGTTCAGCAATTTCAACCATATTGCCGAGGTACATTACGCCGATCCGGTCACTCATATGCTTAACGACACTAAGGTCATGAGCGATGAATAAGAAAGTGAGATCAAATTCCTTCTGAAGCTGTTTTAATAGATTAAGAACCTGGGATTGCACGGAAACGTCCAGTGCTGATACCGGCTCATCGGCGATGATCAGCTTAGGTCTCAGCGCTAGTGCCCTGGCAATGCCGATCCTTTGTCTTTGTCCGCCGGAAAATTCGTGGGCGTATTTATAATAAGCATCTTCAGGAAGACCTACTTTAGTTAATAAATCCATTACTTCATCCTTCAGGTCGTTCATGCTGACATTCTTGAAGTTCCTGATTGGTTCGGAAACGATATCGCCAACCATTTGCATTGGATTAAGCGAAGCGTATGGATCCTGGAAAACCATCTGGATATCCTGGCGGATCGCCTGCAGTGTTTTGCCTCGCAGTTTGGTGATATCCTTCCCTTCGAAAAGGATTTCCCCATCTGTGGCATTCAGCAAGCGGATGATCGTCCTGCCTGTTGTTGATTTACCGCAGCCTGATTCTCCTACAAGCCCGAGTGTTTCACCCTTTTTGATTTCGAATGAAACATCATCGACAGCTTTTACATTGCCGATGGTGCGGCGGAAGAATCCGCCTTTCACAGGATAGTAGGTTTTCAGGTTTCTAATTTCCAGCAAATTCTCGTTATCTATCAAAGTTGTATTGCTCATTATGCCTTAACCCCTTCTTTTGGCATACTTGCTTCATATAGAATGCACGCCACTTCATGTCCCTGTTCGATCTCACCAAGCTGTGGTGTGATCGTTGTACACTCAGGCATTGCTTTCGGGCATCGGTTCGCAAATCGGCAACCGGTTGCCGGCATGTTCTTGAGGGATGGTACAATCCCTTTAATGGAGCTCAACTCTTCTTTATCTTCATCCATTTTTGGAATCGCGCCCATCATCAGTTCAGTGTATGGATGCTTTGGGTTGTAGAAAAGAGTATCGACATCCGCTCTTTCTACGATTCTGCCTGCGTACATGACGATGACTTCATCACACATCTCCGCGACAACTCCAAGGTCATGAGTGATCATGATGACGGACATATCGTTTACTTCCTGAATGCTTTTAAGCAATTCGAGGATCTGGGCTTGTACCGTTACATCCAATGCTGTAGTAGGCTCGTCTGCAATCAGAAGCTTCGGCTGGTTCGCGATTGCCATCGCAATCATTACCCTTTGCCTCATTCCGCCGGAAAGCTGGTGCGGATATTCATCCACAATCTTCTCTGGTCGTGATATACCAACGCTCTTCAGCAATGCTACGCTTTTTTGCCTTGCCTCTGCTTTCGATATCTTTGTGTGATTGAACAGGACTTCCTGAAGCTGGAACCCAATCGTGAACACCGGATTCATGGATGTCATTGGTTCCTGGAAGATCATTGAGATATCACGGCCACGGATTTTGTTCATTTCCTTTTCAGACATTTTTTCCAGGTGTACACCTTCAAAAATGATTTCTCCGCCGCGGATTTTTCCGACCCCTTTTGGAAGGAGCTGCATAACTGACAGACTCATTACCGATTTCCCGCACCCTGATTCGCCAACAACCCCGACAATCTGCCTTGGTTTGACATTGAAACTGACCTTGTCAACAGCATTATAAAACTCTCCATCAATATTAAATGCTGTCTCCAGGTTCTTGACCTCAAGCAAAGGTGCTTCTTTATGTATTGAATAGTTGCTCATTGGGACACCTTCTCACATTTTAAATAATATAATATTCTGCAAATTCAATATATTTTAATAAAATGTTATTACAGATTTATTACATTTGCAATACTTTTTTTTCAATTGGGAAATTTATTACTTTTAAAAAAATTAAAGAAACCCCTTTGTTACGGGGTTCTTAAGCACAAAAAAATATTTTAAAATTTTAGCAACTTTGTAAATTCTGTGGATGGAATAATGAATGATGTTTTTTCAGTAAAATTTTCACGTTGCTTATATTGTTTTACAATTTCGTAGCCTAATGCATAGCCTAGTAGTCTCGGGCGGCTTCCTAAACCAAACAAAATTTGATCATGCAACACATCATTTCTATTGATGGAGAGCTTTTCTGAGATATCTTTCTTCCAATATTCCGCAAGGCTTTTTGTCGAATATCGCCTGCTCCATTCACCAGTGTATTTTTTTCCGCAATGATCAGCAACGGCATGCTCTGCCAGACCTTCAAGTATGATGGAATCCAGCAATGTATATTCCTCTGGGTTGCGCTTCTGTGCCTGCATCCTGCACACATGGTGATATTCATGGACAAACAAGGCTTCTATCTCTTTTTCATCCTCAACTGGAGTCAGGAACAAAAACATCTTATCCATGAAAGAAACACCGGATTTTCCTTTCCCCTCCCTCATTAACCTTGCATTCGATTCATCCATTGGAAAAATGAAAATGGGGATATCCGGGCCATTCCATTTCTTTTTATACTTAGTGAAAATCCTTTCAATCAGCTTCCAGAATCCCTTCACTTTCAGCTGTTCGTAAATTTTTTTTGTTCGGCGGTCCGGCTTGTACATACCAAAATTCTTTAAATAGTTGTAAATTTTTTTCGGGTCATCGACACCCGGAAAGTGTTCAAGCAGGTTTTCACATATTTTCTTTGGATTGTTAAATTCATTTTCAAGCCACTTATCTGTCCTGACGATCACATTGCATTCCCTCCAAATCCATTCTCTTTTACAGCTATTCTATGAATTTGGCAGCCAATGGTTCGGAAGGTCGGAACAGAGCTGAAAATTTTCCCAACATATTAAAAAGCCAGGAGAATCCCTGGCTATTCAATGTATTTATTCATTTATTTTCGGATCAAGCGCATCCCTTAGTCCGTCGCCGACAAAATTAAAGCAAATGACGGTCATCAGGATCATCAATCCTGGCGCCAACGGATACCACCAGGATTTTAAAAGGATGGTGAAGTTTTGTGCATCCTGAAGCATATTCCCCCAACTTGCGTGCGGCGGCTGAATTCCGAGTCCAAGATAACTCAGGCCAGACTCCGCCAGGATGACGTAGCCTACAGCCAATGTAGCGGATACGATGATCGGCCCCATTGCATTGGGCAGGATATGCGAGAAAATAATCGTCATCGTCTTGGTTCCGATTGTTTTGGATGCTAGAACGAATTCCCTAGTCCTTAAGGATAAAAATTCCCCTCTCACCAATCGGGCAGTGGTTGTCCAGCCAAGCAGAGCGAAGATCAAGATCAGCTTATCGACACCTGGCTTGAAGATCGTCACCAGCGTGATCAGCAGGAAAATGGACGGTATCGATAAAATAACATCAACGAATCTCATGATCATCGCATCGACAATTCCCCCAACATACCCTGCGACTGCACCAAGGAAGGTTCCGATTGTAATGGATCCCAGCACTGATGCAAAGCCGACCAGAAGGGAAATTCTTGCACCATAGAGCAGCCTTGAAAAAACATCCCTGCCAAACCGGTCTGTCCCAAGCCAGTGCTCACTGTTTGGCGGCTGCAGCTTCAACAGCAGGTTTTGCTTTGATGGTGAATAGGGTGCAATGACCGGTGCCAGGATTGCCGCTGTGATGATGACAATCAAGAACACACCGCCGAAAACCGCCAGTTTATTTTTAAAAAACTTTCTTGCCATGATCCCCAGCATCGTGTCACGACTGGTATTGATACCGTGCACGTCAAGACTGCCTGAGGTATTTCCAGCCAGATTTGGATTTGCCATATTTACCTCCCCTTAGTACTCAATCCTCGGATCAAAGATTGCGTATAAAATATCCGCAATCAGGTTCCCGATTACGACGAACACTGCCGAAATAACCGTTAAGCCCATCAGCACCGGATAATCGCGCTGGAACGCTGAGTCTACGAATAACAAGCCAATTCCTGGCCAGGTAAAAATCTTCTCCACGATGACGGCACCGCCGATGAAAGAAGGAATCATCAATCCAAAAATCGTGATG
The DNA here is from genome assembly GCF_003937825.1 of Mesobacillus subterraneus. Lineage (GTDB taxonomy): Bacteria > Bacillota > Bacilli > Bacillales > Cytobacillaceae > Mesobacillus > Mesobacillus subterraneus. The sequence goes on along the minus strand of NZ_RSFW01000002.1, from coordinate 266,652 downwards.
ACCGGGATTAATCCATTTCGCAGTCCATGTTTGTATATGACCTTGTTCTGTTTGAACCCTTTTGCTCTGGCCGTCCTCATGTAATCCTGCTTGATGACCTCGATCATGCTCGACCTTGTGTATCTTGTCAGTCCGGCCATATCCGCGGATGCGAGCACAAAGGCAGGCAATATCAAATGATGTATTCGGTCCCAGAGGCTGAACGGGGCGTTCAAAGTCGCTACTCCTCCAGTCGGGAACCAATTCACCTGGACCGCAAAAACCATGATCAAAATCAGCCCAAGGAAGAAGTTAGGCGTCGCAACACCAAGGAAAGAAGTTACCGTTACTGTATAGTCTAGCTTTGAATAGGGCTTTGTCGCGGAAATGATGCCAAATGGAATTGATATCAGCAGGGCCAGCACTGTGGAAACGACCATCAATAAAATTGTATTCGGCATTCTGTTCATAATCATTTCAATTACCGGAACACCTTTGCGAATCAGCGAAGTTCCAAAGTCACCTTGCAGCATGGCTCCGAGCCATTTAAAATACTGGATATGAACTGGATCATTCAGCCCGTACTTCTCCATGAACCTTTCCTTGTCAGCCGGACTGATCGTCGGGTCCATCATCAGGCTGGCCGGATCCCCGGGAGCAAGTTTCATGATCGCAAAGGAGACTATTGTAATTCCTAACAGCAAAGGAATGGCCATCAGTATTCGGCGAATGATATAAGATAGCATGGCGATTCTCCTTTTAAAAATAAGAGATTTATTTTCATGACTGGGATTGTCTTGTTTTCAGGGTTAAAAAGAAAGGGAAGGGAATCCCCCTTCCCTCTCAAACTCTATACGGGTGTGAAAGGATTTACTTTTTCAGCCACCATTTGTTGATTTCATAGAAATCGTCCTTGGCGTGGAAAACATATCCTTCAAGATTCGCTGGCATAACCCTGTGTACATTTGGATAGTACAGGAATGTGTATGGCTGATCTTCTGCCAGGATCTTGTAAATGTCAGCATACGCTGCTTTATATTCATCTTGGTCAAGAATCTGTTTTGCTTCTTCCATCAGCTTATCTGCCTCAGGATTTGAGTACCAGACGAAGTTCAAGCCTTTTTCCATCTGGCTTGTGTGGAAAATATCATATTGATCTGGGAATGTAGACAAGCTCCATCCAAGTACAAGCGCGTCATAATTCCAGTTCGGTGCGGAAATCTGCTCAATGAAGGCACTCCATTCCACGATTTCCGGCTTTGCTTCAATTCCTACTTCCTTCAGCTGTTCCTGAAGGACTACGACGATATCTTCACGGACTTTATTGCCCTGGTTTGTTTTAACAGTGAAAGAGAATTTCTTTCCATCTTTATCGAGAATTCCGTCGCCATCAGTGTCTTCCCAACCAGCTTCGGCAAGCAGCGCCTTGGCTTTATCGACGTCGTAACCAAATACTGTAACATCATCATTGTAGGCAAAAGACAGCGGGCTTTCCGGTACATGCGCAACTTTGCCGTCACCATTCATGACAGAAGAGACAATTGCTTCCCTGTCGATCGCATGAGTGATTGCCTGACGTACTTTTTTATCTTTGAACAGGTCATTTTTCTGGTTATAGCCTAGGTATGTGTAAGAAAGAGCTAAGCCTGACTCCACTTTCACACCTGGGAATGATTTAACGGTTTCGATGTCTGTGCCCGGGACGCCAGCTGCGAAGTGGATATCACCAGCCTGAATCTGCGCGATCATCGCATCCATATCAGGAACAATTTTGTATGTGAGAGTATCTAGGTATGGTCTGCCCTGGAAATAATCATCAAATGCCTCAACCTTTACATACTCGCCATCTTTCCACTCAACAAATTTGAATGGACCGGTACCAATTGGCTTCTTCGTGTTGAATTCATGCTCACCCAAGTCAGCTACTGGTACATCCTTCAAAATATGTTCAGGAAGGATGAAGTAGCTCAAAGAAACAGGATAGAAGGAAGCATCCTTTTTATTCAGCTTGAACTCGACAGTATAATCATCGATTTTTGTGACGGTCTCCAATGCCTCGAAAGCAGAGCCGCGCTCTCCGTTATAATCCGGATCTTTCGGAACACTGAAGGTAAAGACGACGTCATCAGCAGTGAATTCTTCACCGTCATGCCATTTGATTCCTTTTTTCAATTTTGCCGTGAATGTCAGGCCATCATCTGAAGCCTGAATGTCCTCCGCCATGCTGAGCGTCGGGTTGAATTCAGTATCAGAGGACACCAGACTGTCAAAGATGAAACCTTCGATATTCGAGCTAGCCGTGTCAGTAGAATATAATGGATTGAACACGGTTGGTGATCCAGTTGAACCAATGATTAAATCCCCGCCTTGCTGCGGACCACTCGCTTCCTCTTCCTTTTTGCCGTCATCACCAGGAGTTTTTTCTGGATCCTTCGCAGAGTTTCCTGTACATGCAGTCAGGAAAATCGACAGGATCAAGGTAAGACTAATCAACAACCAAGAAGCTTTTCTTAATTTCACTTCATTTCCCCCTTAATTTTCATCGTATTTTTTTATGGTTATAAAATGTGTTGAAAGGTGCTGCTATCTCCTCCTTTCAATCCTTGCAGCTGCCGTTATGTATAAAGATGGCAGGCAACAAAATGATTGTTCTTGACTTCTTTGAAGTCAGGATTCACTTGCTTGCACAGGTCGAATGCAGCAGGGCACCTTGTATGGAAGACACACCCTTTAGGCGGGTTTGCAGGGCTCGGAAGCTCACCTTTTAGGATTACCCGCTCCCGTTTTACTGCCATGCTGCCTTTTTTTCTTGGAACAGGAACAGCGGACAGCAGAGCCTGGGTGTAGGGGTGCAGCGGCTCGGTATAAAGCTCCTTTTTCGAAGCGAGTTCCATCATTTTTCCCAGATACATCACGCCAACCCTGTCGCTTATATGCCGCACGACACTCAAGTCATGCGAGATAAAGATATAGGTGAGGCCAAATTCCTCCTGAAGATCCTCCATCAAGTTGATGATTTGGGCCTGGATTGAAACGTCCAGTGCAGATACTGCTTCATCCGCGATGATCAGCTCTGGATTCAATGCCAGCGCTCTGGCAATCCCAATCCTTTGTCGCTGTCCCCCTGAAAATTCATGAGGATAACGATTGATGAAGGAAGCATTCAATCCAACCTTTTCTAATAGGTTCTCTACCTTTTCATCACGTTCTTTGCCTCTTAGGAGATGGTGGGTATCAAGAGGCTCCCTGATGATGGATCTTAAAGTCTTTCTAGGGTTGAGAGAAGCGAACGGGTCCTGGAAAATCATCTGGATATTTTTTCGTACATCCTTACGCAGATCACTCTCAGACAGATGCGAGATATCCTTGCCATTGAAGATGATTTTTCCATCAGTAGGTTCATAGAGACGAATCACTGTCCTTCCGACAGTAGATTTGCCGCAGCCGGACTCACCGACGATTCCCAGTGTCTCTCCTCTATTCACCTTCAAATTTATTCCGTCGACTGCTTTTATATGACCGACAGTCTTTTGGAGGAAGCCGGATTTGATAGGGAAGTGTTTTTTTACATCTATTAATTCAAGCAAGCTTTCTGAGCTCTTTTTTTCCAGGCTGGCCTTTTCAGCTTCGTTAATAGAAATCATCGCTGCCCCTCCTTCCCATCATGTAAAAAGCATCGAACAGAGCGATTTCCAAACTTCCTTGAAAGCTCGGGAAGTTCACTGAAGCAGCGGTCAAATGCATTCGGACATCTCGGAGCAAAGCGGCAGCCTGACGGCAGGTTTTCAGGCGAAGGAACATTCCCTTCAATCGAGACAAGGCGGGAATGGTCTTCATCAATCGATGGGATCGAGCCCATCAAGCCATTTGTATATGGGTGAAGCGGGTTTTCAAACAAGTCTTCAACCAGGGCTTCCTCCACAACCTGGCCTGCATACATCACGACAACCCGATCCGCCACCTCAGACACTACCCCCAGATCATGGGTAATAATTAAAATGGAAGTGTCGAACCTTTTGCTCAAATCCTTCATCAAATCGAGGATTTGTGCCTGAATCGTCACGTCCAATGCGGTTGTTGGCTCGTCCGCAATCAGCAGCTTTGGATTGCAGCTCATCGCCATCGCAATCATGACACGCTGGCGCATCCCGCCCGACAAGCGATGAGGATAGTCGTTGATGATTTCCTTCGCTCTTGAGAATCCGACCAGCTCCAGCATCTCAATCGCCTTCAATTTTGCCGCCGACTGATTCAGCCCCTGGTGATAGGTCAGGACTTCTATGATTTGTTCGCCAATCGTAAGGACCGGATTAAGCGATGTCATCGGCTCCTGGAAAATCATCGAGATGTCATTTCCCCGGATCTTGCACATCTCCTCCTCACTCAACTTCACAAGGTCCCGTCCTTCGAAGTGAATCTGCCCGTCCACAATTTCCCCTGGAGGGCTCGGAATCAGCTTCATAATCGATAGAGAGGTAATGCTCTTTCCTGAGCCTGACTCCCCTACCAAAGCAACAGTTTCCCCTTTATTAATAACGAGATCAACACCATCTACCGCAGGAATCACTGTCTTTTTTCTTTTAAAATAGGTTTTCAGATTCTTTAGCTCCAATAAGGCTGTCACGTTTCTTGCACACCGCCCATCAAAAGAGATTAATATAAAGAGAAGTGACTATATGACCAAGGAAAATATTCTAATAATTATTAATTATTAGAAAGATATGGCTTTTATTACACTTTCATTACTTTTTTCATGGCAATTTATTAAAAGTTTTGGGATAGGTAAATAGAAACCCTGTTTATTAGGTGTGGAAAAGCCTTGGTGTCAGATGAGAACGTGGCAGGCATTTAAGGGAAGGTCAAGTAGGTTGCTTGCCGGAATGAGGGGTACTGTACCATTGTAGTGAATGCAGGACTGGAGCTTTTTCACCAATGTAAATTAGATGACTTTAGAGGGAATACAAGGGCTCTGCTTCTACTGAAATGAAGACTTTGAGACCATCACAAAAAAAGACGGGGACAGTCCCCGTCTTTTTCCTTATGCTTCATATTTACGGAAGGCGATGGTGGCGTTGTGTCCCCCAAAGCCCAGTGAATTGCTGATTGCGGCGTTGACTTGTTGTCTGCGCGCTTCATTTGGTACATAGTCCAGGTCACAATCCGGATCTGGGTTTTCAAGGTTGATTGTTGGAGGCAGGATGCCTTCTTTCAATGCCAGTACGGTAAAGATAGCTTCAATTCCGCCTGCTGCTCCAAGCAAGTGGCCTGTCATTGATTTGGTTGAGCTTACGGCAAGGTTGTATGCGTGCTCGCCAAAAACGGTCTTGATGGCCATTGTCTCAAATTTATCATTATACTCAGTGCTTGTGCCATGAGCGTTGATGTATCCGACTTCTTCAGGTGATAGTCCGCCATCCTCAAGGGCCATTTTCATCGCTCTTGCTCCGCCTTCCCCTTCTGGAGCAGGGGCTGTGATATGGTATGCGTCGCCAGTTGCGCCATAGCCTACGATTTCCGCGTAGATTTTCGCGCCGCGGGCCAATGCATGTTCAAGCTCTTCAAGCACGACAATTCCTGCCCCTTCTCCCATGACGAATCCATCGCGGCCTTTATCGAACGGCCTGCTGGCTTTTTGCGGGTCCGGGTTAGTCGACAGCGCTGTATTTGCACAGAATCCGGCAAAAGACATTTTGGTGATTGGCGCTTCTGCTCCCCCAGTGACCATGACATCTGCATCACCGCGCTGGATGACCTTGAAGGCATCACCAATGGAATTGGTCCCTGTCGCACATGCTGTTACCGTACAGGAGTTGAAGCCTCTCGCTCCGAGTGTGATCGATACCTGTCCCGTTGCCATATCAGGAATCATCATTGGCACAAAGAATGGGCTTACCCTCCGGTACCCTCTGTTCATGAATGTTTCATGCTGCTGCTCGAATGTTTCCATCCCGCCAATGCCTGATCCAATCCAGACACCCACCCTAGGAGCATTTTCATCTGTAATTTCAAGAGCGGAATCCTTCACAGCCATCAATGAAGCCGCGACTGCATAATGTGTGAAGCGATCCATCTTCCTCGCATCTTTTCTGTCCATGAAGTTTTCAACATTGAATTCTTTTACCTCTGCTGCTACCTTCGCAGGGAAGTCATCGGCGTTCAGTCTCGTAACCGGTCCGATACCAGATACACCTTCCACTATATTCTTCCATGTAGTGCCGGCATCATTTCCAAGAGGCGTGACAGCCCCAATTCCTGTAACTACGACTCTGCGTTTCTCCATCCTTACTGCATCTCCTTTTATTCGTCTCTTATTTTATCGCAATCATTAGTGGGAAAGTTATTTGCCCCAGCGCATGGCAATGGCGCCCCATGTCAATCCGCCGCCAAAGCCGACCATTACTACTACGTCTCCATCTTTGATTTTTCCTGCTTCCAGCTCTTCAAATAGGGAAATCGGTATGGAGGCTGCTGATGTGTTGCCATATTTATGCACCGTTTTCGACATTTTTTCTTCAGGCAGCTCCAGTCGCTGTCGTGCTGATTCCATGATCCTGATATTCGCTTGATGGGGAATCAGGAAGTCGACGTCCTCTTTGGAGAGTCCTGCCTTCTCAAGAACATTGATGCTGCTCTCGCCCATTTGCCTTACTGCAAACTTGAAGACTTCACGGCCATTCATCACAATATAATCTTCCTGGTATAAATACTTGCCGCCTGAGCCATCTGAGCCCAGTTCGAATGAAAGTACACCCTTGTCTTCGGATACCGGTCCCATTACGACAGCACCTGCTCCATCTCCGAAAAGAACAGCGGTATTACGGTCATTCCAGTCGGTAATCTTGGACAGCTTCTCTACACCTACGATTAAAACATTCTTATAAGTACCCACTTCGATAAATTGTTTCGCTGTCACCATTCCATACATAAATCCGGCACATGCAGCACTTAAATCCATAGCCGCTGCCTTCTTTGCGCCAAGCTGATCCTGAAGCATGCAAGATACTGTAGGAAAAGGCTGGTCTGGCGTAACAGTCGCTACAAGAATCAGATCTAAATCCTCTGCCGTGATACCTGCATTATTGATGGCTTCAACCGCCGCGCGATACGCCAAATCGGAGGTATCCATGTCATCACTGGCGATTCTCCTTGCTTCAATCCCTGTTCTGGTACGGATCCATTCATCGGAAGTATCCATTTTTTTCTCTAAATCCAGATTTGTTACAATATTCTCTGGCAAGTAACGCCCAACCCCAATTATCCCTGCATTCATGGGATCCATCTCCTTTTATCCTGAAATATGTCTATTCTCTCTATAAGTATTATTATCAATTATTATGACTTGGTACTAATTTTATCAGATGATCCTCTATTACTGCAACTGTAAATTCAGATTTCCGCTTCTGCCCTAGTCCATGAATCAAGCTTTTTCATAGACTATTATGGAGAAACGAATGAAAAAGCCAGCTTCACCAGTTGCAAAAAAGCCATCATATAGAGACAGAGAATCAGGAAGGATGGGAGTGAAAGTGGAGAATGAAAGACCGAGGGACCCATTTGGTTTCAGGTTCAGGGATAATACTGAAGGAGAAAGTAATTCCAGCCGTGGAAATGATCCACTCGACCGTTTCATGTTTGGCGGACCGAGGAATCATGAACAAAACCCCGAAAGTGAATCGACAATAGGAAATGCACTCGGACAGATGGATTACGAAGAAGTTTTCAAGCATGTCGATACATTGATCACGTCAGCCAGAGAGCTAAAGCCTCTAATCGGGAAAGTCATGCCATTTATAGACCAGTTTATGGATAAAAACAAAAGCTGAGGCAACCGCCTCAGCTTTTGTTTTAGGTAAATCATTCTTTTGCTGCATCTGCTTTCCCAAGTTCGTATGCCTCGTTCATCACTTTCGTGAAAAGCGTAAAAAACGGCTGCAGATTGTCCATCGTCAATTCTACTCCTGCTTCTTGAAGCTTTTGCTGCGCTTCGGGAAGATATTTCATCGCAATTTGCATGAATTCCATCGTTTTGTCGTTATTTTGCATTAGGTTTGTCTCCTTTATGGTTTATTGATTAGGAAGCTTGCCACTTTCTTTATATGTATTGATATACGTATTGAGCTTCTTCCGGTATTCTGACCCTACCTGCGGGCTGAACTTACCGAGGGATATGACGCCGTCCTGAAAATCAAAAGATACATTGCCTGACTTTAGCTCGCCATTATTGTATTTTTTCGCCGTCAATTCATACAAATCATCGACATGCTGTACGGTGCTCGTCAAAACGGTCGACTCACCAAAATCAGATTGATCTGATATGTACCCAATTACATACAGCCCTTTGTCCTTCACCTTTTCAATGATCGGCACGTTAAATCCGTCTCCAGCAGGATAGATGACATCTGCGCCAGCTGTCAGCACTTTGTCAAGGTCGTCCATCGCCTGATCCTGGTCATCCCAATGGCCAACGTAACGGATATCAACCTTCATTTCTTCATTTTCAAAAATCGCCCCGTCATAAAAGCCTTCCACTTCAGGCTGCCATTCATACGCAGCAATGATCCCGACTCTTCCTGTTTTGGACATGTGGCTGGCGACCATGCCTCCAAAAAAGCCCATCGCATAAGCATTAAAATTCAAGCTTGTCGTATTGTCATTCCTGGCATCACCATTGAAGCTGATAAAATGGATATCCGGATATTCCTTTGAAATTTTATTGAAATAGGCCGCGTATTCATTCCCGTGTCCGAATATGAGATTAACCCCTTTACGGTCGAATTCCTTGACTGCTTGTACCACCACTTCCTCTGAATCCATCCCTTCCTTGAAAAAAACATCAACACCCAGGTTGGATTGAACTTTCAGCAGCCCCCGATATCCTTTCGTTCCCCACACCTGATCATTTATGGTTTCAGGCACCAACAATCCGACTTTCTCCACCTTGCCCGTTGAAAGAGGTTGTCCGCATCCCCCCAGCAAAAGCAGGCTGATCAATATGAGCCCGAAACGTCTTAGCATCCGATGCATCTCCTTTGTGCGTCACTGGCTGTCCCTGTCTACTCCAGTACCCGCGAAAATAAAAATGGAACCGATTAAAAGAATCTTTTACCATTTTACTCTGTGGAGGTTCACTTTGAAAAGTTATTTCTAAAAAAATGGGTTTAGACCCGGCTTTCCTGTAAGCGGCAATAATGCTCCTTCTGCCTGCTTAAGCCTGTGCTGACTTCTCCATTACCTGAAACGATTCTGATTTTTACCGAATCTTTCATAATAGGGGACTTGGAAGAATTTCTTACAGGCAAACCCTCTTTTCCTAACAGCTGTTCGGCACATTGAATCCATCTATTCTCTTGTCCGCTGGCAAGAAGGTATTCTCCCGTTGTGCCTGATTCCGCCATTGCCAGGATTTCGCATGCGACATCATCAATATACAAGGCGTCATATGTCCATTCGAACTTGCCTAAACGAGGAGCAGGCCTTTCCGCTTCCATACAGTTCATTGCTTGCTGGAAAAAACTCTCTTCCGGCTGCCAAGGTCCAAATACGGTTGGCAAATAAATTGTTAGAACCTCGCCCTGGCGGAACCGTAGAATCTGCTGTCCTTTTGCCTCCTGAGGATTGGGCTTAACGGCGAGATTAGCCGGAAGAATCAAGACGGGGGCCAATTTACCAGATTTACATTTTTCTAGTTTTTTATTGATTGCCTCCAGCAATTTACCTCTTTGGTTTCGAGTTTTTCCGCAGGCAAATAAAGAGATGAATAAATACTCTCTCCCGTCACCTGCTTCCCATTCCTCCAGGCTGATTTCTTCAAAGTTGGCATTCCGTCCGATTTCCAGTCTCTTTTCTTCTGTAAAATAATCATCCGCTGTACTTTCAGGATGAATCCCTTGTACTTCCATACCAAGGTCCAGCATGCGAAGGCACAGGCTGTACCCGATATACTCATATACTCCAAAAATTGCTGCCTCTTCCATGTTGATTCCTCCTTGCAAATACTCTCTTGTATCCTATGAGTCTATTCTTCAAATTATTTGCCAGGAGTTACAGGACACGCTCATGTTTGGCGAAAAAATGCGTGATTTGGCTTCCAAGCTGGAGCTTTTTTTCAGGCAGAACATAGCTGATGCTGACAGGGAGCTTTTCTTTTTCCCATTGCAGTGAAAGGCTCTTGAGGTTATTTGATTGCTTATAGGCCCTGTTGCCCGATAGAACATGTATGATTTTCACAGGCGTTTCATGATTGAATGGAGGAGAATTTCCCTCAGAATCGATCCGCGCAAGCAGCTGCTTGATTTCGGTTTCATAAGCCGTTTCCAATTCAGCCACCAACTTTTTGTAAAAAAACTTATTTTCTTTTTCCTGTTCCAGGTGGCCGCTCAAAGAAAAGATCGGATTGATCAGAGCCAGTGACCTGATCCTGATGCCACTGTTCTCAAGCAGCTTGAGCGCTACAAGAGTACCCATCCCTTCAGCCACAACGTGGAAGGAATTATTCAGAATTTCGTTGCGCATGATATGACTGCAAAGCCTCATCGCCAAATCCACAGCCTTCTCACTGCCCCAATGCTTACCGTATAAATTAGAGTAAAAGACCGTATACCCTTCACCTTTCCATGTGTTCAACACTGAACGTTTTCCTTCATTCTGTGTCCAAAAACTGGTGCTGTTGTTCACAAAATGCCTTTCATCACCAACCACGAGGATACCGAAACCATTTGGTTTTTCAGGATAATGGATGACATTCCACTCGGTATCCAGTCTAAAGTTCCGGCTCTCCATACTACCATCTCCTTCCTGAAAATCATTCATAATACAGTATGTAAATTACTAAGAAATGAAAGGGAGTTTGCCCATTTCCACCGGCTTAATCTCCTTTTTTTAAGGATTGTTCCCGGATTTGTCTTCATATTAATATGGATCAATGTCCATTGTTCCTGTAAGACATTTTAGATGAATCATTCTTCGAAATATCCATTTAACGTAGGTTATTAGAAATTATGAAACCAAAAATCCTCTGAAATGTCCTTTAAATCTTGTTTATTAGAAATTTAAAAGTACAAATCATTTGAAAATGTCCATACAAAATTTTCTCTTTACATATCCTGTCTGTCGTCCCATCTTTTACGGATATAATATACCAGATTCACTGAAGTTAGAATGGATACGTGAAAACGCTTTTCATTTTCTTTAAAATTCATTTATAATTTATATGGCTTATGGTAAGATGAGATAAGATTCAATAATGTAAGAGGTGAAAATCGTGAAATATTTCTGGACTTTATTCTGGACTTTCCTATTAGTTCTAATGTTAAACTACGTGGCTGGCGCGATGATCGGCGTTGAGTTGGATTTAACAGCAAGCGCGATCCTGGCTGTTCTATCAACAATCGTCATCCTTGTGATTCCTGCTGTCCTTCCAAATGGCGAAGAAAAGCATGGTCTTCACTAAAGTACATAAAAAAAGTCATCCAATCGGATGACTTTTTTTCTATATATGGTTCAGATGGATTTCATCATTTGCAACTGTAATTTCCACCTTGCTCTTTTCCTTGATGCTTCCGGCAATAATCGCTTTTGCCAACTTCGTTTCAACGCTCCTCTGAATGTATCTTTTCAGCGGCCTTGCACCGTAAACAGGGTCGAATCCATGTTCAGCCAGGTAGGCTTTGGCTTCGTCCGTAATCGAGAGCTGAATCTGCTGGCCGGCGAGCCTTTCCTTCAATGCAGAAACCAGCTTTTCGACAATCAGTTTGATTTCTTTCAATGCAAGTGGTTTGAATAGAATAATTTCATCCACACGATTGAGGAATTCCGGACGGAAATGGCTTCTCAGCTGGGACATAACCAAATCCCGTGTTCCTGCAGAGATGGCATCTTCCCCTTCATGGCGCTCCAGCAAGAACTGTGAGCCAATATTGGAAGTCATAATGATGACCGTATTCCTGAAATCGACCGTCCTTCCCTGGGAATCTGTTACCCGGCCATCATCCAGCATCTGAAGCAGGATATTGAACACTTCAGGATGGGCTTTTTCGATTTCATCAAGCAGGATGACGGAATAGGGATTCCTTCTTACAGCTTCGGTTAGCTGTCCGCCCTCTTCATAGCCAACATATCCTGGAGGGGCACCAATCAGCCTGGATACCGCATGCTTTTCCATGTACTCCGACATATCGATGCGAATCATATGTTCTTCGCTGTCAAAAAGAGATTGGGCTAGCGTCTTAGCCAGTTCCGTCTTTCCTACCCCTGTAGGACCGAGGAAAATAAAAGATCCGATTGGCCTGTTTGGGTCCTTGATCCCTGCTCTTGCTCTTAAAACCGCATCGGCAACAAGGGAAACTGCTTCCTCCTGGCCGACAACGCGTTCATGCAGGATACTTTCAAGCTTGAGGAGCTTTTCCCGTTCCCCCTCAACCAGCTTCATGACAGGAATGCCCGTCCAGCGGGATACAATGGATGCAATTTCCTCTTCGGTCACCTCTTCGCGCAGGAGCCGGTCACCTGAATTATCACTAATTTCTCTTTCTAGTTCCTTCAATTCTTTTTCAAGGGAAGGAATTCGTCCGTGCCTTAATTCAGCAGCCTTGTTAAGGTCATAATCATTCTCGGCCTTTTCCAGCTCACGGCGAAGCTTTTCAAGCAGTTCCCGCTTTTCCTGAACTCTTTGAATACCTTCTTTTTCCTTCTGCCACCTTGCCTTCATCTCATTAGCGTTTTCACGGAGATTCGCAAGCTCTCTTCGCAGTGCCTCCAGCCGTGCCTGGCTGGCTTCATCTTTTTCCTTGGTTAAGGCTGCTTCTTCGATTTCAAGCTGCATGACTCTCCTTGTAACTTCATCCAGTTCTGAAGGCATCGAGTCGATTTCGGTCCGGATCATGGCACATGCTTCGTCTACCAGGTCGATTGCCTTGTCAGGGAGGAATCGATCAGTGATATATCGGTCAGACAGGGACGCTGCTGCGACTAATGCCCGGTCATGGATGTTTACTCCATGGTGAATTTCAAACCTCTCTTTTAATCCTCTTAAAATGGAGACCGTATCTTCCACATCTGGTTCCTGGACCAGGACTTGCTGGAATCTGCGTTCGAGTGCAGGATCTTTCTCAATGTACTTCCGGTGTTCATCGAGGGTGGTCGCGCCAATACAATGCAGCTCCCCACGGGCAAGCATCGGCTTCAGCATATTTCCTGCATCCATTGCTCCTTCCGTTTTACCTGCGCCTACAATCGTATGAAGTTCATCGATGAATAAGAGGATTTTCCCTTCGCTCTTTTTCACTTCATTTAATACAGCCTTCAATCGTTCTTCAAACTCTCCTCGGAACTTTGCCCCAGCGATCAATGCACTCATATCCAGCGAGAAAACCGTTTTGTCTTTCAGTCCTTCCGGGACGTCCTTGCGCACGATCCTTTGGGCCAGGCCTTCAACAATGGCTGTCTTCCCGACTCCTGGTTCCCCGATCAGGACTGGATTGTTTTTTGTCTTCCGGGAAAGAATGCGGATGACATTGCGGATTTCGCTATCCCGGCCAATTACAGGGTCAACTTTGCCTGCACGAACTTCTTCGACGAGATCGCGCCCATATTTCTTTAACACTTCGTAAGTAGCTTCAGGGTTTTGTGAAGTCACTCTCTGATTCCCCCTAACCTCTCTGATTCTTTTTACTAATTTCTCTCTTGTAAGTCCCAGCTGTTTAAGAGTCTCACCAGACACGGATCCGGAAGTTTCAATGACAGCAAGCATAATGAGTTCTACCGATAAATAATCATCCTCAAACTGTTTCATTTCCATTTCTGCCTGTGCCAAAACTCTTTGCAATGCTGCGGTTATATATAATTTGCCCTGTTCCGCACTGCTGCCAATGACCTGGGGCTTTTTGGACAGGGACGTCAATAACTCTTCCTTAAACTGTTTTATATTGACCCCCAGACCCGACAACAATGATTCTGCCAGGTTGTTTTCCTGCTCTAATATGGATAGAAGGAGATGTAAATCATCGACTTCCTGATGGTTATGCTGAACAGCCAGGGTCTGGGCTGAGACAAATGCATTCTGCAAGCTTTCCGTCATTTTATTCAAATCCAACCCAACCACTCCTTTGACCTTTTTTGACCTTTATTTTTATTATAATAAAAATTTCCAATAAGTAAAGCCATCCGCACTGGATGGCTTTTTACATTTATTTAAGGCTCTTTTTTTCATACTGTTCTCTTCCACGCTGAAGATTTAAACTTTCGCCCGTTCAGGTCATGCTTTTCAGAAAATATTGACCCAGGCGAATACAGACTTATTTAAACTTTGGCATGTAAGTCCAGTGGCGATTATGATTCGAGTTTTCAGGGAAACGGTCTCCTGCTCTCAGCTTGATTTTCTGCGGATTGTTGACATTGCTCCCTGTCTCGCCAATTTCAATATAAACCCCATTATTCGGTGCCTTTTGTCCCGCACGGAACTGATGACTTTGACCCATTTGCCTTCCTCCTTCATAAGTATTCCGGCTATTTTATTATTTGCGGATTCAAATAAAGTATTATTGTTTATTTTATCCTTCACAAAAAAAAGTGAATGCGTTACATTAGTGTGTATGAGTTAAAAAAATTTGCGGAGGACATGGATTTTATTATGGAAAATTTTTATGATTTGCTGAAATATATTTTCCTGGGCCTGTTCCAGGGGATTACGGAACCTATCCCGGTTTCTTCAAGTGGACACCTAGAAATCGCTGAGCATTTTTTTGGACTGACAATTGAAGGGATGAGTTTTGCCCTTTTGGTTAATACAGCTTCCCTATTCGCAGTGCTGCTGATTTACCGTAAAGATATTATGCGTTTAATCGTTAACGGTCTTGCGTATCTTAAAAATAAAGACCCTGAAGCAAAGTCAGATTTTATGTTCATTATTTATCTGATCGTTGGTACGATTCCTGCTGGTGTCATTGGGGTCGTGTTTGGGGATTTCATTGAGGAACATTTGGCATCGATTAAAACTGTCGGCATTACATTATTGGTCACTGGACTTGCTCTTTGGCTGATCCGCAATATGCGCGGCCGTAAAAATGACGGAGATTTGAGCTTCAGGGACGCTATTATAGTGGGACTTGCACAGGCAGTCGCATTGATTCCCGGAATTAGCCGCTCAGGGGCAACCATTGTCGCGGCGATGACTCTTGGGATGAAGCAGGAAACAGCATTAAGGTATTCCTTTCTGCTCTATATTCCGGTCAGTGTAGGCGGAATGATCCTGGGATTTTCCGACATTTTAAAGGATCCATATCTTGATGAATTGGCCATTCCTTATATATTCGCGTTTATTGCATCACTGATTGCTTCCTACTTCTCGTTAAAATGGTTCATGAATATCATGGCCCGCGGGAATTTGAAGTACTTTGCAATTTACTGCTTCATCGTTGGTCCACTGGTTATTTTCTTTTCTTAATATACGTTAAAAACCGGCTATCGAAAATAGCCGGTTCTGACTGTAGACAAACTCGATGAAAATCGTGATTGTTTACAGTCTTTTTTGTTGATGGACACACTGGGCTGTTGATTTCCGTTCCAGGAGCTTCACTTTCCTCTGGAAGAATATGAAAAAGACCAACTGCCGTCTTTTTCATAAGCAATTCTTCCTTGGGGCTGGGGTTGATTCTCCTCATCGCTTCGCGCTTGCGGGGTCTCACCTGTCCAGCTGCTCCCGCTGGCCCTGAAAAGCTTCCCCGAATAGACCCACGCACGATGGAAATGCGTTAGCATTTTCGGTGGATTCTTCGCGCCTTCCACTCCAATCAACAGAGCTTCTAAACTTAACGAGGGAACTCAACTAGAATCTATTTTAAAATAAAACTTGATAATTCTTGAAGTGACATAGGTGCTTTCGAAAAAAAACCAATCCAACGGACCAATTATTACTTGCTTTTCTGGGCCCATGATTTTCATTCATTTCAATCCTTCAAGATCTCCACTAACAGGGCTTTTTGTGCGTGGAGCCGGTTGCCTGCCTGGTCGAAGATGACGGAGTGCTGGCCATCGATTACGTCTGCTGTTACTTCTTCGCCTCGATGGGCTGGCAGACAGTGCAGGAAAAGATAATCTTTTTTTGCTCCCTGGAGCAGACTTTCATTTACTTGATATTCATGAAAATCCTTTAATCTCTGCTCATTTTCATTTTCCTGGCCCATACTGGTCCAAACGTCTGTGTAAATGATGTCGGCATCCTGGACAGCTTCTAACGGAGATTCCGTAATGACCAACTTTGCTCCGCTGTTTTTTGCAAAATCCTCACAACGTGCTGTTATAGCTTCATCTGGAAAATAACCTTTGGGAGAAGCAATCGATACATTCATTCCGACTTTTGTACAGGCAATCATCAGTGAATGGGCAACATTGTTGCCGTCCCCGATATAGGCAAGCTTGAGACCTTCCAAACTTCCCTTCTTTTCTTGAATCGTCATTAAATCAGCCAGAGCCTGGCATGGATGATACAGGTCTGTCAACCCGTTGATGACCGGAATGTCAGCGTGCTCAGCCAGCTCTTCAACAGATTGATGTGAAAAGGTTCTGATCATGATGCCATCAAGATATTGAGAGAGCACCTTTGCGGTGTCTGCTACAGATTCGCCGCGTCCAAGCTGAAGGTCATTGCCGTTCAGGTAAAGAGCACTTCCACCAAGCTGGATCATCCCTACCTCAAAGGAAACCCTGGTACGAGTGGACGATTTATCGAAGATCATTCCTAGGATCTTGCCTTTTAACGGATATTCATATTGTTTGTTTAACGTCTTTTCCTTCAGGACCCTCGCTTTTTCTAGCAGCGCCAGGATCTCATGCTTCTCCAAATCTGCCAATGTCAGCAAGTCCTTACCTTTTAAGTCAATACCAAGCTGTTGCAATGCCGTCATTTTGCCACCACTTCCTCATTTTTTTTTGTGAGCCACTCACCCAGTGCCTTCACTTCCCATGTTTTCACACGCTGACTTTGCAATAGAGCAGTTAAAGTCTCCGGCTGGGTCATCACGATTTTCCGATTCTTGACCGCCCATTCCCTTAACGCAACATCGTTCTCTGTTGTCCCCGGACAATACAAAGCTGATAGCTGCTGCAGGTCCTTGACATTTCCCATCTGCATTAACGTCGAGTTTGGAAACTGTTTTTCAAATTCAAAATGATCATCCTGATCAGTAAATGCAATGGCTCCCTTAAACGCTTTGCCTCCGATGGAATGAAAACTTTTATTCAGCGCTTCCTCAATGGAGGCACCGATACTGATGCCTTCACCTGTAGAAATCATTTGCGGACCTGTCTTGGAATCCAACCCTTTCAAGGCAAAATTCGAAAATACCGGGTGCTTTACACAAACAAAAGATGCCTTGGAATCCAGAATGATTTCGTCTTTCGACAAAAAGTATTTCCCGAGCAATATTTTTGTCGCTTTTTTCACTAACTCCACGCCGGCTACCTTGCTTACTATTGGCATTGTCCTGCTGGAACGCGGGTTAACTTCAAGCAGATATACTTCTTCGCCTTTTACGATGAATTGAATGTTCATTAAACCTTTATAGCTTAGGTGCTTTACAATCTTCTTTGCGTAAGACACCATCAGTTGCTTTGTCTCTTCTGTCAAGCTTTGCGCCGGGATGATACAAAAGCTGTCACCTGAATGGACTCCCGTTTTTTCGATGTGCTCGACGATTGCTGGAACCAGGATATGTTCCCCGTCAGAAGCGAGGTCCAGTTCGGCCTCCCTTGCTTCAAGATACTGATCAACCAGAATGGGGTAGTGGACTTTAGCCCCTTCTAGAACATGCTGAAGCTCCTGCTGGTTATGAATCACGACCATATTCAATCCGCCGATCACATATGAAGGCCTGATCAAAACCGGGAAGCCCATTCGCTCAACAGCAGCAAGCAGCCCAGCCTCATCGGCCGCAGTTTCTCCTTTTACCCGAGGGATTCCAAGCTGATCGAGCATCTGATAAAATTGATCTCGGTCTTCAAATAAGTCAATTGTCGCTGAACTTGTTCCCAGCAACTTCACCCCAGCCTCTTCAAGATCCCTGGCAAGGTTCAAAGCGGTCTGGCCTCCCAGCTGCACGATCACTTCCTGAATCCCTTCCATTTCAATAACATTCAAGATATCTTCCAAGGCTATGGGTTCAAAGTATAAGCGATCAGAAATCGCAAAATCTGTTGA
This sequence comes from Mesobacillus subterraneus, assembly GCF_003937825.1. Classification (GTDB taxonomy): domain Bacteria; phylum Bacillota; class Bacilli; order Bacillales; family Cytobacillaceae; genus Mesobacillus; species Mesobacillus subterraneus. The sequence goes on along the minus strand of NZ_RSFW01000002.1, from coordinate 248,483 downwards.
GACTGTCTCTGGATTATTGTTGATCATAATCGTTTCTACATTTTCCTCACGAAGGGCAAAAACACCATGAACTGAACAATAATCGAATTCTATCCCCTGGCCGATGCTGATCGGTCCGCTTCCAATGACAAGCACCTTTCGTTTGCTCGTTGGTGCCGGAGTTTCATTCTCTCCGCCATAGCAGGAATAGAAATAATTAGACGCAGATGCAAATTCCGCTGCACATGTGTCAACCATTTTATAAACTGGATTTATTCCGAACTTCCTTCTCAGCGTCCTAACTTCTGCCTCTCCTGCCTTCCATTCCTGAGCAAGGAAAGCATCACTGAATCCTCTCGCCTTTAAAAATTCAAGTTCAGAAGCCGTAATACCCTCGATATCAAAATGCGGAATCGAATTTTCAACCTCAATCAAAGACTTGAATTTTGACAGGAAGAATAGGTCAATTTTTGTTTTCTCATGGAGACTCAAGATTCCTTCGCCCCGACGCAGCAGTTCGAGCAATACAAATAACCGCTGGTCCGTCTGTTTTTTTGCCAGTGCATACAGTTCTTCTATCGATAAACTGGCTAAAGCAGGCAGCTTCAAATCCACGGTTTTGATATTCAATGACCGGACCGCCTTGAGGAAAGCCCGATCGAAGCTTCTGTCGATTGCCATTGCTTCTCCTGTTGCCTTCATTTGCGTACCTAGCGTCCTGTCGATTTGAGGAAATTGCTCAAACGGCCATTTCGGTATCTTCACCACTACATAGTCAAGTGCTGGTTCATAGCTTGCGAAAGTGTTCCCTGTAACGGGGTTCTTCAGTTCTGCAAGGTTATAGCCCGCAGCGAGTTTAGCCGCCATCCGGGCAATTGGATACCCGGTCGCTTTTGAAGCGAGTGCCGATGACCGGCTGACTCTTGGGTTTACCTCGATCAAATAGTAATTTTTGCTCTCAGGATCGAGGGCGAACTGGATATTGCACCCGCCGACAATTCCTAAGGCGGAAATGATTTTAACGGCCGATGTCCTTAGCATTTGATACTCACGGTCGGTCAGCGTTTGTGATGGTGCGACGACGATGGAATCCCCAGTATGGATTCCCACCGGATCGATATTCTCCATATTGCATATCGCAATACACGTCCCTGCTGAGTCACGCATCATCTCGTATTCGACTTCTTTATAGCCAGCAATGCTTCTTTCTACCAGGCATTGCTTGATTGGACTTTCATTTAAACCGCCACTGACAAGCAGTTTTAAATCTTCCATTGTTCCTGCAATCCCTCCGCCAGTACCACCCAGTGTATAAGCAGGTCTGACGATCAGCGGGAAGCCGATTTTTTCGGCAAAAGCAACAGCCTCTTCAACTTGTTGAACGATTTCACTTTCCGGAACCGGCTCATTCAATTCGTGCATCAGGCTGCGGAAGGCCTCCCTGTCCTCCCCTTGCTTAATGGAGGCTACCGATGTCCCAAGGACTTTCACTTTGTGTTTTTCAAGAATGCCGTTTTCACTCAGCTTAAAGACGAGATTCAATCCGGCCTGGCCTCCAAGAGTTCCAAGGATGCCATCTGGTTTTTCCCGCTCGATGATTTTCTCTACACCTTCGAGGGTCATCGGCTCAAAGTAAACCGCATCGGCATATAGATGATCTGTCATTACGGTTGCCGGATTATTGTTCACAAGAATGACCCGGTACCCTTCCTCTTTTAATGCAATGCAGGCCTGTGTCCCTGCATAATCGAATTCAGCGGCCTGGCCGATAATGATGGGGCCCGAGCCGATTACTAAAATGGATTCAACACTTTTATCTTTAGGCATAGCTGACTTCTCTCCGCTTTCTGTATTTGACTGTTTGAATGAATTCCTCAAAAATAAAGGCGCTGTCTTCTGGTCCCGGGCTTGCTTCGGGATGGAACTGGACCGTGACCAGCGGCCATTTTTCATGAATAAGCCCTTCAATGGACTGGTCATTTCGATTGTAAAAACGGACCTTTAAGCCTGTGCCTGCAATGCTGTTTGCATCCACTGCATAGCTGTGGTTTTGTGAAGACATAAAGACGCGGTTCTTTTTCAGATCGAGTACCGGCTGGTTGGCTCCACGGTGACCGAAAAGCATTTTCTTTGTATCCCCGCCAAGTGCCAGGGCAGCAAGCTGATGGCCCAGGCAAATGCCCAGCACCGGGTAATGCTGAATCACTTTCTTAATTTCCTCCAGTTGGGCTAATAATTCCTTCGGGTCCCCAGGGCCATTTGATAAAAGCACTCCGTCAGGGTTCAATGATCCAATTTGTTCAAAGGTATAATCGTAAGGGACGATTGTCACCAGGCATTTTTGCCTGACCAGATATTCTGCGATTGATTTCTTGAAGCCGTAATCAATCAATACGATGTGTGTATCTCCCATCCCGATTGTTTCAGGTTGCGATGCAGATACCTCCTGAACCTTGAGGCCTTCAAGAGTGTCACAACTTGTGCCACATTCTGGTTTACTAGATAAAACCGCTGGCATCGTTCCATTTTGCCGTATGCTTTTAACCAGCTCCCGGGTATCAACGTGTTCAAGTAAAGGGATGTTCCATTTCTTCAGATATTCCGTAAATGAATATTTTGCTTCATAATGATAGGCGTCTTTGGCTGCTTCATGGACAATTACAGCTGCCACATGCGGTTTTTTGCTTTCAAAGTCCATATCATTGATGCCATAATTTCCAATCAATGGGTACGTGAAAACGATTATTTGATTTTTATAGGAGGGATCTGTCAGCACCTCCTGATATCCTGTCATTCCTGTAAAAAATACGATTTCCCCGGCAATTCCTTCCTCAGTTATGCCTCCGTGCAACTGCCCTTGAAATGTTTTGCCGTCAGCAAGATGCAGGTATCCTTCCATTAGACACCCCTCCAGTTGAATTTTTATTTAACAAATTTTATTTTTATGCATTTTACTGCGAAAAATATACAGCCATTAAGCTGTGATTACATGCTTTCTTAGTGTTCCTTTCAGGATATGAACAGCTTTTTCTATCTCTTCCCTGGTCACATTAAGCGGCGGAAGAAGTCTGATCACCTTTTCTCCTGCCGGCAGGGCAAGGATTCCCGCTTGCCTCATTTCTGCAAGGATCGGCTGGGCTGTCACCGTAAGTTCAATTCCCGCCATCAGTCCAAGTCCCCTGATTTCTTTTACTATATCCATACTGCAGAGATGTTGTTGAAGGAGATCGAACAGATAGTTTCCATTCTCGGCTGCTTTCTGTAGAAAATCCTTGTCAAACACAATTTCCATAACGGCTGATGCCGCTGCAGTACTAATCGGGTTTCCGCCGAAAGTGGATCCATGGCTGCCCGGACCGAAAAACTCGGCGAGTTCCGCTTTGCCTGCAGCAGCGCCGATTGGCAGCCCGTTACCCAGTCCTTTCGCCACGGTAATGATATCTGGTTCAATGCCGAAATGCTGAAAAGCAAATGGTTTTCCTGTACGGCCGATTCCTGTCTGAATTTCGTCGACAATGAGCAGCACACCATTTTCAGAGCATAGTTTAGCTGCCTCTTTTATGAATTCTTCATTTGCGACATGGACACCGCCTTCACCCTGAACGATTTCAATCATGACAGCGGCTGTTTCTGCATCCAGTTCATTCTCGAGTGCCTGCAGATCATTGAATGGCAAGTGGATGAATGTTTCCAGCATGCTCCCAAAGCCCTGTTTGATTTTATCCTGGCCAGTAGCCGCCATGCCGGCAAAGGTCCGGCCGTGGAATGATTGCAGGAATGTAATGATTTTTGGACGGCCGGTTGCCTTCCTTGCCAGTTTGATCGCAGCTTCATTTGCTTCGGCACCGCTGTTTGCAAAGAAAACACAATCCAGTCCTGATGCTTCTGCAAGCTTTTCAGCCGCTTCTTCCTGAATGCTTTGAGGGAACAGATTGGAAACATGCCAGAATAACTCGAGCTGTGTCTTGATCGCCTGTTCAACTTCCTTTGGACGATGGCCCAGATTGCTGACACCAATGCCGGAGGTGAAATCAAGGTACTGACGGCCGTCCTTACCGAAAATCATCGTTCCTTCTGCCTTTTCAGGTTCAATTTCCCACCTTTGATAAGTAGGGAATAAATAGCTCATCTTAACTCCCCTTCTGCCGCCACAATCGCTGTCCCGTGCCAGCTGTTATTTTTATAGAATGGCTTTTTTCCGGATATGATCATGACTTTCCCTGCTCCAGCTGCCGCCGCCGATAAAGCGGATTGAACTTTTGGAACCATCCCTCCGTGGATGCTTCCATCCGAAATATGGTTTTCTGCTTCACTTTCGTTTAGTTCACTGATTAGCTTCCCTCCGATCAGAATGCCATCGACATTGGTGACAAAAGCACAATGCCCGGCTTTCATTGCCTTTGCGATGGAGGCTGCAGCATAGTCTCCATTGATATTCAGCCTGGAGCCATCCTCAGCGATCCCGATTGGCGTAATCACTGGTATATATCCATTTTCAATGACCATCCCAATCAATCTGGTATTCACATCTCTGATTTCCCCCACATAGCCCAGCTTTTGCTTATCAATGTACTCAGCCTGAAGGCATAAGCCGTCACTGCCATTGATGCCTAGCGAAAGGAATCCATTGTTCTTCATGAGACTGCACAATTGGCGATTTGTCTTGCCTGACAGGACCATTTCAACAACTTCCATCGTCTTTTCACATGTTACTCTTAGACCGTCCACGAACTGTGCTGGAATCCCATATAAATCAAGCATCTTATTGATTGCTGGTCCGCCGCCGTGGACTATGACCGGACTATATCCATCGTCCATCAACTCTTGTAAGCTAGTAAAGAACTGTTCACTCAGCTCCTCCAGCACACTTCCGCCGCATTTTATGACCACCGTTTTCAATTGATCCGCCCCTTTATGTCCGATAGCTTGCATTTATTTTCACATAATCATAGGAAAGGTCACAGCCCCACGCCATCCCGCTGCCGCTCCCCAAATGAAGATCGACGAAAATCTGTATCTTGTCGTTCATCAGGTACTCCCTGGCTAAATCTTCATCAAAGGCGACCGGGGTACTTGCGTTTAACAATGCTATATTCCCAAGGGATATATCGACTGTCTTCGGATTTACCTCCGCCTTGCTCTGGCCTATCGCACCGATGATCCTGCCCCAGTTTGCATCTGCCCCAAATACAGCTGTTTTCACAAGATTCGATCCTGCAATTTGCTTGCCTATTTGTCTTGCTTCTTCATCGGACCCCGCACCTTTAACGGAGATTTCCATCAACTTCGTCGCTCCCTCTCCGTCCCTGGCAATTTGTTTCGCAAGACTTCCGCAGCTTTCTTGTAACAGTTTGATGAAAACTGGCCACTCGGGATGGTTTGGATTCAAAGGTCTGTTTCCTGCAGCTCCATTAGCCATCACCAGCACCATATCATTTGTTGATGTATCGCCATCAACAGTGATTTGATTGAAGGTAGTGTTCGTTACTTCTTTTAGCGCAGCAGAGAGATGTTCACTTGGGATATTGGCATCGGTTGTCAGAAAGCCGAGCATCGTGGCCATATTAGGGTGGATCATTCCAGATCCTTTGGCGGCTCCTCCCATATGAATCGTCTTACCGTCAATCTCTGCAGAATAACAGCAGTGCTTCGTGACAGTGTCCGTAGTCAGAATAGCTGTTTGGAAATTCTGTGCATCTTCAGCTGTTTGGCCAATAGCAAGATTTTCAATCCCTGCTGCGATTTTGCCCATTTGCATGTATTCCCCGATGACACCTGTAGAAGCTACCGCAACATGATGCGCATCGATACCGAGCTTTTCGGCAGCCATCTTCCTCATATTCAAAGCATCCTTGTACCCTTGCTCTCCAGTACATGCATTGGCACATGCGCTGTTGACGATGACCGCCTTCAATATACCTTCGCTGGCAATGCTATCTTGTGTGACAATTAATGGTGCTGCCTGGAAGCTGCTTGTAGTGTACACGGCCGCACAGCTTGCCGGAATCTCGCTGACGACCATTCCTAAATCCAGCTTGTTATAACGCAAGCCTGCATGGACCCCGCCGCACTGGAATCCTTCTGGCGTCAAGATGCTGCCATCCGTAATTTCTTTTATCGATTTCTGGCCAGTTATGATTTGATACATATTGCCCTCCTTTATGGATACAGCGGGACCATTTCCAGTCCTGCTTTTTCATCTAGCCCAAACATGATATTGGCATTTTGGACAGCCTGCCCTGCAGCGCCTTTCATTAAGTTATCGATCACCGACACAATGGTCAGCCTCCCGGTCCTCTCGTCGGCATGAAGCCCAATATCGCAGAAATTGGATCCTTTTACCTCTTTGATTGCAGGGAAGACGCCTTTTTTCCTAACTCTTACGAATGGATGGCCGGAATACACCTTCTTATATAAATCTATCAGCCTATCAGTAGTCCACTCTTCCTTCAGCTCCACATACATCGTCGCCATGATTCCTCTTGTGACTGGTATCAGGTGAGTGCTGAATGTAATACGCAATTCCTCATCATTCCAAAGGCTTAGCTGCTGTTCAATTTCTGGTATATGCTGATGTTCGTTCACCTTGTAAATTTTGAAATTTTCATTCAACTCAGCGTAAAGAGTACCAATTGAAGCCGATCTCCCCGCTCCGGAAACACCAGACTTGGCATCGATGATGATGCTTCTCGGATCAACCATTTTTCTTGTCAATAACGGTGCCAGCCCCAGGAGGACAGCCGTGGGATAGCAGCCTGGATTCGCAATGAAACTTGCCTCTCTTATCTGATCCTTGTTCCATTCAGACAGCCCATATACGGCTTTCTCCAGCAGCGATTGATCGACAGGGTCGTGCTGATACCATTTTTTATAAGTTGCGGGACTTTTCAATCTCAAGTCCCCAGATAGATCAATGACTTTTATATCCTTATTAAGAAAGGCGCCGGCAAGTTTCCCAGAAGCTTTGGAAGGAGTAGCAAGGAACACTACGTCTGCTTCCTGGACAATTTTCTCTGTATCAATCTTGGTGAGGACTTTATCAAAAATACCTGTCAAATGGGGATATTCTTCCGAGACCGGTTTCTCATCTCTCGTCGTGTGGATCGAGTGAATGGTAAACTCGGGATGATGGGAAAGTATTCTGATCAGCTCTCCGCCCCCATATCCTGTCGTTCCTATTATTGCTGCTTTCACTTTTTCCCTCCTCCCATCCTATGCATAAATAAACAACTAAACTTATATTTATAAATAAATTACTTTTTATTATAAGAACAGTTTTTTAAAAACGCAACTAAATTTTTAACAATATGTGAACAATTCACAATTTTATTGATGATTTTATATGCTTTACAATATAATAATATTAATATTTGATACGGAAGGGAGTATCATTCCCGAAATAAGGTGGTATTTACATGCTAGCTGCTACAACCCTGTCACCAAATTTGAATAAGCTGTTTGAAAAGGTCCATTCAATCAAAAAGTTCGATAAAGGCAGCTTTCTCTTTGAAGAAGGAAACACAGCGAATGAGCTCTACATTGTCCAAAGCGGGAAGTTCCAGATCAGTAAGATGGTTCCTGATGGCCGGGAGCTGACCATCAGGATGTGTTCGGCTGGGGAATTGGTTGGTGAGCTGGCTTTGTTCAGTCCGGCATCGAGCCATATCGTAAATGCCAGAGCATCTGAAAGCGGAAGTGTCGCAGTCATCCAAAAGGAGAAGCTTGAAGATGAACTCGCAAGGGATAATGGCCTGGCTCTCGAACTGATCAAATGGCTGTCCCTGCAGAACCGCAAATCACAAACAAGATTCAGGGATCTTGTCCTTCACGGTAAGAAAGGAGCTCTTTATTCCACGCTCATCCGCATGGTGAACAGTTATGGGGTTGACACGGAAGACGGGAAAAGGATAGACGTTTCCCTCACCAACCAGGAGCTCGCAAACTTCTGCGGTACCTCTCGTGAAGTCGTGAACCGGCTGTTGAGCGAGCTCAGAAGGAATAAGATCATCTCCATCGATAAAGGGTATATTACCGTACATGCCATTGATACATTAAAGAGAGAAATCGATTGTGAGGGCTGTCCAATCGAAGTTTGCAATATAGAATAGAAGAAGCCGCCAGCAATTTGCTGGCGGCTTTCGTATTACAGGATGGCAAACAGCATGATAATGAAGAACAAGGCTGCGTTGACAATTTCATAGATTCCAACCTTCATGACTGAGAGGGGTTTGCCATAAAAAGCAACTGCTCTGATTAAGCTCGACAGCATCGCGATGGCCACGACCATCTCACCGATTGCTAACCATAAGACAGGAACGATGAAATGATAAGACCAGGAGATCCATTTGAACTGCGCATTCTTTTTTTCCCGGATCATCGTTTTCACATAAAAGGTGCTTCCTGTAAAAAAAAGGATGGATGCTGCAAATACAAGAATGGCATTCTCATTGATTTCGGTTGCGGCCATGTAACTGCTTGCCAGCCCTGCTATCGCAAAAACGACAATAGCGCTCAAATCATTCATTAAGGCACGATCCTTGTTTCTAGCTGAAAAATAGGCATTAATTATAAAAAATGGAATCATGGTGAAACCAAAGTAGACAATTGTTGGCTGTGTGAACAAGGGAACCATCAAGAACAATAAAGCCGGCAGCATATAGATGATTGTCCATTTACGATAGAAGGACATTTTCTTCTTCTTGAACATCAGCAAAAGTGGATACGTTCCCAAATATAATAAAAGCCACCCGATGAAAAACGGGATATGCTGCCATGTCACTTCACTGGCGGCCGCTCCAAGCCAGAACGGGATGATCAGCATCGCCCATGCTCCATGCTGCTTCGGCATAAATAACTTCATGATTCAACACTCCCTTATCTTTCATACTTTAACTATAATGGAGCCCGCACTGCTTAAAAGTGAAACACATCACATTTTCCCGCCAGAAATGGCAAAAGACACTGAACTGTCAAATCTCATCAGAAAAGGACAACGCCTAGGACAAAGAGCTGATTCGAGGGGCTGGGCACTGTTCACGAAAATTTATACTTTCTTTAAAATAGAAAAGGCTAAATCCTAAGGGATTCAGCCTCTTTTTTCAAATTGGAGCTTCAATATTTTCTTTTTTAAATATAAATGGGGCTTGAACAGGTAATAAAATTCTTTCGTGAACGCCAGGCTTAAAAGAAACAGGAACACGACGATAAAATGGACCTTGGAGAGAATGGAAATGTCCAGGATCAGGGTAAGGTCCGGCTCCAATTGGGCCAGGCTTACGAGCCATTTAAGCAGCAATATGGGTTCATCTGAAATCTTGCTGGAGAGCACGATGACAATGCCTGTTGCTGTGCTTGCCGCCATCAGACCTTTCACCACATATACGAGGATCTTCCCCGATGTGGACGCAGCTGCTTCTTCTCCTGCTGCATCATATCTCCATACTATCCCCATCGCAACGATTGCTGCCACTGTATAGGGAAAAACAATCCACATAAAGACCTGTAGCATTTCCATCGCTCTCACCTCACACGTATCTAACAAACATCAACCCCATTAACATTCTAACTGGGCAAGTGTGATGTGACAGTGATAAAAGTCGCCGAATATGTCTAATTTAAGAACTTTTCCTGGCTTTTTTTCGAACGAATTTGGGGTTTATCACCTATTTTGATTTTCAATATAGGCAGTAATCCACTTGAGTCCGTTTGGATCATCCGTGTTAAACACCGGAAGATCCAGATGCTGCAGCTGATTTACAAGCTCTTGGTCACGGCAAAATATAACCTTGGTATGTTGGAGCCTTTCCAAAAGCTCCAAATCAGCTTCGTCACGAAGGATGACCGCTTTCGGGTATGGCTCGTTTTTGTACCCCTCAATCAAAATCAGATCCGTCTTGAAGGAGGAGAGAATCTCAATCTCTTCAGCAAGCGTCCATAGGCCATTTTCAGCCTGGATGATGATTCGGCCTCCCCCTTCTACAAGGGAGACTGCAGCGCCCGCTTTAATATGGCGCCCTGAATCCTTGGATTCCAGAATATCCGGCTTTCCACCATGTCCATGGTGCTTCACCGTCGCAATTTTCAATCCTGTCGCAGACAGGTGTTCAATCAGTGTGGTGACAAGGGTCGTTTTCCCGCTATTCTGATAGCCTGCAATCTGGAAAAGAACGGGCTTTACCAAGGCCAATCACTGCCCACATGGTCTTCCAGCATCAGCACTTCCACTTCCGTTCCTTCTTCAAAACCACGAGTGCCGCCAGGGAGAATCATGAGAGAATTTGCACCCGCAAGGCTCATGATGATGTTAGATTTATCAAGTCCGCTAGGCGTTACAACGAGTTTTCCATCCTGAATGGCCAGGGCGCTCCTGACGAATCTGGTAAATGGATTTGCTTTTGGGAAGTTCGCATCCAGGATCGCTTTTTCCTTCCGCAGATGAGGCTGTTGGGTAAAGAGCATGGTCCTGATGATTGGTCGGGCGAACAGTTCGAAGCCCACATAGCAGGCTGAAGGATTGCCGGAAAGGCCGAATAACAGCTTGCCGTCAAACTGGGCCACTGTTGTGACGCTGCCAGGTCTCATGGCTACTTTATTGAACAGGACTTCAGCTCCAAGCTTTGCATAGATCTCCGGAAGATAGTCATAGTCTCCGACCGAAACCCCGCCAGTCGTGATGAACAAGTCGACTTCCTCAATTGCCTTGCTCACTGCTTCGAAGCAAGTATCGAAATCATCAGGAAGCTGGCCAAAGTATTTCACATCCGCTCCAGCTCTGAGAATCTGTGCTGAAATCATGTACGAGTTGCTGTTGCGGATTTTCCCGGGTTCTAACGGCTCATGGACATCGAGCAGTTCCGTACCCGTCGCATAAAGGCCAATCACCGGCTTCCTGGCAACAGGAACTCTCGCATATCCGAATGTCGCAAGCATGGCTTGGATGCCCGGGTTGATGAACGTCCCTTTTTTAACCAGGACTTCCCCTTCTTTTGCATCTTCGCCGCGGTAGGATACATTCTCGCCTTGTTTATGCTTCCGCTTTGTTTCCATATATTTTTTTCCGGCGCGCTCCACTTCACTGGCCAATTCAAGCATGACCACCGAATCGGCGCCGACAGGCATCTGTGCCCCTGTCATGATGCGGACTGTCTGGAACGGGCCAAGCTCCTTATCAGTCAGCATTCCGGCCCCAATGTGGTCCACTACTTCAAATTCAACTGCATTTGATTGTGAAGCTGCCTCGGTGTCGATTGAACGGATTGCATATCCATCATACGGCGCTCTGTCAAAATGAGGGACATCACTTGTTGCCTTCAGGTCCTCAGAAAGATATCTGCCGTAGCTTTCGTTGATCGAAACATATTCAGTGGAGCCCTGCTTCTTGTGCTCCATCACTCTTTTTACTGCCTCTCCAATTGGAATAGGGTTTCTTTTCTCTAACATATAATCAGCTCCTATTACACGCTTAACTTCTAGGATTACCCTTTTTCATTATAAGAGTAATGTAAAATCGGTAACATAACAAACCTCACAGTATTCTCTCATAAAAACGAGGGAAAATATGTAGATTTTTTGTGAAGTGTGATGCACATCACCAAGTAGTAAAACCATTTCCTTTATGATGAGTATGTAAACAGTACTAAACAAATCATTGGAGGTTTTTTACATGAACATGCCTTTTGATCAAAATTCTTTAGTTAAAGATATTGTCAATATATTCCCGCAATCTAGTGATTTATTCAAGAAAAACAGACTCGATTTCTGCTGTGGAGGCAATCGTCCCCTCTCCGAAGCTGCAGGAGAACAGAACCTGGATGTACCCGCAATCATGGCTGAGCTTGAAGAGCTTTACAAGAAGCATAATGGTACTGCTGAAAACATGGAAGTCTGGACAGAAACTGGGTCTGAAGAATTGATCGAGCATATCAAGAATAAGTACCACCGCGAACTGGAAGAAGAATTGACGATGCTCAGTCCTTATGTGACCAAAGTTGCGAAGGTCCATGGCGACCGTCATGAAGAACTATTAAAGGTATATGAGCTGTTCTATGAATTAAAGAAGGAATTGCTTGAGCATACAGCAAAAGAAGAGGCAACGGTGTTCCCTCTGCTTCTTGAACTGGATTCAGCAAGTGAAGGAAAGCGTTCAGAGATATTGGCTGAAATTGCAGAACTGGAAAAAGAACATGACCATGCCGGCTCCATTCTCAAAGAGTTGCGAGAAATTACCGCTGACTTTAATCCGCCGCTGGATGCTTGCGGAACATACCGCCTGGTGTACAAGCGTCTGGAAGCACTGGAATCCCATACATTCATGCATGTACATCTGGAAAACAATATCCTGTTCCCGAGGTATATTGCATAATTCAAGAAAATGAGGGTGCCCGAAAGGTAGAACTTTTGGGCACCCTCTTGTTTTCTTATAGTGGCTTGTAAAAATAGTCCGTTGATTTCCATTCCTCTGGCATTCAGTTTTGATTCCTCAACAGTTCTTGTCCGATTGAGTCATTTTCCTTTGAATAGAGACAACTATAATACACCTGAGAAAAGGCGGGCAAATGATTCTTTAGATCTCTCCCAAAATCCGCGTTTGTAATATTGGACGGGGCTGATTTTTTCCGAATCTTCCATATCCTCTTCATAATGGGCGACAAGATCCCTGATGGAACTGGTGCCAAACAGGAAGACATTCACTTCAAAATTCAAGTGGAAGCTCCGCATATCCATGTTGGCTGTTCCAATTGAAGCGATGTTTCCATCGACAATAATGACTTTCTGGTGCAAGAAACCTTTCTTATATGAGTAGATCTCAGCGCCGTTCCGCAGCAGCTCTGAAAAATAAGAGCGGCTGGCATACTGGGTCAGATAACTGTCATTGATTTCCGGAACCATGATCCTGACCTCGATACCTTTGGCTGCAGCCACGCGGAGTGCTGTACGGATCGCTTCATCCGGCACAAAATATGGGGTAGCAATCCAGATGGACTTTGTCGCACAGGACATCATCGTATAGTAAAAATCGCTCATGATTCCCTGCTGTGTATCAGGTCCGCTGGCAACAACCTGGATGGCTCCATCCAGTTCGTCCTCCTCTTTCGGTTCTTTTACCGCACGGTGATTTTCCAGAACCTTTTCACCACTAACATATTCCCAATCAAGCAGGAAGACATTGTGAAGTGTATACACAGCCTCACCAGTAAGCACCATATGCGTATCACGCCAGAATCCGAATTTCTCATCTTCCCCGAGGTATTCCACCCCTACATTCAAACCGCCGACGAACCCAATTTCCCCGTCGATGATGATAATCTTGCGATGATTGCGGAAATTAAATTTTTGGTTGAAAAATCCATACTTCAATGGAGAAAAAGGCATGGCTTTAATCCCCGCATCCTGCATATCCTTTAGTTCCTTCGCCGCCAGCTTCATGCTTCCAGCCGCATCGAACAGAAACAGTACTTCTACTCCCTGCTGTGCTTTCTCAATCAGGATTTCAATGATTTCACGTCCAAGCCTGTCTGAGCGGAAAATATAATATTCCATATGAATGAATTCCTCTGCTTCCCGCAGCTTCCGTTTGATTTCGGAAAATGTCTCTTCTCCATTTTTGAGAATTTTGGCCTTCGAAGCTGTCGTAATGGGAGTCAGGGACGCATTCTTCGCATACTGGGCAAAGCATAGCTGGTTCTCGATTAGAAAAGAAAGATCCCTCGATTCTTCCTTCCTCATTATTCTTTCCCATTCATCGCGGTCACGCGTCCGCTTGCTCTTATATAGATAACCTTTCAGATACAGCTGGCCGGAAAACAAATAAAAGAAATATCCGACCACTGGAAAAAGAACCATCACGTACATCCACATCAGCGTGTGCTGGGCAGAGCGGTTTTCAAGCATCAACGAATACATGCTGATCAGGATGATGACACCATAAGTGATGATCGCCGCGCCTTTGACATACTGACTGTAGCTCGTAAAGAAAACGAGGTAAACACAAGCAATCAAAATGAAAACAAATAAAAATTCAATTCTTCTTTTTATCATCAGGCATTCTCCAACAAAGTTATAGTAGATAATCATATACCCATATTCCCATCAGTCGGAAACATAGTATGCCCAAATTGGCAGGGGCAGATGATTTATCAGATTCAATCGTCAGGACATGCCTCATTATCGGCTAATTTTGAATTATATCGGCCACATTTTCGAAATATCGACCAAGTCAAAAGATAACGCTCATTCGTTTGGCTAAACACGCTGCCACCAAAAAAGACCCCCGAAGGAGTCTTTAACCGCCGATATAGGACATTTCAATTTTCTTTCTGTTTGCGACTGTTTCAGCTGTTCTTTCATCAGAATACCGGTCTGTACGGTGGTTCCAAATATCGGTGATCCGCTGGCGGATTTCATCATCTGTCGCGCCTGCACGTACGAAATCACGGATATCATGGCCATTTCCATTGAACAGGCAGGTGAAAATCTGGCCGTTCGCCGATAAGCGAGATCTTGTGCAGCTTGAACAGAATGATTCGGATACGGAGGAGATGAAGCCAACATTGATATGAGTTCCTTTATATCTGTATTTCTTTGCGACCTCACCAAAGTATTCGGGATCAACTGGTTCAAGTTCAAATTGTTCCTGAAGCATATCAAAGATTTGTTTTTTCGTTATGACATCATCCATTTTCCAGCCATTCGTGCTGCCTACATCCATGTATTCGATGTATCGAAGCTCTAGGCCTTCATTCTTGCAGAATTCAGCCATTGGCAGAATCTCGCTGTCATTGAGACCTTTTTTGACGACCATGTTGATTTTGACGCCTAGCCCTGCCTTTTTTGCCGCTTTGATTCCTTCAAGGACGGGACCGACACCGACATTTCGGCCGTTGATTTCGCCAAACAGCTCATCCTTCAAGCTGTCGAGGCTGATATTCACTCTCTTCAAACCTGCTGCTCGTAACTGTTCCGCATGCTTTGGAAGAAGTACACCATTCGTTGTCAACGCGATATCCTTCAGGCCTTCGATTTCGTTCAGCTTTTTCACAAGAATTGGTAAATCTTTGCGCATCAATGGTTCGCCGCCTGTGAGCCTGATTTTTTCCACGCCTAATTCTATGAATATTCTTGCCAGGCGTTCGATTTCCTCATATGACAACAGCTCGCTTTTTGGAAGGAAAGCGAAGTCAGGACCAAAAATATCTGCAGGCATGCAGTACTGGCAGCGGAAATTACAGCGATCTATAACAGAAATTCGCAAATCGCGGAGTGGTCTATTCAAATTATCTTTGATTATGTTTTTTACCATCTGTGTCAACTCCAATTATAGAAGTTATGATTATTGACATTGTATCAGCAAGAAACGTTGTTAACTGTTAATATTCTCACAGTAACATCAATAGCCCTCTATTTAAATAGTAGATTGTATCCTTATATCTATATTACAACATAAAAACTGCCAAGACAGTGTTTTTATCAAGAATTGTCACGATGTTGTCATAAAATTCTCCTTAGCTGCTTCTATCAGAACATGTGCGTGTACGATAATGTAATCGGCTAATGTCGTGCAAGCATCCTCGTTACCGAAAAGAGTTTAAACAAAGAACTGCATCACGTCAATGATGCAGTTCCAAAATAAAGCTTATTTGGCTTTCTGGTTCATTTCACTGAACATGCCAACGAAGTTCTTGATTTCACCTGCTTCGTTTTTTACAGGGCTGATGGTCAGCCATTCAGCGTAAATTTGTCCATTTTTCTTCCTGTTCCAGATTTCGCCTTGCCAGAAACCCTTTTCCTTAATCGATTTCCACATCTCTCTGTAAAAATCCTCGCCGTGCCTGCCAGAACGCAGGATCCTCGGGTTTTTCCCGATCACCTCTTCTGCACTATAGCCTGTCACTGTGGTGAATGCAGGATTCACATGTTGAATCGTCCATTTCACATCTGTGATCATGATTCCTTCGATCGTATGGTCCATGACCTTGGCCGCAAGACTTAATTTATCCTGATAGTACATCCATATCACAATGATCAAGCTTGCCAGCGCAACCTGGGAGAGCGCCATGAAGCCGATCGCATAATGGCCTGTAAGGTTGAACAGAAATGCCAGCATAAGCGGCGGGAAGAAGCCTCCTAATCCCCCCATTGCTGAAACGATGCCATTGACGATTCCGGCCTGTTTTGAAAAATAAAGCGGAACGAGCTTGAATACTGTTCCATTCCCGATCCCCGCAGAAATTGCCACAGCCAGGCAGCCGATAGTATACCAGGCCAGCGAAGGCATGAAAGATAACAAAATACCGGAAATCGTCATACCCGCGAAAACGAACATCAGGATGATGAAAGAATTGAATTTATCTCCCAGCCAGCCTCCAATCGGCCTGAAGAAGGTAGCAAGGGCGATGAATCCCGCAGTCCGCAATCCAGCATCCACCTTATCAAGTTCAAAATGTGACACCAGGAAGTTCGGCAAATAGATCGTGAAAGCAACAAAGGCTCCAAATGTGAGGAAATAGAACAAGCTTAACGCCCAGAGCTTTTGATTCTTATAAACGCTCCGGAATTGTTCCGCTAAAGGAGTGACAACTTTCGGTTCCTTCCTGTCACCAAAGAAGAAATTCAATAAAGCAAAGGCCACAAGCAGGACCATATATAGCTTAACTGTATTCTGCCAGCCATATTGGGCAGCAATAACGGGAGCGGAAAAAGTCGTGAGTGCTGTTCCCAGGTTGCCTACTCCATAAATTCCATTAACAAATCCATGACGATCCTTCGGATAGTATTTCGGAAGGGAGGTCACACCAACCGAAAAAACAGCCCCGGCAATACCGATGAACAATCCTCCTATAAGGAGATCTCGATAAGAGTCGGCGAGACTGATGAAATATACCGGAAGCAGCAGAAACGCAAAGCTGACCGAAAATAGTTTACGTGCTCCATATTTATTCGTCCAGTATCCGATTGGGATTCTCAGGACAGACCCAAGGACAACCGGGCTGGCTGTTGCCATCGCAATCTGGTTGGCAGACAGTTGGATCTCTTCTTTTATGAAAGGCATCAAAGAAGATAAAATCACCCATACCATGAAACCTGCAACAAGACTAAGCGTTTGAAGCGGCAATTGGATTCTTGCGTTTTTCACGATTCATTATTACCCCTTTCCTTAAGGAATGAATTGATGAAGTGAATTTGACGGCCATATTTCTAATTGAATAGTACAAAAATTGAAAACATTTTGATGTGGTGAACTTCACACCTCTTCTTTGTTCAATAAACCGTCACATATAACTCCAAACATGCCAAACAAACGCCCCTCACACTCGATATAATGAGACTAGACGAATATTGTTTCAAATCTGTGAACAAAAAAAGCCTTATATTGTGACGACATTTTGACAGTTCCTGTATCAATATTTAGTTAACACTACCGTGATGTTATTATTGTGACAACAGTAATCAAGTCACGGAACCAGGCTCTTCAAGATAAGAGCCAATCTAAGTAAAAGGGTGATGACCATGCCAAATACAACGAAAGTAACTCATTCGATTGAAATTAAAGAATTGCTCCAGTTCGCCGACCGGACGATCCATGTCAAGAAGGGTTCATATCTGTTCCAGGAAGGCATGGAGGCAGAGGAGCTTTACTTGATTCTTGGCGGCAAGGTCCAGATCAGCAAAGTCACCCAGGACGGCCGCGAGCTTGCCTTAAGAATTTGTGGTGAAAATGATATTTGCGGGGAGCTGACGTTATTTACCGATGCACCAAAATACCTCTTGAGTGCATTGATTCTTGAGGATGCGAAAATCGCCGCGATCAGAAAAGATGTCATTGAAAAGGAAATTTTCCAGAACCCATCACTTGCTTTTGAGTTCATGAAATGGATGAGCGACCATTTCCGCAAAACACAAACAAAGTTTCGCGACCTGGTCCTGAACGGAAAAAAAGGCGCACTCTTCTCCACCTTGATCCGGATGACAAACAGCTATGGAATCCAAAAGGATACCGGCATCTTGATTGACCTGCCATTGACGAATCAGGAACTGGCGAACTTCTGCGGCACTTCCCGCGAGAGCACAAACCGTATCCTGAACGACCTTAAGCGGGAAGGAATCATTTCGATTAAAAAAGGAAAAATCATCATACACGATGTTGATTATTTGCGCCAGGAAATCGGCTGCGAAAATTGCCCTGCAGTCTTTTGCTCAATAGATTAAGCTTTCCCCTCATATAAAGAACGCTGGTGAACCCTCAGGCTCACCAGCGTTTTCTAGTTTGCAGCTCCATTGATTGATGGAGCTGCATTTCATTTTAATTTTGCTGCTTCTGCTTTCTCAGCGCTTTTGGAATGTACACACAGAATGGTTCGCTCTCCAGATAATCTCCGGTCATCGCAAAAGCACGAGAGCGTGATCCGCCGCATACATGCCTGAATTCACATACACCGCATTTCCCTTTGTACTCATCAGGATTCCTCAAGGATTTGAAGACAGGAGACTCCCTGTAGATTTCAGCTAACGGCTGTTCCCTCACATTCCCAGCTTTTACAGGCAGCAATCCACTTGGGTAGACGTCACCGATATGAGAGATGAACACAAAGCCGTTACCATCATTGACCCCTTTTGGTGCACGGCCAAGACCATCAATTGAACCTGTGAGCCCCTCTTTCGTGAGCGCGGTCAAGTAATCGATTTCTTCCGAATGGTCTTTTGCTTCCCGCATTTTCTGCTGGATGACGACACGGCGGTAATGCTGTGCTGCAGTTGTTTTAATATCGAATTTCACCCGTTTGCTTAAATCGTACAGCCAGGTGAATACTTTTTCATGTTCAACAGGTGAGATCATGTCCTTCTCCTGGCCTCGACCTGTCGGCACAAGGAAAAACACACTCCAAAGCACGCAATTCAATTCCTCGATCAGCTTCGCCATTTCCTCCAGATAATCAATGTTGTAGCGGGATATGACTGTATTGATCTGAATTGGTATCTCCAGTTCATGGAGATACTTAATACGCTCAATCGTCAGATCAAAGGAGCCCGCAGTCCCGCGGAAATGGTCATGAACTTCAGCAGTAGGGCCGTCAAGGCTAAAGGCCCAGCGTGAAAGGCCGACTTCTTTTGCCTTTTCAATGGCTTCCTTCGTCACATTAGGTGTTGCACTAGGTGTCATTGAAACACGCACACCTTTTTCAACCGCATACGCAGCGATATCAAAAACATCCTCCCTCATCAGCGGGTCTCCACCCGTAAAGACAAGCATCGGATTATTCATTTCATATATCTGGTCAATCAGCGCTTTGCCCTCTTCGAAGGACAATTCCCGCGGATCTCGTCTATATTGTGCTTCCGCACGGCAGTGCAGGCATTTAAGTTGGCAGGCTCTTGTCAATTCCCAAATCACGATGAATGGGTCTTTATTAAAATCTCTGGCAAACATCATTGGCGCCTCCTTTAAAACATCTCTATATAAGGAGTATATATGTGTTTCCAACATGCCTAAGTGAACTACCTCACATAAAATCGCGCAATTGGACAGTTTGTATGACAATTTTGTGACCTTGGAAGTCACGATCCGGATGGAAGCTATCGCTTTCCATTAAAAAAGCAGCAGGATTCATTCCTGCTGCTGCCTCTGTTAATCTCTGACGCCAAGGGCGATTTTCGCATAACGGGACATCATGTCCTTTGACCATGGCGGGTTGAAAACGATGTTAACCTCAGTATCCTTTACTTCAGGAAGGTCAGCCAGTGCCAATTTGACTTGCTCAACAATCGTTCCTGCCAGCGGGCAGCCCATTGATGTCAATGTCATCGTGACAGTAGCAAGTCCTTCTTCGTTCAAATCCACATCATATACAAGCCCCAGATTGACAATATCCACGCCAAGTTCAGGGTCAACAACCATTTCAAGCGCGCCCATTATGCTATCTTTCAAATCTTGATCCACGGTGAACACTCCTTTTGTATCGCTTTTCTTATTTCCATCATAACAATCATTCATGCTCATTTAAAGCATAAAGGCATTATACATGCTTTTCAAACCAGTCTGCCGCAGCCATGACTCCAGCATTTGAAACATTATGTCCCGCTTTTTCATCGGTAATGAATCCGAATATCCCTTCTTTTCCCTCATAGCTTTTCCTGTTTTGCTCATAAAAATCATACGCGGCTTTGTATGGAACAACCGGATCTAGCTTTCCATGCCAGAACAGCAGCGGGCGATTATTCAATTTTTCCGGCTGGAGGCTGAGATCGTATTTTTTAATTTCGTTCAGAAGCTCGGTAATGTCCTCTTTAGATAATCCAATCTCCACATTCCTTTTTTCCATTTCATTCAGCTGCCATAAAGCAAATTGTTCGAACGATGGGTTGCCCATCAAGCTGACTCCCGCCGTAATCCATTCATATTTCGCCAGGGCACCAAGCGTCGTGATGCCGCCCATCGATGTACCTGCAACGCCAATCCTGTTCGGGTCAGCCAGGCTTTCTGCCACTAATTCCTCTTTTATTACTGACAGCTCGTCGATTGAAGCAAGGACGATTTCCCAGAATTTGAAGCCCAGCTCCATCTCTGTTAATCCCTCGTTCCGTTCACCATGATATTTGGCTTCAGGCATGATGACCCTGAATCCTTTTTCGGCAAAAAGATAAGCGTAGTGCATGTTGCGTTCTTTTGTGCTTGTAAAACCATGCAGGAATATAATCAATGGGATTTCTTCTGAAAATTGCTTTTGTTTTACGACATGGAGAACGGGAATATGTTTAATGCGTTTCTTCTCGACTAAAATCAACTTAGGTTCCTCCCGGATGTGAAACGGTTTTACAAACTTTACCGCTCTTTTAAGTATCAAGAATGATTTATTTACAATTTATATGTAAAATGGTTACCATAGTGGTTATACAACCAATTAACCTGCATCCAATATATGTATTGTAAAACTCTTACGAAAAAAGAGCCACTCATACGCATATCATAAAAAAAAGAGATAAAAGAAGGAGTAATTATGGCTGAAAAACATTTAATTGCACTGGACCTTGATGGTACTTTACTTACAGATGAAAAAACCATCTCAGACAAGAACAAACATGTCATCCAAAAAGCTCGTGAGGCGGGCCATGTTGTGATGATTGCTACCGGAAGACCATTCCGTTCGAGCGAAATGTATTACCATGAGCTTGAACTGGACACGCCAATCGTCAACTTCAATGGAGCATTCGTACACCACCCGCTTGATAACAATTGGGGAGTCCATCATTCACCACTGTCCATCGATGTGGCAAAAGACATTGTCGAAGCGCTCGAGGACTTCAAATTCCACAATATCATCGCCGAGGTCATCGATGATGTGTACGTTCATTATCACGATGAAAAATTGATGGATATCTTTAATATGGGCAATCCGAACATCACGACAGGCGATTTGAGGAGATTTCTAAAGGCTTCTCCTACAAGTATGCTGATTCATTCAGACGAGGACGATGTCCGCAAAATACGCAAACACCTGTCCGAGGTACATGCGGAAGTCATTGACCACCGCAGCTGGGCAGCTCCGTTCCATGTGGTGGAAATCGTCAAAAGCGGTCTGAATAAAGCGGTTGGCTTGAAGCGGGCTTCGGATTACTTCCAAATCCCGGCTGAAAGGATCATTGCCTTCGGTGATGAAGACAATGACCTGGAAATGCTTGAGTACGCAGGGCGCGGAATTGCGATGGGAAATGCGGTCGACGAAGTGAAAAACATCGCAAATGACATGACGCTGACAAATGAAGAAGATGGGATCGGTGTGTATTTGAACGATCTGCTCAATCTAAAAGCTCTCTAAAACGTCCCTTAAAGCCCGACAGGCATGCCTGTCGGGCTTTTTTTTCTGCTACTCACATTATTGGCCTCCTGCCAAATCGAACCTCTTGGCGCAACGCTGTTTGTTTTTCCAGTGAAAGCACATACTATGCTTGAAGCGGCTTCAAGCCTGTTTCAAATTCGCTCGTAGATGGAGGGGTACAACGATGGGTAAAAGCAATAAATCCAAGCGTTTTGTACAGCAAGGTGTAGATACTGTCGCCAAGCATGATCAAAGAATCCCTTACCACACCACGTATGCCGAAGCTGAAGCTCAGAAAATGGCCAATGTCAAAGAGTCCTCATTAGGAGGAATCTAAATGGGAAACAGGCTTTTTCAGGAAGCAAGGAAAGCTGTCCAGCTAGCCCAGACTGCAGAGCCTGCGGAACAAGCGGCGGCCATCAGCACAGCGAAAAACGCTCTCTCTTCAGCCTATGCCAACACGACAATGGCTGAAAAAGAGCAGCTTCGGTCATTTCAGGACGAGCTGAATTCTATCGAAAGCAAGTAAAAGCAGAAGCTGGCGGAAATCACCGCCAGCTTTTGCTTTTATTCTTATTGATTATTGAATCTTTCGAGCAAAACAGGATATGTGTGAATAATTTCGCCGTCCTTGCTTCTCTCGTACAAATTCAGGATGAGCGAAGCATTTTGAGGCAGTTTGTTCTCGGGAATGGAAATGTCGATGGTGAACGGTTTCCACTGCGGGTACTTTTCTGTAAAAATCAGCTCAGTTTCACCGACCAATTCATTGTGGCCATCCTCTACCGTATAATAAAATTTGCCATGGATCGGCCTGGCTTCCCCGGAGACTTTATATGTCCCCTTGCTACCTTCTGCCCGCACTCCTTTAAAAACCGGATTTTCGCCAGGGATGTACATCGTTTTTGCATCAGTCATCAGCTTTTTGTCAGCAATCGGCTTGCCATTGACGCTGATGGCCTTCAAATTCGCGGTAACCGTATATTCGCCTTCTTTCACACGCTCCCCTGCTGCTAGATAATCCCAGCTTTCCTTCCAGCTGATTTTTCCCCGCGGCTTTAGTGTCACTGTTTCGAAAGCCTGGGTGAACGCCTTTCCATCTGAGTATTGATAAACTTTCTTCCCCGACGGATCGTTTACTGTCAGTTCATATTTCTGCGAGGTTGGAAACTCAAAGGCAAGCGGATTATTACCTGTGTTTATCAGAACGAGTTCAAACACCGCTTTTTCCGGTCCCGCTACAGGGTCGACATAAAAACTGAATTCCGTTTGTCTTGATGATGGCTTTTCTTCTCCGATTGCCAGTACAGGTGCTACGGCCATCAGGAGGAGAATGATCAATAAGCTGATTTTCCTCATTCACAAACCTCCTTTTTCAGTATTACTCCCTTCTAAAGAACCCGAAGATTCCTGCTGTTTCCACGATATTGGTGAATGCCTGAGGATCGACGTCTTTGATAATGTGTTCGAGATCATACAATTCATACCTCGTGATGACGATGATCAGCATCTCCTTTTGTTCCCCTGAAAATGCCCCCTTTGCCGGCAGCAATGTTATGCCGCGGACGAGCTTGTCATGGATGGCCTTCTTTAATTCATCAGACTTCTTGGTAACTATCATCGCCGTCAATTTCTCATGGCGGGTATGGATCGCATCGATCACCCGGGTCGACACGTACAAGGCGACAAGGGTGTATAGCGCATTTTCCCATCCGAACACAAAACCAGCTGTCATTATAATGATGCCATTCAGGAGAAAGAAATATGTACCAACCGGACGATCATTCATGCGCGAAAGCACCATCGCGATAATATCCATTCCACCTGTGGATGCCCCCCACTTCAAAGTCAGCCCGACACCGATTGCTGCTACCACGCCGCCAAAAACAGCGTTCAGCAGAATGTCGCTTGATACTTCTTTTACCGGGAGAAGTTCGAGAAAGAAGGATGATAGCGCAACAGAGATAAAGCTGTACAGCGTAAATGATTTCCCTACTTTCATCCAGCCGAGGATGGTCACCGGGATATTCAAAAGTAATAAAAGGATACCAGTAGAAATATTGAATGGTGCAAATTCCCCAAGGATACTTGATACGAGCTGCGCAATACCAGTGAAGCCGCTGGCGTATACATTAGCCGGTATCAAAAAGAAATTCAGCGACATCGCATTCAGGAATGCCCCGATGACGACAATGATGATTTTTTTCGTTTCCAACCAGATCATGTAAATCCCCCTTATTTTTGTCTATTCATCCTCTACCCCTATTTTGCCGAAAATCACTACATTTAATTGTCTTTTTGCGATATTCCCGATAAACTATTATCATATATAGGTTGAAAGCAGGTGAAAGTTATGTCAGTAAAAATCATGGCTGACAGTGCATGTGATTTGCCACTGAATTTTTATGAAGAAAATGGAGCAACTTTATTCCCATTGAAGGTCCAGATTGATGGCACCGAGTATGAGGACCTTCGAACCATCCAGCCTAAACAAGTTTACGATGCAATCAGAGCTGGCAATCTCCCTAAAACCTCACAGGCTTCTCCTGCTGGTTTTAAAGATGTTTTTACAGATATGGCCGAGAATAATCAGGACGGAATATACATAGCGTTCTCATCTGAATTATCCGGAACATACCAGACGGCCGTCATGATCGCTGAACAGGTCAAGGAGGACTATCCAGATTTCAACTTGACCATTATTGACACAAAATGTGCTTCCCTCGGTTATGGACTTGTTGTGAAGGAAGCTGTCCGTTTGGCTAAGGAGAACAGATCAAAAGAAGAGATCGTCGAAGCAGTCCACTTCCACAGCCAGCATATGGAGCACTTATTTTCAGTTGATGACCTTGACCATCTCGCAAAAGGCGGACGAGTCTCAAAAGCTTCCGCATTTGTCGGCGGCCTTTTGAATATCAAACCGCTGCTCAATGTCGAAGATGGCAAACTGGTTCCAATCGAGAAAATCCGCGGAAAGAAAAAGCTGCTCCGCAGGATTGTCGAAGTGATGAAGGAGCGCGGTGAAGGATTTGAACAGCAGGTAGTCGGAATCAGCCATGCGGACGATCTTGACACAGCGACTGAGATGAAAAACATGATCTTGGAAGAGCTGAAGGCTAAGGATGTCTACATCACCTCTATTGGTGCAGCAGTCGGATCCCATACCGGCCCTGGCACAATTGCTATTTTCTTTTTAAACAAACTGCCATCATAAGTTACATACTCCTTTCAGGTTTTAGGGAAAATAAAATGTACCTAACTTGAAAGGAGTTTTTATTATGCCGCATACCTCTGATAACGATAAAAAAGCAAAGGACAATAATGCCCTTCGCCATGAAAAAAATATGATGCGGGAAAAGAACCGCAAAGCAGGCAAGAACGAATACTCCAAGAAAACCGATCATCTGTAAAAAGAAAAATAGAGCCGGCCGGCTCTATTTTTCTTTTTTATATGTCCAGTTGTCTTCCTGATAGATCTTTCCTTCCTTCATGAGCCTGCCCAGCGCCCTTTTGAAAGAGCCTTTGCTCATGCCGAAGCGCTCCTGGATATCCTCCGCCATGCTCTTGTCATGATAAGGCATCGCTCCGTTCCGCAGGTCAAGATAATTCATGATCTTTTCGGCATCTTCATCGAGAGCCTCCTGCTTCCGCGGCAGCAGCGAAATATTGACGGACCCGTCCGGTTTGACATCGATGATGCGCCCTTCGACTTTTTCGCCAATCCGCGGCTCTGTGCTGCGCTGTGATTCATGGATAAAGCCTTTATAGCCTTCAGCCGTGATGATCCAGCTGCCGACCCGTGCTGTACGGTAGATGTAGCCATGAACGTTTTTATTGAATGCACTTCTTGTTGCAGGAACGGAAATCTCCTGAATGACTGGATCGGTCGCCACACGCGCGTAAATCATATTATTCCGATTGACCCGCAGCGTGGTGTACAGCAAGTCCCCTTCCTGAGGCCAAACCGATTTCACGACCGGCAAATCTTCTTCCCCAAGCAAAATATCCTTGCTGATGCCGATGTCCAGGAATACGCCGATCCCTTCCTTTACACCTGCAACAGGAACCCAATCATATTTTCCAACCTGTACTTTGGGGATGGTCGTCGTTGCCGTGAGACGACCACGTGAATCAACAAACAGGAAAACTTCCACCTCATCCCCTTCCTCAAACGACTTGTCCGTATCGTTGGAATGGAGCAGCACATCCTCTTCTCCATCCGTTAAAAAATAGCCGTATTCAGCAATCCTCGCGACAGTCATCTTCAAAGTCTGACCTGTATATTCATTTAAGGACATAAAATCCCTCCTAAGTTTTTAAAACAAAAGATACCCAATTACGTAAAGTTGTTTGAACTGCTATATTTTACTATAATGTAAGCAAAAGCGAAAGCGCATTGGCAAAAGCGTGCGCCGCAAATTTTCCTATTCCGGAGGTAGACATGTCTAAAGAGAGCTCTTTTGATATTGTATCCAAAATTGAAATGTCCGAAGTGACCAATGCAATCAGCATCGCAATGAAAGAAATCCAGACCCGTTATGATTTTAAAGGGAGCAAAAGTGAAATCTCGCTTGATAAGGAGGAACTTGTCCTCATTTCCGATGATGAATTTAAGCTTGACCAGTTGAAGGACGTTCTATTCAGCAAAATGATCAAACGCGGGATTCCTGTAAAAAACCTTGACTACGGAAAAGTTGAACGTGCTTCAGGAGGAACTGTCCGCCAGAGAGCAAAGCTGGTTCAAGGGATTGACAAGGAAAACGCGAAGAAAATAAACACCCTCATTAAAAATAGCGGTTTGAAGGTCAAGAGCCAGGTTCAGGATGATCAGGTCCGTGTTACCGGTAAGAACCGCGATGACCTCCAAAAAATCATAGCGGCAGTTAAGGAAGCTGACCTTACTGTAGATGTGCAGTTTGTGAATTATCGATAATAATTGGGCTAAAACTAAATAGGATGGGCAAAAGCGGACAATGGAAACATCGTCCGCTTTTTCTATATATAAAAGTCATGAATGCTTCACAAAATTATGGAAGCTTCTTTGTATTCTAAATGTAGTATAGAAGATGTGATATTTATCGGTCAGAATTTCAAAGTTTCACAAATCCTTCACAAAGTTCTATTGGTTTCCCCCTATTTTCACGTTAATATACCAGTAGGGGTATAAAAACATACATTTTCACGGAAAGGATGACTAATACAATGGGTAAAAAAACCGTGATCGTAGGCGGCGTAGCAGGTGGAGCAACTACAGCAACAAAACTTAGAAGATTGGATGAACAAGCAGAGATTGTTCTTTTTGAAAGAGGCGAATTCATTTCGTTTGCAAACTGCGGTCTGCCTTACCATATCAGCGGCGTAATTGAAGACCGAAAGAAATTGCTCCTTCAGACAGTTGAAGGCATGAACGCACGTTATAACCTGGATATCCGCAACTTCTCTGAAGTGACTGCAATCAATCGTGAAGAAAAAACGGTAACGGTAAAACATGTCCAGACTGGCGAAGAATACACTGAGGGCTATGATGTCCTTGTTTTATCACCGGGAGCGAAGCCAATCGTTCCTCCAATCGAAGGCTTAAAGAGCGCGAATGTTTTCACTCTAAGAAACATTCCTGATATGGATAAAATCAAAGCATATCTTGAAGACAATAAACCAAAGAATGCAGTTGTCATCGGCGGCGGCTTCATCGGATTGGAAATGGCTGAAAACCTCGTCCATGCAGGAGTAGATGTTACGCTTGTTGAGAAATTGCCGCAGGTAATGGGTCCTGTCGATCCTGAGATGGCTGCAATCGTCGAGGATGAACTGAGAAAGAACGGCGTTGAGCTGGTCCTTGGCGACGGAATCACAGACGTACAGGATAATGGCACGAAGGTTGTGCTTGAAAGCGGCAAAGTTCTTGATGCAGAGTTGATTATCCTGTCAATCGGCGTACGTCCAGAAAACCAGCTTGCAGTCGGTGCAGGACTAGAATTGGGCGAACGCGGCGGCATCAAGGTCAATGAATACCTGCAGACATCAGACGAGTCGATCTATGCCATGGGTGACGCGATTGAAGTAACAGACTACATCAATGGGCAGCCAACGATGATTCCGCTGGCATGGCCGGCTAACCGACAGGCTCATATTGTCGGACATCATATTAACGGCCGTAATATTGCCTATCCTGGTACACTTGGCACATCAATCGTTAAAGTTTTCGAGCTGACAGCAGCGACTACTGGAAACAGCGAAAAGCTATTGCGCAGACTCGGAATTCCATACGAAGTGGTTCATATCCATCCCCTTTCACACGCTGGCTACTACCCAGGTGCAGAGCAAATGTCACTTAAGGTTATCTTCGACAGAGAAACCGGGAAAATCTACGGCGCACAAGCTGTTGGTAAAGACGGTGTAGATAAGCGCATCGATGTCATCGCCACAGCAATCAAAGGCGGATTGAGTGTCTATGACCTTCAGGAACTTGAGCTGGCATATGCACCGCCATTCTCATCTGCTAAAGACCCAGTGAACATGGCTGGTTATGTTGCATCCAACATTGTCGATGGAACAATTGAAACGGTCCAGCATTACGAAGTTGACGGCCTGATCAAGGATGGCGCAGTGATGATTGATGTTCGTACTGAGAAAGAACACGCAGACGGCATGATCGAAGGTTCCAAGAATATTCCGCTTGATGACCTGCGCAACCGCCTGGATGAGCTTCCAAAGGACGAAACCATCCTGATTACATGCCAGGTCGGTTTGAGAGGATATCTCGCATCCCGTATCCTTCAGCAGAACGGCTTCAAGGTCAAGAACCTGACTGGCGGTTACAAGACGTACTCCATCTTTAAAAAGAAAATGGGTTGATGATCAAGCGGCTTCCTTTTTGGGAGGCCGCTTTTCTTTTACAAATTATGTCTAAAAGTGAATTAAAATCGAGTTTTGGTTAATTAAAATGGAGAAAAGGTAAATTATAATGGGAAAAAGGTAAATTAAAAACTGATTTTGGTTAATTAAAACGGCAAAAAGGTTAATTAAATTAAAATCATAGAAAATTAACTCTGCAAAAGGCAGGGTCCCCGCCCCTAATTAGGTTATTTTTGATGCTTAGCACTCCCACATTGCTGTGAGAAGGGATTTCTGCTATTTTTTCTACCATCAAGGCTTAGATAACGCGCCATTCATGTTTTTTTACCAAATCTAATTACTCCTCCCCCCATTAAGAAGGAATTTCCATGTTTTTTCTCTGGTTTTTTAAGGAATTTAATATATGTGACTTAAACTATCGGGGAGTGAAGTGAATCATGGCAAACGAAAATAATAAGCAGGGCTTTCCGCCCCAGCATCAGGACCATCAGCCGGGTACTGAACCGGAAATGAAGCCGGAGCCAAAGTCGGTTGATGAAAACTATAAGGGTTCCGGGAAATTAGCTGGCAAGGTTGCCTTGATCACGGGCGGCGACAGCGGCATTGGGAAATCGGTGGCGATTTATTTTGCCAAGGAAGGTGCCGATGTTGCTATTGTTTATCTCGAAGAAAGCAATGACGCAGAAACCACGAAGCAACTGGTTGAAGCGGAAGGACGCAAATGCCTGCTTCTGGCGGGTGATGTTGGCAGCGAGCATTTCTGTGAGGAGGCGGCCAAGAAGACGATTGATGAGTTTGGTAAGATTGACATCCTTGTCAATAACGCAGCGGAGCAGCATCCGCAAAAGAGCCTGCTCGATATTTCTGCCGATCAGCTTGAGAAGACATTCCGCACTAATGTATTCTCGATGTTCCATCTGACAAAAGCTGTCCTTCCACATTTGAAGAAAGGCAGCACCATCATCAATACCTCATCGATTACGGCCTACAAGGGCCATGAGAAGCTCATTGACTACTCTGCGACCAAAGGGGCGATTGTTACGTTTACGCGTTCCCTTGCGATGTCTCTCGCTTCACAAGGCATCCGTGTTAACAGTGTGGCGCCAGGTCCGATCTGGACTCCTTTGATTCCATCGACCTTCTCTGCTGAAGAAGTAGCGAAGTTTGGAACGAACGCGCCAATAGGACGAGCTGGCCAGCCATTCGAACTGGCTCCTGCCTATGTCTATCTGGCAAGCGACGATTCCACTTATGTCAGCGGCCAGACCATCCATGTCAATGGCGGCACAATCGTAAATGGTTAAACACAAAAAAAGCAAAGCGCATGCGCGCTTTGCTTTTTCTCATTAAATCATAACCTCTTTGTGGTCCTTTGGCTGGCTGCAGGAGAATCGTGATACGATTTTGAATGGCACGATGATCCGCTTGATTGGTTCATCCGGATTTTCTATTTTTTGGATCAGGCTTTTTGCTGCCTGGAAGCCAAGCTCGAAAATATTGATATCCACTGATGTCAATGGAGGTCTTGCCATTTCAGCAATCAGGACGTTATTGAAGCTGACAATGGAAATATCATCTGGGACGGAAATTCCCATTTCATCGAGTTTATTCAACACACCGAGGGCCATCAGGTCGTCTGCAACCACCATAGCGGTCGGCGGCTTGTCCAGCGATAGCAAAACCTGGACTGCATCCTGTCCGCTCTCACGGAGGAATTCATCATTGACGATGTATTCATCGACAAGCTGGATTCCTGAGTTGCGCAAAGCTTTTTCATAACCAAGCAAGCGTTCAACTGTCACGACCAGGTCAAGGTTTCCACCGATGAATCCGATCCGATCATGGCCAAGCTGAATCAGATGCTCTGTCACTTCTTTTCCTGCTTTAAAATTGTCATTATCGACATAGCTTGTATTTTCATCATCTTTAAACGGTTTACCGATTACGACGAACGGAAAGTCTCTTTCCTTCAGATAGGCAATGACCTTGTCTTCTACCTTTGAATATAAAAGGACTACGCCATCTACTCTGCCGCCCTGAACCATCGAAACGACACCATCAAAAATCTCGTCCTCCGTCTTGCCGGTTGTCATATGGAGAGCATATTGCTTGGCATGTGCCCCCTCGCTCAATCCTGTCAAGGCTGTTGGAAAGAACGGATTCTGGAAAACAACATCGGTCGAACTCGGCATGACTAGCCCGATAGCCCGTGTTGACTGACTTGCAAGGCTTCTGGCGATGAAGTTTGGGTGATACCCAAGCTGGTCCATAACCTCCCTGACTCGTTCCTTCGTTTTTTCGCTGATTCTAGGACTGTTGGCGATTACACGCGAGACAGTTGAAGGCGCGACATTTGCTACCTTCGCAACATCTTTAATTGTGACAGCCATTAAGTTCCCCTCCCTTTTGCCAGAAAAAATCCTTATCTTTATTATAATGAATTACTCGTGTTTTTTCCGTATTTTTTTCAGTGTTGCCGTAATTGCCATTGGCAATATTGGTGAATATTTCCCCGTTACTTCTTCTTCCGTTTCGCCCGTCTGACAAGCATGAAAATGAATGCGAAGAATGCAATATAAACTGCGCCCATTGCTGTTAAATATGGGATGTTCAAACCCGTTCTGTCAGCGAGAACATAGATTTCAGCTTCCTCCCGGTCGATTGAAAGATGGTATTCTCCATCCTTGCTCTTCACCATATCATTGGCAAGCAACCCTCTTAATTCCTTGTCACCCTCCAGCTGGTCTGCAGTCAGTGTGACATTTTGCGTATTGGATGTGTTATTGATGGCGACGACGGACGTCTCATCCTGATATGTCCGCTTAAAAACAGCCATGCCCTTCTTTTCATACAGAAGCTCGAGATCCCCGCGCTGCAAAGAAGGCAGCTGATTTCTCAGTTC
This sequence comes from Mesobacillus subterraneus, assembly GCF_003937825.1. Classification (GTDB taxonomy): domain Bacteria; phylum Bacillota; class Bacilli; order Bacillales; family Cytobacillaceae; genus Mesobacillus; species Mesobacillus subterraneus. Next base: position 216,938 of record NZ_RSFW01000002.1, on the reverse strand, counting down.
GCCAATTTTGGTGATGTAATCGATCAGTTCCTTATCCGCCCTGAAGCTCATCAGTCTGCGGTTATCCGGGTCTTCTCCTCCATCAAGGGCAATCTCGCTGCCATAATAGACAATCGGAATTCCAGGTGCTGTGTACATATAAGTCAAGGCCATCTTCCATCTTGTGCCCGGGTGCTGCCTGTTCTGGACCGCTTTCCTTGTGAACCGGACCATATCATGATTATCGATGAAATTCCCCATCAATTCAGGATTCTCATAAATCGTTTCATTTCTTTTAGCTGTCGTAAACAGCCAGTCCAGCGTTTGGTCAGGCTTTTCAAAAGCCGTGCGCAGCTGCTCATTCAAAGGGAAATCGACAAAACCGTCAATTCCGGCTTTATCATATTCAGCGATATAGTTTGGATCGTTGGACCAAACCTCGCCGATCAAGTAAAAATCGTCCTTAACACTCTTCACTTCTTTTGAAAAATCAGCCCAAAAATCGACAGGTACGTGCCTGACTGTATCAAGTCTGTAGCCGTCAATATCCGTTTCCTCAATCCACCATTTAGCAGCGTCAAGCAGATACTGCCTGGTCTCAGGGTTTTCCTGCGCTAAGTCCGGCAGGCCATATAGCCAGTTGTTTTCCAGCTCTTCCTGGTTGGTCCAGTCAATGATATCTTGCTTCTCATGGAACCAATCCTTCTTAGCCGGGTCATTTACCCATTCATGTTCTGGTGCAACATGGTTGACGACAAAATCAAGGATGATTTTGATGTCGCGGTCATGTGCCTCTTTTACCAGTTCTTTGAATTTGTCAACGCTTCCAAAGTGCTCTTCTGTATTGTAAAAATCACTGATCCAGTAACCATGGTAGCCTTTGTCGACATTATCGAACACAGGTGTCAGCCAGATTGCTGTGAAGCCCATGTCTTTTATATAATCCAGCTGGTTGATAACCCCCTGGAAGTCCCCGCCATGATAGGCCTTTGGATCATTGGTGTCAACCTTGAAATCATTGCTGTTGTCTCCATTGTTAAAACGGTCCACCATCAGAAAATAAATTGTTTCATCCTGCCAAGCTCGTCCTTCTTTTTCAACCGCTCCTACAGGGAGAGCGCTAAAAAGAAGCAACGGAATCAAGATGAAGATGAGAACTTTTTTCATCTCCGCTCCTCCTCATAATTTAAGCAAAGGCCAAAAATGGCCTTTGCTTAAAAATTGTCTGCCCTAATAGATTATCCTTTTGTTCCACCAGCCGTCAAACCTGATACAAAGTACTTCTGGAATGACAGGAACAGGATGGCGATCGGTACAGCGATCAATACAGCACCAGCAGCGAAAGTGGTGAATTCAGCACCGAACTGCTTGGCAACCATATCGTAAAGACCGACAGCCAGGGTGTATTTTTCTTCTGTACGCAAGAGGATCCTTGCCAGGATGAAATCGCCGAATGGCGCGATGAATGCGAACAGCGCAACAACGGCAATGATTGGAGTGGCAAGCGGCATGACGATCTGGAAGAAGATTCGCAGATGTCCCGCTCCGTCCATTTTAGCTGATTCATCAAGTTCTTTTGGAATCGTATCAAGATACCCCTTCATGAGCCAAGTATTCATCGGGATCGCACCGCCGACGTATACAAGGATCAAACCAAGGTGTGTATCAAGCAATCCAGTCAATAATGCAAGTATAAAAATCGCGATCAATGCTGCAAAGTTTGGTATCATCTGCAGGATCAGGAATGTCATCAAGCTGTTTTTACGTCCGATAAAACGGTATCGTGAAAATGAATACGCTGTAAGGCTGACAAGGATGACTGTAAACACCATTGTCAGTACACTTACCTTCAGCGAGTTCCAGTACCAGTACAGGTAATTGCTTCGGCTTGTGTCGAATAGCTCCTGATAATGGGCAAGCGTCGCATTTTTCGGGATGATGCTTGAACCGGACAAGCTCTGCCCTGGATTGAAGGAAGAGCCGACAATCCAGAGGAGCGGATAAATGATGATCGCAAACATTGCCAAAATCACAAGGTAGGTTAGTGTCAGTCTGATATATTTCTGTCGTTTGATACCCATATTACATCATATCCTCTTCTTGGAATGATTTCGTTCTCTTGAACTGCCATAGCGCCACACCGATAACAATCAATGAAAGCAGCATGGTGATGGCAGCAGCTTTGGAGTATTGTGCAGATGTCATCGTCAGGCTGTAAATCCACGAAATCAGGATATCTGTTCCTCCGGCATTCGCACCTGAAACTGCAGGTCCCCCGCCATTGAATAGATAAATAATATTAAAGTTGTTGAAGTTGAATGTATACTGCGTAATCAGGATTGGCGCTGTAGCGAATAGTACGAGCGGCAATGTGATGTTCTTGAACTTTTGGAAGTTCGTCGCTCCGTCTACTGTCGCAGCCTCATAAAGCTCTTCTGGAATGGACTGAAGGACTCCAGTCGTCATCGCGAAGATGAATGGGAAACCTAGCCATGTCTGAATCCCGATCAATGCGATTTTCGTGTACATCGCCTCTGTCATCCATGGAACTGGATCAATACCGAAAAAGCCAAGGATGTCACGGTTGATCGCCCCGAATGATTCATTGAACATACCAGCGAACACAAGGATGGAAACGAATGCTGGTACAGCCCAAGGTAGGATAAATACTGTACGGATAATTGCTTTTCCTTTTACATCCTTCTGGTTCACGAGAATCGCCAGGAACATTCCCAGGGAAACCTGGAATGTCGTAGCGACGAATGTCCAGATGATTGTCCATGATAATACCGAGAAGAATGTCTCACGCCAGGATTGAAGCTGGAAAAGGTCAAAGAAGTTTTTAAGGCCGACCCAGTCAACAAGCTTTGCTGGCGGTGAATGATATAGATCGTAGTTCGTGAATGCAAGCAAAACTACGAAAATGATTGGAAATACAACGACGAAGATGAGAAGCAGGAATCCAGGTGACATGATCAGATATGGGAATCCATTGTCGATCAGGTTATGGTATTGCTCCTTCACTGTGCTCAGGCGTTCGCCCATGTCCCTTTTCAAGCCGACCTTATAGGCGTCGTTTAAGTTGAATAGATAGAATCCGATTCCAAAAAGAAGGACAATGACGGCCAGGATCCCTTCAACCATCAGGAAGATAGAATGGTCACGAGGCGTTTGTTCTCCAAGAGTGAACAAACCCCATAACCCCATGTTTAGAAGGTCTGAGAACACTCCAAAGAATGCACCCGTCAAGATCAGAAAAGCAATCCCTTTTAAGTATTGTTTGTTGTATAGCTGTCCTAGCCCCGGAATAATCGAAAGGGCTGCTGCTATTTTGCGGTGGTTGGTTTGATAGGACTTCTCTTTCATCCTATATTCCCCTTTCTCTTTCTATGATTGATAAGGCTCATTTTTCGTAAACGCTGTGCTTTCACATAGGAGAGATCTTTGGTGACTTTCACCCCTATAGTAGGTTTTGCAGCATTCAAATTTGCCTTTATAAAAGCATCAGATGCTTTATGAGAACGAATACATTGTCATCCATACTGAAGCGTTTCCACTCAGTATTATGCCGAACTCTCTTGTTTTCACTCTCATGAAGCATCTGATTAATCTATCTCTATTCTAGCGCAACCGTTTGCTCAATGAAAGACTTTTTTACTGCAGTTTTCGTAAACTTTGTGACTTTTCGATTGGATGTCTACGAAAAAGCAGAAACTGGAATTTCCTATTGGAAAATATAACAGTACCCCCACAAGGGAGGTACTGCTATGCTTTATCACACTATTATTTTGCGTGGTTTTGCTGGATGTTTTGTTCAATTTGCTTAACAGCTGAATCAAGAGCTGCCTGTGGCTCTGCTTTGCCTGTTACAACAGTTTGCAACGCGCTTGCCATTGGTCCCCAAACCTCTCCCATTTCAGGGATGTTTGGCATTGGAACTGCGTCTTGAGTTTGAAGTGCAACAGCTTTAGCGCCTTCGTTTTCAGCAAGAGCTGGATCGTCAACTAGTGCTACGTTTGTTGGTACTTCAGCAGTTTGCTCGAAACGGTATTTCGCGTTTTCGTCGTTTGTGATGTACTCTAGGAACTTAGTAGCCCAGTCAATGTTCTTTGAGTATGAAGATACGTGCCAGCCTTTAACACCCATGAAAGTCTTCATTGGAGTGCCATCAGCGAATTTAGGGAATGGAGCAACACCGAAATCGATGCCAGCATCTTTCATGCCGCCGAATGCCCAAGGTCCGTTCATGACAGAAGCAACATTACCTTCGTTGAATAGTCCGTCCATAGCAGAACCGCCGTTTTCGCCGATGATTCCGTTAGGGAATAGCTTTTCAGCATACCACTTCTGGATGTACTCAGTACCTTTTACAGCACCTTCGTTGTTCAAGCCAAGGTCTTGAGGGTCAAGAGCTCCGTCTTTTTCGCCAAAGACATAACCGCCGTTGCCGCCGATTGGAGCGTGTGCAAAGTAGAAGTTATCCCAAAGAGCAAGGAAACCGTATTTGCCGTCTTTAGTATTAGCTTTTGCGAATTCATAAAGGTCTTCCATTGTAGCAGGAACTTCAGTCATAAGAGCTTTGTTGTAGATGAATACTGGAGTTTCAGCAGACTTTGGAAGTCCGTATAATTTTCCATCGAAAGATTGTGCAGAGATTGAAGACTCAGAGAAAGTGCTCTTCACATCGTCGCTAACGTTCAGTTCCTTAATGTGTCCCTGAACTGCAAGTTCACCGATTTGGTCATGTGGAAGAGTGATGATGTCCGGACCAGTACCAGCTGGACCGTCAAGACGTAATTGTTCTTTCATTTTTGAAGCCATTTCAACTTCTTTGAACTCGATTTTGATACCGTGTTCTTTTTCAAAGTCTGCAGCTACCTTTTCAAGCCAGCCAGACTTGTCTTTATCTTCCCAAACTACCAGCTTTTCTGGTTTTGAAGCATCTTCTGTCTTCTCGCCGTTGTCTTTTGAACCCGTGTTCTCTTCTTCTTTAGGTCCGCAAGCAGCAAGAGCGCCAATCACCAAGATCAGCATCATGAAAATCGACAATGCCTTTTTCATGTGTATACCCCTCCTAAAAATGTGTAATTTACTTTTCATTGTGCAGAATGTCTTCCTATTTGTGCAAACGTTTGTAATGTTGTTTGCAAGTCTATGAAAACGATTGCACAACCTACCTCTTATTATAAAGACTTAAATGATTTTGACAACTAGTTTTTTATTTTTTTTTTGCCAGAGTAAGGAATTCGTTAATTTTCTGTGAATCTGCATTTTTATAATTGACATTTAAAAATCGGTGGTCTACCCTTGTTTTAATCTTGATCATAAATGAAAGGAATGGTTCTCTCTTGTTAAAAGAAGCGATTTATCACCGCCCAAAAGATAATTATGCATACGCTTGCACCAATGAAGAGTTACATATCCGCATTCGTACTAAAAAAGACGATATAAAAGAAGTTTCCCTACTAAATGGTGATCCATATGACTGGCAGGATGGTACTTGGAACACGAATACCGTTCCGATGATTAAAAGTGGATCGGATCAGTTATTCGATTATTGGTTTGTCTCCATTAAGCCGCCTTACAAAAGGATGCGCTATGGCTTCATCCTGAATGATGGCGTCGAAACCGCATGTTTTACTGAAAAAGGTTTCTACGACCAGCCGCCTTTGGACGATACAGGATATTATTTTGCCATCCCCTACATTAATAATATCGATGTTTTCCGTGCCCCGGGCTGGGTGAAGGATACAGTATGGTATCAGATTTTCCCGGAGCGCTTTGGAAATGGCAATCCTTCGAATGATCCGGAGGGCGCGTTGCCATGGGGCAGTGCACCGCCTGAAAGAGACAATTTTTTCGGCGGCGATCTCGAAGGCGTAATCCAGAATATCGATTATCTGGCGCAGCTCGGTATTACCGGTATCTATTTTACGCCAATTTTCAAAGCGTATTCGAACCATAAATACGATACGATTGATTACATGGAGCTTGACCCACAATTCGGCGATAAGGATACGCTAAAGCGTTTAATCCAGGTTTGCCATGAAAAAGGAATCAAAGTCATGCTGGATGCCGTGTTCAACCATAGCGGCTTCTACTTCCCTCAGTTCCAGGATGTTTTGGAAAAAGGCGAAGAATCTCCTTATAAGGATTGGTTCCACACAAAAGAATTCCCGCTGGTTATGGAGCCAAGGCCCAACTATGATACATTCGCCTTTGAAAAATCTATGCCAAAGCTGAATACAGAAAATCCGGAAGTCATTGAATATCTGCTCGAAGTTGGACGTTACTGGGTGCGTGAATTCGATATCGATGGCTGGAGACTGGATGTAGCGAATGAGGTCGATCACTCTTTTTGGAGGAAATTCCGATCTGAAGTGAAGGCCATCAAGCCTGAACTCTATATTCTCGGCGAAATTTGGCATGACTCAATGCCATGGCTGCGCGGCGACCAATTCGATGCCGTCATGAACTATCCTTTCACGACGAATATCCTGAACTTGTTTGCCCGTAAAACGATTACAGTAAAAGAATTCATTGAAAATATGACGACGGTCAACCATATGTATCCAAAGAACGTGAACGAGGTGGCTTTTAACCTGATTGGCAGCCATGATACGCCACGGATTTTGACAGAATGCGGCGGTGACGAGGACAAAGTAAAACAGATCTTCACCGTCCTGCTCTCCTACATCGGAACTCCTTGTATCTATTATGGCGATGAAATTGCCATGAGCGGCGGGCAGGATCCAGGCTGCCGTGAATGCATGAAGTGGAATGAAGAGGAGCAAAACAAGGACATGTTCGCACACGTCCAGAAGATGATCCAGCTTCGCAAAGAATATCCGCTGCTGGCAAATGAAGGCGAACTGCACTACATCCCTTCCGATTATCATGATAGCTGCTTTGCCTACACGAAATCCAATGGCACATCAACTATACTGGTTGTTGTTAACATGAGTGATGAAGAAACAGATTACCCTCTTCCTTTTAACTTAAAAGGCAAGAAAATCACCAACATCTATACCGGTGAAGAATACGCAGCCGAAAGCGAAGACCTGACTGCGAAAATTTCCGGTAATGGCTTTGCCCTGTTCCATTTTTAAACGAATAGACCCCTTTCCTTATTTGGAGAGGGGTTTGTTGTGTTTTGTTGGTTATGCTTTTGCATATTGAGTTTTCTATCTTTCTATTAAAAATTCCCGATATTCCCCCAGGTATCTTATTAAATTTTTTCCTGGAAACTGAACACAAATCACTTCAAATTCTTCCCAATGTCTGTATAATGAAAGAATTACAACTTGGAGATGTAAAACCCTATGAAAAAAACTGCTAAGCTATCTTTATTTGCCATTACGTGGCCATTATTTATCGAAATCCTGCTGTATATGCTGATGGGAAATGCGGATACGTTGATGTTATCTCAGTACTCAGATAACTCCGTGGCCGCTGTCGGGGTATCGAATCAGATCCTGTCGATGATTATCGTCATGTTCGGGTTCATCGCGACTGGAACGGCAATCCTTGTCGCACAGAATCTTGGAGCCAAAAATGACAACGAAGCCCGCGAAGTTTCCACTGTCTCGATCGGCGCCAATCTCATTTTCGGATTGCTTCTTAGCGCGGGAGTGTTTATTTTTAGTGAGCAATTGCTGAACTTGATGGACCTGCCGCCCGAATTATTTGATGAAGCCAACTCTTATTTGAAAATTGTCGGCGGATTTTCGTTCATTCAATCCCTGATCATGACTGTCAGCAGCATTGTCCGCAGCTATGGTTTTACCCGTGATATCATGTATGTCACCATCGGCATGAATATCCTGAATGTCATCGGTAACTATTTGTTCATTTTCGGACCATTCGGATTCCCTGTACTTGGAGTGGAAGGGGTAGCAATTTCGACAACTGTCAGCCGCATCCTCGGGTTGCTTGCCGCCTTTTATGTGATGATGAAACGGATTCCAGGCTCGCTGCCAATGTCGATGCTGTTCCGCTTCCCGAAAAAACATCTTAAAAATCTGCTGAACATCGGTATTCCTTCTGCCGGAGAGCACCTGAGCTATAATGGATCCCAGATGCTGATCACCTATTTTATCGCAACCCTGGGCACCCAGGCATTGACGGCCAAGGTGTATACCCAAAATGTGATGATGTTCATTTTCCTTTTCAGCATAGCCATCAGCCAGGGCACACAGATTCTGATCGGACATATGGTGGGTGCCAAGGATATTGAGAGTGCCTATAAACGGGCACTAAAAAGCCTGAAGCTGGCAATCATTATTTCAATAGCTGCCGCTGCCATCGTGTCATTTTTCTCTAGAGACCTTCTTGGCATTTTCACAGATAACATGAGCATCATTGAGGTTGGGACGACATTGATCCTGCTGACGATCATCCTGGAACCCGGCAGATCCTTCAACCTCGTGCTCATCAGCTCACTGAGGGCTGCTGGTGATGTGAAATTTCCGGTGTATATGGGAATCCTGTCGATGTGGGGAGTCAGTGTCACGCTTTCTTACTTTCTTGGAATCTACCTCGGCATGGGACTCGTCGGCATTTGGATCGCCTTCATTGCCGACGAATGGCTTCGCGGCCTGCTCATGCTCTGGCGCTGGAGATCCAGGGTTTGGGTGAAAAAGTCGTTTGTGCCTGACGTGAAAGCTGTGGAGGCGGAGTAATGTATACTTTCCATCTTTCACTGCACCGTCCGTTATTTCTTTGAAACTAGAACTCAACTGAAACTACTGCCAGTATTAGCAATCTTGAAGTGGTTTTAATATTCACAAGTTAAATTAGAAATGATTCTCAAAAATATCCCGGAAGGAATGTGAATTTCCAGCCGGGATATTTATTGATTAAGGGATTTTAATAGGATAAGATCTTAGAATTTATATAGCTGATAACTTCATCAGTAGTAAAAGAACCTCCGATATCACGAGTTTTTATTCCGTCAGCAATCGTATCTTCAATTGCATTTAGCAATAAACTTCCAAGCTCATCTAGCCCGAGATGATCGAGCATCATTTTTGCTGTCCAAAGCTGGCCTATTGGATTGGCTATTCCGCGGCCGACAATATCTGGAGCCGAACCATGTACCGGCTCAAACATGGAAGGATATTGTCCCGTGAGATTAATGTTCGCCGCTGGAGCGATGCCAATACTCCCCATAATTGCTGCTCCCAGGTCGGTCAGGATATCACCAAACAAGTTACTAGCAACGATGACATCAAAGTGATGAGGCTTGGACACTAAAAAGGCACATAGCGCATCTATATGGTTGCTTTCTGTCTCGATTTCCGGGAAATTCCCGCTGATTTCGTTAAATACTCCATCCCAAAAAGGCATGCTGTGAACTATCCCATTTGATTTTGTTGCACTTGTAACTCTTCCTCTTCTGTTTTGAGCCAGTTTAAAGGCATAGCGGATTGTTCTTTCCATTGCCTTACGTGTAAAAATCGCATTTTGGACCGCGATTTCATCCTCACCCTGGTGTATTCTTCCTCCGGCTTCACTGTATTCCCCTTCACTATTTTCACGGACGACAATAAAATCAAAACTATGTGGTTCAGCAAGCGGAGATTTGATTCCCTCAATATATTTCGCTGGCCTGATATTGATTACCTGCTCGCATTCCCGTCGGATCTTGATCAGTAGGCCCCATAACGAAATATGATCGGGAACTAGCTGGGGATTACCAACCGCTCCAAGATATATGGCATTTGTTTGCTTTAGCTGTTCCATCCCATCTTCAGGCATCATCTGACCATATTCCAGATAATATTCACAGCTCCATGGATGAGTTTGATAACGGAATTTTATCCCGCCATGAAGGTCGGCTAGAGTATCTAAAACTTGCAATGTCAGTGGGACAATTTCCTTGCCTATTCCATCTCCCGGTATTACGGATATATCTAGTTGTTTCATTTGCAATTCCCCCCGTCAATGATAATTTATGTACCCAGAATCATTGCTATATGATCGTGATTAGAGTTGCGCTTTCATTCCATTAAGGCCCAGCTGCTCACTTCCCCAAAGGTTATGAAAGTTTTTTGAGTGCATGAAGCTGAAAGTTAATTAATGCCAAAAAAGGATCAGGGAATCCCTGACCCCACCTTTCTTCAAAAACCTTATCACTTGGAATTAGACTGCAAGTGGTTTTCCTTCATCTTTTTTCACAATCATCAACTGGATAGCAACAGCTGACGCAATGATAACAAGACCGATTAAATCTGTCTTAATGCCAGAATCAATGGAAAGAAGCGATGCTATGACTAGCAAAAACCTTGTGAACCAAATAGCACGCCGTCCCGCAAACCAGCCCTGTACACTGGCGGAGAGCAGGTAAATACCAATGGCTGCAGTAATAACAGCAATTGCAATTTCCACGAAACTTCCTACCATTAATAATTGCGGGCTGTAGATAAACATGAAAGGAACAATGAAGGCTGCTATTCCTAGTCTGAACGCTTCTACTCCCGTTTTCATCGGGTCTGTACCAGCAATTCCTGCTGCCGCATAGGCTGCTAAAGCAACAGGTGGGGTAATGGCTGACATTACAGCATAGTAAAAGACGAACATATGCGCAAACAATGGTTCAATTCCCAGGTTAACCAAGCCAGGTGCAACGACGGAAGCACCCACTGCATATGCGGCTGTTGTTGGCATACCCATTCCTAGGAAAATAGCTATGAACATGGCGAACAATAAAGCCAGGAATTCACTGTTTCCGGCAACTGATAAGAGCATAGAGCTAAATCTTAGGCCAACGCCTGTCAAGGCGATTACCCCAACGATGATACCTGCACAGGCACAGACAGCCAATAATTGAATTGTATTCTTCATTCCAAGCTCAAGAGCTTCAAGGATTTTCTTTAATCCCATTCTTGTTTCCTTGCCAATCCAACTGATTACAAGACATGCCAAAATGCTGTATGTTCCTGACATGATGACAGAGTACCCTTTCAGGAGCATGCCAATTAAAAGAATAATTGGTACAAATAAGTAGGCCTTCTTCAGAATGCTTTTAATGCTAGGCAGATCTTTTCGTGATATTCCCTTCATGCCCTTCTTAACTGCTTCAAAATCGACCATGAAATAGACAGATAGAAAATATAATATTGCCGGAATGGTCGCTGCAATAACAATCTCGCTATAGCGGATCCCCGTAATTTCGGCCATCAGGAAAGCTCCTGCTCCCATGATCGGAATCATAATTTGGCCTCCAGCCGAAGCAGTTGCTTCAGTGGCTGCTGCAAATCGCCCATTATACCCGACACGCTTCATTAAAGGAATCGTCAATGAACCAGTAGCCACCGCATTTCCAGCAGATGTGCCGTTCATCATTCCCATTAATCCGCTTGAGATGACCGCTACTTTGGCCGGCCCTCCGCGCATCCCTCCTGCGAGTGAAAAAGAAAAGTCAATGAAGTAGCGTCCTACACCAGACATCTGCAAAAACGCACCAAAAATAATAAAAAGCAAAATATATTTAGACGAAACGTCTAGTGTCACTCCAAATATGCCATCAAGACCATAAATATAGGTTGTGAAACGTTCTACACTGTAGCCGCTATGGTTAAGGATGCTCGGAAGGTACGGCCCTACGAATGCATAGAGAATAAATATGCCTGCCAAAATTGGGAGCGTCCATCCGCTTGTCCTCCTTGTAAGTTCCAAGACTAGCAATATTCCGGCTAGTGCCACAATAAAGTCCATTGTTGTTGGCATAACTCCAAAACGGAAGAGCAGTTGTTTTAAATTCATATAAATATAGATGAAGATGCCGATACTTGCCAAAATTAGCACCCAATCCACGATATGGATCCGGCCATTACCTTTTTTCATCCCCGGGAAAAGCATGAAGCCAAGGACTGCACCAAACAATAAATGAGCGCTGCGGAATAGCCATGGATCAATCGGGTTAAAGTTTAAAATATATAAGTGGAACAAAGCCCCAATAACAGCAATCGAGGTAAACAGAATCTTAGTCCATCCAGTGAACTTTCTTGCCTCAGTTGCACTTTCAACCTGCTCCTCCTCTTCGGCTTCTTCAAGCATCTCAAGGACTGGCTTATCGGTCAATTCAGTTTGCTCGATTTTTTCCTTGCTCATTTCTACACCTACCTTCGAAAATATACCTATCCCCAGTCAGGGGATAGGTGAATATTATTTCTTGTTCATTTCTGGCGGATACACTGATTCCGGAAGCTCAATTCCTTTTTCTTCGTAATATTTAATTGCCCCAGGATGCAATGGAACATCCTTATTGATTTTAATTGCTTCTTCTACAGCTTCTTCCATTGAAACATGTGTTTTTACTAGCATCTCATTATTCTCGTGATAAGCTTTAACCAGATCATAAACAAAGTCCTTATTAGCATCCTTACGTACGATACCAAAGTTGAACATCGCAATCGTTTCGATGTCTTGGTCCAGGGTCGTATATGTGTCTGCAGGTATTGTGAACGGGAAGAAATATGGGAACTTTTCAATCACCTTGTCTCTCATTTCCCCTTCAATTCCAAAGAAATTGATTTTCCTTTGAACTTCAATCTCTGATACGGCAGAGATAGGAATACCTGCCGCATATCCGATGATGTCAAGCTGTCCATCCATTTGCTGAGATGCCATGTCACTTGCCCCAGCCTGAATATTCTCAGTATCCAAACCTAAAACCTCATGGATTAATGGAACGTACGTTCCTGAAGTGCCGCCCGCCGGTCCAACCCCAACACGTTTCCCTTTGATATCATCAATACTCTTAACTCCTGACTTTTCCAACGCCCACCAGTGAATCGGTGTAGTATACATAGGGAAAACAATTCGGACATCCTCCATCTTGTTTCCACCTGTCCAGTCACCAGTTCCTGTATATCCTTCATAAGCTGGCCCAAGTGTTACCATACCTATATCCTGGTCTCCCGCCTGCGTTAGTTGCATGTTATGAACAGGTCCTCCTGTTACTTCAACATTAGCCGTCACATCCAGCTTTTGTTCTAATAATGACGCTAAACCGCCTCCAACAATAAAATAAGTTCCCCCCTGTGAAGCTGTGCCAATTTTAACGGTCTTTGGATAATCTTGATACTTGATATCAGCTGCTGCTCCACCGCTGGTCTCGGTGCCTCCACCATTCCCGCATGCTGATATCAAAACCAGTGACAGTCCAGCAACTGCAGCGATTGCTTTCTTTTTCCAATTGAACTTCATCCTATTTCCCCCTTATTTTTTTCTTGACTGTTCGGCTCTTAAGGAAATGGTACTTGGTATCCATAACAGAGCCCGGCACTCAATGTTCTGCCCCTTTGTTCCTTGGAAGCTGATTTATATATTCTGCTCCAAACCGATCTTCGAATCTCTGATAAATCGGCTTAAGAGCTTCTTCCCATAACCGTTTTTCTTCTTTTGATAAAAAGTGGATTTCAACACATTTACAATCCTTCAATTCTTGTAAACTCTCTTCATTCATTTTCCGGGCCATTTCTTTTTCCCAATCAGTAACCTCTTTAATAGATTCCTGGAGAATTTTTTGAACCTCTTCAGGTAACTGGTCCCAGAATTCTTTTTTGAGCAATACGACATAGCCAAGGTAACCATGATTGCTTGCTGTCAAATATTTCTGTTGGGTATGGATCCTTTTACTGACAATGTTGGAATATGTATTTTCTTGGCCATCGATCTTGTTTTTCTCCAATAATTGATAAACTTCATTGAAAGAGTTGGATTGTGTACCTGCTTCTAACTCCAGAAATTGCTGTCTGATTATCTCACTAGGCATGATTCGAAACTTTAACCCTCGAAAATCTCGAGGCTGTGTAAGCGGCTTTGTCATATTGGTCATTTGCTTGAATCCATTGTCCCAGAGGCCCAATGGATAGAAACCTTCCCTCTGGAGCCCGTACATTAATTTGCTTCCAATCTCCCCTTCAAGATACTCATGAACCTCACCGATGCTATTGAACGCAAAAGGCAAATCCAAGGCTTGCCATTCGGGTACAAAGGAAGTGATTTTGGCTGTGGCCGGAGCAATCATTTGAATATCATTCTTAAGCAGTCCATCAATTTCTTCGCCATCCCTATAAAGATATCCATTCGGGAATACCTGGACTTCTACAAACCCGTTTGACTTCTCTTTAACAAGGCTGGCAAACCTCCTTGCCGCCATTCCTTTTGGGGTTTTTTCACCAACGATATGGGAAAAACGGATGACGATTCTCTCTTCCCTGCTAATCTGCTCATGATCTACTGCACGATTCTGGGGTTGACAGGATGACAAAATTAATGAGGTGGATACCAGCATTAAAATCATCACGAACTTAATACGGAAAAGGTTATGAATCACTAGTTCAATTTGCCCCTCCCTCTATTTATGGCAAAATAATGACGTTTTAAGGAAAATACTTTGTCAATATTTTGATAATTCGAATTATAAAGCGCTTTCATATGCACAACAAGAAAAAGACCATATTGGTCTTTTTGGTCTTTTTGGTCTGAAATATTTTCAAAACTCTAATGTAATTAAATATAATAATAATGACTTGGCCGTCCTACACTTCCATATTTGATATTCACTCTGATTTTATTTGATTGGACCAGATATTCCAAATATCTTCTTACCGTTACCCTCGCCATGCCGGAACTGGAAGCAAGGCTTTCGGCAGTAACGGGTTCTGTTTGTTCCATCAATACCAAAAGGATCTGTTTGAGTGTTTTGTCACTTAACCCTTTTGGAAGATATTCCTCCTGCCCCTGCATTTGTTTGAATTCGTCGATGTCTTCCTGTTTCAAGCTAGGTTTAGCATTTAGTTTGTTCCACATTTTCTCGTAAGCGTCAAGCGCAGATTTGAATCGGTTAAAACGAAAGGGCTTCACCAGATAATCAACTGCTCCTAACCGTAACACATCCTGGATTGTCTGGGCATCTCTTGCTGCAGTAATCATGATCACATCTGTCGGGATTTCCTGCTCCCGAATCGATTTCATTACATCCAGGCCGGATAGGTCAGGCAAAAACATATCTAGCAGCACCAAATCAGGCTTCAACTCTTGAATCTTTTTCACTGCTTCTACTCCTAAGGTAGCGGAACCACAAAATTGAAAGAAGGGAAGCCTTTTCAGGAATCCAATATTTACATCAAGAACCATCGGATCATCTTCAACTATAAATACCTTTATCATTTTTCTCCCCTTCTTTCCACTTCAATGGTTATTTTTGTCCCTTTATTGATTTCGGATTCTAACCTAACCAATCCCCCCTGAGCCTCGATTATTTGCTTGACAAGCGCCAGTCCAATCCCTCTTCCATCCTTTGCCTTCGTGCTGAATCCATATGTAAAAATATTGTTCCGATCTTCATCCCTGATTCCTTTTCCATTATCCCGGACCACAATCAAGAGATGATTTCTATCTCCCTGCAGTAAGCATTCCACAATTTTGTTTTTTTCCTGGGGTGAATATGCTTCAAAGGAATTCTCAATTAAATTTCCCAGGACAGTAATAATATCCCCTGCACTGAAGCCATCCAAAAGGTAGTGAAGATAACTTTGTCTGTCAAGATGAAACTGGACTCCAAGCTCACGGGCTCTTGCCCGTTTTCCCAAAAGTAAACCGGAAACGGAATAATCCGTAATCGATTCCTTCAGAAATTGAATAATATTCTCTTCATCGTTGGTTTCATCAATAATTATATCAAGGGCTTCTTCAGTCCTTTCCAATTGAATCAAACCGGCAATGCTATGGAGTTTATTCATGTATTCGTGATTTTGTGCCCTTAAGGCATCTACTAGCGTTTTCACTCCAGTAAGCTCTTCAGCGAGACGGTTTGCTTCAGTCTTATCCACCATTGTTATAAATGAACCAGCCGCCTGACCCTTAACATAAATTGGATAAAGAGATACCAGGTAAACTTTGTCATATATATTCATGCTTCGATTTACAATTTGCTGGGAGTGAGGCATATTGAGGATTTTTGTTATAACCTCATTTAAATTAGGCAAGAACTCTATCAGGCTATTGTTCCTTGTTATTTCTTTTTCTGAATCATTAAACACGAATTCTTTAGCCAGCCGGTTCATAAAAGTAATTTTCCCGTGTTCATCAACAGCAATGATTCCCATGTCCATTGCCTGCATAACCGCAGAACGTTCCTCAGCCAGCCTGGCAATTTCATAAGGCTCCAGGTTAAATGTTTGCTTCTTTATATTGTTTGCGAGGAACAAAGAACCGAACAACCCGATTATCAACCCCCAAACGAGAGATAAGAAGATATCATTTCGATATTGGGCGACAAGTGACTGAAATGTAGGAGTAAGTATTCCGACAACAGCAACCCCTACCTGAACAACACCTTCCTCATCCATAATCGGGACGAAAGCTCTGACTGAATTGCCCAATGTCCCTTTTGCTTTTGATACATATTCGTGTTCTGACAAGGATGCCTTCTCATCCCCTCCGACAAACTCCTTGCCAATTAGGCTTTCTGATGGGTGTGAGTAACGGATACGGTCCATATCAATGATAACAATGTAATCCACGTTCGTAGCCAGCCTTGTCCGTTCTGCAAATGGCTGGATAATTGTTTCTCCACCCGGGATCCCGACATTTTCTCGTATACTGGGCATTTGCGCTACTGTTCTGGCTATGGCCGTTGCCCTTTCACCAAGTTCTTTCTCGAAAGCATCTGAAATACTGTAGACCATAATTAAACCGCTTGTAAAAATAGAGATTGAAACAACCAAAAAGGACATACTTAACATTTTAGTCCTTAGACTCATTCTCAAAAAATAGCACTCCTTTAGGTGAACAGAATATATAAAACTGGCAGAGGGCCGGCCAATTGTTTCGAGGGACGAAAACCCGCTTATAAAGGCATCTCGCCCCTTATTTTTATGCTAACATATGAACCTGAAAGATTCCGGGACTCTGGTCTGGATACCAAATCATTTAAACGATGCCCTTATTTTCTCAGCTTCTAAGACAATATTTCCGATCAGCTCTATGACGGTTTGATCCTTTGCCAGCCTAGGACTTTGTCCAGACCAAAGCGACATATATCGGCTATCATTCTTTAATGCTGCCACCTTCCGTATTTTCCCCGTCAGTTTATTTTGAACTGGATAATCAGGGACGGTAATCTGTCCAGCCTCCATTTCCTTAATGAATTGATTTTTTATTCCTCTGGCCCATTTTCCAGAAAAAGCACGAGTCATAACGGCATCTAACTCGGTTGCTTGGAGAATTGCCTCCTTATGTACATTATGGGCACCGCTCTCTTTGCATGTTAAGAAAGCAGTTCCCATTTGTACTCCCTTTGCCCCTAAACAGAGCGAAGCCATAAACCCTTTCCCATCCATTATCCCTCCAGCTGCAATAACTGGTATCGAGAGTGTGTGTGTCATCTGAGGAATCAAGGACAAGGATCCGACTAAATGATTTCCTGCATTACCCATGAAAGTGCCACGGTGCCCACCTGCTTCACTCCCCTGCCCCACGACAATATCCATGCAGGCATTTTCATTCATTACCGCTTCGTTTACGCTTGTAGCAGTTCCAACGAGGATGATTCCCGCGCTTTTTAACCTGGAGATGATTGGTGCTGAAGGAATGCCAAATGTAAAAGAACAGACGGGAACCTTTTCTTCGATGATGACATCCAGTAGCAGAGCGAACCTTATTTGATCATCTTCCGGTTTTGGGTGTGACGGTACTTCTTCAATTATATTCAACTCATCTCGAAACGGCTGAAGCCTTTTGAAGGCCAAGTCGAATTCAGGCTTGGCAATATTAAAATCCTCCGGGATGAACAAATTTACTCCAAATGGTCTATCCGTCAACTCTCTAATTTCCTTAATCAGACTTCTCAGCTGGCCGGGTTCCAGATATCCTGCCCCAATCATACCCAGGCAGCCTGCGTTTGACACTGATGCTACCAGTACAGGGGTTGTCAGCCCTCCTGCCATTGGTGCTTGTATGATTGGGTAATCAATACTCAATATCTCCGTCACTCTATTATTCCACATACTGTCGGCTCCTCTCGATTATCATTTTTCTCATTGTCGGTATGCAGCCGCACTTGAGGATAACTATCCATTGATTCATCCGGAATTATGAATCAGGTTGTGTTCCTGTGATTTTCTGTCCCCAAAGCTATTAATATCCTAGTATTCATTTTACAGAATTTTTTGATAGGTTAAAATTGAAATTATTCTTTAATAGATAGATTAGATATTTTATATAAAAAAGTCCCCATTAATCCCCAATGGGTAGCACATAAGGTATAATTTTATAATGATAAAAGTTTAAAGCAAGCCCAACACAGGGCTTGCTTTTTCATTCCACAATATTAATATCATAATCCCTGAACCAAATATGAATCTGCGCAAGCTGGGCGAGCAGCTGCGGTCCTGTCATCAGCTGGCCGAACCATGGTACCTTGAAGGAGGCTCCTTCGGTTTCGATCATGGTTTTCAGTGTGTTCCTGTCGAAGAATTCGTGGAGTGCGCTGTTGGAGTCGGCCATGAATTCGGAGAGCATGGTCTGGACTGCCTGGGTATAGCCTGGGTGATGTGTTTTTGGGTACGGGCTTTTTTTGCGGTAAAGGACTTCATCGGGAAGCACTCCTTCCAGTGCTTTACGCAATATGCCTTTCTCTCTGTTGCCGTGCATCTTCATTTTCCATGGGATGTTCCATACATACTCGACAAGGCGATGGTCGGCAAACGGGACGCGGACTTCTAAGCTCGCTCCCATGCTCATTCGGTCTTTCCGGTCCAGGAGAGTTGTCATGAACCAGATGATATTCAAATAGAATAATTGTCTGCGTTTTGCTTCTTCTGGAGTTTCTCCGTCAAGTACCGGAACCTCGGCAATTGTTTCGGTGAATTTCCCCATCATATATTCTTCCAGATTCAATTTTTTCCGCCAATGGTCGCGGAGCATATTTTGACGCTCGTTGATGGAGCGCATCCATGGGAATCCGGCCCTGCTCAAGTCTTCCTGTCTATGGAACCATGGATAGCCGCCAAATATCTCATCCGCACATTCACCTGAAAGACTTACGGTAAAATCCTGTTTGATTTCACGGCAGAACCAGAGGAGCGAGGAATCGATGTCCGCCATGCCAGGCAAATCACGGACATGGACGGCTTCCGTCAGATATCCAGCTAAGTCGCTTTGAGTAATGATGCTGTTGTGATGTGTCGTGCCGAACATTTCGGTCATTTTATTGATCCAGTATCCATCGGCATTTGGCTGGAATTCGCTTTCCTTGAAATACTGATCATTGCCTTCATAATCAATGGAGTAAGTATGCAGGCTCCCCTTGCCTTCTGCCTTATAATGATTCGCGGCAATCGCAGTGATAGCGCTGGAATCCAGGCCCCCTGAAAGGAATGTGCACAAGGGTACATCCGATACAAGCTGCCGTGTGACCGCATCTGTGAAAAGATCGCGTACTTTTTCGGCCGTCTCATCAAGACTGTCTGTGTGTTCTTCACTCTTCACGTTCCAGTATCTCCAGGTCTTCAGCCCATTTTTAGAAAAAATAAGCCCGTGTCCTGGCCTCAGTTCCTTCATATTCTTGAAAATACCTGCACCCGGAGAGCGGGATGGACCTAGCCCAAAAACCTCACAAAGGCCTTCCCTGTCTACCTCGGCCTTCACTTCTGGATGAGCCAGAAGTGCCTTTTGCTCAGAAGCAAACATAAGACCCGATGGAGTTTCCAGGAAAAACAGCGGTTTTACTCCAAGCCGGTCACGCCCGATGAACAATTTTTCCTCCTGCGCATCCCAGACAGCAAAGGCAAAGATCCCATTTAGATGCTCAAGACAATTTTCCTTCCATTCCATGAAAGAAGTAAGCAAAACCTCTGTATCAGAATGACCTTTAAAAGAATATCCTTTTAATAACAGCGCTTTTCGGAGGTCTTCGGTGTTATAAAGTTCACCGTTATAACAAATGGTATAGCGGTGATCTCCTTTTGCCCTGGTCATTGGCTGCTTTCCGCCCTCAGGGTCTACAACTACCAGTCTTTTGTGGCCGAGAGCTGCATGTTTTGAAGTCCATACATTTGTATCGTCGGGACCTCTTTTAGCCAAAGTTTCCGCCATCTTTGCCATGTTCTCACGTTCATGGTCCAAATTCTTCTTATAATCTACCCAGCCGGTTATTCCACACAAATTGATCATCCTTTCAGCGGAACTTTTAATTGAAACATACTCAACGAATACGTGGTGTTCGCTTAAGCATACTCATCATATGCACCAGCACCCAAACTGGTTAATTGCCTATCTTTCTAAACCATGTTATAAATTCGCCAAAATCTGTCTACAAAGAAGGTGAGCGATAATTAACGGAGGAACCAGATGAACCGACAACAACGAAGCAACCTTATTGAATTCCAGCCCCGGTCTTTCAATACCGGTACAGTTGAATACATTAATTCCCAGTGGGTATTTTTTGATGAAGAAACAGAGGAAGCAGCCCTCGTTGATGAGTTTATCCATCAGGAAGTAGAGGTTCTGCGGAACAATAAATGGTGCAAGGGATTCCTGCTGGATAACGGCTGCATCCAGACAGGGAATGAACAGTTCTTTTTGCAGGACCAGGAAATGATCCGTATCAGGAAACAGCTGATCTATTCATTTGAGCGGCTCCTTGATGAGCTGAACGATGAAGCATTTGTCCAATTTATCAATACATTGAATTCGCTCAATTTCTCAATTTACGACTGTATTTATTGTTATAATCACCTGACTTTCCTTGATCAGGAAAACGGAGCATCGGGTGTGAACTTTTTGATCCTGGACAATGAAGAATCAATTTGCAGTGTCCAGCACCATTTTGATTATTTCGAAATACAAAATGACCGATTTGAACTGACGTTGAGCAATGGAAAACGGACAGTAATTGAGAGAATATCATAAAAAAGGGCCTGCACCATACATGCAGGCCCTTCTGGTTATTTGACTGTATACGCCGTTTTTTCCACGGTCCTGAAGCCTTTTTCGAAGGCTATTGTTTCAAGCGGTTTCTGTATATAGTATCCCTGTGCATAGTGGCAATCCAGGTCTCTTAAGATATTTAGCTGTTCATAGGTTTCAACACCCTCAGCGACAACTTTTACCGATAAGCCCTTCCCCATGGTTATGATTGCCTTGACGATCGCAATGTCGGACGGTTCATCATGCAGATTATTGATGAACGATTGGTCGATTTTCAAGGTGTCGATTGGTCGATTTTCAAGGTGTCGATTGGCAGATTTCGCAGATAGCTCAGCGACGAGTACCCTGTACCAAAATCATCTATCGAGACTTTCACGCCCAAATCCTGCAATGCCTTCATGACGGAAATGCTGTAGGCAATATCCTTCAGCATCGCGCTCTCGGTCAGTTCCAGTGACAAGGCTTCCGGATCGAGCTGTGACACCTGGAGCGCATGGATCACCTGGCCGATGAAGGCATGCTGCTGGAACTGGTAGGCTGAAACATTGACCGACACTCCAAGATTAGGATAACCCTTCATTTGCCATTTTTTTGTCTGGACACATGCAGTTGTGAGTACCCAGGCTCCGATTTCCTCGATCAATCCGGTTTCCTCAGCAAGCGGGATGAATTGTGCTGGCGATACCAATCCCAAATGAGGGTGCTGCCAGCGAATCAACGCTTCCGTACAAGTAATCTCGCCGGACTTCAGATCCATTAGCGGCTGGTAGCAAAGATAGAATTCATCCTTTTCCAGCGCCTTCCGCAAATAGCTTTCGAGCTCAAGCCGGACCATTGCCTGATCATTCATGCCGTTTGAAAAGAAAGTAATTTTGTTGCCGCCCTGATTCTTTGAACGATTCATTGCAATATCAGCATTTTTAAACAGGAGATGCTCATCAAGGCCATCTCCCGGAAAGAAACTAATGCCAATGCTGGCAGTGACAATGAATTCCTGCTGCTGGTAGTACAGAGGTCTTGAGATGATCCTCTGCAGCTCCCTCGCTAATGTCGTTGTTTCATCAACGTGTACATCTTTTGAGAGCATCATGGTGAATTTATCACCACTGAACCTGCCAAGATACGCACCCTTCGGCAAATGACTTTCTATTCTCTCCGCCAGTTCCTTCAGGACAATATCGCCAGCATAATGCCCAAGGCTGTCGTTGATGATTTTAAAACGGTCAATATCCAGGACCAGAACTGCAATCATTTCCTTCTTTTTCCTGGCAAGGCTGATCGATTCCTCGAGCTGCTCGGTGAATCTCATTCTGTTGGGCAGTCCTGTATCATGGTCATAATAGGCAAGCTGGATGATTTTCTCTTCTGTTTTCTTCTGGCTTGTGACATCACGCCCAATTCCATAAGTGCCCACGCATTCTCCATTGATGGTAATGGGGATATTTTTAATCTGGAATATTCGGGATTCCCCGCTTTTCATCCGTATTTCAATGGAATATGTCTGGTCCTTTCCCCTCAGCGCCTGGACAAAATGCATTTTAGCCCTTGGTACATCTTCAGGGTTGATAAAATGAAGCGCCGGCCTGCCGATCAGCTCATCTTCCCGGAAACCAAAAGTGGCAAGGAAGGCCTGATTCACGCTTGTGAATTTTCCATTCAAATCGGTTGAATAAACAAAATCGCCATTGTTATCAAAGAGGGACCGATAATATTGCTCAGATAGTTTAAGGCTTTCGTTAAGATGAAGGATGTCTTGTTGAGAGGCTTCGACCATATTGGTCAAGGCACTGATTGCATACTGCTTCTCTTTATTCAGGAATGCATCAAGTTCTTCTCTGGTGAAGGTCGTAAAGGAAAGGATCATCTTGCTCCCGGGTATTGTGTTCTCTTCCAGTTCACACTTTATCACGGAAGCCTGAGGCAGGTTCTTGGTTAGCAATTGTTTAAGGTGCAGGAGCTTTTGTTCTTCTCCCTGGCGAAAAAAAATCTGTACTAAAAGATTCGTACTGGCTTGGAATGAATTGCTCACTATAAAGCTATTAAGTTGTCTGTCATTTTCGTAAACACAGCTTTTTGTCGTAGCCATTGCAATCTCCAATTTTCTCTTATTTCTCCAATATCCCTTACCTCTAAAAATACCATATAACTACAGGGGAAGATATGACAAAAAAAGAAAAAAAGCCGTCTCAAAGGACAGCTTTTTTCGACAATCTTATTTAGAACAGGTAAGTTCCTAACGGCAATGAGAAACCTAAATACAGAACAAGAAGCAAAGCAACGATAAATTGAATCCATAGAATGGATGCTTTTTCGTTTTTCTTCGTACGGATTAAAATCATTTCGAGCATCGCGATGACCCACAGTCCGACTGCTGCTTTCAGAACATACATCATGTTGATGTTAATGCTGAACAGAAGCATGAAACCAGTCAACAGAATCAACAGGTAAAACAGTCGCAAAACCATATGGACGATCTTAGCGCCCTTTTCCTTGCCGCTTTTATGTAGTCCGAGTGAAACGAAAAATAAAATCAGCGCTAAAAACCACGCTGTCATATGGGCATGTATCATGTACCCGTCCTCCTAACGTCAAATTCTAAAATATCATACCATATTGAAGCCGAAAATCCTAAAAATATGGTGAGAAGATAAGTATATTAGAGTGCTCAACCTTTTACCTGATTTCTTAAAGTACCAATTCCTTCAACCGTTATTTCAATCGTGTCTCCTGCCTTAAGGAATCTTGGCGGCTTGAAGCCTTTGCCGACTCCTGCTGGCGTTCCTGTTGCGATGATATCGCCTGGCTCTAGAGTCATTCCCTGTGAGAGCACAGAAATTACTTCTTCCACAGGAAAAATGAAGTTTTCCGTATTTGAATCCTGCCTGACTTCGCCATTAACTGTCGTTTTAATGTTCAGGCTGTTTGGGTTGTCGATCGCCGATTTGTGCACAAGCCAGGGACCAATCGGACATGTAGTATCAAGGCTTTTTCCAATAAAGAATTGTTTATGCTTCGACTGCAGGTCGCGAGCTGTGACATCGTTGAGAATCGTATAGCCGAAAACATAATCGAGGACCTCTTCCCTCTTGATTCCCTTCCCCTTCTTGCCGATCACCACAGCAAGCTCGCCTTCGTAGTCAAGCTGTTCCGTCAGCTCCCTGTGGTCATGGATGCTGTCTTCATGGCCAATGACAGTTGTAGGAGCTTTCGTAAATACCATCACATGTTCAGGGATATCATCCTTGCTGCCCATTTCAATCGCATGCTCTGCGTAATTCTTACCGACACAGAAGATATTTTTTGCCGGACGCGGGATCGGGGCCAGCAATTCGACTGACTCCAGCGGAATGGATAACTCATCTTCAAGCTGGTTTTCTTTTATCCACGCCACAATATTCTTCGCTTCCTTGTAAAATTGGTCACCAAGAGCGATACCTTCCAGCAAACTTGCAGGGAGAGCAGACTCTCCATTCATTTTTTCAGAAGCGGCTGCCAGCGAAATGATATGGTTTTCTTCGTCATTGACTGCCCCAATAAATTGTCCAGTTGCATTTCTGAACGTAACGAATTTCATGCGGATACCCTCCTATTATTTGAAAGTTTTTCTATAAACCTTGCAGTCTCCCCCGGGCTGGTAAAATGGTATATCTCTTTTCCCTGTTCGCGGAGTCTTTCCATTCTTGCCTGGATATCCGGAGCCTTTTTGCGCTTGTATGTTGCCACCCATTTGATAAACTCCCAATCCAGCTTTTCCGGACAGCCTTCATTCATGTCCGGTCTGGTCTTTCCATGGTACATGATCCTGCGCTTAAAAATGCCATAAAGGCATCTTAGCGTTGAATAATCCAGAAAAATGATGGTGTCCGCAGCCTCGGCACGCATCTCCAGGGTA
This sequence comes from Mesobacillus subterraneus, assembly GCF_003937825.1. Lineage (GTDB taxonomy): Bacteria > Bacillota > Bacilli > Bacillales > Cytobacillaceae > Mesobacillus > Mesobacillus subterraneus. The sequence continues at coordinate 192,124 of NZ_RSFW01000002.1, read as the reverse complement.
CTGCCGAAATTACCGTCCATGATCCAGGAATCTTTTTTCAAAATTCCCGAGACAATCAATTTCCACTCGTCCTTCGGAGTCATCTCCCATCCTGGTTTCCAGTACAGGGCGTCCAAATGATACACCTTTATACCAAGGACTTCTCCAAGCTTGACGGCAAGGGTTGACTTACCTGCCCCGCCGCTGCCGATGATGATGACCTTCTCCATCAGGCTCCTCCTTTTTTAAAGCGTTGCTTTTTCAAATAGGTTCCGCTTCGCCAGAGCCATTCGACTGGACCATAGTGATAGTTTTTTACCCACCAGACACTTAAAGCGAGCTGGATCGCATAAATCACCAATGCCAGCACCGATCCGGTGAAGATCGATACTTTTCCGTAATAGCCGAGTCCGTAGCTGTAAAAAATCATCGTCGAGAGAATGGACTGGAAGAGGTAATTGCTGATGGACAGCCGGCCGGCAGCCTCGAGCGGGTACAGAAGCCTGTCAAATCGCCTGTTTTCAGAAGCCAGTGCGACCAGCAATGCATAAGCCATTGCCAGCAGTGCTCCTCCAAAAACATCCTGGGCAAAATCTGTCATGAACGTCCTTCCGGAAAGGTATGGAAGCGACTTGATCAACAACCCCAGAACGGCGAGAACTCCAGCGGCTCTCGTCAGCCTCCTCTTCTTTGAAGCAACATCCTCAAACAGCTTTAGTTTTGCAGCCCCTGCCCCAATCATGAATAGAGGCAGAATCGTAATCAGGTAAAAAAACAGCCCGAAAAGGTCATTGTGTTTTGACCATTCCGCTATCCGCTGTTGGGTCACCTCTGCAAAGCTGCCAGTTTGATAGACATTGATCGCCTGCTCCGCAGCCTGTCCGTCATACATGGAAAACTCCGTACCTCCATTGACAAAGGAGGCAGCACCAAGCATCAATAGCAGCAGAAGATTTGGCACAACATACAGAGTGATTCCTGCAATGAACAGTCTTCTGGCGGTCCAGCCAATGACCAGGAGGAACACAAAACCGCAAATGGCATACGTAATGAGAATATCCCCTTCCCAAATGAGGAAGGCATGGACAATTCCCATCAACAGCAAAATGGAAAGCCTCCTTATGGCCAAAGGAGTGAAACTCAGCCCTTTATCCAGCGTCCTTTCTCTTAAAATGACCAGACCATATCCGAAAAGCATCGCAAACAACGGATAAAAACTAGCTTGAACCAATACATCAATCAATCGGTATGTAAATAAATTGTGTTTCCCATCCCACCATGTTTCATGGTCAATATAAAACAAAGGCGAATGGAATGAAATCATGTTAACTAAAAAAATCCCCAATATAGAAAATCCCCGCATCCGGTCAATAGAAACAATCCTGCCTCCAGACCCGCTCCCGTTCAACTCCATACTTCCCCTCATCCCATCCAAAAGTTTACATCTACATCATACATGAAAACACGGGGACGGTTCTACTGTTTCATCATTCGGGAAAGAACTGAAACAGCAGAACCGTCCCTCTGTTTCACAAAGAAGGACTGCCCGGGTTTCTGGCAGTCCTGCAGTTTATTAGTTTACGAATCTTCCTTCTTTGCCTTTGGATTCCCAGTATTCATTTCTTAGGTGCACTTTCTGGATTTTACCGGAGGCTGTTTTTGGCAGTTCTTTTACAAAGGTGACTCCGGTAATTGCTTTGAAGTGGGCGAGTTTTTCTCTTGAGAAGGCGATGAGGTCTGCTTCGGAAACTTGCTCGTTTTCCCGAAGGACGATATAGGCATGAGGGGTTTCGCCCCATTTTTCATGCGGCACTGCGATGACCGCTGCTTCAAGGACTGCCGGGTGGTCATAGAGTACCCCTTCGACTTCGATGGAGGAAATATTCTCACCGCCGCTGATGATGACATCCTTTTTGCGGTCGACGATATCGATATTGCCGTATGGATCGACGGTTGCCATGTCCCCTGTATGGAGCCAGCCATTGCGGATCGTTTCCATGGTCGCCTCTTCATTTTTCCAGTAGCCTTTCATGACTCCATTGCTGCGGGTAATCACTTCCCCGATTTCCTTGCCGTCATGTGCCACCTCTTCACCGTAATCATTCACGACTTTCACCTGGCAGCCGATCATTGAAATCCCTGCCTTGGCTTTCATGCGATACTGTTCGCTCAGCGGAAGGTGCTTCAAATGGGATCTTACGGTTGAAATCGTGCTGAGCGGCGAGGATTCAGTCATTCCGTATACCTGGATGAACTCCCAGCCCAGTTCTTTTTCGACTCTTGTCACAAAGGCTGGCGGCGGTGCGGAGCCGGCGATGACAACGCGAACCTGCTGCTCGATGCTCGGGACATTTTTTTCATAATACTGCAGAAGAGAGTTCAGAACGGTCGGAGCCATATGCATGATGCTGACCTTATGCTTTTCCAGCGCTTTAAAAATAACCTCTGGAGTCGTTTTGCGCAGACATACCTGCGAGGCGCCATTCGCAGTGTAGTAAAATGGTGATCCCCATCCATTCACATGGAACATCGGCAGGACATGCAGCAGGACATCCTCGTCACTGACCCGCAAATGATGCATCGTGGTCAAAGCATGAAGGTAATTATTCCGATGTGTCAGCATGACACCCTTTGGATTTCCTGTCGTCCCGCTTGTATACAGAAGGCTGCAAACATCCTCCTCCTCCAGTTCTTCTCGTTTGAAAGTGTCAGGAGAGTGCTGGAGCAGCCATTCATCATAACCTGTCTCATCCAGGCTATCGTCTTTGTAATGAACAATGATCTGCTCGACCGTTTCAAGGTCATTTTTAATTGGTTGGATCAGATGATATAAGTCCTGATCCACGAACAACACCTTAGATTCACTGTGGTTCAAGATAAACAGGTAGTCATCTGGCTTCAAGCGGATATTCAAGGGAACCATCACGGCGCCAACCTGAAAAACACCATAGAAACCTTCCAGCATTTCCACAGAATTTGGTGCAAGATAGGCAATCCGGTCTCCCTTGGCCGCACCAAGCTTCCGCAATCCATCAGCCAGCCTGTTCACCCGCTCATTCAGTTCAGAATATGTAAAAGCTCTGTCTTCGGAAAAAATGGCCTTTTTGTCTCCGTATAGCGCTACCGCGCGGTCCAGGAACTGATTCAAAAGCAATGGAACGTTCATAATCTGCCTCCTAAAGAATAATTTTAAAATTCTAAATATATAAATATACTACCATATTATTCTTCTGTTATATAACTTTCCATCTGTTATATAACATAATTTCAGCCGCATAATTCGACATCACATCAACCATGAATTTGCATGCACCTTTGACGAAAGAAATGGGCATTTTAATCACATTCTTTAATTGGGCACATAGGATAATAAAGAAATCCAAGTAAAAGGGTGTTGCTCATGCCAGCAATAGTTGGAGTCGCACAGGTCATTTCTCTCGGGAACAGCGCCGTATTCCATATTGGCGATGTATATAGAATAAGCCCTGTATCTACAGCCAAAACTTTTTCAGGTGCTGGATCCTTCAATACCGGAGATGGATTGACCGTGTACAATAACCAAAGCTCAACCAATACCTATGACCAGGATGGAGTCGACCAGGGAAATTATCTGAATGTATAATGCGGGTGAGTTGAATGAATTTTTATATACAGCAGTCCATTCATATCAATATGCTGAGGATTGATGGGATCACGAACTCTTCTGTCTTGCAAATTGGAAGTGCCGGACTGATCAAGCCTGTTTCCTACCTGTACAACACTGGCGGATTTACAGAGCCCGCTCCAGAGGCTGTACATCCCAGCCAAATCATGACAGGAGTCCAGGAGACAACAACCAGCACATTGGAAGCCCCTGCCGTTCCACTGCAGGGACCGGTCCGTCTGCATGGAGAAGAAAACAAATAACTGGCCTGAAGCGAGGTGGTTCGTTTGGATGCGGAATTCTTGGATTATTTAAAAAAGCTGCATTTATATGTGGAGCACCAGAGCAGAAAAACAGCCAGGCTGGAAAAGATGGTTCTGGATTTGCAGGAGGAAATTGCTGCATTGAAGGAGCGCCCTCCTGTACAAATCGGGAATATCGAATATAAATTCGACCAGTTAAAAGTAGAAACACTCGAGGGGACACTGAATATCGGTTTAAACCCGACTGATCTGGATGGAATCGAGGATTTTACCGTCGATCAAAAAGCGGTGAATGTGCCTGTTCCTCCTAAGCAGATTTTCAAAAGAACAATCGAAATAGAATCCGCTTTGCATCATTATCTTGAAACGGAATTAGAGAATATCTACCGGGATGCCCAAACGAATCTTGGAATCAATATTGACGACTCTTATTTTGATTTTATAAAAGAGGATATAAAAAAGCAGCTGTCTGGCAGAGTGGCTGCCCACTTACAAGAGCGCACCGCTGGTGAGCGAGGGACGCAGCAAGGTCCGGAACTGAATGAACAAGTCATCGATGCACTGAAGCAGGAGATTCATAATGGGGTTTTCCTGTTCCTTAAAAACCTGCCAGACAATGTGAAGGAAGGACGTTCAGAATGAATTTTCAAGTCTATAACCGCGATATTTGCGTCGGGGACATTCGGATAATCGGTGTTTCAAGCTCCTCACTGCTCATGGTCGGGGATGCCCAAACCATCAACCTGGCAGCGACATTCGATACTCCGGCTGAATCCCTGATTGTCGGGCCGTTCGTCCCGCTGGCACCGGAAACGAGATAGCGATGATTCAAAGAACAGCATGTGTAGATAACATAAAAATTAACTCAGTGACGTTTGCCTCGATTTTGCAAATTGGTGATTCAGAGCAAATCGCTGCAAACTCAAAAGCATTGGCCGTACAAAGGGAAGCTGAGATTTTTTTTGGTAATGAAGGCAATTTTGCTTCCTTCCCCATTTTTTCGGAAGCCATTCCATTTCAGCCTCCAGATGAAACCATTTCCAGTTCTACTCAAAACCTTAATCCGATCTTGAAAGTTAGAAGTATTGATATTCTTGGTGTCTCCTCTTCATCGGTAGTCCACCTTGGAAACAGCTGTGATATAAACATGGAAGCCAGGGTTAAGCACATTCGCCAGCTGCTTCCTCGCAGTGGGCGAAATGGTTGAATAAGAGCTTAAAAAGAAAAGGATGTTTTAAATGCCAGCAATAATTGGTCCTGTGCAAATCTTGAATGTTGGCGGCGGGACAGTGCAGTTTGGCGACACGCTGTTCATCTCGCCAAAAAGCAATTCGAAAACAGTCGCTGGGCAGGGTGGATTCAATACTGGCGGATTCATTATTACAAACAATGGATTAAATGCCAGCAATGTTCTTGATGCCAACCTGATCGACCAGCCGACAGTAGGGAATAACTAACGTTTTTTCCGTTTACGTGAATTTGATTTTGAAATCCTCGGCAGCCTTGAAGAAGGCTGCTTTTTTATCCACTTCACAAAAGCATGGATTTTAGGATGTGAACGCAGTGATTCAATCGTATTCAATCCCGCTGCCAGCTCATCATTGGTAAATAGAGCATGGATCTGTTTATGGCACGGGATACAGAGATCTGCGGTAGGAAGAAAAGTACCTCCCATTTCTTTCGGAGTCAGGTGATGGACTGTTACCTCCACCTCCTCCCTCAGGCATAATTCGCAAGTGCCCGATTGTTTTTTCTTGGCCATGATTAACTCCCCTCCCGAAAAGAGTCTCATTATATTTTTCATACCCCATTCAAGTCAATGTCCGGCTAATAAAAAAACCGGTCAGGATTATTGTGCACATCCGACCGGTTTTATGATGAAAATCTTTATAGTCAATCCAGTTCAAGCAGGTGTCCGCCATCGAAGAAGTATAAATACTTCTCCTCGACTGGCTGCTTCCATACTTGCTCGATCGCCTTTGCATAAAGGCTGATCTGGATTCGGTAACGCTCTTCCAAGATGGGTCTGGCCTGTTCGAAACCGCCTTTAAAGCGGTCATGGATGCCGTCTGTCTTAAAATCGAGCAGGACGGTCCCTTTGTCGTCACGGAAAATGCAGTCGACGACCCCCTGGATAAAAATCGGCTCATTTTCTCCTTGCCAGCCAGGATAGACCTCAGCTGCTTCCAGCGACAGGTAGAACGGGACCTCTCTGCTGACCTTTTCTGCGTTCAAAAGGCGCACGCCGATTTCGGTATCAAAAAAGGCAAGGATCCATTTCTTATCGATTGCTTCTCTTTGCTCAGGGAATAGCAACTCTTTTTCAACCATTTGATTGAGCTGAAGATCAAGTGAGGCTTCAGTAACAGGATTGGTTAAATCGATATGCTGCATGACCATATGCATCGCTGTTCCGCGCTCTGCAGGTGTCAATTTTTTCTCCTGCATGAATCTTGGCCGGTTAAGAATTGGCTTTGCGAACCTGCGGACGATTTGGGTGCCGCTTTCTTCATCCCTTGTCTCGTGATTGCGTTTCAGCTCTGTCACGGATTGCTTCGATCGATGACTAGCTGCTTCCCCGAACTGATACTTCCATGAAAGCTGCCTGTTGACCGTTTCTGCCAGTTCGGAATTCAGCCCCACAGGTTTCCCGGCTGCCACAAGCTGCATCAAGCTTTCCTGCTCATCGGACTTTTCATCTGCATATGTGGCGACTTCTTCTGCTTTGATGCTCTCGATTTTCCAGCGGGAAGGATGGCAGGTGATTTCTTCACCAAGTCCTGGGTGAACGATATCCTCGCTTCCCCTTAACGGGCTGCAATCCTTGTGACGGATCACCGCAGGACCTACCCAGTCAATATAACCTGATGCAGACGCCCTCAGGTATTCATCGAGCAGCCAGTCCGGGTGGCTGGCCTCTTCCTGCCACTTGCTGATTGTTTTTTCAGCATCCTTGACGGACCCAATCAGGTAGAGTTTCTCCTTCGCCCTCGTCAACGCCACATACAGCACGCGCATTTCTTCAGCCAGCATTTCCATCTTATGCTTTCGTTTGAACGCCAGCTGCGGCAGTGATGGGAAGGAGATCCGCTTTTCTGGATTGATATATTTAGCAGCAAAACCAAATTCCTTATCCAGCATGTAAAATTTCTTCAGGTCCATCGTATTGAAATTCCTTGCCAGTCCGGCAACGAATACGACCGGGAATTCAAGCCCCTTGCTGCTGTGGATGGTCATGATCCGGACAACATCCTCCTGCTCTCCCAGCGCACGGGCAGCACCAAGATCATCTCCGCGTTCACGCATCCTCTCAATGAAGCGCAGGAAGCGGAAGAGACCCCTGAAACTTGTGGCTTCATATTGCCTCGCACGGTCATAAAGCGCGCGGAGGTTAGCCTGACGCTGTTTTCCGCCTGGCATGCCGCCGGCAAAATCGAAAAATCTTGTTTCCCTGTAAAGCTGCCAGATCAAATCCGACACGGACGCCTTTCTTGCCGCTGTCCGCCATCTTTTCAAGCCTTCAAAGAACCGGCTTGTTTTTTCATGCAGGGCTTCATTCTGCGGGGCTGGCTTTTGCGAGCAGAATACCGTCAAAGCCTCGTAAAAAGATCCCCGTCTCTGGCTGATCCTGATGACGGCAAGCTCTTCCTCGTCCAGACCGACAATCGGCGATCTGAGCACGGCTGCGAGCGGGATATCCTGATATGGATTGTCAATCACCTTCAGCAACGACAGCATGATCGCAACCTCTGTCGCCTGGAAGTAGCCGGTGGAGAGGTTAGCGTAAATCGGGATGCCTTGCTGCTTGAACTCCTCCATGATTTGCGGTGCCCATGTCATCGATCGAAGGAGGATGACGATATCACGATAATTGACCGGTTTTGAAGTCCTGGTTTTGGGATTATAGACGCCCCGGCGTTCTTTGACCATATCCTTGATATGCTTGGCCATCAGCCTTGCTTCCAATTGAGATTGCTCCAGATCATCTCCATCGAATCCGTCAGCTGGAATCTCATTCTCATCAGCTGCTTCAGCTTCTGTCGAAGAACCTTCGCCATGATCAATCAAAAGCAGCTCCACCGGGTATTCCTCATCCTCCGGGTAAGGAGCACCCTTCTTCAACTCTGCATTTTCATCGTAATGAATCTCGCCGACCTTGATCCCCATGATTTGCTTGAAGAGATAATTTGTTCCGTCAAGCACCTCGCTGCGGCTTCGGAAGTTTTTCGCAAGGTCTATCTTTAATCCGGTTTGTTCCCCATCCTGGGTAAATCGATTGTACTTCCCTAAAAACAGATTCGGCTCGGCGAGACGAAAACGGTAGATAGACTGTTTAACGTCGCCGACCATGAACAGGTTTCCTGACGCTTCCCCATCTGCGGTCACAAGCTGGAGAATGGCCTCCTGCACCATGTTCGTATCCTGGTATTCGTCTACAAGCACTTCCTTAAACTTATTCCTGTACGCAAGGGCTGCTTCGGACGGACGGACTCCGCCATGCTGCTCGCCCTCCCCATCAGCTTTTGCCGTCAGAATATCAAGTGTATAATGCTCGAGATCCGAGAAATCAACAAGGCCGCGTTCCTGTTTAACTACGCCAAAGCGGCGCGAAAATTCTTTTACAAGATTGATCAGCACCGCGATTAATGGCTTCATTTCCTGCATATCCTTCAGAAAGCTTTCAGGTTTCCTTGAGAATAGTTCGCTTTTCAGATCCTGGACGATTTTCTTTGCCCGGTCCCGAAGCTTGGCCGCCTTATCTACCAGGTCCTTATTGAAATCATCGCCCCTGCAGGTTTTTGCCCGGCCGAAGCTTGCAAGCTGAATTGCCTCGTAAAGGGCAGACCAGGATTGTTCCTTTGCATTCAGCAGTGTTTCGATCACATGGATATCTTCTGTAAAATTGGCAGACCGGGGTGCAGGTCCGCCCGGCATTTTCGTCATTTCCAAGCCTTTTTCAAGCAGCTGCTTCGCCCCCTGAAGCTGAAGTTCGATATCCCCCATGAGCACCTTCATGAAAGGCAGCTCTTCGATTGCCGTGCTGCCTGCTGCGTCATACATGGAAACAATCGAATCAAGATAGTCTTCCGGAGAAGGATTCGATCTGGCAAAATCGAACAGGTCGACGATGATATCCTTCAACCCTTCGTCACTGCGGTCATTCGTGAACGCATCGACCAGGTTGAAAAAAGGCTGGTTTTCTGCCTTTCCGTATTCCTCTTCGAAAAGTTCCTCAATCACTTCATCCCTTAACAACTGGCCCTCAGTTTCGTCGGCAATCCTGAAACCAGGATCCACATCAATCAAGTAATAATATTTTCTGATCACTTCAAGGCAGAAGGAGTGCAGGGTGGAAATTGATGCCCTGTTGAGCAGGCTCAGCTGTTTTTTCAAATGAGTTGAATTCGGGTTGCTGTCGATGGCTTTTTCCAGTGCTTCGCCAATCCTGTGCCGCATTTCCGCTGCCGAAGCATTCGTGAAGGTAACGACAAGCAATTCATCAACATCAATTGGTTGATCATCCGAAATGATTTTCTTGATGATCCTTTCTACCAGCACCGCTGTTTTTCCGGAACCGGCCGCTGCGGCAACGAGGATATCCTGACCGGATGCCATGATGGCTTTCCACTGGTCTTCCGTCCATGTTGCGCCTTCTGGTATAGGCGGGATATTCATTCTAGCCAAGATCCTCTTCCTCCTCCCCTATGGTTGTGAACAAATCCATTTTCTTCAGTTCTTCTAATCGGCCTGAATTTACTGACAGGCCATCCTTTGCCTTCAGATTTTCATCTTGGCGAAGCGCCTCCAGCAAATCTTCCTTCTTGATGACAGGAAGCTTCCTGAAATCGTTCGATTCCACTCCCTGGTCAAACTGGCAGACAGGCTTGAATGAGCAGAATGTACATGGAGCACGGTCCTTGAGCTTATATGGTGCCACATCAACGATCCCGCTTACAATGCGATTGCCTGTTTCAACATATTTATTTCGCACGAATTGCCGTAAATGATCAAAATCTTCCTTGCTGGCCACTTTTGAGCTCTTCAGCAGGCTGCCATCCTTCTTGAAACCGGCTGAAATAATTTGCGAGCTTCCTGAATCAAGACCCTGATCCATCAATCTGATGACATTCTCATCATTCAGCAGCAAGCCGTTCATTTTGAAACGCTTGAGGATTTCCTCTTCAATCTCCTCGAGCGTCAGCATTTTCGAAGCATTGACAATCGGATTATGGACATGGAAGTACAGCACTCCCGCAGGATCCGCAGGCTTGCCGACCAACAGCGGCGAGTGGGTGATGATGATATCCAGATAGGTCAGCATCTGCAAAGCCACTCCATAATAAACCTCTGTCAAATTGACATCCTTCACGCTCGATTTATAATCAACGACCCTCAGGTACACACCATGGTCATCTTCAGCCTTATCGACTCGGTCGATCCGGCCCATCAATTCCATCCTTGTTCCATTTTTCAAAGAAAATGCAAGCGGAGGCAGCTGGCCCTGACGGCCGAAACCGAGCTCGAGGCCAACTGGTGAAAATCCGCTCACCTTTGCATGCTCACTCAAAACGAGCGAAGCCCGGCTTATGATATTTTGCAGCTTTTGCCTGATATAGTGATGCCTGTTCGAGCTGAGCAAAATTTCATTCTGCAATCGAGGCGCCAGCTTTTGTACCGCGTTCCTGGCCAGTTCTTCTGCCTGCGCCCTCGTAAGCTGGGCCCAGCTTAGATTCTGCTGCATCACGGTTTCAGCAATTTCCTTTAAGGCCGCATGGAACAGATCCCCGATATCCGGAGCCTCAAGGCGGAAGATCTGGCGGTCGCGCAGCTTTAAGCCGTGCTGAACATAATGCGAGAACGGACAGCTGTTGAACAGCTCCATCCTTGATACACTCGCTTCGATCTGTTCGCCATAAAGCTCCTTCGTGACAGCCTCTGAAAGCTGCTTCGTCCGATTTTCATAGAACAGGCTTGAAAGAACCATTCGGGCAGTGTCCGCCCAGCGATGGTTATTCAAGTAATAGTCGTACACATCCCACCAAAAATCATAAACAGGATAATTGCGTTTTTTCAGCTGGAGCTGGGATGTCAGATAAGAAAGAGCAACATTCTCCCCTGCTGCATATTCGAGCTGCTCCTGCTCTGGCAATTCAGATGGGTCCGGCAGGAAGACATGGGTTTGATGCTCTGGAAAAAGATCCGCAATCCTTTTAATGAAGGAGGAAGGCATCAGTGCTTTTCCTTCTTCATTTGCAATCGGGTAGCTGATAAAAAGCTTCTCGGATGGGGTGACGAAAGCTTTGTAGGCGATGAAGTTTTCATCCAGCAGCTTCGTCCTGCTGCCAGGGGCAAGCTTTATACCTTTGGACTGCAGCAGTTCCCTGTCATCATCCGCAAAAATCCCTTCCTCATTCATCTTTGCAGGAAGGACACCTTCATTGACGCCAATGACAAAAGCGACCTTAACATCCGCAAGTCTTGTTTTTTCAAGATCGGCGACCAGTACCTGGTCGATTGCCGGAGGAACAAGGGAGAATCTGAGTGATTCAAAACCTGCATCCAGGATCGAAACGAATTGTTTCGGAGCCACTTTGCTTTCTCCGAGCATTTCGACGAACTGGTCAAGCAGGTTAATCACACCATCCCATGCCTGCTCATGCTCTCTCGCTTCTACCAATCTGCCTTCCTGTTCGGCGGCCATTCTCCAGGCTTCAAGCTTAGCCGGAATATCAAGCTCCTCAATGAAGAGATACACAGCTTCAGAGAGCTTCCTTCCCGTGTCGGCACGCTTCAGGCGGCGAGCCAGCCGCTGCAGAGGGGATGTAATCAAATGCCTAAGGTCATTCAACTCCTGCTCCATTTGCTTTTCAGCGTCGGTCTGGGCCAGGCCATCAAATTCAAGACCGCGGATCCTCTTGTATTTCCAGCGATCCTTTTTCGTCCATTTATCCCCCTGGATTCCATACGCAAGGACATAATTCTCAAGCACATCCATCTGTTCACGCATCTTATTGAGATTGGAACCCTCAGGGAAAAGCAGGTCGGTCTTCACCGCCCTGAAGATTGGTTCATAGCGCCAGTTTCCAAGAACGGTTTCAAGGCTGGAGCGAACAAGCTCAATCAGTGGATGGTGGAGCATATTCCTCTTCTGGTCGATAAAGTATGGAAGGCCATAATCATCAAAAATCGTTTCAAGCACTTCGCGGTAATCGCTGCCTCGCATCAGCACGGCCATATCGCGATAGCGGTACCCATGATTCCTGGCCAGCCCGAGAATCTTCCGGGCAACTCCCTCCAGTTCTGCCCTCCTGTTCGCTGCCTGGGCAATGTGAATGGAAGACTCGCCAATGTATTTCACCGCCGGCCTTGAATCGAATTCGTTTTCAAGATGCCTCAGCGATTCATCCTGCCAGCGCCTTTGCTCTGTTAATACCACATCTTCCTCTTGGTCATAGCCCCTCGTTTTGATGAGATCATTTAAAGTGCTGCACGTGTCTGCTGTCACCCTGAACAGATTCAGTTCATCCGGCTGTTCGCCGGCATAGTTCCTGTCCGCAGGAATCGCAATCGTCACTCGTCTGCACGTGGCAATCAACTGGTCAATGATCATCATTTCAAGGGGAGTGAAGCTGTAAAAACCGTCGATATAAATTTCGGCATTTTTCAGGTATTGAGATGCTGGGACCTTCTCAGCAAGCAGTCTGAAATAATCTTCAGAGTCGATATATTTGCCGAACAGCTCGTCTTCAAATTGACGATAAACAAGCTCCAGATCATGGATTTTATCCTTAAGTGCTTTGTTGCCGCCGGAGCCATCCTCCATTTTCCCGGCAAGTTCATCCGGATTGATCGCATATCTTTTAAATTCGATCAGCATCTGCTCCATCTGCTGGATAAACCCATTTTTATCTGCTGCCTTCTGGAAAATTTTCAGGTCTTCCTTTTTGTCTTCGATGATTTTGCGGATCATCATACTGATCCCGACACTGTCCAAATGATGGCGCGTGTAGCCGCCAGTTTCCTGAAGGATCCTCCAGGCAAGGCGGGGAAAACTGTATACCTGTGCCCTGATCATTCCCCCCAGGTCAGGGTCAGTGGACAATCTATATTCGGAAAGGAATGACATTTGTTCCGGGACAAGATAAACGACCGGGTCGCCCTGCGGGTCCTCGATCAGCCTGTCCTTTATTTCATTAATGATCATCTCGGTTTTTCCGCTTCCCGAGCGCCCGAGCACCAAACGTACAGACATCTGACTTCCCCTTTCTCTCTATTAATCTTTTAATCTTATACTATCATTTTAAAATTGAAAAAGGCGCTCCAGTTCCATGCGCCTTCTGATGCCAAACAATTGTTCTGTATACATTCAATTATACCTTTTTTACCGTCCATTTTGGAAGTGAAGAGCCCGTTAATTTTTCCCAAAACAACCTTCGAACTGCCGGGTGCCTGCATATGTTATTGATGGCAGGTGATCAACTTGAAATCCATGTCCTTTTTTCAAAAGGTATCCATTCTTCTGACTGTTTGTGCCATCATGGTCGCAAGCAATATTTATACGCTGATTCCCATTTATTCGCTCCTTGCGGATAGTCTGTTCATTGCTGAATCTCACGTCGTCCTTGCCGGCGGGCTGTTTACGTTTTTCTATGCCTGCGGATTGCTGTCGTTCGGACCTGTATCTGACTATACAGGTCCAAGGAAAATCCTTGTGTTAGGCCTTTTGGCCTCTGCATTGGCGACACTGGCTGTCGGCTTTTCTTCCGGCTCGGTCAGTTTATGGGTTGCCCGCTCGGTTCAGGGTATCACACTGGCTACTTTTGCTTCAGTTGCCTTCGCCTACTCCTATGATTTATTTAATTTCCGACAAAGAACGATCCTGGTTGTGCTGATCAATACCGGTTTTTTGATTGCGGGTATTTTTGGGCAGGTTGCCAGCGCATTTCTGGCCGATGTCCTTTCCTGGAACAGCGTATTCTATTTCTTCTCAGCCGTCTATTTCATTCTATTTGCTGCCGCTTTTTTCCTGCTGAAAGAATCATCTCCCCCATCGGTGGAAAGCACGCCTTTATGGAGGGTCTTTTTTCAATTACTGAAAGATTCACGCTTGTTGAAGTGCTATATGATTACATTCTCCCTGCTGTTTGCGATTATCGCCTTCTACGATGCCATCGGCCGTTTTTTTAACGGACCCGAATCGGACCTGCTGATGATTCGGCTCGTCGGATTGATTGGCGCTTCTCTTTCCCTTTTCACAGGAAAACTGATGGAGCGCTGGGGCGAGCTGCGGACCTTGATGTTTGGATTGGCGATCGGGTCTTCCAGTGCGTTTATGCTGCTATTCTTTCATTCCACGGGAGCTTTGATTTTCTTCTCGATCTTCTTTGTTTCATCGATTTCACTCGTGATCCCGACGGTCATTACCCTTATTGGCTATTACGGCAGCAGCCAGCGAGCCAAAGCGTTGTCGCTTTATTCCTTCATCCTGCTGACTGGAGCGAGTCTTGCTCCTCCAGCTGCTGCAATGCTCTCATTCAGCGGTATCATGGGCCTCCTATCCTCACTTTTCCTTTTAAATATTGGTCTTTGCATATTGATTCAAAAAAAGGCATTCCAGTCAGCAAAAGCTGGCTGAAATGCCTTTCCTATTTTTAACTGACTGGCTTCTGATTGGAAACTCCCGTTGCGGTTTCCTTCAATTCCTTTTTATCAATCTTGCCAACATGCGTCTTTGGCATCTGGTCGATCACGTGGATCCGCTTTGGGACTTTATAGCCGCCGAGCTTCTGCCTGCAATGCATTTTGGCTTCCGCTTCCCCGAATGAAACACCCTCTTCAAGCACGATGAAGGCGGTCACGACTTCACCCCATTTGTCGTCCGGCATGCCGACCACAGCCGCCTCACGGATCGAAGGATGGGAACAGAGCCAGTGCTCAACCTCTAGAGGATACACATTTTCCCCACCCGTGATAATCATTTCTTTTTTCCGGCCAACAATATAGTAGTAGCCATCCTTGTCTCTTTTTGCCAGGTCTCCTGTATAGAGCCAGCCGTCCTTCAGTGTGCCTTCAGTCGCCTCTTTATTTTTCCAGTAATATGAGAATGCATGATTTCCCTGGATGGCAAGTTCCCCGACCATATCTGCTCCAGCCTCGTTTCCGTCTTCATCGAGGATTCTGACTGAATGGAACAGCATCGGCTTGCCGACTGACCCCCTTTTCACATCCGCTTCAGACGGATCAATGCAAAAATTATTCGGACCCGCCTCTGTAAGGCCATACCCCTCCTTGAAGGAGATTCCCTTCTGCTTGTAAGCTTCATAGATTTCAAGCGGACAAGGTGCACCTCCGGATAAAAATACCTTTATATCTTTGAACTCTGCATTTCGGAAGTGTTCCGACTTTACAAGCATATGGTGCATCGTCGGGACAAACAGGACGATTGTAGCCTTATACCTTATTAAATTCTCAATCGCTTTTTCCGGTGTAAAGTCGTTGGCCAGGACAACGGTTCCGCCGGCCATCAGGATCGGGATCGAAAGCGCATTCAAGCCGCCAGTGTGGAATAACGGCAAGTAAGTCACCGTCCGGTCTTCATGTGTCAAATTCCAGCTGGCAATCGTTGAAATCCCGTTCCAGATGATTGCCCGGTGGGAGAGGACCGCTCCCTTCGGCTTGCCGGTCGTTCCGCCAGTATAGATCATTGCCAGAGGATCTTCCTCCTCTACTCTCACTCTTTCAGCATCCAACCTTATCGTATTTTGTGCAAAAAGCATCTCGTAATGTGACCCATTGATTTGGATGCACCGGTCTTCTCGATCCCACATCATCGTCACTTCTTTTATATAATTCGAGTGGAACGCCAGCAGGCTGGGTTCACAGTCATTTATGATATAGGCCAATTCATCGGGGGACAGCCTCCAATTCAGCGGCACAAAAATGGCGCCGATTTTTCCGCAGGCAAACAGCAGATCAAAATAATTGATCCCATTTGGCGCCAGCAGCGCAACCCTGTCGCCCTTTTGGACCCCTTTTTCACCCAGCCACACCGCGATTGCTTTTGCCCGATCATTGACCTCCCTGTAAGACCATACCTGATCCGTGCCTGCATCGGCTATCGCAGCAGCCTCTGGTGTCAATCCCGCCCTAGATTCAAGCCAGTCGAGCTCCCACCTCACCGCAATCTCTCCTTCTCTTGTCTTGATGGATACATTTTAGGCGACGGCAGTTACAGGATAGTTACATCATTGCCTTTGGCTTATGTGTTTACTGACCAAAAGCCGGCTTTTGGATTTTGATGATCCTCCATGCATGGTTAGTGAGGGAGCAGCAGTTATCTGATGAATGCGTTGATAGGTTTTATGCAAAAAAACACCACAGCATCAGCTGTGGTGTCCTGTATTTAGATTCCTTTTAACTCTTCTTCAGTAAAGATTCCCATGGTTTTCACATGGTTCCTGGCCTCTGCATCACCTAGCTTGTAGACCATCGCATAAATTTCCTTCATGGCGAAATCATATTCGGCATGTTCACGATCTGGATCCGTAAAAGGGCGCAGGTGGGAATTTTCGAAGGTAGCCCAATCCGCTTTGTAGTTCTCGGTGAGATATTCCCGCAAATCCTTGATTTCCTCACCAGTAGCGAGCAAGGTAAAATGACCCTCCTGCTCAGCCGGCCTGTCCAGCACCTCGCCGCTTTCTATGTTAAAGTAATACGTTTGCTTTTGCTCTTCCATGTACAGCACCTCATTCTTTTTTATACCTTTTACCACTTTGGGCGGGGAGTTAATCTTAAAAATAGCTGGCAAATCTGCGAATCGGTGCGAAGCTGGGGAGTGGACACGCAGAAATAAAGGAAAACATGTCATTCTGAATTTGTTTTGAAGGTTGGTTTGGCAGGTTTGGCAGGTTTATTCCCCGTTGGACCGGTTTTATTCCCCGTTGGCGGAAGTTTATTCCCCGTTGAGCCAGATTTATTCCCCGTTGGCAGCATTTTATTCCCCGTTGCCTCCTTTCCAGGGCAAAATAAAAAAGCGCAGCAATGCGCTTTTTTACATCATGATCCCGCCGTCTACATGGAGGGTCGTTCCGTTCACGTAATTGGATTCGTCTGAAGCAAGGAACAGATAGGCGTTGGCGATATCCTCCGGCAGGCCGAGCCTTCCGAGCGGAACAAGCATTTTCATTTGCTCGAGCACTTTATCCGGTACTTTTGCGGTCATCCCGGTTTCAATGAAGCCAGGTGCCACGGCATTAACGTTGATCCCTTTGCGGCCGAGCTCTTTTGCCCATGTTTTGGTCATCCCGACCACGCCGGCTTTTGTTGCTGCATAATTCGTCTGGCCGACATTGCCGTATACACCGGATACCGAAGACGTGTTGATGATTTTTCCTGAACCCTGCTGCACCATGGCTGGCACGACGGCCTGCGCACAATTGAACACGCCTGTCAGGTTGACATCGACGACCTTCTGGAAGTCCTCGACCGCCAGCTTATGAAGCATCCCATCACGCGTGATGCCTGCGTTGTTTACTAAAATATCAATCTTGCCAAACCGGCTGAGGACGTTTTGTACAAGCAGATCCACGTTGTTTTTCTCAGCGACGTTCACCTGAAAAAAAGCAACGTCATAACCTTCTCCGGAAAGCTCTGCAGCCCGCTTTGTACCTGTTTCTTCATCGAAATCTGCTATTGCCACTCTTGCGCCTTCGCTTGCGAAGGTTTTTGCCGCTGCCAGGCCGATTCCATTCGCTGCTCCAGTAATAATTGCTACTTTATCTTTCAATCTCATACATACACCTTCCTACTCTGCTAAAAATCCCTCTATTTGCTCCAGCAACTGATTCAAATCATCCACCAGAGGAGAATGACCGCAATCCTTAAGCTCCACAAATCTTGCCCGGCCATCAAAATCCTCGATTATCTCCTCTGTCATCCTCTGGGTGACCACAAGATCCCGGTCGCCCCGGAGGATCAGCACCGGAATCGTGATATCCTTAACCTGATCAGTGCCATCCTTCAACCCGTTATTCCCAGCGCTTATATTAAAAGTATTTAGAGAATGATAGACTTCCGCCAGATTCCGCTGTGTCAGCATATCATCGACATACTCTTCATATTGGCGTTCGTCCGGCTGATGCTTCGTATAGATCAACATATTCCACATCGCCTTAAGAAATCCTCTATTTTCCTCGTCATAAGCGGTTTGGACTGCTACTGTCTTCCCAGGGTCCGCTTTTACATCTTCATAGCCAGCCAGACGGTTATTCACATCTGGCAAGCCTTCTGCGCTTGTGCCAAAGAATGGATACCCTCTTGTTGATGCTGACGCCAGCAGGATCAGTTTTTCGCAATAACCCGGATAATCAGCGGCGAACTGCATTCCCACCGCTCCGCCGGTAGACCAGCCAATGATTGTGAAATCCTTCAGGCCAATTTCATCAACAAACAGCTTTACATCATCTGAGAAATCCTTGATTGACATGATTGGCTTATGATAGGTGGATCCCCCGAAACCTCTCAGGTCCACTGCAAAAACTTTATACTCCGGGTCCATCTCATCCATCAACAGGTCCCAATGCTTGGATGATGTCATGTTGCCGTGGACCAAAAGCACGGTTTTCGTCCCTCCGTCCCGTTCGCGGTACGCAAGCGTTTCCCCATTTGGCAACTCAGCTTTTTTCATTTGCACTGCCATCTTTTCCATTCCAGCTCACCCTTTTCCCCATCGTATTGTGGTTGCTCCCCAGGCATAACCGATGCCGGCACTGACAAGGACGACGATGTCCCCATCCTTAAGCTTCCCTGCCTGTTCAGCCAGTTCAAGCGACAAAATTTGGTCAATCTGGCCAATATGCCCATAATCTTCAAGATAAATAGAGTTCGAATCTTCCAATTCCAGTTCCCTCAGGACAAAATCATGTGCGGACCGCTTCATGTGAAGCATTCCCACGTATGAAATTTCTTTCTCGGAAAAACCGCTCTTTTCAACAGAGGACCGGATGACCTTCAGGAAATTGGCCATTGATTTATGCTCAAGCCGCTGTTTCATTCCTTCTGGGTCAAGAACATCGAGCTGGTACAGCCCTCGCTTCAGGCTTTCTGCCGAAATCGGATTTTTTGTTCCCCCTGCGACGACCACGACATCCTCGGAAAAAGATCCGTCTGTGATTATTTCCGTTTCAAGCAACAGGTTTTCCCGATGGCCTTTCTTCAGTAAAATCGCTCCCCCTCCGGCTCCAAGATTGTACATGAACCGGGTGCGGGGATTTTGGTAATCGATAAAATCTCCGTTGCGATAGCCGCCTGCGAGCAGGACGGTATTGATACCGGGATCAGAAAGCATCAAGCCTTTAGCGAGCTTCAATGCCATGACCGTCGTTCCGCATCTTAGTGCTGTGTCAAATGCCCAGGCATTGCGCGCCCCGATTTCTTCCTGGAGCTTGATTCCTGCGGTCCATAACGGATACTCCTTGTATTCCTCGCCGATGTAGATGACAAGGTCAATCTCCATGGGATGAATGCCTGCTTTTTCAATCGCCTTCTTCGCCGCCCTGATTCCCATCTCGCAGGTATGGTCATCCGGGCCTGGAACCGGCTTCTGCTTTATTCCCATTTTCTCTTCCACAACCGCCTCTGGAATTCCTGCCTTCCTGCCAATTTCCGCGCCAGTAATATACTGTTGGGGAAGATAGATTCCAGTGCTCATAATCCCGATTTCCACCTGTTCTCCCTCCTCAGCGGTCATGTTTCCCCAACAACTTCTTTTATGAACTCCATAGCAGCATCAATGGAATCAAACAATGCTTCTTTTTCATCCTGCACATGGGTGACCTTGACCCGCCAATATTTCTTTCTGTTGTCCATTTCAAGATCCGCCAGCTGGAAGCGGAGCACGAATGAGGTGACCTGCTTTGTTTCCATCATTAGTCCCCCTGGCTTACGGTTTCCGATTTAACCGGAACGGAATCTTTCTTTTTCCTGCTGAACTTCAGTTTTTTCAATGAACCGACAATTCCCATCGGGAAAAACATGACAACGAGAATATAGATGATTCCAAAGAAGATGATCCATCTCTCGAAAATCCAGTGGACCTTCGCCAGCTCTGTCAGCCAGTGGTGGGAAAACTCAATGATGCCGGCTCCGATGATCGCACCGACAAGCGTTCCAACGCCGCCGATAATCGTCATCAGCAGGGCATCAAGCGTGATGTCCATCGTAAATACGCTTGTATTGACGAATCTGAGGGACACCGCATATAAAATGCCAGCAATTCCAGCAAGGACACCCGATACGACACTGGCAATGATTTTGTACTGTAGCACGCTGTAGCCAAGTGATTCGGTCCGCTGCTCGTTTTCCCTGATCGCCTGGAGGACCTTTCCGAGCGGCGAGTTGGTGAATCTTTTCAGTAAAATAAAGACAACGACCATCGAAGCGAGGCAAATCAAGTAAAAGTCGGTCCTGTCACGCAGGAATTCCGGCACACGGAAGGTGAAGCCATCGTTTCCATAGGTGACCGTCCGCCATTTTTCCGCCAGCACCAGGAACAGCCCCGCAAAGGCGAGCGTCAGCATCGCATAGAAATGGCTTTTGAGACGCAATGTCAGCAGACCGACAATATAGCTGACCACCGCAGTGAGAACGATGGTGACCACGACTGCCAGCAGGAAGTAACTTGTTTCCGGTTCGAATCTTTTCATGAAGACCCCGACCGTGTAGGCCCCGATTCCAAAAAACATCGCATGACCAAAAGAAACGATGCCAGTATAACCGAGCAAAATATCATAACTCATTGCCAATACGGCGAAAATGAACACCTGTGAGAGCAGAATCAGCAAGCTTCTCGAGTCATATACAAAAGGAAGCACCGCCAGGAACGCGGCAATCATCAGGTACAGGATATTCATTCGATTAGACAGTATTCTCGTCATTGACTGCTCACCCCTTTGCCCCGAACAAGCCCTGCGGCCTGAAGATTAAAACGACTGCCATCAGCAGCATATTGGCTGCAAGTGCCAGGTCCGGTACATAATAGGCCATAAACGAGCCTGACAGTCCGACGAGGATCGCAGCCATGACCGAGCCAGAAAAGCTTCCCATACCTCCAATGACTACCACGATGAAGGCAAGGATCGCGAACTCCATGCCCATGTCCGCATGGATCACCCCTGAGTAGGGGCCGAGCAGCATGCCGCCAAGGGCTGCCATTCCTGCACCGATCATGAAAACGAGCATGAAGACCTTCTGGATATTGATTCCCAGTGATTGGACCATCTCTTTATTCATGACACCCGCCCGGACAACGAGACCGATTTTCGTCTTTTTAAGCACATATTGTACAGCCAGAAAGACGGCCAATCCAACGGCAATGATGAAGACGCGGTATTTAATGATAATGACTCCCCCAACTTCCCAGCTCCCGGAAAGGTAGCTTGGTGTAGAGGCTGAAATCTGGTTTGGCCCCCAGACCACTTTTAACATTTCCGATAAAACTAGCATCAAGCCAAGCGTAATCAGGATTTGCTGGACATGGTTTCCATAGACAGGTTTTATGATCCAGCGCTCTGTCAGAATCCCGAGGAGCATTCCTGTAAGAATCGCTCCGATAATCCCGACCAGGAAGCTTCCTGTTGCTGTATAGATCCAGATGCCGCTGTAGGCTCCCCAGGCAAACAGCCCACCATGGGCAAAATTGAGGACATCCATCAAGCCAAAAATCAACGTGAGGCCGGCTGCCAGAAGGAAAATCAGCATACCCGTAGCCAGGCCGTTAAGACTCAAATTAATCAACACATCCAATGTGGCTTCCTCCCTTCTTATGCGATACCGAGGTATTTCCTCCTCATTTCTTCATCCTCACGCAGAACATTCATCGATCCATTCGAGACTGTCCTGCCATCATCGATGATGTAAAAGCTGTCACCGATCGTGCTGGCCATCATGAAATTCTGTTCGACGAGGATGATGGTTGTTTTGTCCTTCATTTGCTGGATGGACTCCATTACTTTCTCGACGATGATGGGGGCGAGGCCTTTGCTCGGCTCGTCAATCAGCAGTAATTCATTTTCATTGACGTAAGCCCTGGCGATGGACAGCATCTGTTTTTGCCCGCCGCTCAGCAGCCCGCCAGGTTTTTTCCAGAACTTCTTCAAGTCTGGAAAAAGATTTAGGATCCAGTCCAGCCGTTCATGTGTTTCCTCATTCTCTTTCTTGATCGCAACTTTAATATTTTCTTCTACAGTAAGGCCGGCAAAAATACCCTGGTCTTCAGGAACATAGCCAATCCCTTTATTGGCAATCGTATAGGTTGGCAGATCCTTGATTTCTTCTCCCTTGAATGAAACCGAACCCTTCGATGCATGGTTCAATCCCATGATGGTTCGAAGTGTCGTTGTTTTTCCTGCTCCGTTCCGGCCGAGCAGGACTGTGACTTCTCCCTTCGGCACCTCAAACGTGACACCCTGAAGGATGTGGTATTGGCCGATGAACGTCTCGACATGGTCAAGCTTTAGCAGCGTGCTCACTATGCAAACCTCCCAAATATGCAGACTGGACCGTTTCGTTCTTCATGATCTCCTCTGGTGTCCCGTCGGCGAGCAATGCCCCATTGAACAACACCATGATCGTATCCGAGAGATCCATGATCATATCCATCTTGTGTTCGATCAAAATGATCGTCCGGTCGCCCCTTTGTTTGATTTTCCTGATTACATCAAGGATCGCCGGCACCTCTTCAAGCGACATGCCTGCAGTTGGCTCATCAAGCAGAAGCACCTCGGTATTCAAGGCTAACAGCATGGCAATCTCCAGCTTCCGCTTCTCTCCGTGGGCAAGGTTCCGGGCCAGTGCATCCTTTTTGTCATCTAACAAAACGAGCTTCAGCCATTCTTCTGCCTGCTCTTCAAATTTTCTGAAGGATTGAAAATGCCTCAGCATCTGATAGCGCACTCCGGCTTGTGATTGGACCGCAAGCCGGACATTTTCCATTACGGTCAGGTTCGGGAAAACATTGGTAATCTGGAAGGACCGTCCGATTCCTGCCCTGGTTCTTTTGGTTGGGGACAGGTTCGTAATTTCCGTTCCTTTATAAAAAACCTGTCCTTTTGTCGGCGAAAGCTGACCGCTCAACAGGTTAAAGAAAGTCGTCTTTCCGGCGCCATTTGGTCCAATGATCGATTTAAAATGGTTATGGGGAACCGAAATGCTGACTGACTCGACAGCGGTATGGCCGCCAAAAGTGATGCTCAGATCCTTCGTTTCTAAAATTGCCGTCATATCATTCACCACCTGTAGGTTTATTGATGCTGTTTCGTACGATTCTCAACGATTCTTAGGAGTTATGTCGCTATTGAATAAAAGCATAATGAACTCCGGCTGGTTTACCGAAGTTCATTATGTGCTCTGTTAGTTGCGGATTGGCGGAGCGGTTTCCTCCGGCGTCAGCTCGCGAATCAGGACAGGAACCGGATAGTTTACTCCTTCCTTTTTCTCCAGCTTGATTGCATATAATGCCTGCATTGCCTGGTGGTCTTCTTCACGGAAGGTCATCTTGCCTTTTGGCGTATCAAAACTCATGCCTTCCATCGTTTCAATCAGCTTCTTGGAATCGGTGTCACCCTCTGTTTTCTTCAGCGCTTCGACAATTGCCATCGCTGCAGTCATGCCTCCTGGCGTGAAGAGATCAGGAAGGTCGCCATTGAAACGCTTTTTATGCTCTTCCACCAGCCACCTGTTGATATCATTCTGTGGGAGATCATGGTAGTAAACGGTGAAACCTTCCATGCCGACAAGCGGCTCCATCGTCGCAAGTGCGGCGATATCAGGAGCTCCAGTAGAAATCTTAATGCCTTTTTCCTGAACCTTCATATCAGCAATCTGGTTCCATGGGGAGTTCGCCCCAGCCCAGACAACGAATAAATAATCAGGCTTCTTGTCAATGATCTTCTGGATGTTCGAGGTGAAATCTGTTGCAGCCGGATCTGCATATTCTTCATGGATAATATCCGCCCCAAGCTTTTCAGCGGCTTCCCTGAAGGCAGCAACGCCAT
This sequence comes from Mesobacillus subterraneus, assembly GCF_003937825.1. Lineage (GTDB taxonomy): Bacteria > Bacillota > Bacilli > Bacillales > Cytobacillaceae > Mesobacillus > Mesobacillus subterraneus. The sequence goes on along the minus strand of NZ_RSFW01000002.1, from coordinate 168,188 downwards.
CACGGCCAAACGAATAATCAGGAGCAAGAGTGGCGATTTTCACACCATCCTTCGCGATCGCAGCAGCACCTGCAACAGCATCCTGGGAAGAGTTGCGGGCCGTGCGGAATATAAACTCATTGAACTCAGAACCTGTGATGCTGTCTGCCACAGCAGGCTCGACAATCATGATTTTTTCATATTCTTCAGCCAGCGGCAGAACGGCTAGTGTATCACCAGAACTTGAAGAACCAACAAGGAAGTCTACTTTATCCTCTTCTAAAAGCTTTGTCGCCTTCTGTACAGCTACTTCCGGTTTGGTTTCTGTGTCTTCAACGATGAACTGAATCTTGCGTCCTGCTACTTCATTTGTTCCATCCGTCGCGTACTCAAGACCCAGCTCGAAGCCGCGGAGCGTTTGCTTGCCATAAGCCTCAAGTCCGCCAGTCTGGGATGCCAGAACACCGATCTTGATCGGTTCTGTATTTTTCGGCTCCTCTTTACCATCTGTTCCTTCAGTTCCGCCCGACTTTTCTGATCCGGAACCACTGCAGGCACTCGCAAACATCAGGACCAAAATCAGCATAATAGATAAAGCAAAATTCCGATTACCAGCTTTCATTTCCTTTCCCCCTTTAAAATCGTTAAAGCTCACGAAGCTTTGACATCATCATAAAAAACGGCAGTTACAAATGAGTTACATCAAAAACAGGGCATTGAGAAGGGGTGGAAAAAATAGTATTTCACGAAACTTTAAGCTAGATTTTTCCGTATTAAGAGTATCTTCAAAAGGAGGGCATCATCCATGGATTCCATATATTTTTTCGTCGCCATGCTATTTGCTGTGCCGCTGATCATCACAACAGCCATCATGACGCCAATCCAGTATCGGTATATTAAAAAAATGGAAGAGTTGAAGAAAAAGAAAAGTATGAAACAGCATGAATTGTACGAAAACATGCCTGTCCAGGAAGAAGTGCTGCATATGAACCTGCAATCTAACCCACTTTTCATTCCAGCTAATATCCTGGCAGGGCTCATCTACAAATTCCGTCATCGGTAGAAATGGGGGATGAGATTTGATCCTTAACTTGCCGCAGAGCATCAAAACGTTCTTCTGGAGACTGTTTCCCTTTATTTTTATCCTCCACAGTATTTATAAGTTATTTTTTTCACTGGAAATTCAGAAGTTCGGGTTCACCGAACTTGAAGACTTGGGGAGAGTGTTGTTCGAACTGGCCATAAGCGCGTGTGAAAGCGCCCTGATTGTCATTGTGATATGGTCTTTGTTCAGGTTGTGGAAGAGAAAAATGAATCATTTGAAACGCGGAGAAAGGTAAGAAAGTATCCCCTCCTAATTTTATGGCAATAATTGAACTGTATTGCCTAAAAAATGGAGGGGATTTTCTATGCAAGGAATCTATTTTATCAATGAACAGATTCATATAAACGGGCTTTCCCTTGATGAAAGTTCTGTTTTCCAGCAAGCTGCCCTAAAAGAATATATGGAGGAGAGGGGCATCACGCCTGTGAAATTGAATCCATATCAGCTTCACCAGCACTATACGATCCCGCACGCCCTCCTCTATGACTTAAGGCTGCATAAACGGCAGGTGGACTGCCTGATGATGTACTCCAATGAATCAATCGAAGACTTTGCAACCACTTACCCTGCAAGATGGCTGATTCTTAAAAGCTATTTCGACCGGATCATGACTGCGGTATAATCTTTACGTGCCGTCCGTGCCGCCGAATGCAATGCAGTAGCCATCAGGATCCTTGATGGCGAATTCCTTCCAGGGGCCATTGTTTTCATCCACCCATGGCTCTTTTGCAATGAAAGCCCCTTTTACCTTGAATTCCTCATAAAGTTCATCCAGCGACTCCCAGTCCTCTGTGTAACAATATAGGTCGAATCCCAGCTCCTCGCCAGCTGCCGGCGGATTGGGCCTTACATCCTGCGGATTTCCTGCTTGGAGCAGCTTCATCGCCATCCCGGTAAAACCATCCCGCAGAACCCACCAGTCTGTCACTTCACAGCCCAAAACTTCCTTGTAAAATTCTTTCGATTTTTCAAGATTGGCTACTAGTAAAACTTTTAGCGAACTATGAATCTGTTTTTTTGCTGTCATTTGCCAGTCTCCTAGACTCCTTGATTTTGTCCTTCTATGATCATCTCATACATATGCCTGGTAGGTTCAAGAGGAGTGACCCCTAATTCCTCTTCCAGCACTTCACAGCATTTTTTGTACCATTTGATCCCCTGCGGCCGATTATTTTTTCGATAATAGCAAAACATCAACAAGCGGTAGGCCTCTTCCCAGGTCCTGTCCTTTTGCAAGATCTTCTGGCACCAGTGAATGGCCGAATTATAGTCTTCCCGCCTGACACTCAGCTGGGCCAGTTTTTCGGCACTGCGTAAAAAATAGACTAGCAGCCGTTCACGTTCATTGATGCACCAATCCTCATATCTTCTTTCCGGAAGATAGTCTCCATGATACAAACGAAGGGCACGGCCGAGCTCCTCTATCGACTTTTCTGCGTTTCGCTCGTCCAATCCTGCTTCAGCCCACTCTTCAAATAACTGTGAATCCAATTCAACTGCCGCCTGGGGATTCAATCCGTATCCTGCGCCTTCCCTGATGATGAAAAACGGAGCGGCCCTTGCCTTTCTCGCTGGTTCTAGTACATTATTCAACGCATTCAATGCAACCTTGAAATCCCTGTCCGCATTCTTTTCCTCATGCATTGGCCAAAGAATCTGGAAGAGATCCTCCTTTTGCAGGTATTGGTTCCTCTTTGTCAAAAACAATTGAAAAAGCTCCTTAGCCTTTCCTCTTTGCCAATCCCTGTCCTCCACTTCCCTGTCACCAAGCCATACCCTGAAATGGCCGAGCGTCTGGATTTTAAGGGTGTAGCCAGGATGGGAAATCAGGCGCGGGAGCTTGAGGTCCTCCAAAAGCTTCTCCGCGTAGGATGGGACAATTCCCTTCTTTACTGCCTCGATCAGCATGGGGGCAAATACCTGCAGATCCCTCGGCCCAAATGTGGTCCGTTTTTTCAGGAAAAACTCATAATCACCCGATTTCAACTGCTTTAAAAACCGATTGAACGCAGCCTTGAATCCCTGTTCATCCTGCAGCAGAAATAAATAATAGGATTCCCAAAATGCCATCAGCATTTTGCCATACTCATCTCCGCACTGGCTGAAAAGCACTTCAGCTTTGCAAAGTCCTTCTCCGGCTTCCGCGAACTTATGGTTGTAGATTGCCGATATGGCCATGCATAACGTAATCAGGGCAGAAAGCCAAATATCCTTTACCCTTTCTGTTTCAAGCAGGGCCTTTCTCCCGGCGTCAGCAGCTTTTTCAAACTCACGCCTGCTTCCATACAGAAGGCAGAGGCCCATCAAAGGTTCGGCCTTTCCCCTCTCCATATCCAACCGTCCCATAATCTGGAGCGCGGTTTCGTAGCATTTTTCAGCCAGCTGCCAATCGTATTGGCCGAGCAATTGGACACTGTGTCCCATCCTGATCCAGCCGCATGCTTCTACATATGGAGCCTGCATCTTGATTCCATGCTGAATCCCTGACTGGGACAAGGCTTTCGCCTGCATTCCATTCCCAATGAATGCTTCAATCAAAGCAAGGAGTAAATCCGTTTCACGGTGGGATTGCGGCAGATGCTCATTTCCTGCTCCCCCATCGACTTCTTTCATCGCTGTTAATATCCTTCTTGCTTCTTCAAATCTGCCTGTCCTTAGGTAAAGCCGCGCTTCAAGGTTGCCATCCTCCATATGCACCCCCATCGACTTCGCCCGTTCCATCCACTTTTCAGCCTTCAAGGCCTGCCCGGAGTTGATCAAATTCTCAGCGAGAAGCTGGTACAGTCTCCCTGTTTCCTTTTCTGTACCGGAAAGCATCGCTTTTTCCCGCAGCTCGATTGCCTGTGCAAGGATCCGCTCTGCCTTTAGCGGCTGAATCGTATCAAGATAGATTTTTGCTTTGCCCTCGAGCGCCTTGCTTTTCCAATGTATATCACCCTGTCTGTCAGCTGTTTGGACGGCAAGGTCATAGCTCGTTTCGGCCTGCCCGTACAAAGAACGATATCGATACACCTCGCCCTCGAGGAACAACAGGGAGCTGTAGCGTTTCTTTTCTTCCAGCGGGATCTTTGTCAATCGCTCATACAGGTTTTCAAGCTTCCCGTGCTCAAGAAGCTCCAGTCCCTGTTCATTCATGATCGCGGCGGCCGCATCAAATTGTCCGATTTTCTCATAGCAATACAATGCATCTTCCCATTGCCCCCGTTTTTCGTAAAACCGTGCACAGTTCAGCATCAAATTTTTGTATTGGCCTGTCTGGCCATGGATCAGCCTGTTTTCAAGGAACTCGCGAAAAAGAGCATGATAGCGGAATTGGCTGTCACCAACCTGGTGGATGAACAGATTCTTTGAAGTCAGCTGCTGAAGCATTTGGATCGAGCCGTTCATTCCGAGGATATGATCGCACACATCGGGACTGATTTCTTCAAAGATGCTGGTCTGTTCGAGGAATTGCTGAATCATCGGCGGCTGTTTTGAAAACACCTCATAGACGAGGTATTGGAACAGATCCTCAAGTGACTTTGCCGGTTCTGCCAAGAGCTCATCCAGGCTCTGCAAATGGGGCAGCTGCTGGGCAATCATGCCGATCGCAATGACCCAACCTTCTGTAATGTGATACAGCTGGTCAACTTGTTCATCTGAAATGGCAAGCTGGTAAAAATCCGATAGCAGTAACTCAATTTCATCTTTGCCAAAAATCAGGTCTGTCTTTGTAAGTTCATTTAACTCGTTTTTTGCCTTGAGCTTTGCGAGGATTTTCCACCCTGGCCTTGTCCGGGTCGAGATGACAAGATGGAGTTGTCCTGGCATATGCTCGAGCAATTTTTCCAGCCAGACATTGATATGATAGGAGTGCTCAATCGCGTGGTAATCATCCAGTATGATGGTAAGGGGCTCAGGTATCTGAAGGATTTCATTGATGAAGATCGAGCAGAGCATCCCCAATTCTTCTTCCCTGATGTAGCGGTCCATTTTTTTCATATAGGTGACCAGTTCGCTGCCAAAATCTGGATGCAAAGTTTGGATCGAGGCTGTCAAATACGATAAAAAAGGAAGAATATCATCATCTGAAGAAGTGATGGTATACCAGCAGCACATCTGCTTTTCATCCTGGACAAACATCGTAAGGGCCGTGCTCTTCCCGTAGCCGGCCCCTGCCTGGATGATTGTCAGCGGTTTTTCCGAAATCGCTTTCATTTTTTTTGAGAATTTAGCCCGCCGGATCCATTGCTCCTGCAAGCCAGGAACCATCAATTTTGTTTTAATTAACGGCAATGTTCCCTGCATATGATCTCCGTCCTATTTTTGTAATATTTATACTATTCTAACATAGTGGAAACAAAAAAAGACTCGAAAATTGCCGAGTCTTTTTTATATGTAAGACATCTTAAAATGATACATCCATTTCCTCCAGCGGCCAGTATCGGAGATTGACCTTGCCAACGACCTGTTTCTCGGAAATGAACCCGAATTGCCGGCTGTCCCAGCTGCCAAGACGGTTATCCCCGAGGACGAAGAGCATTCCCTTCGGAACCCGTTCTTCCCCAGTCAGGTCTTCAAGAGTGAAATCGCCAGTCAAATAGCCCCCGGGCGATTCGTTTCTGTAGACCTCCAGGAACGGTTCGTTCACTTTCTTTCCGTTGACAAACAGCTGATCCTCACGGTATTCAATCTTGTCACCGGGCAGGCCAATGACACGCTTCACAAAGTCTTCCTCTTCATTCGCATGAAAAACAATGACATCAAACCTCTTTAGATCGTCTGTCTCGTATCCCAGCTTGTTGACAACGACTTTATTTCCTTCCTCCAGAGTGGGAACCATTGATTCTCCCTCCACTATATAGTTGGAAAAGAAGAACACCCTGATAAAGACAAAAATGACCATGCCAAGCGCAAAAGCCTTGATCCACTCGAATCCCTCTTTTTTTACAGCGTCTCTCATTGAATACGTCACCACCTGTTTATCCTGAACCAGCTATCAATCATTATCGTCTTTTCCGACACTCATATTCATTTTTACTTCAATTCTTTTGCCGATATACCAAAGGATTGCGATGATTACTAGAACAAGGGCTGTCCGCGCAGGATTGGTGATCAAGGAACGCAGGTCATACCCGACAAAGCTGATCGTGAATATCATCACCATTTTCCCCGTAATGACTGCCAGCATATATTGAGCCATGCTGATTTTCGAAAGCCCTGCCACAATATTGACGAGGGCAGACGGGGTAAAAGGAAAGCACAGGATCAGGAAAATAGGGCCGAATCCATGTCGTTCAATCCAGTTCATCCCTTTCTGGACCTTTGGATGACGCTGCAGAAAGCGCAGGATCCGTCCCTGTCCATAATTTCGGAAAATCAAAAAAACAATCAATGCTCCAAGCACCGCACCGATCCAGGAAAAAAGAAAACCAAACCAAAGCCCAAAGGCATTTACATTCGCCATCACAAATAAAAACAGCGGCAAAAATGGCAGAAACGCCTCAAGCATTGGCAGCAATATCCCAGGTATCGGGCCGAATGACCGGTACTGTTTAAGCAAATCCATAATATTCTCGATTGTAAACCATTCTTTCATCCATTCAAGATCCATTGAAATCTCCTTGTCCAACAACTAAGGTCTTCTCTCCGTCTATTCAGCAGGAACTTACCCTCACTATCCTCTTTACCTCTTCAGGATAAATTGTACACCTCATTGCCTGCTGTTGTGTGACGAAATTAACGAGATAAAAATTCCTTCAGGGCCTGCCTGTTTGCTTCGAGATCGATTGCCAGGACCGCGCCTGCGCTCACCCTCTGGTTCTCAAAAGAACCTTCGACCGGGATTCTCATTGTTTCAATATCGCGGTTATCCTTTGATAACAGCCCTTTCCCCATGAAAAGGATATCGCCACTGTCCATATTCGTATTGATAAACGGGGTCACGACTCCTACCAGTTTTGGCAGCTTCGGCAGCGTCTGGATGCTGGCAAACTGTCTGCCTACTTCCTTGATGACATTTTGCTGCCGCTCCACACGGCCAAAATCTCCGACCGCGTCCTGCCGGAAGCGGACATATCCAAGCAAGTGTTTTCCGTCCAGCCTCTGTAACCCTGGCTCCAGGGTTACACCAATCCCCTTCGACATCCGCTTCTCGACGTTGACTTCAACGCCCTCAGGGAAGGCTTCATCCACCAGACGGACAAATCCCTCGAAATCAACGATGGCATAATACTGAAGACTGACCTCGAAATTTTCCTTGATCGTTTGCCGGAGAAGCTCAGGCCCGCCGTTTTTCCCGCCAAGAGCCAGTGCGGCGTTAATTTTATTTTTCCCGTAGCCCGGTATGTCCACGTAGGTATCCCTCATGATTGAAGTCAATTTGTAGGATCCTGTGTCAGGATTATAGCTGGCGATCATAATTGTATCCGCACGCGAATTTTCATCGCCTCTCGCATCACTGCCCAGGAGCAGAATATTGGTAAGGCCATTCGCGTCACGCTCACCATCGAAGTGATATTCCTGCTGGTTCTGCTCGGCAGACTTGGCCGAATCATTCACACCGGAACGATATTGGAAATAGGAGTATAATACTGCTGCCCCGACCAATAGGAACAAAATGAGGAAAACACTCGACCACCTGATTCTCTTTCTCTTCTTCTTGCGCTGATGCCGCTCATATCTCATGGGAAAAATCCTTCCGATTATAGGTAGTGTTAAGAACAATCATTATTAGTATATTTTCCTTCTTTCACTATAACCTTAAACTTTTCTGGAGAAATTTTCAAAAATAAACCGCGGCATTGAGCAAGGCCGCGGAAATAGACTTATAAATATTTATTAAACCAATCGACAATGGACTGCAGGCGGCTTAAGCGAAGATTAGGCTTGCCGCTTCTTGAAAGCTCATGGTTCGACTCAGGGAAGCGGATGAATTTAGTTTCCTTGCCCTGCCTTTTCAAGGCGATAAACAGCTGTTCTGCCTGTTCAATCGGACAACGGTAGTCCTTTTCACTATGAAGAATCAGCAATGGTGTATTGATTTGATTCGCATAAGCCAGCGGCGAATGCTTCCACAATGTTTCCAGATCATTGAGATCGGCCTGTATTTGCCACTCTGTGAAATAATAGCCGATATCGCTGACGCCGTAAAAACTAATCCAGTTCGAAATCGAGCGCTGTGTGACAGCTGCCTTGAACCGGTCAGTGTGGCCGACAATCCAGTTGGTCATAAAGCCGCCATAGCTTCCTCCGGTGACACCGAGCCGCTCGCTGTCGATGAAATCATAGTGCTCAAGCGCATAGTCAACGGCATCCATGACATCCTGATAATCTCCGCCGCCATAGTCCCCTCTTACGGCATTAACGAACTGCTGCCCGTATCCATGGCTGCCTCGCGGGTTGATATAAAGCACTCCATAACCTTCAGCCGCGAGAATCTGGAATTCGTTAAAATACGAATTTGCATACATGGCATGCGGGCCTCCGTGGATTTCAAGAATCAGCGGGTATTTCTTTCCGGCTTCATATCCAGCCGGCTTCATGATCCACCCATGAAGCGGCGTGCCGTCAGTTGCCGCAAATAAAATCGGCTCTGGCTTCGATAAGGTAACACCCTCAAGGAACTTTTCATTCACTGAGGTTAACTGCTTCATTTCTCCTGTCGGTACTTCGAGCTGGAACAGTTCGCCCGGGAAAACCGGGTTGCTGATTGCAGCAATGATCCTCTGGTTCTTTGGATCAAGTGTATAGCCATATACATGCTGCTGATCCAATAGAGCCGGGTAAATTTCGCCGCCAAGGTTGCCAAAGTACAAAACGGTATTCCCCTCGTCGCTCGCCAGAAAATAAAAGCTCTCGCTGTCCTCTCCCCAAATCAGTCCCGGACTATATGCTCCCTGCTGGAAGTCCGCGGCAACTGCATCTCCGACAAGGATATCCATGTTCTCGGTGATGCACTGGACATTTCCTGTCTCCAGTTCTTGAACCCAAAGCTGGGTTAAGGTTGCATTTTCGTATTCCCGCTCATGCCCTGTGTAGCCAAGGTATCTGCCATCCGGTGAACAGGAAGCATTACCGAAGTAACCTTTGCCATTGGTGATTTTTGTTTTCTTACCCGTTTCAACCTCAAGCAGCCATAAGTCGCTCTTGAAAGAGAAATCCCTCTCGGTTGTGTCATCTGCTGAAACGACGATGCTTTTGCCATCAGGTGACCAGCATTGCAAATGGAAATCCATCTCACCTTTCGCAATCAACTCTGATCCGCCATCCGCCAGATTGACTACAGCTGTCTGCTTATATTTGCCGTCCCAAAATCCAGCAGCGTCTGATTTGTACTTCATTTCTTCCGCTGCAAATGGTTCCAGCTTCTTATCGTCCTTCTTCTCTTCTTCCTTCTCCAGCAAATCCTCATCAGGCTTCAGCGAAACCGAACAGGCAATTCTTCCTCCATCTGGCGACCAGACCGGCCCGCTAGCCCCATTCTTGAAGGAAGTAACCTGCTTTGCTTCTCCTCCATTCGCATTCAGCACATAAATCTGACTTTTACCGCTACGGTTGGATACGAAAGCAAGCTTCGTTCCATCCGGTGACCAGCGCGGCGAATGGGCACGGTGCTCACCGAAGGTCCACTGCACTGGCTCACCGCCATTTTCTATGTCAAGTATGTATAAATTTGAAGCATAATCATTCTTCTTTTCCAGCATTTCAGTCTGGACAAACACACACTTTTTTCCGTCAGGAGAAAACTGCGGATCTGTCACCGATTTTAACTCGAATAAGTCCTCTGCTTTAAGAAATCTTTTCTCAGCCATTCTAGAGCCTTCCCTTCCTGTATAAAAATCGTTCCATTTAGTTTATTTCGATAACAGAAATAACTTTCCTGCTTTATTTTTAAGATTATTTTTGATTCTTTTTTTCTAAGTCCATATGGATCACCTTATTGGCTCATTTTTCTAATTACTGGATTTTTCGGACGCCTATCTGCCTTATTGGTGACCTATTTTTCAAATTACTGGATTTCCAGGGCGCCAATCAGCCTTATTGGTGACCTCTTTTTCTAATCACTGGATCTTCAGGGCGCCAATCAACCTTATTGGTGACCTATTTTTCACATTACTGGATTTTCAGGGCGCCAATCAGCCTTATTGGTGACCTCTTTTCCTCCAAACATGCTTTTTTGGACACCAATCGTAAGTTTTCATTTATGATTGGCAATTATGTTAGTAATGAGAAAAATATTTTCGCTCTTGAAATTCGCTTGTGAATCCAGTACGATTATTACGAACAGATGTTCTTATTATATCCTGAAGGGGCAGAGCAAAATGACGAGGATTCCTGAAAAAGACCGCGATATTATGGAACAGGCCATCTATTTGCCTATGGTGCTGGTGGTACTGAATCGGGATCTTTCTGTCGTGGAGAAAAGTCCATTTAAATTGAAGAAGCCATATTTGGAACTAATTGAAGAAACAATGAAAGCAGTCCAGAAAGAACTCGCGAAAGTGAAAAGCTACCTCAAGAAAAACAATCTAAAGGTGGAGGAAGTCAAGCGGGATGATGCCTTTACCATGTTTCTCTTCATCTATCAAGGTTATGAGGAACACCATAACTATTTCAATCCCCGCATTCGCAATAAAGTCCAGGAATTGATGGTGTATTACCTGTTCAAACGCTTCAAATCGTTTGATCCTGCAATCAAGGCAATAGAAAAGGAATCCGGCTGAGAGCATGGATTCCTTTTTGGCTACTCTTTTTGGAAAGCCTCACTGACAAGGTTGGCTTGGGGATAGCCCTGTGAATCATTGAATTTTGGACCATGAAGCAGATAGAGGGCTTTCCGTTCTGTTTCCTTCATCCGCTGCATGAATTTTGTTCGCAGGAGGGACGTCCTCAGCACCTGGTTTTCAAATGAGTGATGGGATACGGGCAGGATCAGTCTTTTTTTATTTCGAAAAGTGACTTGAGTACTTTGGGCGTCCACCTTCTTATGGAACAGCACATGTTCATGTGCAACCCAAATACAATCCGGTTTTGTGGGCGAACTTGTGGGCATGAAGTAAATGGAGCTTATGGGGTCAACAATGATGGGGATTTTATGGGTGATTCCGGTAAGCTGCTTTGTTCCCTCTTTCCTTCCCTCATAGCTGCTGCCAAAGTACTTGCAGCTCTTCTTGATAATATCGATCGGTCTGAATGGGGACAAAAATTCTTCTTCGAGCTCGATCACCCTTGAATAAATCCTGCTTCCATACACTTCAGGAAGAATAATCATGGTAAACGGATTGATTTCGTACTCTTCTACTAGGTTTCCAGAGTTTCCTGCCATTCCTTCATCTCCTCAAAAATACCTTATACCCTATTTTATCATAATTGCTAAAATTTTCTCCAATAACAAAAAAAGTTCCGATTTTAGCCACATTTGATATCCTGATAAAAATTTTCTAAAAATTATAAAAATTATGTTGATTATCTTTTCCATCCTCCATATAATATAAAAAAGGTCTAAGAGGTGAGGTCAGTGAAAGAAAAATCGTATTCTGAAGTCATGAAGGCTAGTGTAATGAAACGCATTAAAGCCAAGGAATCTTTTGTTCTGGACCTGTATGTTGACATGCTTATATCCGAAATCCAGCTGAATACGAAAAAAGAAAAATTGCTGTCGAAAATTGATAAAGCAATCGATGACCGTGACAAAATTTTGTTCTTGACCCTGACAGAAGAATTGAAGGATCTCAACAAACAATTTGGCACATAGATAAGTGAAATCCCCTATAAAGGGGGTTTTTTATTATTGTAAAAAAATTTACAAAACCAAAAAGCCCTCGGATATCGAGGACTTTTTTCTGGCAAGCATCTAACTTCTAATATCCTTCCTGCTCATTCCTCTTCTCGACTTCAAATTCCTCAAGGCGTGATATTCGTTCCAGCATCGTCGGATGGCCGTAGCGGAAGATTTTGACCAGCAATGGTGGGTTTACCTGGCTCAGTCCTGCCTTCGTCAATTCCTGGAAAGCAGAGATGGCAGCATCGGGATTTTCGGTCATTTCGATGGCGTACCGATCCGCTCTTGTCTCCTGATAGCGGGACACAAGGTTGGAAACTGGACTGGCCGTAAACATGATCATTGACAGGAACATCAGAAAGAGCGGAAGAGACCTCAAGTCTCCAGGATGCTTTAGCTTGAATTCCTTGCCCCAGCGTCCGATGGCCCAATTCATCAACCTGGAGACAAAGTAAAGGCCAAATAACGACAGCAGAAGATAACCGGCAATCCCGACATATAAATGCTTCTCCACATAATGCGCCATTTCATGGGCCATGATGAACAAAATCTGATCGTCATTCAGCCGGTTCAGCGTCGTATCCCAGAGGACAATGCGTGAATTGGAGCCGATTCCTGATACATAGGCATTAAGCGCATTTGTTTTTTCAGCCATATCCACTTCGAATACATGCTCAGCAGGGATATTCGCTTCACCTGCCAGCTCAAGGATCTTGGCTTCCAGTTCCTTATTTTTCAGCGGGGAAAAATCATTATAGAGCGGGTCGATCACTACAGGCTGCAGGAACATGATAAACAGCGTGAAAGGCACGGAAAGCATCCAGGCGAACAGCCACCAGAACCTCTTGAATTTGTTCATCAGCCAGTACAGGACGGTAACAATGACGAACATCAAGGCATAATTGACCCAGAAGTCGATCAGTTCGTCCTTCATCCATGAAGCAAATGTCTGGGTTGAGATATTGTAGGTCTTTGACAGCGTATAACTTATATAATTCAGCGGAAAGGTTGCGACGAACGCAAAAAATGACAGCCAGATCAAGTAAATTGCCGTTTGCCCATATTTATTCTTTGTATTTTCTTCGCCCCACTTCTTGAAGGCTTTTGAAAGACCCAACAGCAGGATCAGAAAATAAAACAGCCATTCAAATGGCGTGGACAGGAAAAATAATAGATTCCTGACTTTTGAATATTCCTCGCTCAGCATCAATTCCCTTCCGTTCAGGAACGTGGCCGGATCCGCCCTCGAGCCTTCAAACTCAAACGGAAGATTACTATCAGCAAAGTAAAAGAGATACCAGTAGACCGCAAAACCATATAGCACGTAGGCGATGACTCCATAAAAGCCCATCTTTCTCGCCATAGCTTTTCCCCCTTTACGTACAACCATATCTATAACTATTTTAATCCTTTGTCCCAAAAATAGAACAGGTTATTGATGGGGAGGGATACGTTATGAACTGAAAAAAGGCACCAGGCAATCTCTGCCCGGTGCCTCACTCTTTAATTCAGAAAGTTGTTATCAATCAATTTAGCGAAATCTGGCTTATCCTTAAGGAATTTTAAAGCGTAGGAAGAATCGGAGAAGTCCTGGATCGCCTCTGCATCGACTTCATATGTGAATCCGATTCGTTCCCAGGCTAGCTCAACAACGTCCTTTTCAAGCTCTTGCCCTGTCGTTTCTTTAATATCTTTGATTGTGATTTGCTGGGCCTCTGCCGGATTTTCATTGATGAAGTTTACCGCTTCCTTATGAGCATCTATTATTTTCTGGACCGTATCAGGATTTTCTTCAATCATTTTACCTGAAGTGACCATGACAGATGCAGGAAGAGTCTCGCCAAAGGATACTTCATCCCAGCCAATGACAACCTCTGCATCGGTTTCTTTTTGAATCACGGCTGCCCAAGGCTCAGGTGCAACAGCGATATCAATTTTGCCTGCCTTCAGCATCGCAGCGTATTGTGCCGGCTGGCCGGTAAGATGTTTCATGGTGCCGCCGATCCGCTGTGATGTGATGCCTTCTGCTTCCAGGTAGGTTTCATACTGAACATCATGGGTGCAGCCTACACCCGGAGTGATGAACGTTTTTCCCTGGAAGTCTTCGACTGAATCAATCTTGACGCCTTTCCTTGCCAACACAACCGTACCGCCAGTGGAGGCACCTGCGATGATTTTAACGTCCGCACCTGTTGTGTAGTTGTTCATTGCCGGGCCTGGTCCCACAAGCCCCGCATCAATTTCACCGGTTTTCAGGGCTGTCATGAAAGAACCGCCCTCTGCAAATGTCTTGTACTCAATAGTCGTTCCATCACCAAGCTGCTTTTCGAAGTACCCTTTATCCTTTGCTACCATTGCGGGAACATGGTTGATATTAGGGAAGTAGCCAATGACGATTTTCTCTTTTTCACCTGAAGCTTTATCTGCTCCGCTGGACCCGCATCCTGCCAAAAGCACCGCGAACGTAAACAGAAATGCCAAAAATAAACTTGCTTTTTTCATTTGATTCCCTCCTATTTTATGATTCAAGTCCCCAGCGGTTCAGTACCGATTTCTCAATACGCTGGAAGATCAGCTGGTCGACGATTGTACCGATAATACCTATGATGATCATGACGCCGATAACAAGCGCCATGTTTCCGAAATCGGATGCATAACGGAGCGTGTAGCCAAGGCCTGGTCCTGTGCTCAGCAGTTCCCCTGCCATCAGGGCTCTCCAGGCAAATGCCCATGCAAGCCTTGAACCTGTTACGACATAAGGGATGGCTGCAGGGAAAATCACCCTTTTATATAAATCCCAGCCATTTACTCCCATTGTTTTCGCTGCCTTGATGAATAAAGGCGAAACATTTTTGATGCCCACTCTGATATTAAGTGTCATGACGAATGTTCCGCCGAGCACCACAACGAAGATGACGGCTTTTTCATTCATCCCGAACCACATGATTGCCAACGGCAGCCAGATGATGCTCGGTACGCTCTGCAGCGCGAGTACGACCGTACCCAGCGTCTCATCGGCCGTTTTTGATTTTGCGAGCAGGACACCTAGACCTGTACCGATGATGAGAGAAAGCCCGAGACCGATTGCAAGCCTTTTGAAGCTGGCAATAAGGTCGTAAATCAATGTCTTATCCTCGAATCCGATTATCAATGCTTCCATTACTTTTTCGGGTGAAGGAAGGATGATCGGCAGCCACCATTCGAGCTTGCTTCCGGTATACCAGAAAGCGATAATAACCGTGAAAAATAGAATTCTTTTAATGTTTGGATTCATGTACAAGCTCCTCCCTGATGACCTTGTCAATTTCCTTCTTCAGGAAGCCCATGATGTATTCCTCAAGCTCAACCATTTCTTTTTTATGCTCATGGCGGGGTCTTGGTATATCGACCTTGATATCTTTCAGGATAATTCCAGGCTTTGTTCCCATCACGATGATCCGGTCTGATAGCTTAATGGATTCAGAGATACTGTGGGTGACGAACAAGATGGTCTTTTTCGTCTCTGACCAGATGGTCTCAAGCTGATCATGAAGCCGCGTACGCGTCTGCTCATCAAGTGCTCCAAACGGTTCATCCATCAAAAGGATATCCGGGTTCATCGCCAGCGCCCGGGCAATCGCCACACGCTGCTGCATCCCGCCGGAGAGTTCATGAGGATAATGAGCCAGGTAATTGCTCAGCTGGACCATTTGCAGGTACTTTTTTGCCTCTGCCTCAGCCTGCTTCTTTGGCATTTCTTTTTTTAAAGGAAACACGACATTTTCAAGGACATTCAGCCACGGGAAAAGCGCAGCCTGCTGGAACACCATTCCCCGATCTTTCCCCGGTTTCTCAATCACTTTGTCAGCTACCAGTACTTCCCCTCCCGTTGCCGGTGTAAGGCCTGCAACAATTGAAAGGAGCGTTGATTTCCCGCATCCGGAAGGTCCAAGGATTGAAACAAATTCACCTTTATCTACTCCAAGATTAATATCTTTTAAAATATCAACCTGGTGATTATTTTTGTCTGCGTATTGTTTTTGGACATTGCTGATATTGATAAACAATTTAATCACCTTTTCCTTATAAAACACATTAGTTTAGTCGGAATTAATAAAGTTAATTATAATGTATTCAAGAATCTTGTCAACATTTCTTTTTCATTTGAGATTTCCTGCCCTTTTTTGATTGCCAGGCAAAAAAATAAGACCTGCACGGCTGCAGGTCTAGAGAAAATAAGAATATACACTTAAAACGGCTATTGAGCCGATGACGACGACAATGACATTTGCGCCAAGAAAAGCGACAATAAAGGCAGCGGCTGCTCCGATGATGCCGTACCAGATGTCTTCCTGGATAAATAGTATTGCCGGGAAGATCAGTGCTCCGAGTGTTGCATATGGGACATTTTTTAGGACTCCCTGCAAGAATGGCGGCAGTTCTTTGCCTCTGAACATGACAAATGGCAGCATTCTTGGAATGTAGGTGACCACTGCCATACCTATGATCATGATGACTATCTCTTTACTCATCTGCCTCTGTCCTCCTGCCAGTCTTGAATGTCTCCACCGTCTCTACCAGAATGGCTGACAGTAAAGTAGCCAGCACGATTGACCAGCCGGTGGACATGAGTTCGCCCATCGTGAAAATGGAGTTAAATGCAGCCGCCAGGGCAGCAAGGTAAACGACCTTCACGTTGCTTTTCATGGATGGAACCAACAGGCCGACGAACATCGCGTACAGCGCGACTGACATGCTTTCCTGCAAGGTCTGTGGCAAACCGGCGCCAATCAGGAAGCCGAGGCCCGAAAAGAACACCCAGCTTGAGTAAGCGGTCAGGTTCAAGCCGAACATATACCCGGCATTTACCGTTCCCTCCCGTGTCGCGGCGACCGAAAACGTTTCATCGGTGATTCCGAACGAATAGCCCATCCTTGCACCAATACTGTCTTCTTCCGCTTTTTCATTCAGCGATGCCGACATAAGGAAGTGGCGGATATTCACGATAAAAGTAGTGAGGATGATTTCAAAAATGCCAATTCCCTGAGCCAGGAGGCTCAAAGATATGTATTGTGCCGCACCGGCAAACACGAGCATGCTCATCATCACCGTTTCTCCCAATGCCAGTCCTGTCGTCTTGGCAATCAGCCCAAAGGTAAGCGCAATCGGCATATAGCCTATCGCAATGCTGATGCCCGACTGGACTCCTTTCTTGAAATCAGTCGCCTGCTTAACAGCCAATGTGCTTTCCACGCGCTTCCCGCCTTTCTTTAAAAATATGTATATAGTAAAATCCTTTAATCAATTAAACTATATTATACATACTTCCAGCTTCGTGGAAAAGTATTTCTTTTCCCGAAAGAAAAAAGCGCAAGCGCCTTGATCAGCCCCGACAGGCATAAGACTAAAAGGAGGAGGCAGTTCCCCAGCCCCCCACAGAAGGGCTTATGAACCGAGGGACCCAGTACTGGATCTAGGATCATCCCCTGAAAAAAGATAAAAACACGGACAGAGCCGTGTTCGTCAATTATTTCCCTTTAAAATCCGGCTTGCGCTTCTCGCTGAATGCCGCCAGTGCTTCCAGTCTGTCTTCGGTCGGGATGGTCACTTCGTAGGCCTTTCGTTCGATTTGCAGTCCAGTCTGCAAATCTGCGTTCATCCCCTGCTTGATAGCATACTTTGCCTGCTGCAAGGCCACGGGACCGTTCGCAAGCATCATGCCGGCGAGTTTGAAGCACTCATCGAGCAAGCTTTCTTTTTTACGACCACTGTAACAAGCCCATATTCGAGAGCTTCCTCTGCCTTGAGCCTGCGGGCGGTCAAGATCAGTTCCAGCGCCTTTGCCTGTCCTATCAGCCTTGGCAGGCGCTGTGTCCCTCCGGCACCCGGAATGATCGCCAGGCTTGTTTCTGTTAATCCCATTTGAGTCCCTGAAACAGCAACGCGGAAATCGCATGCGAGGGCAAGCTCCATTCCGCCGCCGAATGCAAATCCATTAATGGCGGCAATGGTCGGCTGTGGCAGCTGGTCAATCATGCTGAATACCTCTCCGATTTTGTAGATATTCCGTTTCACGTCTTCATCAGACAAGGTCCTGCGCTCCTTCAGATCAGCTCCTACACTGAACGCTTTTTCACCCGCCCCGGTAAAAATAACGACTCTGATGTCACGATTTGTCCTGATTTTTTCCACTGTCTTCTGCAATTCATCAAGCGTTTCATAATTGAAGGCATTCAGCGCGTCAGGCCGATTCAGCGTGACAATCGCAGCATGCCCTTTTATTTCGAATTGGATATTCTCCATCCTGATCATCTCCCCTTGTTTTGACATTCTAGCTGGCCAGGTAAAAGTCCTGCTTACTTACAATAAAGAGGCAGACACTGGCGCCTGCCTCTCAACCAAAAGGATTATTGTCCTTGCAACACCTGGTTTTTCAATGCTCTTCGTAAAATTTTTCCGGTTGTATTTTTCGGAAGCTCCTCAAGGAACTCAATTGCGCTTGGCACTTTATATTTCGCGAGGTGCTCATGGCAGTATTCAAGCAGCTGAGCTTCTGCCAGCTCAGGATTCTTGCTGACAACATAACAGCGGACTGCTTCACCGAAATTCGGGTCAGGCACTCCAAGAACGGCAACTTCGACCACATCCGGATGATTGTACAGCACTTCCTCGACTTCACGCGGGTACACGTTATAACCACCGACAAGAATCAGGTCTTTTTTGCGGTCGACGATATAGAAATACCCTTCATCATCCATACGAGCCAGATCTCCGGTATATAGCCAGCCATCCTTGATCGTTGCAGCAGTTTCTTCAGGCATTTTATAATAGCCTGCCATGACATTTGGTCCGCGTACGATCAACTCGCCAACTTCACCCGGAGCCACTTCCTCTCCCATCTCATTGACTACCTTGTTCTCAACATTGATGATTGAGGTTCCGATTGAACCCGGCTTGCGCGGACGGTCAAGCGGATTAAAGCATGTCACTGGTGCCGCTTCAGATAATCCATAACCTTCCGAAACCATGACATTGAACTTTCTTTCGAAATTCTGCAGGAGGGCTACCGGAAGTGATGCGCCGCCTGAAATGCACAGGCGCAAAGTTTTCAGGTCACCAGGATCTCCTTCAGGATATTGGAAAAGGAAATTGTACATCGTTGGCACACCTGCAAATACTGTTGCCTCATACTTCTTCGCGATCCTGAAAACTTCGGCAGGACTGAATTTAGGTACAATCAGCAGCGTTCCTCCGTTCATGAGCGGCGCGTTGAGTGCGACGGTCAAACAGAAGACGTGGAACATAGGAAGTGCGGTGATGACTCTGTCTTCTTCGTTCATCTTCAGGTAATCGCTTACATCTTTTGCGTTGCTGTACAGGTTCTTATGTGTCAGCATCGCTCCCTTAGGCTTGCCTGTCGTACCTGACGTATACAGGATGACCGCCACATCTTCAGCGTTCAGTTCAGGTCCGTTGAAAGCAAGGTCACCTGAGCCGACAACATGTGTAAACGGTTTCAATTTCGAGCCTAATGAAAGCTTAGATACTTCCTCCTCAGACAACGGATTCTGCCCTGTTTCACAAATGACAAAATGCTCGACTTTTGGCAGATGCTGATGCATTTTTTCAGCGAGCGGCAGCATCAGGTCCAGCCCGACGACCAGCTTAACATCACCATTGTTCAGGATATAACCTATTTCATCTGCTGTGTAGATTGGGTTGATTGGAATGACTGTTGCACCGAGCCGGAGCGCTCCGTACAAACTGATGACAAAATGTGGAGAGTTTCCTAACAGAAGTGCGATATGATCGCCTTTTTTTACCCCTAATTTCTCCAGTCCAGAAGCAAACTTCGTAACAGACGCATCGAGTTCAGCATATGTACTTGCTTTGTCCATGAAAAAATATGCCGGCTTATCGCCAAGCATTGTGGCAGTGTGATGAAGCTGTGATGAAAGATTCATTAACTCCCTTCCCCCTTTGCGGTGAAAAATCACCAAACTCGTAAAAAGTTTTCTAAATATATTATATTGAAAGAAAATTATGTATTCAAGAAAAATGTGCTGAATTTCTAACGAATTTACCTTTTATAAATAATAAACGCGGCATCATTGATACCGCGTTTCGCTTGTTAATAGATCAAATTAATAAAATCTTCTTGAGAAATATTTCCGAAATAATGTTTAATGTCTACATCTTCCATTGCAGCCGCAATTTGTGACCGCTCATATTTCAAGCCTGTCAGCTTGTCCTCAATCTCCGCAACATCGCCGATTCCGAAGAAATCACCATAGATTTTGCAGTTCTCAATGATTCCTTTATTCACATCGAAACGGACATCGACCTGGCCAACCGGGAATCGGTGGGAATGCTGAAGGTTGAACTTAGGAGATTTTCCATAGTTCCAGTCCCAGTTCTGATACCTTTCCTTCGAAAGCTCATGAATCTTCTCCCAGTCCTTTTCAGTCAGCACATATTCAGGAATTTCGTCTTGACCTTCAAAGATATTTTTTAGCAGGAGTGAACGGAATTCCTCGATTGTCACTTTTTCCTGAAGAAATTCAGAAATGTTTGCTACCCTGCTGCGGATCGATTTGATTCCTTTCGATTCGATTTTATCCTTCTTGACGTTCAAGGCTGATACAACACTTTCGATTTCAGAATCGAACAATAAGGTTCCATGACTGAACATCCTGCCTTTGGTCGAAAATTGGGCGTTTCCAGAGATTTTCCTTCCTTCAGCCAATAAATCGTTCCGCCCGCTTAATTCTGCGTTCACGCCCAGCTTGTTCAATGCCTTGACTACAGGCTCTGTGAATTTCCTGAAATTATGGAAGCTTTCTCCATCATCTTTCGTGATGAAACTGAAATTCAAATTGCCCAGGTCATGGTAGACTGCACCGCCGCCTGACAACCGGCGGACGACATGTATTCCATTTTTCTCAACGTATTCCGTGTTGATTTCCTCAATGGTATTCTGGTTTTTGCCAATGATGATGGATGGTTCGTTTATATAGAACAAGAGATACGTTTCGTTGATGTCGAGGTTCTTAAGAGCATATTCTTCAATCGCCAGGTTGATTCTGGGATCAGTAATCCCTTTATTATCGATAAATAACATGGTTGACTCTCCTTCATTTAGCCAGTTTTGATTAAATCGTGATTTCCAAACCTTCTTTGGCAAGGGTGATGCTGCCCTTAAAGATGGAGGATGCTTCTGTGACGAGCTGTTCTAGTTCTCCATAATGAGGAAGGTGTGTCAGGACAAGCTGTTTCACCCCAGCGGCCTTTGCAAACTTTCCATTATCATAGCTGTTCATGTGTCCTGCACCTTTGCCATCCTGATTTCCATAGAAATTGCATTCGGACAGGAGCAAGTCGGCCCCCGATGCAAAAGAGATGAAATCATCCTTATAGGATGTGTCCGCTGTGTAAACAAGAGACTTGCCGCCTGCTTCGATACGCATTGCATAGCATGGGACGGGGTGAACGGCAGGAATGAATGAAATGGTAAATGGCCCTGCTTCAAGTTTTTGGTCAGGGTTATAGGCAACGCCTTTTGTAATGTTCTTATATGTAAGCTTGGCAAACTCATGTTGGTCCTGAGCATGTCCATAAATCGGCAGTTGAGATGACTTTTTACCCAAAAAGCCCTGAATGAGCCTTGCATGCTGCAGGACCCCGATATCAGCCACATGATCAGGATGATAATGCGACAAGATTAAAGCATCCAATTCCTCAGGCTGTACGAAGTTCTGCATTTTCGCCAGTACTCCGCTGCCAAAATCAATCATCAGCCTGAATCCGTCATGTTCGAGCAGGTAACCGGTGCTCGCCTCATTCACTTTGGGATATCCGCCCCAAAAACCTATTATTATCAGCTTCATGAGATTCCTCCTTATAACTCGCATTTTCTTTCACTATACTTCATTTTGCCCATTTTTTCACTTTAGCGGTTTTTTCAGAAAATTATGATTGACCTTATGAATCTGTTATAATACAATAAACTTAATAGTATAACTGTATCAAAACACTTCACTTAATTGGAGGGAACAGCATGATCGAAAATGTCGTAGAATTCTTTCGCAATTTACCTAAGAAACAGTGCATTGAGTGTGGAGAAACCATTAATGAACAGCATGAGTGCTACGGAAACAAATGCGACGGCTGCATGGATCCTGGTAAACTGTAAAACTCGTTTTCCTTCCCCGGTTATCCGGGTGTAATACAATCCCTTTCCCGCAGTGTAAAACTGCAAATGAAAAGCCAGCTCGTTCTTTTTGAACGGCTGGCTCTTTTTTGCATCAATTTTCCGAAAGGACAGCGAACTTCCTCTTGTAGCTCCATTTGAAATAAAAAGCGGAACCAAATGATAGAAGGACGATGTAGGCTCCAAGAATACCGGTATTCAACCACATAAAGTCTAGATCTCCGCTTGAAATGACTGCCTTGAATCCTTGCACTGAATAGGTCATTGGCAGATAAGCATTGAACTTTTGCAAAAAACCAGGAATCAATTCCAAAGGGAATGTGCCTGCACTTGTGGTTAGCTGCAAAATCAGGATGATGATGGCTGCAAATCTCCCCGGATCTCCTAACAGTGTAACAAGGAACTGTATGAGCGCAATAAAGGTAAGGCTGGTAACCATAGAAAAAATCAAAAAAAGAGGAATACTCTCAACGTGTAAACCCAATCCTCCAAGCAGAATCGCATCGGCGACAATTGCCTGTAAGATCCCGATTGCCGCCAAAATACCGAACTTGCTTATGAACCAGTTAAACCCGCTTGCAGGCACACCTGCTGGTTCTCTCAGAGGAAACACAATGGACAGCAGCAATGCGCCTACGAAAAGCCCTAAAGATAAAAAGTATGGAGCAAATCCTGTTCCATAGTTTGGAACTTCGTTGATTTTTTCGCTATCCAAATTCACTGGAGCAGCAAGCATATTGTACGTCTGTTTGCCTGGATTGATTTCAGCCTGTTCAGCTCCTTCCTTGAGCTTTTCAGCTAATTCAGATGTCCCTTCTGCCATTTTGTCATTTGCTTTTGATAGCTTCTCAGCTCCTGAAGCCAGTCGGCCTGTTCCATCCGTCATGGCTGACGAACCAGCAGCAAGCTGATTCAATCCGCCGGCAAGCGTTGAACTGCCTTCGTACAATTTAACCGAGCCCGCCTTCGCTTCGCCCAGCTTATTGCCGAACAATTCCATGCTTGAATGAAATTGTTCCTGCCCGGCTATCAGCTTGCCAGCTCCTTCTTCAAGCTCTTCGCTTCCGGCAGCCAGGGCTCCCAGTCCTTTTTGCAGCTGGATCTGGCCTTGAACTAATTCATCCAAACCGTTAGAAAGGCTATGAGCACCGCCGGCTAGGGCATCTGCGGAGCCAGAAAGTGTTTTCGTTCCTTCTGCAAGTCGAGTGCTTCCTGCCTCCAGGTCCTGCAATGCTTTTGTAAGCTGTTCCTCCTTATCAGGATAGGCACTTAACAGTGGTCCCAGCGCATCCATTTGCTTTTGCAATTCCCTGATTCCCGCCTGAAGTTCAGCCGCACCGCTTGCAGCCTGATCGGCTCCATTACTCCAGGTCGACATATTTCCAGCCAATAGTTCAGAACCTTGCTTCATTTTAGCTGTTCCCTCGATCATTGAAGGAATCTTGCCATTCGCTTCGTTTAAGCCATTATTCAATTTTGAAGCTCCCGTCTTCAAATCCTGCTGGCCTGCAAGAAGGTCACCAGAAGCATTTTCCAGCTTTCCATGTCCTTCTACCAGTTGTTCCATTCCATCAGCCAGTGACTTTGCCCCATCAGACAGTTCTTTTGTTCCAGAGCTGGCCGTACTGATTCCCTGATTAAACTCGATTGATTTGCCTGCGAGGGTTGCCAGGTTCTCATAAAGCTCCTTGCTCCCCTCTTTTAACTGACCAGCGCCATCATTCAGGTCGGTTGCACCATCACTCGCCAAGCCAAGACCATTTGCCAGTTCTCCGATCTTATCAAACATTGTTTCAGCGTAAGTTTCAGAAACCTTCTCGGAAACGGATGCTTTTATTTTCTCTGCAGCTGTTTCACCTATCTGCGCAGATAAAAAGTTAAAGCTTTCGTTTGGCATGTACACAAGTTCCAGCTTTTTAGGATGGGTGTCCATTAAGGTAGTAGCATTTTCAGAGAAGTCTTCCGGGATTTTGATCAGCATATAATATTTTTGCTGTTCCAACCCCTTTTTCCCTTGCTGTGCAGATACAAATTCAAATCCGAAATCTTTGTTTTCTTTCAGCTTTGCTGCCAGATCATTCCCCAATTCAAGTTTTTTTCCATCGATCGATGCACCCGAGTCTTCATTAACAACGGCAACAGGAAGATCGGAAAGATGTTCATACGGATCCCAGAATGCCCACAAGAACATTCCGCTGTATAAAACCGGAATGAACAGGACAGCGATGATTGGGATCAACAGCTTCTTATTGCGGAAGATGGCAAGCCATTCCTGAGTGATTAGTTTGTTTTTCATAGATGTTCCTCCTTTAATAAGACAAATTGACCATTTTGATCATTTGGTCATTTTTCTGCTTAAAATAAGGATTACCCTATGCAGATAACCCTTTAAAGATATAAAACTCAAACAACTCGGAGATTTTATCTTTATCCAGCGGTTCATGTTTTTTCTCCCAGTCAAAAATAAGCGCAATATAAAGCTTCATCATGATGAATGACGTTATTTCCGGATCGCATTCCTTTATTTCGCCCTTGTCAATCGCTTGAATGACTTGTTCTTTTATAAAATTCAAAATGGCCTGTTCCAGTTTTTCCATTACCTCCAGAACGGCCGGTGTTCCTATATCACGCGCCTCCTGTGAAAGCTTGATCGTTAACTGGTGTTGTTTGCGGAATTCCAGTAAATTATACAAACCTTTGTGGACACTTTCATAAAAAGAATCAGTTGAATTCACTGCCTCATTTGCAACTGCCTTCATTTCCTTGATCAGGCCAGTGATAATCTCATCGAAGAGCATTTCTTTATTCTTGAAAAAGGTATAAATCGTCCCTTTGCCGACATTAGCCAGCTTTGCGACCTGGTCAATCGTGGTTGCTTTGTACCCATATAAAGAAAAAGAATTGGCTGCTGCTTCAATGATTTGCTGCCTTCGGTCTACCGCCATGCCATCACCTCTTTTTTAAAAAATGACCAAATGAAAGAATCGGTCAATACGTCGAAATTTAATTTATCATAGGTTTTGTGGAAATACAAGATTTAATCCACTATTTTTAAGTTGGAAAAATAAAAAACCCTTTAAGGGTTTTTTATTTAAGCGTTAAACTTTAAGTAATTTAATATTTTTTCAACAGCCGCTTCTCCCTGGTCAATGCAATCTGGGAGGCCGACTCCTTCATAGGAGCTCCCGCCAACAAATACACCTGGCAGTTCAGCGGCAAGGTCTTCCTTCAGCTTTGTGACTCTGTCTTTATGGCCAACCGTGTACTGCGGCATCGCTTCTTTCCATCTGGACATGACTGCAAATTCAGGCTGTGCCTGGATGTCCATTGTCTTGTTCAAATCCTCAAGTGCGATCTTGATGATTTCATCGTCCGAAAGCTCGACAATCGCCTCGTCACCAGGCCTGCCGACATATAAACGGAGCAATACTTTCCCCTCTGGAGTGGTATGCGGCCACTTCTTATGTGTCCAGGTGCAAGCCGTAATTGTATAATCACTGTTCCGGGAAACGACGAATCCGGTACCATCGATATCTTCTTTTATGACACTTTCAGGAAATGCCATTGCCACAGTCGCGACAGATGTTGAGGGCATATCGCGGAATGGGTCGAAAATATGCTCATGGTCAGCGAACATATGCAGGGCTGCCTCATGAGGAGCGGCCACCAGGATACTGTCCGCATCAAGGGTTTCCCCGTTGCTCAATCGCATGCGGTACCCATTCTCCTGTTTGCTAACCTTGTCAACGCGGATTCCTTTGATCACAGAACCTGGATCAAGCTTCGCCTCTATTGCATCCACAAAGGACTGCAAACCTGTCGTCACTGTCAGGAACATGCCTTTTTTCTTAACAGGACCAGCGTCAGCAGGCTTCTGTTTTGGTGCAGGAGTCGCTTTCTTCGTCCCCAGTATCAGGCTGCCATACTTTTGCTCAACCTGATAAAACTGCGGGAATGTCGATAATAGACTCATATTATCAATGTCTCCTGCATAAATCCCGGAGAGCAATGGCTCAATCAAATTCTCGACAACCTCATCACCAAGCCTCCGCCGGAAAAACTCACCCAGGGACTGGTCTCCCTCCACCTTGGAAGGCGGCAGGAAGAAGTCGCCTGCTGCCCTGAACTTGCCAGGCCACGAAAACAGCCCAGTGGTGACGAATGGCCCGATCTGCGTCGGGATTCCCATCACCGATCCGCCCGGCATAGGATGAAGCTTGTCCTTGACAAGGACATACGATTTTCCGGTACTGTTATTGACAAGCTTATCACCAAGTCCTACTTCCCTTGCAAGGCGTCCGGCACTTTCCTTCCTTTCAAGAAAAGAATCGGGGCCCCGCTCAATCACAAAACCATTTTTAACATACGTCTGCATTTTCCCGCCAACACGGTGGGAGGCTTCAACAAGCTTTACATCAAGAGGGATCTTATGTTCCCTGGCATGCTTTTGCAGGTAATACGCTGCCGCCAGACCCGTTATGCCTCCCCCGACTATTACTGCTTTCTTGTTTTCTGTCACGGTAAATCGCCTTCTTTGTTAAATTTTAGCGTGAAGCATCCAGCTTCTTTAAAATGACATCTGCCATTGCGTCAATGAATTCCGGTTCCGCATTCGGCATAGAAGGCCTGTAATAGCTGGCTCCGATTTCATCCGTGACAATTTTGCATTCATAGTCATTGTCATACAATACTTCCAAATGGTCGGAAACAAAGCCGGCAGGTACGTAAACGAACGCTTTGTACCCATGTTTTTCGAACAGGTCCCTTGTCAGGTCCTGGACATCAGGTCCAAGCCAGGGCTCAGGCGTGTTGCCTGCACTCTGCCAGCCTACAGCGTAGTTCTTCACGTTGGCTTGCTGCGCAATCAGGTCAGCCGTCTCTTTCAATTGCTGTGGGTAGGGATCGCCCATCTGCAGGATCTTTTCTGGAAGACTGTGAGCAGACACAATCAGTACTGCATTCTCTTGCTCATCAGCAGGCATTTCAGCAAAAGTTTTTGCTACTCGATCTGACCAATAGTTGATGAATTTCGGCTCTTCATACCATTGTTCAACCGATACGATTTCAGGACCGCCCAATTTCGCTGCTTCTTCCTTGGCGCGGCCATTATAGGATTTCACACTAAAAGTGGAGAAATGCGGCGCCAGCACGATGCTTACCGCTTCTTCAATCCCATCGTCATGCATTTGCTTGACTGCATTCTCGATGAAGGGCTCGATATGCTTTAGTCCAAGATACATTTTGAATTCAATGTCATCCTGGATGCTATTCAAATGCTGTTCAAGCTTTTCTCCCTGCTCGACCGTGATTTTTGCCAGCGGGGAAATTCCACCGATCGCTTCATAGCGCTGGGTTAAATCCTCGAGCATTTCAGGAGACGGCTTCCGCCCGTGGCGGATATGTGTATAGTAACGTTCAATATCTTCTTCTTTATAGGGCGTGCCGTATGCCATCACAAGCAGACCCATCTTTTTCTTTGTCATGATTGCACCTCTTTTTTCCTGTCTCTAAGTTTTTATTCTGCCAAAAATACGACTAAATTACCAAACGTAATGCTCTCCAGCAGATTAGAGACTATCTGCCCAGCTTGGAAGCAGAATACTCATGGATGAATGCAGTCAGTTTTTTCAATGTTTCCGGGTTCACTGAAGGGAACACACCGTGTCCAAGGTTGAAGATGTAGCCTGGCTGTGCCATTCCCTGGTCAAGAATTGCCTTTGCCCTTTCTTCGATTACATTCCACGGTGCAAGAAGGATGGCAGGATCAAGATTTCCCATGACGGTTTTCTGGATTCCAAGTTCACGAGCCTCGCTTACCTGAAGACGCCAATCCAATCCTACTACATCAAGCGGCAGGTCGTTCCACTCAAGTGCAAGATGGCTTGCTCCTACGCCAAACATGATCAAAGGTACATTTTCTTTCTTCAGTTCGGAGAAGATCCTGTTCATGACAGGCTTGATAAAGGTGCGATAATCCTGGACATTCAGCGCTCCTACCCATGAATCAAAGATTTGGATCGCCTTTGCCCCGGCTTTGATCTGTGATTTCACATATGTAATCACCATGTCGCCCAGCTTGTCCATCAGCGCATACCACGCTTCAGGCTGTGAATACATGAAAGCCTTTGTTTTGTTATAATTCTTCGACGGACCGCCTTCAATCATATAGCTTGCCAGCGTGAACGGTGCTCCAGAGAAACCAATCAAAGGTACTGAAAGCTGTTCTTCTGTTAGAAGCTTGATTGTGTCAAGAACGTACGGTACATCGGATTCAGGATTGATGGTCCCAAGCTTCTCCACATCTGACTGGGATGTGATCGGATTGGAAATGACCGGACCAATTCCCGTTTTAATCTCGACATCTACTCCCATTGCCGGTAGCGGGGTCATAATATCCTTATAAAGGATCGCAGCATCTACATCATATTGCTCAACAGGCAGCCTGGTCACATAAGCACATAATTCAGGCTGGTGCGTGATTTCAAATAAAGAATACTTTTTCTTTATCTCTCTATATTCAGGCTGTGATCGTCCAGCCTGCCTCATGTACCAGACAGGAACATAATCCGTTTTTTCTCCTCTGGCTGCTTTTAAGAATGTATCATTGATCATCTTGCTCATTAAGGGGTATCCACCTTTCAGTAATGTCTGTATTCCATTGTAATATAAATGTTGTAAAATAAAAAACACCTATTTGTCAGCTAACCACTTTCCATAGCTTGTTTACTAAGAATGCTGTTTTGCAGCAATAGCATTCTTAATGTACACTCATTTAAAAACGTCTTTTCTAGCTCATGAACTTCAATAATAGTTCTGGTTTTTTACATAGAACCTGTTGATTGTAGTGGAAGGCGCGAAGACTCCTCCGAAAATGCTACCGCATTTCCATCGTGCGTGGGCATGTTCGAGGAAGCAAATTCAATGTCCTGCGGGATCAGCAAGTCATGGGAGACCCCGCAGGCGCATTAGCGCCGAGGAGGCTCGCAGACTGCCCAAGGAAGAATTGTTTTGAAAAAGACGGCAGTTGGTCTTTTTCATATTCTTCCCGCGGAAAGCGAAGCGCCTGGAACGAAAATCAAATGGATATAGGCTTAAATAACCCAAACTATATTTACTATATCCTTTTTAGGGACTCTTTTCATAGAAGACGCTCGGAATTGTCATGAAATTGACGATTTTTGTTTTCATTTTTCCGGAAAACGGGAAATTAGATGATGGAAATGGTAAGGAGTATAATAGAAGGAAAGAAACTAATCTATGATGGGGTGAAAAAATGAACTTGTATATTACTTCGGGTACAGCAGATTTCCTGCTGAAGTTGAAGGAAAAGCATGCCGGGGAAACTATGGTCCTCATGAATAATAACGAGTCTTCTATCCTTGTTCATGAGACAAATGGAAAAACCGTATACAGTGCGCCAAGGAAATATGAAGTGATTGATTCTGCTGGTACATTCCGAAACGAAGGTTTTGCCGTATTGAATAACATTCCGGTGACTGATGAAGGGCGTCCCCTATTTGAGGATCGTTTTTTGAACAGGCCGAGGATGATTGAAAGTGAACCAGGTTTTATAGCCATCCGCGTGCTCCGTCCTGTATCTTCTAACACATATATCATTTTAACAATCTGGGAAAATGAATCCGCCTTCTTAAATTGGCAGAATTCAAAGGCATATGATCACGCCCATAAAAAACGCGGAACAGAAGCGGGAATCGATCAAACAAGGCCTAATATTTTTGAAAGTGCGTCCTATGTATCGAAATACTATATTTCTGAATAAGCGAAAGGGAGGGGTTATACCCCCTCCCTTTTTTATGAGCTTTTGATCAGGCCGTTTCTGTTTGCATACACGGCTGCCTGGGTCCTGTCTGAAATCCCGAGTTTACCAAGGATATTTGACACATGTGTTTTGACGGTCTTGACTCCGATGAATAATTCCTCACTGATCTGCTGGTTTGTCATCCCTTCCCCGATGCATTTCAGGACATCCATTTCCCGTTCTGTCAGTTCGTCATGCGGCTTGCGCTCTGGGGCCCTTAGTTTGTTCATCATGCGGTTCGCTACCTTTGGTTCTATGACCGCCTCCCCTTTGGCCGCTTTTTCGATGGCTTGAATGACTTCTGATGCTGTCGCTGTCTTCAGCATATAACTGAAAGCACCCGCCTCAATAGCTGGAAATACTTGCTCATCGTCATAGAAGCTGGTAATGATGATGATTTTGCATGCGGAATTAAACTGGAGGATTTCCCTAGTCGCTTCGATCCCTGTGCCATTTTCCATCAGCAGATCCATTAAAACCACATCAGGCTTTGTCTCTTTTACAAGCGTTACCGCCTTTTTCCCACTGTTTGCCTCGCCAACAATTTCGATTCCGGCTTCAGTTTCCAGGTATGAGAGGATTCCCTTCCGCACCATTTCGTGATCATCGACGACAGCCACTCTGATCTTTCCCATCATTCTTCCCTCCTCATGGCAGGTATCCTAATTTCAATATATGTTCCTTCCTGTTCTTTTGAACGGATGTTATATGTACCGCCAATTTGTTCACAGCGCTCTCTCATTGTCTTCAGTCCGTAAGAGGCCATTTTTTCTTCATGGATATCAAAGCCCTTCCCATTGTCGCTAATGAACAGATAGATCTGATTGCCTTCCTCGGTCAATGTTAATTTTACCTTTGAGGCATCTGCATGCCGCAGGATATTGGACAGGGCTTCCTGAACGATGCGGAAGATATGCTCTTCCGCTGCTTGGGAGATCTGTTCAATCTCATCCACACTCGCTTCGAATATCAGGCTCGTTTTTTGCTTCAGTTCACGCAAGAGCTTAATGATTCCTTCACACAGACTTTCACCGCTTAATTGGACCGGACGTAAATGGAGCAGCAGCGCCCTCATTTCCCCCTGTGCTTTTCCGGCAATCTCCGATATTTGCTCCAGCTGTGTGCGGGCTTTTTCAGGATCGCGATCAAACAATTTCAGTGACGCGGATGACATCATGCTCAGAGCAAACAGCTGCTGGCTGACAACATCGTGAAGGTCCCTGGCGAGGCGCTGCCTCTCCTCCATAGTCGCCGCTGCCTTTGCCGTTTTGGATAACTCTGTTTTTTCTTCTGCAAGCTGCTGCAGCGAGTATACTTGTTCCTGGAGATTTTCGGATAGTTGATTAAGTTCATCTGAAATCAGGCCGAATTCATCCTTTTCATGCACATGGATTTTCTCAGCGTATTTGCCTCTGCGCAATGCCGTTACATGCAATAGAATATCGCTGAGGCGCCCCTTGATGGCTTGACTCCCTTTTAAACTAAAGTAAAAACCGACAGCCGAAAGGATCAGAAAATTGTAAAGCCAGAGCCAAAAAGTCACCGCTGTTGTCAGGACGCTGCCCTGGACAAGGTACAGGTAAATTTGCAGGCCAATAAAGAAGATGAGTGATGAAATGAACGCCATCATCAAAAACGTCTGAATAAACCATAAACGAATACTGGTCATACGTTCATCTACCTCCCCTACACCCGGTCAAGACGCACTGAACCAATCTTCAGTTCAATCGTGATGTTCAATTTCCTGACTGCGTCATCATAATCATCGGATTTATACTCCATCACATGCCTGATTTGTTCAGGTGCATAATCAAACAGCTTCACTTCACCAACGCCGACTGTGGCATTGATTTTTACCGGGATATCCTCGGGAATGAGCATTCTCACTTCCCCTACCCAGCCTCTTACCTTTATGGGAGTTTCCCGCTCAGGAATGAAGGCCTTGCTGAAATCAATAAAATAATCACCGACCATATTGTATAAATCCATTGGCTCCACGGCCCAGTTTTGTTTCTTGAATGTCACTTTCCCGACTGAGACTCCTCTTATTTTTTTCATCGAGTGCCCGGCTATCTCCTCAGTCTGTGTTGCCGATGGCAAGTCCGTTTTGTATATCACCTTCACCTTCTTTTTCTGAAACAGTATGCTGAACCCAAGATAGACCAGCAGAAGCGGCCAAAGCTTCCATATGTCAAGGAATTGGAACGAAATGATCCCCAAACGGTCCAAAATCAACAGCCCGGAAAAAATCATCACAAACGAACCCCACCAGTACTGGCGCTTAATGACCTCGGCCAAGCCATATATGAACAAAATAAATGGATAGGTTACGACAAAGAGCTCTTTTAGCTGCAGGGAAATGATCCCTAAATTGACCAGCAGCAGAATAATTCCCAGCCCTGATAATATGACAGCCATGGCGATCTGATTCATCGAATGATTGCGCACCTGTTTTCCCTTCTTTCCGACAATCCTAATCTCTTATTCTTTTCCATGCAGGTAAATCCCTTTTTTCTTCACAGGTTTATTTTAACGGAAATAGAGCTGCTGCTCGCCCCTCTCCGGAAGCTTTTTTCCTCCGTCCCGAGACGGAGAAATTAATTTACCATCCCCCTCACAACTTTCAAGCGCCAACATATTCTGTAGTACTTAATTAGGAAATTTGCCTATAGGAAACAGCAAAGACATACAGGAATCCTTTAAGGAAGGAGTATTTTAATATGGTTGTAGAATTGACAGCACTTCATTGGATATATGTATTATTTATCTTTCTGATTATCGGCTTCATGGTCATGAAAAGGGACACAACTCTTGTGTCCATCACCGGCATCTTCTTATTGGCAATCGTAGCAACAGGGTCATTGAGCGGATCGGTCAGCAGCATTTTCAATAGTTTCATATTCGCGATTACCGAGCTCTTGCCTACAATCCTCGTCATTTCCATCATCGTCGGGATGAGCCGGACACTTACGGTAACAGGAATAAACGACGCGATGATATCACCGTTCGCCAAGCTGATCAGGACACCAGCGCTCGCTTACTGGACGATCGGAATTTTAATGATGACGATCTCCTGGTTTTTCTGGCCGTCGCCAGCGGTTGCCCTGATGGGGGCGGTGCTTCTGCCAGTCGCTGTCCGGGTCGGCCTGCCTGCTCTTGGGGTAGCAGTGGCTATGAACCTTTTCGGGCATGGGATTGCGCTCTCAGGTGATTTTGTCATCCAGGCCGCACCGAAATTGACAGCCGACGCTGCCGGTATCCCCGTAAGTTCTGTTGTCCAGGCGAGCATCCCGCTTGTAATCGTCATGGGAGTTGTCACGACGGTCACCGCTTTTTATCTATTAAAAAGGGATATGAAAAACGGAAAACTAAAGGCTGACAGCAGCTTTGAGACTGAGTTGAAAAACACAAGTGACCCAGGCTTGCTATCTGCAAGGGCAAAAAAGTTTTTCGCATTGCTTATTCCAGTACTGTTTGCCGCCGACGTGGCAGCAATGTCCATCCTTGACCTCCAGGGAGGAGACGCGACAGCCCTTATTGGCGGAACCTCCGTTTTCATACTCTTGCTCATTTCTATGGCTGCACATAAAAACAAAGGGCTGGAGAAAACAACAAGTTATCTAATCGAAGGCTTCCAGTTCGGCTTCAAGGTTTTCGGGCCGGTCATCCCGATCGCCGCATTCTTTTACCTTGGAGATTCCGGCTTTTTAAAAATCATCGGTGAATTCCTCCCTGGCACATCAGCAGGAATAGTCAATGACCTTGGAGTAGCATTGGCCTCCGTCGTTCCTCTCAGCGCCGAAGTTGGAGCAGTCACACTGACGGTCGTCGGCGCGATTACAGGCTTGGACGGATCAGGTTTTTCAGGTATCTCACTAGCCGGTTCTGTGGCAACGATTTTCTCGACGGCAATTGGTGCAGGAGCGGCTACGCTGACTGCTTTGGGCCAGATTGCTGCAATCTGGGTAGGCGGCGGCACCCTGGTTCCATGGGCATTGATCCCTGCAGCTGCAATCTGCGGCGTCGATCCTTTTGAATTGGCCAGAAGGAACCTTCTTCCTGTCACAATCGGGTTAGTAGTGACCACGATCGTGGCAATGTTCCTGATCTAGCAGTCTATAAAAATACTGGAAGCCATAATGGCTCCATTTATATATACGAAGCTTCCAGCCGGAGGCTTCTTTTACTGTGCAGCAAAATCCTTTCATTCTATTGCTATATAAGTGTTATAATTATTTAAATTATCAATTTACTTTCAGTTAAGGAGATGAATCAATTTGCAGGATCAGCTTTTTAGAAAAATTGAGAACCTATACCCAGAAATGGTGGAAATCCGCCGGTACATGCACCAACATCCTGAATTGTCTTTCCAGGAAGTGAACACGGCAAAGTATATCCAGAACTATTATGAAAAACTTGGAGTGGAAGTACGGGGAAATGTTGGCGGAAACGGAGTGGTGGCTCGGATTTACGGTGCCAAGCCGGGGAAAACGGTCGCCTTGAGAGCTGATTTTGATGCCCTGCCAATACAGGACGAGAAGGACGTACCATACAAGTCGCTTATCCCGGGTGTCATGCATGCGTGCGGACATGATGGGCACACTGCGACGTTATTGGTGCTGGCAAAAGTACTCCATGAAGCCAGGGAACAGCTGCAGGGAACCTATGTAATGATCCATCAGCATGCCGAGGAATATGCACCCGGCGGCGCCATTTCCATGATCGAGGATGGGTGCCTTGAAGGCGTCGATGTAATCTTTGGTACCCATTTATGGGCAAGCGAACCCACAGGCACGGTCCAGTATCGGATTGGGCCGATCATGGCGGCAGCTGACCGTTTTGAAATCGCCATCCAGGGAAAAGGCGGCCATGGAGCCCAACCACATAAAACGAAGGACGCCATTGTCGCTGGAGCACAACTGGTGACAACCCTCCAGCAAATCGTGAGCAGACGTGTGGATCCTGTGGATTCAGCTGTCGTGACGGTAGGCTCATTCGTCGCAGACAATGCTTTTAATGTAATTGCAGATAAAGCAAAACTCATTGGCACGGTGAGAACGTTCAACGAGGCAACCAGGGATTTCATCGCATCCGAAATCGAAAAAGTGGTCCATGGCACTTGCCTGGCAACAGACTGCACCTATGAGTATGATTACAACAAAGGCTACCCTGCAGTAGTAAACCATGCGGCAGAAACGGAATTCCTGATTGATTGTGCAAGCAAAGTTCCCGAGGTGACCAAAATCGAAGAAAGCGACCTGCAAATGGGCGGCGAGGACTTTGCCTATTACCTCCAGCATGTAAAAGGCACCTTCTTCTTCACAGGTGCCAAGCCGGAAACAGCAGGGTCCTACCCGCATCATCATCCAAAGTTCGACTTTGATGAAAAAGCAATGACCATCTCAGCCAAAACCCTATGTGCCGCAGCCCTCCACTACCAGACCCAGGAACAGCGCACACAGGAAAAACGCGAGACACTGGCATAGAAGCACGCTTTAAGCTGTTCCAAAGACCGTCCAGTGACGACGCCTTTGGGGCAGCTTTTTTATGTCTCATTTGAAGTTATAGCCTCTATCGGTTTCAGCAAATACCATATACTGGTTTAAACGAGAACTAATAGCGTGAATTAGTATCTCGAATTACCAGATACAGGTAAAAATGAACTCTAATAACGTCTATTGGTTTCATGTAATACCATATACTGGTTAAAACGAGAACCAATAGCGTGTATTAGTATCATGAATTACCAGATACAGGTAAAAATGAACTCTAAGAGCATCCTTTGGTTTCTGTAAATACCAGACACTGGTAAAAATGAGCTCTTATTACACTTGTAGGTGTCCTGAGATACCAGATAATGGTAAAAATAAGATTCTATGAAGTATATTAGTGACCTAAAAAAGTATATTTCTCTAAATAAGGGCACCAATAACCCCTGTTGGTGACCTAAAAAAGTATATTTCTCAAAATAAGGTCACCAATAACCTCCATTGGTGACCTAAAAAAGTATATTTTCTCAAAATAAGGGCACCAATACCCCCTATTGGTGACCTAAAAAAGTATATTTCTCTAAATAAGGGCACCAATAACCCCTGTTGGTGACCTAAAAAAGTATATTTCTCAAAATAAGGGCACCAATAACCCCTGTTGGTGACCTAAAAAAGTGTATTTCTCATAATCAGGTCACCAATACCCCCTATTGGTGACCTAAAAAAGTATATTTCTCATAATCAGGGCACCAATAACCCCCATTGGTGACCTAAAAACACAGGTACCGCAAAATCCGGACTCCAATCACGCCATCATAATCAAATCCGAGGCGGTGTTTCCAAAATTCTCATTCGATAGGCGTTCATAGCGGTTTCTCCTAGCTGATCGAGCAGATTGTAGTTGGCATATGCCCCGACTACTGCACCGACCCCAGGAATCATCTGCAGCATTTTGACAAAATCGATATAGTCCCTGTACTCCTGCTGGAAGTCCTGCCAGTCCAGTTCAAGCAGCTCAGTCTTCCTGGATTCCCAATTTTCCACCTTATCCAATATCTCTTTCCGCTTCTCATCGCTAGAGAATGCTAGCTGGAACACATGGAGGATGTAGAGTCTTTCCTCATATTTCGATGGATCGAAGCCATATATGGAAGCTGCCTCAAAAAGGAATTTCATTTTAATTGATAACAGCAATGGGAAATCGGCCATGCCGAGGAGGATTCCACCGGCTCCGGTTCCTGCTCCCTCTACGGCGGCTGTCTTCCTGAAGCCTGCCAGCTTTTTCTGAAGCAGTTCATCTTTTTCCGCAAGGCTCTTTCCTGCTCCCTGCTGCTTCTTCGTCGTCAGATTGGATCCGGCAAGCGTGGCCTTGACCATGTTTTTAACGCTTTCCGTCAGGATTTGATGGACTTTTTCAGGGATTACCTGATTGACTTTTGTTTGTGCCTTCTTTGAGACACGCGCCAGGACTCCAGAACGTTTCTTCAGTTTTCTTTTCCATTCAACAATTTCTTCATATATCTTTAATTCATATTCGTTCACAGCAATTCACTCCTTGTTTTTACTTATACGCAGCAACCAATATTTGGTTTCAAAAAAATCCTTTTCATAAAAGCATTGAGCATTTACGAAAAGGATTCTGATTACGATTTAAGCTTTCTTTGGCTGTAAAAATAAACAAAGAACAAGGAAAAGGCAATTCCGGCAGCCAACAGTAGCAGCCCGAAGAACCAGTCTCCTTTTAACAGTACGATCGCTGCAAATAACGCTGACTGAACCGTCAAGATAGTAAAAAGCAAAGTGGTGTACGATTTCTTTCTTACTTTTTCTGATAATGGATAAAGATTGATCCACAGCTTGTTCTCGTGATGGTTCCATAGTGGAAGCAGCTGGAATCCTGTCAAATAGATAAAAAGCAAAGCAATCAGGATTTGTCCAGGGCCATAT
Source organism: Mesobacillus subterraneus (assembly GCF_003937825.1). Lineage (GTDB taxonomy): Bacteria > Bacillota > Bacilli > Bacillales > Cytobacillaceae > Mesobacillus > Mesobacillus subterraneus. Next base: position 130,898 of record NZ_RSFW01000002.1, on the reverse strand, counting down.
GTTAAAAAGTACAATGCCGCTCCGCCGATAAAGGTGAGACGCACGAACAGACCAAAATAATCACCGGCCCTCGCAAAAGTCCTCAAGTAAAGCTGACTGAACGTAAGATCCTGCCGGTATGGCACAATATTGACAAGCCAGTCCAGCCATCTGCGCCTTTTCGTGCGATCCCGCAGTTTCGGTACGTCTGTAAACAGGTTGGCTACCCGGTAAAACCCATTCATGCGCCTTTCTTCATCCTCGATTAACTGCTCCCATTTGAGCCCCTTATCTTTTGTCTGTTTTTTATAATAGACATAAAGGAGACCAAGAATGACTGCTGGAATGGCGGTGAAAACAAGATGAGCCCCTGAGAACAGGAAGTACAGCAGCACTGCATTGACAGAGAAACGAATGACGCTGTCTGTCAGCTTCGTGCTCGATTCAATGAAATGCAGGACTTTCCAGCGAATCATTATATTGACCATCTTAATAAGAACAACTACCAGCAGCAGAATGAAAAATGACTTGAAATCGGCTCCATGCACTTTTACATGAAGCGGCATAAGCACTGCCAGGATCAGCAGCAGTAAATATGATTGCAAACTAAGGCTGAATATTCTCGATTTCCTGAAGTAATCCGCAAGCTTCGTTTCAAGCGGCAAAAGAAATATTTTATCAGCCTCTGTCAAAAATGTCTGGATTGGGCTATATGTAAGGACAGCCGCAAGGATCAGCGCCGTGACCCAGGCTGCCGGGAAGTCCGGCTGCAGAGTGTCAATCCATTCCTGGTAATAGAAGGCCGCTGTTCCCAATAAAAAGAGGACGACGATCACTAAATGCCCGTTGAAAATATAGCGTAAATAACTGCCTGTTTCCTTGGAAAAAGCGCTAAAACGCTCTCTCCATAAGTTCTGTGGATTAAACATAGTCTTCTTCCTTCGTCAGCTGGATATACAGGTCGTCCAAAGTGGCGCCAGGCATTTTGAACTGCTCGCGAAGCTCTAGGAGTGTCCCCTGGGCCCTTACTTCTCCGTTATGCAGGATGACAAAACGATCACAGTACCGCTCCGCTGTAGCCAGTATATGCGTGGACATTAAAATGCCCGCTCCGCTTTCCTTCATCTGATTCATCAAGTCAAGCAAGGATTGAATCCCAAGTGGATCGAGCCCTACAAATGGTTCATCCACAATATAAAGGGATGGCTGGACCAGGAAAGCACACATGATCATTACCTTTTGCTTCATGCCTTTGGAGAAATGAGCAGGGAACCATTTCAGCCGTTTGCTCATCCGGAATTCTTTCAACAACGCTTCAATGCGCTGCTTATATTCTCTTTCATCAAGACCATAGGCCATCGCAGTTATGCGCAGATGCTCCTCAAGCGTCAATTCATCATATAAAATAGGTGTTTCCGGTACAAACGTGAATTCTTTCCTATATTCTTCCCTGTCCTCAATGAAGGTCTTGCCATTGATCTTGATATCTCCCTGATGGGGTTCCATGAGGCCAATGACATGCTTGATGGTCGTACTTTTCCCAGCACCATTGAGACCGATCAGGCCAACGATTTCATTTCTGTTTACAGTGAAGCTGACATTTTTCAAGACCGGATTCCGTGTGTATCCTCCGGTCACGTGATTGATTTCCAATAAAGTCATCTACAACGCCCTTCCGCTTCATATTCGTGTACCGCTATTTTAACAAATCCGTCTTCATAAGGAAAAGCTTCAACTTTTTTTAGCATATAACCAGATAAACGGGGCATCATAATTTATGAAGGGGAAACAAGCAATAATTCGAAATGAGGTGTCTGTTAAAGACATATTTTTCGATTTATAAGCACACTGATTTCAACGTTCAAACAAGGGGATGGTTGCATTGCGCTACGTAAATGTTAACCCAGCCGTTCAGTAACACCACTCCACATTTTGAAATGAGGTGTGTGTCGCAGATCACTTCCCGCTTTATAAGTTGTGAAACCGACTAAAGCAGACAGGGGATGGTCCGATTGAACCAGGTACTGAATAACCCATCATTTTTGTAAATTCAAATGAATTGACAAATGAGGTGTTTATCAAAGGTAAACCTGCTGAGAACGTCAATGAACAGTAGTCAGTTCCCCCTTCAGGGACAGGATTCCATGCGGATCCTGTCCTTTCTTTCTTTATTAATATTGGCGAAATGTGATAAAATACCAAAAAAGCGCAATGGTGATCCGGAGCGTGAAGAATGCTGAAAGGGTGAAGAAAATGAGTGATTGTATTTTTTGCAAGATCATCAATGGCGACATTCCGTCTGCGAAGGTCTATGAAGATGAGAACGTCCTTGCTTTCCTGGATATCAGCCAGGTGACAAAGGGCCACACGCTCGTGATTCCGAAAGTACATAAAGAAAATGTCTATGAATTAACTGACGAAGTTGCTGCAAATGTGTTCAAAGCCGTTCCGAAAATTGCTAATGCCATTAAGTCGGCCTATGAACCCATTGGTTTAAATGTTCTGCAGAATAACGGAGAAGCAGCAGGCCAGTCGGTCTTCCACTTTCACATGCATTTAATTCCACGCTACGGAAAAGGAGACGGCTTCGGTGCAGTCTGGAAAACACATCAGGATGAATATACACCTGACGATTACCAAAAAATCGCCGCTGAAATCAACAGCAAAATTTAGACTTCCGCATCAGCGGAAGTTTTTTTATTTGGCAGTAAACTTATTACTGGATAAAATTAATTTTTCTGAAAACATTAGAATTTCTTTTCTTTTTCTGGTAGCATGATAATAACTTTAATCCATTAACGAAATGCCGTATTTTTATCTGGGGGGATTTGCTGTGAAACGTGCTTTGAATTTTAACGCTGGGCCGGCTGCATTGCCAGAGGCTGTATTGAAGAGGGCCCAAAAAGAGATGATGAATTATCAGGGAAGCGGGATGGGGGTTATGGAATTCAGCCACCGCAGCAAGGAATTCGAGGAAATCAATGATCGGACAAATTCACTGTTGCGCAATCTTCTCTCTATCCCGGATGATTATGAGATCCTGTTTCTTCAGGGCGGTGCAAGCCTTCAGTTTACAATGGTTCCCATGAACCTGCTGGAGGAAGGTTCGACTGCCGGGTACGTCATGACTGGCACCTGGTCGGAAAAAGCGCTGAAGGAAGCGCAGAAAATCGGAAATGCAGTACCGGCAGCGTCTTCCAAAGATTCTAATTACAAGGCCATTCCCGACATCTCAGAGATCAATGTATCAGCAGACGCCTCCTACCTCCACATCACGACCAACAATACGATTTTTGGAACTCAATGGCACTCTTTCCCTGAAGACATGAGGGTCCCGCTGGTAGCCGACATGTCCAGCGATATACTGAGCCGTCCTATCAATCTTTCAAACTATGGCCTCATCTACGCAGGTGCCCAGAAAAACCTAGGGCCATCCGGAGTGACTGTCGTCATCCTGCAAAAAGATTTGCTGAAGCGCTCAAAGAAAGAGCTGCCTTCGATGCTCAATTACCAGGTTCACGCTTCTTCGGGGTCTCTCTATAATACACCTCCAACTTTATCTGTCTATTTTTTGATGCTTGTCCTTGAATGGGCTGAAGAACTGGGCGGTGTATCCAGGCTTGAACTTATGAACAAACAGAAGGCCGCATTGCTTTACGATGCGATTGACCGGAGCAGCGGGTTCTACACGGGACATGCAGAGTTGGAAAGCCGCTCATTGATGAACGTAACCTTTACTTTGGAAAGCGACGACTTGACGGCTTCCTTCCTCCATGAAGCAGAAGAATCCGGTTTTATCGGTCTTGCTGGCCACAGGTCTGTCGGCGGCTGCCGGGCGTCCATTTATAATGCTGTTCCGCTCGAGCATGTGGAGAAATTGGCAGGATTCATGAATGATTTCAGGCGGCGAAATTAACAGATAATTTTTCTTTACGTCAATTAAATATGTGTTATAATTGTACCAAGCTTTTCGCTGCAGGCACAGAGAGCACTGCAGGAGGAGCAATAGCTAGATAGATTAGCAGAGGAGAGATGAGAAATGAATACGAAAAACCTTGTTGCCTTGTCACTTTTGGTGGGAATGGGGGCAGTACTTCACGCGGTCATACCCGGTTTCTTCCTGGGGATGAAGCCTGATATGATGCTGACCATGATGTTCCTGGGAATCATCCTTTTCCCTGACAAGAAGAGTGTATTATTAGTCGGAGCTGTAACCGGATTGATTTCCGGATTGACCACCACCTTTCCGGGAGGCCTTGTTCCAAATATGATCGATAAGCCTGTGACGGCATTCGTCTTTTTTGGGGTTCTTATGGCACTTAAAAATCTGAAGTCATCCGTCTATACAGCAACTGTTCTTACAGCGATCGGAACCATTGTTTCAGGTATTGTTTTCCTTGGTTCAGCCTATTTCCTTGTCGGCCTGCCAGGTCCATTTGCGGCCCTGTTTGCAGCAGTAGTCCTGCCTGCAGCAGCCTTCAATGCAGTCTTTATGGCGATCCTGTATCCAGTAGCAACGAATATTTTCAAAAGAGCGAAACTGACAGAATTGAATGCATAATGACAGCCCCTGTCCACTCCGGACAGGGGCTTTATTTTATTCATCACATAGATTTTACTAATCAAAGTTACATTCGTCTCCAAATAGTTTCTTGAAAACTTCCGGGGCTGCTCCTTTGCAACCTATTTTCTAAAAAAACCTCATTAATGAAATGCCGAGAAAATGACCCCGATCAGCAGCAGAATTGCCCCTCCGCCTGCCAGTGATCCTGCCCTCTTCCGTAAAAGCGCCTTTGGAGGATACATACCTGGTTTCTTTAATGAAAGGAGATTATGGACCGCCCCAATAAAGAAGCCAATGCTGACCAGAAACACCATGCTTATAAAAATCCCCACTCCCCCACTCCTTCCTGCACGTAAATTTACTTTATCTTTATGCCTGTTAATTTAAGCCTATGAAGCTTAGTACGTTTATTTGACCGAGAATAGGAAATTAAATATAGAAGGAAAGAGGAATTTCCATCCTTTTGGAGAACATATACAGGAAAAATGTAGAGGTGGTTTAACTATGAAGACGAAATCATTGTTAATGGGAATGCTCGCAGGCGGTGTTGCAGCCGGGATCGCCACCCTGCTGGCAGCTCCGAAATCAGGTTATGAAACAAGAAGAACCCTTATAGCAAATAAGAATGAGTTCATGGGTTCAATCAAAGATATCAAGGAAGCCGCCGTTGAATTAAAGGATACGGTATCCACTGCTTCAAAAGAAGGAAAAGATGTCATCCAATCCTTTGTTACGGATGTAAAAACGGCTATTTTTGAGTGGAAGATGCAAACAGAAGCAAATAAGATTGAACTGCAGAAAGATGTGATGGAGCTTGAAGAATCCATCAAAGAGCTTGAATCCGAGCTTGCTTCATCAAATGCAAAAGAATAATACTCGCTGGCATAATCCTTCCATTCAGTAAATTTTTTTGCCGGGAAGGATTTTCCTTTTTTATCAAGAAAGATATATTATGCAAATGGCCTTTTATTTATGACAATGAATTTCTACATAACTGCACCCCGACTTTGGATGCAATTTAACAAATTCAAAAAATTTTGTAAATTTATATCTTTATTAATTTTTGTTTTATTGGCATAATGAAAATAGAAACAATAAAGTAGGTGAATATGAGAATGGGAGATAAAAATTATTCTATGAAAGAAGCAATGATGTTTAGCCAACGAGTTGCACAGCTGAGCAAGGCTTTATGGAAGTCTGTCGAGAAGGATTGGCAGCAATGGATCAAGCCATTCGACCTGAATATCAATGAGCACCATATTTTATGGATTGCGTATCATTTAAACGGAGCATCCATCTCGGATGTAGCAAAATTTGGGGTCATGCATGTGTCCACTGCCTTTAATTTTTCTAAAAAGCTTGAAGAACGCGGGTATCTGAAATTTTCCAAAAAAGAAAGCGACAAGCGGAATACGTATATCCAGCTCACCGAAGAAGGTGAAGGCATCTTGCTCGCCCTGATGGAAAACTATGAACCTGATAAAAATGCTGTCTTCTCAGGGGCTATGCCATTGAAGGAGCTTTACGGCAAGTTCCCGGATATCATTGAAATCATGGCAATCGTCAGAAATATCTACGGCGATGATTTCATGGAGATCTTCGAAAAGTCATTTTCGAACATTGACAACAAATTTACAGATGAAGATGGGACGTTAAAGAAAAAAGATCCAGCCGAAAAGGAGTATGTCTAATTCATCATGCAATCGATGAACTCCGTCATAAGAGGAAGGAATAACTCCTGGGAAATACAATCATTGTCCACTTCCTCTGGCTGCAGTTTTGGCTGGATCAAGGATATACCCTTCTTGTAAAGCGGATGAAATTCATGCAGATCCTTCCGCTTTTTATTCTTCTTCCTTTTTGCTCATAAATTCACAAAAAAATAAATTCACCTTCTCCCTTATCCTATTTCAACCAGCATAAAAAACTATCTTTTTCTCTAAATATTTGTTATTGTATTTAAGATAAAAAGATTGATAAGGAGGGATTCTTCGATGATCTCCATTTGGTTCGTGTTTGTCCTTTTTGCTGCTATCATCCTTTTCTATATAAACAAGCTTACAGACTCCCTCTGCATCCAAAAGGAAATCCCGGAAGACAAACATGCAAAGATCTTCAGGACGATCAATATATTAGTTACAATTCTGCTGATTTCATCATTTGTTGAAATCTTGTATACGTGACTACATAAACCAAGCGGTGAGGCTTCCCTCACCGCTTTATTCAACGCATATCATTTTCACTTCATGCTTTAAAGGTTAAGAAACTTCTCGGAAAGAGTTTCCACCAATTCACCCAAAAAGCATCGACCGCCTGCTCTGAAGCTGGATGCTGTGCTTTTTGTTCAGGGCATGAAAGCATTGCCGCATCGGCTGCTTACAACCAAGAGGCACCAATGATGATTAACAGAATGAACAAGACAACGAGTAAAGCAAAGCCGCTGCCGAATCCACAGCCTCCTCCAGACATTGAGGTCCCTCCTTCCTTTTTCCGAACTTGCCTTTTGATCAATTTCAAGAAATATGGGAGAGCGATTGGTTCCCCATACCCTATTTATCGGTTAAAACCAAGCAGCACCCACAATGATTAACAGAATGAATAACACGACAATTAACGCGAATCCGCAGCCGTGACCTGCACTCATATTAACACCTCCTTCCAAAGTGGTTAGGATATCTTATTCAAGTAACATCATTTCCGCATAGGCAGTTACCCTGCTTTGTTAGGCATTTTATTGATTAGCAGAATGACGCTCCTACGATAATCAGCAAAATGAACAGGACAACGATTAACGCAAATCCCGAATGATAGTGGCCCATAATGAATTACCTCCTTCTTTTCTCTTCCCTACATCGTATGCACGTTTGACCAATCGGTATAGATATCCGCCCATTTATGCGGGCACATCCAAAAATACCCATTGCTAATTTTTTGCAGTAATCCGAATTTATGTTATAGTAGACTTTGTGGATTGAAAACGGCCACTAGAATTTTCTGTTTAGGAGTGTTCACCATGAAAAAAATGTTGATTTCCCTCACGGTAGCAGCCGGAGTTATCGGGTTAGGCGCATGCAGCAACGATAATGGCGATTCATCGGAAGTAATCGTTGAATCGAAAGCTGGCAATATTACCAAAGAAGAACTGTATCAGTCAATGAAGGAAAAATACGGAGAGCAAGCACTTCAGGAAATGCTTTACCAGAAAGTCCTTGCCAAAAACTATAAAGTAACAGATGAAGAAGTGGACGCAAAAGTGGCCGAACTGAAAGAGGAGCTCGGAGACAATTTCGAATTGGTCCTTCAACAGAACCAGCTTAAGGACGAGGAAGAATTGAAAGACATCTTAAGGGACCAGCTTTTAATGGAAAAAGCAGCACTCAAAGACGTCAAAGTCAGTGAAGAAGACGTGAAGAAACGTTATGAGGAATACCAGCCTGAAATCAAGGCAAGCCATATCCTTGTAGAAGATGAAAAAACAGCACAGGAAGTAAAGAAAAAGCTTGATGAAGGCGCTAAATTCGAAGACTTGGCGAAGGAATATTCACAGGATCCTGGTTCAGCTGCACAGGGTGGAGACCTAGGGTTCTTCGGACCTGGAAAAATGGTTCCTGAATTCGAAGAAGCTGCCTACGCACTAGAAGTGAACAAGATCAGCGAGCCTGTTCAGTCACAGCACGGTTTCCACATCATCAAGGTAACAGAAAAGAAAGAGAAAGAATCCTACGAAGAAATGAAGGATGAATTGGAATACGAATTGAAGCTTGCACAGCTTGATTCCAATAAAATTCAAGAGGTCCTTAAGCGAGAACTTGACGCTGCCAATGTAAAAATCAAGGACAAGGACCTTAAAGGCGCTGCTGAGTTCCCAGAAGCAGAAGCACCGACTCAACCATAATGAATAAGCAAAAAACACTGGTTCCATTTCTGGAGTCCAGTGTTTTTTAATTGCGGCTGATATTTTGTTCCGAGAGGCTTCGCCCGCGGGTTGTCAGTCTTGTAGCAGCCTTGCTCTTCACACACTATTATCTTCTATGCCCCTGCTGAATTTTCGCGACGTTCTTTTTCTCTTTCAAGCCGCTTCATATACAGCTCACCTTCGCGTTCAATGCTTTCCATTTCTTCTTTTCGTTCTTCTTTTCCTGTTTTTACTGCCATGATGGCACTGAATACGATTCCTGCTGCGACTGCTATTACCCAGATTGGAATTGACATTTTTTCATACCCTCCATTTAAAGGTTGTCCATATTGAACTCTTACTGTATAGATATGATTTCATGTCTCAAATATGACTATTTATATACAGAAAGATAAAAAAGAAGTCCCATCAGCTTTATGACGGGACTTGTGGGATGATTTTATTTATGGAAAACCGGTTTATAGAATGACCGGTTATCGAGCGCAAATACTCTTTCGGAAAATTCTCCTGGCTTTACCCTTGCAAGCGCACGGTCCAGCATGTTCATTTTTGCATCGAGATTGTCGATGTAATGGAGGATTTCCGCTTCTTTGATCATTGGCGGCTTCGGACTGCCCCATTCAGCCTTTCCATGATGGGACAATACCATATGCTGAAGGATTACGACTTCCTCGCCTGTGATTCCCAGTTCATCTGCGGCCTTCCCGATTTCATTTACCATAATGGAAATATGTCCTAGCAAATTCCCTTCAATAGTGTAAGTCGTCGAGATTGGGCCAGAAAGTTCAAAGACTTTGCCGAGATCATGGAGGATGACTCCTGCGTACAATAGGTCTTTATCCAGACTCGGGTACAGAGCGGCGATGGATTTTGCCAGGTCAAGCATGGATACCACATGATAGGCTAATCCTGAAACGAATTCATGATGGTTTTTGGTAGCCGCAGGATATTCCATGAATGCCTTCATATGCTTTTTCAACAGATGTCTGGTAATCCTCTGGATATTGGGGTTCTTCATTTCAAAAATATATTGTGTCAGCTTGCTGCTCATCTCATCCTGACTGACAGGAGCTGTTTCAAGGAAATCAGAAAGTTTTACAGAGTCGGCAGCAGAAGCTGGACGGATTTGTCTGATCTTCAGCTGGTTGCGGCCCCTGTAATTTTGGATGTCTCCCTGTACTTTAACAATATTTTCAGCGCAATAGGTGTTTTCATCCTCATCAGACACATCCCAAAGCTTTGCTTCTATTTCCCCGCTCTGGTCCTGGAGAATGAGTGTCAGGAACGGCTTTCCGTTGCTGGCTATCCCCTTTGCCGAGTGTTTGATCAGCAAGAACAACTCTACCTGGTCACCTGTAGCATGATTCAATATTCCTTTATTCATCTCTATCCGACCTCTCCTCTCTGCAACAGTATAACATACAGAGTCTATTATCTATATTTCTTGACACCTGCCATCTTAAACGACGTTTGTGCTGCTTTGCTCGAGGTTCATAACTTCGCCTTCCCTGAAATGCTGCAGCAGATGCCGGTGACAGGTAAAAAAGAAAATTTGATGATGTGCGCTCATTTCCCGCAGCAAGCCGATGATCCTTGCCGTCCGGTTATGATCGAAATTCACGAAGCTGTCATCGATGATGATCGGGAATGGATAGCGCTCAAAATGCACTGCAGCAAGGGCCAGCCTGATGGAAACATACACCTGCTCAGCAGTTGCCTGACTGAGTTCATTTGCTTCGAAAAGCACATGATCCTTCCTTTCAATCAGAAAGCCGCTTCCCTCGGCCTGCGGAATGATCCTTCCATAGTTTCCATCTGTCAAAAGCGCAAGAAAGCTTTCTGCCTTTGCCAGCATCCTGGGCAACCGCTCATCCTTATAGCGGTCGATCGTCCTGGAAAGCAGATCCCTTGCGACCGCATAGCTTGCCCACTCCCTGGCATCCTCGGCAAACTCATGCTGAAGCTGCTTATATTTATGAAGCAATTCACTATATAGGCCACCCTCTTCAAGCACCTTCATTTTATGCTTCACATCTGCAATCCGGTCAATCAGATTGGAGTGCTCTTTTTTACACTGTTTGATGGCTTCTTTGGTTTCGCTGAGCAGTTCCTCTAATGGGGCACCTGTTATAATAGCCTCACGGTCTGAATCTGTGATCCCTCCGGCCTCTAACTGGTACAACAAGTCCTCAAGCCTAGAATTCAATCCTTTAAACTGCTCATCATTCCCGGCTTTGTGCCTGAATTCTTCTTCGTCCTGTGCTCCTGCCTGCGTCAGCAGCCCTGAGATATCTTCACTGATCAACTGTTCTTCCTTCAGCAAGGATTCATATTCTTCATCGATTTCCTCCAGCTTGATGGCCAGTTCACGATGTTTTGCTTTTTTATCAATAGCATCACGCAATAATGTTTTGAGCAAAGCCGCTGTTTCCACTGGTTCAAGATTAGCGTTCTTCAAAAAGCGTTCTGCCAGGATTCTGAGATTTTCTTCTATTTGAAGAATCGTCGAAGTGCTGGCTTTCAGCCTGTCTTTTGTCCGATTCCGTTCACGGAAGTTTTGCTTCTGCTTCTCGATCAGCAGGAATGCATCCAGGATTTTAATAGGGCCAGTTTTTTCACCTAAGCCTAGGTCTGCCATTAAATCAGCCTTCATCTTTTTAAGCTCGGCATTTTCTGCTTCCCATTTTTCAAATTGAAGGAGGACTTTTTCAAATCGGACCTGCTGCTGCTCAAGTTTAACAAGGATTTCACGGTGGCGTTGCCCAGCCTCTTCGTCCTTAGCCAGCAAACTCTTGATAGAAAAAAGATTGCCGGATGGCTGGCTGTTCAGCGCTTCTGCCAGAGTTCTTTCCCGCACAAGTAAATTCGTAAGCACCTCGTCCTTTTCTCCCTGGGGGTGTTCTTTGTTTTGCATAAGATGAGTTGCAGCCAAAAATACAAGGCCGACAATGCCAATCCCGGCCAACACCCACTGGTTATTTGCCATACCCCATACCATCACGAGGAGAAAAATACCTCCAAAAAGAATGAGCTGCGACAGCCCCTTTTTCTTTTGACTTTCTCTTCTTGTCTTTTCGTTTTCCCGGCTGGTTTTATGAAACTGGATTTGGTCGCGTACATAATTCAGTTCGGAAACGATTTGTTCCTTATTTTCTAGTACTTCGAGCTCCATCTTCAATTTTTCTCGCTCATTGGCAGAAAGTAAATCTTTTTTTGCCGCTACCGCTCTGTCCTCCAGATCGGCGAGCGTTGTTTTTTCCTCTTCAAAGTCAGCTTCCAGCTCCAGCTTCTTTTCGGCCATTCTTTGCTCTGAATGCTGTATGGCCTCTGCCTGTTCCTTAATAAAAATACTGGTATTCACTTCCTGGATGGTTGATTCGTTGAAATCCACATGAAGGTGATCATTGATTTGGCTGATTTCTTCTGTCATTTCCTCCAGCTTGATCTCAAGCACCCTTTGTTCCTGTTTCAATTGATTATAGAGCGGAATGCTCTCAAGCCTTGCTTCAATTTCCGCTTCCCTTTCAAGCAATTCAGGGTCTGGTCTTGTGTTGTCAGCGACTTCCCTGATCTCAAGCTGCTTATCCTGAAGCCTCATCTTTTTTGCCTTGATTTGGTTCATATGATGATCTAATTTTTCAAACCGGTTCAGGCCATCCAGGGGGAAGTTGACTTGCCCCATTTCAGAAAGCTTTCTTTCGAGAGCAGCTGTTTCAATCACAAAGGGTTCATTGCGCTTATACTCCCTCAGTTTACTTTCCTTTTGTTCCAGCTCCTTAAGCTCACTTTCAAGCTGGGCAATTTTAGCAAGAAGATTCCCCTTTTCCCTGACCAATTCAGAATAGCGTTCATTTTGCTGTTCTGCTATTTTCAGTGAGGACTGTACTTCCTTTAATTCTTTTAATTTCTCATTCAAGACAGGCTTTTTTCCGCTAGGCTTGAAGCGCTGCTCCATTTCCTTGAGCAGGGTCCCCTCTATAGTGAAAAGCTTGTCTGTCCCAAGCGTACCCGCCGAGAATAAATATCGGCCAAGGTCTTCACCTTTAATGTTCTGGATATTCTGGAGTCCATGAACGTTAAACGAAAATATGGCCTGGAAAATACTCTTATCGATCCCTTTCAACAGTTCCTTCAGAAGCTCTTCCCCGCCAATCGTTCCGTCCTCGAGTGACACCGTGACATCGCCGGCGGCCCTTCCTTTCACCCTTTCAATCACGGCAATCCCTTTGTTCTCAAAGGAAGCTTTTATTTTTCCGCCGTATTTCGAATGATGCTTCGGTTGATAGCGCAATTCTGCACTTTGCTTTGCAGGAAAGCCGAATAAGATGCTATGGATAAAAGACATGATCGTGGACTTTCCAGCCTCATTCTCTCCATAAAAAACCTGGAGTTGATCCAGTGATTCAATAACCCGGTCTTCAAGCTTGCCATAGCCGTATATATGCAGTTCAATCAGCTTCATGATGCTGCCTCCTTCCCATCAATTTTTCAACAGCAGCTGCAGCACTATTTCTTCTGCATCGGCAACCAGTTCTTCCTTTTCCTGTTCAGACAGCATCCCGAGGTGCCGCCTCGCCTGACTATGCTGGAATAGTGGAGAGAGCGCAGAATGAATGTCATCATATTGTTCAATCGTGCTGAATAGCTCTTCGTAAAAATCGCTTTGCTTTATCAGTTCCCCGCGGTCGACAACGAGGTTATCCGTATACTCGATCCTGTGAGTCCAGACAAAGGATGCTTCCGCTTTTTCAGTCTCTTGAAGCAGTTCCAGCAACTCGCCATTGTCGAGTTTCTCCTTTACGTCTGTCAGGTCCGGGTGCAGCTGGTCTATCCGGATTGCCAGCAGGGTTCCTCTGCCATCCTTTCGTTTCTCATCGATGGCTGCCAGGCAGCTTTCATAGACTTCATTAAAACTTGAAGCCTTTTTCCCATCAATGACTGTCTCGTCCCAGAAAACATCGGCTGTTTCAAAGAACGACAGCTCCGATCCCGCCTCCGTCAGGGTAACGATATACGCCCCTTTATCACCATGTTCCTTCCTGTTGCGTCCCTGCGGGTTGCCTGGGTAAATGACATAAGGCTGCTGTGATAGAATGGACCTTTTGTGGATATGACCGAGTGCCCAGTAATCAAAATCCTTGTCCAGAAGCTCAGATAAAGTGAATGGAGCGTACTTTCCATGCTCGCTCACTCCTTCGAAATGGCCATGTAGCAAGCCAATGTGAAAATCTGCTCCTTCGACCTTTTCATATTGAAGGATCCAGCGTTCCATTACGTGGCGTTCCGGATAGCTGAATCCATAAAGATGGACGACTGGACCATCCTTTTTCCGGAAGACCGCATGCTCAACCTTGTCATTGAAAAAATGGACATTGTTAGGAAAATCGAGAGCCACGGACCGGGCACCCAGGTGGTCATGGTTCCCATGGATGGCAAAAACCTTTATTCCCTTTTCAGCAAGCCTTTCCATTTCATTCCTGAGGGCCGCCTGAGCGCGAATGCTTCGATCCTCACCATCAAACAGATCCCCGGCCATCACGACAAAATCCACTTCATGCTTGATCGCAGCATCTGTGATATTTTTCAGTGCGGTGAAGGTACTTTGCTGAAGACGCTGGAAAATATTCTGAGGCAAGTGGCGCAGCCCGACCATCGGGCTATCGAGATGAAGATCGGCCGTATGTAAAAACTTCACCTTTTTCATAAAATTAGTCCTTTCCCGTCGATATTTGCCTTTATTTTAACACTCCAAAAATACGAATGCACGTTCTTGTCCTTTCTTTCATAAAAAAACTGCAGCTTCATGATGAAACTGCAGTTTTTCCTTATCCAAGATAGAATGTTGGCAACTTGTTTTCTCTTAATTTGCCTTCTTCCATTTGCAAGTAGTACGCCCCGGCTTCCGGTCTTGAACAGACTACCTTGAAGAGCTCCTCGTCGTTAAAATGCAAAGCCGCTCCGTCATCAACTGCATATCCGCCCATAACCTCTTCAGACCACACAAGGCGTTCGTAGGCAGGGCGCCGCTCTTTCTCACCATCATAATGCGGGCAGTTGCTCCCTTTTAAAAATCCAAGGCTTTTCAGCGGTTTCAATTCCCCGCCAAAAGAGTCAGAAACTCCCTCCTCAAACCAGCAAATCGAGCCTGCGCTGATCCCGGCGAGTATGACTCCTTCCTGATAGGCTTTCTTCAGAATGAGATCAAGCCCCCATTCCTTCCACAATGCCAGCAAATTCTTGGTATTGCCGCCGCCCACGTACATGATATCCTTACTCAGGACGTATTCCTCTAAATCACCTGAGGGCGGACTGAACAAGGAAAGATGTGAAGGTTCACATTCATGGCTGTTAAAAGCCTGATAGAATCTCGAAATATAGTTTTCCGCATCCCCGCTTGCCGTCGGGACAAAACAAACCTTAGGTCTTTGTTTTTGTGACTGTTTTAAAATATATACATCCAATAACGGATTCTCTGGCTCCATCGAAAACCCTCCGCCGCCCATTGCAATGATTTGCCGCATTTCAGACACTCTCCTTCTATCATGTGATTGTCATAACTTATTCAACTTCATGTATCCAAAAACCTTTTAAGTATTTCGCCAAACGCCCTTTTTAAAGAAAGCGCATATAAAAAAGCCGCTAGTGACAGCATGCGGCTTTAGTAAGTTCATTCATTTTTCGTCAGCTGAAGTGCCTTTTTAATATCCTTGAAGGAGTTGGACTTGCCATACATCAGGACTCCGCCGCGATATACTCTCGCCCCGAACACCGCCAGGAAGGCAATGGTGGCAACAAGGATGCCGATGGACAGCGCAATCTCCCAGAATGGTATGTTGAGCATTCCCACGCGCAGGAACATCAACATTGGCGAGAAGAACGGAATGAATGATGTGTATTTCACGAACGGTGCCTCAGGCTGGCCTAATCCGAACATCGCCATCATGAAACCGGCAATCACCAGCATGGTCATAGGCGTGATCATTTGCTGGACATCCTCTATCCTGCTGACAAGCGATCCAAGGAAAGCCGCCATGGTTGCATAGAGGAAGTAACCAAGGATAAAGAAAATCACAGCATATGCAATCGTGCTGCCGGCGATGTTACCGAAACCAAAGAATTCAAAGAATCCGCCCTCCATGTTCTCCAGGTTTTGTTTAATGGAGATATATCCTACCATCAACAGAACAGCCAGCTGGGTTAAGCTTAACAAGCCGATTCCCAGTATTTTCGCAAACATTTGCTTGATTGGGGAGACGCTTGAAATCAAGATTTCCATTACCCTCGATGATTTTTCAGTCGCTACCTCCATCGCGATCATATTTGCATACATGATCACTGCGAAGTAGATAATGAACAGCAGGACGTACACAAGACCTCTCGCCTGGTTCAGTTCCTCCTCGGTCTTTGCGTCTGCCTCAAGCGCTGATTTCTCAAATTCAACCGGAGCATACAGCATCTCGAGCTGTTCCGGATCAATATTGATCTGATTGGATGCCATTACAGTCTTCATTTGCTGCAGGGATGCCTGCAGATCGGCAGGGATGCTTGAATCGGCGATGCTCATTGCTTTGTAGGAAGCAACCGGCAGGTTTTCGCTGTTCAGGCTTACTTCAAGGAATCCCTTGTATTTGCCCTCCTCTACCGTTTTGATTGCTTCTTCTTCATTTCCGGAGAATTTTTCAAGAATCAACTGATCGTTCACCATCTTCATCTGTTCCTTCAACGGCTCGAACAGTTGCCCGGTAGTGTCGACGACCGCAACCTTATCTGCCTCACCGTCTTTATTGAAAAAGTCGATGATGTTCGTCATATTGGTCAATGCCAGCATGATCACTGCTGTCAGGATCGTTGTAACAAGAAAGGATTTTGTCTTAAGCTTACTCAAATATGTATGGAATAGGATGATGAAAAAGTTATTCATAGGAAGCACCTACCTTTTCTATAAAGATATCATTGAGGCTTGGTTCCTCCAGGACAAACTTGCGGATAAATCCTTTTCCGACGATTTCCTTGAGAATATCTTCGGCAATCCGTTCTCCCTCAATTTGAAGATGAATGCCTTCGGTGGTCTGTTTAGCTTTTGTGACACCAGGAAAATCCTTCAGGTATGCCGGATCAAAATCAGCATGGATGACCAGGTTCTTTTTGCCAAATGAGCGCTTGATTTCCTTCAGGGAACCGTGAACCACAGGTCTCCCTCTGTGCATGATGCAAATATGTTCACACATTTCCTCAACATGTTCCATGCGATGGCTCGCAAAAACAATCGTTGTGCCAGCATTCTTCAATTCAAGCACCGCATCTTTTAATTGCTCAACATTGACTGGGTCAAGACCGCTGAAAGGTTCATCAAGGATGAGCAGTTTCGGCTTATGGATGACCGCGGCGATGAATTGGATTTTCTGCTGATTGCCTTTTGAAAGCTCCTCTACTTTTTTATCTCCATACTCCGGAACCTTGAAGCGGTTCAGCCAATAATCCAGTTCTTTTAGGGCCGCTTGCTTCTGCATTCCTCTTAGCCTTGCAAGATAGACAATCTGGTCCCGTACCTTGAGTTTTGGGTATAGTCCTCTTTCTTCCGGTAAATAACCGATGATGCTGCTAGTTTGATAGTTGATGGGTTTTCCGTCCCAAGTAATTCTGCCCTCGGAAACATCCAGAAGACCCAGGACCATCCTGAAGGTTGTTGTTTTCCCCGCACCATTGGCGCCTAGAAAACCAAACATTTCTTTTTCCGGTATATTAAGTGAAAGTGAATCCACCGCTGTAAAATTGCCAAAGCGCTTCGTAACGTGTTCAAGCTGCAATACCATTTTCCTTCTCCTCCTTTTCCAATAAATTACTACGTATTTAATCTGGTAATAGTTTCATATTTTGATGGATTATTTGTTTTGCATAATCAAAAAAATTATGCAAAAATAATAGTAATCATCAGAATTTTATAACAAAGGGGAATTTGTTATGGATACCTACAAACTGACTGCTTTTGAATCAAACGGTGAAAAACTCATTGACGAATCATTCCAGGCCGGAAATGATGACGAAGCAAAAGAAATCGGCGCCAGGATGCTTGAAGAAAAGAACCTTAGTGACAAGACACATCGCTGCACTTCACCGAGAGGGAAATTAATTCTGTTTCGTCCATAAAAAAGCAAAGAGGCTTGAACAGCCTCTTTGCTTTTTTGCTTGCTTGCTTATTTACCTTTGAAAACTGGTATTCTTTTTTCAAGAAATGCTTTGATTCCTTCCTGGTGGTCTTCTGTCTGGCGCATTTTGAATTGGCCGTATTTTTCCAATTCAAGTATTTTCAATAAAGATGGCCTGTTTTTTTCGGCGAGAATCTTTTTCGTTTTGATCATGGCCTGTACTGGTTTTGCCAGCCACTCTTGAACCTTGCCTTCCACTGCATCAGTAAAATCTGTCTCTGGGACCTCATCGATCAGCCCCAGATCAACCGCTTCGCCAGCTGATAGTGTTTTGCCTTCCCAAATCACTCGCTTTGCCTTCGTTTCACCAAGACGTTCCTCCATGAAGAAGTGGCCTCCTCCATCTGGAATCAAGCCGATTCCAATGAAGTTCATCGCGATTTTGCTCGACGGCTCAGCAATTATGTAGTCAGTTGCCAGCGCAAGGCTGAGGCCGAGACCCGCAGCTGCACCGGTAACAGCGCTGATGGTTAACTTCGGCATGCTGTAAAGAGTCACGATCATATCGTGTATATCATCCATGACATGATAGAAATCGCTTTCATTTGTATTCGAAAGCATCGTCTTAATATCACCGCCGGCAGAGAAAGCGCGTCCTGCTCCCCTGATGACCACGATATCCACATCATCCGATTTGCAGATTTCCTTCAGAGTCATCGTGACCCCTTTGATCATTTCCCCATCCAGTGCATTCAAAGCTTCCGGCCTGTTCAGCTCCAATACTGCCACACGGCCGTCGATTGCCAATTTCACCGACTCTGTCGTAGATTCAATCGTCACCCTTCATCCCCTCCAAAAAGTTCTTATATCTTCATTATAATGTGAGAAGTTATATTTAAAAACTTTTTTCTCACTATTTTGATTTTTTTACTAATCGAATTAGCTAATAGGGCTAGCTAAAAAGGGGTTTAATGAAAAACTAAAGCAGTATTTGAATCAATACCGAAATGGCAAAGATTTCACTCCTCTTCTAAGTATGGAAAACTGTTGATTGGAGTGGAAGGGCGTAGACTCCTGCGGGATTATCTGGCCAGGTGAGACCCCGCAGAAGCCGGAGGCGCCGAGGAGGCTCAGCGCCAGACCCGCGGAAAGCGAAGCCCCTGGAACGGAAATCAACCTCACCATTCCCCCTACAAACAAAATAAGACTGTAAACAAACTCTATTTCCACAGAGATTGTCTACAGTCTTTAGCTTTCTAAGTTTAAATCTTTGCTTTATTGAATAGGGAATCGAGGATTTCGATTTTTTTATCGGCGTATTCTTCGAAGTTATCGTTATATGACTTTGGATCCTTTGGATTGGCGAATTGGGTGATCACGCCTGTTTCCGGATCGATGAATTTGCTTGATGCGCCGCAGCCCAGGCCGATGATGGTCTGTTGCTCTTCCATGATAATGATATTGTACAAGCTTTCCTGTTCAGGAAATGCGTAGCCGACATTCTCTAGGTTGCCAAGAATATTTTTTTGTCTGTACAGGTAGTATGGGACATAGTTGTTTTCCTTTGTCCAATCCTCAGCCATATTCATCATTTTCTCGATTTCGCCGCGGTCAGCGACTTTGTATTTAGCCTTATTCCTTGTCATTTCGGAAGCGCGCTTGAATGACAATGTATGGACGGTCAAGGACTCTGGCATCAATTTTTCCCTTTCCGCCAATGTATGGGCGAATTCCTCTGTTCCTTCACCTGGAAGGCCGATGATCAAGTCCATATTAATATTGTTCATACCCATTTCGCGGGCAAGGTGGAATTTTTCAATTGTTTCTTCCACCGTGTGATGGCGGCCGATTGCCTTCAAGGTTTCCTGGATATAGGATTGTGGGTTGATGGAAATCCGGTCGATGTTCCACTTTTTCAGCACTTCCAGTTTTTCAGGTGTGATTGTGTCAGGCCTTCCTGCTTCGACGGTTACTTCCCTGATGTTTTCCACATCCGGGAAGGATTGATAGACCTCTTCATACAGCATGTCCATTTCTTCTGCGGTAATCGAAGTCGGTGTCCCCCCGCCATAATAGACCGTGGTAATTTTTAGATCATTCCTCTTCAGCCAGTCACCAATTTTCCGTATTTCATAATGAAGGCCGCCAAGGAAGGAATCGACGGATCCCTGCCTCCCGTTGATCGCATAGGCCGGGAATGTGCAGTACGCACACTTGGTTGGGCAAAAAGGGATGCCGATATAAATGCTGACGCCATTTTTCAAGTCGTATAGATCCGGCAGGACGGCCAGCTGGCGATCCACGATTTGCTGCATCAATTGGATTTTTCCATCTGAAATCAGGTATTGTTCCTTCAGCTCTCTATGTGCAGCTCCCTGTTCCATACCTTCGCGGAGCTTTTTATGAAGAAGCTTTGTAGGGCGGACACCCGTGAGGATCCCCCACTTTTGGATGATGCCTGTCCAATCCTGAAGAACCTGCAAATAAGCCCTGGATACAACCGTTTTCAGCTGCTTTACTTCTTCTTTTTCAGTTAGCCCTTCAGGCATTTCCTTCTCAGCCATTGCTGAAAAAACCGAACCGTCTTTCGCAGTTAAGGATGCTTCCACAAGGATTGAGCCCTTCACGCCAATTTTGAAAACAATCGCCGCATCGGCGTCAAAATCTTTTTCGCCTAATACGACCTCAGATTCCTCAAAGAACAAATTCGCGATTAACTCCAAAGGACGCTGGAACCTGTCATCCTCTATTCCTTTTATATAAATTCTCATGAATTATCACCTTTTCATTTAAACATGCTTCAATAAGTGTAATAGAAGTTGGATTCTCCGGTCAAGACAGTGCAAAAGCTACCATTTTTCCGGACGAAAAAAGCACGCCGATGATTTACACAGGCATGCTTCTGTTTTTTACATTTTAATAATATTCATCTTCCTCAGGAATTCGATTGGCTGCTGCTTGCGGAAGTGTTCTTTGACCATGTAGCTGACACCATGCTGGTTGTTTGAGCGTGTTACCCAGTCGGCTGCCATTTTCACATCATTGGAGGCATTGCCCATTGCAACGCCAAGCCCGCATGCTTCAATCATATCGATATCGTCATTGCCATCGCCAATGGCAACCATCTCCTTTAAAGGGATGCCGAGGTGTTGACCAAGATGGATCAGTCCGCTCAGCTTTGATACTCCCTCTGGCATGATATCGAGCCTGTAGTCATTCAGCTTGGATAGGGACACTTCCGAGAACATCCCCTTAATCGCCTGCTGGGCATCCGCCAAATCTTCCTCATATTCGAAATAGACTTCTATTTTAGGAGGAGAGACGGGATCGCTGACCAGTGTTTCACTTACGGAATCGGTAAATTGCTGTGAGTAGAAAATCGGGTCTCCCGAAGTGAACACAGTTTTAGCCAGCAGGTTATGGTTCAATTTATATTTATTGGCGAGCGAAAACTTCTCATGGACAAGCCGGATCTGGCATGGGAAGCTTTCCAGGAACCTTACTAGCTGGAATGTTACGTCCTCCGGAATCCGTTTCTCGTAGACAGGATCACTGCGAAGGTCATTCGAAATATAGGAACCAAGGTGTGTTACAAGCAAAGAATTTATTTTCAGCGCTTTTGCCACTTTTTTGGCGGATGGAAAACTCCTGGAAGTTACTAGAGTCACGTACACCCCTTTTTGCTGTACGTACTCGATAGCATCCCTTGTTGATTTATGGAGCCTTCCATTTGATTGGAGAATTGTTCCATCAACATTTAGCGCAAGAAGACGGTAAATCATTTTTTTGCCCCCATTTCTTCGGTGTTTTTGTCCTTATTTAACTTGTATGATAGAAACCGAAAGAATAGAACAGGAGCGCGGTCAACAGTTCCCTGAATGGAAAAATCCCGGCAGGATGCCGGGATTTCTGTAAACTCTATTATTGCTGGTTTGGATTGCCGTATAATTCCTCAAGCGGCTTCATGATGATCTGGTTAAGCTCGCCAATGACCATGCTCATCCTTTGCTCTGCTTCCATCAGCTTTGAAATCAATTCATGCTGCTGTACAAGAGCAACTGTTTTTTGAGCCTGCTCGACTTCTTCCTGTGTGATTTCCTGTCCAGTCATCTGCTTTTCCTGCAGCTGCAACTGGATGTTTCGGAAGCTCTCAAACATCTGTCTTGCTGATTCATCACTGTTCACAGCATCATAAAGGTTTTTCAAGTTGGTGTATTCCGCACTGTTTCTTACTGCCTTTTCAAGTTCATAAGCTGAGTCATAAATATTGACTGCCATGTAAATCACTCCTTCTCCGTTAAACGCTCCATACCACTATAACAAACTATGCACCCATTTGCCAAAAGTTCGAAAGCTGTCTCTGCACGCTTTTCTCTTCAAAAATCACCAATAACTGAATCTATTCATAATATGCACTATGTGTGTTTGCCTATTTTAAAAATCGACTGACAGCTAATTAGAAAATGAGGAGAAGCTATGAAGCCAGCAAAATCGCAAGGCCAAACAATCAGCCCTGTCATCGCTTTGCTGACTGAAATAAAAGAAGACAACGGACCGGACTTCGGCAAAGTCCACTCCTTTTGCGAAGAGCTTCACCAGGGAATCTCAGAGTTGGGTGGAAGCTTTTATGTTTTTTCAATGAAGGGCTTTTCTGAGGAAGGTGTCGAAGGCTTTTATTACGATGGCGATGATGATGAATGGAAGAAAGGATTCCTTCCCCTGCCAGCCGTGATCTATAACCGGATTTCATCCCGCCGGACTGAAATAAGCAAGGGATTTAAGGGATTTCAAAATAAATTGGATTCAATGGGAATAAAGTTATTTAACCACCGCTTTCTTTCCAAATGGGAAATCCATGAGTTTTTATTGAACGAGGAGCATCTGCATCCGTTCATTCCTGAAACACATCTTTATCATGAGCAAGTTCTTGCAAGCATGCTTGGGATGCACGATGAGTTGTATATCAAACCCGTCCACGGGAGCCAGGGCAGGAATATCATCCAGGTAGTCCAGGATGAGGGAATGATCCAGGCTTCATTGTCCTCCCTTTCTGCAAAGGAGCTTCCCGCCTATAAAAATGCCGGAGATTTGGCTCGTGCCATTGCTCCCCTTACCGAAAACCGCATGTGCATCATCCAGCAAGGATTAAAGCTGTCAGAACTAAATGGAAGAAGGATGGACTTTAGGATCCTTTGCCATAAAAATGCCCAGCAATTCTGGAAGGTAACCTCCATCGTCGCCAGGGTTTCAGCTGAACAATTATTCGTTTCCAATATCGCTCGCGGCGGTGAAGTCATGAAGCCGATTCAGACACTCAGCCTGATTTTTGGAAAAGAACAGGCCAGACAGCAATTGTCACTGATGAGGGAATTGGCTCTGGAAACAGCAGAAGCCATCGGCCGAAATGCAGAGGGGCTGACCGGAGAGCTTGGCATTGATATTGGTGTTGACATTAAGGGAAATCTTTGGCTGATTGAAGCCAACTCCAAGCCCTCTAAAAACTTTGAAGAGCGCGGAATGAAGATCAGGCCATCAACAAAGGCCATCATTGACCATTGCTATGGACTTTGCAAGCTGTAAAGTCCCGAAGGAGAATGCTTATGATTTCATTTGGAATGATGTCACTTTCCTTAAAAAGTGAGCTTTCCTATTTTACCGAGATTGCCAGGCGTGCGAATCCAGATTTGTTCACCTGTTATCGATTCGCACCGGCCAAGATCCACCCGCTGACCGAAATGGTCACGGGAAAACGCTTCAACCATGAAAAAGATCTATGGGAAGATACTGAATTTCCGCTCCCGAAAATAGTTTATGACCGTTGCTTTTATACAAATGACCTTGCTTCAAAACAATCCATGGCCATTGTGAAGTGGCTTAAGAGCAGGCGGGACATCACTTTCCTTGGAAGCGGCCTGCCAAATAAGCGCGCTATTTATGATGTACTGGCAAATTCTGAACTTTCCCCTTATATTCCGGCCACATTTCCTGCAGATAACGGAAAAATGGTGACAGCCCAGTTGAATAAGTGGAAAAAGGCGATTCTAAAGCCTGTGTTCGGTTCAGGCGGTGCCGGGATTTACAGCATTGAAAAAAAAGGGAAGGATTACGCAATTGCAGCTGACCATGGAGGCAAACTGGCCAGCAAATCCTTCAGCACCGCAATGGAAATGGAAGCCTGGCTCGACAGGCTGTTCAGCAAAAGTGAGTATTTGCTCCAGCCTTACCTGAATTTGAGAGATTCAAAAGGATGCCCGTTCGATATAAGACTGCTCCTGCAAAAAGACCATACAGGAAGCTGGACTCTCAGGGGCAAAGGGATCCGCAGGGGCAGCAAGGATGGGATATTATCCAATTTAAGTGCAGGCGGAGAAATCATTGCTGTTGAAGAATATATCGATACGCTCGAACCCCGCACGAAAAAATTCATTTTACAAGAGCTTGATGACATCATTTTAAAACTTCCAGCGATCCTTGAAGCTGCCTTCCCTCTGCTTTTTGAACTTGGCGTGGATATCGGTGTTTCAAATGATCATGCACTATGGGTGCTGGACACGAATTCAAAGCCAGGCAGGAAAGTCATTGTCGCCGCTAACCCAGCCTTAAAGGACATTCTTTATACAGCACCGCTGGATTACGCCAGGCTGCTTTCCGAAAATCTGACAGAAAGAGAGGAACAGCACTTATGAGAAAAAAATATCCCATTGAATTCATCGACCATTCCAAGCAGGTTGTTTTCATCCCTGCAGATCTTCCGAATAGCAAGGATATTACAAGAATAGCGTTCGGCAATAAGGTACTTGATGTTACGTGCGCTCCTCACCCTAAAGGGCGGAACGTCATAGTCCTGAGCGATGACGTCCAGAAGGAATTGTCGATGCCGGAATTGCCGGCTCCCCTGCATGTTTTTATTGACCAGCAAACCTTATTCATCGGGCCGCTGATCGGCATCCTTACATCCGGGTTCACTCCGTATCCATTCAGGCCGATTGGGGAAAGATCGATGTTTTTCGCGAAGCTGCTTTCAGTAAACAAATCCGTCGGGGCCCTTCCCTTTGTATTCGGCGAGGAGCATATTGATTGGGACCAAGGATTGATTGATGGCTACTTCTTTGTTGATGGAGGCTGGAAAACCATCAAAGTACCATTTCCTAATGTTGTCTATGATCGACTGCCAAACAGGCGAACAGAAAGAAAAGCGGAGCTCCGCGATCTGAAAGCGAGGATGCAGACAGATTACTTGATTCCATGGTACAATCCCGGCTTTTTCAGCAAGCTGGACGTTTTTGAACGGCTGCAGCAGGACGACCGCGCTGCCGAATACCTGCCGGAGACCCACGAGTTTTCTTCTTTCTCCGTGATTGAAAGAATGCTCTCCAGTTACGGGAACGTCTATGTAAAGCCTGCGAATGGGAGCCTGGGTCTCGGTATCCACCAGATCCTCTACGATAAGCATAACGGTGATTATTACTGTCGTTACCGCGATCAGGAGGGCAACAACAAACTAACGAAGTTTGACACTCTTGAAAAACTGGTGAAGAAGATTTTCCACAAGCGCAACCTATCACAAATGATTGTCCAGCAGGGAATCAGCTTATTGAGATCTGAGAAAAGGCTGATTGATTTTCGGGTGCACACTAATAAAGATGAGTATGGAGAATGGCAGGTAGCAGCAATTGCGGCGAAGATAGCGGGCCAGGGCAGCGTCACGACACATGTGAACAATGGAGGAGTTGTCAAATCGCTTGATGAATTATTTGAAGATCAGAATGAACGGGAACGGATTGAAAAAGAACTGTGCGATGTTTCCCTGCTTCTTAGTTCCATTTTGGAAAAGAATATGGAAGGGATCATCGGGGAAATCGGGTTTGATTTGGGCATAGATAAGTCCGGTAAGGTTTGGCTATTCGAAGCCAATTCCAAACCGGGCCGATCGATTTTCAAGCACCCAAAGCTTAAGAACTTCGATTTGCTTACCCGCAAACTATCCCTTTCGTTCGGGATTTTCCTTGCTGAAAAAGCGATTACGGCGCCAGAGGATATCTTCAAATGATCCTCCGCTATAACACCAATTCAAAGGAATGGACGCATGAAGCCAAAGCTGAAGAGAAAATCAGCTTTGGCTTTAATAAAATGAGCATTCCGGCAGCATCGTCCCGTTACGTGCCGAGCGACAGCCATCAATTCCGCTTTAGAACAAGTGACGGCAACATTGGCCCACTTGTCGGAATCATGACGTCGATGAGCAAAAAATGGGGCCTTTCAGGGAATGGACCTTTATTTCAGGCGCTGCAAACAGAAGTATTCAAACGGAATGGAATGGTCGTCGTTTTCCCTCCTGAAACGCTTGTGAAGGACAGCCTGACTGGGGTCACCTATTTGCCTGATTCCAAAAGCTGGATTCCTGTCAGGACGCCGCTTCCCCATCTGGTTTTCAACCGGGTGCCTTTTCGGAAGGCTGAGAACCTTCCTGCTTTTACCGATGCTGCGAACTACTTTTCCGCATTAGGAATTCCTTTCTTTAATCCTTCCTTCATCAATAAGGATCGTTTGTATACGTTATTTGCCAGACATCCACATTTAAGAACACTCATGCCCGAAAGCATCAAAATAAAATCAATGATTCAGTTAGCAGCTTTCCTGGAGAAACACACGGGAATCTATCTGAAGCCAGCTTCGTCGTCAAAAGGGATTGGCATTTTCCGGCTGCGGGAGAAAGATGGCCAAATTGAATTCGAAAGTCATTCCCACCGCCACCTTTACCCGGGCATGAAGGAATTCTGGAAGATTAAATCAAAACAGTTGCTTAAGCATGAGTACATTGCCCAAAAAGAAATCCTGCCGGCCTCTATTGAAGGAAAGAGGTTCGACTTCCGAGTCCATGCCCATGACGGACCGGATGGTTACGAGGTTACTGGCATCGGCATCCGCCAGTCCCAAAAACAGGATTTGACCACCCACCTCCCAAACGGCGGGGTGCTGTTTCCTTATATAAAGGTGAAAAACGAAAGACATGACCAGTTTTTCGCATGGGTAGTAAAAGAAATCGGTGAATTGCTCTCTGAGGAATTAGGCTATTTTGGTGAATTTTCCCTTGATGCCGGGATGACGGAAACCGGAGAGTATGCCATCTTTGAGGTCAATTCCAAGCCAATGAGCTTCGATGAGCCCAAAATTGAAGAAAAAAGGATTGCCGCCCTCACTGATTTATTTTTCAGGAAAGCCGGGTTTTAAGTGGCTTATTTAGTAGTGTGGGTTGTTGATTTCCGTTCCAGGCTCCTCGCTTTCCGCGGGTCTGGCGCTGAGCCTCCTCGCAGCCTTTGGCGTCTGCGGGGTCTCACCTGGCCAGATGATCCCGCAGGACACTGAATAGCTTCCTAGAATTTACCCACGCACGATGGAAATGCGTCAGCATTTCCGGAGGAGTCTGCGCACCTTCCACTCCAATCAACAAGACTTCAAATTTTTTATAACATATAAAATGATATTAACGCCATGGCCTTCCCTTGTACTTCTTGGTTCCTTTTATAGCACTCTCCCCTATCTTGTCTTTTTTACTATATAATAAGTACACATCTATTTTTCGGGAGGATTCGATTTTGATAACACATTTCCAGTTCAAACCGTTATTTGAGAATAGGGATATGCCCGGATGGCATTTTTCATTTTATTTTAAAAAATTGAAGTATACCGGCATCTATCACAGGAATGGAGAGGTTGAGTGGACTTCAGGCCAACCTGAAGATGAATTCAATGAGCAATTAAAAGCGCAAATCCATGAACTCATGCTCTTCCATGTCTACGATCAATAAACATGTTTTTTAAAAGGCGATTTATCCAAAGAAACTAACTTCCATGTATGTTTCTCCTATTCCCCGGTATTCTAAGCGTAAAAGCTTGAAGGAGGACTAACATGAAAGAAAAGAAAAACAGGGAATTTGCTGAAGACGTGCAATATGAGGGCCGCGACAAGGTCTATGTCGATGTGGATCGCATGATCAATGAAGGCATGGCCGGAGGCACTGTCCACAGGCTGGACACCTCGCCGAATATTGAGGAAGCGCGCAAATTGTACCCGGAAGATCCGCCAAACGAATGAGACAAGAACAAAAAGCGCAAGCGCCTCGATAAGCCCCGACAAGCGCTGGAGGGCCGACCAGTGAAGTCGTTCTTTGACTTCATTGGGCGGACCGAAGCGACTCGAGTGGCTAGGCGCTGGGGCTGGATTAAGAAAAATTCTTGGAGTTATCCACAACTCAATAATTCTATAATTTCCTTAACAAAAAAAAGACACCACATCCATAATGGATGCTGGTGTCTTATCTGCTTTTTACGATCATGTTTACTGCTTCTTTGATAGCCTCGTCTGCATCTATGCCTTCCTGTGCGGCTTCCGTGATGCAAGATTCAAGATTTTTTGCGACGATGAAACCGATCGCACGGTCTACTGCAGAGCGGACTGCAGACAATTGTGTGACAACATCCTTGCAGTGATTTTCTTCTTCCATCATGCGGATGACGCCGCGAACCTGACCTTCCAGACGCTTTAAGCGGTTTTTCATCTCAGCTGAGTATTCCATTTCCTTACACCTCTCTCTTACGGTACCCCGTATTGTATCTATTATACCAGCATGATTTCCTTTTTTCTACCAGTAATCACATTAGCATGAATTACAAATTAAAAGCTACACCTGTTATAATAAAAGAAATGTCAGCTTTTATCAAATTAATTCTGAGGATACTTATATGATTAATAAAATATTAGCCTATTTCCCTGATTCTGTCACGCATGAAATATTCCCGGACAAGCCTTCAGCAGATTATCTATGGTTCAAGGAGGAGGACGAAGGGGGCTTGTGGATCGGCATTCCTAAGGAGCATGTTTCTGAAAGTCAGCTTGATCTCTTGAAAAGCTTATTTCATCATTTAAATGAAAATGATAGCAGAGAACTATCAGGTCCGGCACATATATGGAAACAATTTTTGTTCCACGAGGGTTCCTCCCCTTATGCCACTAATAAAGAAGTGCGCTTCATCCAATTTCAGCTGAACGCGAAAGAGAACGTTTCCGATGAAATGGACGAGGCTTTCCAAGGATTCTTTCCAGACCATACAATTTTATGGGTAACGAATTCTTATGGAATCATTGTGGAAGAAAAGAAAGAGGTTTCTGAAGACGAAGAGGAACTTGAGGCCATCTCTGCAACATTTGAAAGTGACTTTTTTATAAAAATCAATTTTTACATAGGCAAGTTCCAGGAAGTCACGCCTCAAATCCGTGCATTCTTTCATAAAGAAAAACAGTTATTCGAGCAGTCTTTGAAGCTTTCTACCAGGGAGAAAATTTTGACTTTTGAAAAGGCGTTTCCAACCATTTTAGCTTCCAGTCTTCCAGAGCATTTGAAAGTCATAATGAAGTCAACCATTTTGAAAGCCTTTGAAGAAGACAACGAGCTGATGGCAACAATCAAGGTTTTCCTTGAAAGCAACTCGAACGCGTCCCTTGCTGCAAAAAAACTGTATGTCCACCGGAACACGCTTCAGTACAGAATGGATAAGTTCATGGAAAAATCCGGTGTGAATTTAAAGGATTTTGATACAGCGGTAATGGTTTATCTGGCATGCCTTTTTGCAGAATTTCCATAAATCCTGCTCACCAAACTGTCACTTTGAACAAACTGCATAAAAGGGCTTTCATAAATTTTGTGCAGGCTGCCGATGATTAATGGCCACCCTTTTCGCTAGACTGTTAAGTGTAGACAAACATTAGGGAGGCTTTAAAAAATGGCCGAGTTAAAATTAGATCATATTTATAAAATCTATGACAATAAAGTAACTGCTGTAGAAGATTTCAACCTTCATATCCAGGATAAAGAGTTCATCGTATTCGTAGGTCCTTCTGGCTGCGGTAAATCCACAACACTTCGTATGATTGCTGGTCTTGAAGAAATTTCAAAAGGTGATTTCTACATTGATGGCAAGCGCGTGAATGACGTTCCTCCTAAGGACCGTGACATCGCGATGGTTTTCCAGAACTACGCACTATATCCGCATATGACTGTTTACGATAACATGGCATTCGGATTGAAGCTGCGCAAGTTCGCTAAAGATGAAATTGACCGCCGCGTAAAAGAAGCAGCAAAAATCCTTGGTCTTGAACCATACCTTGACCGTAAGCCAAAAGCACTTTCTGGCGGTCAGCGCCAGCGTGTTGCTTTGGGACGCGCAATCGTCCGTGACGCTAAGGTATTCTTGATGGACGAACCTTTATCTAACCTTGATGCCAAGCTTCGTGTACAGATGCGTGCTGAAATCGCCAAGCTTCACCGCCGTCTGAACACAACGACGATTTACGTAACACACGACCAGACAGAAGCGATGACAATGGCAACTCGCCTTGTCGTCATGAAGGATGGCATCATCCAGCAGGTTGGAGCACCTAAGGATGTATACGAAAATCCAGAAAACGTATTTGTTGGCGGATTCATCGGATCTCCATCCATGAACTTCTTTAATGGTAAGCTTGAAGAAGGCAAATTCACGGTTAACAACTCTTCCATCGCTATTCCGGAAGGGAAAATGAAAGTTCTTCGTGCCCAGGGCTATGTAGGAAAAGACATCATCCTAGGAGTAAGGCCTGAAGACCTTCACGATGAGCCAGTATTCATCGATGCTTCTCAGGGATCCACTGTAAAAGCTACTGTTGAAGTATCAGAATTAACTGGTGCAGAGACAATGATTTATTCCCAATTCGAAGGCCAGGATTTTGTGGCACGTGTAGATTCACGCACAGACGTCACTCCAGGCCAGGTAATCGAGCTTGCATTCGATATGAACAAGGTACACTTCTTCGATGCTGAAACAGAAGTAAGAATCCGTCCTTAATCCAGAATAGCTAAAACAACCGCGAACGAATCGCGGTTGTTTTTTTTTGCGTCATTCTTTAATTAAGTACACCTGGCTTGTCCCGCAATCAGGACATTTGAAAAGATGCGGGCATTCTCCCTCTTTATAATCTTCAGGATAACCATCTTCGAGTTTCATCTGATCGATCGGCATATAGGGGCTGTAATCATCGTAATAATCGGCTTCTCTTCCGCTGTTCTCCATTCCTCCGCTGCACTTTGGACAGGTTGGTTTGATTGCCCTGAATCCATTGCATAGTGGACACATCCCCATATTTATCAGTCCTTTCCGCTTTGTATGCGCATTTGCTAAGAATAGTTTGTGTTGAATAAAAACGGTTATGTAGGATGTTTCTTCTGGTATTAATTACCTCTGTTGCTCAGCGCATAAACTTTCTCAAACAAAACATACTAGTTATTAATAAAACAGCAACAAACAAACCACAGCGAACAAAACAAGCAGCAAAGAACATTGGGTTAAGCCTTAGAAGGCAGCTAAACGCGCGCCGGTGCAATTCCGGCTAGCCCAGCCAATTATCCTCAACACGGGTTCAGCCAGGCGGCATGGTACCAGCCATGATTGGTTCGATTCCAAACTAACCCAAAATACAACTGTGAAAAACACAAAGGAGGAAATATTAATGGCTAGTAGCAACAACTCTAATCAATTATTAGTTCCTGGTGTTCAACAAGCTCTTGATCAAATGAAGTACGAAATCGCTTCAGAATTTGGTGTACAACTTGGCGGCGAAACTACTTCTCGTGCTAACGGTTCAGTTGGTGGAGAAATCACTAAGCGCCTTGTTCAAATGGCTGAACAACAACTTGGCGGTTTCCAACGCTAATTTGTAGAAACAAAACAATCATATAGAATGGCTTAGGCCCCCTTTTTAAAAAAAAGGGGGCCTTTCAATTTTAATGGAACAATCGTTATATCATTTTCTCGGGTTTTACCCATTCATCATACTGCTCAGATGTCAGATAGCCTGTCTTGATGGCTGCTTCTTTAAGGGTCGAGTTTTCTTCGAAAGCGAGTTTGGCAATTTTCGCTGCTTTTTCATAGCCGATATGCGGGTTCAAAGCCGTGACAAGCATTAATGATCTCTCTACATGGCCGGCGATGATGTCAAGATTGGCTTCGATTCCAACTGCGCAGTTATCGTTGAAGGATCTCATTCCGTCAGCCAGGAGCCTTGCGCTTTGCAAAAAGTTGTAGATGATGACAGGCTTGAAGACATTCAATTCGAAATTGCCCTGGCTTGCGGCAAATCCAATTGTCGCATCATTGCCG
Organism: Mesobacillus subterraneus; assembly: GCF_003937825.1. Taxonomy (GTDB): domain Bacteria; phylum Bacillota; class Bacilli; order Bacillales; family Cytobacillaceae; genus Mesobacillus; species Mesobacillus subterraneus. The sequence goes on along the minus strand of NZ_RSFW01000002.1, from coordinate 99,100 downwards.
AAAACCTGGCTGGCTACCATGGTCAATGCCTCACTTTGGGTAGGATTCACTTTACCCGGCATAATCGAACTGCCTGGCTCATTTGCCGGAATCGCCAATTCCCCGATCCCGCTCCTTGGACCGCTTGCCAGCCAGCGGACGTCATTGGCAATCTTCATTAAATCTGCAGCCAATGCTTTCAGCGCGCCATGGAGGAATACGATTTCATCATGGGACGTCAATGCCTGGAATTTGTTCGGTGCAGAATGAAATGTATCACCTGTTTGTTCAGCGATCTGCTTTGCCATCTTGACGCCAAAATCCTTTGAAGCATTTATGCCCGTCCCAACAGCTGTTCCGCCGATCGCTAAGTCCTGGACGTATTTAAGACCATCCTTGATCATTTGTTCATCCTTATCCAGCATCGCCCTCCAGCCGCTGATTTCCTGGCCCAATGTGAGCGGTGTCGCATCCTGCAGGTGCGTGCGGCCAATCTTGATGATGTCCTGGAATTCCTGTTCCTTTTTCTTTAAAGTCCCTTTAAAAAGTCCAAGTGCAGGCAATAATTCACTTGTCACTTTTTTTACTGCAGCAATATGCATCGCGGTCGGGAAGGTATCGTTTGAACTCTGTGACATATTCACATCGTCATTCGGGTGCACCTTTTCTTCCGAGCCTTGTTCTGCGAGCAGTTCATTCGCTCTTCTTGCTACTACTTCATTTACATTCATATTCGATTGAGTACCGCTGCCTGTCTGCCAGACCACCAGCGGGAAATGGCCATCAAATCGCCCTTCAAGGATTTCATTGCAGGCTGCCTCAATCGCCTTCTCCTTTGCTTCTGGCAGCTTGCCAGAGGCAGCGTTCACGGTTGCTGCCGCCTTCTTCACTTCGGCAAAAGCATAGATCACTTCTAATGGCATTCTCTCATCGCCAATCTTGAAGTTCTCTTTGCTCCTCTGAGTCTGCGCTCCCCAATACTTATCTGAAGGAACTTTGATTTCTCCAATGGTATCTCTTTCAATCCGATAATCTGACAAAACAATCCCTCCTCAATCTAATTATTTACTTGTCAAAACATTTCAAACATTATCGCCTTTAGGATATCGCTTTTTCATGAGAATTTACAGGAATGTGCATATATGGGTGCTTACAATCAAAAAAGCGGAAGCAGTTTGGATCCTGCTTCCGCTTTTCATTATGTCTGTTTTCATTCCAATTTATGCCTTATAAATGGCATAACCAATATAATAGCCCAGGATCATGATGCTCGCGATGCTTAAAGTTACCGTTAACTCCGCCATCCTCAAAACCTCCTGATTTTTGTTCGTAATTTTAAATTACCATAGTCTATCAGGAGGCAGACGGTGGGTTTCGCAACATTCTGTGACAAACTAATACCTCATGGCGATTTATATCACAACCCATCTCTTAAAGCATTTTTTGCCGTATATCGGTAATCCCCACCAGCACCTAATGAAAAAGCCGCACCAATACAAATGGCGCGGCCTTTCCTTAACCATCTTTTTTGCCCAGCTGGAGCTGATACATTTGATAGTACTTTCCTTTCTGTTCCATCAATTCATCGTGACTGCCTTTTTCCACGATCCGTCCTCGGTCAAGGGCAAGGATTTGGTCCGCATTCCGGATGGTCGATAATCTGTGGGCGATGATGAACGTTGTTCTGCCTTCTTTCAGGACGTCCATTGCTTCCTGGATGATGGTTTCCGTCTCTGTATCAATGCTAGAAGTGGCTTCATCAAGAATCAGGATAGCTGGATTGAAGGCAAGCGCTCTTGCAAAAGAGATCAGCTGACGCTGTCCGCTTGACAGCGTGCTGCCCTTTTCAATCACCGGTTCATCATAGCCTTTTTCAAGATGCTTCAATACCCTGTCAGCTCCGACGCTTGAAAGTGCCTGTTCAATTGTTTCCCTGGAGATATCAGGGTGTTCCAGGCTGACGTTCGAAGCGATTGTTCCCGTGAACAGGAACGGATCCTGAAGAACGATTCCCATATGTCTGCGCAAGGTCTGCCTTGGCATCCCGGTAATGTCCATTCCATCGATAAGGATTTTTCCTTCCTGCGGGTCATAAAATCTGAACAGCAGATTCATGATTGAGCTTTTCCCCGATCCGGTATGGCCAACAAGCGCCACAGTCTCTCCTTGTTTTGCTTCAAAACAAAGGTCCTTTAAGACATACTCTCCGTCCTTATAACCGAAGGAAACGTGGTCGAAGACGACATTCCCTTTATAGCGAGGAACCTCTTCAGCACTGACGTCAATTCCTTCCTCATCCATCAGCTGGAATACCCGTTCGCCTGCGACGAGGGCCTGCTCAAGATTCGCCAGCTGGTTGACGATTCCCTGTACAGGGTTGAAAAGGCGGTTGATATAATCGACAAACGCATAAAGCATCCCGAGGGAAATCGCAGCTGAAGGCTGAAGGGCTTCCCCGCCGAAATACCAGATGAACGCCACGAATACAATATTCCGAAGCACTTGCACAAGGTTATGGGATGTTGATGAGTTAAGGCTGAGCAATTTATTCTGATACGTAAAATGCTCCCTGTTTAGCTTCTCAAAGTCCTGATGAGTTTCCTTTTCCCGGCTGAATGCCTGGATGATGCTCATCCCCTGGATCGATTCATTGATCATCCCATTGATATCGCTGACTCTCGAACGGATGACATGATTGTATTTCGAAGCATATTTGCGGTAAAGCTTTGCCCACACATACAGGATTGGCAGCAGCAATAAACAAATCGCAGCAAGCTTCGCGTTCAGGATGAACAAAGCAACATAGATGCCTGTGATATAGATAAAACTCGTGAAAAAAGTCGACAGCACGGTTACATATAGTTCCCTTATCGCTTCCGTATCATTTGTAATCCTCGCTACTACCTTTCCAGCCGGGAGATTGTCAAAGTACTGGATCGGCAGCCGCTGGATCTGGCGGAAAACATCCTCCCGCAGCTTCTGGATGATTCTGTTCGCAGACTTTTGCAAATAGAACCTCTGCCCATACTGGAAGATCGAAGCTACAATCATTAAAACGAAATAAAACGCTAAAAGCTCAATGATACTTGGTAATTCCAGCTTGTAAAAGTTCATCAGCTCGTCACTCGATAAAAGCTCTGCTTCATACTGGGCAGCCTTTGCTCCCTGGCTGATTGTCAGAATGCCATCCTCATAGCTTCGTTTCCCATCGAACTCAATATCAGTTTCTGTGACCACAAACCCGCGGCCAGCCTGTAAAATCCGTATGGACTCATCATCAGCTGACTGGGGGTCTTTCGTATAATAGCTGCCTTTCAATTCAGCGGTCCCTGTTTCTGAATCTGTCTTGTACCATACCGATTCAATCCCCAGTATATGGTCATCAATCATCTTTTTCGCAATGAATGGTCCAGCCAGGTCGGCGGCAACAGCGACCGAAAGCATCGCGAGGGCAAATACAATGATTCTCTTGAAATTTAACGCATACTGAAACAGTCTTTTACCTGTACTCATATGGAGTGCACCTCTCTTCGACTGCTTCTGCCTGCTGTTTGATGTATTGCTCATAATACCAGCCTTGAAGGGACATTAATTGTTCATGTGTTCCTTCCTCAATGATTCTGCCGCTTTCAAGGACAACGATATGGTCAGCATGTTCAACTGCAGACATTCTGTGTGTCGTAATGATGGTTGTTTTCGCTTTCCGCTCCCTGCGGATATTTCCAATGATTTTTTTCTCCGTTTTCGCATCGACCGCCGAAAGTGAGTCATCGAGAATCAGGATTTCAGGATCCTTAATCAGTGCCCGGGCAATTGAAATCCGCTGTTTCTGTCCTCCGGATAATGCTACACCTTTTTCTCCGACAAGAGTTTCAAGGCCTTCCGGAAGCATCTCAAGGTCCTTGCGGAATGCCGCCAGGTCAATGGTATCCTGCAGTTCCTGTTCAGTCGCCACCGGGTTTCCGAACAAGATATTCTCTCTCACCGAGCGGGAGAAAAGGATATTTTCCTGCGGGACATACCCCATCCAATTCCTTGTCTCGTTCAGGCTGTGCTTCTGGATTGGAACTCCTGAAACGAGCAGGTTCCCGCTGCCTTCCGGATATTCCCTGAGCAGCTGCCTGACAAGGGTCGTCTTTCCGCTCCCCGTCTTGCCAACAATTCCGAGAGTTTCGCCGCGGTTTAAATGCAGCTTGATATTCTCCAGATTGGTGACATTGGAGGAAGGATATTGGAAAGTCAGTTCAGACATTTCGATATGTTCTGGCTTATTGCCTTCCACTGGCTTTTCCGGTTCCGCCACGTCCTCTTTGTAGGATAAGGTCTCATTCAGCCGGTCCAGGGAAGCATTTCCGCGCTGCATTACATTGATCAGTTCACCGATTGCGAACATCGGCCAGATCAGCATCCCGAGATACACGTTGAAGCTGACCAATTCCCCCAGTGTCAGCTTTTGCTGGAACACAAGAAAAGAACCATACCCCAATCCAATCAAATAGCTTAGACCTACAAGGATTTTAATCGTTGGGTCAAACAAAGAGTCGATTTTTGCCACCTCGACGTTCTTCCGGTAGACATCCTCCGTCAGCTCATGGAATCTCGCTTCATCTTCTTTTTCCTGGACGTAGGCACGGATGACCCTTACACCCGAAACCGATTCTAATACACGATCATTCAATTCGCCGAAGGCATCCTGAGCAGCCGTGAATTTTGAATGAATCCTTTTGCCATAAATATTGATCAGGAGTGCCATAATCGGCAGAGGAATGATCGAAACGAGCGTAAGTTCCCAGCTGATGAAAATGCCCATCATCAACAGGATTGTCAGCATGAAGAAACTTGAATCCACAAGAGTCAGGACTCCGAATCCGGCCGTGACCGAGATCGATTTCAAATCATTCGTTGCCCTTGCCATCAGGTCACCCGTCCGGTTCTTCTCAAAAAAGGTCGGAGTCATTCTCAGCAAATGCTTCATGAATCGGGTCCTGAGCTTTCTTTCAATCAGGAACGCACCGCCAAACAGCTGGTACATCCATATATAGGTGATTCCATAGGATACTACCGTGATCAGCGCCAGGCTGCCTACATATTGAAAAATCACGGTACTGGTGATCGATCCCTGCTGGATCGCATCAATGGCCATTCCAACAATTTTTGGCGGAAGTACATCCAGTACCCCGGCAAAAATCAATAATGAAATCGCCACACTATATCTCTTCCAGTTTTCTTTAAAAAACCAGCTTAACTTCGATAATACAGATAACATAATTCCGTCACTCCCTTCTGTTGTAGAAACAAACTAGCCACTTTCTAGATGATCCTTTTTCACTAATTTTTTAACAGTTGCACAGCTCATTGTTATTCCTCCTTGATATGGTTTCGGAATAGAAATGATCCCTCTGGAGACGAAAAAAGACATACCGCGGCATGCGATATGTCTTGAATCAATCGATAAAGACAGAAAAAGGCATACGTCACGCAATGCGCAACCCATGCCTTACCTTATACGTGCATCTTCATCAAAAAAAGTCTCACATATGGTAAAAGGATGGGTTACAATTATTCAATTGAATATCTCTTGCGTTCATTACAATCATCATGTCTGTAACCCTCCTTTTTAGTTATTTTTTCCATTCCTTTTGTAAGGTTACCACCTGTTTAGCACTCATGTCAATTCTAATTTTTCTAAAAGTTTTCCTTTAAAGCTGTTTGGGCTTCTTCTGCCATATTTTCCGGACAAAAAGCAAATAGAACAGAAGAGGCATCGGAGCCTGGATCAAACCAAGGATCCCCCATAGCCAATAATTATGGCCATACTTCCTGGCATTGGTGAATAGAAAAATGCTCTGCGTTAAAAGAATGGCAGCGACTGCAGCAAGCAATCCGGGTGTCAGTTCCCCATTCATTGGCTATCCACCTGCTTTTGCACCCCTTTATAGCTGTAAACGACCGTTACCACAACAGCTGCTGCCTGGAGGAGGTAGAAAAGCTGTGGAAGTTCCAGTAATGTGAACAGTACGATGCTCAAAATGAAAAGCGCACTGATTAAAAACCAGCCCAATTCCCTGCTATGCTTCCTCCTCAGCTGCTCCTGCTGCTCCAGGACGGTTCGTTCAAACCAGTGTTCATCAGGTGTATTAACATCCAGGGAATCCAGTTTCTTCAATCCATCATCGAGCGCACTGATCGTCTCGAGAAATTCCTTGTCCAATTGTTCATCACTTGGCAAGTTCCCTTGATTTTTCATCTACTTTCAGCTCCTTTCTTACCGCTAAAAGCCCATGGTGGACTCTTGATTTTGCAGTACCTGCAGCGATTTTCAAGATTTCCCCTATTTCATCATAGGAATATCCATAATAATGTTTGAGGATCAGAGGGATGCGCATTTCTTCTGTCAGCTTGGCTAGTGCAGCCATTGCGTCTGTCCATTCCTCATTCCTTGACTCCATATGCCATTTCAGTTTCCGCAATGCTGCCTCTCCTTCGTTCCACTCCCGTTCCCGTTTCTTCTTGCGATACTGATCGATATACAAGTTCGTCGCAATACTGATCAGCCATGATGAGAATTTCGATTTTCCATTGAACAAATGTATTTTTTCTACACATTTTGCCATCGTTGCTTGAGCCAACTCTTCCGCTAGATCAGGATTCATCGTTATTTTCATCAGGTATTTGACAAGCAGGGGGTAATGATTCCGGAACAGGACAGCGAACGAACGGTGGTCACCTTTTTTAGCACTGCTGATTAACTCTTTCTCTTCCATAAAAGCATGCCTCGCTTTCCCCGCCATACCTATAAATTCTTTCTATATTTGATTATTCATTAATAAGACGGCTTAAGTAAAGAATCGTTCAAAGTTTTTTTAAAGAATTCTATGAATAGAAAAAAAGCTCCGGATGGGACTTCTCTAAACGCCTTGTTCAGCTGCATTTTCTTCGACAAGACTTGCTTTTTCTTCTGCAAGTTTAGGCAGCACGATCATATAAAAAATTCCGACGATGGCTAAACAGCCTCCGACAACCCAATAGAGCATTTCTATGGTGAGGCTGGCCGGGAAGCTGTATGCGATAAAGGTCAGAGTCAATGAGTGTGACACCATATTCAGCGGGCTGATCAGCCCCTGCACCCTGCCCATCATTTTTGGATCAATAATCCTCGGGAACCACCCGCCGATCCCGATGTTCACAAGCGGGAGTGCCAGTGCCGAGATAAACAGGACCCCAAGAAAGAGATAAATATCGTCCGGGATAGATGCAAGTGCGGTAAAGCTTCCTGCTATGATAAGCCCCACTGATATCATGTAGTACAGTTTGACCTTTTGCGCCAGCATGGAAGCGATGAAACTGCCAAGCAGAACGCCAATCCCAAATACAAAACCGACCACGATTGAATATTGTTCATAGCTTTCAGGTGCCAGCTTGTATTTCAGGATGAAAATTGGCATGACAGAGAAACCTCCATTCACAATCCCGAACACAAAAAAACCGATGATCAATGTAAACAAAAGCTTGTTGCTCAAGACATAGGAAAAGCCCTTTTTAAAATCCCTGAATACCATCCTGAGGTTCAATTCATTCAGTTTGTGAGGACCGTTGGGAAGGCGGGCTTCCTCTGATACCACGGTAGTCTGAATGAGCAGCGCGCTGATGATGAAAGAGATGGTATCCACGAGAATCGCTCCGTAAATTCCTGCCGTCCAGTATGCAAGCACGCCAAGTCCATTCCCAAATAACATAAACAGGCTCATTACCAGCTGGTTCAGTCCTGCAGCAGTAGTATAATCCTCTTTTTTAAGAATTCCCTGGATCATTCCATGCTCTGCAGGAAAGAAGAATTTTTGAACACCGCTCCGTAAAAACAAGACAGCAAACACGAACGGCATCCAGCCAATATAAATGGCCCCGATCAGCATCAAAGATAAACCCGCGCCAATCCAATCACAGTAAACGGTAATTTTTTGCCGATCGACCCTGTCTGCAAGCACACCAATCAGGAAAAAGACGGCGAGCATCGGCAAAGAATACATCAATTCAGTGATCGTCGCGTACACAGGCTGGGAACTGAACCGATCGAGCAGGTAAAACATGAAAGCAGTCAAACCAATCGTGCTGCCCATCTGGGAGGTGAAGTTGGCCAAGAATAATTTCGTGAAACTCCGATTCTGGAAAATCCCCGCAAATTTTTTCATTCTGTTTACTCCTTGCTTTTTCTAAGGTTATTCTCAGATTAATCGACTTTCACTAAATCCATAAGCTTCTCGTGGCCGTTTTCTTCTCCATCTTGAGGCGGAGAAGGAAAGTGCTCCAGGCCTACCTGTTATTCACAAGGGAACTTTATAGAAATGCCAACATCCCCCAATCTGTTTTAACAGGTTTTCTTTCGTTCATACCGGGGTATTATTCTACTAACCTAATAAATTGATACTTTTAAAGGAGTTATATATAAAATGAAAGAAATTATGTCATCAAACGTTATGGTTCAGAAACGATTCACAATGAAAAAAATGCTTGAAATCTATCAGGCTTCCAAAAAACTGAATGGTACTACTTATTTATACAGCCGACAGAAAGCAGTTGAAGCGACTTCTTTATCAAAGCTGGTTTCCTTCTTGCTGACGGTTGAACCTAATACTACTCTTAAGATCATTATGGAAGGTACAGATGTGGAACCGCAATTGAATCAGCTGACGCAATTGCTTACAAACGAAGCTTCTGTTTTGCGAGTGAACCGCAAACGACTTCTTGAAACATCAGAATCATTCCAAATTTAATTCCATTACTAGACCAAAGATATTGAGGTGAAGTTTCGTGGTAAGAACGATTTTAATGATCATCGGCGCAATCGTCGTGATTGGATTCCTTTTAAGAATGCTATAATAAAATTATTCTAAGACCTGCTTTAAAAAGCAGGTCTTTTTATGTACACATAACTTTATTTATAATGGGGAATCCATCTTTTCAGAAGACTGGCTCGCCATAAAAACATAGAAAAGCACAGGGTACGTTTTCCCCTGTGCTTTTCATTATTCCTAGTTACCATCCTTATCGGACCCTTCATCATCTCCAGTGGTACCGCCTCCGGAACCACCATCGGAACTTCCAGAATCCCCAGCACCGCTGTCTCCGTCTCCGTCTCCTTCCCCACCGCCGGAATCTCCAGTTCCTCCAGTGTCGCCAGATCCCCCGGAATCACCATTGGAACCACCCGAATCTCCGTCAGTTCCTCCGGTATCTTTCTTTTTATCCGTGTCGTCTGTATCTTTCTTTTTGTCGCTGTCGCCGCTATCCTTTTTTTTCGATTCTGCGGGAGCGGCTTCAGCAGTTGATTCCTCTTTCTTTTTATTATCCTTCGCTTCATCTTTAGGCTTTTCTTCTTTTTTATCCTTTGATTTCTGCTTTGCTTGTTCCCATTGTTTTTTCAGTTTTTCTGCTTCTTTTTTGACTCTTTTCTCTAATTCTTTTACCGATTTCGCACGCTGCGTTCTTTTATGTTCCTCCACATATTTAGAAATAGGGGGAACGTTAAAGGATTCTGCTTTTGTATTTTTCAATGCCTCAGACATAAAATCCTTGAAGATCAGCGCTGCACCCTCACTGCTTGTCGTCGTCAGGTAGTGTTCCTTATCGGTCTTATCATAGCCGACCCACACAGCGCCAACGAGCTGCGGCGTATATCCGACGAACCACTGGTCTTTCGTCCCTTTGATTCCGTCAATCGGAACCTGGGTGGAACCCGTTTTACCTGCCAGTTCTCTTCCTTCGATTTGTGCGCCTTTACCTGTACCATCCTGGACGACATTCAGGAGCATCGTTGTCATTTTTTCGGCTGTTTCTTTAGAAATCACCTGGCTTTTCTCGCCTTTGTGTTCGGCAATCGTGTTGCCTTCTTTATCAACGATTTTCGTGATCGCATGAGTTTCGTGACGCTCTCCATTATTGGCAAATGCAGAGTATGCTTCCGCCATGGTGACAGGAGATACACCTGTAGATAGACCGCCAAGCGCGAGCCCCAAATTGCGATCATTGATAGGATCAAGGTCAATGCCGAAGTTCTTGACAGATTCCATTCCTTTCACGATGCCGATTTCATTCAACAGCCAGACTGCCGGCACATTCAGGGAGTCTTTCAATGCTTCATACATCGGCACCTCGCCTTTATATTTACCATTAAAGTTTTCAGGCTTATAATCCTTTAATTCCAATTCTTCATCCTTGAGCATGTCTGTTACAGCCCAGCCTTCTTCAATCGCCGGGGCAAATACAGCAAGTGGTTTCATGGTTGAACCCGGCTGTGCCTTCAAATGGGTTGCCCGGTTATAGCCCCTGAAGACGTGTTCTCCACGGCCGCCTACCAGAGCCCGGATGCCACCAGTCTTAGGGTCGACCAGCACTGCTCCGCTCTGGACGATTTGCTTTTCCGTCCCTTTAGGAAAGATTTCCTCTTTGGCATAGGTTGCTTCTACTGCTGATTGCATTGTGACATCCAGCTCTGTATAAATTTGCAGGCCGCCAGTCAATATTTCTTCCTGTGTAAACCCGAATTTCTTGATTGCTTCATCAATCACGTGATCTACATAATATGGATAACGGCCTCTCAATGGATCGCCGCCATTTTCATTTAATGCAATTTTTTCGGACTGTGCTGCCTTATATTCCTCTTCCTTGATGAAGCCATGTGTCTTCATCATCAACAGGACGACATCCCTTCTTTCCATTGCCTTATCATAGTTTTTGTATGGATCCAGAGAAGAAGGAGCTTTGATCAATCCAGCAAGCAGCGCTGATTCACTGATGGTAAGGTCCTTAACATCCTTGCCAAAATAGCCCATTGCCGCCCGCTTTACACCCCAGGTTCCATTCCCGAAATAAATGCGGTTCAAGTACATCTGCATAATTTCATCTTTTGAATACTGCTTTTCGATTTCCCTTGCGAGGAAGAATTCCTCAAGCTTTCTCTTGTATGTCTTTTCGCTCGAAAGCAATGCATTCTTGGTCAATTGCTGTGTGATCGTACTTCCGCCTTCCACAATTCCTCCAGCTTTGACATTCTGTACAAACGCCCTTGAAATACCAACCAGGTCCACTCCGTCATGTTCATAAAAGCGGTGGTCTTCGATAGCAATGACGGCATTTTTCACATGGTCCGGTACTTCTTCTATCTTGATGCCTTCATTTTTTAACGCCGAAATCTTGCTTGCAACCTCGCCATTCGCGTCATAGATGACGGTTGGCTGTGCCAGGTCATCATTCAGCGCGCTGATGTCTGCCCCTTCTGAATACACATGGAAAAAGCTTAAGAATGCCAAAACAGCCGTGGAAACAGACAGGACGATTACCTGGTTCATATGTAGCCTCTTCCAGCCTCTTAGAAAACGTGTTGCTATTGAATTTTTGCTCACTGAGCACCCCAACCTTTTAAAAATAGTTTAGAAATAAGACACTTTCTTTTACCCATTTTTAAAAAGGATTAACACATATTGGCTGATTACGAGGAAAAAAGACTTAAAAACTTACTTAAGTTTTACCAGTGTCGGAAGATATTTTGGTTTGAATGGATAAATCCGGGGAGTTAGACCTTTATCTAAAAGGGGTAATGAAGCAGTAAGAAGTAATCTTGGAGGCTGATAGAGATGATCTCATTTAAAAATATCGTTCTTGCATACGATGATTCTGATGGCAGCAAGAATGCACTGCAATTGGCAAAGGAGATGGCGAGAGACCTGAATGGTGTCCAGCTTTTTGTTGGACATGTATATGAGGAGAAGGTAAGAAGCGAGGTAGTGGAATCCACGGGCCGTCCTATTGAACATTTGCCGATCAACAACTTTCCGGCAGATGGCATCCAAGTGCCGCCTCTGGCCATGGAGCAGGGAGCACTCGATAAATCTGAGCACGCCATTATTACCCACAGCTCTGAGCAGGCTTTTAACAATGCCAAGGCTGAGTTGGATGCCTTAGGCTTGGACGTCCAATACTCCATCCTGGAGGGGAACCCTGCAGAGAGCATTATCGAATATGCCACGGATGTTAACGCCGACCTGATTATTATCGGCCAATCAGGCAATGAAGGACTCAAGCGTAAACTGCTTGGAGGCGTTAGCCAAAAGGTGTCGAATAATGCCGATTGCCACGTTCTGATTGCAAAATAACCATGACAAAAGCCGGATGCATTTATAAATGCACCCGGCTTTTTTAACAGTGGTGTATCATCCATTCCTGACTTCAGCAGCCAGCTCCTCGAGGCGCTCCCTTGTTTCTTCCTCCTCAAAGCTGCTGAAAATACGGAAATCGTCTTCATCCAGAATCCTGAAATGCTGGCTGAGTATGTTCTGCTGCATCACAAACCCCTCGGCCCTGGCGACTTCACGCCACCAGACTTTCCCGCCCAGCGTTTTTTCCTTCCGATAATCCGTTCCTTCATGAGCAATTGTTTCAAGGACTTCAAGCGGCTCATTGCCAAACAAAAATTGAATGGTCTCGGTTTCCCTGAATAACGCACAAATGGTGACAACGGTTGACCACCCCGCCTGAGCCCTGCCCTTTTCAATCTGGACAAGCGTCTTTTTGGAGATCCCGATAATATCCGCCATTTTATCCTGGGTATAGCCGACTTCCGCACGCAGCACTCTTAACTTATCTGATACCCTGATGATGATTTCATCCCTTGTCATCCACTTCATTCCCTTTACATTCTTTAAGTGTAATTTTACACTAAATTATCTAGAAATCAAAATATTTTTTTTCACTCTTACGAAAATTAACTGAGGCTAGGGCTATGGTGGAGGCAGTGCAGAACATTAGGGTGACCCATGTTATGTATTTGGCAATTGATTTTTTCAACGTGAGGACTTCCTTATGAGTTCAGGGCTGAAATTTTACCTTTATATGGAAAAAGTAGTGAAAAGGGGCAATATCATAGTGAAAATGACGGATTTCGTAGTGAATCCCCTTAAATTCGTAGTTATGAAGGCCATTTTCGTAGTGGAAATCACTCTTTTCGTAGTGATGGCGGTATTAGCAGTCTTTCAATCTACAAATAAATACCCGTGATCTTGCAAAAAGCAGAAGTTTCACTCCAGGTTAGCGAATCTATTTACCGTAATCACACAAAATGAAAGGAATGAAACAGTTTTGATTGTAAAAAGACGACTATTTCCCCTCCGGATCAAAGTAAATGAAGTCATTAAATGGAGATTACCTGTAAATCACCCCAAACTCCAGGACGTCATTCAAGATTCAATGAAGGCTCGGGCTGGCCATAAAGGTGAAGAGGCTTTGGATTATTACACCGGCCTCCTGCACGAAGATCAATTCCACATCTTCCAGGGGTTGCGGCTTAAATCAGGTCAAACACACTTCCAGATGGATTCCTTGCTTCTCTCTCCCTCATTTGCACTTATTATCGAGGCCAAGAACATGGCAGGCACCCTCACTTTTAACTCCTCTTTTAATCAAATGGAACGCACACTTAATAACCAAACAGATACTTATGAAGACCCCATCCTTCAGGCAAAAAGACATCGGCTGCTTTTGCAGAAATGGCTAAAAGATCACCATTTCCCCCGATCCCCATAGAGTACCTGGTCTTCATCAGCAACCCCTCAACAGCTTTGCGCAATCCCTTAAATGACCCGGAAGTATACGAGCGCGTGTGTCCCCGGGGAAACTGATCTTTAAAATCGAAGAGTACATCTCCACGCATACCCGTGAGCTGCTGTCCGTTAAGGACCATAAAAAACTGAGCAGGCTTTTATTTAAAAGCGATATTCCTCTCAGCTCCCACCTTCACCAATTCAAAATTGACCCCTCTGAATACCTGACAGGTGTCCAATGTCCATTTTGCTCTCAGTATGCAATGGAGCGATACAGCGGAACCTGGAACTGCACAGTTTACGGGCATACTGCGAAGGATGCCCATTTCCAGGCTGTTGACGATTATTTAATCCTGATCAGCGATACCATTACCAACAGGCAGTTCCGCGAATTCCTTCACCTTCACTCTCCTAAACTGGCAACCAAACTCATGGCAAACATGAACCTGAACTGTGAGGGGACCTCACGAAAAAGCTGTTTTTATACGCAACATTAAACAGTTCACAGAATTTGCTGAAGTAAAAAAAGGAATGCAACATGCCGCATTCCTTCACTTTATTTTTTATCCTTGCTTATACTGCAACTGCTTGAGCAGGAGTCCTGAATGGAACAGGCAGCACATTTGCCTTGCTTTGACTTTTGGATGAAACGGTATAAGGCCCAGCCTGCATATCCAAAAATGGAGCTGCCGATTAATAGATTGGCGATCATGAAACCTTCCTCCTTCCAAAGTCAGCTAAGCCCCAGGAGCCTGCCGCCTTGATATATGACCAGAGACAAGATATAAGCAATTGCCAGTGCATAAAGGATTGAAAATGCCGTCCAGCGTTTGGAGGCTGTTTCTTTATAAATCGTTGCAGTGGTGGCTAGGCATGGAATATAAAGCAGGATGAATACCATGAAGCTGTATGCTGCCAGCGGCGTGTAATGAGATGCCATCAAACCTTGCAGAGTTGCTTCATCAGGGACAAAGTAAATGATGTTCATCGTTGAAATGATTGACTCTTTTGCAAGGAACCCTGTGAAAAGCGACGCGCTGGCCTGCCATGTGCCAAAGCCGATTGGAGCAAACAACGGGGCAAAAATGCTCCCCAGGGATGCCAGATAGCTTTCATCCATGCTGACATTTACGCCTTCAGGACCAGCATAAGAGAGCAACCAGATCAGTACAGAACCGGCAAATATGAAGGTTCCGGCCTTTTTTATGAAACCCTTTCCCTTATCCCATGTGCTTCTCCAAAGTGCTCTTGCCTGCGGCAGCCGGTACGGCGGCAGCTCTATTACAAAGACAGAGGTTTCCCCCTTCAGCAAGGTCTTCGAGAATACTTTGGCGAGAATGAGCGCTGCCACTACTCCTAAGACATACAGGCTCAAAACGACAAGCGCTTTATTCCCCAGGAAAAACGCCCCGACAAACAAGGCGTAAACAGGAAGCCGGGCAGAACACGACATCAAGGGAGTCAGCAGAATCGTCATCAGCCTTTCCTTCGGTGTCTCGATTGTCCTTGCTGCCATGATACCTGGTACATTGCAGCCAAAGCCGATCATCATCGGAATGAATGCCTTCCCGTTCAATCCTACCGATTCCATAAGCCGGTCCATGACCAATGCTACGCGTGCCATATACCCTGAATCCTCCAACAAGGAGATGAAGAAGAACAAAATGAAGATTTGCGGTACAAAGACCAATACGCCGCCTACTCCGGCAACGATTCCGTCCAGCACCAGATCCTCTATGAAGGAGGAAGCCCCAGCCGCAGAAAGAGCAGCGGTGATTCCCGCTGTGACCGGACCTGAAAGAAAAGCATCCAGTGCATCGGACAGCGGGAAACCAAGCCAGTCAAACGTAAGCATGAACATCACGTACATCAGCAGCAGGAAAATCGGGATGCCCAGGAATTTATTCGTCACAATCATGTCGACTTTTTCGGTTAACGGTACTTTTTTATCGTCGGATTTCGCGGCCACAGCATTAACGATCTTATCGATCGCCTCACTTCTCTTCCGGTGGATTACCTGGTCGAGTGCTTGCTCTTTCCCTGTTTGCCTGTTTTGAGCCTCAGAGACAGAAATCACCAGTGAGTTTAATTGTTCAGCAGATAAATAGCTTTCCAGATAGCTTCTTACAAAAGGATTGCCTTCAAATAACTGGAGGGCCAGCCAACGAACTGGCTGGTTTGTACGGCCATTGAGCATTTTCCCAAGTTCCAGTACTCCATCCTCAACCGCTTTTCCATAATAGACGAGATTGGCTTTGCCCGGGCAGGCAATTTCATCTGTCACCATTTCAGCAAGATCCTTGACCCCTTTTCCGGATCGTGCCACTACCGGGGCGACTGAAACCCCCAGTAAGGCAGCAAGCTTATCGATGTCAATTTCGATTCCCCTGCTCCTGGCTACATCGAGCATGTTCAGGCCAATGGTGACAGGAGCGCCATATTCCAATAGCTGCAAGGTCAGGTGAAGGTTCCGCCTTAACTGCGAGGCATCAAGGATATTGAGCAATTTTTCGAAGGATTCACTCAGGAAGAAATTCGTGACCACTCCTTCATCCTTCGAGAGCGGATTGAGGGTGTATACGCCAGGAAGGTCAATCAACTGCCCTTTGCCATTCTTGAAGATCCCGACTTTCTTCTCGACCGTGACCCCGCTCCAGTTGCCAACATATTCATAGGATCCCGTTATATTATTGAACAGTGAAGTTTTTCCCGTATTTGGATTACCTATAAGCGCGATATTCATCATACTCTCTCCACTTCGATCCTTAACGCTTCCTTGCGGCGGATCCCAATGCACTGTCCGCATGACTCGACCATCACAGGACCGCCAAATGGAAGGATACACTTCACACAAACTTCTGAGCCTTCGGCAATCCCGAAATCAAGCAATCTTCTTCTGACAAATTGATCCGCTCCTGCTATATTCATGATCCGGCCTTTTTCACCAGTCTTTAATTTTCCCAGCATAGCCATCACCTTTTTTAAAAGATTTCTAAATGAGAATGATTATCTTTATTTAACCAATATTGAGCGTTTCTCACTGTGACTTAAATCACTAAACACCGCTTAATCTCTTGTACTAAAGGAAAACTCCATATAATTGACAATATTTTTCGGCGGTTGCCATCATTACAACTATATACCCTCTTAGGTATATGGATAAATAGAAAAAGAGAGCTTATTCAGCTCTCTGGATAAATCTATGCTTTTTTGCTTACAGGTGAAGACTTTATCATTCTTGTCGGAGCATATCCGATGACAAGGATGACAATGATGGCACTAAGGATCATGCTTGGAAGCATGTAAGTTCCATTATAGATGATGGAATACAACCAGGCAGGCTGCCCTTCAGGAGCCCAGATACCGAAGAATATCCACCCGGAGAAGAAATGGGCAATAAAGCGCAGCATGCTTCCCAGGAATGTCCCGGCAATGATATACAGCACCCATTTCTTTTTAAGCCCGTTTTGGATCCCGTCTTTGACCTGTCTGGCGAAAATTCCTGCCAGGCCCAGTACAGTAAAGGCCACAAGATAATCAATGATTCCCTGGACCGGATGATAAATCTGTGAAAAGCCCAGGATGAATTGCAGTAAACCCAATAGCAGGCCAGTAATGGCACCGCCTTTGATTCCCCATCGGAATGCCATCAGGAATACAGGCACCATCGCAATCGAGACTGAACCGCCCTGCGGCCAGATTCTCGAAAATAAAAAGCCGGAAAATAAGTCGAGCAAATAGGCCAGTGCGGAAAATACCGCAATTTCGACCAAAAAGAGAGTTTGTTTTTGTTGCATGATTGTTCCTCCTTCTTTCCAGAATGAGGTCCGTTTCCAACACGCCTTTTCTGCTTCAGAAACAAAAAAAGCAATCAGGGGATCGATATAGGATTCCCAAGATTGCTTTCCTATCGCATCCACATTCCTTCGCTAGCATTAACTAACAGGTTCAAAGGGTAAGAACTCGGCCGCTCACTCTCAGCTGCTTTTAGCAGCTCCCCTTGTGGTTATTATTTAATTTCTACACTATGAATATACTACTTCTCTTATCTGATCACAAGCATTACATTCAGCATTTTCACAAAATGTCGAACAGAGGGCAGACAAAACTCTTTCGGAAATGATAAAAAACTCGGTCTTTTGTCACGTTTTTAGCAATTCGACTTGTTTCATCGCATCTTCTTAATATTCGACAAAGGGTTTTAATGTTTTACCGCGAATCCTTATTACGGAATAGAAAAACTGGGGGACTTAATAAAATGCTGCCAATTACGGATAACCGATTGCTTAGCTTCCTGACTAGTGAAAAAGATCACCTCATTGCCGACTGGACCAAAAAAATCATCGTATCTGAAGATGATCCATATAAAGAAAAAATTAGCTTAAACGCTGAAAATATGTATGGCATCATTCTTTCTGTTTTTTCAAAAACGAATCAGGAACTGGAAGAGCATCTCCAGAAGCTTGCTTTTATAGTTGGTGAAGAACGCGTCCGGGCGGACATCAATATTGGTGACTTCGTCTACAATGTAAATGCCGGAAGATCTGTTGTGTACAAACACCTGCACAAACTGAACATGGAATGGGATGAGCTGCAGGAATCCATCAACCGGATCAACTATTGCTTCGACACCTTTTTGTATTACGCCGTTTCTTATTATAACGAACAAAAGAACAAAATCATTGAGGAAAAGAATCAGTTCATCGACTCGACCCATAAGGACAGACTTACTTTGCTGGGACAAATGACATCCAGCTTCATCCATGAATTCCGCAATCCGCTGACCTCGATCCAGGGCTTCATTCAGCTCCTGAAATCGGAACATGAGGACATGAAGTATCTTGATATCATTTCAAGCGAACTGGAGCAGCTGAATTTCCGAATTTCTCAATTTCTTTTATTATCCAAGAAAGAGCTGATTGGAAAAGAGAAGACACTCTTTTCATTGAATAAAATGATCGACGAAGTACTGAACTTCCTTTATCCAAGTATCCTTGACACGAATGTGAGGATCGTCAAGGAAGTCGCTGATAATATGGACTTGTATGGATACGCAGATGAAATCAGGCAGGTCATGATCAATATCATTTTCAACGCAATTGATGTATTAAGCCAGTACCGTGATGATCCTAAGATTGAGATCAAAGGATTCTTCGTCAATGACACGCATATCAAGGTCGAGATTTCCAATAATGGGCCTGTCATACCAGACCATCTGCTCAAGACGATCTTTGAGCCCTTCGTCACGACGAAAACGCTGGGAACTGGTCTCGGCTTATTCGTTTGCCGCGAGATCATCGAAAAGCACAAAGGAATTCTCGCCTGCTCCTCTGAACCTGATAAAACGTCGTTCATCATTCTGCTGCCGCTTACAGGGTATGAAAATTAAGCTTGTTGTTTCTTTTTCTGCAGCAGATTTTTGAGCGAAGCAGCTTTTTTAAGTACAGAGAAATGATCTATAAGCGACCATCGCAATCGAAAAAGAGACCCGGCCATCTGGCCGGGTCTCTCCATGTTTATTCTGAATACTCGAGCGAACGGTTGTCTGCCATGTTGTTTACTCTCTTCTCCTCTGTCCTTGCAAGGTGCTTTTTTTCAGATTCAGCAACGATAACAGCACAGGCAGCATCACCGGAAATATTGACTGCAGTACGGGCCATATCAAGCAAACGGTCAATACCAAGAATCAGGCCGATCCCTTCAACTGGAAGTCCGACTGATTGGAGAACCATCGCCAGCATGATTAAACCGACTCCTGGTACGCCTGCCGTGCCGATACTTGCAAGCACTGCTGTCAGCACTACGGTGAGCAGCTCACCCATTGTCAGGTCAGCGCCGAATACTTGAGCGATAAAGACGGTGGCCACCCCTTGCATGATCGCGGTACCATCCATATTGATTGTTGCTCCCAGCGGCTGGACGAAGCTGCTGACAGATTCAGGGACGCGCAGCTTTTTCTGTGCCGTTTCCATTGAGATCGGAAGCGTTGCATTACTGCTGGAAGTACTGAAGGCTACCCCCATCGCAGGCGAGAATTGTTTAAAGAACCAGAAGGGGTTCTTTTTGCCAAGGAAATATACAGCTGAACCATAGGTTACCAGCGCATGCACGACGAGGGCAAGTACGACCACGATCATGTATACACCCATTGCCTTGATGGCGTCGATTCCCTGGCTGCCAATCGCAGTAGCAATCAAGCCAAATGTTCCGTATGGAGCAAATTTCATCACAAGTCCAACAAGATACATCATGACTTGATTACCTTGCTCAACAAGATTCAGGATCCCCCTCGTTTTTTCACCAAGCGCCGTAAGGGCAAGCCCGATGAAAATCGCAAACACGATAATTTGCAGCATATTTCCGGTTGTCAGTGCTTCAAATGGATTACCGGGAATAAGATTTAAAAGGGTTTCCCCAACTGGCGGGGCCTCTTCTGCATCGAACTTGGCACCACTTGTATCGAACTGCCCCATCAGTCCCGGTTTAATCAAATAGGCCAGTGCCAACCCGATCGAAATGGCAATCGCTGTGGTCGCCAAAAAGAAACTTACAGTCTTAAAACCGATTCTTCCCAGCTTCTTCGGGTCGCCTAAACCGGCAGTTCCTAAAATGATGGAAAACAATACAATTGGCACAACCAGCATGCTGATCAGGCTGATGAAAATCTTGCCAAGCGGCGTGAATAGAAATCTATCTAAAATAGCGAACAATTCAGATGAAAAAATGTTAAGGATCAGTCCTGTCAATGCGCCAAGCCCCAGGCCGATCAATATCTTTGTCGTCAGTTTCATGTTCTTCCTCCCAGAAAAAAGTATAAAAAACAATGTAAAGCTTTTTTCCCTCTCTTTGAGAAATTAAACACAAAGCCATGAATTGCCTGATTATACCAAACAGGAGGTATATATGGTTTCAATCAAAGTGGATTCTGAACTTGAACTGAGGATTTTCGAGACGAATGAAGCTTGGGAATTGTTTTGGCTCGTGGATTCCACCCGTGGGTATTTGCGTCAATGGCTTCCCTGGGTTGACAGCCTACGCTTCCCAGAGCAATTTTATTGGGTGATCCAGATGTGGCAAAAGGGCTTCCAGGAACGGAGGAGCTGCCATTTTGGCATATGGTACCGGGGAAGGCTTGCAGGCAGTATCAGTCTCCATGGAATTGACTGGGGCAATTCCTATGCAAGCATCGGCTATTACCTGTCGGAAAAAATGCAAGGAAAAGGCCTCACGACCAGGACGGTGAAAGCCCTAATAAACTATGCTTTCTCTGATTTGTCCCTCAATCGAATCGAAATCCGCTGCGGAAAAGACAATCACAAAAGCAAAGCGATTCCTGAGAAAATGGGGTTTGTAAAAGAGGGGCTGATTCGAGACGGGGAATTCGTGAATGGACATTTCCACGACTTGATGGTATATGGCGTCCTTTCAAGAGATTGGAGGGGATGAGCACTATTCTTCCTTGACTGGCAAATGGATGGTGAATGTCGTTCCCTTCTTGCCCGAATTGACCGTAATCTTCCCGCCATGCTCTTCCACGATCTTATGGCAAATCATCAATCCAAGACCATTTCCATTTTCCTTTGTGGTAAAAAACGGCTTTCCGATCTTGTCCAAATCTTCCGCAGGAATTCCTTTGCCAGTATCAATAATGGATACCCTAAGGTCCTTACCGGATTCTGATATGGCAACAGTGATTTCCCCGGGAAGGTCCATAGCATCAATGGCGTTCATCAGCAGGTTGATCAGTACCTGCTTGATTTTATTTCCATCACAAAGAAACTTTCCATCCTTCAGAGTGGAACGTTTGGAGATTTCCACACATTTTTTGGCCGCTTCTGCCATCAGCAACGTAATGGCATGATCGGCCAATTCATTTATATCAAAGGTTTTAAAATCAGATTTATGCGGCTTTGCCATCATCATCAATTCTTTGGAAACCGCCTCCATACGCTTGATTTCCTCTTCCATGATGGAAAGGTAGCTGTGATTCAATTCCTTCCCTGCTTTCATAAGCTGGATAAAACCTTTTAGGCTCGTCAAAGGGTTTTTGATTTCATGCGCAATTCCTGCTGCAAGCTGGCCAACGACATTCAATTTTTCATATTCAAGCATGAAATGCTCAGCCTTCACTTTTGCAGATACATCACTCGTCATCGAAATGAATTCGAACGGTTCTTCTGTTTCAGGATGGCGCACGACCGAAATTTGCGAACTGACCCAAATATACACTCCGTCTTTCCGTTTGATTCGATATGTGAGACAGCACACTTCTTCCCCTTCAGGCACAGCAATCCCAGAGATCCTTTTATAATCCTCAGCATGTACGAATAATGTATACAGCCTCCCAACTAATTCAGAAGGTTGATACCCGAGCATAGAGACAACCGCTGGAGACACATATTTAATAAGCCCTTCCGGGGTCCGTTTGCAAATGAAATCCATGGCAGGCTCGACCCAGATCTTGTCGTTAAGTTTTCCGAGATTTTTCAATTTACTTTCCAGGGTGGATAAAAGCATACGTATGGACAGCCTCCTCTCTCTTCGATTTTACAGAAAATTTGGATTTGTTTCAAACTAAAATTGTTAAATACCTTATTATAAGGGCATTTTTACCATTGGGAAAATTTATGGCATCCAGTATTTGATGAGATTTGTTAAAATCAGAATTTTCCAATATAATTAATCATAAACTTCATACTTTATGTGTCCTTTTCATACATTATAAGCAAACCGTATTTATGTTCCCTTTACTTATTCACAATATGGTATAATTAAATTTAAATGATAAAAGCTGAGGTGGTATGATGGGGCACTCTATCGTATCAAGAATGTAACAGCCCTGGCTGCGGACGGAACAGACTAACAGGATATGGGCCCTGGCTGTCCCAAGCCGCACGGAAACGGGCCATGAATGGTTCTTGATTTAAAAAATCAAGCCTGTAAGCAGGCTTCATTTTCAGTTTATTGGGAGGTGACTCCTTACCCGCTAATCCGCGGGATAAGGGAACTTATTTGGACATATTTAACTTGGTTTGGATAGCCATTTTAATTGCTTTAACGGCATTTTTTGTCGTATCAGAATTTGCGATTGTTAAAGTGAGAAGTTCCAGAATCGATCAGTTAATAGAGGAAGGAAGCAAAAAAGCGGTGCTCGCCAAAAAAGTGATTTCCAATCTGGATGAGTATCTATCCGCTTGCCAGCTCGGTATTACCATTACCGCACTTGCAATAGGCTGGCTTGGTGAACCGGCAATTGCTGATTTGCTAAAACCGGTTTTTCAAAACCTGGAGATCTCTGAATCCTTTGGACATGTTTTGTCAATTGCGATTGCGTTCTCGATCATCACCTTCTTGCATGTCGTAGTGGGTGAGCTGGCGCCAAAAACACTGGCAATCCAAAAAGCCGAATGGGTTTCATTGAATACTGCCGGTCCTCTGATTCTGTTCTATAAGATCATGTATCCATTCATCTGGCTGCTGAACGGCTCTGCCCGTTTTGCTATAAGACTCGTGGGGCTTAAACCTGCCTCAGAGCATGATCTGGCGCATTCTGAAGAAGAGCTTCGCATAATCCTGTCTGAGAGCTTGAAAAGTGGTGAAATCAACCAGTCAGAGTTTAAGTATGTAAATAAAATCTTCGAATTCGACAATCGGATCGCCAAAGAAATCATGGTGCCCCGGACGGAAATCATTTCATTGTCAATTGAAGATACTCTGGAGACTTTCCTCCAGGTGGTGAAAGAAGAGAAATTCACCCGCTACCCTGTCATTGACGGCGACAAGGACCATATCGTCGGGCTGGTCAATATCAAAGAAGTAATGACTGACCTGATCAATGAGCCAGGCCGCGGCAAAAAATCGCTAGATTCATATATTCGTCCCATCATCAGGGTCATCGACAGTATCCCAATCCATGATTTGCTGGTAAAAATGCAAAAGGAACGGATCCACATGGCGATTTTGATGGATGAATACGGTGGAACTTCCGGGATGGTAACTGTCGAGGATATTCTTGAGGAAATTGTCGGCGAAATTCGTGATGAGTTTGATATGGATGAAGTTCCGATGATCCGCAAAATCAAGGAGAGCCACTATATCATTGATGCCAAGGTACTTGTGAGCGAGGTTAATGACCTTCTTAGCCTGGATATTAATGATGAAGATGTCGATACAATTGGCGGCTGGATCCTTACCGAGAATTACGAGGTCAAGCAAGGAGATTTCATAAGCTTCGGCTCCTACCATTTCAAAATTATTGAGATGGAAGAACACCACATAAAATATATTGAAGTAACAAAACAACCAGAAACAGAAAAACCGGCGGAAAACTTCTTCCTGAACAAGACTGAGGTTGTATCATAAAAAAAATCCAGGCTGAATTCCAGCCTGGATTTTTGTTTTTATTTCAGCTGCCAGTTTTGGACATCATCTGCTTCAATGATGCCCATAATCACATCATCCACATCCGGGTCAGTCAAGACCTTGTCCCTGACTCTGAACTTAATATCATCTGCATCAGCAAGGGTCAGTCCTTTTCGGAGTTCCAGATAACTCTCGACGTGATACTGCCTTCCCTCCTGAACGATCCTGAGAGTATTTATATCGATGACATCAGGATCAGATAAAATGGTCCTTGCGATTCTGTCTTCCACTACCTTTGGTGCAGCAACCCCGATCAAGCCCACGGTGTTCTCATAGCCTATTTTCAAGGCGATCCCAACCAGAAGGATGCCGATCAGAAGGGTTCCGATGCCATCGAGGAAATAAAAACCTGTCACATGGGCCAGCACAATGGATACCAGTGCAAGCAGAGCGCCAAAAGTGGCAATCAAATCTTCGTAAAAAACCAGCTTGGTCGGCGGTGATGCCAATCCGACATTTTTGAACGCATTGGCGACTATCCCAAAGCCTGTTGCCTCGCTCCTTGTCTCATGAGCAATCTCCTTCATGGCTTTGATGAGAATTCCACCGTCAACCAGGACCGCCACTATCATAATAATGACATTAAGCCACATATTGGTTGAGGCCTTTGGATGCTGGATCAATTCCCATCCTTTAAGGATTGTCTCATAGGCCATGATGGAAACAATGATCACAGCCACTAACACAAACAAATTGACTACCCGTCCAAATCCGGTCGGGAAGCGTTTTGTTGCTTCTTTTTCCGAAATCGCACTGCCGATGAAAACAAAGAATTGGTTCAATGCATCCGCAACAGAGTGAAGTGTTGTGGCAAGCATCGTCCCGCTTCCGCTGATGACAGCAGCAATTCCTTTTACGATTGCCAGAAAAGTATTCCCGAGGGCGGCAATCCCTGAGGACTTATTCCCTCTTTTAAAAAATTCAACAACTGATGACATGCCTTCACCCGCTTTGCAGTTTTCTTTTAATAGAATTATTTTCTACTTTTTCACGTTATTGAACTGTTTAAACCTTTTTTAAAAATCTACCAAAACAAAAGCCCACCAGGAAGTTCCTGGTGGACCGGTTTTATGACCTGCTTTTTGATGCCTCAGCGACTCTCTTATTATATGAACTTAAGCGCTGTTTCATGTTGATGACAATGTCATCAACCAATAGCTCAATTCCAATGGCCGTAAGGGAAAAAATGTTGGCGTAATGTTTTTTCACTTCCCACTTCAATTCATGTTTGCCACAGATGCTGTATTTGTTCACTTCCTCCATCTCTTTGCTGAGCAAGGAGAGCTGCCGTTCTTTCTCCTGTTCAGGAAGGGCAACAATCTCATCAATTTTATCAATGTATTCCAGAGATTTGGCTATTTTTTCATTTACATCATCATGTGTTTTTTGATCGACAAGTCCATACTTAAGTTTAAATGTATTAAGGTTTCTGGCAGATTCATAGGTAGATCTTACAATATCATCCCTTGTCATGAAATCTGTCTCGAAGCTGAGCATGTATTTCCAGGATGGCTGAGTGATTGCCTTTCTATGGTCCTCGATGGTATGGCAAAATTTCTTATAGCCGTATTTTTCCGGATTCTCAAAAGCCGGGCTTGCAGGGTCAAGGAACGGCGCAAGCGGTGCGACAAAGTAGGAAAGGCGTTTATCCTGCCCGCACTCGTTGTGAATCCTTTCACAAAAATCGACATTCTCAAGGGCACTTTGGTAATCCTGATGCGGGATGCCGACCATGAAAAAGATATCAATCTTCTTGCAGCCATGCTTCAGTGCAGATTGCAGCGTTTCGATTACCTTTGCGTTCGTGCAATTGAATTTTCCATTATAGCGCCTGATTTTTTCATCATGAGTCTCCAAGGTCAGCTCGACACTGTACTTAGGGACAACCTTCTCGATTTTTTCGAAAAACTCTTCGTTCGCATATTGGAAAAGCTCGAAAACCAATTCATTCTTCAGGTTGATTTTACCGAGCCGTTCAAAGAATTCATCCACATATTCTTTGCCCGCCTGGCGGATATCATGAAGAATGAAAATCGGTGCCCTGCTGAAACGCTGGATGAAAAGAATATCCTCCACGAGTTTTTCAGGGGAGCGCTTAGCCAGCACCTTCCTGTTGCAGTTATCCTTATAGGATTGTTTCGAGCCGCCGCAAATCAGGCAGCCCTGTGTACATCCCTTGGCAGTCAGGATGGCGGTATTGGGATACTGCAGCCAGCCGTTATACGGAAGCGGATCCAGGAAATTCTTATATTTGAAGACTGATTTAATTGTATATCGATAGCCTGGGATATCGAATTCATCGAGGCTGTCTGGCACATGGCTTAATGGATTGTAGACAGGGTTTCCTTGATCCATCCAGGTAAGGTTTGGGATCCCGCCAAGCTGATGGGTGCCATTTTTCAAATGGTTAATCAGGAGAAGCATCAATTTTTCAGTTGCATCGCCCCTCATGACAAAATCAATGAATGGATACTGAATCAATTCTTTATGGTAATAGGTTGCGGAAAGACCGCCGAAGATGATAGGAGTTTCCGGGTGCAGATTCTTCACGATTTTTGCAAGTTCGATGCTGCCATGTGCATGTGGAAGCCAATGCAAGTCGATACCGAATGCCCTGGTCTTGATTCTTTTCAATTTCCTCTCAACATCGAAATTCGCATCCATCAGCATTCTGTTGGCGATGTTGATGATTTTCACGCGCAATCCCTGGCGCTCAAGATATTCGGCAATGCTTGTCAGCCCAATCGGATACATTTCGAAAACAGGAGAAGAGGGCACGACATCACTGATTGGCCCCGCCAGAAGCGCATTCTTCCGGAAATCGTAAACACTTGGAGCATGAAGAAGAACTAAATCGTATTTCAAAGGACTCACCTCGAAGGATAATATACTCAGCTAATCTGCCAACAATGGCTATATGATTACACTTCAATCATACCTCTTCCATCCCCGGTCCTTGTTGGGCAATGGCAACTTTTTTGTGAACAGTTGAGCATTTGAGTGCGGATAAATGGCCTGAAGGCTTATAAATAAAGGGGTTGAGCGTTTTTGAATATTTTGTGGAGGTTTTGATTTGAGGGATATTTTGAGAGACTGCATAACATACAGTCTCTCTAAGCAGGAACTATTTCTCCTGCTGTACCATCAGGATTTCTTCCTCGACCCTGCCTAATTTAAGCAGATGTGAGTCCAGGCGTTTATGAATAGTGCTGAATTCGGCATTGTTTTTCTTTTCCACTCTCGCCACTAATTCCTTCAGCATGCTTTCGATTTTGGCGCTTTGCATTTCTTCCATCCGTTCCAGCGCGTCTTTAATATCTGTTATATCAATCTGATTGGATGTTACCCGATGTTCGATGCTGTCGACTTTTTCAAGGCGCTCCAGTCTTTTTTCGATTTCTTCCGTCCGTTTATGCAATGAAGTCATTGAGCCCTCAATACTTTTTAAAAGTTGGATGATATCAGAGATTCCTTCCATGTCAATCATGCTCCCCTTTGTATGGCTTAAGGTTATTTTATCATCATTAAACATGTCGATATGTTACAAATCTAGGAACAAATGATGAGGTTGTTTTCATTTTCGCCATATTTGGCTTCACCCCATTACAATTCCAGATTCATCAAAGCCTCTTCTGCTTTTTTTCTGGATAGATTGATAGAATTCCAGCTGACCTCTTCATCCAGGAATTCTCCCTTCCTGATTTGTAAAAGTTCTGCCAGTCCTGGATGTCCCGGATTCAGCTTATAAAGTCTTACCAGCCCTTCTACCCCGTCGTAGGAAAGGGAGTTCAAGTAGTGTATGTCTATTTTCCCTGTCTCCTGATAGCGCTTCAGGTTTTGCTCAACCACAAAGCGGTCAAGCGGCACCGTATTGATGATTGTATAGAAAATAATGGCCCAGATAACATAAAAACGAATCAACGATAGTTTTTCCATCCAGATCCGCATGAACGAATACCCCAGGACCACGAGCAGGAAGACCATAAAGGAATGTGCCAGCACTCTCGAAAAAAGTAAATCCATACGCTTCTTCATACATTAACAGCCTGATGAATGCCGAATAAAGCATGACTCCGGAGAAAAAAACGAGCAGGGACAGCAATCCTTGCAGCAGTCGCCTTATGCCCTTGGCATTCGCATCAACAAATGTAATGACGGTCGAGATAATCAGCAAATTGAGAATCGTGACAAAGAGCAATTCAAAAAATCCCCTCCGTGCAAACTCGGCATACGTATATCCTGCGTGAAGTGTTTCACTGAAAAAATACTTGAATTGAACAACGACAAAAAGCAGATAAACCAGATTCAATAGGATCAGGACCGTCAAACTGATGACGCTATCCCAGCTCATCCTGACATTTTTCTCAAAAGGCTCTGCAGGAAGCGGCTGTTTTTTCCTCAGCACCTGCATGACTCCGAACATAACCAGCGAGTAAAAGAGAATCGCGATTGTCCGGAGGATTTCTTCTTCTATTCTCAGCCCCGACAGCCAGCGGGGAAGAGTCCCCAATATTTCGCCAAACTGCTGGTCAGCTGAAACAAGCAGGTTGATGATCACAAAAAGCAGCGGGAAAGAAATGGCCACCCCGATCATGACCTTTCTCAATACCATGCTATTTTTCTCATCCATTCCTTTAAAGCCAAGTTTCGGTCCATACATGAGGAATCTGGCGACGTAGACAATCGCAGCTCCTGCTGACAAAAACAATTTTTGGACAAAGGGCCATCTATGCCACTGATTCTGCAGCGGATAGGTCACAAGCACAAGCTGGACAAAAACCAGTGCTGGAATCACAAGTATATTGAGCATATACAGAATCATATTGGACCGTAACAAGAAGCTCGCTGCCAGGAACCAAACAGAAATAATCAAGAGCAGCCCAAGTTTTTTATTGGTAAAAGGGTGCGAACGGAATCTCCATAAGAAAACACCATAAAAACCAGTGATGAATACAAGATAGGACAAGCCGATCTGTCCATTCAGAAACGACCTTTCAGCCAGCAAACCTAACGCTAAACACACAATGAAAAAAATCCAGTCTCCTTTGTTTATTCTAAATTCCATATAAACCCTCTCCTTCTTTACCTAGTTTTACTAGGTATTTAATTAAAAAAACACCTTTCTATTCTATATACATAGATATTCTATGTAATGTAGCAAAAAAAATTAAACAGAAGCTCTTTTCCCCCAGCGATATCCTGCCCAGCAAATAGGATACAACAGCGCTGTAAACAGGATGCAGATCATGATGAATGACGGACTGAGCAGCGGCTGGAACCATCCATGCGGAATAAGCTTGAATAAGGTAAGGTTCATCAAAATGATGTTAGGAAGGATTGAAAGAACAAATGTCCTTCTCATCAGCTTCCTCCCTTTGTGGCCAAAGCCTTTGCCGATTTCATAGCCAAGCAGTGCCCAAAATATAAGATAAAGCATAATGATCAACGCAGGAATCGAAGTCAGGCTCCGCCACACCATATCAATCAATCGTATATCATAAAGATTATGGAGCAGGGTCAGAATCGAGCCGCCTGCGAAAAACACAAGATTTGCGATGATGAACAGCCACTGGGTCTTACGGGGTGTGACCGACAATTCCTCTTTCCAGCTCGCGGCAATTTCTTCGGGGCTTCCCAACCGTGAATAAAGTTCTGTCATGGTTTCTTTTTCTTCCATATCATCGCAGTTGAGCTCACTCAGCATCTCCGCTAAATGGTTCTCGTATTCAGCTAAAATTTGCTCTTTCTCCGGATGCTTTCCTAATTCATGGCCAAGCAGGCGAAGAAATTCATTCTTAGGTTGGATCATTTTCCGTTCTCCTGATCACTTTGTTCATGACGCTGACAAACTGCTGCCATTCTTTTGTTTTCTCTACGAGGACAGCTCTGCCTGCATCTGTAATCCGATAATATTTCCTTGCTGGTCCCTTCTCCTGCTCCTGCCAGTAAAATTCAATATATTCCTGTTTCTCAAGCTTATGAAGCGCTGGATATAAGGTCCCTTCCTTCACCTGCAAGCTGTGGTCACTTCGCTTATCAAGTTCTTTGACAAGTTCGTATCCATACATATCCCTCTCGTTCAGCAGCTGAAGCAGTACGAGCGAGGTGCTTCCTTTTAAAAGTTCACGATTAAACATCCTATCACCTACCTAGAATTAAAAGGTATCTATCCGCATCTTAATATATGGAGGGAAATTTTGCAAGATGCATTTTTCAAAAAACAAATAAGCGGACTGCACCGTGACAGTCCGCTTGTTGTTAATTGCTTCCGGAGGTTGCCTTAAGCCCGATGATGCCGACCAAAATGAATCCTACGAATAACAGTCTCAGGAAATTACGCGGCTCTCCAAACAGGATGATTCCAAGAATGACAGCGCCCGCTGCTCCAATTCCAGTCCAGATTGCATAAGCGGTGCCGATCGGCAAGGTTTTGATTGCCATCGATAAAAAATAAAAGCTGATTGCCATTCCCACTACAGTAATGATTGATGGAAAAAGCTTCGTGAAGCCTTCTGTATACTTCAGGCCAATCGCCCATACAACCTCAAAAATACCCGCTACGATTAAAAATACCCAAGCCATCTCATCATGCTCCCTTCTTATTTATCACAAAAAAATAAAACCCGGAAGATATCTTTTGATATCTCCCGGGTTTTTATCCCTCCGTGTACACAGGTGTTCCTGTGCGCCCTCTCTCGGACCAGGCCAGCCATGCTGCGGAACCCTAGAGGACTTTACTTATAAGAAATAGTAACATATCCGAAACCTTCAGTCAAAGAGGCTTTCATCATGTCGCCTGCAGTTCCTTGTTCATCATCGTTTCATACTGGTCGTACGGCAGCGGGGGTGAGTAAAAGTAGCCCTGCACTTCCACGCAGCCAAGCGATTTCAGCAGATTGATCTGTGACTCCGTCTCCACACCTTCGGCAATGACCTTAAGCTTCAGATTGGTTGCCATCGAGACGATTGTCGAGATGATTTCACGGTTTTCCTGGGAATGAGAGATGAAGCTTTGATCAATCTTCAAGCGATCCACTGAAAGCTTACTCAGGTAACTCAAGGAACTGTACCCTGTACCAAAATCATCAATGCTGACTTCGATCCCAATCTCCCTAAGCGCCTGCAGCTGGGCATTGATGCTATCTTCTTTCTTGATCATGATACTCTCTGTCACTTCAATCTCAATCAATTCACCATACAGCTGAAATTCCTTAAGGGACTGCTGCATGAATTTCACAAAGTCTTCCTGGTAAAAATGGATGATTGAAATATTGATCGAGGTACGAGGAACATCATATCCCTGCTCTTTCCACTTAACAAGCTGTTTGAATACCTGCCGGATAATCAACCTTTCAAGCGGGACTATCAAGTTAGCTTCTTCTGCAATCGGGATGAAGACTCCTGGCGGAATCATCCCGTGCCGCGGATGCTTCCATCTCGCAAGTGCCTCGGCACCAGTGATTTGATTTGTCGCTGCATTGTATTTTGGCTGATAAAATACAGAAAGCGAATCATTGTTGATCGCATTCCGCAAGTCATTCTCCAGTTCAAACTTATTCACGCTTTGGTCGACCATGCTCTGATCAAAGAACTGAAAGTGGTTCGCTCCACTCTCCTTGGCTTTATACATGGCCATATCTGCATATTTCAACATTAATTCAAGTTCATTCGTATCCTCAGGATACTTTGATATCCCGATGCTTGCGGTAATAAGGAATTCCATTCCTTCTGCAAAAATAGGAGTCTGGAAGGCAGCCACAATTTCGGCCGCGATTTCTTCCGGCTTGCGATCACCCGGTGTAAGGATTGCAAATTCATCTCCGCCAATCCTCGCTACAAGACAATTTTCCGGAACGACCTCCGCAAGTTTTTTTCCGATTTGGACCAATATTTTGTCACCGAAGCTATGCCCAAATGTGTCATTGATCCTCTTGAAACGGTCAAAATCCAAATAAATCAAGGAAAATTCTTCGCCCTCAATGAACATGGCAGCCATCATTTTCTCCAGGTTCCGCCTGTTGGGCAAGTTAGTCAATTCATCATGATAGGCAAGATATTGGATCAGCTTGTCAGCCTTTTTCTGTTCCGTGATGTCCCTGACAATTCCGAAGACACCCACCGTCGAATTTTTGACGATAATCCTCACTGCCGTAATCCGTACATCTGCAAAAGTAGAATCGGATCTCTTCAACGAGGTTTCAATTACTTTTGTTTCCCCGCTCAATACTTTCTGGAAGTACTTCCTGATCTGTATTTCTTCCTCACTGCCGCCCATCAGTTCAATGAAATGCATACCAGTCAATTCACTCGCCAAATACCCAGTCAGCTCTACGGCCTCTTTATTAACATTCAGAATATACCCCTTCAAATCCACTCTGAATACTGAATCCGGATTATGGCTGAACAAGGATAAATGTGATTGTAAGCTTTTCATGATCAATTTCTCGCCAAACAGGTCTGGTACCAGCATGAACAACAGATTTGCTGCCGCCATAAAAATGAAAGGCACAATAAAACCATACAATCCTGTATCTTCCTGTACTGGCACCATCGAGGTAAGTAAGATGTATGGTATGCCAGCAAGGGCTGCTCCGCCCAAAATGCTTCCTGCATATTTATAATTTTTTACAAACTCATAGATATCCTCGTTCGTAATCTGCATCAAGAATCTCAGCAGCGTAAAAGATGTAGCTGTAATCATGAAGAACGATAAGACAGCAGGTACCAGCTGAATCTCTACAGCCTCCTTAAAAATAATATAGAAGGCTGTAAAATCAGCCGTCATGATGCTGGCTGAAATTAAAAGGCTGGTGATTATGTATTGAGAAGTATTGGCGATATCCCTTTGTGCCAGACGAAGTGCTGTATAGGATCCAACAGCGCAAATACCAAAAAAGATGATGAAATATAAATAATAATTACTGGTTGAAAATGGCACCCCTGCCGAGATGACCACAAACAAATGTGTCAGCCAAAACGTAAAAGCAAGTAGCACCGAATAAAGGGCCATCTTTCGTGTCTTTCCAATCACCGCCCTTTTGACCTGCCGGCTGAATTCCACCGCCATCACGCCTGAGATCACCGAAAAAACGACGGTCAAAGCAATACTGTTAAAATCAAATATGTACATATGGGGAATATCCATACTGCCCCTCGTTTCTGTCTGATATTTTTTCCGTGAAATTCAGAGATTTTCGCACTAGAAGAGACACTGATTTATCTCATTATTATACATTATCCATCAGATTTTTTGTTTTATTTACCGAAAATTCAGATCCTAGGTGAGGTTGTTTTCGGAATTATCAATTTATTTCATTATCTAATTATAGGAAAATTTTATATAATAGAGAGAGAAGGTCTCTTTCTTCTGCCTTATGATAACCTCTAGATATTCCTCTGAATATTCTAAATCCACACAGACTCTTCCTTATATATCGACAGATCCTGGAGTTTCTTAACTGCCAGCGTGGATTTTAGCCGAAGCTGTTTGTCTCACCGGAATTGGCCACCGTAACCTCAAACGCTCTCCATTGAACCTGTTACATGCTAACAAAATACCTGAATTGAATGGAAGGAGGGATTCAAAATGCAAAGTGAAAAGAAACTCGAACGGATTCACAGGAACAATTCCCTTTATGTCATCCTTGTCACTGCAGGAGTCCTCATTGGGTTAATCGCCGATCTCCTTTATGGACTATTGCCCATCGCAATGCTGAGCGGGGCTTTGGGAGGTATGACGCTGGCTTTTCTTATCGGAATTTCCTCAGGGAGTAAAAAAGTTATTGCCAGCCCAGAAACAGAACACGTCTGGCCTGTGATCGAGGTTTCTGCAGAGGATGTGAAGAAGGCTGTGAGGGCCTATTCCGAAAAACTGCCTAAAGGCGTTTACCGCACCATCCTCGTGAAGGAAGACAACAGCATCGATGCTGAGCAGCTAGCTCCCTTTCTTAAAGGCCTGCCATCGCGAAAGTTTTACATGTCAAAAGAAACATATGACATTTTCGGCGAGGACGAAAAAGAAATCGCAATCACGATCGATAAAGTGCAAAAGGCTGTTGACCTTTATGTAAAAGAGCATAAGGAGTTTCCAATGCTTCCCTATGATCCGCTTAACCGGGTCAACTACTACCAGCTGCTTCAAGCCCACTGCCTGGATACCAAGCCGGAAATCGAGCTGTATATCACGAATTACGATGGGCTCGTGACCCATATCAAGCCAAAGAAAAACAGCACGGGAAATTGATGGTGTTTTCAGGAGGAAATGCCTGTTCAGACAGCTTGAGGTTTAGACGGTAACTTATACGAAGGCGGAGCTGGTTTGGACAGCTTTGAGGATTTGATAACTTGTCCGAAGGCGGAGCTGGTTTGGACAGCTTTCGAACTGAATATGGGAAAGCTGTCCGATGGCGAGGCTTATCGCCTCCCCCGCCAAGAGGTTCTAGACTAAAACAAAATACTGATTAAATAAAAGCCCAGCAGCAGGAAAATCGACAGTATAATTGCTGTGGATATTTTAATCAAATGATTGGCAGATGCGAAGGTCTGCCTGTTTATGTTTTTACGGACCGCGAAATACTGAAAAGTGGCAAAGAATATAATGATCAACCCGATCAGCAGAGAAAAAATGCTGATAAAAACGGCGATCGTATCGGCAAACTGGCTGACCTCCCGTATACTGTTAAAATGCAAAGTCGATGCCAGAAAACCGATTCCGATGATTGCAATAGAAGTTCTTACCCATGCCAGATACGTCCGTTCGTTCGCAAGATGCTGCTGTATATATTTCGACTCCAGACTTTTGTCCTCTTCCATTCCAATCACTCTCCTTTCCCAAAGTATAAACTTTAATTTACTTTATTTCATTTTGCCGGCTCTCCAACCACTTAATTCCTGTTTTATGTGATCTCCTTCGAGGGAATAGTTATTCATCCTTTTGAGAGGGGGCTATACATGGTATATCCATTAATCGCAGTTAAATTAGTAATAGGTCTTTCAGCATTAATCGCTGTCACCAGACTGCTTGGCAAAAAGGAGATGTCCCAGGTTACACCATTCGATTTTGTCTATGCCATCGTCCTGGGTGGATTAGTCGAGGAAAACCTCTTTGAGAAATCTCCGTCTACCATTTGGGAAATGCTTTTCGGTATTGCTGTATGGGGTATATTAATATTTATTGTAGAAAAAGCAACCCAGAAGTCAGACAAGCTCCGACCTATTTTAAAAGGAAGAGCCGAGCCAATTGTGAAGAATGGGGAGGTACTGATTCAAAACCTCGAAAAAGCGGAGCTCGAAATGGAGCAGTTAAAGTCCCTCTTAAGGCTAAAAGGTGTCTTTTCGATGAAGGAGGTCAAGGATGTGATACTTGAAACAAGCGGTGACATCAGCGTCCTTCTCAAGCCAGAAGCACAGGCAACGACCTATGCGGGATTGCATGTAAAAGCACCATCCACTGATATACCTGAATGCGTGGTGGATGAGGGTGAGATTTCGCATAAAGGTTTGGAGAATATCGGGGAAAATCAAGAATGGCTGATGGAAAAGTTAGCTGAAGAAGGACACAAAGATGTTTCCTCCATCTATTATGCTGAATGGTCAGAGGCGGATGGATTGTATGTCCAGCAAATGCATTCTTCATAACCAGCAATTCAATCTATGAAAAAAATCAAGGCAGTTTCCAAAGCCTTGATTTTTCTTTTCTCCTGTTACGTTATAATAGTATCGGGAGGCTGATCAAGTTGGATGATAAGAAAAAAAACACTCCAAATCTGGAGCTGGATGAAGAGACGCTATTTATTGTTTCACAGACTTTTAAAGCCCTTTCGGATCCGACACGATTAAGGATTCTTCATTTGCTTTTCCATGGAGAGCATTCGGTAAACGAAATCGCAGAGAAGCTCTCCTTGCTGCAGTCCACGGTCTCACACCAGCTTCGATTTCTGAAAAACCTGCGGCTGGTAAAATTCAGGCGTGAAGGCACTACACTTTTTTACACACATGACGATGAACATGTCATCGACCTGTTAAAACAAAGCATAGAACATGCCAGCCATCATTGACGGCTGGCATTTAACTTTGCATATTAGAACCGCTAATTACATGGCCCATGGGCACAAGGGCATCCATGCTCCACACCTTCAACCTGAAGGGTGCTGTGGTCGATCCCAAAGCGGTCATGCAGGAGCTTTTGCGCTCTTTGGAGTACGCGGTCATGCGCTCCTTCCCCTTCTACGGCAATATGCCCGCTCAGCATGAAGACTCCAGATGTGATGGACCAGACATGAACATCATGAACGTCTTTCACCTCAGGAATTTCCATGATGGCATCCTTCACTTCATCCACTTTTATCTGTTCAGGTGAGCCCTCCATCAATACGTGGAAAGCGTCCTTCGTCACCCTCCAGCCGCTGATGATGATCAAGATGGCCACTGCAACACTCGCAATCGGATCCGCAAGGCCCCAGTCGAAGAAATAGATGAGCAAGGCGGCCGTAATTGCTCCAACTGAGCCAAGCATGTCACCCAATACATGTAAAAAAGCGCTTCTTACATTTAGATTTTCATCTTTGTCACCGCGCATTAGAATCCAGGCAGCAATGATGTTCACGATCAAGCCGATCACTGAAATAGTCAGCATTCCAAGGCTCTGCACCTCCGGTGGATCATTGAACCGGTGGTATGCCTCTACAAAGATATAAATAGAAATAACAATCAATGTCAGTCCGTTCAACGCAGCAGCAATGATTTCAAAACGCTTGTATCCGAAAGTTTTAGAATGGGTAGCTTTCCGTTCCCCGAGCTTCATCGCGAAAAGGCTCAAGCCCAAAGCTGCAGCATCGCTTAGCATATGTCCCGCATCGGAGAGCAGCGCAAGGCTATTAGTCATAATCCCTCCAATCACTTCAACGACCATGAAGGTAGAAATTAACAGGAAAGACCAGAATAGTGCCTTTTTATTGCTTGTGTGGCTGTGACCATGTCCATGGGAATGGCCGTGACCATGTGAGTGATGATGGCCCAATGTATTCGCCTCACTTTCTTTTTTATATGAATATATGTTCATATATATCATTATGAATCAATTGCTAAAATGGTTCAATCTTTATTTACACGACATGGTTGTCCATATTTTAAATACCTTATTATTATGGTTTTTACACAATAAAAAATGGGTTAAAACCTAAGACAATTTAATTAGCAGTGATGTTAAATAGGAGTCCAACTGGGTTCGGACATTTCTGAAGGAACTACCGCTTATTTTGTCCGAAGTTACCACAGCTTCGGACATTTCTGGAGGATCTCTCGCTCATTTTGTCCGAAGTCACTTCAACTTCGGACATTTCTGATGGATCTCTCGCTTATTTTGTCCGAAGTCACCACAGCTTCGGACATTTCTGATGGAATCACCGCTCATTTTGTCTGAAGTCACTACAACTTCGGACATTTTCAAAGGATCCGCCGCTTATTTTGTCCGAAGTCACCTCAACTTCGGACATTTCTAAAAGATTCGCCGCTCATTTTGTCCGAAGTCACCTCAGCTTCGGACATTTCTAAAAGATTCGCCGCTTATTTTGTCCGAAGTCACCACAACTTCGGACATTTCTGAAGAATCTTTCGTTCATTTTGTCCGAAGTAAATTCACCACAGCCTCAGTGCCCCTGTACCTAAAGGATCCAAACCAGAAAAAAACCGCTGGAATGATCAGCGGTTTTATACCTTATAAATATTTGCGATGAATTCCTTTGCCGTCGTATGTGTACAGCATGGCCCTGCCTTCTACAGTCGTTTCGATATGGCATTTGCGTCCCCAGAGCTGATGAATATAAGGCAATACCTTTTCCAGGTATTTGATATCCAATTCAATACCTTCAAAGCTATGGGTAATATACAATTCGCCATTCTTGAGATAGTCACCGTCTGTCACCATCAAATATGGGAAGCCTCCGTTGACCCTCATGCTGACGAGCTGGTCGCGGACCTGCTCCCACGCTTTGTCGACTACTTTATATTCCCTTCCTTGCTTCTGGAATAAATACATGTCTTCCCGCATGACCAGGTCCTTCGTCAGGTAATTGCGTAAGAAGGAAATGTCTGACTCGATCTCGCGGACCTCGAACATCTTTTCACGCCCGGAGCCGGGTTTCACCCCGCGCCGCTTCATTTCTTCAGTTGGGCTGTTATACCGCTCTTCGATATCTTCAAAAATCTTGATCCCCAGATAATATGGATTGATTCCTGTCTTGGATGGCTGGACAACGCCCGCATTAAGCTTTGCAAACTCGATCGCTTCACCGCTGGTCAGGTCCATTTCCCTGAGAATTCTCTGATGCCAGTAGGAAGCCCAGCCTTCGTTCATGATTTTCGTTTCCAGCTGTGGCCAGAAGTACAGCATTTCTTCGCGCATCATCGTCAGGATGTCTCTTTGCCAATCAGCCAGTTCCCGGCTGTAGCTCTCAATGAATAATAATA
The DNA here is from genome assembly GCF_003937825.1 of Mesobacillus subterraneus. GTDB lineage: Bacteria > Bacillota > Bacilli > Bacillales > Cytobacillaceae > Mesobacillus > Mesobacillus subterraneus. The sequence goes on along the minus strand of NZ_RSFW01000002.1, from coordinate 60,641 downwards.
AGTCCTTTTCAGGGCGTGGCGGGAACTTTTTCCGCTTTTTCGTTTCGTTCGATTCCTGCTTTTTGGAATCAAGACCCCATAGGTCATCATATGGTGTAGAAACCGCACGTTCATCATCGTCATCCACATCATCTTCGATTGACCATGCAAGCTTTGGTCTCATAAGCGAAGGGTCAATATGTTCCTCAATAGCCAGTACAGCATCCAGGAAGGATTCGACTGCCTGCTTTCCATGCTCAATTTCATACTTGCGGATCCTTTCAGCAGTAGCTGCCATGCTTTCTACCATATCCCGCTTTGTATTCTGGAACCGGACATTATTCTTGAAAAAATCACAGTGGGCAAGCACGTGGGCTACGATCAACTTGTTCTGTATGAGTGAGTTGGAATCAAGCAGGAAGGCATAGCATGGATTTGAGTTAATGACGAGCTCATAAATTTTAGATAGGCCTAAGTCGTAGTGCAGCTTCATTTTATGAAATTGTTTTCCAAAGCTCCAATGTGAGAATCTTGTTGGCATCCCGTAGGCACCAAATGTATAAATGATTTCGGCCGGACAAATCTCATAGCGCATTGGATAAAAGTCGAGCCCAAACCCTTTCGCGATTTCGGTAATTTCAGAAATGGCATATTCAAGTGATTTCTGTTCTTCCGACACCATCTCTCCCCCTTTCACCTCTTACCACAATGTATGAGAAAAAAGGGAGAAAGATGAACGGGTTCTGAACTTTACTGCTGTGGCTGTTCTGTAACGGAGAGACTTACGAGCCTGTTGTTCTTCAAATGATGGGTGATCTGTACCGTAGCTAAAACAGGCTTGCCATTGACGCTTACTTTGTACTGGAAAGAATCCAGAACCTGATCATTGCTCAGCTGTTTTCTGCCCATATATTGATAATCACGAATTTCTTCACCAGGATAATCCTCCTTGATGACACCGGTCGCAATCCGTCCGTATTTCTCATAATCCGGTCTTTGTGCATTTGTGTCCAGGCTGAGGACTCCCATTAGAAGTATGAACAGTACCAATATCGATGCTACATATTTTTTCAATAAAAACACTCCTTTTTACAGTTTTTATTAGTTTTCTTCTCCTTTTTTCCATTATGTATGGAATCCGCAAAGGAAAATCCAACCTGTTTCCGCTTCCGCCATGGTGCGAGATTATACAGGTAAATCTTGAAAAGCCCTGAAAACAAGGACGTCCAACATTTTCTGAGGAAGTTCAGGCTGCAACTCCATATAATATAATCAACTCCTTACAAGGAGGAACGGAAATGACCAATACAGATTATGATCGTGCTTTGTATTACACGCACCGATCTCAATGGGATAACTTGCTCATCCTGATGGTCAGGACAGAGGACCAGTTCCTGGCTAAAAAGATCGAACATTTTCTCCACGCTTACAACTTTGAAAAAGACTATTCCGTCATTGAAAAACGCCTGTATTCCCTGCTAAGATACATCGACCACGCAAATGATGCCGCCGGCGAGGACTTCCTGGAAACCGCCGTAAACGGCATGATTTAACAAGAGAATTCCACCAAAAAAATAACACGGCCACCTCTATTAAGGTGCCGTGTTAGTTGTTTTTTATGCTGGATAACCCATGGTGGCAAAAACAGGCAGTAATGATCTTCCTAAGCAGAAGGAGGATCCTGTTCAACAATTCGGTTCCTGACCGCAAATAACGCTGCCTGTGTCCTGTCCGCAAGTTCAAGTTTGGCAAGCACATTGGATACATGTGTTTTCACGGTTTTTTCAGTGATGAATAGAGAGGCAGCGATTTCTTTATTGCTTTTGCCTGCAGCGATTTCCTTCAGCACTTCTAGTTCACGCTTTGTCAGGTCTTCAATCGGTTTTCTTTCCCGGCGGCTGCTGCCTGACAGATGCTTAAGCACAAGTGTAGTCGCTTTTGGGTGAAGCTGATTTTCACCTTTCATGATTTGCTTTATGGACTTTACCAGTTCATCTGGCTGGATGTCTTTTAGCTGATAACCGGAAGCCCCAGCCTCGATTGCCGGAATGACATGCTCCTGGTCAGAAAAACTCGTCAACATCATGATTTTGATTTCTGGCTGAGATGCCTTGATCAGTCTGGTTGCCTGAATGCCATCCATTTCAGGCATCACGAGATCCATAAGGACCAAGTCCGGATTCAGTCTTTTCGCAAGCTCGACAGCTTCTTTTCCATTGCTCGCTTCTCCGATTACTTCAATCGCCTCCTGGGTCCTCAAAAAGAAAACCAGCCCTCGTCTGACAACATGATGGTCATCAGCAATCAGGATTTTTATCGTCATTTCCTGATCCTCCTTTCTTTAAATTGGAATTTGCACTATGACCGATGTTCCATGTCCAGGCTTGCTGATTATGCTCGTGGTCCCTCCCAGTGCTCTGGCACGTGCTTCCATGCTTTTTAGGCCAAGCGATGGCAGTTCTGTTCCTGGATTCATAATAAAGCCGCAGCCTTCATCTTCGATTGACATTTGGATTTTATCGGTTTTGATTTCAAGTGTTAGCTGAACTTTCTCAGCCTGGGAATGTTTCTTGCAATTCCCGAGAGCCTCCTGCCCGATCCGCCAAAGCGCCTCTTCGACTTTTCCTGGAAGGCTCGCTACCCCCTTGACTTCCGTTTCAATCCGTAGCCCCAGCAGATCCGCGTAGCCGGCGAGGGCGCAAATGATGCCATTTTCCAAACCTCGCGGGCGCAGCTGCCAGATGAGTGCCCTCATTTCTCCCTGTGCCTCCTGAGCGAGATCCTGGATATACGAAAATGTCTCTTTAAGTTCTTTCTGATCTGTCATTTCCGTACCGGCCCTGGCCGTCAAGCTTAATGAAAACAACAGTTGGTTCACTGAATCATGAAGGTCTCTTGCAAGCCGGTTCCGCTCAGCTGCCAACGCCATTTCCTGTTCCTTCAGGGTCAGCCTGATCCTTTTGATTGCCGTTCCAATCTGGAAGGCAACTGCCTCAAGAAGTGCCAGCTCTTCTGGTTTGAAATGGGTTTTGTACGGAGATCCCACATTCAGGACACCAAATCGTTCAGCACCAGCCCTCAGCGGTACTGTGGCATGATGGGTGAGTCCGTTTGTCTCGCCTGTTTTGTTGTTGATGGCATCCTCAAGCCTTTTGCACTCAAATATATTCGTCGCTTTATTGAGCCTTCCATCTTGATACCGATCAACACACCAGCAGCCGCCCTCGCACATGGGCCGATATTCATTCAGTGTAAGTGCTGGCGGCAGCTGGACTTTCGCTGGCAGCTGATAGTCTCCTTGTTCATCAATCAGGAAAATCCATCCTGTCTCTAGTCCGGTTATATGTAGAAGCCTTGAAAGAACCTCGCTTAAAACCGTATTTAGCTCTGTTCCTTCATTCAATAGTTCAGCAATTTCTTTTAAAATGCCTATATCTGAATGACGATTCTCTACGGTCATAAAAACCCCTCCACTTTTCTATATTATATCTATATTGGCAAAATTCCGCATTCAGAAAAAGGATGAGAAAATCTCAGACAAAAGTCGTAAAAAAATCCGAAGAGAGTCACTCTCTTCGGATCATGTATCAAGCAATCGGATAGTTTTGCACTAGCGGGTGGATGACGATTTCATCAATCAGCATATGCTTTGGTGCAGACGCCATGTACACGACAGCATTCGCGATATCCTCAACTTTTAGCCAGTCATGCTTCTCAGGAAGGCCCTGCTCGGACTCAGCAAAATACGTATCAACCATTCCTGGGTTGACCGTGCCTACGCGGATTCCAAATTCCCTGACTTCCTGTGCAAGTGCGCCGCTGAATCCCTGGACTGCATATTTAGAAGCTGTATAAGCACTTCCATTTGGAATCGTGTATCGGCCCACATCAGAGGAGATCGTGATGATTGTTCCGGATTTCCGCTCCTTCATGTGCGGAAGAACAGCTTTCGCTCCAAGGAACACTCCCTGGACATTCACTTCAAATAGCTTTTTCCATTCATCAATGGTCACTTCCTCGGCAAGCTTGAAAAAGCCGATCCCTGCATTGTTCACCAGCACATCAATCTGACCAAATGCCTCGAGCGTTTTAGCAACAAGATTATTTACCTGCTGCTCATCACTGACATCTGTCTGCACTGCAATCACTTCGGAAAACCCTTTTTGCCTTAATTCCTCTGCAGTTTTATTGATCTCATCAGAACTTCCCGCAACAGCCAGCTTCATGCCCTGTTCCGCCAATTTGAAGGCGATTTCCTTTCCAATCCCTCTTGAAGCACCAGTCACGATGGCTATTTGGTCTTTTAACACCATATTTACTTCCTCTCTGTGTAAAAACTAGATGTTCTTTGCTGCTTCCATTTTCTTTTCAACAACCTCCATGAAATCCTGTTCGATTCTTTGGAGTTTCTGCTTGCTGTCCGCAAGGCTCTTGTCATTCACGCCAAAATAAAACTTGATTTTCGGCTCTGTTCCAGATGGGCGAAGACACATCCAAGTACCATCTTCAAGATAGTATTTAATGACGTTTGAAGACGGAAGATCAATTTTCTCTTCGTCATTGTTTTCATTCACTCTAACACCTGTTAAATAATCTTCCACTATTGTGACTTTCAATTCACCCAGATTCTTAGGCGGCTCCTGGCGGAAAACCCCAAGTGTCTTCTGGATCAGCTCCGCACCCTCTTTTCCTTTTAACGTCAGGGAACGAAGACCTTCCTGATAGTAACCATATTGTTCAAAGACGCTTTGGAGCGCTTCGTACATCGACATGCCCTTCTTCTTATAGAACGCGCATACTTCAACTGCTAGCATAGCAGCCTGAACCGCATCCTTGTCCCGTGCGAAATCGCCAATCAGATAGCCATAGCTTTCTTCATAGCCAAACAGGAATTTATATTCTCCAGTGTCTTCATATTGCTTGATTTTTTCAGCAATGAATTTGAATCCTGTCAGTACATCAATAGTATCGAGTCCAAATGAAGAGGCAACCTTGCGGCCAAGTTCAGAAGTAACGATCGTTTTCAGAACGACACCATTTGCAGGAAGTGTTCCTTTTTCCTTCTTTTGTGAAAGGATATAATGAAGCAACAGTGCACCAGTCTGGTTTCCAGTCAGTACGACATAATCCCCATCTTGATCCTTAACAGCAATTCCAAGTCGGTCAGCATCCGGATCGGTAGCAATCAGGATATCCGCGTCGATTTTCTTCCCTTCACGAATCGCCAGTTCAAATGCAGCCTGTTCTTCCGGATTCGGGCTTTTTACCGTTGAAAATTCAGGATCAGGAAGCTCCTGTTCCTTTACTACCGTGACATTTTGATATTTAAGGTTTGTCAGGATATTGCGTACAGGCATATTGGCCGTCCCGTGAAGCGGTGTGAACACCACTTTCACATCTGTCTCATCAGACAGGGTCGGATTTTCAGAAATCGTCATCAGCTTCTCGAGATAGGCACGATCCACTTCAGGCCCGATCATCTTGATCAAGCCTTTTTCCTTCAGTTCCTGCTCGTCCATAACTTCGATTGACAGTTCATTTTCGATTTCGTTGACCTTGGCGATGACTTCGTCGGCACTTTCCGGCGGAAGCTGTCCTCCGTCTGAACCATACACTTTGTACCCGTTATATTCAGGAGGATTGTGGCTTGCCGTAACCACGATTCCAGCGTAGGCGTGAAGGTGCCGGACTGCAAAAGACAGTTCTGGTGTCGGTCTCAGTTCTTCAAACACATAGGTTTGGATGCCGCGAGTCGCCAGCGTTTTAGCAGCCTCCATTGCAAATTCAGGTGACTTATGACGAGAATCATAAGCAATCGCCACCCCGCGCTGCTTCGCTTCATTTCCATGCTGTTCTATGTATGCCGCAAGTCCTGCCGATGCTTTTCGGACCGTATAGAGATTCATCCTGTTCGTGCCCGCGCCGATTTCTCCGCGCATTCCGCCCGTACCGAATTCAAGGTTTTTATAGAAAACTTCCTCTAAATGCTTTTCGTTATCTTTGAATGATTCAAGCTCAGCCTTCAGCTCTGGATCAAGCCCGGCAAAACCCAACCATTTTTCGGCTATCTTTTTCCAATCCATTGGATGACCTCCTGATAATAAGATTTCAATCTTACAGCTAATTATAAAACAATATTGGTTACCAATGATAATTTTTATTAAATTCTTTATGGAAGTTAAGCTCCAGTCATGCAAAAGCCTGCCAATTCGGCAGGCTAAATTCTATTTCTTATATTGTATCCTGTAAATGTCATGGCGGCGGTCTTTCAGCTGGCGGACTGTTCCGTCCTGGCGCTGGCGGCGCAGGATTTCGAGGTCGACGTCGCCGATCATGACCATTTCGATGTTTGGATTTGTTTCGCCGACGATTCCGTCCCTTGCGAATTCAAAATCGGATGGTGCGAAAATGCCGGACTGTGCGTACTGGATATCCATGTTTTCCGTTTGCGGCAGGTTTCCGACTGTACCGGAAATGACAGTGTATACTTGGTTTTCAACGGCTCTCGCCTGGGCGCAGTAGCGTACTCTCAAGTATCCCTGACGATCTTCTGTACAGAAAGGCGTGAAAATGATTTTTGCCCCCATATCTGTCGCAATCCGGGCTAGTTCAGGAAATTCGATATCATAGCAGATTTGAATGGCGATTTTTCCGCAGTCTGTATCGAATACCTTCAATTCATCTCCGCGGCTGATGCCCCACCACCTGCGTTCATTAGGAGTGATGTGAAGCTTATATTGCTTATCGATCGTGCCATCCCGGCGGAAAAGGTAGGAAATGTTGTAAATCTCATCATCATCTTCTTTCACAAAATGGGAGCCGCCAATGATATTGACATTGTAGCGGACGGCCAGGTCGGTAAAGAGCTCGATATATTGCTCGGTATACTCTGTCACCCTGCGGACAGCAAGGGACGGCGTCTTCTCATTCAGGAATGACATGAGCTGTGTCGTGAAGATTTCCGGGAATACCGCAAAATCAGACCCGGCATCCGATGCAACATCGGTGAAATACTCTACTTGATGTGCGAAATCCTCAAAAGATTGGATTTGCCTCATCATATACTGTACGACACAAATGCGGACAGGGTTGCTTGTTTTAAAGAACCGCTTTGATTTCGGCTGATAGTCCACATTGTTCCATTCCATCAAGGTAGCATATTTATTCGACTGGAGGTCGTCAGGCAAATAGTTTGGGTTGATCCTCATCAGCGTGAAGTCGTTTCGAAGCTGGAATGACAGAACCGGATCATAGATTTTGTGGGATGCGACCTGCCTTACATATTCTCGCGGCGACATTTCCTCTGCATGGATATGGTAGTTCGGGATCCGGCCGCCGATGATGATGCTTTTCAGGTTCATCTGCCGGGCGAGGTCCTTGCGAGCTTCGTACAAACGGTATCCGACCTTCATCCTCCGGAACTCCGGATGGGTCATGACTTCGATTCCGTAAAGATTGTAGCCATCCGGATTGTGGTTGGTGATATAACCATTGTCGGTGACATCATCCCAGCTGTGACGGTCATCATATTCATCAAAGTTGATAATGAGGCTGGAACATGAACCGACCACTTTGCCGTCATATTCAGCCACGAATTGTCCTTCAGGAAAAATCTCGAGATGGCTTTCCAGCTGATCACGCTTCCACGGATCCATACCTGGAAAGCAGCTGTTCTGCATTTTTATGATTTCATCGATATCCTCATATCTCGTATTTCGGATGATCATCTTTTTTTCAAATTTGGATAAATCCAGTTCTGTCATACGGTCTTACACACCTTTCGTCTCGTTCGAAAAATAAAATACGATACACCTATACCCTTAATCGTCTTCAGCTAATACTTCTATTTACTTTCCCCTTTTACATTGGGAAAAATTAATTCACAGAATGTTAATTGAAATATTCCTTCAGATTTCTTAAGATGTAATGAGAAGTTTGTTTTATAATGAATGTTTAAACAGAGATTATATAGCTTAGGGGAGATGAACTTGGAGCCAAAGAAAAAAGATGCCCGGGAAACATGGTTGTTCGCAGCCTGGGCGACATCGATCATCGCGATGTTCGGCAGCCTTTATTTTTCAGAAATACGCCAGTATGAACCATGCTTGCTGTGCTGGTACCAGCGGATATTGATGTATCCATTCGCCTTGATATTAGGAATCGCTGTCGTGAAAAAGGATTACAGAATTTCCTTTTACACTATGATTATGTCAGCTGCCGGCGGTCTAATATCGCTTTATCACTATTCATTGCAAAAGGTGCCATTCATGGCGGACAATGCAATCACTTGCGGAAGAGTACCTTGTACAGGGCAATACATAAACTGGCTCGGATTCATTACGATTCCTTTCCTGGCTCTGACAGCATTTATCATCATATTCGCACTAAGCTTGATCATTTGGAAAAAGACGAAGGAGGAAGCGTAAGTTGAAAAAGGTTATTATATTTCTGGTAATTATAATTGGGTTATTTGCGGCCCTGTTTTTCTTAAATAAGGCGCAAAATGAGGAGAAAGTGGAGGGAAATCCGTACGGTAAGGATACGTTGCATCCTGAAACCGCAAAGCAGCTTGATGATCCAAACTATCAAAACATCATCCTGCCAGACGAACTCGACAAGAAAATTGAAAGCGGTGAAGCGAGTACGGTTTATTTTTACAGTCCTACTTGCCCACACTGTGTCCGCACGACACCGATTGTTTCCCCTCTTTCAAAGGAAATGGGTGTGGACCTTGTCCAATATAACCTTTTGGAATTTGAACAAGGCTGGGATGATTACGGCATCGAGTCAACGCCAACCATCGTCCAATACAAAGACGGAAAAGAAGTCGACCGAATTGTCGGCTACCAGGAAGAACCAACCTTCGAAGCCTGGTTTAAACAGAACAGCGTCGAATAATAAAAACGCCTGCGAAAAATATCGCAGGCGTTTTTCTGATTATAACAGCAATCGATTAGCTGGTTTCGCATAAGTACTGATATAATCTAAGTGTACATGCTTTGAATCGGAAAACTGGCTGTAGTTGAATGGAAAACAAATACCATAGTCTGTCAGGATCTGTACATTTCTGCGGAACATGGATTGATATTTCTCAGGAATATGGCCAGACTCAAGAATAGAGATCAGTGTCTGCATGCACGTAATTACCTGGAACGCATCTCCCAGTGTGCTGAATCTCTCGAATTGCTCAGGTCTGGTATGTAATACTTCAAGCTTTTCAAATTCCTGTATGTCCTCATCATTAAAATACAGCGGAAAAACATCACTATAGAAATACCTGGCCAGCTCCACAATCTTTTCTTCTTGTCCGGGTGTTGAAGCAAAAACAATTTTCAATGATGGACCCACCTTTTTTTAACCCTTTGTAATCTATTCGTAATATATATTCTTAGAATAACATATCCATTCCCGGTAACATGGTGGTAATTATGCCCATGCCTGCGGTAAAAGTTGACAAAATGCACGCTTAATGGAAGAGAAAAACACAATACTATATATGTCAGGAGACCAAGATGATACAAACAAACAAAAAAGGCGATTGGTTCGAAATGATCATTCCAGCATCCTGGGAACAGTATACGCTTGAATCTCTTTTTAAAGGGTTCTGGAAAGCCCCTAAAAAAGTGGTCCACCAATTCCGCTTGGATAAAAAAGTCCTGATCAATGGAGTGCAGCCAGATTGGACCCAACCATTGAAAAAGGGACAACGCATCCAGTTGAAGCTTTTTACCGAAAAAGCTTTGACCGTCATTCCGGAATACCATGATATTGGCATCATTTATGAAGATGACCATTTGATTGTTTTCAACAAACCGGCTGGAATGGACACACATCCGAATGAACGCGGCCAGACTGGCACTCTCGCCAACGCGGCAGCTTTTCATGTGCAATCCAATGGTGAAGCATCCAACCCTCGGCATATCCATCGCCTTGACCGTGATACCACTGGAGCGATTTTATTTGCCAAGCATGCTTTTATTGCTGCGATCCTCGATAAGATGCTTGAAGAACGTTTCATTAAAAGGACGTATCTGGCACTGGCTGACGGCATCATCAGACAGAAAAAAGGGACGTTTAACAAGCCAATCGGACGTGATCGCCATCATCCAACAAAAAGAAGAGTCTCGGAAACAGGCCAGAACGCGGTAACACATTTTAAGGTGCTCAGACAAATGAAGGAAGAAAATCTGACCCTTGTCCAATGTACGCTGGAAACTGGCAGGACTCATCAAATCCGGGTGCATTTCAGTGATTTCAAACATCCGCTCGCCGGAGACGCTTTATATGGCGGCAGTGAAACCTTCCAAAGACAGGCACTGCATGCGGTGAAGCTGGAGTTCATCCATCCTTTTACACAGGAGAAAATAGAATGTCACGCTCCTTTTATCGACCAGCCACCCATCTTTTTAAATATTGAACTCTACGATATTTGATTTTTTGTACTAAAAAAGAGCCTTTTTTCTTGTAAAGGCTCTTTTTTATGGCGACTTTGGTTTGGATGACTTGCGTGATTTTTTTAAAAAACAAAGAAAAATCCTTCCGAAATTCGGAAGGATTCTTTTCTTAATTAATGATGACGGTCAGTTTTACGCATGCTCTTCAATACAAGGCTGACGATGAATACAAGTGCAATCGCACCAATCAACGCCGGGATAATCGCGAAATCTGCAACTACAGGACCCCAATGCCCAAGAATCGCTTCACCAATCCATGCACCAATGAAACCTGCGATGATGTTACCAATGATGCCGCCTGGAATATCTCTTCCAAGGATTAGTCCTGCCAACCATCCAATAATACCACCAATAATTAATGCCCATAAAAAGCCCATTCGTAATTCCTCCTTAAATGTGATGTAATGTTATCAAGTAGTTAGTAGTGCCAAGGGTGTTACACCCTTCTTAAAGAGTTGTACTGCAGTGAATGTTAAAATTAGGCTTAACTGAAAATTCTTTGCTTCCCGGGAGCTTTTCCAGCTTGCTCTAATCTTATCTTACCTCGAATTCGATGGTGTTAAACCATGTATTCTGCAGCTTTTCAAGCAGAGGTTCGAAGCTTCGCATGCTGTTGTTTTTTCATGTCACTTCTGCTTGTACACCTACATTACCACCCTGAGATCATTTTAAAACCTCCAAGGTCTATTTTGCCTTTTCGCCTTGAATGTCGATCTCTTGCTCTTAATATATCCAATTAGGAATAAAAAAAACGGGCTGAATAAAATTCAGTCCGTTGAAATATCCTTATTCAAAAATCAAATGAATCAGGGTCAGCACCAAATCGCTCGTTTCTGTTTAGTTCGTCAATCTCTTCCATTTCCCTTGCTGTCAGCTGGAAGTCGAAAATGTCAGCATTTTCTTTAAGCCTCGCAGGTGTTACCGATTTTGGTATCGGGATAATTTGATGTTGAAGGTGCCATCGCAATATCACCTGTGCAGGAGTCTTGCCATATTTTTCAGCAATTTCCCCAAGAACGGGTTCATCAAAGAATCTCCCCCGCGATAAAGGCGACCAGGCTTCCACTTTGATTTCTTTCTGCTGGCAGAACTGTCGGAGCTCCGCTTGAGATAACAATGGATGCAGCTCGACCTGATTGATCACCGGTTTTTCGTTTGAATGGAGCAATAGGTCTTCCAGGTGATGGACCTTGAAATTACTTACACCAATTGCCTTTACCCTTCCTTCACGATATAGCTTCTCAAGCGCTCGCCATGTGTCTAAATATTTGCCTTTTACGGGCCAATGGACAAGATAAAGATCAAGATAATCAAGCCCAAGCTTTTCCATGCTAAGCTCGAATGCTCTCAAAGTTTCGTCATAACCCTGGTCAGAGTTCCATACCTTTGTGGTAATGAACAGGTCTTCACGCGGTATACCGCTATTGCGGACAGCCTGGCCGACACCTTCTTCATTTTCGTAAAAAGAGGCTGTATCAATCAGCCCGTATCCAAGATCAAGTGCAGTCTGGATGGTTTTCTCGATCTGAGTGCCCTCCTCAACTTTGTAGACACCCAGACCAAACGCAGGCATTTCAACTCCGTTATGTAGAGTTACCTTATAGAAAATACTTCCCATGTGACCACTCCTTTTATTTATTTTATCCCTCGAACTGCATGAATGACAAATCAAAACGGCTGCCCACCGGCAGCCGCTAATCTATATAAACGGCACCACGGCCGAAATTTTTCCTTGTTTGCTACTTACGTTCCCGGCAAAAAATTGTCCTAAACAGCAGGACAAATTCTTTTTCGAAAATGGGCTTTTCCTTTTTTACAGCAAAGAAAAAAGCCCGGGGATCGAATCCCGGGCTTTTCCAGATGATTATTTAATGCTGTCGATCGCGCCAATCAGCCTGTGTTCAATATCGGAAGCGATGGCTTGCAGTTCTTCATTCTCTACGAATTTAATCAATTCAGTTGGTTTTGGAAGACCTACCTTTGTTGAACCGTCCTCTTTGTATACGACAATTTTACAAGGAAGGAAATAGCTTACGAGCGGACTTTTTTCCAAAACCCTTTTTGCTTCATGCGGGTTGCAGACCTCAAGGATGATGTAATCTCCATCCAGTTCTACCCCTTTGCCAGCTAGTGTTTCCTTCATGTTCAAGGACCAAAGAACACCAAACTTCTCATTCTTCAAGCTTGCTTCAAGAGCGGATACCGCTTCGTCCAAAGACTTGTCCACTTCAACCGTATAATGAAACATTTCCATCTCTCCTTTCGCTTTTCACCAAAACTGGTTAAAACCACTATAGGTATTATTTACATTGTGCCATACTAAAAAACCGCCGTACACTAATTTGCATTCGGCGGTCATTTCTTTAGGCTGTTTCCGTATTGATTCTTGCGTTTCGTATATTTTAACTTTACCGCAGTCTGTAAGGCTTCGGGGCTCTTTCTTACTGCTCCTTAACCAATAGGCTTTCAAAACCCGTAAAAATCCAGCAACCGATTTTTATTTTTGTGTCTGAAGGCAACAAAGTTTACGAAAAGAGCCTTTCTTCAAGACTTATGATCTTTCATGAAGTTCCGAGATTTCAACGGTCGTCCTTTCCTCAAGCGGCCCCCGCAGATGGACAGTCGCTGTGCGTCCATCCTCGTTCAATTGATCAATCCACACAGATGCACCATTGTAGGTGACATCGATTTCTGCTGATGAAGAAAGTATTTGTTTCACGCGATTAACATCCATATTCCTTACCTCCACAATCGATTTCTCCACTATTTTTGCTTGAAGCATTTCGTTTTATTCGTACTTCCAGACTTGAGAGCAAAATGTTCTGTAAATCCGATACCAAAGGAATCTTCATTTACGTTACAATGAATAATAAGCTATAACCATCTGGAGGTCATTATGCCTGATTGGTCTTATCATCCCCTATTCAAACCATGGCTGCAGCGCCTTCCTGGCAATACCGGGCGTGAATTCATCCACCGCGGAATGTCCATCATTTCCAGCATCCCTGGCGGCAGGTCTTTCATTGAGTTCCTTGGACATATGTCTCCCTCGGAAAAACTTTCACATACCCTGTTCGGAACTACATTCAAGAGCCCAGTCGGACTCAGCGGAAAAATCGACCCCCAGCTATCCGGTATACAAGCAATCCCGCATCTGGGTTTTGGCCTGCTTGAAATTGGGCCGGTTACTCTGGAGCAAAACAATAATGAAAAAGCAGCCAAGATTACGGGTGAAGATCTGCTTTTACCAAAAATGAATGAATCAGTCGGATTGGATGCCGCCGTCAACAAAATAACAAAGCTTAATAATCGCTCTGTCCCAATGTTCATCAGGCTGGGCGAACCATCGGAAGTTGCTGGAACCCTTAAAGACTTTGGTGATATCTTTGTCATTGACATAGACTTAATTAAGGATGCAGACGAACTGCTGCAGTTAAAAAAGACGTTAGAAAACAAGCCTGTCCTTTTGGCCGTAGAGCATACTTCTGCCAGAGAAAGTTTAATAAAACTAAAGAAGTTAAGTGTATCGGCGAATGGAATCATGGTTGATGAGAATGCTGTGAGTGACGGCGGAATGCTGAGGCTGCCTTTGCAGCAGACAGAAGAAATGGCGACCACGCTAAAAATGTTAAAAAAAGAGCTTGATTTGCCGCTGGTTGCCTCAGGTGGAGTTGTTGAACCGGCTGATGCCTTATCCCTTTTTAACTCAGGCGCTGAACTTGTCCTTCTTTCCGGAGGGTATATCGCATCTGGCCCTGGTCTTCCGAAGAGGATTAATGAAGCACTGTTGGATGATCGTTCTGACAAGAAAGAAGAGTTGCCAGGATGGATCTGGTATTGGCTTTTCGGTTTGTTCATCCTACTTGGCGGAGCGATTGTCCTGTTCTTCAGCTTTACCAGGGTCATTCTGTTTTATGATGAAGCATTCCTGCAGATGACAAGGCTGGAATTGATGGCCTACAATCCTACGCTCTATAAATTCATGTCCCATGACCGGATGACACTTGCCGGAACGATGATATCCGGCGGTTATATTTATATGCAGCTGGCCAGGCATGGCATCCGATACGGACTTCACTGGGCAAGAAGGGCATTCGACATTGGGGCAATCACTGGATTCCTTGGAATTTTGCTTTTTCTCGGTTTCGGTTATTTTGATTGGCTTCATGCCCTGTTTTGGCTGGTGCTGCTTCCCTTTTACCTGATCGGCTACCGGAAGACGCGCACAGCCAATGAATCACCAACTTCCAAAAATCGCACCAATCATACGGCCTGGAAAAAGGCAGTATTTGGTCAGCTGCTGTTTGTGGTACTAGGCTTTTCATTCGTCCTTGGGGGAATCGTCATCTCAACGATAGGAGCAACTTATGTCTTTGTTGATACCGACCTGCAATATATTTGCATGACACCGGAGCAGATGAATGCACTAAACGAGAAACTGATTCCTGTCATTGCTCATGACAGGGCAGGGTTTGGGAGCGCCCTTTTCAGTGTTGGCCTTTTAGTGCTGTCGATGGCACTGTGGGGATTCCAGGAAGGCGCAGCCTGGATTTGGAAGACGCTTTTTATTGGAGGCATACCTGCTTTTACTACAGGAATCTTTACACATCTGTATATTGGCTACATCGATTTTATCCACCTGCTGCCTGCATATTTCGCTTTAGGTTTATATATTGCAGGCCTGTGGCTGACTAAAGATTACTTCAAAGCGCAAAACTATTGAGGACTCTAATGAGTCCTTTTTTTATTTGCTGGGAAAACTACATGACGAAAGAATAACATCGACAAAAAAACCGTTTTTTTTCAAACTCACACTTGTAAAATACCCTATAAACGAATATTATATAAATTGTGTTTAAAATCGTTCGTATTTTTGGAGGAACTCATGTTTAAATTAAAAGAGCACAACACGAATGTAAAAACAGAAATGATGGCCGGTATCACGACATTTTTCACTATGGTCTATATCGTGGTCGTCAACCCAATCATCCTGGCTGATGCCGGTGTCCCTTTCGAACAGGTTTTTACAGCGACGATCATCGCAGCTGTCATTGGTACGCTATGGATGGGCTTATTCGCTAATTATCCAATCGCGATTGCTCCAGGTATGGGGCTCAACGCTTACTTTGCCTACTCGGTAGTTGGCAATCACCAGAACATTACCTATGAAACAGCATTTGCCGCTGTTTTCATTGCAGGTTTAATATTTGTCATCCTGTCTTTGACTCCTTTCCGTGAAAAATTGATTGAAGCGATTCCAGTCAATCTGAAGCATGGCATCACGGCCGGTATTGGTTTGTTCATCGCCTTTATCGGATTGCGCCTGACCGGAATCATCACAGACCACCCAACGAATCTGGTTGCTCTAGGCGACCTGCACTCGCCTTCCGCCTTGCTTGCTTTAGTCGGGCTTGCGGTAACGCTTGTTTTTATGATGCTTAATATCAACGGTGCATTGTTTTTAGGAATGGTCGTCACTGGAGTCATCGCTTTCTTTACTGGACAGCTCGACTTCAAAGAAGGCTTAATGTCAATGCCGACCCTGCCTGAAGGCATGATCGTACTGAATCCGTGGACTGCCTTAATGGATGTTATCCAGAACAGCTTATATGCAGTCGTGTTTTCATTCATTCTTGTAACAATCTTTGATACAACTGGAACGATGATTGGCGTGGCCCACCAGGCCGGCCTTATGAAGGGCGATAAAATGCCGCGCGCAAGAGAAGCCTTGCTGTCAGATTCAATCGCTACAGCTGCCGGTGCCATGTTCGGAACGAGCCCGACAACAGCCTACATTGAATCTTCCTCTGGTGTCGCTGCAGGCGGGCGTACAGGTCTTACTTCATTAACGGTTGCAGGTCTGTTCATTGTCGCTGCTTTCTTCGGGCCGCTTGTTGGTGCGGTTTCAGGATTGTCAGCAATCACAGCACCCGCATTGATCATTGTTGGAAGCTTGATGATGGGAAGCATTTCACACATCACTTGGGATCAGCTGGATGAAGCCTTCCCTGCATTCCTGATCATCCTGAGCATGCCGCTGACTTCCAGTATCGCAACAGGAATTGCGCTAGGTTTCATTTCTTATCCTTTGCTTAAAGTAGTAAAAGGCAGATGGCGCGAGGTACATCCATTACTCTACGTCTTTGCCGTACTGTTCTTTTACCAGCTAGCTTATTTACCGCATTAAATCCGGACCCGCTGCACAGCGGGTTCTTTTTTATTGGCCCTGTTCTATTGCTCGTCTTTTTTCATAAAAATAGTGGAAGAAGGACAAGGCTGGTGATGAATGGTGGCAGGTAAGGTTCTCGCTGTTTTGGTTGGCAGTTTGTTGCTGGGAATAGGTGTAAATGGCTTTCTAGTGCCTCATCATCTGCTCGATGGCGGAATGATTGGACTAGGTTTAATCATGCATTATTTTTATGGCTGGCCAACAGGATTGACCATCCTGTTCTTAAGCATTCCTCTCTATTTTCTCGCATGGTTTCTTGAACGCAGATATTTTTTCCACAGTCTTCATGGATTGATGATTTCAAGTTTGTTCATCGACCTTTTCGCACCCGTCGCAAAAGAATGGAGCCTTGGCATACTGCCAAGTGCCATTATCGGAGGATTGCTTGTAGGCTGCGGAATCGGTCTCATGCTGCGGCATGAAACAAGCACAGGCGGTACCGATCTTCTTGCCCAATTGATTCATAAATTCGTCTCCGTGAACGTCGGCATTCTTATTTTTGCAATCGATGGCCTGGTGATTTTAGCAGGATTGAACGTAATCGGATTGGAAAAATTCACTTACTCCCTGCTGACAATCATATGCGTCGGAGCCATGACTTCGATCTGTGTAATCAAGCGCGAAGGGATGGCTTGAAAGAAAGAGGCAGAGTCTTATTGTGTGGGTACGAATCAACGCCTAATATATAGAAAAAGTAGTGATGAAGGCTGAAATCGTAGTGAAAATGCCATTTTTCGTAGTGAATTATTGCGATTTCGTAGTGCATTAATGCGATTTCGTAGTGATAAACATGATTTCCGTAGGGATTCCTGGCAATTTCGTAGTGTTGGGGATCATTTTCGTAATGATTCCTGCCGATTCCGTAGTGAGGAGCATGATTTTCGAAGTGATCCTGCCGATTTCGTAGTGAGGAGCATGATTTTAGATAAAGATTCGTGGCTATTTCGTCGTGATGAACAGGATTTTCGTAAGGACTCGTCCCCTTATGTAACTGATTCTTAACCTCTATGTTGCAATGAGCCTATGGGAGTTCCAAAAACAACCCTAAAAAAGCCAGCCAAAAGTGATTTTGGCTGGCTTCCTTTTTATGCTTCCGCTTCGATTTTCTGATTCATATCTGTGTAGACGGATGAATCGATTTCTTTCGTGATCCTGCTTGTTAAGATACCGGAAGTCATGGATCCGCTGACATTCACGGCTGTACGTCCCATGTCAATCAAAGGCTCGATTGAAATCAGCAACCCGGCAAGCGCGATTGGCAGGTTCAGCGCTGACAGGACGAGCAATGCGGCAAAGGTTGCACCGCCGCCGACACCGGCAACACCGAATGAACTGATGGCTACGATCGCAATCACGGTTGCGATGAATGATGGTGATAATGGATTGATACCGACTGTCGGAGCAATCATGACAGCAAGCATCGCTGGATAAATCCCGGCACAGCCGTTCTGGCCGATGGAAAGTCCGAATGAACCAGCAAAGTTTGCAATGCCTTCCGGTACACCAAGGGAACGCTGTGTTTTGATATTAAGCGGCAATGCTCCGGCACTCGTTCTTGAAGTGAAGGCAAATGCAAGAACCGGGAATGCCTTTTTAATATAAGTGATCGGGTTCAATCCCGCGAGAGTCAATAATAGCAAGTGGATTACGAACATGATCGCGAGTGCTACATAAGATGCTGCTACGAATTTTCCGAGTTTCAGGATCGCATCGAAATCGCTCAATGCGACTGTCTTGGTCATGATCGCAAGTACACCATATGGAGTCAGGCGAAGAATCAGCGTCACGACTCGCATGATGATCGCATAGAAAGCGTCAATTATTTTAGCAAACAGCTCTGCCTGTTCAGGAGATTTCCTCCTGACACCAAGATAAGCGATTCCCAGGAATGCGGCGAAAATGACAACAGAGATTGTTGAAGTCGGGCGTGCTCCTGTGAAATCAAGGAAAGGATTCGCTGGCAGCAGGTCAAGAATCTGCTGGGGCATTGTACGGCCTTCAATTCCGCCATACGTTTCTTCGAGTTTTTCTGCTCGGGCCTGTTCCGCCTCACCCTGCGTGATTTGCACTGCCTCGAGATCGAATCCGACTGCAGTCGCAATCCCGACAGCAGCCGCAACTGCTGTTGTCCCGACCAGCAAGCCGAGAATCAGCGTACTGATCTTACCAATATTGTTTGTCAGCTTTAATTTTGTAAAAGCGGTAAGAATGGAAATGAATACAAGCGGCATAACGATCATTTGCAGGAATTTTACATAGCCGCTTCCTACAATTGAATACCAGTCTGTACTTTTAGTAATGACTTCAGAGCCGGCTCCATAAGCGTATTGCAAAGCGAAACCGAAGACAATTCCGACTCCCAGCGCAATGAATACACGTTTAGAGAAGGACACATGTTTCTTCTGTAAATAAAAAAGTCCGGCAATGATGCCCAGCATAATGGCAATATTTAAAATAACAATTCCAGTGGTCACCTATTTTCCCTCCTAATATATCATTCTGAAATACTATAATACATGTATTCTGATAAGTCAACTCGGGATTACAATTACACTCTCCTCTCCAAAAGAGTAATTTATTATAAGTTATGCATTGCAGGTTTGTTCGATGTCGGCAATAAAAATTTTCTTAAGGAAACATTTGGGATCGGCGCTGCCTATAAACCATTTAATGGAAAAAGTAGTGATAATGGCGTTTTTCGTAGTGAAAAGGAGTTAAATCGTAGTGATAATTAGGTAATTCGTAGTGGTTATGCCCAAAACCGTAGTGAAAAGGGGGTATATCGTAGTGATAATGCCAAAAATCGGTGTGATAATGGGGTGTATCGTAGTGATACTGCCAAAGATCGTAGTTAAAATAGATTAATCCGTAGTCATTTTCTAAAAATCTTAGTGATGAGAGCCTAAATCGTCATGATTATGCCAAAAACCATCGTAATTATCCTTAAAACCGTAATGATTAGGTGGGTCTCCAGAGTAATTCGTATCTTTTCCCTGATGAAGGTTGTCGTTAATTCAAGAAATAATTTCTTTTCGAACTTGAAAACGCAAAAAGCCATCTGGCCGATGGCTTTTTTCCTTCAAGTGAGACTTTCGACAAGCTTTTTGATTTCACTTCTGTTATTTTCAAATCCGATCAGGACTTTTTTCTGTTTAAGGAACAAAAGCTTTGTGGATGTAAAAATAAATGCTGGTACGATGGCGGTGCCGCTTACTTCCTTGAGCTGTTTCTCCTTCTCTGGATCACCCTGCACATTGATTTCTTCGTACGAAATATTTTTTTGCGAAAGAAACTCCTTCGCTTCCTGGCAGTCTGTTCACATTGGTCTGGTATACAGGGTTAACGAATTCTGTGCCATACGTTTTGCCTCCTATGCTGAATACTGTTAGCAGTATTATACCGCCAACAAACAAGCATCATCCAACAATCTGTTTGGCCCTGCATTGCCACTATAGTGAAAAAAGGCGGCTTTAATGGCCGCCTTTATTTCCTATTGTGTGTCTTCTGTCTGAACCGGCAATGAAATGGTAAAGGTACTTCCACTGCCATAGAGCGAGTCGACTGTGATCTCGCCTTGATGATACTGGATGATTTCTTTTACGATGGCAAGGCCCAGCCCTGTGCCTCCGATGGTTCTTCGGTCAGAATTATCGACGCGATAGAACTTCTCAAACACTTGATCCATTGCTTCTGACGGTATGCCAAGCCCATTGTCTATAACAGAGATATTCACCATTTCGCCGCTTTCCGAAACGCCGATATTGACCTCGCCTCCCCCGGGCGAATATTTAATGGCGTTATGGACCAGGTTGGTGATAGCCTGTTCCAATTTCTCCGCGTCTCCAATAACTTTTGCAGCACTGCCGGTAACCTCAAGGATCAACTCATGCTTATCGGTCTGAATTCTTTGCAGGTCAATCACCTTTTTTATGATTGGCAGCAAATCGACCTGCTTGCGCTCATAGCCCTGCTTCCCTGATTCCATCCGTTGTATATCAAGGAAATCATTGATGAGAGCTGTCAGCCGTCCTGCTTCATTGTGGATGGTTGTCAGGTATTTTTTCTGGCGGTCTGGCTTCAGCTCTCGTGTTAACATTAATTCAGTAAAGCCAAGTATGCTCGCTAGCGGAGTCCTCAGTTCATGGCTGACTGTGCTGACAAATTCCGACTTGACTCTGTCCACCTCAAATTCCTTCGTGATATCACGGTGGACAAATATCGTTCCAAGCTTCGTATTTTCATGGAACAGTCCTTCGCAATATACCTTGAAAACTTGCCCGTCATTATTTTTATACGTAAAAGGGCGTTCATTCAAGACGTTTCTTTCACCATTCAATACTTCTTTTCTCAGGAATTCAATAAACTCGGCAGGCCCGGCTATTGAAGCACTTATCAATCCGATCCACTCGTCAAAGCCAATACCGCTGCTTTCCTTCAACAAGTCAGGACAGCCAAAAAGTTCACAGAATTTCTTGTTGACTTGCAGGATCTTTCCATCTGTATCGACTAGCTGAATGCCTTCCTGGATGGTATCCAGAATATCCTGGTTAAGACGCCTGGCTTCTTCGGATTTACGGTACAGGCTGATTTTATCAAGGGCGATTCCGATATTTTTGGCCATGGCCTCGTATTCATCCATCTTCTTTGAGTCAAAAGGGGCCTCTGAACGGCTGAATGCCATGACAGCAACCAGTTTCTTCCCTGATAAAAAGATTGGAAGGAATAAGTCATATGAAACCAAACTGCCTGTATGGAAGCCTTTCTCTTCTTCAGCAGCTTCCCGCTTCATGGAAAAAGGTTTCCGCTCCATTTGCATTCTTTCGACGATTCCGCTGAATAGCAGATTGTTCCTGAACTGCTTCACCCCTTCAGGTGAAATGCCATATGACGCGTAGGAGTCCTCATGAACGAAGGCAATGATTCCTTTTTCCGCTCCGATAATCGGGCACATATTCACAATTGTGCTCTCCAGGACCTCCTGCTGATCGAGGGAATTCGCAATTTTGTTGATGAGTTCATTGCGGCTGTTAAGCTTCTGCTCACTTGCTTTGACGATTTCAAGTGCTTCCTGAAGGTCTACCTGCTGGGCATGCAGTTCGTCCTGCTGGGCGACCAGTTCTTCATTTTGTGCCAGAAGGTTTTGTTCATTCTCCTGGATACTCGCAGCCATCCTGTTGAATGCCACAGATAACACTCCAAGTTCATCATTCCTGTCGGCATCCACTTCAATGACAGCTTCTTTGCCACTCGCAATCTCATTTGCTGCTGAAGCGAATCCGGCCAGTGGTTTGGCTATTTCACTGAACATCAGTCTGGTGATCCTGAGCAGGACGATCAAGAATAAGAGAATGAAAGAAACGAAACCAATCTGTACATAGGATTGGATTTTCATCAATTCCTTGAAGTTATCCTCGATTTGATTATTGATTTCGTCGTTATAGTCATTCATTTCATTCTTTATGCTTTCAATTCTTTTTGTTGCCCCGCCATTAGCTGTTTCCTTGACTGCATCAATATCTCCTGTCTCATAATCTTCAATAGCATCAGGCAGTACTGTTACAAAATAATATTCTGTGAAAAGGTCGACTTGATCTAGGACTTTTTGGTCCTGCTCCTCACTTGCGATCTTCCTGAGGCGTTCGGTAAGAGTCCTTATTTCGTTCTCCTTATTAAGAGCCTTCTCTTTCAATTCCATATTTCCATAGGCAATATAACCACGAACATCCATGAATGCCTCGGTAAATGCTTCATTCATTTCCTGTACAAGCCGCTCTTTATCTTCCAGCTCTCTGTTCTTGGATGTGTACCCTTCATTCAGCTCTTGAAAGGAATATAAGAGAATAGCGGCCAATGCCAGGAATGCGGCAATGAATATGCTCATCAAGTAAATGTAGCGGCGCACTATACTGTGCTTATTGAATGATATTTTCGTCATCTAGGATCTCTCTCACTTTTTGCAATAAATCGTGCGGGCTGAAAGGCTTGGCGATGAAATAATCGGCACCCGCCGCCATTGCCCTTTCTTGCTCTGTCAGCTGGCTTTTGGCTGAAAGCATCAGGATTGGGACATCCGTGTTCAAGCCACCTTTACGTATTTCAGCAATGACCTCGAGCCCTGAATAGGTCGGCATCATATAATCGATGATCACCAGGTCATATTTTACATCCGCAAGGGAATCCAGCGCTTCTTGACCGTCTGCTGCCTCATCGACGTGATATTCCTCTTCCTCCAGAGTATCGACGATCAGCATTCTTAAAATTTCTTCATCCTCTGCCAGCAAAATCCTTCTCACTGGTTGCCCCCCTTGCTCCAATTGGATTACGTATAACTGATTGCCAAAAATAACTAAATAAATCATATATTCTACTATTTTGTGATAGTTATATCGGCTACAGATGATTCTTATTTAGGTTATAGTCAATGCCTCATCTTACATCTTCTAGAATTTCCTTCAACATTGGCACATAGGTTGACCAATAGAATGATTTGTCCGCCAGAGCTGCCTTTCTCCATGAGGTCATCCCAACAGTTTGGTAGATTCCTGGGACCTCCGCTTCATCAGCGAAATCCCCGGCAAAATAATAGGAAGAATAATGATCATTTTCGTGATGAACAACCGCAGGGAATGTTGCTGGTATTCCGTATTGTGCCAATTGTTCAAGACCGTCTTGGCTAGCAGGGATACTGTAAAAAGCCAGAACTTCATGCTCGTTCTTCGGCTGGATAATATCGAACCAATAGCGATATTGAGAATCCAGCTCCTTTTCAAAGAATCTATTTCCCCGATCAGTAAGGATAAAATCAAGTCCCTTTCCAGAAAGCTCCTCCTCATTCAAGACAATAATCCTATTCTTTTTATTAACGAAAACAAAGCCCTTTCCAGTAAAACTCCAGGGTCCAGATTGTGAAGAATATTCATCTGTAATCCAGGACGGTACTTCCGTTCCAGCGAGATCAGCAAAATAACGTCCAGTCCAGCCGCTCCATTCTATATTCAGAATGTCAGTCATTTGTTTGCTGACTGACTCTTCTGTCGGGCTGCCGAATGTATTAAATTCTGCAATTAATGTTTTGCCCCCTTTTTCCAGCCCTGCTTTCAATCGATTGATATCTTCCTGGAGGAGGCCGCCATACAATAGGCTGGATTTCTCATCATCTGCCCGGCTACGATAAAATTCATCCTCATAAACCCCGTAAAGGTCGGCGAGATAAATGACTTTGTATTTCTCTAATTGTTTTGGCAGATCTTTTGTGGAATAGGACTCTTGGGCTTTAGGTTTAAAGCCGACATAATCATTGTCAGCAGAATAATTCCCTCCATCTGCCTTTCTATATTTTTCATTATTTAAAATCCAGGTAAGCCCCTTATGCTCACGATAACTTTGGTCAGGGACCGTCTTGTCAACAATCAGGATATCAAGCTTTTTCTCAGGCTTCATCTGCCATAGCCAGAAAGGACTCGACAGGGTGGCAACCACCATGGTGACAAATAGCAGGACACCCATCTGGGGGTTTTTAGCAAAATATGATTTCATTGAGATACACCTTTTCGTTTCATTTCACCCCAGCCGGTCTCGCCCTTGACCATCTGCCAGATTCCCTGACAGCGCCAAAAGACAGTAAGCGGCCGATACCACATTGTCTCAGTCAGCGAGTAAAAAAACAGCTTGAGCAAATCAGTGATTTTTGGATACTTGCGAAGACTCCACTCCTCCAGCAGAATGGCGAAGGCTGAGAAGAGCGAGCCGTAAAGGCAGGATAAAAAAAAGATTAAAATTGCAAATTCGAGATAGATGCCGCCCGCAAATAATGAGAAGATGACATACAGATAGCCTGACAGTTCAACAATCGGACCGAAGAATTCGACAATCCAAAAATAAGGAAAGGATATGAAGCCTATTGGACCATACTTCGGATTGAATGTAAGCTTCCGGTGGCTCCACAGACTTTCAAACAGTCCTCTATGCCAGCGCCTCCTCTGCCTTTTCAAGTATTTCATGCTCTCTGGCACCTCTGTCCAGCATACTGGATCAGGAACATACACGATTCGCTTTTTCATGCCCTTTTCTTTAAGGAGCCTGTGAATACGGACGACCAGCTCCATATCTTCTCCGACCGTATCGGTCCTGTATCCGCCGGCCTGAACCACCCACTGCTTGGAAAAAACCCCGAAGGCTCCTGAGATGATGAGAAGCAAATTATGCCTGCTAAGGCCAATCCGTCCCATCAGGAAAGCCCTCAAATATTCAATGACCTGCAAGATGACCAGCGGGTTCTTAGACAGACCGATTGTAAGAACTTCGCCATTTCGGATTTCACATCCATTGGCAATTCTGATACTCCCTCCTGATGCGATCACTTCCTCATTTGAGTCAATGATCGGCTTCATCACCTTGAGGAAGGCATCTCTTTCAAGGACCGAATCACCATCCAAAGAACAGACATAAGGATAATGTGAGAAATTAAGCCCTGCATTCAGGGCATCTGCCTTCCCGCCATTTTCTTTATCGATCAGGAACAGGGATGGCAGTATCTGCGATTGATAGACTTTTTTGATCGGCTTTGAATCTACCTGCTTGCGGATTACTTTCTGGATTTCCTTCATATCATAATGCTGGATCAACTTTTCCATTGTTTGATCGGTGGAACCATCATTGACAACAATGATTTCAAAGACTGGGTAATTGATGCTGAGCAGCGAGCGGATGCTATGGATCACTCCAGCCTCCTCATTATAGGCTGGAACGATGATTGACACGGGTTTTGTATAGATATCCTCCGCATAATCACTATAAGACTTATCTCTATCAAGCTTGTATTCTCTTCGCAGCTGAATGACGGAAATCAGCATAACAATCGAATAAAAGGAGATAACGATGATCATATATACCATTATGAACCAGGCGAAAAAGATACCGATGTCTTGTAGACTCATGATTGATGTACTCCTTTATTCATCCATTCCCAGGCCATATCCCTGGCGAATGTATCATTGCTTTCAGCCATGACCTTCTCCAGGGTCACCCGGCCTTGGGGAAAGGACATGATCGACTGCCCGGCCTGTGAGCGTACCCACCATGACGAATCCTGAAGAAGCTCGACAAGATCTGGAAGTGCCTGCTCCAACTTCATCGCTCCAGCAAGTCTTGCAGATAGCATCCTTTCTTGCCAGTTCGCCGATTTCAGCAATGGCAGGTAGACCTCCATATTTTGAACAAAACCGACCGATGCAAGAGCTTTTAATGCCCGGATTCTTTCTTCACCATTACTCGCAGAAAATACAGATTCAATAAATTGCAAGTATTGAAGGTTTTTCTTTAGTCCAACCAAATCAAGCAGTGCATATTGAAGCTCAGAATGGCAAGAATGATAGCCTAGTAAAAATTGCTCAAATCCCCTATCCTCAACCCTTGACAGAATATTTCTGTACTCAAGGTGAGAAAGGTCTTTATATTCGTCCATCAATAAACGGAACATTTCTTTTGCCTGGAATTCAGCTAATATGGTCAGGGCCCTGACTTGTTCTTCTTTTGTTACCCGCTTGTGCTTTAGCATGGCCAGGATTTCCTCTTTCAGCGCTGCCATCCTGAAAGTCTCTATATAGAATAACGCATTCATCCTTGTACTCCATTTAGGTTTTCGCAATCCTTTGCGGTAATGATGGAGCAGCAGACTTTCCGCGAGCTTTTCCAGGTTCTTTTTCTCTGCTTCCCCTTCCAGAAAATCTGCATAGTGGCTCAGCAATTGCTCAATCGCAAGAGCCTTAGCCTTTGAATCCGCCTGCAAAGACCGTAAGGCCTCACCGGTCAGTATGGAATGGAGCAGTTTATCATTTATTGCCTGCTTTTGTTCCTCCACCCTTCTCTTCAGCCTATTCTCCCTCGCTTTTCTGATGACAAGATAGAACAGCAGCAACAGAAGACTGCCTGATAATAACAGGAAAAGTGTTAAAAGAAACTGTATTTCATCTTTGATCATCTAGAACATCCTCTGAATCAGCCTTTGGATCCTCGCCTGCAGCTCGGTAATGCTGAAAGGTTTTGTCACATAGTCATCCGCCCCAAGCTTAAGGGCTCGGGCAATATCATATTCTGATTTCCTGCCGGTAAGCATCAACACATGTACCTGACTGGAATTGGCGTAGTTTTTCACTTTGCCCAGCACCTCGATTCCATCCATGACAGGCATAACACCATCCAGAATCAAGAAATGTTTTCCCTTTTCATCCAGACGGCTGTCTGCAAAGAATTTTTCACCATTTTCATAGGATTCAATATTAAGCAATACTTTGCCTGTATCAATGGTTTGCAGCACCCTGACGAGCAGAGTCCGGATGATGGCGTCATCATCTATGACGGATACATTCAGGATCTTATTCGCCTGATGCATTGACTCATTGGCACTCTCCACCCTGGCACGGCCCTTTTCCTTGGCTTCATACAATGCCTGATCGGCCATTTTCAAAAGCTCAAGTCCGCCTTCCGCAGGATTGTCAGCCATATATACACCAGCGGAAAAACTGACTTGGAAGGACGGCTCCTGGCCGGTAAACGCAATGCTTGAAAATTTTTCAAGCAGGCGCCTTACCACCTCTGTGGCTTCATGAACGTTCGTCCTCGGAAGGAGCAGAACGAACTCTTCTCCCCCGTATCTGAAGACGATATCCGTGCTCCTGACATTTTCTTTCAGGAACAGGGCGAAAGCTTCAAGCACTCTGTCTCCCGTGAGATGACCATATGTATCATTTATTTTCTTGAAGTGATCAAGGTCAAGGATGGCGATAGAAAAAGCGATGCCTGTCCGTTCGAATTCTTTTAGGAAACGGTCCATTTGATCCGTTAAAAATCTTCTATTATAGACCTGTGTCAGCTCATCGACAAGAACTGATTGGTCAAATATCTGCTTTCTTTGCAGTTGCCTGTTGATTCTGACCAGGAATTCCTCAAGGTCGATCGGTTTTTCAATGAAATCATCGGCACCAATCTTGTACGCTTTGATTCTTGTTTCCCGTTCCTTTTGGGTGCTGAGGATCATCTTCGGAATGAAGTGTTTATGGTTATGCTGCTGGATCGTTTCCAATAATTGAAGGTCTTCGTCAGCTGGGATCCCAATCACCAAGCAGTCAGGCTGCAGGTCATAGTACAGGGATAACGCTTGTTCCTGATCCGTATTCGCTACGACCATCCATCCCATTTCCTCCATGGCTTCCTTCAAAAGAATCAGCATGGATACATCCTTGTCGATAATTTGGATTAACGGAGAGTCACCGCAGCAAGGTTCATTTTTTCTGTAATCAGATTCCTGAAAATGCTCATACTCATAGCTCAGTCCTATGAGTTCAAACAGGAATTCCCGCAGGTCATCTTTTTCCCACTTCCTTTCTTCCATTGATTCCAGACGTTCAAGAAGCCCTGAGGAAACGTGGAAAAGTCCGCCCAGCTGAATGGTTCCCGCTGTCCCTTTTACCGAATGCAAAAAACGATACACATCCTCAAAATCTATAGACTCATCCGGTTGTTCATCAAACCAGGTGTTCATTTGCTGCTTTATTTTTTCAAATAATGATTTTTGATATTTTTCTAATGACGCCACTTTCACACCCCATCCTATATTAAAAGCTTTTCTGCTCCCATCTCGCGGTCAGGGCTGGAAAGCTTTTAGCACTTCATCTCATTAATTCGATTATATATCATGGAAAGGAAGGCTAGTAGAAAATTACCGGCTGCAGCACATTCCTCATTTTTCCAAAAACCTTCAAAAAAAATTACGGTCTATTCGGCAAAAAAAATCACAAATAGTTAATATTTATATGTTAAAGTTATAGTGATATATCCGAATAATTGCACATTTTCAGACATTTGTGCAAAAATTGGCGAATAAACCCGTGAACATGCGAATTCTATTCCCTTAACTCACACAAGGGATTGTACCTCTTTATGACTGGAGATTTAGACTATGGACCTGCTGACTGTTCTTGTATTGAATCTGATCTTCATCCTGTTGACGACTTTTGCCTTCCAATATATTCTCGTCATTCGATTTACGAATTTATATATGAAATTCCCCAAATTTCTCATTTCATTATTATCGACAATTCAGATCCTCTTTTGCATTTCATTTCCGATGACCGGAAATGAAAATTTCATTTTTGACCTCCGCTTGATTCCTGTTGTGGTTGGAGGACTGTATGGCGGACCGATTGTCAGCATCATCTTATTCGTAGTGGTCGTTTTGGCCAGGATTCCTATTGGCGGAAGCGGAGTATGGGTAAACTTTTTCAATATGCTGACCGTCACAGTCTTTATTTCCTACATATCCATCCGATTCAGGGCATTTTCGCTCACAAAAAAGCTTTATACGGTTTTTGGGATCGCCCTCTGCTATTCTATTTTAATCTTCCTCATGAAGGGTGAGATTTTCAAAGATCCTTCCAATCTTTCTTTCATGCTCATTTACGGGCTGACCCTCACAATTGGCATCTTGATTGTTACTTATTATATTGAAATTATCAGACAGAATTATTTTCTCCAAAATGCGGTGATCAAGACCGATAAGATCGAAGTGGTCTCCCACTTAGCCGCAAGCGTAAGCCATGAAGTACGCAATCCGCTTACAGTGACACGAGGATTTCTGCAGATGCTTAAGGATCCTTCCATCGAGGAAGAAAAAAGGCTGTATTATTTGAATACCGCTATAGATGAACTGGACCGAGCTGAAATGATCATCAAAGATTACCTTACTTTTGCGAAGCCACATTCAGATATTGCATCATCCATCCTTGTTAAAGAAGAAATCGAAAAAGCCCTTGAACTGATTCTTCCATATGCGAATCATTTTTCAGTGAAAATACAAAGGGATTTGGCAACGGGCCTGACCATAACAGGAGAGGTTTCGAAATTCCATCAATGCATCCTCAATATCATCAAGAACGGGATTGAGGCGATGCCCAATGGCGGGGATTTGTTCATCAGCACCCGGGAAAGAGAAAATGGATTTGCCTCCATCGTGATTAAAGATACAGGTTGCGGCATGTCTCCCGCCCAGATTGATAAACTTGGCGAGCCGTATTTTTCAACCAAAGCGGAAAAGGGGACCGGACTTGGGATGATGGTGGTATACAAAATCATCCATGAAATGGGTGGCAGCGTTGAGGTCATGAGCATACCTGGTGAAGGAACTCAATTTACCATTTCATTGCCGCTTCATCATACATAAAAACGGGAGACATCCACCATCTCCCGTTTTCTTACTCCTCTATTAAATTCAGGACTGGAACATCCCTCTCCCGCTCCGGGTCTGCCTTCGAATACACCCTTGCCATTTTGCTTTTTTCATCAACATGCTGGATTATGATCGGCTCCCCTTCATAGGTAACATTGAACATTTCTGCTGATTCAACAATTTCCTTCGCTCTTCCTACATTCATTTCAGTTCCTCCTTGTATGTGACAAATATAATTTGCTCCTTTTTATGGACAGCTATCCAAAAAAATCATCTTGTATCCCTCCGCTTGTATCGAAATTGATCCATGGTGGCTATGCTCCTTCTCACTCTTCCAACCGGATGAATTTCTGCTATATAAGGGATGTGTTTTCATGATGGAGGGTATACAGTTTAAAAAGAGTGTTTTCTGGAGGTCTTATGGAAGATCAAAGCTATTTCTTCCCTATTTTAGATAAGTATTTTTTCCAGCAGCCTACTCTTGAACTTGCGGTTTCACTGCTAGGCTGCGTTCTGATCAAGGAATGTGATGAAGGGACTGCTGCGGGAATGATCGTCGAAACAGAAGCCTATATTGGGCCAATGGACAGGGCGGCTCACAGCTATAATAATCGCCGGACCAGACGGACCGAAGTGATGTTCCATGAACCCGGACTGGCCTATACGTATGTTATGCATACCCATACGCTTTTCAATGTGGTCAGCGGTGAAAAAGGGAATCCTGAGGCGGTGTTGGTTCGGGCTGTAGAGCCGGTGAAAGGCATTGAACTAATGGCAAGGCGGAGGGGCATGCCTGATTCAGCCAATCTGACAAATGGACCTGGAAAATTAACTAAAGCGCTTGGGATAAAGATGTCCGATTACGGGCATTCCTTAACAGAGAAGCCGCTTTATATTGCCAAAGGGATGATGCCGGACAGCATCTCTTCAGGGAAGCGGATTGGCATCGATAATTCCGGCGAAGCAAAGGATTATCCCTGGCGTTTTTGGATCACGGATAATCCCTATGTATCCAGGCATCAAAAAGCTGTTAATGTAATAACACAAAGGATAGGGAGGCAAAAATGAAACAAGCGATTTTTTTGGACAGGGACGGTGTCCTTAATGAAGTTTTATCTGACCGGGTAAAATTCGTCAACCGTCCGGAGGAGCTCTACCTGCTCGAAGGTGCCGCAGAGGCTGTGGCTGAGTTAAGCAGGAATGGATATGAAATTTTCGTCGTCACGAATCAGGGCGGTGTCGGCCTGGGCTTCCTGAAGGAAAAGCGTCTGCATGAGATTCATGATACTATGATTGATATGATCAAAGAACATGGCGGAGAAATCAAAGAGGTTGCCTATTGCCCGCACAAGCCGAAGGCAGGCTGTGAATGCAGGAAGCCAAATGCCGGCATGCTGCTCGACCTTGCCAGCAGACATCACCTCGACCTCACCCGCAGCGTCATGGTTGGAGACCATGAACGCGATATAGAGGCAGGCAAAAAAGCAGGATGCAAAACTGTTTTTATTGGAGAAGATGAGACAGCTGCGGATGAAAAGGCACCAACTCTCAGTGCAGCTGTTCCGCTGATTCTAGAACTGTTAGAAGCATGAAGAAACGCTGCCCTTGAGCTGGCAGCGTTTCTTCAATGGCAGCTGATTATATTTTTACATTGCCAGCCAAAGACCGTCCAAGTTCAAGAGCCCGGCGATTGATTCCCAGCAGGGAATGCTTCTCGGGAGAGAGGACTTTTTTCAAAGCTTCCAAAATCGACTCATCTGAAAGAATTCCTGTCTCCTCAAGGAAAGCGCCAAGCAGGACCATATTTGCCACCTTAGGGTTCCCTAATACATTGGCATGTTCAGTTGCTTTAATGTTTAACACTTTGATATCCGATCTCTCAGTTGCCTTTGATATCAAGGAAGCATTGACAACCAGCAACCCGCCCTGCTTAACGAGCGGTTCGAATTTTTCATAGGAAGGATTATTAAGGACAATCGCAGTGGATGGACGGGAGACAAGCGGTGAACCAACCTGCTCTTCGCTGACAACAACCGCACAGTTCGCGGTCCCGCCTCGCTGCTCAGGTCCGTAGGAAGGAAGCCATGAAACATACTTTCCTTCATTCATCCC
Organism: Mesobacillus subterraneus; assembly: GCF_003937825.1. GTDB lineage: Bacteria > Bacillota > Bacilli > Bacillales > Cytobacillaceae > Mesobacillus > Mesobacillus subterraneus. The sequence continues at coordinate 28,645 of NZ_RSFW01000002.1, read as the reverse complement.
CGCATACGCGATCAGCTGGCCCATCGACATGACCCCCTGGCCGCCAAAGCCGGCAATCAAGATTTCCTCCATTATTGCCCAGCCTCCTTTTGCGAATCCTTATAAACACCGAGAGGATAGGCCGGCACCATATTATCTTTGATCCAATCAAGCGATTCACTCGGATCAAGCCCCCAGTTTGTCGGGCAGCTTGAAAGGACCTCGACCATCGAGAAGCCATGTCCCTGCTTCTGAGTTTCAAATGCTTTTCTGATTGCCTTTTTCGTCCTGATGATGTTTGGTACGTCATGTGTCGATACACGCTCAATATAGGCTGTGCCATCAAGGGTCGAAAGCATCTCACTCACCCGGATCGGCAGCCCCTGCACGGCGGCGTTCCGGCCGAACGGAGTGGTGGCTGTTTTCTGGCCGATCAAAGTGGTCGGAGCCATCTGTCCGCCTGTCATGCCGTATATCGCATTATTGACAAAAATGACAGTGATGTTCTCTCCTCGTGCGGCAGCATGGACAGCCTCGGCAATCCCGATCGACGCCAGGTCGCCGTCACCCTGATAGGTAAAAACAAAGCGGTCAGGCAGGACGCGCTTAATCCCGGTAGCTACAGCAGGTGCGCGGCCATGCGCCGCCTGTGTCATATCACAATTGAAATATTCATAGGACAAAACGGAGCATCCGACAGAAGCGACTCCTACTGTATCCTCTAATATGTCCATTTCCTCCAGTACTTCCCCGACCATCCTGTGAATGATTCCGTGCGTACAGCCAGGACAGTAATGTGTCTGTGTTTCCGTCAGTCCGGAAGTCCTTTCAAACACTGTTTTCATGCTCATACCTCAACCCCCCCGGAAATGTTCACAATCTGTTCGTAAATCTCCTCCTGTGCCGGCACGACACCGCCAGTACGTCCAAAGAAGGAAACCGGAGCCCTGCCATCCACCGCAAGCCTTACATCCTCTACCATCTGTCCGGCACTCATTTCGACTGAAAGATATCCTTTTACCCTGTCACGCGTTTCAATGAAAGGCTGTTCCGGGAATGGCCATAATGTAATCGGGCGAATCATTCCAATTTTCAAGCCGGCCTTTCTCGCTTTCTGGATCGCATTCATCGCAATTCTCGCTGCTGTACCATAAGCAGTGACGATATAGTCGGCATCCTCTGTTTCATACGTTTCATATCTCACTTCATTTTGCCTGATCATGGCAAACTTCTTCTGAAGATGCTCATTACGCTTTTCCAGCGCATCGGCATTCAAATCCAGCGAAGTAATGGTTCTTGGCTTGCCGTCGCCTCGAGTCCCGGTCGTAGCCCATTCTTTTTGTCCGGGCTCCCTTTCAGTGAGATCCTTGAATTCAACAGGCTCCATCATTTGTCCCAGCATGCCGTCGCCAAGCAAAATTACGGGTGTACGATAGGTGTCAGCAATCTCGAATGCCGCTTCCGTCAGATCAATGATTTCCTGAAGCGTCGATGGAGCCAGGACAGGTGTATAGTAATCACCATGTCCGCCGCCCTTTGTTACCTGGAAATAATCCGACTGAGCAGGCTGGATATTGCCCAGCCCAGGGCCGCCGCGAACCACGTTCACAATCAGCGCGGGAAGCTCTGCGCCGACTAGATAGGATATGCCCTCCTGCTTCAAACTGAAGCCTGGGCTCGATGATGATGTCATCACCCTTACGCCCGTGCCTGCTGCACCATAGACCATATTAATTGCTGCCACTTCGCTTTCAGCCTGCAAAAACACCCCGCCAACTTCCGGAAGTCTTCTGGCCATATAGGCAACAAGTTCACTTTGCGGTGTGATCGGATACCCAAAAAAATACTTGCAGCCCGCATGGACGGCCGCTTCAGCAATGACTTCGTTTCCCTTCATCAATACTTTTGCCATATTCATCTCTCCTCCGCTAAACAGATTTCCTAACCTTTTCAGGTCTGTAGACAGTAATGACCGAATCAGGACACATTTGGGCACATTTACCGCAGCTGATGCAGTGCTCCTGGTCTGTCACGACAGCCGGACGATAGCCCTTCTCATTCAAATAATCAGCAAGATAAATGACATTCGTCGGACAAGCATGAACGCACAGCTGACATGATTTGCAGGTCTCTTCATTAAAAACAACTCTCCGCTCCACTGTTTTAGCCTCCTTTACATTTCCCATGGCAATTTTAAATATCTGGTCATCACTTTTACCGGGGCGCCTTCCAACTCACCGATTTGATCTGATAAATGCTCCGGCAACACCGCATGCATAAGCGGAATCCCCAGTGCATCTGACAGCTTCCTGCTTAACTCCAGCCCCTTTTGGACATCCTCGATCGTCGTCTCATTTCCTACATTTGAGTTATTGATAATTCCCGTGACTGAAAGCCTGGAAGCTTTTTCGATTTTTCTCAGCGTCTCAACTGCCCCTTCCAGTGTGCTTACATAAGGGCGGTTAGCGTTCAGGATGAAAAGGACTTCAGGATTCAGATACTTCCAGTCGTTGAAAAATTGCCCTAATGCCGTCGCTCCATCTTTATCTCCCCCAGCATCAACGATCAGTTTATATGCCGGGTCATCAATCAACCTTCCCATATCGCCCGGAACAATCGGCAAATCTGCCGCTGCTAGACGCTCCGCCGGTGCAATCAATTCTATTCCGTGGTCCTCAAGTACCGCCTTCGTATCTCTTGCGCGGTAATAAGGATTCACGATATCGAGATCGGCAACGGCAACTTTGCCGTGATTCCTCCTCACCTCAAGTGCAAGATTGATGGCTGTTTCTGTTTTCCCGCTGCCAAAATGGCCAGTCATGATCGTAATATCCGCACCCTTCTTCACCGGTCCCACCTCCGTTTTGAAAGCGTTTTCATTTATTGTCAGGTTCATTATATAAATTTCCGACCAGCTTCTCTTTGATAAAAGTCACGTTTTCGCGAATTTATTAGCAGTTTTCGTGAAATCTGCATAATTGGCACAGAAAAGCGCAAGCGCCATGGGCAGCCCGAAAAGCGCTGGGAGAAGGGCATTTCTCGAAGTGAAGAATTCAAACTTTCCTATATGAAAAAAGGAGTCCTTAACAGAACTCCTTTTCATCTTTATAGGGCGTAGCTCAGGATTACCTTTTGCGGCATGTCCTGTTCTTCGTACACATCCTTCTTCAATCTCTCGCAAGAAGGCATTTCATAAGAGAAATCCTCAACAGCATCCGGAATGACCCCTTCAGTTTTCAGTGTCTGGAATACTTTCTCCATTGCATCATCAGTGTCAAGGCAGTCTTCCGAGCCCTCATATTTAAAACAATCAACGCACGTCTCCACGATATTCGCATCAATCTGTTCCTGGGTAAATACTAATCTTGCGCCAGCCATCTTTTCCACTTCACGATTTTCCAGCTCAATAATCGTCATTACGTTCATTATTGGCACCTCCGTTTGTATTACACTATCATTATAGTAATTTAGATTCCAAACAGGGGTGTTTTGATATTTAGTTCATTTATTATTCACATATTCCAGTCAAAAAGTTGTCAAAAACTTGATAACCAAGGGGTTATCATACCCCCGGGCGGAACGGTTGTGATTTTTCAGCCACATGATCAAAAAGATCCTCCTCTTCTTCTCTAATAATCAGAAAAAAACAACATCTATAAATCCAATTGACCTTCAACCTTTTTGCTGGTACTATCACTAGTATTATTCAAAACCGAATATTTTTTTCCTTGTATATGTTCAGGAATATGGCTTGAACGTTTCTACCATGCTACCGTAAAAGGCGTGACTACAAGGGGCTTTGATATTTGCTATTCTTTTTTGGCATTTATTTATTTGTCCTTTGTGGAACTCCGGCAGCATGCACTGCCGGAGTTTTTTATTTTTCTACCAAACTACCAGGAGGGACAAACATATGAAAAACTTTTTCCAATTTGCAGAACGCAATACTACTTATAAACAGGAAACGCTCGCAGGGATCACGACTTTCCTTTCAATGGCATACATCCTTGTCGTCAATCCGATGATCCTGAGCCAGGCGGGCATGGATAAGGGTGCGGTTTTTACGGCCACTGCCCTATCAGCCATTATCGGCTCCCTGCTCATCGGCCTGCTTGCCAATTTCCCGATTGGTATCGCACCAAGCATGGGACTAAATTCATTTTTCACCTTCACCGTCAGCATTGGGATGGGGGTTAAATGGGAAGTTGCCCTTACAGGTGTATTCATCGCGGGTATCCTGTTTGTCATCCTCAGCCTTTTGAAAATCCGTGAAAAAATCATCAATGTCATCCCTCAGGATCTCAAACATGCCATCGCTGCAGGCATCGGGTTCTTCGTCGCCTTTATCGGACTGAAAAATGCAGGGATCATTGTCAGCAGCGATGCAACCTTTGTATCAATAGGAAATCTTACTTCCGGACCTGTCCTGCTGGCTTTGTTTGGTTTTATTATCAGTGTTGTCATGATGGTTCGCGGCATCCATGGGGGTATTTTTTACGGAATGGTCATTGCAACTGTCGCAGGGATTTTTGCCGGCCTGATTGAAAAACCAGATTCGATCGTCGGAACGGTACCGGACATTTCGCCTACTTTTGGAGTCGTCTTTCATCATCTCGGAGATATCTTCTCCCCAGATGTGCTTGCCGTGATCTTTACGTTCCTGTTTGTCGCTTTCTTTGACACAGCCGGCGCGCTGATCGCCGTCGCGAGCCAGGCCGGGCTGATGAAGAACAATAAAATCCCTAACGCCGGCCGTGCTCTCCTTGCCGATGCAGGATCTGCAGTTGCTGGGGCAGTCCTTGGAACCTCAACAACGGCGTCATTTGTCGAGTCATCTGCCGGAATCGCTGTCGGCGGACGTACAGGTTTTACTTCTGTCATTATCTCTGCCTGCTTTGGAATCGCATTGCTGTTCTCTCCGGTTCTGTCCGTAATTACACCAGAAGTGACCGCTCCGGCTTTAATCATCGTCGGTGCATTGATGGCATCGGAAATCAGCAAAATCAATTGGAACAATCTTGCTGTCATCATCCCTTCATTCGTGACGATCATCATGATGCCGCTCACCTTCAGTGTCGCAACGGGAATTGCTCTTGGCTTCATTCTTTATCCGCTGATGATGCTAGGCACCGGCAAACTAAGAGAGGTCCATCCAATCATGTATGCCCTTTGCTTTATTTTCGTTGGATATTTTATATATGTCTAATGACAAAACCACCTGCTTACTAGGAACAAAAACGCCCCGGTTCAGATGACTGAACCGGGGTGTTTTTATAGCGCCTCTAATTCCTTAACTATTTTCTCGCAAATTTCATGAGTCCGAAGGGAATCCTCGGCGGTAACCAGAGGGGAGGTGCTGCTGCTGACTGCCTGGAGGAAATCAAATATGATTTGCTCAAAGCCACGCTTATGGAGTGTCGGTTCCCAATCACTGCCCCCTATTCTCGTTTCATTTCGGTTTTCCTGGAATAATAATTCAGAGACGTTCAAGGCCGTTCGTTTTTCATTCGACTGGAATATTTCAACCTTTTCCTCGACCACCCCGCTGTCCCGGTTCATGATTCCAATTGCGATTCCTTCATCTGCCTGCAGCTGGATGACTACATGATGCAAAAACTCACCATTCTTTTTTCCCATCACATTAACTTGGCTGATGGTATAGGGAAATAAAAAGCGAAGTGTGTCTACGACATGGATAAAATCATCAAAGATGAAATGGCGGATTTCCCCAGGCAATGAACGCCTGTTTTTTTGCATGATCACCATATTGGGTTGCTTCAGTTCAGCCAGTTCCTTGTAAACCGGAGCATATCTGCGGTTGAAGCCCGTCATTAAGATCAATCCTTTTGCTTCTGCAAGCTCCGTTACTTCCCTTGCCTGTTCATAATCATACGCAATCGGCTTGTCGACATAGACATGAATGCCTGTTTGCAATAGTCGTTTGACGATGTCATAGTGCGATTCTGTAGCACTATGGACAAATGCTGCTTTAATACCGCTAGCTATGACTTCATCAAGACTTGTGTGGATATGGGAGAAACGGTATTTTTGTGATAACACTTCAAGTCTGGATATATTTCGAGTGTACAAATGGAACTCAATATCTCCCTTTTCCGCAAATATGGGGAGATATGCTTTTTGCGCAATGTCCCCCAGCCCGATCAGGCCGATTTTCATCATTTGTCTTCCTCCCTTTGGTCGTTACATGAATCAATCGTTTACCTATCAGTGTACATAGTCTTACAGGCAAAAAAAAGAAATCAGCCTTTGGATAGCTGATTCCCTTCATTCATTCTAGTCATTGATCCAGGCAAGTCCGATTGTTCCCTGTCCTGTATGAGTTCCCGGTACTGGACTGAAAATGGTTGTCGAAAACGAAATATTTGGATATCGCTGCTGCAATTCCTGGCGCCATTCCTCCGCCAGCTCACCAACATTCCCATGAATGACGCTGGCGTCACTTATATGGGTCGATGCTTCATCGAAAATTTGGAAAAGTCTTTCCTTTACCTTCTTTTCTGTCCTGATTTTATCAAACAGTACGACCTTTCCATCCTCGAATCTGACAATCAGCTTCAACTTGATCAAGCTGCCGATAATAACCTGTGTAGTCGACAGGCGCCCTCCCTTATGAAGCTGCTCAAGACTGCCTGGTGCCATATAGAGATTGGCCTTCTCTGGCAGCGTACGCAGATAAGAAACAATTTCTTCATATGTTTTACCCGCTTTTTGCAGCTCAACGCCTTTTTTAATCATGAGGCCCAAAGGATAAGACCCAATTTTTGAGTCAATGACATCCACCTTGAACTCGACCATGCTGGATGCTGCAACGGAGGATTGGTAAGTGCCAGTCAATGCACTGGAGGCATGGATGGCGATCGCATGCTTGTATTGCTCCTTCAGCTTTTTATAAAGCTCAACAAACTCCCCGATTGCTGGCTGCGATGTTTTAGGAAGTACCTTTGAAGCAGCGAGTTTCGGATAGAAATCCTCAGCTGTAATATCCACGCCTTCCAGGTAGGATTCTTCTCCAAAAATAATGCTTAACGGAACAACATATATATGGTTATTCTTAATAAACTCATCAGAAAGTGAAGCGGTACTATCTGTTACCCATGCGATTTCATTTTGTAGTGTCATAATTTCTCCTGTTCTTCGTCAAAAATTCAATGAATGTGCTTACAAACTCCATCATATATGAAGATTCCTTTTAAGACTATTGGTAATTCGATTAATTTGTTAAAAATAATGAAAATGTTAATAAGGTGTTCACATGTTTTTCCTTTCAAATTGAGGGAACAATGTAACAAATGTACAAATTGGGAGGAAAATCTCTTTTATGGACCCTTATATCTACGCATTATATTCCCTCTTTTATTTTGTTTTATTCCTGTGGGGATTGAAATTATCGCTTCATTCCGGATTTACTTCGCTGACAAATGTTCTCTTGCTCGTTACCTTCGGACTTATTTATGACAACACCGTACTAGCAGCTGGAAGCATAATAGGAGAAGGAAGCCTTTTAAAAGGCCTGAATCTGATGAGGTACTGGATCCACGCACTGTTCACCCCGCTCCTGATCCTTTTTTCCTGGGCTGCTGTCAGGAAAAGCGGATTAACATCCATCAGCAACCGGAAAGGAGAGATCCTCGCCTGGCTGTTCACAGCTGCCATGATCCTGACTGAACTCATTCAAAACACGATTGGCATCAAGATTGAGCCTGCCAGAAAATACGGAGTGCTTAGCTATGAGCCGGCAGCCTCCCATGTCCCACCAATCATGATCATCGGTGTGACCCTTGCCTTGCTTGCAGCCGGCCTCATACTTTGGAAAAGATTGAAATGGAAATGGCTGGCCATAGGGGTCATATTAATGGGAATAGGAAGCACCGTCCCGTTTCCATTCAAAAGCGATGCTGCCACCAATGGATTCGAACTGGTCCTGCTAATCTCATTATGGGCAACGAAATCCTTTCTCGATCAATACAAAAATCAGGCCTCGACATAGGCCTGATTTTCAAAAGAGATCCTTCAACTCCTTTACAGTGAGCAGTTTCCCGCTGGAAACCACCTGGTCATCAATCACCACTGCCGGTGTACTTTTCACCTCATACTTTAGGATGTCCTCCTCCTCATTCAGTCTTTCAACAACCGCTGCCACTCCAGCCTGCTCCACAGCCGCATTTATGTTCTCTTCTAAGTGATGGCACTGTCTCATATCATCACCCAACACTTTGATAATCATTAACAAACACTCCTTCCGCTGCATATTGTTACTTGAAATTTACCCGTTCCCAATGGAGAAAAGACACCTTTTTGATGGGAATTTTTGCTGCAAATCATTCAGTTGCCTATTCAATTTATTTATCAAACCAATTTCTTTTTCCTTTTACTAAAATTGTGAGAAAATAAGCAGGAATTCAAATGACGAGGAGGCACATATTTATGCCAAAAAATCTTCAGGATACTACAACATTACATAACGGTGTTAAAATGCCATGGTTCGGCCTAGGAGTTTTCAAGGTCAAGGAAGGCTCTGAAGTCGTTGAGTCTGTGAAGGCTGCCATTAAAAACGGCTACAAGAGTATCGACACAGCCGCCGTATACAAGAACGAGGAAGGTGTGGGGCAGGCGATCAAAGAAGCTGGTGTTCCCCGCGAGGAATTGTTCATCACAACAAAGGTTTGGAACTCTGACCAGGGCTATGAGTCCACGCTTCAGGCCTTTGAAACGAGCATAGAAAAGCTCGGCCTGGACTACCTGGATCTATATTTGATCCACTGGCCGGTTGCCGGCAAGTACAATGAAACCTGGAAAGCACTTGAAGAGCTTTATAAAGATGGCCGGGTGCGTGCAATTGGTGTGAGCAACTTCCATGTCCACCATCTTAAAGATTTGATGGCTGATGCGGAAATCAAGCCGATGGTCAACCAGGTCGAGTACCACCCGCATCTTGCACAGACGGAACTGCTTGAATTCTGTAAAGCGGAAGGGATCCAAATGGAAGCATGGTCACCGTTGAAACAGGGTGAACTTTTGTCCGAGCCAACAATCGTGGAGATTGCAGAAACTCATAAAAAATCTCCTGCCCAAATAATCTTGCGCTGGGATTTGCAAAACGGCGTTGTCACGATCCCGAAGTCTATCAAAGAACATCGCCTCATTGAGAACGCAGATATTTTTGATTTTGAGCTTTCAGCAGAAGAAATGGATCGCCTAAACAGCCTGAACAAGAATGAACGTGTAGGGCCGGATCCTGATAATTTCGATTTTTAATACCAGGAAAAAGGACGCAGAACATCGTTTCTGCGTCCTTTTTATTAATCAAAAACAAGACCAAATAATTATACCTTAACTTAATACCAGGTGCTAAAAATCACATCTTTTAAAATTCATACATGGTACACTGCAAAGGAATAACATTGGAAAGGGGTTTTTTGATGGATTTCCCACAGCTTAAAATTGGTCATATGGTTCCGGCAGTACCTATTATGCAAGGAGGTATGGGTGTAGGAATATCTCTCAGCAGCTTGGCATCCGCCGTAGCGAATGCTGGCGGCATCGGCATTATTTCTGGCACAGGCATCACTGTAGAAGACCTTCGCATCCATATCAGGAAAGCACGTGAGCTAACCAAAGGCAAAGGCTATATCGGTGTGAATGTATTATTTGCAATGAACGATTTTGCCGAAAAAATGAAGGCTGCCCTTGAAGAGAAGGTTGATTTCATCATATCTGGTGCAGGAATTTCGAGAGATATGTATTCATGGGGAAAGCAAGCAGGGATTCCGGTCATTTCAATCGTTTCGTCTGCCAAGCTCGCTAGAATATCTGAACGGCTTGGAGCCGCTGCCGTCGTCGTGGAGGGGTTTGAAGCTGGCGGGCATCTCGGCACGGACAGGCCCTTGTTTGATATTCTGCCTGAAGTAGCAGCCTCAGTCTCCATCCCAGTAATCGCAGCAGGAGGAATCATGACTGGCGATGATTTAGCAAAAGCTTTCTCCCTAGGCGCATCAGGTGTCCAAATGGGTACAAGATTCGTTGCCAGTGAGGAATGCGATGCACCACAGAGTTTCAAAGACAAGTATGTTTCTGCAACCGAAAAAGACACGTTGCTGGTAAAAACAACAGTTGGCCTCCATGGCCGGGCCATCGCCAATAACTTCACCAAGCTGATCACCACTTCCGATAAACTTAAAATCAACAAGTGCCGCGATTGCCTTAAAAATTGCTCCTATCGATTTTGCACATTAGACTCCCTGCTCACCTCTGTAGCCGGCGATGCAGAAAATGGCCTCGTATTTGCCGGGGCAAGGGTAAGTGAAATCAAAGAGATCCTGCCGGTCCATAAGATCATTGAGAATATTAAAATGGAGTTTAAAGCAGCTGCAGCTCAGCCTTTGATTTAATTTCCCAACCAATGCAAACACAAAGAGGGTGTCCCAAAAGTATAAACTTTTGGGACACCCTCTTTATTTTTGAGACTACTTGTAAAAATGGTCCGTTGATTTCCGTACCATACGCTTCGCTTTCAGTGGGGCTCGTTGGCAAAAGCGCATCGTTCCCAAAACAAATTAACTTTAAAGTCTTATTAAAAACTCCTGATCCGTCCTTTCTTCCTGGCTGAATACCCGCTCTTTGAATAGTATCTCGTTCTCATCCATCAGAATCACCGTCGAGCTACGCGTCCCGTACCCTTCGCTTTTGATAAACATCGGTGAGAGCAGGCGTTCCCATTCAAGCGAAACACCTGTAGACGGGAGCATATCATCATGTGCGGGATCTGCATTTTCAAGTTGAGCAAATAACAATTCTGGCAAATCCCCATGCTCATTTGCAACGATTTCCGCAAGTCCAGCCTTACCGCGTTCAACCTTTGGCCAATTGGTGTTAAGCAGGTGGTTGCTTACACCATGGATCCCGGGCTGAATCGTCTGGATTTGCCCGCCCCTGGTAGAATAATAATAGAGATGATCCAAATCCCCTGCCAGGAAATTGTACCCCGGATAATCATGCCGTCGCTGGCTCAATTTTTCCAGATAGTCTTTTGTATAGGCTGTTCCTTTAAGGTAGTCAGCCACTAATTCTCCTCTAGTTCTCTTTCCCACTCCAGACTCTTTTGGACCTCGATAATTCGTCAAGGCGGCAAACTTCCCCGAAGTTGACACTCCCATCCACGTTCCCATTTTTTCAAGATCACGTCCGGCAAGGATTTCGGGCGCGTCCTCCCAGAAATTTGCAGGTGCAGTCGGACGGTCATAAAATTCATCCCGGTTGGCTGCGACAATGAGCTTATACTTTGGATGGGCTTTGTAAGCGAATAGAATCAAACACATGACCATCACAGCTTTCTGTTTATTTTCCTTCATTATAACCCACTTTGCGAAAGCCATAAAAAAAGAGAAGGACCAGGTCCCTCTCCCTTTCGTTCGATTTTATAGAAGCATACCTGCCATTGCTGCACTTAGCAGTGATGCAAGCATACCTGCGATAACAGCTCTTACACCCATTCTTGCGATGTCTGAACGGCGGTTTGGAGCAAGGCTTCCAAGTCCGCCAAGCAAGATTCCCATTGATGACACGTTTGCAAATCCACAAAGGGCGAAACTGATGACAGCGACCGTTTTAGCAGACAGCTGATCAATTTGCGGTGCGAATGAAGAGTAAGCAACAAATTCATTCAGGATTAACTTCTGGCCAATGAAACCACCAGCTTTGATTGCTTCATCCTATGGCACACCAATCGCGAATGCAAGTGGTGCAAACACATAGCCAAGGATTGTTTCAAGCGTCAGGTCGCCGGCTCCGAAAATGCCGCCGATTAATCCAAGGATTCCATTAATTAACGCAATCAATGCAATGAACGCAAGCAACATCGCACCGATATTCAATGCCAATTGCAGACCCGTGCTTGCACCTTTGGCAGCAGCGTCAATCACGTTAACCGAATCCGTGTCTTTTTCCATTTTCATTTCATCGGTTGTCACTGAAGTTTCAGTTTCAGGAATCATGATTTTAGCCATGATCAAACCTGCAGGTGCAGCCATGAAGCTTGCTGCCAGCAAGTATTCCAAAGGAACACCAAGCAGTGAATAACCAATCAGGACAGAACCGGCAACCGAAGCCAGTCCACCAACCATGATGGCAAATAGTTCTGATTGAGTCATTTTAGCGATATAAGGCTTAACTACAAGTGGTGCTTCTGTCTGACCTACGAAAATGTTCGCTGCAGCGGATAAAGATTCCGCTTTGCTTGTCCCAAGCAATTTGGACAATCCCCCGCCGAGGAACTTGATGACAACTTGCATGATTCCCAGATAATATAGTACCGAAATTAAAGATGAGAAGAAAATTACGACAGTCAATACCTGGAATGCGAATACAAAGCCAATGTTTTCTGCCTGGAACAATCCGCCGAATAAGAATTGCACTCCAGAATCTGCATAGTTGACAATTTCATTGACTCCCAGTGAAAGCTGTTTTAATGCAAGCTTTCCTGTTTCCCATTTAAGGACGGCAAAAGCGAAGATAAACTGAATCGCAAGACCGCCAAGGATTGTTCTTAAATTGATGGATTTCTTATTATTGGAGAAAAGGAATGCGATGCCCAATACAACCACGATCCCCATCAAACCCCATAAGATATTCATTGTTGTCCCACCTCTTGTTGAGTATTTGTTGTTAACGTTTACAAATAGCATGAAAAAAATTTCATTAAAACGTTTACATTTGTTTAACTTGAACTTTATATAGCAAATATATCAGAAGTGAAGAACTTTTGTAAATACGTTTTTGAACAAATGTAAAATGAAATATCTCCCTTTTCACCTTTCAGACAAAAATACCCTCAAGGCCGTGAACCTGCAGGGTATATGTTTGTACATATGGCTTAATTCTCTTAAACAACAAACTTAAACTTGGTTTTATTTATTTATCCAATAAGAATTTTGCTGTGAATTGGTCTGTTACGAGCACATTTGTATATTTCCCTTTTAACGCTCCATAAATACCATCAATTTTATGAGCTCCCCCGGCAACGAGAATGGAGTATTTCTTCTTTTTCAACTCTTCCAGTTCGATGCCAAGCGTCCGCGCATTAAGGTTCTCATTGCAGACCTTCCCGTCTTTATCGAAGAAACGTGAACAAATATCGCCAACTGCTTTTGAATAGATCACCTGAAGATCTTCTTCCGTAAAATAGCCCAACTGGAATAACAGAGACTCGGATTTAATAGGGCCGATTGTATAGACAGCAATGTTCGACTGCTTCCCCATCTCGAGGATTTTTTTAATATGCCTGTCCGCTTCCATCGCTTGCTTTACGACAACATGGTCAACGATGGCTGGAAGAGGCAGATGGTGGGGAGCACTGTTGAAAGCCTTGCCGAACAAGTAAAGAATCTCGTTCGCATAGGTGTTCGTTTCCGAATGACTTACTCCGCCCTTAAGCTGTACAACCTTTACATTTTTGCAGGCTTTCTGCTTTAACTCAAGCGCTACATGGTACAGCGTCGTTCCCCAGGTAACCCCGATGATATCGTCATGGTCCACCACCTCATTCAGGAAGGCTGCTGCCTTTTTCACCAAGGTAGGTCTTGATGACACTGTCCTCATACTGAGGAATATGGGTGACAATTGCTTTTTTCAGCCCGAATTTTTGTTCAAGCTCCAAAGACAAATTCTCTACATCCTCTGTCGGATCCATAATTTTGATATCGACTATTCCCTCCTGCTTAGCGATCTGCAGGAACCTTGATACCGTCGGCCTTGAAACACCAAGCTCCTTAGCAATATCATTCTGGTTATAATCTAAAAGGTAATAAAGCTTTGCTGCCTCAATAATCTTTAATAATTTTTCTTTTTCCATAATCATGATCACCTTTGGAAATGACATATTCAACAACATTATTTTAGCAAATAATCCGGTTGAAAACATTTACATTTTAAAAAAGTACAAAATGTTCAAATTTAACCAATTCTTTACATATGTTTAGTATCTTCAGAACAATTTAATCAAAGAAAAAGACACCTTCCTATAAAGAAGGTGTCCGTTAGTCTTTATTCTTTAGGCTGACGCTTGGGAATCTTGCCAATTCCCAGCTCTTTGGCCTCCTGGTTTAATGATTTGATCAGGCTGACAGCCATCATGGCCATGATGACCGAAAAAGGCAGAGCCGCTACAATCATTGTGTTTTGCAAGGCCTGCAGCCCGCCAGAATATAGCAGTACCAAGGATATCGCGGCCAGCATGAATCCCCAGATGAATTTTATCCTGTTGCCAGGCGTCAGCGATCCATTGGTGGTCATCATGCCAAGTACAAATGTGCCTGAATCAGCTGACGTGATAAAGAATGTTCCAACCAGTGTCATGGCAATAATCGATAACATTAATCCTAAAGGATAGTTTGCAAAAACGCCAAATAAAGATTCTTCTGTAGCGAGTTCCGAGATGTTTGCAACCCCCTCATGTTCCAGCATCATAGCTGAACCTCCGAATGCCGAGAACCATAAAAAGCCTATCAAGGATGGAATCAGCAAAACACCAAAAACAAATTCCCGGATGGTCCTTCCCTTGGAAACACGAGCAATGAAAATACCGACAAAAGGTGCCCAGGCTATCCACCATGCCCAATAGAAGATTGTCCAGCCATTGATCCATGATCGGATATCTTCATTTAAGGGCGAAATCCTGAAGCTCATTGCCGGAAGGTTTTGCAGGTACGTACCAATCGTATTGGTAAACAGGTTCAGGATCAATTGTGTTGGCCCCAGAATCAGCATGAATAAAAGCAAGATTCCTGCCAGCAGCATGTTTACATTACTTAATATCTTGATTCCTTTGCCCAGTCCCGTCCACGCTGAAATCATGAACAAAACCGTCACAACCAGGATAATCAGCAATTGAGCGACGAATCCAGCAGGAATCCCAAAGAGATAGGATAACCCACCATTGATTTGTACTGCTCCAAACCCGAGAGTTGTCGCTACCCCGATTACTGTTGCGACAACTGAGATGATATCCACTACTTTTCCGGCAGTCCCATTTGCACGCTTGCCCAAAACTGGTTCGAGTGTCGCACTGATTAACCCAGGCTTTCCATGCCTGAAGTTGTAATAAGCCAAAACAAGTGCGACAATCCCATAAATGGCCCAAGCATGTACACCCCAGTGGAAAAAGGTAAACCTCAAGGAATCACGAAGTGCCTGGTTCGTGCCTGGCTCCACTCCAGTCGGTGTCGAAATCATATAATGGCTGACCGGCTCAGCGGTCCCCCAAAAAACAAGTCCAATACCCATTCCAGCACTGAACAGCATCGCGTACCATGTTGGAGTCGAAAACTCCGGACGGTCATCCTGTTTACCTAATCTGATTTTTCCAAGCGGACTGATCAAGAAGTACAGACAAACAATCACCATCAGAGATACAAGAATTAAATAATACCAGCCAAACGAATCTGTAATAAAAGCCTGAACGTTAGCCGTCAACGATTCAAGCGTTTCCGGAAAAATTACTCCAAAGAGGACAAGCAGCAGCAAAATCCCCGATGATATGTAAAAAACTGATGAATCCTTTTTCATCAAAAAACTCCTTTCTTTCTATATGGCCCGTTACATAACCCTTTAATACCCTAACATACTTCAGCGAAATTTTAAAAAGATGTACACATAACAGAAGTAGTATTGCCTATTTAACCATTAAGAATGTGTTTAATTAAGATCGTAATCCTTTAATTTGCCACCAATTAAACTTTTGTACTGAGCTGGGGCTACTTCGGACATTTCATGCGCTCTTGCTTGTCATTTTGTCCGAAGTTGAACTGACTTCGGACATTTTCCAGCTTCTCCTTCGGGATTTTGTCCGAAGTTGCACTGACTTTGGACATTTTCAGCGATCTTGCTTGTCATTTTGTCCGAAGTTGCACTGACTTCGGACATTTTATGCGGTCTTGGAGATATTTTTGTCCGAACATGGGGTTACTTCGGACATTTTTTCGCTTCACCCACGGGATCTTGTCCGAACTGGTAATGCCTTCGGAGATTTCCCTGCCTATTCATCAACATTCTCCCCAAAACTCGCCTTACATTTCCCAACAGATTCCAATTATATTTCTATTAGTCTATTGAATGACTGTCGAATCTTGTTTAGTATTGTAATAGAGATACCAGCTAAGTACTTTGGCTGCAAAAGGATTTAGGAGAAGGCTATGAACATATTAATCAAAACTTTATCTATTGGAGCCATTTTCATGGTGACATTTTTAGGGGCGGAAAAATTTCGCTCGATTGAAAATCCTACGGCTGAGACACAGGTTTCCGACGCTCCAAAAATCACACGCACAATAGCTGAATCGATCACGAAAACGGTTGAAGATGAAGAACTCATCAAGGAGTTTATCAGTACTGAGGATCAAACCATGATTGAGGGCGTTCCGCACATCAGCCAGCTGCCGGAATTGCAGCGGGGTTGTGAAGTCACAAGTTTAGCAATGTTGCTTCAGTATGAGGGCATTGACGCTGATAAAATGACATTGGCGAAAGAAATACATAAGATTCCGTTCCGGGACGCGAATTACGTTCGCGGCAATCCATATGATGGCTTTGTTGGCGATATTTATTCCTTCAGCAAATCGGGATATGGGGTGTACCACGGCCCTGTGGCAAAGCTTGCCGAGAGCTATCACCCAGGAAAAATCATGGATATTACCGGGCAATCCATCGATGCAGTTTACGATTTGATCAACAGCGGTTCCCCTGTATGGGTCATAACCAACTCAACTTATGCGCCGCTTCCCGAATCCGAGTTCACTGTCTGGGAAACCAATACTGGTAATGTAAAGATCACCTATAGGGAGCACAGTGTCGTTATTGTCGGCTATGACGAACAATCTGTCTACATTAACGATCCACTTGCGCATGAAGGCTATAAAGCCTTACCAAGGAAACCCTTTGAACAAGCTTGGGTTCAAATGGGAAGCCAGGCAATTGGAATAGCAAAATGATAGCTTTCAAGTAGTAAAGGAGTACCGTTAGGATTGGTACTCCTTTTTGTATTGTTTTTTTAGCATGGGTAAAACTAATTTAAGCGTGATTGGGGGAGTATTCGTGGATTTACATAATGGCAGACTGCTGTGGACGGATAATCTGACTGAGCTTGAATTTAATAGGAATACGACGAACAAGCACTACGATGCTATCATTGTTGGAGGCGGCCTTTCCGGAACTTTATGCGCCTATATGCTGGCACAAGAGGGAATGAAGCTGGCAATTATTGATAAAAGAAGAATGGCAACGGGCAGCACCATGGCCAATACTGGGTTATTGCATTCTTTGAATGATATCATGCTCAAGGACTTGATTGCCCAAATTGGCGAAACAAAAGCAGTAAGATTTTACCGAATGTGCCAGGAGGCAATCGACAAACTCGAGGAAGCAACAGCTTCCCTGCCCATTTCAAGTGAGTTCAAGAGACGAAAAACACTATACTATGCCAGCAATGAGGAAGATGCTGTCCTTTTGAGAAAGGAATATGAGACGCTAAGGCAATTTAGCTTAGACGCTGAATTTTGGAACAGAGGCCAAATAGAGAACCACTTTCCTTTTTCAAAACATGCCGCCATTGTCACCCATCAAGATGCCGAAATGAATCCGTTTCAGTTCTCAATCGGAATCCTTCATCATTTAAAAAGGTTAGATGTGGAACTATTTAATCATGTAACTGTACATAACATAACCAATTGCTCCTCGGGCATTGAACTCCTTACATCCATGGGCACATTAAAATCAGAAAATGTCATTTTTGCAACAGGCTATGAAACACCTCCGCATCTATCGCGAGCAAGCAGTAATTTGGACTGTACATTTGTTATGGCATCCGAACCAATCAAAGATCTATCTCCCTGGAAAGATCGCATGCTAATCTGGGAAACAAAGAGGCCTTATTTATATTTAAGGACGACAGCGGATGGCCGAATCATTGCAGGAGGTTTGGATGAAAAGCTGCATAGAACGTCCAAAAGCAAAGAGTGGATCAGGAATCGAGCCGAACTTCTGAGGAAAAATGTAAGCGAATTGTTCCCTATGCTTGAAATCAAAACCGCTTTTTCCTGGGGAGCAGTGTTCGGCAGCTCATATGATCAACTCCCCCTTATTGGAAGACACCCAGCCAGGGAGAGAATATATTACCTGTTAGGTTATGGTGGAAATGGAATTGTATACAGTATGCTTGGATCGATAATTTTAAGGGATTTAATTTTAGAGAGGCCGAACAAAGATGCTGATATCGTAAAACTGGAACGTTGATATCAAAGATACGTATAGATCAAAAGTGTGGAAAATCTCAGGGGATTTTCACTTCCAGCTATTGTTGACTTGAAATACATGCTTGCTGGCATCAGTACTAAAAATGGCGGAAATGGCAGGCATACTTCCATCTAATGAGAAAAATCGGCAGGGTCCTTGACCTGCCGATTTTTGGTTTAAGCATACAGCTTATTTTCTTCTTTTTTGAAGAAGCTTTTCATCGAATGGAATACGTCAGCTTTTTGCTTGAGGATATAGTAACGGAAGTTGTCGTCTTTAATGTTTTTATACGCGGACATTAGGGTCGAGTGGCGGTTGTACTGATTGACTTCTCCATAGCCAAACATATTGGAGACCTTCATCAGTTCTTCAACTAGCTTCACACAGCGGGCATTGTCGGAGGTCAGGTTATCACCATCGGAAAAATGGAATGGATAAATATTGAACTTGCTTGGATTGTATTTGACATCAATGAGTTCTAACGCTTTTCGGTAGGCGGATGAACAAATGGTGCCTCCGCTTTCTCCTTTTGAGAAAAAATCTTCTTCGGATACGACTTTTGCTTCGGTATGATGGGCAATGAATTCAATCTCAACGGTTTCGTATTTCGAACGCAGGAAACGGGTCATCCAGAAGAAAAAGCTTCTTGCCATGTACTTTTCCCATAAACCCATCGATCCGCTCGTATCCATCATCGCAAGGACAACGGCTTTGGAATCCGGCTTAACGACTTCATTCCAAGTCTTGAATTTCAAGTCCTCTTTGTAAATAGGATGGAACGCCGGCTTTCCTGTCATCGCATTTCGTTTGTAGGCTGACATCATCGTCCGTTTTTTATCGATATTCCCCATCAGACCTGTTTTCCTGATATCATTGAATTCGATGTTCTCTACCAGATGTTCCTGATCTTCCTTCTTCTTGAGGTTCGGGAGCTCTAACTCCTTGAATAACGCTTCTTCAATTTCCATCATTGATACTTCTGCTTCATAATAATCTTCACCGGCCTGGTCTCCTGCTCCTTGCCCTTTTCCTGGCCCCTGCTGGCCGGATCCATCCCGGGCGACAACATCGCCAACCTTCGTGTCCCCGTTCCCCTGGCCGACATGTTTGTTCTTATCATAGTTATAACGGATTTTGTACTCATCCAGTGACCTAATCGGTATCTTTACGACATCCCTGCCGTTGGACATGATAATGTTTTCTTCAGTGATCAAGTCAGGCAAATTGTTCCGGATTGCTTCCTGTACCTTTTCCTGATGGCGCTGCTGGTCATCATGTCCTTTGCGGTGGAGGGACCAATCTTCCTGGGAAATCACAAACTGGTGACTACTTTCATCGGTCATTTTCAACCCCTCCTTTTAATTGTCAATTGGCAGTAACACTCTACTGTAAACTTTCATACAATATCCCGATGGCCTTCAGCTAAAGGGGAAATGTATTACTCTATCTTATGCAGGAAGAGAAAATAATTTACAAATAATTTTGACAATTAACCTTTTCTCTCCTGGCTGGCCAAGCCCATTTTC
Source organism: Mesobacillus subterraneus (assembly GCF_003937825.1). Classification (GTDB taxonomy): domain Bacteria; phylum Bacillota; class Bacilli; order Bacillales; family Cytobacillaceae; genus Mesobacillus; species Mesobacillus subterraneus. The sequence continues at coordinate 8,840 of NZ_RSFW01000002.1, read as the reverse complement.
TGATAAAAAGCTTTAAACACTAATGTCCAATAACAGCATTATGGAAAAGCAAAACCTAAGGTGTGTTTTTTCCAGCTGCATCAGGAATATTTGCGCAAAAAAATAACCCCTGCTTGTCCAGCAAAGGTTACTTCTTTTCATTCGCGTTATCGTATTGAACCGGATCGGGCTTTTTATCATACTCTTCTTTCAGTACTTCACCAGTCCGACGGTTTTCCATCTGCTTGCCCAGATTCTCGATTTCTTCTTCATTCCGGGCCATTGAACTATTTTTAGGGACATAGTTTTTCGGAAAATCTTTACCCATTCTAATCACCTCTTGCCTGTACTATTCCCTCTATTTCCGCTTTATAAACAAAAGGACCTGCAAACCATGCAGGTCCTTCAATCCTACCTGTTCAACAAGCTTCCTACATAACGCAGAAGTTCGTTCGCTGAAGTAGAGTTATAACCATGCTCATCAATCAGCCTAGCAACAACATTATTGATTTTCTTCAATTGCAGTTCGTCAGGCGTCTTAGTTGATGTCGTAATCTTCACGACATCCTTCAGGTCTGCAAACAGCTTTTTCTGGATTGCTTCGCGCAAACGGTCATGCGAATTGTAATCGAATCTCTTTCCTTTACGGGCATATGCTGAAATCCTGATAAGAATCTCTTCGCGGAACGCTTTCTTGGCATTCTCAGAAATACCGATCTGCTCCTCGATGGAACGCATCAGCTTCTCATCCGGATTGATTTCCTCACCAGTGAGCGGGTCACGAAGCTTCGCTTTGTTGCAATATGCCTCTACGTTATCAAGGTAATTGTCCATAAGCGTTTTAGCCGACTCTTCGTATGAATACACAAATGCTTTTTGTACTTCTTTCTTTGCAATATCATCATACTCTTTGCGCGCAAGGGAAATATAGTTCAGATAACGTTCCCTTGTCTCGGCTGTGATCGATGGATGCTGGTCAAGGCCTTCTTTCAGCGACCTCAGTACGTCCAGGGCATTGATCGCCTTGATTTCCTTCCTGATAATCGTAGAAGAGATCCGGTTGATGACATAACGAGGATCGATACCGCTCATGCCTTCATCCTGATGCTCCTTCTTCAGCTCCTCGACATCTGCCCAGTTATAGCCTTCGACGCTCTCGCCATCATAAAGCCTCATTTTCTTGATCAGGTCAATATCGCCCTTTTTCGGATCCTTCAGACGAGTAAGGATCGTGAACATCGCAGCTACCCTTAGCGTATGCGGAGCAATATGAACATCATTGACGTCACTTTCACGAATCATCTTTTCGTAAATCTTTTCTTCTTCCGTCACCTTCAAGTTATATGGTATAGGCATCACGATAATCCGTGAGTGCAAGGCTTCATTTTTCTTATTGGAAATGAAAGAACGGTATTCCGTTTCGTTCGTATGCGCAACAATCAATTCATCAGCGCTGATCAGCGCGAAACGTCCCGCTTTAAAATTGCCTTCCTGCGTCAAACTCAGCAAATGCCAGAGGAATTTTTCATCGCACTTAAGCATCTCCTGGAACTCCATCATCCCGCGGTTCGCTTTATTCAATTCCCCGTCAAAACGGTATGCGCGAGGGTCGGACTCTGACCCGTATTCTGCAATGGTGGAGAAGTCAATGCTTCCTGTCAGATCGGCTATATCCTGCGATTTCGGATCTGATGGACTAAATGTCCCGATACCGGTACGCTTATCTTCAGAGAAGAAAATCCGTTCTACGATGACATCTTCAATCCTGCCTCCATATTCCTGCTCAAGCCGCATCATATTCAGCGGCGAAAGGTTCCCTTCAATCCGGATGCCATATTCATCATAGAAATCCTTGCGAAGATGGTGCGGGATCATATGCAAAGGATCTTCATGCATCGGGCAGCCTTTAATAGCGAAAATGGCCCCCCTGTCCGTATGGGAGTATGCCTCCAGCCCTCTTTTCAGCATCGTGACGAGAGTGGACTTACCCCCGCTCACCGGCCCCATCAGCAGAAGGATCCGCTTCCGGACATCCAGCCTTTTTGCCGCAGGATGGAAATACTCCTCAACCAGCCTCTCCAATGCTTCCTCGAGACCAAAAAGCTGCGAATTGAAGAAGGAATAGCGCTTTTTGCCTTTCTCGGTTTCAATTCCTGCATCTTTGATCATATTATATACACGTGAATGTGCTGATTGAGCAACCCATGGCTGTTCCTTCACAATTTCAAGGTACTCCCTGAACGTCCCTTCCCATTTCAGCTTCTCTTCATCCTGGCGATACATCGCAATCTTTTTTAAAATATCCATATGGACCTCCCCATGTAGCGTTATCAAGAGACGATTAATAAATTCTATGCAGCAAACAATTTGAACATGCGTAATCGTTCAATCCCCTTGATTGTCCTTTTTTAATTCCTCAGGCAAAAAACAGCGCTCTCCTTCACAGTTTCGAAATAATAGGCTATAATAAAACCTATATGGACAAAATCGCATAAAAAGGGAGGCTTACATATATGAAACTGCTACTAATCATTGGCGTTACGATTGCATTCTTATCTGTCATTTTCACTGCAGGATACGAAGATAAGCCGGGCGTAAACAAAAAATAAAAAGCTGCCAATTGGCAGCTTTTTTACTTTTTATTCAAATGTTGCTCCTCAATGAACTCCTTCATGTACATGCGTGATTTCCTGCCAAGCATCCCGGCCATTTGTCCTGTCCAGGTATCAGCCCTCTTCCCGCCAGTTCTTTCACGGTAATAATCAGAGGTTGTTTCATTGTAATCTTTCAGCTGTTCCTCGAATTTCTGGCGATCCTGCTGATACTCGTTTTCCATATAGACATGCTCAAGCGGCAGCCGCGGCTTGAGATCGGTCTCCTGATCAGGATAGCCTACTGCCAGTCCAAAAAGAGGCACTACATATTCAGGTGTCTTCAATAGCTCTTTTACACCCTTCAGGTCGTTCCGGATTCCGCCGATATAGCAAATCCCCAATCCCATCGATTCGGCAGCAAGTGCTGCATTTTGAGCAGCCAGGGCAGCATCAATGAGTGCCACCATGAATTTCTCTGTACTTTCTATCGACTCATCCAGGTTTTCCTTTTCCATTTCGCCAATCACCTTATGGCGGTGAAGGTCAGCACAAAAAACAAAGAAGTGGCCATTTGCCGCTACATATGCCTGGTTTCCCGCTAATTCCGCAAGCTTGTCCTTCTTAGCTTGATTGGTGACTCCAATGATTGAATAAGCTTGAATGAAGCTCGAGGTAGACGCGGCCTGTGCACTTTTCACAATCATTTCAATCTTCTCACGATCAAGCTTCTTTTCTTTAAAACGTCTGATGGAGCGATGCTGTAAAATCGTTTCAATTACCGGGTTCATTTGAAATCATCTCCTCTGCAATTGTGGTTTGGTCCATTTTCACTCTATTGTGAAAAACACCAAAAGGAGACCCCTGATCAGGTCTCCCAGTTTTTTCGCAAATCACTGTAATCCTGCTGCCTCAGCGCTTCATAAATTAAGATTGCCGCTGTATTCGACAGATTCAATGAACGGATATTCTCATTCATCGGCAGCCTCAGGCATCTGTCCATATTTGCTTCAATCACTTCTTTTGGCAGTCCGGTTGTTTCCCGGCCAAAAATAAAGAAGAAATCTTTTTCAGTCTCACTGTAATCAAATTCGGAAGGTGCTTTTTGCCCAAATTTCGTCACATAGAAGAATTCCCCGCCTGCATTATTTTCATAGAAATCCTCAAGCGAGTCATGATAATGGATCTTCACGTGCTCCCAGTAATCAAGTCCGGCCCTCTTCAACATTTTATCGTCTGTAGAGAATCCCAATGGCTTAATTAAATGAAGCTCGGTATCTGTTCCCGCGCAGGTGCGGGCGATGTTGCCGGTGTTTGCAGGAATCAGGGGCTGGTATAAAACTACATGCAATGCCATGACTTTCACCTCTAATAAAAACTATAGCCATTATACCACTCAGCTTCGGCACGACAAAAGAAATCGGTACTTTTAATTAAGCATCCGAATCATCTGTGATTGTAATGAACTTATATTTTATATTCGGGGTATAGGCGGTAGAGTCCTCATAAGCCCAGTATCTCATGCGGCTGTTATAGGTATGCGCGTTGACAAGCGGCATCCCGTTCCCGTCATGACCGGTAACGATCGTTGTATGATCAAAACGTCCATCCCCCTGAAAATCATAACAGATGACGTCACCGAGCTTCAGCTGTTCTGCACTGTCAACCGCACGCCCTCTCAACCCAAATTTCGAGCCTGGCAGATACCACCTCATCGCATTGGCGACAGTCCAGCTGAAGCTCCAATTGTTGTTCTGCATCCACCACCCATTGCTGCGGTTAGGATATCCCCGCATCGGGCCCCCTCCGGCGTGCAGACACTGGGATATATAATTCGTGCAATCAACCTCGAACTTCTTATATGCCGGGTTGAAATCATTCCACCACCTCTCCGCATATTGGACGGCTTTCATCCTGTCATACCTGAACCCTTTCCGCTCCTGGCCCTCTTCATGTCCGGAGAAAACAGGGATGTCTTCTACATCCTCCCTGGGACCATCTATCTCGTTAAGTTTTTCATCACTCACCAGAATTCCTTTGTAAAACTCTACCTGCCTTTTTTCAACTTCCTCTTCCATATAAAACAAGCCGCGCTGCTTGATCAAGTACTGAAAATGAACCTCGTATAAAACAGACTCATTTTCCTGATTTTCAAACTTCCTCTTGATCCTTCCATTCGCCTTTGCTTTTACTATTTCAGCAGACCTCTTTGCACAACTCTGCTTTTTCAACTCAATTCCTGGACATTCGTGCAGCTGATTCCGGGGCATCGATACACATTGAAGGACACGCTGCTCCAGCAGCTCCTGCAGTTGTTCACGCATGTTCATCTCTCCCTTCATCATCATATTTATGAGAAGAGATTGATTTTAAGCCGTAAAAAAAGAATGGACCTCCTGATCCATTCTTGTTAAACATGTATATTCGTTTCGGAATCGTTCTTGAAGAATTCAAGTCCCTTGCTGATTTCCTCTAAAACTTCTGCATCCTTTTCCACCTTCGACGCACGATTCAACGCTTCCAGCGCATCTCTGCCGCCGATTTTTCCCAGTGCCCATGCAGTGGTTCCCCTCAGCACCGGTCTTGGATCCTCCTTCAGGATAGTGATCAGTTCAGGGATAGCCGTATCATCTTTATAATGCGCAAGAGCAATAATGGCGTTCCGCTGAATTGGCTTTTTCCCTCTCCATGATCCAGATACATGCCCAAACCTTTCCTTAAAGTCACGATTGCTGATTGTAAGCAAGGGCTTCAAAAGAGGTTTTGCAATTTCAGGATCGGGCTCCATTTCTGCATGAAGATGAAAGTCTTTTCCCTTGTTCTCCGGGCAGATTGTCTGACAAGTATCACAGCCATATAAACGGTTGCCCAGCTTATCCCTGAACTCATCCGCCAGAAAGCCCTTTGTTTGTGTCACAAAAGCAATGCACTTTTGTGCATCAAGCTGTCCGCCCTGCACAAGAGCCCCTGTTGGACAAACGTCTACACATTTATTGCAGCTGCCACAGCGGTCCTCCATAGGAGTATCCGGTTCGAACGGTATATTTGTTATCATTTCACCTAAATAGACATATGACCCAAATTCAGGCGTGATGATGGAACAATTCTTTCCGCTCCAGCCGATACCTGCACGTTCAGCCACTGCTCTGTCAACCAGTTCACCCGTATCGACCATCGACTTGAATATTGCACCTGAAACTTTTCCGGCGATATATTCTTCGAGCTTTCGCAGCCTGTCCCTGAGAACTGCATGGTAATCAGTGCCCCATGATGCCCTGCAAAAAATCCCTCTTCTTTCGCCCTTCTTGCTGACAACCGAGGTCTTCATCTTGGATGGGTAGGCAAGAGCAATGGAAATAATCGATTTAGGGCGATCAAAAATTAAGGATGGCTCCGTTCTCTTCTCAATATCCTTTTCCTCAAAGCCTGATTGGTAATTTAGCTCCTGCTGCCTGTATAGCCGCACTTTCATCTCTTCAAAGGCGTCCGGCGCAGCAAACCCAATTTTATCTATGCCGATCGTTTTGCTGTAGGCTATAATATCCTGTTTTAAAGCTGCCATATCCATAAAGCATCCTCCTTTCTATTTTATATCTATCAATCAGCGAACACGTAAATTTAAAAGCAAATTACTTTTATGATAAACTATTTTAAAGCAGTTTTGGAGGTGGAATCAATGGAAATTCAAGTTGACCGGGCGTTTTGCGATTTAGTTCCCGGTTTTTCCGTCGGAGTGATTGAATATAAGAATATTATGGTCGGTGTATCCCCGCAAATGTTGAAGGGCCGTCTGCAACTTTTCCAGGAATCGATCTACTTTGATCTTTTAGAAAAGAATGTGACAGACCTCGAGGGAATCAAAGAATGGCGAAGCATATTCAAAACCACTGGAAAGGACCCAAACCGTTATAGACATTCTGCAGAAGCACTTTATCGCAGGGTCGCCAAGCAAAATTATTTGCAGCCAATACATAGTGCGATTGACTTGAACAACTTCTTTTCGCTTGAATACCAGGTTCCCATCGGGGTTTATGACAGCGACAAGCTAAGTGGCAGCCTAACAATTAAACTGGGCGAAGATAGTGAAGAATATATGGGACTTAATGGGAGGACGAATAACCTTGCTAACTTAATCATCTCGGCTGATCACCAAGGACCCTTTGGCAGCCCCTTCGTCGATTCGGAGAGAACGGCCGTTACGGAAGAAACATCAAATGCCCTTCAGATTGTGTACCTAAGACCTTCAAGTACGCCAGAGAGCAAAGAGAAAATGACCGAGTCGCTGATGAACATGTTCCTTCAGATACACGGAGGATCAGCATCGTATCGAATTGCGGGATGCTAATGCATCCCATTTCTTCTTACACCTTCAAGACAAAAATAAAAAACGCAGTAATTCGTTTTCCAGAAACGAAAGACTGCGCTAAGTCACATATGTATGGAGCGGGTGAAGGGAATCGAACCCTCATCATCAGCTTGGAAGGCTGAGGTTTTACCACTAAACTACACCCGCATACATATCTCTATGAAATAAAGAAAACAGGATATCCTGTTTATAATAAAAGTGGTACCGGTGGTCGGGGTCGAACCGACACTCCAGAAGGAACACGATTTTGAGTCGTGCGCGTCTGCCAATTCCGCCACACCGGCATATGAAGATTTCAGTATTGCTTTTGCCACTAATGAGTTAGTGGAGGCGGCAACCGGATTTGAACCGGTGAATAAAGGTTTTGCAGACCTTTGCCTTACCACTTGGCTATGCCGCCATATATTTTTGGAGCGGAAGACGGGATTCGAACCCGCGACCCCAACCTTGGCAAGGTTGTATTCTACCACTGAACTACTTCCGCAAAAATGGCTGGGCTAGCTGGATTCGAACCAACGCATGACGGAGTCAAAGTCCGTTGCCTTACCGCTTGGCTATAGCCCAATATATTGTATTCAATCACTATTGAATGGGTGATTAAAATGGGGCGACTGATGGGAATCGAACCCACGAATGTCGGAACCACAATCCGATGCGTTAACCACTTCGCCACAATCGCCATAATAAAATTGGCAGGGGTAGTAGGAATCGAACCCACACCAAAGGTTTTGGAGACCTTCGTTCTACCTTTAAACTATACCCCTGTGTTAAATGGTGGAGGGGGACGGATTCGAACCGCCGAACCCTGAGGGAGCGGATTTACAGTCCGCCGCGTTTAGCCACTTCGCTACCCCTCCATTATAACATGAGAACCAATGTTTAAAAACCCATTAATTTTGTTTCCTGAATAATCAGGTCTTGTATAAATGGTGGCTCAGGACGGAATCGAACCGCCGACACAAGGATTTTCAGTCCTTTGCTCTACCGACTGAGCTACTGAGCCACAAATGGCGGTCCCGACCGGGATCGAACCGGCGATCTCCTGCGTGACAGGCAGGCATGTTAACCGCTACACCACGGGACCAAAGTCTTTTCAAGTGCAGTACTTGAAAAGAACTTGCTTGATTGCGGGGGCAGGATTTGAACCTGCGACCTTCGGGTTATGAGCCCGACGAGCTACCGGACTGCTCCACCCCGCGACGGTAATAATGAAGAATTTATGGTGGAGGATGACGGGATCGAACCGCCGACCCTCTGCTTGTAAGGCAGATGCTCTCCCAGCTGAGCTAATCCTCCGTTTAAGTGACCCCTACGGGATTCGAACCCGTGTTACCGCCGTGAAAGGGCGGTGTCTTAACCGCTTGACCAAGGGGCCGTATTTATAGTTTAAATGGCGGAGAGCAAGGGATTCGAACCCTTGAGACAGCGTTGACCGTCTACACGATTTCCAATCGTGCTCCTTCGACCTCTCGGACAGCTCTCCAAATTGGCTCCGCAGGTAGGATTCGAACCTACGACCGCTCGGTTAACAGCCGAGTGCTCTACCACTGAGCTACTGCGGAATAATATGATTTCTCCGACCTGGATACACGATCCTTATCTTTGAAAACAGGATGGTATGCATCCTGCCCGGCGGCGTCCTACTCTCACAGGGGGAAACCCCCAACTACCATCGGCGCTGAGAAGCTTAACTTCCGTGTTCGGTATGGGAACGGGTGTGACCTTCTCGCCATCGCCACCAGACATTTTTTTAAAGACAATATCTATTATACTGTCTTTTATGCATTTTGCAAGAGGAAATTTAGGAAAGTTATTTTGCTTTCGCAAAAAACTTTATTCCCTCAAAACTAGATAATGTGTAAGAAGAATTAGAAGAACGAATGATCAATTTGGTTAAGTCCTCG
>NZ_RSFW01000019.1 GCF_003937825.1 Mesobacillus subterraneus | reverse complement strand
AGTAGGACGCCGCCGGGCACCAAAAAGGACAGCTGTTATGGCTGTCCTTTTTTATGTGTAGAATTTTATACTCATGTTCTCAAACTGATCCACGTTAATGCTCTGGATAAGTGATTTGGTCGATATATTCGCAAATATGGCGATATATTCTAAATGTGGTCGATATATTCAAAAATCCGCTGATATAATAAAAAATGTGGTCGATATATTTAAAATCTGAGCTATCTATACCTTGTTTTCGCTAATAAATAGACTAAGAAATAGAATAACATCACTGAAAAGCAAATGTATTCGAGAGTTTTCAATTTAAAACAGTCATTTTAGTGGGCAAGGTGATAAAATGATTGCATTAAAATGCACATTTGGCTTATAAGAGTAAGTCTTAAATTTGTTAATTCATGTATTCCCATTTAACTCATAAGGTCTTTCCATCATGTGTACAATTTTAAAATAAAAAGCATAACCAGTTAAAAACCAGGTTATGCTCAATATCCCTTTTATGCAGTTTTACGCAGGTGGCTGAAGCTAGGTTTCGATAGCACTGATCTTTCCAGTCTGGCTGCCATTAAACCTGCAAAGATTGCGAGGATGATGTCCTTTGGAAGGGGAACGACCATCCACAGCCATGCCATTTGGTATGTGAAGCCTTCTGGTGCAGCTGCCCAGAATTTATAAGCAAAATACATCCAGTTTGTGCCGATGATATAATTAATCGTGAGTCCAATCAGGGAAGCAAAGATGAACGTTGAAACTGTATGTTTTTTCTCAACAATTAACCCAACAGCATAAGCAGTAAAGATAAATGATAGAATAAATCCGAAAGTTGGTTTAATCAGCGTTCCGAAACCGCCGGTGAACTGAGCGAAAACGGGTACGCCAACTAATCCAACCAATGTGTATACGACCATGGAAATAGCTCCTAAACGGCTGCCAAGTACGGCTCCGGCCAGGATGGCAAAGAACGTTTGCAATGTAATCGGCACGCCTCCAATGACCATGAATGGTACAATGGACGTAATGTTTGAGCCAAACGCCATCAGGGCGACAAACATCGCTGCCAGTGTTAAATCAAGTGTTCTGAGTTTCATTTTGTATTTCCCCTTTATGTTTTTTCTCTACAATAATAGAGTAAACTTTAAGAATATTATATGTCAACATAAAGTGTTATTAAGTTGACATAAAAGAACCTGAATCCTAATAAAGGAGCTGATTTACATGGACCATTCGCTAGAATTATGTACAGATATTATCCAAAAATCAAAGAAAATCCTTGTTCTTTCCGGTGCAGGAATCAGTACTGAATCTGGGATCAGGGATTTCCGTTCGAGGAATGGACTGTATTCCATGGCTCCTGAATATATCTTGTCTCTTGACTACTTTTACGGAAATCCAAAAGGATTCTACGAATTTGCAATGGAAAATCTTTATCACCCGGATGCTATACCAAATAAAGGGCACCAAATCCTCGCAAAATGGGAGGAGGAAGGCAGGATCGAACATATCATCACGCAAAATATCGATGGGCTCCACCAAAAAGCTGGCAGCAAACATGTTATTGAGTTTCATGGCACGATGAACACAGCTTCCTGTTTGAACTGTGGTTCAAAGTATACTTTGGAAGAAATGGTTAACAGAATGCAAGAGAACGATAGATTTTATGTTTGTGGTAAGTGCAATTCTGGCAGTTACATCAAACCTGACGTTGTCTTATTCGGGGATGCGGGGGAATGGTTCACTGCAGAAGGGTTTGAATATATTCTTAACCAGATAGCGGATGCTGACTGTTTGCTTGTGTTGGGCTCGAGCCTGAAAGTCACCCCATTTTCCGCATTTCCTCAATACAGGAGAGATGGTATCCCGATGATCATCATAAATAAAGGGGAAACACCATATGACTTTGCGCCCGACACATTTTTAATTCAGGATTCGATTGGGAAGATTTTATCGCTAGTAGATGAGAAGATAAAGTAAAGGTGCACGGAATTCCGTGCACCTTTACTTTATCTCACTCGATTGTGCATTGGGCGTTCTGGCAAAGGGCGTTCGTAATCTTTCAATCGAGGTGTATCAGCTTCCGGGTTGTCTGATGGGTCATCGGCGTAATCTCTGAATGCTGGTTCACCCATGTCCAGTTCGCCAGGGCTGAAAGCGTTCGTTGGGTATTTTTCCTTTTGTGAAGGTCTTTCAACATTATACCCCGAGATAGAACTGTTTACAGGACTGTCCTTTTCGTTCTTTATTTTTTCGATAGAATCGATTGCCTCTTTTTCATTTTTATATGACTTAAGGATGTGCTTCTTTTCAATCTCCATGTTTCATTCAGCCTCCTTTAGCTTTTCTTATCTTATACCCGAAATAACGTTGGTACTAACTTTTACAAGTTTTCACCAATTGGTCTTTTTTCGTTTTCTTTCTGGTAAAATGTTTTTAAAAAGCAGAGATAAAAGGGGAAAAGACGTTGAAAAAGAAAATAATCTGGAGTATGGTCGCTGCATTATTGATTCTGTCTTTAGTACTCGTTGGAGCAGGTCAATATTTTTATAATGTGGCGATCCATAGAAGTGTTGATTCTGTTGAACTTCATGGAGGAGGAGAAAGTGTAACAGCTGCGAGCCTGTTAAGTGAGGAGGAAAAGCAGGCGAAAATCGACGAAGTAATGGAGTGGACGGACAAACAGGAGTTTGAAATGGTTGAGGTTAAATCAGCTGACGGCTTGAAGCTGAAAGCACATTTCTTGAAGAATCCACATTCGAATGGGCAGGCGGTGATTCTGGCTCATGGCTATAAGGGGAACAGCGAACAAATGCCGGGAATTACGAAATTCTATTATGACCAGGGTTTTGATGTTCTCAAACCTGATGCGAGAGGTCACGGTTTAAGTGAAGGGGATTATATCGGTTATGGATGGCATGATCGGGAGGATTATGTAAAATGGTCTCAATACCTGGTCAAAGCAACTGAAGCGGAGAATATTTTTCTCCATGGTTTCTCCATGGGAGCTGCCACTGTGCTGATGGCCAGCGGTGAAAAGCTACCGGAACAGGTGAAAGGAATCATTGCCGACAGCGCCTATACGACGGTTTTGGAGGAGCTGACCCATCAGCTCAAATATATGTACGGACTGCCGGCATTTCCGGTTATGCAAGTAACCAGTATGATCACGAACATCAGGGCTGGCTATACTTTCAACGAGGCATCAGCCATTGACAGCGTGATGAAGAATGAACTTCCTTTATTGATCATCCATGGGGACCAGGATGATTTGGTGCCCACTGAGATGGGCCAGCGGATTTTTGAGGCAGCAAACAGTGACAAAGAACTCTGGATTGTTCCGGGAGCTGGACATACTGAAGCATATACGATTGCAGAAGAAGAATATCAGGAACGCTTGAAGGCGTTCTGGAGCAAATCTCTTGGAAAATAGGTGACTTGAAATGCAGACGGTAGAAAAAATAGGGAAGCGGTTCTGGTATATGACTCCCGTTTCTGAAACAGACAGGCCCGTTCTAGGCATGGTTATTGGCGAGAAAAGAAATTTGATGATTGATGCAGGAAATTCAGAAGCGCATACAAAGCTATTTCTGGACATGCTGGCTGAGCAAGACGTAAAAAAACCGGCCTATGTCCTCCTCTCCCACTGGCATTGGGACCATATATTCGGGTTATCTGCATTAACGGATACATTCACCATTTCATCAAAGCAGACTAAAACAGAGATGGAGAAACTGATTCCCTTATCATGGTCAGACGAGGCATTGGACCAAAGAGTGGCGCTGGGTACAGAGATTGAATTTTGCTCTGCTGCCATTAAGAAAGAATTTCCAGAAGAACGAAAGATCAATATCACTTTGCCTGTTATGACCATCGAGGACGAAGTTGAAATAGACCTCGGCGGTATCACCTGTGTCATGAAACATGTGGGAGGGGATCATGCTGCCGATTCAACAGTCGTTTATATTAAAGAAGAAAAGATCCTCTTCGTGGCAGACTGCATGTATGCGGACATTTTTTCCCAAAAGTGGAATTATACCATTGATGGGACTAGGGCATTACTGGAGAAACTGGAGAAATTCGATGCAGAAACTTATATTCTCTCTCATGGCCTGCCGATAACGAAAGAAGAATTCCAAAACGAAGTCTTCATGCTTTCCACAATCGCTGATTTGACTGAGAAGCATAAAGGCGAACATAAGAGTATTACCTTAGAATATCAAAAACATCTCGGACGCGGACTTTCAGAGGATGAACTAGAAACAATTGAATACTTTGTCAATGGGCACGAGATGAATCATTCCTGAACACACCAGTATAGGTGTGTTTTTTCTTTTGAGGAATACTACAGTCTGATCAGGGTATATCAAAATATATTGTCCATCATGTAAGGAAAAAGTATAAAACACATCATTGAACATATATCTCTAAAGGACAATATTTTCAACTGGAGGAGATACCATATGCCGGAAGGAAAACACGAGATCATCATCGATGTTCCTATAGAAGAAGTATGGGAATTTGTGAAGGATATGGATAATTGGGCACCATTGCTGCCCGGGTATATCAGCCATGAGAAGCTCAGTGAAGAACAGTCGAACTGGACCTTCAAGGAGACAATCGGGGTGTTGAAAAAGAAAATCAGTCTGCAGGTTACCATCAGAGAATGGATTGAACCGACAAGAGTGACTTTTGACCTTAAGGGGATTAATGAGAACCTGACAGGTCAAGGTTATTTCAAGGCTGAGGCTTTAGGCCAGACTCAGACTAAAATGACAGGCTATCTGGAAATGACTGCAGAGGGTGCACTTGCTCCGGTCATGAATGCGGTCATGAAAACATCGCTCCCTAAGAGCGGGCAGGAGCTTACAAATGCAATTGCCGAAAAGCTGCAGCAACACAAGGCGATGAGGTAGACTTAAAAGGGAGCTTGCAACGCAGGCTCCCTAGTCTTTTTTCACAATATCAACGGGCCCATCAATTCGGCCGCTTTTATCAAAATAGACTACGACTGTGTCGCCGTCTTGAACGTTTTGGCTGCCTGATAATTTTTCTTTCTTGAAGTATATGGTTTTTCCAGAATCGCTCTTACCATAGTATCCAGCATCATCAGCTTGAATAATGGTGTATTCTTCTTGGATATATTGAGGCTGAGTTTCGCTGGCAGCTTTTTTGGCTTCTTTCATTTCGAAATTAAGGTACATCATCAACCCAAGGAATAAGGTTAATAAAATTAGGACAAATACTCTCATTTTCGATCCTCCGTCGGTTTCATCACGAAACATTATATGTAGAAACCTCGTCCAAATGACTTTATGAATCAAAAAGTTTGCTATAATGATAGGAAAAACGCAGGGTAGACCAGAAGGGTTAGACGCATGACAAAGCTATATGAAGTTGATTTATACGAGCCAATCAGGAAGCATTTTATCAAGCAAGGCTATCGGGTAAACGGAGAGGTGCACGACTGCGATTTAACCGCAGTGAAAGAGGATGTTCTTGTGATCGTCGAATTAAAATTAAATCTTAATATAGATTTACTGCTTCAGGCAACGAGGAGGCAGCGGCTGACTGATCTCGTTTATATTGCCATTCCGAAGCCTAAACGGATGTCGAGGAGACGATGGAATGATGTCATTCAGCTTATAAAGAGGCTTGAAATTGGAATGATAACAGTATCGTTTTCAGGAAATCGCAAAAAGGTCGATTTTATTTGCCATCCAGAGCCTTTTGTCGGCAAGACTGGCAAGAACCGGCGGAAAAAGGCTGCTTTGATGGCAGAGATTGAAGGCAGGAGCAGCGATTTTAATATTGGCGGCAGCAACAAGAGCAAGATCATGACAGCGTATAAAGAAAATTGCATTCAAATCGCCTGTTACCTCGACAGGCTGGGACAGCTCTCGCCGAAAGCGCTAAAAGCCCTGGGCACGGGGGATAAAACTCCTTTAATTCTGCAGAAGAACTATTATAAATGGTTCGATCGGGTTGAAAGAGGAGTATATGCAATCAGTCAGCAAGGTCAAAAAGAGCTGGAGGACTTCCCGGAACTGGTCGCTTATTATAGCGAAAAACTGGAAAGCAAGTCTGAGAATCCGGATAAATGTTAGAATACTGAAAATCCCCTGGAAAAGGGGGATTTTTTATGCTTTTTCGAGAAGCTTCTCGTCAATGAGCTCCTTGAGTTCAGCAAACTCATTTTCACTTTGGTCGACCATTGATGAAAGGACCGTTTCAATCAGGAAAGTTCTCGGCGCTTTAGATTTTAGGATTTCTTCTTCAAGGAATGCCAGCTTTTGACTGTATTCGCTGTTATCAGAGTAGGATTTCTTCAACCGGGAGATCAGCGAGTGGATTTTTTTCTCCAGTCAAGATCTTCTGTATTGGAGGTTGGAAGCCAATCATTAAGGATTTCAGGTGGCAGCAGCTGTTCGCCGGAGACCGGGAGATTTTCAAGCATATTCAGGATCCTCTTCACGCTATAGGAAACAACAGGCCGTATGCTGGCAGAATCCCCGTTTGCTTTTTGATAGAACCGGATAGACTGCAGCAGGATGCCATTTAGCATGATTGCCGCATCAAGCAGAAAAGGGTGTGAGCTCGTGTCGGTTAAATCCGCAAGCCGTTCGGTAAACCATCTTAACGTTTTGAATTGCCCTATGCCGATGAATTGCTTAAGCTCCTGATCACTTGAAAAATATACTTCCTCAAAAAGCGGGATGATTTTATTTTCCCGGTTGGAGGTCATTTGAAATTCAATCTGGTTTATGAACACTTCAGGATCAGAGGGGTCTGCACCAATCAGCATGGCATTTCGATCCTGTTCCATCTTCCTGAAAGCCCTTCTGAAAATATCCATAAGCAGTTCATTTTTTGAAGAAAAATAATTGTAGAATGTCCCTTTTGATATTCCGCTGTACTCCAGGATATCCTGAATAGAGGTGGACTGGAAACCTTGTTCTATAAAAAGCTGGTGGGCTTTATCGATGACATTCTGTTTTCGATCGTTCATTTTCATCACCATTCCCTTTGTTTATACCGACTGTATAAAAAACATACTACAGGAAATCTTCCGACAAAACAAATCCCTTTATTTAGCGGGTTTAAAAACGTTGCAAAAATTGGACCGATGGTATATGCTAGTGTCTATGCAAACACATTGTTTACAAATTTGTGAACAATATAGGGGGATAACAGAATGCAGGAAACAATCAACACACCTGACAAACCGCCTTATGGAATATTGGCGGTATTAATTGTTGGGGCATTTATCGCATTTTTAAATAATACTTTACTAAATATAGCACTGCCTTCGATCATGGCTGATCTAAAGGTAGAGGCAACGACGGTACAGTGGCTCACGACTGGATTCATGCTCGTCAGTGGTGTGATGATTCCGCTAAGTGCCTATCTGATTCAGAAATATTCGGTCCGCCAGCTGTTCCTGGCAGCGATGGGGCTGTTTACTATAGGGACCATTGTTTCAGGTGCAGCGCATGTTTTTCCGCTTTTATTGACTGGACGGATGGTTCAGGCCTCTGGTACAGCAATCATGATGCCGCTTCTTATGAACGTCATGCTTGTCAGCTTCCCGATTGAAAAACGCGGAACGGCAATGGGGGTTTTCGGTCTTGTCCTCATGTTCGCCCCAGCCATCGGGCCTACTTTATCAGGCTGGCTGATTGAGCATTATGACTGGAGGATGCTGTTCCATTTTGTCACGCCAATCGCCGTGACTGTGCTATTGCTGGGGATTTTCATGCTAAAAGATAAAAAAGAGAAAGTGAACATGCGGTTGGATATTATCTCACTTTCACTCTCTAGCATTGGGTTCGGAGGCCTTCTGTATGGGTTCAGTTCAGCCGGTTCCAAAGGCTGGGACAGTCCGCATGTATATGTAACACTTACAATCGGAACAGTTGCACTTGTTGTCTTTATCCTGCGTCAATTGAGACAGGATAATCCAATGCTGAATTTCCGGATTTATCAATATCCGATGTTTGCCCTGTCTTCCGTCATCACCATGATTGTGACAATGGCAATGTTCTCTGGGATGCTATTGCTTCCGATCTATGTCCAGACGATCAGGGGGATTTCCCCATTTGATGCAGGCTTGATGCTTCTGCCCGGGGCGATTGCCATGGCCATCATGTCACCGATTACCGGCAAGCTATTCGATAAGTTTGGCGGACGCGCATTAGCCGTCATCGGCCTGTTGATTACACTCATCACAAGCTATTACTTCAGCAAGCTTTCAATGGAAACAACCTATACCCAACTGATCATCCTATATACGGTCCGCATGTTCGGGATGTCAATGGTCAATATGCCTGTTTCTACAAATGGCCTTAACCAGCTGCCAGCACGTTATTATCCTCATGGAACAGCCATGAACAATACAATGCAGCAGGTTTCTGGAGCCATTGGAACTGCATTATTGGTTACCATCATGTCGATGAGGGCGGAATCTTATGGCAAAGAGCTTGCGGCTTCAGCACTGAAAGAGGCAGCGGCAGCCGGAAAAGCTGTCACTCCCGCTGTAAAAGCCGAAATGGAGCAGCAAATCGCGATGCAAGCGATGCTGCATGGAATCAATGATGCATTCTTTGTTACGGTGTTCCTTTCAGCTATTGCCTTAATCCTTGCCTTCTTCATCAAACGTGCAAAGCAGGAAGATGACATCATTGGCAAAGAAGCATCAGTTCATAGCCAGTCCGAAAACTTGGCGAAAAATTAACTTTTAAACCCCTGGTCATCCAGGGGTTTTTGTATAATAAAAGTAGACTAAACAGAAAAGGATGGAACCTTAAATGGAAAAAATCGCAGAAATGCTAGCGCAAAAACAGCTCGATGCCTACAATGACCAGGACCTGGAGGTATTCTTGTCAGCATATAGCGAAGATGTATTGATATTGGAATTCCCAACAAACAAAATCGTCACTAACGGGATCGAAGAAATGCGCTCAAGGTACGAAAATCTTTTCAGGAAGCACCCCAATAACCATGCTGAATTATTGGGCAGGATGGTGCACGGGAACAAAGTCGTTGATCACGAGCTTGTAACCGGCAGGGAAGACTCAGAGCCGAAAAAAGCATTGGCTATATATGAAATTGAAGGCGATAAAATCTCCAAAGTATGGTTTTTGTAACAACCTTTATGTGAGAGCTAGCTTTTTCAGATGAGAAGTCACTGTAAAAGATGGCCATTACCGGTGCTGGAATACCAATATAATTTCGATTCTGTCGGGGATTCTATTTTTAAATGCAACACCCTTCATAAGGTCAAGAATCATCAAAAACAGGGGGAATTCCCGATTAGCATCATACCAATAGAAGAACCCTCGGAAGAAATCAATGGAATGAAGTTTACGAAGAATTTTCGTTCTGCCACAGCAGAAGAATGGTATATATTCCTGCCCAACTTTAGAGATCCAATTAGTGGCGGGGCCGCAGGGAAGGCGATCATCCATTACGATTTGATGGGTAACAAAGAGATCTTTATCCATACAACCATGATTTTTGATGATCCAAGGCTGCATAGTGAGGACACATACAGTCTTGTATATGAAGTTGCCGATGAAATTGTCAATCGTCTTGTTGGTTATGCAGATACGCTGGTTTCTGTCCATGCTGGGCAAAACTCCTACCAGGCTGAATATAAATCCTGAAACTTGAGGTGATGAATATGAAAAAAGAACGTTTACACGGTGCTTACGAAAATGAAGCAGCAAGCTTATTCGGACTTGATAAAGAAACGAGCCTCCAATCCGTCAACTTTGCGACGACAGAAAATCCGTTATTGAATGAGCATTTCCAGGATGAAACTGAGCATTAGACCATAGGTGGTTATGTTAAAAAGCATAAAAAATAGCCAGGCTTTTTGCCCGGCTTAATTTTCACGGTTTGCCAGTACGGCATCCGCTTTATGCTGTTGTTGGAATTGCTCCAGCATCTGAGCAGAGATGGCCGTATTCCCGATTGGATTTGGGTGAACCCCATCCGGTGAGAGGTAGTGCAGGTTATTGCTGTTAATTACATTTGTTGTCTGTACTACAATGGAGGATGGCGTTGCTTTTGCTACCTCATATATTTTCAGGTTCCACTTCGGAAGCAGCTTGTCTGCCAGGGAATAAAACTGGTGGTCCGCTGGCATTGGATTGTATAGCTCAAGAAGGACAATCGTTGCCGATGGATTCAATTCATGTATTCTGGCAGAAATTCCTGTAAGGTTTTCTGAGAAACTCTTTTGCAAGCTGTCAAAAGAAGTCAGCGCACTGTAGATGTCACTCTGTTTCACTGCCTTGAGCACATCGTTGCCGCCAACATTGACGGTGATCAAATCCGCTTCTTTAATTGCCTCATCATACATTCCTTCCTGTACCAGATGATACAGCCGTTCGCTTGTGATCCCGATTATTCCTTCATTATTCGAGACAACCTGCTTGCCAGTTTCATTCCCTAGCTGAGCGGAAAATTGGCTGATGAAATTCTCTTCATCGGCAATTCGGTACCCACGAATGATCGAGTCTCCAAGAGCAAGATGGTGGATGGACTGATCAGGGGATGTCCGGTAATAATCTATATAAGTAAGTTTATTGGTTTTTTCCACTTTAGGGGCAGTTTCTTGCTTCATTTTATTGATCTGGTATTGAGGATAATAAATCCATGCAGATACGGACAGGACAGCAAGCAACATTGTCAGCAGAAGATATTTTATGATTTTCATGATGTTTCACTCCTCGATATATTACTATTGTATCAAGGATTCAAGAGGAAATAATTAGGGGGGTATTTCCATTTTTAAAAATTATGTTAATATTTTGTGAAAAATCTTTTACCGGCCATAATTTGTTATAATTATATAATTATTATATTCAAGGAGTACACCGATGTACCAGACATATTCGACAAAAGAAAAAATAAAGCAAATTTTTGTCATGCTGATTCCAATCCTCATTACTCAATTCGGCATGTTCTCCATGGTGTTCTTCAATACCATCATGTCAGGAAAGTATAATTCGTCAGATTTGGCCGGTGTGGCGATAGGATCCTCGATTTGGAATCCGATCTTCACCGGTCTTAGCGGAATCCTGCTCGCCGTGTCCCCGATTGCAGCACAGCGTTTTGGGGAGAAGAAAGGCAGGGAAGTATCGTCCATCCTGACGCATGGGATCTACCTGGCTGTCATGATCGCAGTTCTCGTGATCATACTTGGATTCTTCCTGCTCAATCCTCTTTTGACCGTTATGAACCTTCCAGGAAGTGTGCATGAAACGGCCCATGGTTATCTGGTTGGCTTGAGTTATGGAATCATGCCATTGTTTATTTTCAATGTTCTGAGATCCTTCATCTATGCTCTCGGAAAAACAAGAGTGGTTATGTATATCCTTCTGTTGTCCCTGCCAGTGAATCTTTTTCTAAATTATGTCCTGATTTTCGGGAACTGGGGATTTCCGGAGTTGGGGGGTGCAGGTGCTGGTTATGCCACTTCCGTCACTTATTACCTGATTGCCGGAATGACAGCGGCAGTCATTATCAAGCAGCAGCCGTTTTCCCAATTCGTTGGATTGGAACACTTCAAGGAATTTTCCGGGGAAAAAGTGAAGGAAATCCTCAAAATTGGTGTTCCAATGGGCCTGTCCATCTTCTTTGAAACAAGTATGTTTGCGGTCGTGACCATTCTGATCAGTAAATTCAATATCACGACGATTGCTGCGTACCAGTCTGCATTGAATATCGTATCCTTCTTATACATGATTCCAATCAGCATTTCGATGGCGCAGACGGTTTTAGTCGGCTTTGAAGTGGGGGCAGGACGATATAAGGATGCCAAGGCATACAGCTGGCTGGGCATTTATTTGGCGGTCATTATCGCCATTGTGGCAGGGCTGCTGGTCGTTCTTTTCCGTTATGATGTTGCAGCACTCTATTCGAACGAACCTGCTGTTATTGCGTTGACTGGGCAATTTCTGATTTATGCTTTATTTTTCATGATTTCAGACGCCATCCAGGTAACCGCACTGGCAGCCTTGAGAGGGTATAAGGACGTTAATATATCCTTCATCATCACCCTGATTGCCTACTGGCTCATTTGTCTTCCAGTTGGTTACCTTCTTGCGCATTTTACACCGCTTGGAGCTCCTGGGTACTGGATCGGCCTGACAACAGGATTGCTTGCCGCCGGCATTTCACTTTCTTGGAGGCTGATTCATATCCAGAAACGCCGGTACAATGAAAAGCTTGCAAAGGTTGTATAAAAAAAGGTGAGGTTCGAAAATCGAACCTCACCTTTTTTTGCATTGAATATCCTGTTCAGGCTTTTTGTGCCCAAAGCGAATCCGCCGCCTTCTAAAGACCCTTTATGAGTTAGCTGCACGCCTTTTACCTTTGAATCTAATCCATTGATATCTCATGAAACAGCCGATGCAGAATCCGAGAATCGCAACAAAAGCAGCAATTGCGACCATGGTGGTAAAGAAGTGTCCAAGGGCAGTAAGGCCTAAGGCATAGGATATTAATCCTCCCGCAAGGCATACCACGGCAATTTTTTGATTGAATTGCTGCTGCTCCCAGTCTTCAGGGACATATTCAGAAGGATGTTTCTTAAGAAAGTACCGTGCTGATCTCATGACAGGGTTGTAGTTGAACAACAGTCCTGAAACACCGGCCGCCAATGGTAAAATTAATATCCACTCTAAGCCTGTGATCCAGGCGCTGACTACGCTGATGACAATGAACCACTGGTTTGTCCTGACCAATGGCTGAGGAATGGAGCGTAATTCATTTGTCATTTTAATTCCGACCTTTCATATTGGTTTATCTGTATTTTATATTTTTTTCTTAAAAATGTGAAGGGAAATAAATTTATTTACAGAATTTAGTCTTAAGTGGAAATATGGAAAAGTATTCCTGAATAAACTAGAATGCTGGTTTTAAATATAGATAAAAAAGTTGGGGGAAAAATGGGGAACAAGACTAGGTTCATATTGCTGGTATTGGTATCAGGGTTTTTGGGAATGGCAGGCTGTTCACAAAAAAGTGCGAAGCAAGAGGAGTTGGAGAAGAAGGTAGCTGAACTGGAAGAAAAACTGGATCAGGAGCATGAAAAAAAGGATGAAGAGCCGGCTGAAGAGGAGGTGGCAGAACCGGTTATTGTGAACGTAATTGATCCAACAACCAATGAAGTGATTAAATCATTTACACCGCTTGAAATGGGATATGGCTCTGATAATGAAAAGTATAAGGCTGAAATTGCAAAATGGGCTCAGGAATTAGCCCGGGGAACGGATAAGGCTCCGGGGTACGATCAGCGGATGATTCCAGATAAGCTCGGAGCGAACGGTGAGATTATCAAAGGAACACCTTTGGCCATCCTGGAAGAAGCGGAACTGGTTGATAAGGTGATTCAGGCATCTGAAGAAGGCGGAAGCGTAGAATTGCCTCTGTACGTCACGGCAAGTGGGTACCAGGCTGAGGATGCAGCGAAACTGGATGAAGTGGTGGTAGGAAAATTCACCACTTATTTTAACGCATCTGTCGCTGGAAGGACAAAAAACATAGAGCTTTCAGCTGAGGCCATCAACAATGTCATCCTGGGAGTAGGAGATGTGTTCTCATTCAATACAACAGTCGGTCCAAGTGATGAAGCGCATGGCTACCAGCCAGCAGAGGAAATCGTCAACAAAAAGCTTGTCATGGGAATAGGCGGGGGCATTTGCCAAACATCCTCGACATTATTCAATGCTGTCGATGTCCTCGGTGTGGATTATGTTGAAAAACACCATCATTCCTTATCGGTCGGTTATGTACCAGAAGGCAGAGACGCCACGGTTTCTTACGGTGGCAAGGATTTCAGGTTTGCGAATACAACAGGAGTGCCCCTTTTGCTGAAAGTGGTCATAGGAAACGGCTCTTTAACTGTTGAAGTCCGAACGTCAAAAGAATTCCAGAGCCAAATGAAAAAGGGCGTATAAAGGTCTTAAAACAAATCCGCCAAAAGACGGAGATGCAATCAATCCAATGGTGAATGTTTCATTCTTTCTTTTCCCTTATCCTTAAAGTAACAAGAAGGAAGGGAATGAAGTGGGAATGAACTATCTGCTTTTAGAATATATTTGGAATTCAAAGAAGGAAGAAATGAAAAGGGAATCTGATTACAGGGAAACTTACAAGCTCTATCCGGAGTTTCTTACATTCAAGTGGCATCGAAAGTAGTCGGCATAAAGGGGGGAGGAGCATCTTAAGATATCTTTTGTATACTGTTGGATTTGTGACTTTATTGATCATCCTTGGCAATTTCCAGTATGAATTGAACAGGATGGCTGAAGAAACCTATCGGCTGTATCCATGGAGGGTCCTTTCAGTAATGCTGTTTTTCCCACTTGGAGTTTACCTAGGAATTCCCGGCTTGCTCAGGGAATATAAAAAAAACGGAAGTTGGAGAATAAATGGCTATAAGCTAGTCTTTATCCTGCTGCCACTGCTCTATTTTTCGTTCTTTTGGTTTATCCCTTTTTCTTACCCAGTTTCAGAAATCCTTGTGGCAACCCATTCAAATTTCTATATTTCGATGATTGCCGCAGGCTTTATATTCACAAATAGCATAACTAAAGAAAACAGCGGCTGATTGTTTGCCGCTGTTTTTTGATGGGATTTTACTTTGAGTTCCTTATCACTGAATTTTATGACTGATAGTAAATCAACTTTAATTTTCCAAAAAAGTTAGTTGCAGTGCAATAGGGCTTCTGAAGAGATTCTTTGTTTCATGATGTGCGCTTCCGTTCATTGACGTTGACTAAGAGACCGCGCTTGACCCAGTATTCGAAATTGTCTACTGGGAATACACTCCTGTTAAGGGCATTGTTCATTTGAATGACAACACTGCTGTCTGAAACCTCCAGAACCTTCAGCCGGTCTGAATTATACATATTTGGCAAGAATCCATGTTTAATCTCAAACTCCATATTGTTTTGAAATTCCACTCTTAGACCTCCAGTCTTTCCTTTTTGCTTATAATATTTTCCAATACAGCAGATTTTATCCAGAAAGCTCTAGTTTGGCAAAAAAAAAAGCAAAAAGGAGAGAACTCCTTTTTGCTTTTAGCTAGCTTTTCATTACATTAAAGTATCTTGCATCTGGATGTGAAAAGACGATGGCAGTTACGGATGCTTCTGGTTCCATCATGCAGCCTTCTGTCAGATGGATTCCGATTTCTTCGGGCTTGAGCAGACCAAATAGTTTCTTCTGATCATCAAGGTCAGGGCATGCCGGGTATCCGAACGAGAATCGCTGTCCTTGATATTTAGCTGAGAACCGATCTTTCATCGTCATGTCCGGTTTATCCGGAAATCCCCACACATCGCGCATTTGGCGATGAATCAGCTCGGCGAAGCCTTCTGCCGATTCTAAAGCCATCGCCTGCAGGGCATGGCTTTCGAGGAATCTGCCATCATTCTTCAGCTTTTCGGCTGCCTGTCGGATTCCTCTTCCTGCCGTAACGGCAAACATTCCGACATAATCCTTTTCTCCATCCTTTCCCGGTCTTACATAATCAGCCAGGCACAGACCTGGTGAAATTTCCTGGCGCGGGAATTCAAAAGTCTCCAATATGGAATCAGTATTTTCCGGGTCATAAATATACAGCTTATTTCCATCCGATTGGGCAGGGTAGAACTGATAGACGGCAGCAGGCTTGATCCATTCGTACTGGGCTGCTTCGGCCAGGAGTTTTTGAACGATCTCGTATAGCTTGACTGCCTTATCATTTTTTTCAGCCAGCAGATGTTCAACCTTTCCCTTCAGCCCCAGGTGATGCCCTAACAGCATCTGCTGGTTGATATAGGGCTCAATATGTGAAAGGGAGTAAGACTTGAGCAAATGCCGCTTCGTATCCTGCGGAATATAAATCGGTGCCTTTACGGTCACCTTTGGGCGGTCCAATACTGCTGTTGCTGTTCTGGTATTCGATGATAGCTCAGTTTTTTGCAGGAGGGCTTCCTGCTTTTCTTTTTGCTGTATTGCGAATCTTTGATAGCCCTCCGGTTCCCGAAGCTGATTCGCAATTGAGAGTCCTGTCATCGCATCCTTCGCATATAACACCAGACCGTCATATTCAGATGCAATCTTCGTATCGGTAAACTTTCTGGAAAGGGCAGCACCTCCTACTAGAATTGGGGTGCTGATTCCAGCCTGCTTCATATCATGGGCAGTCAGTACCATCTGCTGCGCCGATTTGACGAGCAGTCCCGAGAGACCGACAATATCAGGTTTCTCTTTTTTTATCGCTTCAATGAGAGTAGCCGGATTCACCTTGATGCCGAGATCGACCACGTTATAGCCGTTATTGCTTAGGATGATCTCAACAAGATTTTTGCCGATATCATGGACATCGCCTTTTACTGTTGCTAAAAGAACTTTTCCTTTCGCGGCTGTCGTATCGTTCTTTTCCATATGAGGTTCTAAATGAGAAACGGCAGCCTTCATCACTTCTGCACTCTGCAACACTTCTGCTACGATCAGCTGATTATCATTGAACAGCCGGCCAACTTCTTTCATTCCGTCCATCAACGGGCCATTGATGATGTCAAGTGGGGCAGGGAAGGCGTCAAGAGCAGCATCCAGATCGGGCAGAAGACCTTCCTTTGTTCCTTCGACAACATAGTATGCGAGTCTTTCTTCCAGTGTCATGTCGGGGAGCGTACTCTTTGCTTCCTTCTTCTTATCCCGGTAGAAAGCAGTGAAGTCTGCAAGCGTTTGATCTGTTGTTTGAAATAGCAGTTCCTCGGCCATTTTGACTTCTTCCGGGGATATGGACGCAAATCGTTCCAGTTTTTCAGTGTTCACAATGGCGTAGTCAAGACCAGCCTGTGTGCAATGATAGAGAAAAACCGAATTGAGCACTTCCCGGCCGACTGGAGGGAGGCCGAAAGAAACATTGCTGATCCCAAGAATGGTTTGTGCTTTAGGGAATGCTTCTTTGATCATCCTGATTCCATCTACTGTTGCTTTGGCTGATCCAATATACTGTTCATCCCCGGTGCCTACAGGAAAGACAAGCGGGTCGAATATCAAATCTTGTTCAGGCACTTTATATTTGTTTACCAGGAGATCGCAGGAGCGACGGGCGATTTCCAGTTTTCTTTCGGCAGTCACACCCATGCCTTTTTCATCAATCGTGCCGACAACCACTGCGGCACCGAATTTATGAATCAAACGCGCCACAGACTCGAAACGTTCTTCTCCATCCTCCAGGTTGATCGAATTAATGATTGCCTTTCCCTGTGAATAGGACAGGGCTTTTTCAATGACCAAATCATCTGTGGAATCAATGACAAGGGGGACCTTGACTTTTTTAACCACTTCCTGAATGAATATCTCCATATCTTCAAGCTCTTCCCGATCAGGATCAGCAAGGCAGATATCAATGACATGAGCTCCGTTTTTAACCTGCGCTCTGGCAATCTCAGCTGCTTCTTCGATTTTCCCTTCAGAAATCAGGCGTTTGAATTTTCGTGAGCCGATGACATTTGTACGTTCACCAACCATGATAGGCCTTAATGTTGGATCATCATAAACGAATGGCTCTATGCCGGAAACCATATGGAGTTCATTCTCTGATGTCTCCCGGGGCAGGCGATGCTCCATCTTTTCTGAAATGGCTTTTATATGGGCAGGAGTCGTGCCACAGCAGCCGCCTACTATATTAAGCCAGCCTTCTTTTGCAAAGTCCGCCAGCTTCTGTGCTAGTGTTTCAGGTGTTTCATGATATTGACCTTCTTCATCCGGCAGACCGGCGTTCGGGTAACAGCTGACTGCGGAGGATGAAAGGGCAGAAAGGGACCGCAAGTGATCCTGCATGAATTCTGGCCCTGTTGCGCAATTAAGTCCAATCGCGATCGGGTTCATGTGCTGCACCGAGATGTAAAAAGCTTCAATTGACTGGCCGGCGAGTGTCGTGCCCATAGGTTCAATTGTTGCTGAAATCATTAGCGGGATTTCGTTCCCTTTTTGCTGGAAAGCTCGCTGAACCCCGGTATAGGCAGCTTTTACGTTAAGTAAGTCCTGGCTGGTTTCAAGCAGCAGCAAATCAACACCGCCATCCATCAGCCCAAGGGCCTGTTCTTCATATGCAGCGGACATTTCATCAAAAGTAGCTCCGCCAGTCACGCTGAGTGTTTTCGTGGTAGGGCCCATCGAGCCTGCAACAAAGCGAGGATGTCCGGAATTTGCTGCTTCATCAGCAGCTTTTCTAGCAATGGCCGCTGCAGTCTTATTGATTTCATACGCTTGTTTACCCAAACCATATTCATCCAGCACCAGGCTAGTGGCCCCGAATGTATTGGTTTCGACGATATCTGCGCCTGCTTCAAAGTACTCCCGGTGTATTCTTTCAATCACTTCCGGAGCAGTGAGGTTCAGGATTTCATTGCAGCCTTCATATTCTTCGCCGCCAAAATCTTCTGCTGAGAGGTTGGCTTCCTGGAGCATCGTACCCATCGCCCCATCCATGATCAGGATTTTCTTTTTTAACTGTTCAGTTAACAATGTTGACATTCTGTTTCCTCCTTGATACAAGGCTGCTGTATTCATGTGCATAGCGTGAAAGCTCGACGGTCATCTCGTAGTTCATAAACGGAGTGATCAGGTAAATGCCGTTAAAGAGCTCTGCTGCAGCTTCAATCAGTTCTTTTGTTATCGCGATGCCCTCTCTTTTTGATTGGAGCGGCTCATTATTAAACTTCGCCATCGTTTCAAGGATCTCCTGTGAAATCTTGATTCCCGGTACTTCGTTGTGGAGGAACTCTGCGTTGCGGCTGCTTGTCAGCGGCATCAGACCGATATAGACAGGAGCATCAATATGCTTCGTGGCTTCACGGACCTCCATCAGCAGTTTTTCAGAATATACGGGCTGAGTGACAAAATAATCAGCCCCGGCTTCAATCTTCTTTTCCATTCGAAGCACGGCCTTTTCCAATGATCGTACATTAGGGTTGAAGGCGGCTCCGACTGAAAAAGCTCCTTTTTGGCCTAAATCCTTGCCGGAGTAGGAGAGGCCAGAATTGAACTGCTTGATCATTTCAATCAGTTCAAAGGATGATACATCAAAAACGGAAGACGCACCCGGGAAATCCCCGACGCGTGCCGGGTCGCCAGTCACCGCCAGCACATCATGCAGGCCAAGTGTATGGAGACCCATCAGGTGTGACTGAAGGCCAATGATATTCCGGTCACGGCATGTTAAGTGGACGAGAGGTCTCATGCCGATTTGTTCCTTCAGCAGGTGTCCGATTGCCGCATTTGAAATCCTTGGGGATGCCAGAGAATTGTCGGCAAGCGTAAGGGCGTCGATTCCTGTTTCCTTTAAGGCCTTTGCTCCTTCAAAAAAACGAGTGGTATCAAGTTTTCGAGGTGAATCGAGCTCTACAATTACCGATGGCCGCTCTTTTGCGATCTGGTGAAGAGGGGGAACAGGTCTCTTTACATCAGGAGAAGCGACAACGATTTTTCGCTGTTTCACTGGTACTTTTTTTTCAGTGACGGGCTCAAGCCCTTTAATCTCTTGAGCAAATGCTCTAATATGTTCAGGTGTTGTGCCGCAGCATCCTCCGAGCAGCCTTACCCCTTGTTCACGGAAACTTCTCGCTGATTTTTTAAAATACTCAGGAGTGCCTTCATAATGAAATTTTCCATCCGTATAGGCAGGCAACCCTGCATTGGGATAAGCAGAAAGGAATGCCTTTGCTGGAAGGTCCACTTGTTCCAAACTGGATATCATATGGTGGGGACCCAGCCGGCAATTAAGTCCTACAATATCTGCCCCCAAGTCTTCGAGTCTATTAAATACCTGTTGAAGAGGGGTTTGATCCTGCATGATTCCTATTTCCTGGAGCGAAACTTGTGCAATGATCGGCAGATTGGTCTCCTTTCTGGCAATGGCTAGCACAGTCTCGATTTCTTCCATATCATAGAATGTTTCCAGCAGAATCCCGTCAATACCCTGCAGAAGGAGGCAGTATAACTGTTCCCGGAAACTCCTCTTGATTTCCTCGATTGGGATGGCTGAAGGTCTGATCCCTCGATTGCCGCCGATTGTCCCGAGGATCTCTGCATCTTTCCCGGCAGCAAGCCGGGCATGTTTTACGGCGGCACTATTAATCTCTTTTACCTGGTCTTCGAGGCCATATCGTTCCAGTTTTATATAATTAGCCGCGTACGTGTTCGTCTGGATCAGGTCGGCACCTGCATCCATGTATGCTTTATGGATTTGGATGATATCATCGGGATGTGAGGTGTTCAGCTCCTCAAAACAGGTACCGGCTCCATAGGAATAGAGGAGGGTACCTATTGCTCCATCCGCTATTAATATCTCGTTTTCCATCCGTTTCAGGAAATTCAAAGAATCCCCTCCTTCTGGGTTGTCATTTGCTCAAGAGCCTGTTTGAAATCTGCAATCAGGTCATCAGCATGTTCAAGTCCGACTGACAATCGAAGCAGCCCGTCACTGATTCCAAGGCTTCTCCGTTCCTGATCTGGCATGGCGGCATGCGACATTTTTGCCGGATAGGAGAGGATGGACTCGACTGCTCCCAGGCTGACAGCGAAAACAGGAAGATGAACTTTCTCAATAAAGGCATCCAATAGTTCAGCATTCTGCAGTTCAAAGGAAAGCACTGCACCGGGACCTGCTGCCTGCTTTGACTGCAGGGCAAATTGAGGATGATCTTCCAGTCCCGGATAAAAGACTTCCTTGATGAGGGGCGCATCCTTCAGAAAACGAGCAATCCTGCCTGCACTATCCTGTGCTTGTTTCATCCTGACTGACAGGGTCTTGATTCCCCTCATGACAAGCCAGGCATCCTGGACTCCAAGTACCGCTCCAAAAGAGTTTTGCAGGGAATAGAGTCTTTCGGCAAGCTCTGGATCCCGGGCCACCGCCAGGCCGGCAACCGTATCACTGTGGCCGGATAAAAATTTAGTGGCACTGTGGAGGACAAGGTCTGCCCCCAGCTCAAGAGGCTTCTGCAAATATGGAGTCATGAAAGTATTGTCAACAAAAGTATAGGCACCATATTTTTTTGCCAGACTGCTGACTGCTTCAATATCTGTAACCTTTAGCAGTGGATTGGACGGTGTTTCTACATAAAACAAGGCGGTGTTGTGCTGGACAGCCTTTTCGACAGCCTTGAGGTCCGTCATGTCAACAAAGGTATGTTCAATGCCAAACCGGTTCAGAACCTGTGTGACCATACGGAAGGTGCCACCGTATACATCCTCGGTTATCACAATATGGTCCCCATGGGAAAGAAGCAAGAATGCAGTTGAAATGGCTGCCATCCCAGAAGAAAAAGCAAAACCGCGACAGCCTCCTTCCAGATCTGCGATAATTTCTTCAAGCGCCTCCCGTGTTGGATTCAGGCTCCTGCTGTAATCGTATTTTCCAAATTCGCTTACAGATTGCTGGTGAAAGGTGGACGCGTGCTGGATCGGGACACTGACTCCCCCGGTCGCCGGGTCAAATTTGTATTTGTTATGGAGCAGCTTTGTATCAAAGCTGTATGCGTTCATAAACATGCCTCCTGGAGTGCCTTTTTAAAGGAACTTTCCAAATCGTCAATCAAATCCTCGACATTTTCAATTCCTACTGAGAATCGTAACAGCCGATCACAAACACCCGTTTTTTCGCGTATCTCTGCCGGTATATCCGCATGCGTCTGTGTTGCCGGGTAGGTAATGAAGCTTTCAACTCCGCCAAGGCTTTCGGCAAAGGTGATCGTGCTCAAGCTTTGCAAAAACGGATCAACGATGGATGGTGTCAGTACTCTGAAGGAAATCATTCCGCCTTTGCCCGGATATAAAACGTCAGTTACTGCAGGATGTTCCTTTAAAAAATCCACCAGCTGCCTTGCGTTCCTTTCATGGCGCTCCATTCTCAGTGCCAGTGTTTTCATACCTCGAAGAAGAAGCCAGGAATCAAAAGGACTTAGGACAGCTCCGCCGCCATTATGGTGAAGAAAGAGGGAGTCAGATAAATCCTGGCCTTTTGCCGCAATGAGGCCAGCGAGAACATCGTTGTGTCCGCCAAGGTATTTAGTGGCGCTGTGGACGACTATATCAGCCCCCAATGCCAATGGCTGTTGCAGAAGGGGAGTGTAAAATGTATTATCAACAATCAATAATAGATTGTTCGCCTTTGCGATTTCCGCGATGGCCGAAATATCTGCCTGCTCCATCAGCGGGTTGGTCGGTGTTTCAACAAATATCGCTTTCGTCCTGGAGGAAATGGCACTGGCGAGTTCATCCAAGTCTGCCATGTCTGCATATGTACTTTTCAATCCCCACTTTTTGAAGCCTTGCTCGAGGAGGCGGTAAGTGCCTCCATATAAATCTCTGGAAACAATCCATTCGTCGTCTTGTTTGAATAAAGAGAGAATCGTCCAGATGGCTGCCATTCCTGAACTGCAGGCAAAGCCCCGATCACCTTCTTCCAGGTCTGCGATTGCTTTTTCTAGGATTTCCCTTGTCGGATTTCCTGTACGGATATAATCATAGCCACTGGATTGGCCAATTCCACCATGACGGTATGCAGTCGTCAAGTAGAGCGGGGGACTCACCGCACCAGTTGCCTCTTCACTCCGGTTGCCAAGCTGAGCAAGCTTTGTATCAATTTTCTTCAAATCCCTCACTCCTGATCGTGTATTAGAAACAAAAAAAGCCTTCTTAAGAAGAAGACTTTTCATTTCGTATAGTCATTCTTCTTATCTGCCAAGTTCTAAAACTTGCTGGAATTAGCACCTTTTCAACTGAACGTTGATGGTTGCTGAAGCTTCACAGGGCCAGGACCCTCTGCCTCTCTGGATAAGAATATAAATAATTATTAAATTTCTCTAAATATTACATATGTTCAAACAAAATGTCAACAATTTATTAACGTATTAAAGTGCAAAATATAAAACAATTAAATTGAAACTACCTATTTTTAAAAAGACTGACCCGAAAATACGAGCCAGTCTCTTAAAATAGTCTTCTATTAATTCACGCCAATGGCATCGAATGCTTTGTTCACTGCGTTTACTTCTTCAGATGCCGCACCATACAGGTCTTTGGCTGCCTGCGAAAATGGGCAGTGATCTTTAGAGATGGAGCAATACAAACCGTTGGAATGCAACCTTTTAATAAATTAACTAGTTTGATTGACGTTTTGGTGCAGAAGTCTGGGCGTTAAGAATTCGCATGCTTTATGACGCATGTAAAACGGCAACAATCAAATTGGTCCTGACAATAATAGAACTTATTCGTCAACTAATGGAAAGACAGGCAATGAGGAGAGTTGATAACGACTCTCTTACTGATGAGCAATTGGAGGAATTGGGGATAACCTTGATGAAATTAGAAGAAAAAATGGAAGAATTAAAGAAAGTGTTTGGACTGGAAGATGAAGATATAAATATAGAGTTAGGTCCCCTTGGAAAATTGATGTGATGGAAAGGAGAGAAGAAGCGTGTCCTATCATCATACACCGCAGTCGAGCAATTTGCTCGAGGTACTGGAAAAAATCCTGGACAAAGGAGTCGTCATAGCCGGAGACATAAAAATTTCGCTGGCTGATGTCGATCTTCTCACAATTAAAATCAGGCTCCTCGTAGCTTCTGTGGATAAAGCAAAAGAAATTGGCATGGACTGGTGGGAATCAGATCCATATTATTCTTCTAAATCGAGAAAAATAGTCCGGGAACAGGAGCATGCCGAACTGGTAGAGAAGATTGACCGGCTTGAGCAGTTACTGGAAAACCAAGCCCCTCATCAGCTTACCCTGCCGGATGCTGTGCCCGCCGAGCCCATTTATAGCGTTGGAAAGAAACCGGATTCTGTGGAGTAAAGGAATATGACTATACCGCCATTCTTGCGGTATTTTTTTTATTTAATTGGAATAGCAGGCTACATACTTAGTGAATGTCAATTTTTTTCACAAATACTTTCAGAATTTATTGACTAATCAGCCAATATATTTTTATTATTAAGTTGTAAGACCAGCTCATATATAAAGGAGGTTGAAGTAAATGAATTCATTATGGTTGGCTGTAATAGGAGTGAGCGTTTTTGCGATCGGCTACCGCTTCTATTCAAAATGGGTGGCAGAAAAAATTTATCGCCTTGACCCGAATTATGTTACACCAGCGCACCAGTATTCAGATGGAGTGGATTTTGTCCCAACGAAGAAAATGATACTGTGGGGACACCATTTTACTTCCGTAGCCGGAGCTGCACCGATTGTTGGTCCTGCCATTGCGGTATATTGGGGATGGCTGCCGGCTTTCCTCTGGGTAACACTTGGTACAGTATTTGCAGCAGGGGTACACGATTTTGGTACTCTCGTTCTTTCGGTAAGAAACAAGGGGCAGTCTGTCGGGACGATTACGAACAAGCTGATCGGCAAGCGCGCAAAAATCATGTTCTTATTCATCATCTTAATTCTTGTTTTGATGGTAAACGCCGTTTTTGCCTGGGTAATCGCGAACCTGTTTGTCAGTTTCCCTGCAAGCGTCCTGTCTGTATTCCTTCAGATTCCGCTTGCCATCTGGATTGGCTACGCGGTGTATAAAAGGAAGAAAGGCATGCTTGTCCCTTCCTTAATCGCGCTCGCGGTCATGTATGGCGCAGCTGTACTTGCAAGCCGTGTGCCAGCGATGCAGATTGACCTGGTCAGGTATTTCGGCGGTGCAGACAATACAGTCATGTTTGGACTGAATGGTGTATCAATGGCATTCCTGGTCTGGATTGTCGTCCTAATGGTATACGTTTATATCGCTTCCACTTTACCTGTATGGAAGTTATTGCAGCCGCGTGACTACATCAATTCCCATCAGCTGGTTGTTGGTTTGTTCATTTTATATGCAGGCTTGATTTTCCTTCAGCCAAAGGTCACTGCACCTGCGTTGAATGCGGCGGCTACTGATGTATCGTGGTTCCCGCTATTGTTCATCACGATTGCCTGCGGAGCGATTTCAGGTTTCCATGGACTCGTTTCTTCCGGAACATCGTCGAAGCAGCTTGATAAAGAAACAGAGGCCCGTTTTGTCGGCTATTTGGGAGCAGTTGGAGAAGGGGTTCTTGCCCTCATCGCGATCATTGCGGTTGTAACCGTATTCGCCACTAAGGCAGACTTTACCGCTGCCTACTCGAGCTTTGCGGCTGCAAGCTCTGGAGGCCTTGGCAACTTCATCAATGGAGCAGCTCAGCTTGCAACAGGGATCTGGATTCCGGCAGATATCGCAAGAACAATTGTTTCCATCATTGTAGTGAGCTTCGCAGCTACTACATTGGACACATCCGTCCGTTTGATGCGATACATCATTTCTGAGATTGGCAGTGAATACAATGTACAGGCGCTCACGAAGATGCACGTGGCAACAACAGTCGCGGTAGTATCAAGTGCGGCACTTGTCCTGCTGCCAAAAGGTCCGAACGGTTTCGGCTCTGGCGGATACCTATTATGGCCATTGTTCGGAACAAGCAACCAGTTGCTTGCAGGAGTAAGCTTGCTCCTAATCTCCATCTGGCTGAAACGCCAGGGAAGGAACTACCTGGTAACCTTCATTCCGATGGTGTTTGTCTTCTTCATGACCCTCTGGGCAATGATTCAGCAGGTCGTGTTCCAGTGGTCAGGATATGGAAGCAGTGACATGAACATGCTTCTTTTCGGAATCGGCGGACTGATCCTCATCTTTGTGTTCTGGATCATCCTCGAGGCGGTTGCAGCATTCAGCAAGAACAATCCTCCGCCACTAAGCAAGGAAATGTAAATGGAAAATTTAGAGGCCGGGCACCCGGTCTCTATTGTCATTTTTAAAAAGGAGGATACACCATGAGCTTGATACAGCAATTCAAACGTGCCCTGGCCGTTTATGATGAGATTCTCAGGCTGCCGCACAAATCTGAGATTGCCCGTGAATTAAGGGACGAAGAAGATTTGTTCATGCTTCTCTGTTTCTCGGAAATGCTTGGCCTGCCGAATCCAGCCTTTTATTATACACTGGAGTTATATCCGGCCATCATTGAACGATTCCATGAGTGGCACCTGAGGGCGGGCATGGAGAAATCCCCGCTTGATGGGATCCGCTGCTGTTAGGAGGTAACATCATGTTAATGGAAAAAAAGATTTATTTTATCGGAGGGAAGGGCGGAGTGGGCAAAAGCACTACTTCTGCAGCCATGGCACTTCTCCTTTCGCAAAAAGGGAAAAAGGTACTGCTTGTTTCAACCGACCCTGCCCATAATTCCGGAGATTTATTTCATAAGGACTTAAGCGGAGGTAAAATTCAGAGTGTTGCTGAAAACCTTGATGTTCTTGAAATTGATTCTGAACAAGAATCAAGAAAGTATATCAATGGGGTAAAGGGGAATTTAAAGGGGCTCGTAAAAGCGACGATGCTTGACGAAGTCAACCGTCAAATCGATATGGCTGCCTCCTCTCCAGGGGCAGAAGAAGCGGCTTTGTTCGACCGGATTACCTCTTTGATCCTCGAGGAAATTTCTCATTATGACACAATCGTTTTTGATACGGCTCCAACAGGGCATACAATCAGATTATTAACACTTCCTGAGCTGATGGGAGTGTGGATGGACGGGCTTCTTGAACGCAGGAAAAAGACGAATGAGAATTATGCCCAATGGATGAACGATGGGGAAATCGCTGAGGATCCTATCTATGAAAAATTGAATGAACGGAAAAATCGTTTTATGCGTGTAAGGGAAATTTTATTGGATAACTCACAAACAGAGTATGTTTTCGTCCTTAATGCTGAACGGCTGCCGATCCTGGAGACAGGGAAAGCAATCGATACGTTGCATAAGCATGGGCTTCACGTCAACTCCATTGTGGTGAATAAAGTCATTCCAGAAGATGCGGATGGACGTTTTATGGAACTAAGAAGGACCAATGAGCGGGTATACCTGGAAGAAATCCAGCAAAAATTCACACATCAAAGACAATTATTCCTTCCGCTGCTCGAGCACGATATTTCGAGTCTTGATGCCCTTGAACAGATTGCCGGTATTCTCGGCAAACAGGTGGCGGCATTTATAAAATAAGTTTTTAACTGGGCATTTAAGGTTATATAAAATAGGGATAATCCATTCCTATTCTACGAATACTACCAGTATTTCAAAGCTTTAATCCGGGCAAATTTCAGGGGGATGAACAATGAGGCGAATCTATCCAGGATCGATTACATCATATAGTCAATTTGGACATTTGAAGGTGCCCAAAAGTGTCAAAGCTGTATGTCCTGAGTGCCGGAAAAAGGTCGACTTTGTTTTGAAGTCCACTTACCAGAGCAGCAAGCATGGATTGATGACAGAAAGCAGCTGTCCCTCATGCAAACATAGTGCTCCTTTTATCATCATCATGAAGGAAAGGGAAGAACACCCTGACGTATACATATATGACCCGAAGACGATGACCCATCCGCTTAACCAGATCGAGCAGCTGCCGAGGATCCCCGAAGAGCTTGTCAGGGCATACAAGTCTGCTGTCAATGTTCATCAATCCAAGGAGAATTCTGCAACTGCTGTACTGGCCAAACGGGTGATTGAAAATATACTGAAGCATTTTCTTTCGGAGCAAGGGAGGGGCTTGACACTTGAGCAGCAATTCAAAGTCCTGCCTGAACATATTGACCTTGTAAAACCGGTTTCTTCACTAAGTCCGCTGCTCGCATCCGATGGCGCACTGCATCAGATGCTTGAGCTGGAAATGGATTTGGATGACGAGATGGCCGAATTAATCATGGACTTGCTTGAGGACCTGATTCAGTACTTATTTGTGCTGCCAGGAAAAATCGAAATTACCCACAATCTGATTGAAAAGAAATTGGACTGAATGCCGGCAGCTTTCTTGGGAGAGCTGCTTTATTTTTGCATCACCTGGGAACCAATAAAACTAGGAAGGTGAAATTCCTTCATTTAAGGTGCCGCAATCTTCATCCATTTCATAAAATCATCGCGATTATTCGCTTGATAAAGAATTTTTTCATGATTAAAAATTGCGTAGTAAGGGAGGCTGTAGATTTCGAGCCCCGGAAACATTTGCTGTGCATCCTGCAAATTATTGACTTGAACGGATTGAGCTTTATGAATATGGTGGTTATTCACTTCCTGTAGCGCCCAATTCTCCTGCTGAGTATCGCGAGGATAGATTTCCAGTGCAGCCAAGTACCCTTTTTCTTCTGCTAACTGCGCCTGGTAGGGAACCAACTCTTCAATAATGATTGGAAATGTGTAATAAAATTCTTCATCAGCCACAGTGGCACGAATGATCATTGTCCGTTGTCCTGGTATATTATTAAAGGTATAGCTATTAAAAAACATGGGATTGAATGAGTCAACACCCCTTTCCAACCCCCATAAAGCTTCATGGATGGCGACATCATCTATATTGTTTTTTTCAGGGAAGATAATTTCCAATGTACTGAATGGCTTTACTATTGCTGGCAATAAATCATGAAACAGGATTGGGGGCTCATCCTGGTCGATGACTGGTCCAGTACCGTCTTTTGCCCAGTCAAATTGTCCGGATTTAAAGGGAATTTCCTGTCCATCAATGGTAATCTTCGGTTCCGGTATCTCAAAGCCTTTTTCCTGTAAAAGATTATTCACCGGCAGGTGCTGGATCTGGTCAATGATGAAAAAGACAAGAATGGCCACAATGACAAATCCATACGAAAACCATTTACTTCTCAACACTTGTACTCTCCGTATTCAGCATACTTTCAATTTCCTCCTTGGTCGGGGGAATTTGCGGGTTTAAGAATTCTGTTAATCGATCTACCTTCTTATGAAGCCTGACCACATCCAACATAATGAGTACCAGTAAAATAACGATAACCCAGAGCATCATACAATACACCTCCAATGAATTCCTCTATTATTTCCAATATAAAGAAAAATTGAGTTGTTGGATAGAGGTTCGCTAATAATATTTGCGCTTAAGATTGGATTATATTAGTATTTTAATGAATACATATGGTGGTGCTGCAGTGGAAATTACAAAACACTTATTAATGAATCTTTCGCTTTTGCTTGTCTTGCTGTTTTTTACTCAGCTTATAGTCGAAAGGCAAGCGAAGGAAGACAAGCAGGATAGGCTGCAATTATATTATTTTATTTTAGCGATTTTTACTTGTTATGTTTTTACAATCGAAGTCCAGGATGGTATTTGGTTCGATCTGCGTCAGGTTCCTATGATTCTGGGAAGCCTTTATACCGGGCACAGTTTCTTGCTGGCAGTGCTGACTCTGATTATGCGCGGCTTTATGGGGATCAACGATGGCTTCTGGGTGTCCGTGATCGTTTTCATTATCCTTGCTTTTCTCCTGAAAAGGATGCATCCATGGTTCAACAGGCTTTCTTTGAATCAGAGAGTAGGTGTATCCGTTATTCTTACAGTCATGACCTCCCTGGTACTAATCCAATTGGTTGCGGTCGTGAATGTCCCGATTTCGCATACAGAAGCATGGGTAAGCTTTATCTTGATCCCGGCTTTAACAGCAGGATTGGTTAGCTACACAATCGAAACGATCAGGCAGACTGTGATCATTCGGCAAAGGCTGGCTAAGGCGGATAAGATTGAGGCTGTCAGCCATCTAAGCGCAGCGATTTCCCATGAAATCCGAAATCCGCTTACGACGGTAAAAGGCTTCCTGCAGTTGCTTAGAGAACAATCCTACCCTGAAAACAAGAAAAAGGAATTTATAGACATCGCGGTCCAGGAACTTGATCGAGCAGAAGAGGTTATCAATGATTACCTTACCTTTGCAAGACCTGCTTTTGAAAAGGTAGAGGACATTGACATTGAAAAGGAACTAACTCAGGTGATCAATATTCTCAATCCCCTGGCTAACCTGAATGGAGTGGAGGTCAGGAAAAGGTTCACACATGGGTTGCTCATCTCCGGTGAACGCTCCAAATTCCAGCAGGGTTTCATCAATCTCATCAAAAACGCACTTGAAGCGATGCCAAGCGGCGGAGAACTCACTGTACAAACCTTCCTTACTGGCAATGTGGCACATATCGTTGTAAAAGATACAGGTGTCGGCATGACAGAAGAGCAGGTCGCACGTCTAGGTGAACCATATTACACAACAAAAGGCCAGCAGGGAACAGGCCTTGGCATGATGGTCACCTTCAGCATCATACGGGCTATGAAAGGAAAGGTAGAAATAAAAAGCCAGCCCGGAAATGGAACCACCTTCCACATAAGATTCAGTACGTCCATTGTGGAATAAGCTGAGAATCCTTCAGAAAAATGGGGGATTTTTTCTTTTTCTATGCATGGTAAATCCTCCTCGAACGCCGTCCTAATAAGGATGGAAGGTATGCCACTTGTTGACATTTTCAACCATTATTGCTATATTTATGTTAGCCAATTGCACGTTATGGGCATCATGAAATTTGCTTGTTCTGATGTTTTGCCGACGTTTGAATGAGTCAGGTATGAGGAACTGGACGTTGTGATTCGCTAAAATTTCAATCATGGCTTGTTCGGCCGCTTTAGGAGGATTTAGTTACATGAAAAACGGTAAAGTAAAATGGTTCAACGCTGAAAAAGGTTTCGGATTCATTGAAGCTGAAGACGGCAATGATGTATTTGTCCACTACTCTGCTATTCAAACAGAAGGATTCAAAACGTTGGAAGAAGGCCAGGAAGTCACTTTCGAAGTCGTTGAAGGTGCCCGTGGACCGCAAGCAGCAAACGTTACTAAACTATAATCCTATAAAATTAGACGCTATAGCCCAGCCACTACTGGCTGGGCTATTTTTATCAACAAAATCCATATTTATGAAACTTTTCCAATTTCTCTAACGTAATATCAGTAACAATGAAACCTGAAGGAGAGGTGCAAAAACATGGGTGTTTTTATCGTCATTGCCGTAGGTGCTGGGATTCTTTTCGCTGTCGTATATGGTTCAAAAAGCAGCAACAAAAAGAAAGTCTGGTTAAAGGAGAACATTCCTGATCACCTCGGCCTGCTGCAGGATGTACCTGCCCAAGAACTGTTGAATAAACTGGAAGCCTCACTTTCTTATGAGTACATCAACCAGGTGAAAATCCGGTTTTTAAGCGATCATCCTGAAATAAGCGAAGATGAATTTGAGTGGCGTTTATTTGAACTCAAGCGTTATTTCTTATTAAATTCCATCATGCATCATACCCCGATGTTCAGCAATAAGGTCGATGAAATCTGGCATGAAATGCTGATGTTCACGAAGCAGTACGAAACATTTTCCGTAAAGTATCTCGGAAAAATGCTGCACCATACTCCCAACCTCGAGCCAGAGCCGGCTCCGCAGGAACGGGCATTTTTTGATTGGGTTTTCTCACAGCTGTTCGAGATCACAGAATATTCCTGGCAAGCCTGGGGCGATTTCTTTCATTACCCAATAAATCGCAATGTCCTAAAAGACGTCGAAACCTTGGATGATGAGCAGCTGAAACAGAAATACTTCAAAGTGACGGAAGAAAACGAGGAGCTGATTGACTATTTGGTCAGCCAGCTGCGAACTCACCTGAACAGCACACAGCAGATTTACAATATCGATAAAAAAGGGAAGTTTGAAAGACCGGCACGATATGGCGATTTATCCGGGCTTTCTGCGATGATGGTGTTTTACTCTTATTTTTATTTTGACGACTATTGGGTGTACGCCAAGGAATACGCCTATGCAGGCAACGTGCAAGGAACATCAGGATGCAGTGCCGTTTTCTGTGGGTCGGGAGGGGTTAAGGATTCCAACCATGCTGATGCAGGGCACACATGCTCTGGGAGCTGCTCATCAAGCAGCTGCTCCAGCTGTGGAGGAGGATGTTCATCATAAAAGTCTTATTGAAGCAATTGCACTGCGATTTGCGAATCATCATCGGGGCAATAATCCAGTATAAATAGCTTTAGAAAAAAACCTGCTGAAAAGCAGGTTTTTAACGTTGGATCATTTTTTTAATCACACTTTGAAGATTGCCTTCTGTCTTGATATTAGCAAAGTCAATTCCCAGCTGTACTGATGTTTGTGCTACTTCAGGCCTGATCCCGGTTACGATTGTCTGCACACCGAGCAACTTAAGTGCATCCATCAATTTGAAGATTTGATGCGCCACCATCGTGTCGACCATTACCACACCTGACAAATCGAGAATCAGGGTATTGATCCTGGCTTCTATGCTTTGTGTAAGAGTAGATTCCATCAGGTTTTTTGCTCTGGTTGTATCAATCTCACCAATTAGAGGAAGCAGGCCGATTTCTTTTGTCAACGTGATGACTGGAGCGCTTAATTCCTTGATCAATGAAGCTTGTGAAGCCAGGCGGCCCATCAGAATATCCATAAAAACAATAATGAATGTCTCAAAAACGTAGTCTAGTGTATAGTTCAGTTTTTTCTCCCATGTAAAAACATCGTCAAGTGTAATGGCCAAATCCGTTTGCTTCACGAATTTTTGGATGTACTCCCAATAAACTCTGCGGAATACACCTGAATTCCAGGCTACTTCCGTAAGCTCCGTTTTGGATTTGATTCGGTCCGCGGCAGTCTGACTTGTCCAGGCAGAAATTGTCCCCTTCATCTCATCCTCAGTCTGCAAAAGGGATTTCGCGACAAGGCGGACATAATTTGAATTCTGTTCCTTCACCTTTTTCATTACATCGGATGGGGCATCTGCTGAATAATCAGAGCCTGTCTTTATTTTTTGGCGTTTGAGCCAGTCTTCCGTAAAATTGGCAGCGTGATCGACAAGAAACTGATACAAAGCTTCCGTTTTTTGATCCATGAAAATTTCCCCGCTTTATTATTATTCATTAGCTATATTGTTGAAGACAGAAGTCCAAAAGTCAAATTTAAGTGTTCTCCGTTCGTTAACCTTTTTAACACTGTCAGAAGGTTGAAAAGGAAAAATAAGGTAGTAATTATTGTGCAGGTTTGATAGAATTAGAACAAGCGTTCCGATAATGGTTTCCTGATTTTGAATGCCACATACTTTTTTGAGTCTGATATAATAGTAGCATTGTAAAAAATGATATCAGATTTCATTTATATAGATTGAAAATATAGAAACAGGGGGGATTGGAATGAAGTTTATCCACACGGGGGACTGGCATCTAGGAAAGCTTGTCCATGGGAT
The DNA here is from genome assembly GCF_003937825.1 of Mesobacillus subterraneus. GTDB lineage: Bacteria > Bacillota > Bacilli > Bacillales > Cytobacillaceae > Mesobacillus > Mesobacillus subterraneus. Next base: position 180,467 of record NZ_RSFW01000019.1, on the reverse strand, counting down.
GTACATGACGGAGGACCAGCGGGAGGTGCTGAATCAATTTGTCGAGCTGGTAGCCGAGGAACAGCCAGATGCAGTTGTGATTGCAGGTGATCTCTATGATCGGTCAGTACCGCCAACGGATGCAGTCGAGCTTCTCGATGAAGTGCTTTTCAGAATCAACGTTGACCTTAATACACCAGTAGTTGCGATCGCAGGCAACCATGACAGTGCAGAACGTCTGTCCTTCGGAAGCTCCTGGTATCGGCATAACCATTTTTACCTTACCGGAAAGCTGTCGAACAACTTTCAGCCAGTACATATCAATGGCGTGAACTTCTACCTTGTTCCTTATGCTGAGCCTGGCGTAGTACGTCATTTGCTTGACGATTCCTCCATTCATTCTCACCAGGATGCCATGAAGGCCGTCATCGGGAAGATTGAAGAAAATCTAAATCCGAACGAGGCGAATGTTTTCGTAGGACATGCTTTTGTCCTTGGAGGTGATTCTTGTGATTCAGAGCGTACATTGTCTGTTGGAGGTTCTGGTTGTGTGACACAGGATCTGTTTGACCCTTTTGCGTTCACAGCACTGGGCCATCTTCATAGCCCTGATGCAATAAGGCATGACAGAATAAGGTATTCTGGTTCTTTATTAAAGTATTCTTTTTCTGAGGCCAAGCAGCGAAAGTCCGTTTCCATCGTCGAAATGAATGAAAATGGAACGTTCAATATGCGATATCGAAGCCTGAAGCCGAAACAGGATATGAGGGAGCTGGAAGGGCATCTCGAACAGCTACTGGATCCTTCATTCTATGAAAAAGAAAATATCCATGATTATCTAAAAGTGACCCTGCTTGACGATGGCGCGATGATAGACCCGATGGGAAAGCTTCGCCAGGTGTTTCCGAACGTCTTGCATTTAGAACGCAAAATCGAGTCTTTGGACCAAAAGCATAAACAAAACTTCACATCCATCAGGGAAGAGAAAAAGACGGAACTGGAACTTTTCGAACAATTTTACAAGGAAATGACGACCAGCGAGTTCACTGGTGACAAAAGGGATTTGATGGCTGGTGTAATCAATCAGGTACTTAAGGAGGAGGGACAAAAATGAAGCCTCTGAAACTGACGATGCAGGCATTCGGCCCGTATGCCGGAACGGAAACCATCGATTTCAGCCAGCTGGAAAACAGGACAATGTTCGTGATCTCAGGTAAAACTGGATCAGGTAAGACGACTATATTTGACGGCATCTCTTATGCGATATACGGCAAAGCAAGCGGAGAAGACCGAAATGGCCCGGACCTGAGAAGCCAGTTTGCTGACGATGACCTGTTGACTGAAGTATCACTGGATTTTTCCCTGCGCCAAAAAACGTACCGAATCACCCGGTCACCGCAACAGGAACGGAAGAAGAAGAGCGGCGATGGTACAACAACAGTCGGTGCCAAGGCGGAACTGCACTTAATCGATGAAGATGGAAAACTACAACTGCTTGCATCCAATGTGCGAGAAGTTGATGAGAAGATCAAGGAAATCATGATCATTGACAGCAATCAGTTCAGGCAGATCCTGATGATTCCCCAGGGTGAATTCCGAAAACTTCTTACATCAGACAGTAAGGAGAAGGAAGTGATCTTGCAGAGGCTTTTCCATACTGAAATTTTTAAGCGTGTGGAAGAAAAACTTAAGGAAGAAGCGAATCTATTAAAAAAGTCGGTTGAGGATCAGGAAGAAAAAAGGAACTCGGCCCTTCGGGGGATTAAAGCACTGGAGATTCCTCAATTAAGAGAATACGTGGAAGCTGGAAGTGTGAACGATGTCATTCTCCTGCCCCTCTTAAAAAACGAGATAGAGGCAATGGCAGTGAAGCTGGAACAGCTAAACACGGAACGTGAGCAGCTTCAAAAAGAACGGGACCAGATGCAGCAGCGCATTTTCGAGGCGGAGACAACTTTAAAACAAATCCAGTCTCTGGAATCACTAAAGCAGACAAAAGAAAAGCTTGAACACGAAAAAGGGCTTTATATCGAAAAAGAAAAGCAAGCTGAGCTGGCAAAGAAGGCTGCCATACTCGATGCACAAGAACAGCTATGTCACAGCCTAAGGGCTGATAGCGATGTACTGGCAAAACAGGTCAAGGAAATCTCACAAAAGATTGAGATATTAACAGGAAAGCTTAAAGATGCCGAATTGGAACATCAAAACCAGCTTGACCGCGAACCAGAACGCATTGCTGCTGCCGAACATGTCAGTAAGCTGGAACACATGAAGGAAGATGTACAGATATTTGCCAGCGTTGCTGAAAGTGTGGAAAAATTAAAGAAATCGATTGAAGAGACAAAGAACCTCCGTGAGCATGATGAAAAAGCAGTTAAAGCAGCAGATGAGCGCATTTTAGCACTTAAAGTTGAAAAAGAAGAGGCTGAAAAGGCCCAAATTCTGTTCCTGGAAAATGACAGGAAATTGGAGAAGCTGGATGGTGAATTGGACAAGTTGAGAAGGCTGGAAGCACATCTTTTAAAATTTGAACATGCCAGCTCAGGTTGTGAAAAGCGAAAGAGTGCCTACGAGCAGGCAATAGCCAGGCTTGAAGACGGCAAAGCACTGGTTGCTGATTTAGAACAGAAATGGCTGCAGTCTCAGGCTGCCGTTCTGGCTGCTTCATTAAAGAATGGAGAAGCATGTCCTGTTTGCGGGTCCGATCATCACCCATCACCGGCTTCTTCCGGGGAAGGCTTCATCCCTGATGAAAAAGACCTTAAAGCGAGTAGGGAGCAGGTATTGGCGCTCGAGAAAGAAAAGAGCCTTGCTGAAAAGACTTTTATTGAAGCTGAGACATTATTGAAATCATTATCCGAAGCTAAAGAAGAAATGTTAGCCGACATTGTAAAGCAGAGGCCAGCATTACAGATCGACTTTTTGTTCGATGAAATCAAGATTACCGAAAGTGATCTTGATAAGCTGAAAAAGGAGCAAAGTCAAATCACTGTTAAGTTGCAGCGGCTTGAGAAAATAAAAGCAGAGTTAAAGAGATTCGAAGACGGAAAAGATAAACTGCAACAAAAGCTGAAAGAACTGGAAGAAGGGTATCAGCAGCTGGTGATTCAATATACAGAAAAGAAGACAACTTTGGAGGGAATGACCAAAAAGATTCCTGCAGAACTGCGCTCCCTTCACGAATTCAATGTGAAGCTGCAAACTGCGATTCGCCTGCAGAAACAGTTTGAATTTGAGCTGGAGCAGTCACGGAAAACCTTCCAGGACGCCAAAGAACAGCTGGGATCAGTAAAGGCGCGTGGAGAAGAAGCGGAAAAGCGATTGCAGGATACGAATGAGAAACTCGCTGCTGAACGGGAAACCTTCAAGAATAACATGAATGCGCAGGGGTTTGAATCGTACCAATTCTATCAGCAGGCGAAATTGCCTCAACATGAAATCCAGCAGCTTGATGTGCAAATCAGGAATTACCGAGAAGAAGTCCGCTCGGTATCAGACAGATATACTGAGCTCTCAGCCATGCTGAAGGACATCAAAAAGCCAGACATGGAAGCTTTGCAAACCGAATTTGCTCAGTTGAAGGTTAAGATCCAGACAGCAGATGAAGCCTATCAGGATCTAAATCTAAAAAAACGAGATAACCAAACGATCCTGGAGCAAGTGGAAGCATTAAATGAACAGATGAAGGTGCTTGAAGAAAAATACAAGCTCATCGGGCATCTGTATGAAATCTCGAAGGGGCAGAACACGTACAGGATTACATTTGAACGCTTTGTACTTGCAGCATTCCTGGATGATATCCTTGCTGAGGCGAATATCAGGCTGAACAAGATGACAAGCGGCCGCTACCTTCTCTTAAGGAAAACGGACCGCTCAAAAGGAAATGTCCAAAGTGGTCTAGAGCTGCTGGTCCAGGATGCTTATACTGGACAGGAGCGGCACGTCAAGACTTTGTCAGGCGGAGAAAGCTTTAAAGCAGCGTTATCACTTGCGCTGGGACTGGCAGACGTCGTTCAGAACTATGCAGGCGGAGTCTCGCTGGAAACGATGTTCATTGATGAAGGATTCGGAACACTCGATCCTGAGTCACTTGACCAGGCGATTGAAGCGCTGATTGATATCCAGAGCAGCGGCCGCCTTGTGGGCATCATTTCCCATGTGCCTGAGCTGAAGGAACGGATTGATGCCAGGCTGGAAGTCATTTCTACTCAAAGCGGCAGTAAAACAGAATTTGTATTGATGAATTAACGCCAGGAATACAGCATCGAACGTGATGCTGTATTTTAGCGATTATATAGACAGCAGGGAGTTTGATCATGGATTTTGAGGTAGAATATCTATCATTTTATGTAGTACAGGTAGAAGGAAAAGGCGAGAATGCCGACAAAAGGTATAAACATTTCCAGACACTTAATGAGGAAGAGTATGAAAACAGTCCCTTAAAGGATTTCCTCGACGGAGAATTTACTAAAATCGTTAAGAGGAAGGTAGAGCGCCACCCGAAAAATGAAGAAGTACCAACAAAGATTGGCTACTTCATTGTCGAGGAGGGCCATGATTTGACCTCCAATCCAAACTATAATCTTTTTCACCGTGTAAGATTTGCGGAATCCAAGGAAGTTTTCCAGCAGGAAAGCGAAAAATTTGCGATTGCCTATGTTGACACAAGCGCCGTTCGGGGCGGGGCATTCATTGTTGCCCGCGCAAAACTGCGCAAGTATTTCGATGATGCCTTTGTGTTCATCCTTAAATGCGATTTTGAGCAAAAAGTAGCGTCAATTTCAGATGAGTCCACATTGATCCGCCAGGTGGAAATGGCCATCACCACGAAAAGCATGAAATCGATTCATTATCCTTACATGCCCGAAGAGGGAATGATCCAGGATAATGAGCTTAAAATCAACCAGGCCTCCCACGCCCGTTATTTCGAAGATTTCCTAAAATTTGTCGAGTACGGACAATCTATGCCTGAAATCGTTAAAACACAGGTTATCGAAATGGTCCGCGGCCATATGGAAGAAACGTTCGAACCCGAAAGTGAAGAACGGGAACAGCTTGAAAATGCAATGGAAATCTGGGCAGCAAGTGAAAAGCGAGAGCTTCAGGAACGTTTTGAACCCGAACAAGTTATCGAGGCTGCAGCCCAGCTAATAGAGCATACCCCTGAACTGGAGCTTAAAATGAAGCTTGATCATATCTCGGTTAAAGGTTTGCTTGCAGATTACGGAGACAGTATCCATCTTGCGAAGATAAATGGTAAATATGTTCTCATGATTGAAGCGGATTCGATCATATTTGAAAAAGGCTTCTCCCCGGTAGAATTTGTGAAGCCTGATGAAGTCGGAACCGTCATTGAAAGAATCAGGCAGAAAGGCTAAAGAGTCCATACTTACACTTTTGTAAAGCATCGGCATTCCGATGCTTTTTTTGCTGCTTGCAATATTCCGGTTGGATAATACACATTTCTCTTTTTTTCGTTGTCAGATTATTAAGAATCTGGTTATAATTGGTAGAGTTACATGTGAATGGGATAGTTGGGGGGATACAGTGACGACGATTTACGTCAATTGGGGAGAAGCAAAAGTGAAGTTGACATGGGTAAAAGGTGACCAGCTGCCGCCATTAGAGTTGATTACAAGCGTTCATGGCTTCTGCTTCCACAATGATCAAATATTGCTTGTAAAGTTAACAGAACGAGGCTGGGACATGACTGGCGGCCATATCGATCCAGGTGAAACACCAGAAGAATGCTTCAAAAGGGAGACAATGGAGGAAGCATATGTCTCAGGGAGTTGTACTTTACTAGGTTCTATTACTGTTGATCATAGTGAAAACATCCACTGGAATGAAAATGGCAAATACCCAAAGGTGGGTTACCAGGTATTTTACCGTATGGAAATCGATGTGATCCATGAGTTTCGTGCTGAATATGAATCCGCAGAACGCATCTTTATCGACCAGAATCAGGCAGAAGAATATTACCATGAATGGCATGAGCTCTATGAAGAAATATTAAATCATAGTGCTGAAAGAATAATAGAGTTAGGATGATAGAAATGGATACTGTAAAACATAATAGTCTTGCATGGGACAAGAAGGTGGAAGAAGAAGCTGTCTATACGAAGGCCGTTTCAGCCGGGGATATTAAGAAAGCAAGAGCAGGAGAATGGAAGATAACAGTAACAACAGAAAAACAAGTGCCGAGAAGCTGGTTTCCTCAGTCATTAAATGGGGTGAAAGTACTGTGCCTTGCCTCAGGGGGTGGACAGCAAGGACCAATACTGGCAGCTGCCGGCGCGGATGTTACGGTCGTTGATATTTCAAAGAAGCAGCTGGAGCAGGATGAAATGGTAGCCAGAAGAGATGGCTTGGAATTGAAAACATTGCAATGCGACATGACCGATCTCTCTGCTTTTCAGGACGAAGAATTTGATCTGGTTATCCACCCAGTTTCTAATGTGTTCGTTGAAGATCTCTCCGCAGTATGGAAAGAAGCCGCGCGTGTATTGAAAGATAGAGGAATACTTATTTCAGGATTCACAAATCCGCTTTTGTTTATTTTCGATGATGAAGAAGACCAGAAAGGAAATCTTGTTGTCAAACACAGGATCCCTTATTCGACACTGGATGGCCTTACTGCTGAGGAAATTGAGGCATACATGGAATCAAATCAAACGATTGAATTCGGACATACTTTAGAAGACCAAATCCAGGGCCAAGTCGATGCCGGATTTTTGATTGCCGGATTGTATGAGGATGATTTTGGCGGAAGAAGACCATTAGACCAGTATATCAGATGTTTTATTGCGACGAGGGCCATCAAACTGGAAAGTGGCAATTAATATCTAAGAGGGTGTCTCAAAAGGAATAAACTCTTGGGCACCCTCTATTTTTAGGTTAGTTTCTAAAATTGATCCGTTGATTTCCGCTTCATGTGCTTCGCTTTCCGCGGCGTTGGTGCTGAGCCTCCTCATTGCTTCGCTCTTGCGGGGTCTCACCTGGCCAACTGATCCCGCAGGACCTGAATAGCTTCCCCGAATGGACCCACGCACGATAGAAATGCGTGAGCATTTTCGGAGGAGTCTTCGCGCATTCCACTACAATCAACTCAGGTTTCTAGATTCACATTCAAATGCAAAACAAAAACAAGATATAATACGAACCCGTTGATCCTCATAATGGACATTCATGTTTTTCCTCAACAACATGAATAAAAATTAAGATAAATAGGTCAAGAAAGCCTTCTCTATCTACTTTGAATCCATCCATTTAAACCCAATAGCTAGAAAAAAATAAAAGAGGCTGACTCCCAGGTTGAATTTGTTTAACCTGAAAGTCAGCCTCTTGTGCTCTTTAAATGATCATGTCTGATTGGACGTAATGATAAAGAAGCTTTGCAGTATTTTCAATTGAATCTTTATGTGTTCTTTCGAAAGCGTGTGATGAATCAATTCCTGGTCCAATCAGGCCGTGGATAATGTCGTGACCTGAACGAATCGCAGCTGAAGCATCCGAACCATAGAAAGGGTAAATGTCGAGCTTGTAGCCTATTTCATTGTCGATTGCCAGCTGCGTGAGCCGCTTTCTTAATTCATAATGATATGGTCCGCTTGCGTCTTTCACACAGATGGAAACAGTATATTCATCGGTCGACTGGCCGTCACCCATAGCACCCATATCGACAGCAAGGTATTCTACTGTTTCAGGAGTGATGTTTGAGTTTCCGCCATAACCAATTTCCTCGTTATTGGAGATCAGGAAATGTGTTGTATAAGGCAATTCAATGTTCTCGGCTTTGAGCTGTTTGATCAGCTGAAGCAGGATGGCGACACTTGCTTTGTCGTCCAGGTGACGAGACTTGATGAATCCAGACGGAGTTATCTGGACGCGCGGGTCGAATGAAACGAAATCTCCTACTTCGATTCCAAGGGCTCTGACATCATCAGCGTTATGTACTTTTTCATCCAGCCGCACTTCCATATTATCCTGGTTTCGTTCCGCTTTGCCTGCATCCTTGTATACATGGACGGATGTTTGGTGCATCAAAATCGTCCCCGTAAGCTTCTTTCCGCTCGAGGTTTCAATTTCACAATATTCACCTTCAATAGAGTTGTACTTGAATCCGCCAATCAAATCCAATTTCAATCGGCCGCTCGGCTTGATTTCTTTTACAATCGCGCCCAGAGTATCGACATGCGCAGTCAGCATTCTGTGGTTCTGCTGGTCCTTACCTGGCAGAGTGGCAATCAATCCGCCTTTGCGATTTCTTTTCGTTTCAACCTGCAATTCTTTTAAAAGGTTTTCCACATATGTAATCACTTCATTTGTATTGCCAGAGGGACTAGGAATTGAGACCAGTTCCTTTAACAGGTTTACTGTTTCATCGGTATTAGGATATGCCATGATAAATCTCCCTTCAAAATATTCACAATACTTATTATAAACTTTTTCCGGCCAAAAACGTTATTATTTCGTGGTATATAAAAATTCTTGGGAAAACTTGAGTGAAAGTTCAAAAAGAAAGGTAATGTCCACACAGCTCTCCTCATATTTTGTTTATGGATGGCAATTCGGGGAGGGTGATAGGATGAACGGCTACTGGTTCAGATATTCATTACAACAATGGTGCAATGATATGGAAATGAAGTGGACTTCTGTACGGTCTCAGCTTCGGGAAGCGGATAATGACGCTGGTTGGAATCAATGGCAGGAACGACTACTGACTCTAAAACGGGATGCGGAGGTTTCAGGGGACCAGGAAGAGCTCTATACACAAGCAAGAAGTCTTAACGATGAGCTAAATGGCTATTTGAATGAACAGCAAGAAGGAAACGATCGGCAACAGGGAGTGAGACTCCAGCCGGTTCCGATTGGCGGCCATAAATTGCCGCCATTGCCATATGCATATAATGCTTTGGAGCCGGCCATTGCGGCTGAAATTATGAGACTTCATCACTCTAAGCATCACCAAAGCTATGTGGATGGGCTGAACAAGGCTGAAAAAGAAATGCACAAAGCAAGGGAAACGGGAGAGTTCAGCCTGATTAAACATTGGGAAAGAGAAGCTGCTTTCCATGGAGCCGGTCATTATCTTCACACGATTTTCTGGACCATCATGAGTCCTAATGGAGGAGGAACTCCGAAGGGACAGCTAAGCAGGGCAATCAATGAGTCATTCGGCAGCTTTGAAAGGTTCAAGAAGCATTTTACCGAAGCGGCTAAAAATGTTGAAGCAGTAGGATGGGCGATTCTTGTTTGGTCGCCAAGATCCCACAGATTGGAAATCCTCCAGGCAGAAAAACACCAAAACCTTAGTCAGTGGGATGTTGTTCCATTGCTCGTGTTGGATGTATGGGAGCATGCTTACTACCTGCAATACAAAAACGAACGGGCAAAATATGTTGAAAACTGGTGGAGTGTAGTCAACTGGAAGGAAGTCGAGCAACGATTCAACAAAGCAAGAACACTGGCATGGCAGCCGTTTTAAAAAGAGACTAAGGTGACGGAGCGTCACCCTTTTTTGAATAATTCTTTACCTTCTGACCAAACTAAACATATGTTCGGGAGGTGTTAAAATGGAAAACAAAGACTTCAACCAAATTTACAACGATTATAAAGAACAAAGCAGAGGGCAAGCAGAGATGGAAGCAAATATGAACGAGCCAGGAAAAGAGCAGATTGTTGCTGTGCGAAAAAATGATGATGACGATTTAATCGCTTTTAAAACCGAGAGCGGGAGGGAGCTTGATTACGTTACGGCCCTCTCTGAAGCAAAGGCGGGTAAGCTGGCCCATGTTGATGTGTTCCACAAATACGGCCGGGATATCCTCAGGAGCGAGCCAGACGGAATCAAAGAGAACAACCTGGACAATTTACCAAATTTCTAGATGCTGCGGCAGTTGATTATCAACTGCCGCATTTTCTTTGCAATCATGATTTGCGGACAAGTACAATGGAAAAAATGGCTGTTTTTTCAAAGAGGAGGTACTCATGAATAACAAGATCGGAATCGATGCTGGCGGTTCATTGATGAAAATTGCCTATGAAGAAAACGGTAGAATACATTTCCGGAAGTACCCTCTTGATGAAATGGATCCTGCCTTAAAATGGATCAGAATGCTTCATTCAGACAAAACCATCTGCCTTACTGGCGGCAGGGCAGGGAATTTAAAAAGCGCCTTTTTTCCGGATGCTGCAATTGTTGAAGAATTTAAGGCTGTATGTGAAGGTGTCAAATACCTTTTGGCCAAAGAACAGAGATCCCTGGAAGAAAAGTTTTTGCTCGTCAACATTGGAACAGGTACCTCTTGGTTTACTATGGACGGAGAGCGTTATGAGCGAGTTTTCGGCAGCGGGATTGGCGGAGGAACCTTGTTAGGTTTGGGGCACATCCTTTCAGGCACAGATGAATTTTCAAAATTGGTTGATCTGTCAGCCGCAGGTGATCGAGGCAATGTCGATATGCTGGTCAAGGATATTTATGAATCCCATGAGCCCCCCATTCCAGGTGATTTGACTGCCAGCAACTTTGCCAAAGCGAGCGGGGAACAATCCGGTTCTCCTGAGGACCAAATTACTTCACTATTTAACATGATTGCAGAAACCATTACATTGTTCACTGTCCAGAATGCTGCAATTCACCGCGCAAAGAAGGTTGCCTTCATCGGGAGTACGCTATCCGGCAATAAACCATTGCAGGACAGTCTTGACTATTATTGTAAAATGTCTGATTTGGAGCCGGAGTTTATCCAAAATGGAGAATTCAGCGGCGCAATTGGTGCCACGCTCTAAATTAGGATTGGATGAAATTGTTCTAAATTTAGTCGCTTGAACTATTTACGGTTTATAGGTAGAGTTATTTTATACATAACAAAGAAGGTGTCAGCATTTGAGCAAGAGATATTTTACCATCGGAATGGCCGGCCATATTGACCACGGAAAAACTTCGCTGACAAAAGCGTTGACGAACGTTGATACCGACCGGCTGAAAGAAGAAAAAGAACGGCAAATTTCCATTGAATTGGGATTTGCGCCCTTATATGAGGATGATGAATTACAGATTTCCGTTGTCGATGTACCTGGACATGAGCGTTTCATTCGACAGATGATTGCTGGTGTGGCAGGAATCGATCTCGTCGTCCTGGTTGTTGCGGCCGACGAAGGGGTTATGCCTCAGACACGTGAACACCTTGATATCCTCGGGTTCCTTGGGATTTGTTCAGGTATAATTGCGATTACGAAAATCGACCGTGTTGAAGAGGAATTCATTGAGCTAGTGAAAGACGATATACTGGGAGAGCTGCAAGGAACAGTTTTTGAGAATTCTCCTTTTATGATGGTCGACAGCCTTTCCAAGAAAGGAATTCACGAACTGAAAGATTTAATTATCCAAACGTTAAAAGAGCAGGAAATGCGTGACGCCAAAGGTGCATTCAGGCTTCCGATTGACCAGGTTTTTACAGTTAAAGGTCAGGGAACGGTTGTCAGAGGAACTGTATATGAAGGAACGGTGGAGGAAGGCCAGCAATTGAAGGTCATGCCATCGGGTCTTGAAGTGAGAGCGAGACAGCTCCAGGTACACCACCAGCCAGCCAAACAGGCTTTTGCTGGACAGCGAGCGGCAATCAATCTTTCTGGTGTCTCGAAGGATGATCTTGAACGAGGAGAAGTCCTGGTTTCATCTGACCATTTTATCATTACCAATACAATAGACGTCGCCATCCGGGTAGTCGAGGATCTTGAACACCTGGTGAAGCAACGGACACCGATAAAGTGCCATATAGGTACAGCAGAAGTGATGGGAAGGATTGTCTTCTTTGACCGTAATGAGTTAAAAGAGGACAACGGCGAGATACTTTGCCAGCTGCGGCTTGAGGAGAAAATCGTCACCAAGCGCGGCGACCGGTTCATTGTGCGCCGTCCAAGTCCGCAGGAAACGATTGGCGGCGGCTGGGTCATCGATCCTCGCGGCAACAAGTACCGTTTTGGCCAGCAGACAATCGAAGAACTTGAGAAAAAGAAGGCAGGGACACCGGTCGAAAGGATTAATGCTGCACTTTATGAAGCAAAAAGTCTCTCCATCGAAGACTTGATTAAAAGGACGGCGCTTGACCTGGACACGCTCCAGACCAATCTTGAGGATGAACAATTCATCAAGATTTCCAGTAAGGAATATACCCTTTTGTCACTGGCGGAAGTAATTGAGGAAGATATTCGCGACAGACTGTATGACTACCATCAAGATAATCCGATGAGAACCGGAATGAACAAAGCAGAGCTGCTGCAGTCACTGCAAAAGTCATTTCCTAGATCCCTACTCGAATTCATTATCGAAAATGGAATTACAAAAGGAGTCTTCACGAGGAAAGAACAGTTTATATCCTTAGCCGCTTTTGCGCCGCATATCCCGAAGAATTGGGAAAAACGGACGGAAAACATGCTTAATGAGTTAAAGAACGCTGGTCTCAAGGTTGATTATTTTAATGATTACATCAAAAATGCCGGCATACCAGACTCTATTGCATATGAACTTAAGCGTTTCCTCGAAGATCAGGGTGAAATCGTCCTGCTTGATGATCAATATGCATGGTATGGCGAGCATTTTAGAGAGGCCGTCCAAAAACTGAGAGACCAAACGGGGGAAGAATTCGAAGTCTCCGAAGCTAAGGAAGCCGTTGAACTATCAAGAAAATACATGATTCCATTCCTGGAACGACTTGATGCTCTTGGTTACACCAGAAGGATTGAGAACAAGCGGGTTTGGAGAAAGTAAAAACAGCAGATCCACTGGATCTGCTGTTTTTTTAAAAAAATTAGATTGATTGGTTTAATTTTCCGGAGATTTGACTTGAAGCGGAGGAGGGATGAGCCAGCCCTTGGATTTATTCAATTTCAGCATTTTAGCGCCAAATTGTGCTTTAGCCATATGGAACTGCCCGTACATTGCTGCAATGTCCTCTCTGATGCACTGCCCAATCATCGTGCTCGCAGCAACCAGATCTTCCGCAACATCCTTTGAAATGGCAGCAGAGATTTCCGGATCACTAAATCTTGCTCCTGGAGGAATATCTTCCAAATGTGCTACCGGACGCTCCGGTGGAGAAGGCGGCAACCCAATTCCGTTGGTTTTCAACAATTCTTCCAGCTGCTGATTCTCTTCCTTCATCGCCTCAATCGCATCCTGGACAAGCTTTTTAAGATCCTCATCCCCGATGTGATTAATAAAAGTCTGGTATCCAGCAATCAAGCCATGATTAACAAGCAAATGACTCCACATGCCATAAACCTCGCCATAATGTAAAGGTTCATCTTTCGGATTTCCACTTAAAATTCCCATGATCGCACTCCTTATCGAATTAATATTCATAGTTTCTCCTTATGTAAGGAACTTGGACATCGGGTTTATTTTGCCTGTATAGCAACAGTATTATTCGTTAAAGAGGGGAAACATTGGATTGTGGCAGCTTAGTAAAATTTGGTGCTTTTAGGATAGAAAAGAAATAGGAGCGGAAAAACCTCAGAAAAACAGCCTTAAAATAGCTAGTAAAAGCCCATCAAAAATGCCTGGATTTTACGATAATTTGGTTAGTGAATATTGTTCAATCCGATCCAAGTCCGGACAGGTTTGAAGAGGTACCTTAAAAAATTGTCCTAAGTAATCCCTTTTTTGGACAAGGGCAGGGCCAACAATAGCTGTAAGAAAAAAACCGGTTGGACAAGTTAAAGAGCAAAACGCTGAAAATTTGTCCGAACTCGCCAGTGGTTGTTTAAAATAACAGGAGACGGGCCTATGCCGGTCCCCTTAGCAACTTTATTCACCAAAAAAACCTTCGTGAATTTTGGCGACATCTTCTCTGAATTTCTCGACCTGGACAATTCTTGCCTCCCTCAAATATTCCCTGCCATCTGCATAGAGGACAAGGACTGGTACGGTGAAGGCCATCAAGAAGCCGGCGATTTCTTCTACTTTGCCGGCATTCACCAGCCCAGCTTCAATGTTGGGAAAATCCTTTAGTACTTCCTCTACCTGAGGAAGTAAGCCATGGCATACGCTTCAGCTGTCTGCCAGCACATAGATGAAGCTAAGTTCATTATCGCTAATCAAGCTTTTGACTTCCTCCATGGATGTTAATTCTTTCATTACAATCTACCTCCTTTGTATATTGATACCCACTAAGACATAGGTTAGCCTGACCTTTTTTAATCATACTAAAAAAAGGGTATTGGGTATAATGATGAGGAAGGAGTGATTGTATGGAGAACCCGTGGCATGAACGTTTTGGGTCGTCAAAATATGTTTATGGAGAAGAGCCCAACTCTTTTATCAAAGAAAAAGCCGATCGTTTAGAAAATGCAAAGACTATTGTTGCTTTTGCGGAAGGTGAAGGCAGGAATGCAGTATATCTTGCAAAAAAGGGACACCAAGTTACAGCTTATGATTATGCTTTAAATGGTCTGAAGAAAACAGAAGCCCTGGCAGAAAGGTTCGGAGTACATGTGAACACAAAGCAGAAGGATTTGATCAAGGATCCGGTACCAATCGAAACATTTGATGCAGCGATCATGGTCTTCGGCCATTTTTCGAAAGGTGTTCAAAAAGCAGTGTTCGATAAACTTTTTGGAGCTGTCAAACCAGGTGGCATAATCATGATGGAGGTATATTCCGAAGCTCAGTTGAAGTATGGAACAGGTGGCCCGAAAACAACTGATATGCTATATGATCCTGCTGACCTGTTACAGTGGGTTAAAGAGTATGAGGTGCTTCATTTCTTTTATGGAGAACAGGAACGGGTAGAAGGAGAACTGCATACAGGAGTTGGCCATGTCATTCAAGTGATTGTAAAAAAATAACTTAAAGCGATCTTCTCAAAAAGAAGGTCGCTTTTGCGTTTATTTACAAGGATTTCCCATCTTCTTGTCGAATTTGTAATATTGAAACTTCATACGGAAAGGATTACATATGAAATTTACCGTTGATAAAAAGACTATTGTACCAGCACTTATAGAAATGAGCAGATCACTTCCCATGAATGCTAATCCGGATATTCTATCTGGCATTAAAATTACTGCATCTCCGGAAGGATTGCATTTGGTGGTCAGTAATCATGATTTTATCCTCGAAAAATGCATTCCGGTTTATCCGGATGGGAAGCTGAAAATCATACATTCGGGCAGCGTGGTCATACCTGGAAAGTACTTTTTGGAGCTAATAAAAAAATTGCCAGAGGAAATCACAATTGGGAGGCTGCACACTCATGAAAAGCTTTCCATTCAGTCCGAAGAAATCTCCATTGCATTAAGCCTATTTAAACATGAAGAGTACCCTGTTATGCCGGTTCTGAATATTTCGAAAAAAATTACAAGTACCTGCAGGATCACTCATCGACATGGTTAAAAAGACTGCTTTTGCCGCATCAACAAACGATATAAGGCCAGTATTGACCGGAATGCTGTTCTCCATTAAGGATAAAAAAATCACGTGTGCCGCTACGAATTCACACAGGCTCGCGATGAAGGAGGTTCAAATAGAAACCGGCATTGAAGGTTCATCAATAGTACCTCTGTCTTCTATCAAGGAATTACAAAGGTTATTCAGCGATTCACATGAGATGATGGAGATTGGTCTAGCAGAAAACTTTTTAATTTTCAAATCCCCACTATGCTCCTTTTACACTCGTTTGATTGAAGGTAATTACCCTAATCTTGACACTCTGGTCCCGAATGATACGAAAACAGTTTTGACTTTAAGTACAACTCTTTTGTTAAAAGAAATCGAGCGTGCCAGTTTATTTTCGAGGGATGCAAGCAATTACAATGTTAAGGTAGAGCTGATTGATGAAAGTAAACTGAAGATTTCTTCCAAATCAACTGATTTAGGGAAAATTGAAGAAACCCAACAAGTGATCAGGCTAGAGGGCGATACAGATATCTCTATTTCGCTAAACAGTCAGTTTTTGATGGAAGCGCTCAGGACCATAACAGATCAGGAAGTCAGCATTCATTTTTCAGGTTCAATGAGGCCTGTATTGATTACGCCAGGGGACAAAAGCGGTCACATGCATTTAATTTCACCAGTCAGAGGCTGAGGAGGTATATAGTGAAAGAGACGATTTACAGCTATGAGGATCTATTGAATATGCTGGATCATTTGTTGGAAGAGGAGCGCCAATTTAACTGGAATGACTTTTACTCCGACAGAGGACGCAAGGTTCCATTTTTCCGAAATTTGCCCGATGAGAATTTGGTTAGCTATTTTGAAAGCGAGAAGCTTAAGCCGGGAAGAGTGCTGGAATTTGGCTGTGGTCCCGGGAGAAATGCCATTTACTTATCCAAAATAGGCTTCACAGTAGACGCTGTTGACCAATCTGCGGAAGGGCTGAGATGGGGAAAGGACAGAGCGAACAAACAAAATGTCCAGGTGAATTTTATTGAAAGTAATATTTTTGACTTGAGTCTGGAGGAGAATGCTTATGACCTGGTGTATGATTCCGGGTGTTTCCACCATATTCCTCCACACAGAAGGATGAATTACATAGAGTTGGTTTTTAGAGCATTGAAGCCTGGCGGACATTTTGCTTTAACCTGTTTTGTTGAAGGTGGAGAGCTCGGCGGTGCATCAATGTCTGATTGGGATGTTTACAGAGAGAGAAGCATGAGAGGTGGACTCGGTTTTACAGAAAAAAAACTCAGAGAAACCTTTAATGGCCTGGAAGCTATGGAAATCCGGAAAATGATTGAAAAGACTCCTGATCAAGGGGTATTTGGGACATCCGCATTAATGGCCGCTTTATTCAGGAAAAAATGAAAGGAGTGGTATTGTGGGATGGGTAAGTGATTTAAGAAAAATCGTCGGCAACAGGCCGCTTATACTACCTGGGTCTGTAGTGCTGATTTTTAACAAAGATGGAGAAGTCTTGCTTCAGCACCGGACAGATGGCGGCTGGGGTCTGCCAGGGGGAATAATGGAACTAGGCGAAAGCCTCGAGGAGACCGCCAGAAGGGAAGTAAAAGAAGAAACCGGCCTTGATATCGGTGAATTACAGTTAGAAGGGGTATTTTCCGGATCTGAGTATTTTTTAAAAGTAGCAAATGGCGACGAACTTTATTCTGTTACTGTCGTTTATTCAACACAAGAATACAATGGGGAAATTGAAATGGACGAAAATGAATCCATTGATCTCCAATTCTTTAACCTTAATCAATTGCCAGAAGAACTGACAAAAAGCTATCAGCATTATGTTAATCACTATATTGTAAACAGGGTAAAGACAGCTTTATAAAATGACCAAAGGTGAGGATTCACTTGAAACACGAAGATTTCTACTGTTACGAAGTTCTAACTGGACGGACTAAGGTTGAAATGATATCTGAAACAGAACATAGTCTGGCGTTCTATCATACTCGCCCGTATTATCAAGTTCATACCGAAGAAGCATATTTCTTCTTTTCTAACAGTGACGAAGGAAGAGAAGGGAATTCTGGAGGATGTATTTCGTGTCATTAGGGAAGTTGCAGCAAAGTTAGAAAAAGAACACGGTGCCTGTACAATCTCAACAAACATTGGAAACTATCAAAGCAATAAGCATATGCACTGGCATGTCCATTATGGTGCCAGAATCCGCGATGAACAGGGAAGATTGTTGGATGGTTACGACTCAAAATAACGGTTTTGAATTCATGGAGCTATTAAAAATCTCCGAGCAGGATATAAAACAATATTCACCGCTTGCGGGTTCTTTCGCCCTTCTGGAAATGGATGGAAAATACCTCCTTTGCTATAACAGTTTGCGTAAGCAGTGGGAACTTCCAGCTGGAAAGAGAGAAAAGGGAGAAACTCCATTAGAATGTGCGAAAAGGGAACTTTATGAAGAGACAGGCAAAATTTCATTAAACCTTCACTTTATGGGATTATTAAAAGTAAAAAATTTGCTAAGCGGTACTTTTAAATACAATCCTATCTACTACTCGAGAGTAAATTTCTTGGAACCTTTCCATGAGAACAATGAAACCACTAAAATACTACTTTGGGATTTAATTGAAGACATACACATTGACCAGGTAGACTTGGCAATTCTTATGCAACTAAAGAAAAATCATTCACACTAAAGCGAGGGGAAATTATGAAGAAACTTACCGTCCTGCAGGCCATGCTTACTGCTGCTCTTTCAGCAACCATACTTACTGGATCAAATGCAATGACTGATTGGAATAATACCTTGCTATTTGGCCTATTCGCTTTTATCATTACTCTGTCCAGTGGTTTTGTTTCTCAGATTTTAAAAGCTTAAAAGATAAAAGGACTTCAGCCAGAAGTCCTTTTTGTGTCTTTAAACCTTTTTGCATTTAAAAATGATGGTCGTTGGCACTTTTTGTACCTTGTCCCAGTTATACCATCTATTTTCATCCCTGGCTTTCAGTTCTTCTGATATCCGAACATCTTCAATCATCTGGACAATTTGTAAACCATGTTTTACAAGTGAGTTGATGTATGTACTCATCTTATATTGCTGCATAATCGCGGGATGATCCCACGCCTGGTGATCGTATGGACCCTCTTCGTGATAGGATTTATCGAATTTCAAACCTTGGTCATCACTTCGTACTCTGCTGAATAACGGATGTTCCCAGCTAAAGATAAAAGTCCCTCCAGCTTTTAGGTATGTATGGATATTTTTCAAGGTACTCTCAAGGTCCGTTGTCCACCCAAGGGCATAGATCGAGTATACGATGTCAAAATAAGTTTCAGGTATCCCTGGGTTTCCCTCCATTGGAGATTCAAACAATTTTGCCATTGTATCTTTAAGAAGTCCTGTTGCTGCCTCAATTTGTGTTCTTGATAGATCGACTCCCCATAATTCGGATGCCTGACATTCTTCCATGTATTTCAGGGAATGTCCGCTTCCACAACCAATATCCAATACCTTCTTGCCGCGAATATCTCCAAATAAATTCAATTCATTTTCTGTCGGAGCAAAAGGGCCATACTCCGGTAAGGCTGTTCTTCCATAAAACCGAGGCGCCACTTAGTCCCAGCTTTTCTTATTGATCTGCAATGTTTCACTTAGCAAACTGCTAACCTCCTTAACTTCATGTTTTAATAATTCTCGTTAAACCGAGATTATCCTTTATATAAGCTCCCATTTAAAGGAGAGATACCAGAGCTACTATAATGACCATACTCAAAAATTATGACAAAGCCATGACTAACCTTTGGCCTTTTAGCATATAGTTGGGGGTTAAATTTTGGGAAAAGTAAAAAATGTATCTATGTCAGCAGGCATATGGTAGATCCGCCCTTTATTTATACCGGTGGCGGGTAGGTTCATGAAAGATAACATGCGGTTTGCGGACTTGAGTGAATCAATTTTCGCAATGTCCCTGAACTCTTGGTTCGTCATCGTGGGTTTGTACAGAAGAAAGTGATCCATTATGGCTCCATAATGAGCGGATTTTGAGGTATGGCCACAGTGAGGGCACATCCAATGCCACTTTTCCCGGAACATTCCAAAAGAAGAACAAGCTGGACACTCAACACCTTTATGGAAATCCTCATCAGTCAAGGAGTAAAACTTTAATAAATCCGGATGCTGAGGCGTATGCTTTTTCAAAAGCATATTTGACAATTTTTTTAGCTCTTTTGCAGTAAAAACTTCTTTTGAATTTTTCTGGTCAATTTGTTGTACTCGATTTAATAACACATCACCTTTGACAACAGTATTATACAGTTGGGGATTATTCGACTTAATGATTGTATTTGGGTTGCTGATGACAACGAGATGAAAGATAGGGGGGATTGCAAATTTGTGTTCAATCATCCATCTTCTTAAATGCCAGGATTGCATTTTCACTTGGAGGACGGGACATTCATATGCTTTTTCCTTTTCATCTTTCGTTTGGATCATCTGTTGGGATTCTTTATCGAAGAAGAGCGTGCCAGAGTGGTTTTTGGTTTCAATGAGAAGAATATAGCGTAGGGTTAATATGAGGGTGTCCATTTGGAAATACCATGTACCGTCTGGAAGTCGTAAATCCCTGAAAATATCGTAACCTTTTTCAGGTAAAAAGCTTAAGCGATAGTCAGTCTTCAGCTCACCTTTATAACCCGACCGCCATCCATTATAATCTTGCTCGATTTGCTGGAGTTTTAGATGATGGTCCACAATTCTTTTTAAAATGGTCTCGTACATCCGAAGCCGAATGGGATATCCTCTTTCTTTTCTTATCAAAATACCACTCCCTTAGTTACTTTTTAGCAGTTATTCTATAAAACTGCGCAGAAACCCTGCGTTAATGATCTTGAAAAATGGACATTCTGTGAAATCTAGATTTTATTCCCCGTTCCGTCCTGGATATTCCCCGTTGATGACGTTTTATTCCCCGTTGTCCCAGTTTTATTCCCCGTTGAGAAGGATATATTCCCCGTTGATAAAAAAATGCCCCAACAATAAGACCAAATCGAATTTCGCAATTAAAAAAGGATTTTAAAAACGAAAAACGAATTATAGTAGAGTGAATTTTTGGGTGAGGGGTTAAAATGAATTGAATTCTATGTTAACAGCAAGTTTTCACGGGTTTATCCTGGCGTTTGGATTGATCCTGCCTTTAGGCGTTCAAAACGTTTTTGTTTTCAATCAAGGCGCATTACATACTAAGTACAGAAGGGCACTTCCTGTTGTCCTGACTGCCTCGCTAAGCGATACTTTGTTGATCACTCTGGCAGTTTTGGGCGTATCAGTTCTTGTCCTGCAGATTGCTTGGCTTTATCA
The DNA here is from genome assembly GCF_003937825.1 of Mesobacillus subterraneus. Classification (GTDB taxonomy): domain Bacteria; phylum Bacillota; class Bacilli; order Bacillales; family Cytobacillaceae; genus Mesobacillus; species Mesobacillus subterraneus. The sequence continues at coordinate 159,723 of NZ_RSFW01000019.1, read as the reverse complement.
GGGATTGGTAGCGGCGGGGATCATTTTCCTGTTCTATATGGGCTGCGTAACGTGGAAGAGCAAGCCTGCTCAGTCGTCTGATCAAGGAGCAGCATTTCCCCCAAAGAAACAGATTATATTCGCCGCGTCCGTTTCGTTGCTGAATCCGCATGCCATCATGGACACGGTAGGAGTTATTGGCACAAGTTCGATAACGTACGCTGGCGTTGAGAAGATCGCATTTGCCTTTGCGTGTATAGCCACTTCCTGGGTTTGGTTTTTCTCACTAGCCTACGTCGGCAGAAGCATAGGCAGGCTGGGGCAATCCGCCGGTTTCTTAAAGGTTATAAATAAAATATCAGCCGTGATTATGTGGGGGACAGCGATCTATTTGTTGATATCACTTTTATAAGAAAAGCAGTGAACGTATTCGTGAATACTTGTTTCAAAGTTTACATTACAGAAAAAAAATCCAGTCCTTCATAAAACTTTATGAAGGACTTTTCACCTGCACATTTCAGCGTCTCCTCCGGCGTTTGAGAAATGCTATTTCCGTTTCAAGTTCCTTTAGATGCTGATTGGTTTCTGCTAAAAGAGACTGTGTTTCTATTAATTCTCTTTTAACCCTATTGAGATCATCTTCAAGTAGTTCGACCTTTTGCTTTGAGAAAGAGGTAGGTTTTTCAATTGTTTTTGTTGTTCCAGCCTGATTGAATGAATTCGATAACAGACTTAGTGTGGTTGGGTTCACGATTGTCTTGGCTGTTTTCAACAGGCTGTCGACAGCTTCTTTATTCAGGTCATTTTGTACGGGGGTCTTTTGAGTTGACTGAACGCTTTTTGTATCTGGCAAATTGCTAAACAAGGATTGTGTTAATTTTAGTACTTCTTCTAATGAGGGATCATTTTTTAACCTTTCAAGGTCAAGCTTCTGTTCATTACCTTGCACGTTGATCATCCTTTCCTGGTATTTTGTTTAAATTGTTTTCCCTGGCCATTACCGGTATGGCCAGGGAGACTGTAAGGGTCTTCAGGTCTCAAATCTTTCAAAGAGATTAAGCAGCACCATTGTCAGCGTTGATGACTTCGCCGATGCAATTGTAAAGAACACCGACTAAAGCTTCCTGATTCAACAAGATCGCAACGACTAATGCAAGTGCCAGCAAAAGAACAATGATCGCAGTGATTAACATCTCTCCACCCCCTTCCTTGAAGAAGATAGGTAAGATCCGAACCTTACAACAACATCTTATGTGAAAATATCAGACAAGCATCAGCTTGTATCATAGAATACGAAAATTGGGGAGCCCTTTTTAAAATAATAGAGAAACTAGTAGATTTACCTATTCAGAAAAAAGTGTCACACTTTTACATCCAATACGACTGATGTTCAGAGAGTGGGAATGAGGTGGGGAACATAAGCGGCCAGATGAAGGAACAACAGGTCATGCAATGGTACGAACTGTACTATAAAGATATCTACCGGTTCATTTTTTACATGCTGGGGGATCGGGAGTGCTGTGAGGATTTTGTGCATGACACATTCTTGAGGGCCTATATGGCTTTTGACCGGTTTGAGCACAGATCGAATATTAAAACCTGGCTGTTCAGCATTGCAAAGCATATTGTGATGGATGAGATCAGGAGGAGAAAGCGGAGGAAGGTGTTATCGCTATTTTCATCTGAACATGACTTTGCGTCCCCGTTCAATGTGGAAGAATATATTGAGAACAAGGAAACCATCGAATTTATGCTTGAAGCAATCCAGAAACTCAAGCCTGATTACCGGTTGGTCATTACGCTAAAAAAGATCGAGGAATGTTCTACGAAGGAAATCGCAGAAATTCTCGGCTGGTCGGAAACAAAAATTCGCAAGACATTGTCAAGAGGGTTAACGACTCTTAAAAAGATGAATGCCATGGAAGGAGGCGGGCATTTTGAACAAACATTCTGAAGAGCAATGGGAATTGCTGAAGAACGTTTCTCCTGGTGAGGCTGTAAAAATCAAAATGAGGAATAAAATCCTCTCATCCATCCGGAACCAACTCTCCAGTAAGAGGAAAAATCCAATCTTCGAACTGAAGCATATTCTTTTGACTACCATGTTCATTTTGATCTCAGCTGGTCTCTTAGTTCAATTGCAAAGCATCACTCCTCAAACAAGTCGTTCGCCCGGGGGCTCCCTGGCTGAAAACCAGGAAGCTTTTACAACGGAGCTGGATTCTGTGTTGGTTGAGGAAACGGAGGATGGTTTTGCCTTCTATAAAGATGGGGCACAGCTGCAGGTTGGCGCTGCGAATTATGTGACAGCTGAACAAAAGGAGAAGATCATCAACTCACAAGCAATGTATGTCGAAAAGAAACTGGAGGATTTTCCATATTCAACAACGTTATATATCGAACACATAAAGATGATGGAGGTAAGTTTGCGTTACCATTTCTTCGTGGAAGCCGGAAAAAATACGATGCATTTCAGCTTTGATTATCCAAAGCTCGAGTACGCAGAGATTTTCCAGTTCATTGCAACGCTCGACTTCCATGAACCGCGGCCGTTCAAGCATGAAGGGACCCTATACGTCACTCATGGTTACGGGGATTTACCGTTCCCGGTAGGATTAAGGCCGATAGAAATCACCAATCTTACAGAAAAGTATGAGTGGGAGGAAATGAATCCAGATAGCCTCAGGGACTACATCGAAAAGATAAAATCAACGCCGGAATGGAAGCAGGCAGAAGGTGGAGGATCTTCTTACACTTTCATATCAACAGATGGAAATATCGTCGTCAGCATTACAAAAGAAGGCAAAGAGATCAATTATGAATTTACCTATCTCAACAGGGATGAATAAGATTTCACGTTGAAAAAGGATAATTAACTAAAATGGCGAATAGTTCTTTTAAATAAAAACTAAAAGGGGAATTCATGTGATTGACTTAGTTCGGGTGAAACAGGAGGATGAAGCAACACTTCAGAATCTGATCCAATTTTATATTTACGAGTTTACCGTGTTCCAGGAAATCAAACTCGAGGAAAACGGAAGTTATGCTCCTTTTGATTTGAAGCCGTATTGGAGCGAGCTTGATTTGCATGCTTTTTTCCTTGTAAACGATGGCGAACTCGCCGGATTCGCCATGTTGGAGAGTGGGGAACCTAACGTCATTCTAGAGTTTTTTATCCTGAGGAAATTTTACCGCCGGGGTTTTGGCAAGATGGCAGCTGTCCAGCTTTTTGGTGAGTTCCCTGGCAAATGGCAAATTACCCAGGTGGAGAAAAACGAGCCGGCAAGAAGCTTCTGGCGGAAAGTCATTGGAGATTACACTGGCGGAAACTTCATGGAACGCTGTGATGAGTACAATCGGTCCATCCAGGAATTTGATACTAGCTTGATTTTAACATAATGATTGAATCCTAAGTGGTCTTTTGTATATAATGGTAAAAATATCGAATCGATGACAAAGAGAGTAGTTATGTCAATCTAGCTAAAGCGAACCGGGGATGGTGAAAGCCTGGTGCAATGACATAGTGAAGCGCACTTTGTAGATGCATGCCTGAAATCAGTAGGGCGGGCCGGAAAGAACTTCCGTTATCAATGTAAGAAGGTTCTCCTGGTGGGAACAATTAGAGTGGTACCGCGGGATTAAACTCTCGTCTCTTTTTTAGAGGCGGGAGTTTTTTTATTTTGAAGAGGAGGTCTTACCCATGAATTATGTCAAAGATTACGCTGAAAAAATCGCTTCGGTACTGGATGGATTTATGTCATCATCAGAAATTGAACCAATCATTGAAAAACCTCGATTCATGAACCAGGGTGACCTGGCTTTCCCATGCTTCCAGCTGGCAAAAGTAATGAAGAAGTCTCCGGTTGTCATAGCTGAAGGATTAAGCAAGCAGCTCCAGGACATCAGTGGTGAATCGTTCGAACGAATTGTTTCTGCTGGTGGGTATGTGAATGCATTTCTAAATAAATCAATGACAGCGAAAAAAGTTTTAAAAGAGATCCTTGATAAAAAGGAAAAATACGGTGATTTTGATATTGGCGGAAATGGGATTGTAACGATTGACCTCTCCTCACCCAATATTGCGAAGCCTTTTTCAATGGGGCATTTGCGATCCACAGTAATTGGCAATTCATTGGCATTAATCTACAAAAAAAGCGGATACAAGCCAGTCAAAATAAATCACCTTGGCGATTGGGGCACTCAATTTGGCAAGCTGATTAAGGCTTATAAGCTTTGGGGCTCAGAGGAAACAGTAAAAGAAAATCCGATAAAGGAACTTCTTGCATTATACGTGAAATTTCATGAAGAAGCAGGAGCAAATCCACAGCTTGAGCAAGAAGGGAGAGACTGGTTCAGAAGGCTGGAAAACGATGACCAGGAAGCCCTTCAGTTGTGGGAATGGTTCAGGGAAGAGTCGCTAAAGGAATTCAAAAAGATTTACGATTTAATGAGGGTTGAATTTGATTCTTTCGCTGGCGAGGCCTTTTATAATGACAAGATGGATAAGATTGTCGAACTCCTGGAAGAAAAGGCGCTGCTTGAAGAATCGGATTGTGCCCAGGTCGTCAAGCTTGAAAAAGAAGATCTTCCGCCATGCCTGATCAAAAAATCGGATGGGGCGACATTGTATGCTACTCGTGATTTGGCTGCCGCAAAGTTCCGGCATGATGAATATGGATTCATAAAATCACTTTATATCGTGGGTAACGAGCAAACGCTTCATTTTAAACAGCTAAAAGCTGTTTTAGAGAAGATGGACTTAACGTGGGCACAGGACCTTGTCCACATTCCTTTTGGGATGATGCTGAAGGATGGAAAGAAGATGTCCACTCGCAAAGGGAAAGTTATTTTATTGGAGGATGTCCTCAATGAGTCAATTGAGCTGGCAAGGCTCAATATTGAAGAAAAAAATCCTGAGCTGGCAACGAAAGAAGATACAGCAAAAATAGTGGGAGTCGGAGCAATCATTTTCCATGACCTCAAAAATTTCAGGATGAATGACATCGAGTTTTCACTTGAGGACATGTTAAAAGTCGAAGGGGAAACGGGTCCATACGTTCAATACACGAATGCAAGAGCACAGTCGCTGCTGAGGAAAGCAGGGGAGTTGACAGTTTCCTGTGAAGGTCCCATAAATGGGATTTCAGAGTGGCCGGTCATCACAGAGCTCGCCGAATTCCCCAATGCTGTCAAAAGAGCACATGAAAAAAATGATCCGTCCCAGATTGCCAAATATGTGCTGGACCTAGCCCAGGCTTTCAATAAATATTATGGTGAAGTTCGGATTCTGGAGGAAAACGAAGAACGGTTGACACGGCTGGCTGTTGTACAATCTGTCAGCATTGTTTTGGAGGAAGGGTTAAGGTTGCTGGGAATTCAGTCTCCAAAGGAAATGTAAAGAAAGAGCCTCAGGGAAACCTGGGGCTCTAATCTCTACTATTATTGATGTTCAGTATATGCTGCGAAAATTTCCCCATCATGATCATTAAACTTGATTTCCACATCAGTGTCATCAAAAAACCATATGTCGTTGGATTCTACATAAAATGTGATTCCATCGATTTCTTGCTGCTGGGCGGCAATGGCAGGAGTTTCAAGTGCGAAAGCTAAGCTGTAACCCTTGTTCTTGTCACCAAACCCGGCATATTGAGGGTAAAGGCGGATGTAAAACGGCTTTGGTGTATCAAATTCCTTTTCAAACCATTTGTATGCGTGTTGATCAATCAAGATTGTCATGTTTGCACCATCCTTTCGTTACCTTTATTGTAAAACCTGATAAGTGCTGGACACCGTGCTTTTTATCACAGTTTTCACGTTGTCACCAAAGTGTCAAAAAAGAAAGGACAGTTCCTTTGAAGGAAACCGTCCTTTCATCTTTATACTTTCGCCGTTTTTTTACGAATTGCCTGTGGGATATATACGCAGAATGGCTCACTTTCCATATAGTCTCCCGTTACAGCATACGTTCTGGAACGTGACCCTCCACAGACATAGCGAAATTCACAAACTCCGCATTTACCTTTGTATTGATCCGGACTGCGCAGGTCCATGAAAATTTGTGAGTGGCGATAAATATCTGCCAATGATTTTTCTCGTACATTCCCGCCAACAAGTGGAAGCAATCCTGAAGGCATTACATCTCCGGTATGTGAAATGAACACAAAACCATTGCCATCGTTCACTCCCTTAGGAGCTCGTTTCAGCCCGTCAATCACAGATGCCATATCCTTTGTCAACGTGTCCTCATAGCGAATATCACCCTTATTGACAATGTTTTCTCTTGTTTTTTGCTGGAAGACAACACGTCGATAATGCTGGGCAGCAGTCGTTTTAATATCATAGGGGGCGGTTTTGCTCAGTTCATAGAGCCACTGGAAAACCTTTTCATGCTCTGCTGGTGACAGGCAGGCATCCAGCTGTCCGCGCCCTGTTGGTACAAGCAGGAAGATGTACCACATCACCACTTTCAGGTCCTTCATCAATTCAGCCATTTGCTCGAGGTATCCATAATTATACTTGGAGATGACTGTATTTAACTGAAGAGGCATGTTCAATTCATTGAGGTATCTCACCTTTTCAATAGTAAGATCGAATGAACCCGGTGTACCGCGGAAATGGTCATGAACTTCGGGGGTAGGGCCATCCAGGCTGAATGCCCATCTCGATAAACCCACTTCCTTGGCACGCTCCATTCTTTCTTTCGTCACATTGTCGGTTGCACTGGGAGTCATTGAAACACGCATCCCTTTTTTTACTGCATATTCTGCGAGATCAAACAAATCCTCGCGCATCATGCAATCGCCCCCGGTAAAGACAAGCATTGGATTGTTCATTTCATAAATCTCATCAATCAGCTTGAAGCCTTCTTCCGATGTCAATTCCCGCGGATCAGGCGTATTTTGTGCATCAGCCCGGCAATGTACACATTTCAACTGACAAGCTCTTGTTACTTCCCAAATGACTATGTATGGATATTCGTTAAAATCTATTGTGCCAGGATATTCTCCCTTTCCAACACTATGCATAAACATCACCAAACTTCCTTGAAAAATATAATTTGATTATAGAGTAAGGAGTTTTTTTAGTCTGTAAGGAATGTTACATAATACACAACGGGTGGAGCAGTTTGGAATGTAGATAACGGGTTCTTATTAACGAAAAAATTCAGAAAAAATTGAAACTTCTCCATGAATGTCACCGTCTAAATAATTGATTGCATTAAACTTCCGGGATGGGGGATGGGGAGTGAAAAAGTCTTTTCAATGGGCCATGATGGCTTTCTTGATCATGTTCTTTATTTCGATCTGGACTTTATATACAAGATATCAGCCAAAGCCTCCAGAACTGGAAGTGATTGTCCAAGAACAAGCGGTAGAGGTCGAACCTGTTACATACTCATTGAAAAAATGGGGCCGTGCCGCTGCGGCCGATACTCAATCTGACCCGATAATTATGGTAAAAGAAACGGAGCCGATTTTGGTTGATCCTTCGGATAACGTAAAGCTTTTGTTTGAACAAACTCCCGAATCTGTTACATATTATCTTTGGGACATTGAAACGGGAATGCTTGCTTATAAAGAGTTGAAAGGCTACCCTCTAAAATTGGAGAAATCCAAAGTTGCTTCGGGTGATTATGCGATGGAAATACGAGCTAAGTGGGCAAATGGATACGTTCTTTATCATACTCGCATCATCGTCATGAATAATGAGGAATAATTGCCAGAGGCTTCTGTGAGGGGCCCCTGGCTTTTTTTGCACCGCAACGGTTACTTCCATTTCGATAATCACGAATAATTTTTTTTCTCCTTGAAATAATAAAACAGTACCATAATTAATTGGAAAGAAGGGAACTCAAGATGACAGTTGGAGCTCAAGTGAAACAAACTATTGCTGGTTTAAAAAGCGCTCAGGCAAGTCTGGAAACCTTTGCTCTCGGTACAGAAAATCAACAGGCTAAACAGCTTTATCAGACGGCTGCGCAGCAAACGCAGGCAATCATTGACAGCATCCAGCCGCGCCTGCAGCAGATTGAACAAGAGGAACCACAATATAAACAGTAAACATAAGGAGGGCAGGGGAAACCCGCCCTTTTCCTATATAAGAGGTGACGGAAATGACAGTAGCTGCAAATGTGAACCAATGCTTATCAACCCTTAAAGGAATCGAAGCACAATTGTCTTCATTGGCACTTAATACATCAGTGCCTGAAGCGAGCAAAGCTTTTCATGAAACGATGCTCGTGATCGGAGAAATCAAGGCAGACCTTAAAAAAAGAAAAATGCAAATCGAAATCGAAGAGCCTCAATATAAGAACTAGGAGGTGAGGAAATGAACGATTATACACATATTCTTGTTTCCTCCGTATTATTTGTTGTTACATTGTTTGCTATCACAAAAATAGGGGGGAAGAAGCAGCTCGCCGAATTGTCCTTTTTTGAATATGTTTCAGGTATCACGATTGGAAGTATCGCAGGAGAAGTCATCATGGGGCTTGATGGTAACTTGTTCCACGGCGTCCTGGCCATCGCCATTTTTGGAACATTTACATATTTGCATGACGTAATCGGTATTAAAAGCAAGAAGGTTCGAGACATAATGGAAGGAAAGGCAACTGTCATCATAAAAGATGGTAAGGTCCTTGAAGAAAATTTAAAGAAAGAAAAATATACAATCGATGATTTGAATTCTCTATTACGTCAAAAAAATGTATTCAGAACTGCCGATGTAGAATTCGCGGTCCTAGAGCCAAAAGGTGATTTGAGTGTGTTACTCAAGAAAGAATTGCAGCCATTAACTGCAAAGGACCTCAATTTGGCTGTCTCTCCGGAAAAGGAATCCTATACGGTCGTAATGGATGGAAATGTACTGAATGACCAATTGACCGCAGCAGGGAAAAACAGAGGTTGGCTGGATGTTGAACTGGCAAACTTAGGAGTTACGCTTGATAATGTTTTCATAGCAGAAGTCGATTCTTACGGGAAGCTGACAATTGATGTGTATGATGACCAACTTCAGGTACCTTCCCCGCAGCCTCGGAAGCTTTTGCTGGCCATGCTTAATAAATGCCAGGCAGATTTGGAATTATTTTCCCTTGAAACTGAATCTCCGGATGCTAAGAAAATGTATAATAAGAATGCGACAAAGCTTCAAAGTGCCATTCAGAAAATAAAACCATTCCTTAGTGAATAGGCAGCCCAGTTTGTCAGCTTTTCCCGGAATAGCAGCCGGGAGAAACCAAATACTAACTAATGGAGAGGTAATTTTGCTTCTCTAATCTAAAAAGGGGTGCTGCCGAATGAATACATCCGCATGGATTTCAGCGTTAATGAGATCAAATATTCCACAGAATTTAATGCAAACGTTCGGATATAGAAGAAGGAGAAACCGTTCCATGACCTATTCGTTGATGGGAGTTGCAGCAAGTGCCGCTGCTGCCTATCTGTTACGAAATCGAATGGGCGGAATGAGGCAGCTTTTCCAAAACAGCAATATGGGTGCAACGTTCAACAAGCCAATGGCTGCTGGTATCACTGAATTCGCAAAGGAAATCACTTCCGGATTAACTCCAAACGCGACGCATCAGCAGGCAGGGAATCACGCAACAAATTCAACAAATCCCGAAAGCAGCCAGATCATCAACCAGATCGCTTCCGCAGCCAAACAATCCGGTGAAGGACAGCAGGTCGACCAGCTGGCAAATCAGTTAATCAAAAAGAATCTATAAAAACAGGGGACGGTTCTTGTGTTTTAAAACACAAGAACCGTCCCCCTGTTTCAAAAGTTCATCTTTATTTCATCGAATTAGTTCTTTTATCCCTTGTCAGAATAACCAATTGGGTATAGTTACATATACTGTAAAAATTACAGAAGGATTAAGCTTATATTTCAGCAATGTTACAAATCGTATGGAATAAAAGGAAAAAAGAGCCTTTAAAACCTGTAAATACAAGGTTTATGGCTCTTTTTTGTCATGAAAACGTAATTATTACCATAGGAAAACTATTCCTATGAAACCAAAATTTATAGATTCAAAATAAGTTTAGGAAACTCTACTATTAATTTGTAACAAAAACAAAGGAGTTGCTCTAACATGAAAAAACAGCTTTTGACGGTGGCTGCAACTGCCGGAATTTTATTTACATCATTCAATGGTTCAGCAAGTGCACATGAAAAATATCATACTGTACAATCTGGTGATTCTTTATGGAAACTATCACAAACATATAGTGTTGCTATAAAAGATATTCAAAGCTGGAATAATCTATCAAGTTCAACCATCTATGTAAATCAAAAACTATCGGTTCTTGCTCCACACAGTCACACGACAAGTACGACAACAAGCACAAGTTCATCTGATACCATCTACGTCGTGAAGTCAGGCGATACTTTATGGGGAATATCAAAACAATACGGAATGACTATCAGCGCGTTGAAATCCTTGAACGGTTTGACATCTGATGTCATCCATCCAAGACAAAGATTGAAGGTTTCCGGATCTGCTCCTGCAGCAACGACTGCAGTGACAACTAGCACAGCCGCTACTTACACAGTCAAAAGCGGGGACAACCTGTCAACAATTGCTGCTCGCCATAATTTATCGCTATCACAGTTAAAATCTATCAATAATTTGACTTCTGATTTGATTTACCCTGGACAAGTCCTGAAGCTGTCCGGCTCGGCAACTACTCCTGTGGCAACGAATGTATCCACTGCAACTGCTCCGGTAGTAGCTACTTATGCTTCGAATACTAAGGTGAACGCACTCATTACCGAGGCAAAAAAATACATCGGTGTTCCTTATGTATGGGCTGGAAGCACTCCATCAGGATTTGATTGCTCTGGTTACCTGAACTATGTTTATGCAAAGGTTGGAATCTCTATTCCGCGTACAGTTGAGACAATCTGGAATGCAACAAAACCTGTATCATCTCCACGCGTAGGGGACCTTGTATTCTTTGAAACTTATAAACCAGGCCCATCTCATGCAGGAATCTATCTGGGAGATGGCAAGTTCATTCACGCAGGTTCCTCAAGAGGTGTAGAAATTAGCGACATGAATAATTCTTACTGGAAGACTCGTTACCTAGGTGCAAAAACAACATTTTAATTTAGTTTTTAAACCTATACCCCTGATTTAACTATTCAAAACCTCCTTTATGGAGGTTTTTTTATTTATATTTTAATTTGTACTTAAGAGGAAGAAAATACTGCTTTTAATTTGTAAACAGCTTTGTTTATAGCGTATAATCCAATTAAAATCTTATTTGCTAACGTGCATGTAAGTTTAATTTATTTGTACATAGTGAATTCTGGTGAGTTTAATGATTTGGAGGCATAAGAAAAGTGAGAATTCCTATTTTAAAATTAAAAGACTATTTATTGGTTTCAATTCAGGTAGAGCTCGATGATCAGACAGTGCTTACATTCCAGGAGGATCTGTTAAATAAAATCAAAGATACTGGAGCAAAAGGTGTTGTCATCGACCTGACATCTGTCGATATGATTGATTCCTTTATCGCAAAGGTCCTGGGGGATGTCATTGTCATGACCAGCTTGATGGGCACTAAAGCAGTGCTTACAGGGATCCAGCCTGCAGTGGCGATTACTTTGATTGAATTAGGCATAACATTGGAAAATGTCCATACAGCCCTTGATCTTGAACAAGGAATTTCGATATTAAGCCAATATTTAGAGGGTTAGCCATATGACAGAACCAATTGTGATCAATATAAACAATGAATTCGATATAGTGCTGGCCCGCCAAAAAGGAAGGGAAGTTTCGAAAGACCTTCAATTTGGCGGTGTGGATCAGGCAAGGATCACGACAGCGATTTCTGAGCTGGCAAGAAATATTTACCTGTATGCAGGCACTGGGCAAATCACGATAAACGTTCTTGAAGAGAATGGAAGAAGAGGGATTCAGATTTCCGCATTCGATGAAGGACCAGGTATTAGTGATGTCAGAATGGTCTTGCAGGATGGCTTTTCAACTTCTGGCGGACTAGGTGCAGGACTTCCTGGTGTAAAACGATTAATGGATACCTTTGACATCGACACCATGCCGGGAGCAGGCACGAGAATTACCATTACCAAGTGGGCAAGATAACAGGTGCAAATATGAAATTAACCAAGATTCATCATATCGCAGTCATTTGTTCTGATTATGAAAGGTCGAAGGATTTCTATATCAATATACTTGGCCTCAAGGTAATCTCGGAAGTATACCGGAAAGAACGGAACTCGTACAAATTGGATTTAGGAATAGGCAGCCACTGCCAAATCGAGCTTTTTTCTTTTCCGGATGTCCCGGAACGGCCAAGCTATCCAGAAGCAGCCGGACTGAGGCATCTCGCTTTTTCAGTACAAGATCTAGTCTCATCCGCGGATTCTCTTAAGTCGCATGGAGTATCTGTTGAGCCAATCAGAGTGGATCCTGTCACCCATAAGCGATTTACTTTTTTTGCGGATCCTGACGGGTTACCCATCGAATTATACGAAGATGAATGATTTTCATCTTGCCTCGTAATTTCTCTCCAAATAAATAGACCGTCCAATCACTTGAAATTTTCACATAAAAAAGGATGTCCCGAGATATTAAGGGACATCCTTTTCCATGCTTACACGGCCCATTGCTTCATCACTTGTTTCCTGGCCATTTCCACAATCTCTTCTTCAGAAGTATCGTGATCAGCGATCACATTTGTTAAATAGTTTTTACCTTTCAAATCAACAGTTACCGTAATTTCTCTCATCTTTGCATTTTCCTTTCCAGTTAGTATTTCTTGCTGTCCGGTCAGTTAACTTTGCTGTGTGTATGGGCAATCCTGAATCAGGAGCTATTGGTTGGATACCGGGATTTTTATGAACAAAAGAAATAAAACAGCTGTATAGTCATTTACCAACATAGGAAAAAAAGTAAACATCAAGTACTAGCTGTTTTTATACATTTTTTGAAATAATCTTTTCCAACATCATGATGTTTGCCAGGGCATCTTGGGGGAAAAGGAAAACATACTGTCAAAGGAGGGAAACGAGATGGAAGACAACAAAAAAAGCAGAGCCTGGTTGAATATGAACAAGAAAAGCTGGGAAACGCCAAGAAGGTTGATGAGTTTCGTGACCAGGGCAGGGTTCCCGATCAGCAGAATAGAATGAAGGATAAAGAAAATTTAAGAAAATAAAGAGGATCAAAGCTGGAGTGAATTCTCCGGCTTTTTTTATGGCGGCTAAAAAATTGTCCACGTTTCTAGACTATTTTCCTTTTCTGGAAGGAAATATTTTACTTAACGAAGAATAAATTATGGAGATATAGATATTAGATAAAAAAAGGGGATCATTTATTTGAACGCACATAATGCAGACCGTGCAGGCAGCTTGTTAATCACTGCAGCCGTGATATTATTCTTTGCTGCTGTACCTATTGGAATATTCATCGTTACTTTTATCCACCAATCGTTTTACTTGAAAAGATCACACTGGTTTTTTGCCAGCCCGATGTCTTCCTATATCACCATGGTATCGGTATTCCTGATCATTCCTGTCCTCTTGATCGTTATAGCTGTTTATCTGTTTAAAACAGATGAGTCCAAAAAACGCAGCTTGAATTTAACGATTGCTTCCGTAATCACGTTATCAATCATGGCAGCTGGCACTTTTTTGAGCCTCGACAATTATTACTACATGGATAAAACAGGCCTATTTTACAATGAACTTCTGAAGCTGGATGAAACTCCATACAACTGGGACGAAATGACAGCTATGAAGCAGGTCAATAAAAACGACGGGGGTACCTTGACTCCGGAAAAATTAATCTTTACGTTCGGGGAGCACGAAAAAGAGCTGCCATTAACGCCGAAGCTTCGGAATGAAATTGAACCAGTCATTGATTATGTTGAGAATACAAAAGGTGTAAAGCTCGTCATGGAAAATGTAACAGCTGAGTAATGCAATGAAAAAAGCCTTCCGTCAAGATTTGGCGGAGGGCCCTTTTTTTCTCATTATCTAAAATGAGAAAAACTTCGAACGTTTTGGCTCTTTAAAGAAATATTGAAAGGCGTAAGCCATGATCGCAAAAGAATAGATGATCACGAAAAAATACTTCGGGCGAAGGCGATCAAGTCTGTAAATATCTAGCTTTCTGAAAATCGTACTCAATGGAAAAGCAAGTATGTAATCAATCACCAGGTTGATTCCTAAGTATTGCCAAATGTTACCATAAGCCAATTTGAATACCCACATGTTCGCAGCAAAGAAGGGACCAAGCGTAAAGCCTAAGTCATTGACCAGCTTTGAGCCCAAACCTCCTGTTACCTTCCATAATCGGAATGGCTTGGACAAAATCAGTAGGATGCTGACAAGGGCAGTCACAAAAATGGTTACAGGTAAAAATCTTTTGAAAGACCGTTTTGGATATAACAGAAAAGAAGACCAGGATAACACGACCATACCCAGCCTGAATAGATTCAGTAACATAAGGACTCCTTTCAAAACTCTTACACATTTTTTTCAAAGCATTATGCATAGTTTCTCCATATTTACAAAATATAATAGTATCTTCCAGAAATGTTTTTGTTTGTTTTCTTAAAATTATTATGTTAAATTTAACCACAAACGCGACTTTTGTCCTATTAAGGAGAATTAGCCATGATTGATGAAGAGGAAAAATTAATTTTTCTGAGGGAACTTGGACGCTTGATTGATGATTATAGCAGGTGCTGTGATGATGAATTTCAGGAACAGATTTACGAGGATATCATGCATTTAATCAGTATCATACATTAACATTATAGAAATATACCCGACTGCTTCTGTATTGGAAGTGGTTTTTCTGTATTCGCTCAGTTATGATTAAGAAAAAACGGTTGTTTTAGGAGGTACTGAGCACTTGGAAATTGAAAAACTAAGGGAGCTAGAGGAGAAAATACAAGAGTATGAATCCATCATATCAGAAATGTCGGCACCAATCATTCCATCTATTGTCCCTGAGACAATTCTGGTGCCGATAACGGGGCTGATCCGCGCGGAGAGATTTGACAAAATTAGAGAAAAACTTCTGGGCTATATTAAAAATAAAGATATTGAAAACGCTGTTATCGATCTTACAGATATAACAGGGGATAGAGTAGAAGATATCTGCCTCGAAGAAATAGGACATGAATTGCATCAAATGGCTTCTTCCATGTCCTTAATGGGCGTTAGAACCCTTTATGTGGGTTTAAATCCCGAACTTGTCAAGAGAATGGTCCTTGGTGGAATAAGATTAGAAGCCCAGGCCTTTTCAACCTTCCAATCTGCATTGAAATATTTAATGAAGGAAAAAGGCCTGGAATTCCGGAAAATATCAGAATAACAAGAACCCGCCGTTTTCAAAGTGGGCTGCCGCTATAAAGCACCCTTAAACGACTGCCGAAGAGGAACATTTCAGAGTGATGGCGGGTTTCCTATTTTATTTCTGCGGTTCTGAAGGAGTTGAAATCTCTTCTAGTGCTTGTCCTGCTTCATCATCCAGCTTTTCGGTGACTGCTAGATCTCCCAAAGAAACGATGCCAATCAACTTTCCATCCTCAACTATCGGCAGTCGGCGTATTTGCACATCCGCCATAAGGTCTGCAGCTTCCTGTGCGGTCATATGGACAGTACCTCGAACAGGATCGTTTGTCATCACTTCAGAGATTGGGGTATCCAGAGAGGTATTTTGAGCTACTGCTTTAAGGACAATATCACGATCCGTTGCAAGCCCTGTAAGCTGATCACCCTCACAAATCGGAATGACCCCCACATCAAGTTCCTTCATTTTAGCTGCTACCTCATGAAGTGGCGTATCTGGTGTGCAGTATTCCACATCTCTTGTCATTACCTTTTCTATTTGCATTCAGCATTCCTCCTCTATAGATTGGATATTGAAAAATTACCCGAAGCTCCCTAAAAGAAAACTGTTAGTTTTTTGAAGAAGGTGTTGGTACAATAGGAATACACACTTTTACATAGAATTGAGGGGATAACTGTGATTGATTTGAGAAGTGATACGGTCACCAAACCAACTGAAGAGATGCGTAAAGCTATGTACAACGCAGAAGTGGGTGACGATGTCTACAAGGAAGATCCCACTGTAAGGGAATTGGAAGAAACTGCAGCAGAAATCCTGGGGAAAGAAGCTGCTCTATTCGTCACCAGCGGTACCCAGGGGAATCAAATCGCTGTCCTGACCCATTGCCGTCCGGGGCAGGAAATCTTGCTGGAAGAAGAATCGCATATTTTTTATTATGAATCAGGTGCAGTAGCTGCCCTTGCAGGAGTCCAGACAAGGACAGTTCCCGGAAGCAGGGGAGCAATGGATCCGAAAGATATTTTTCAGGCAATCCGTACAGAGGACATCCATTATCCGGAGACGGGACTCATCTGTATAGAAAATACCCATAACAGAGCTGGAGGAGCGGTGGTCCCTGCAGCCAATATGGAAGCGATTTATAGTATTGCTTCGGCTAACAAAGTTCCCGTCCACCTGGATGGAGCAAGATTGTTCAATGCAGCTGCTGCGGCAGGTATCGACGTAAAAGAATTTTCCAAAAGCACAGATACCGTCCAAATTTGCCTTTCAAAAGGGCTGGGTGCTCCTGTTGGGTCGATCATTGCTGGCAGTGAAAAGTTTATCCATACTGCGAGGAAGTGGCGCAAGCGCCTGGGCGGCGGAATGAGACAGGCTGGAGTCATAGCAGCACCAGGTCTGATTGCACTGACCAAGATGAAGGACAGGCTTGGTGAAGATCAGTGGAATGCCAAGGTTTTAGCGGAAGCAATCGAAGAAATACCAGGTCTAAAGCTGGCGAGACAGCCTGAAACGAATATTATCGTAGCAGACGTGGAAGGTCTCAACATCACTTCAAGTCAATTTGTTGACCAGCTAAAAACAGAAGGAGTCATTTCCGGAACTTTTGGACCAACCTTCGTCCGTTTTGTTACCCACTTCGATGTTTCCGAAGACGATATTCAAAAGGCAATTGAAGCAATCGCCAAAGCAGCAAAGCAATAAGATGGTAGCCAGATGATGGATTCATCATCTGGCTTTTTGATTTCTAATTGCTATAGAATAATAGCTTCATCATCTGGCTTTTTGATTTCTAATTGCTATAGAATAATAGCTTTCTATTTCCCTAATCAAATGCCTTATTTGATATGGACTTCCCTTATATGTATAATGAACCTATGTTTTGCCATATTGGCAGGGGAGATGAATACATGTATATCGTTCATTCGACAGTGACAGTACCAGAAGGAAAAGTCGATGAAGTAATCGGCATCTATCAAAATAGATCAAGATTAGTAGACCAATATGAAGGGTTCATTTCCTTCCATTTACTTCAAAACGAACAATCACCTGCAGAACTTACAGTGCAGATTTCATGGGATAAAAAAGAAAGTTATTTGAACTATATAACGAGCGATGCCTATAAGAAAGTGCATGAGCTCGAAAAAAATTATCCAGACCAGGAGCTGGCAACAATCCGTCCTAAGGTCGGACGGTTTAAGGTGGTAGCAGAATGAAACAAGCAATTGTAACAGACATTATTGAAGAAGTTACCGCTGGTATTTATCGAGATTATCCCAACCTGCTTGAAAAATATGGGGAACAGGGAAGGCAAAAATGCAAAGAAGATAATGTACACCATATTAAATATTTGCAAACAGCATTTTCTATGGGGGAAGATCAGTATTTCATCGATTATGCTCATTGGCTCAATGGAATCCTGACCTCCCGGGGAATGAAAACCGACCATTTAGTTGATAATTTCGAAAGACTGAAAGCAGCTTTTGCAAATTTGAAAGAAGAAGAGAGCAGCACTGAATTCATCAGTATGCTTGATTGTGCGATCCTTTCTTTACAGAGGGATGAAAGCAACAGGGAATAGAATGAGAGGTGATGGAATGGAGAAGGCGATAGAGCTTGCACAGCTTCTGCTGCAGGGCAACCAGGATGCAGCATGGCATTTAATAGATGAAGAACGGGTTTCTGGATCGGATAGCCTGCATATATATGAAAACATTCTTACAAAAGCCATGACACACATCGGGTATTTGTGGGAGACAAACAAAATTACTGTAGCGGACGAACACCTTGCCACTTCTACCTGCGACTTCCTGTTGGCCCAATATTTTTGGCATAAGAAAAGGGAAGATCGTACATCGAATCACAATAGGAAAGCAATGTTCCTGTGTGTGGAGGATGAACAGCACTACCTTGGAATTAAGATGGCTAGCCAACTGTTTGCAGAACATGGATGGCAAACAAGATTCCATGGACCGAATCTTCCTCTAGACTATGCGAAAAAAGCAGCGAATGAATGGAAGCCTGAGGTCATCTGCTTATCTTTTTCAATTCTCTACCATGCGGAACACCTTAGTCCCTATATCAAAGAATTAGAAGAGCTGCCATTTCGACCTCAAATCATTATTGGAGGAAGATTGGTCACGCGTTATGAATTCCGGCGTTATGGATCTGACCGAACGGTATTTTTCAGAAGCCTGAATGAAGTAAACGACTGGCTTGAACACCAACCCAATGGAGTGAGATCAAATGTCGGAACATAAATTTTTACCTCAGCCGTATTTTTTAATTAATAAAGAATTCGATATTCTTGAGTTCTCAGATAAAAGCGCAGACGTTTTTGATTTCAGTACAAATTTTTTGGATTTGACAGACTGGGAAAGCCAAGGAAAACTAAAAAACATATTGGGAAATTCGGAGAGCAGGCCGGAAGGAGAAATCATCATGAAAACGAAGGAATCTCCTTACGCCCTTTTTGATATAAGTGTAAAGTGGAACCAAGACGAATGCCATGTGATTTGCATCGAAAAAGATCACCGCCTGGCAGAATTGGAAAGGATTGTCGAAAAACATCGGGTTCGCCTGGCTGAAACCAACCTCGAGCTCCTAGAGAAGAAAGAACAAATTGAAAAAACGCTTAATGAAATCAGGAATCTTTCTTGTCCCTTCATCAGGCTGACCACCCGTGCAGCACTAGTCCCGTTATTTGGTAATCTGGACCATGAGTTGATTCTCCAAAACGGAACCAGGATACTGGAAATGTCTCAGGACGGCTCCTATCTGGAAATTTTATTCGACTTTAATGGAGTTGGTGAATTAACAAATGAGGGAGTGGAAGCCTTCATTGCTCTTGTAAAAGAATTGCAGTTGATGGGGCTCGCTCCATCTATTATAGGAATAAAACCTGCACATGCAATTTACCTTAACTCTGCAGCCTCCGTTCCGGATGTACCTTTTTTAAACAGTCTCAGTAAAGCATTTAAAAAATCTGTCTATTGATCCTTTTACAAGTGTTGGAAAACCAAAAATGAATAGCAAAAAAATGAACACTACGATTAGACCGTAGTGTTTTTTGTGTATCTGGAAATGTACAAAGTAAATGTAAAGCAATCAATTCAATTATGTAGAGGCACCTGGAAAGGACAAATTCCGCCTCATATTTTTACAAATTACTGCATTAATTGAGTATAAAAATGTGCGTTTTCCCAAGAAGACCAACTAGTTTATTTCCAATTCTGGATTTTTAATATAACATCCAAAAGACGAACTTACGTAGTTAGTATTCTTATAGTAGAAACTCATCCAGATGTATTCCATCCAAAGCATCATTTCGATTTATCAGCTGGTAAATTTACCGGTAAATCTGTGCCATATCCCCGGTGTGATAAGCTTTTTCGCCTTAATTTTTCCCAATGATGCAGGCATGGATTTCGGTTGATATAGTTCGAAAATTTGAAATATACTTAACTCGCAGCCAAGACAGCTGTAAATTTTTCGTAGGCGAGAGGAGCAAAAGAATGAAGAAGAAAAGAATACTCGGATCTGCTGTACTTAGTTTGGCAATGGGTGTTTCAATGTTTGCCACAGGGGCTTTCGGTGCCACCACATCAGAAAGCCAGGATACTTATCGAGTTTTGATTCAAGGTCCGAGTGCCGAGAAAGCGAAAGTGGAAAATCAGTATGGAAAGCGTTGGGATTTCGGGAACCAGGGATTTACTGCTGAAGTCAACAGCAAACAGTACCAGGCTTTATTGAACAATAAGAATCTCAAAGTATCAAAAGTTGAAAAACATTCTATTGATTCACGTGTTGAAAGCAATGGAAAAGGAAATGGCAAGGGTGATTACACCATCCAGGCTTCCTATCCATCAGACCAGACACCATGGGGAATCGAGGCCATTTATAATGACAGTACTATTCAATCGACAACGGGCGGAGATGGAATCAAAGTTGCTGTCCTTGATACAGGGATCAATCGAAACCACATCGACTTGAGCGGAAATGTAGAACAATGTAAGGACTTTACACAATCAACACCTCTGGTTAACGGTTCTTGTGTTGACCGTCAAGGACACGGTACACATGTTGCTGGAACAGCGGTCGCAAACGGCGGCAGCGACAAAGCAGGTATCTATGGTGTGGCACCGGATGCTGAGCTTTGGGGATATAAAGTTTTAGGTGACAATGGATCAGGTTACTCTGATGATATCGCAGGTGCGATTCGCCATGCGGCTGATGAAGCAGTACGTACTGGTTCAAAAGTAGTCATCAATATGTCACTTGGGTCAAGCGGCAAGGATTCAATGATTGCCAGCGCTGTTGACTATGCATACAGCAAAGGTGTCCTCGTAGTAGCTGCTGCTGGAAATAGCGGTCCATACGCCAATACGATTGGATACCCTGGTGCACTGGTAAATGCCGTCGCTGTTGCGTCACTTGATAACGCATTCGTCAACGGTACTCACCGAGTATCTAACTTCTCTTCCCGCGGAAACCCGAATACGGATGGAGACTACTACATCCAGGAAAAGGATGTTGAAGTTTCAGCTCCTGGCGGAAGCATCTACTCAACTGCAGTAGATGGAAACTACGCGACTATGAGCGGTACTTCAATGGCAACTCCGCATATTGCAGGCCTTGCAGCGAAGCTTTGGTCTTCAAACAAGTCTTGGAGTAACGCACAGCTGCGTTCGGAAATTCAGAGACGCGCAAAGCTTTATGATATCAAAGGCGGTACGGGTGCTGCTACGGGAGACGACTACGCTTCCGGTTTTGGATTCCCACGAGTTAAGTAATTTCATAGTCTAACAAACAACAACTATGCCAGCCATCCGGGTTGATTGATCCGGGTGGCTTTATTTAATGGAATGGTGTAGTATATTAAGAAACAATTTAAAAAATATAGAATTTTATAAAAATAGTTCTTTTGGACTGTTTAAAATGTTTAAAAAGATGGTAGATTAAAAAGAAAACGGTAGGTGAACGTATGCAATTTGGACCACTAATTAAATTCTACAGGATTCAGCAAGGGCTCACGCAAAAGGAACTGGCTAATGGCATATGTTCAGTTCCCCATCTTAGCAAGATCGAAAGCAATTCAAAGGAAGCAAACGAAGAAACAATGGGTCTCCTGCTCGAAAGACTTGGCGTCAACCTCGCCTCGATCACCGAAAACGAAGAGCAGATCAAGCAGCTGGTAAGTGAAGTGAACGAGAAGATTGATTACTTCCTTGATGAAGAAGCAGTTGAGGTCATGAGTAAGTTAACAGAGTTTGAAGGAATCATTCCATTTAGTACAAACCTACATACATATGAACTTACTAAATTTCGGTATTTAATTTTCAAAGGTATGTTAACAGAAGCAAAATCCCAGTACGAATTACTGAACAAACAGAAGAAAATATTTTCCCAACCTCAATTGGCTTTATTTTCCTATCTCTATGCTGTAATGTTATTAAAGAAGAGAGTTTATAAGAAA
Organism: Mesobacillus subterraneus; assembly: GCF_003937825.1. Classification (GTDB taxonomy): domain Bacteria; phylum Bacillota; class Bacilli; order Bacillales; family Cytobacillaceae; genus Mesobacillus; species Mesobacillus subterraneus. The sequence goes on along the minus strand of NZ_RSFW01000019.1, from coordinate 137,944 downwards.
GCAGACAATATTCTAGATGCAATCAGCAGAGAATCTAAAATTGAAATATCAACTGGAGAATTACTTTATCATCGGGCTCTTGCTAAGACCTCACTGGAGGATTTAGGATATGCTATCTACTATGGAAAAATGGCTTTGCAGGAATTTATGGAAGAACATAACTTCAAAAGAATACTTCATGTACTGATGTTACTAGGAATTAATTATACCCATTCAAAGATCTATGAAGAAGCTCAGGACTGCTATAAACACCTAATTAGGAACGCTGAAATTTTAAAAGAATACACATTGTTGCCAGAGATCTATCACAACATGGGATATCTTCAAAAGAAATTGAAGAATTTTCCCGAAGCCATTGTATTTTTTGAAAAAAGTTTATCACTTCAAACCAAAGGAACCCCACATTACTTAATAACTCTTTATTCGATGGGGGAAATCTTTTATGAAATGGAAAGTATTGAAAAGGCCATGGGTGCATTCCAGGAAGTTTATCAATTGGCAAAAGACTCGGATAACCGTAAATATAGGATCCTAGCAAATTATTATTTAATGACATTGGAGTCACCAGAAAAATCACTTGCTTACTCTGAAACAAAAGTAATTCCGTATTTAGAGGAAAGCGATGGAAAGAGTGAAGAATTAATTTGGTTTTACAAAATGCTGTCAAACCACTATCGCCAGATAGGACGGTTTGATCAAGCAGTAAAATATATTGAAAAAATCAATTAATTGGAGGAATGGAATCATGAAGAAAAAGTTATACGCTTTAATGACAAGTGCAATGGCTTTAGGAGTTTTAGCAGCGGGTATGCCGCCAATTCTACCTCCAGTATAAAAAGCACCAAAAAGGCCTTTTTTAAGGCCTTTTTGTTTTTTTACCCGGAAAAGTTGGGAAAATTTTCACCTCGTTAGAAGACCCCCAGAACCCTCATATAATAAACGAACTATTTCACGAAGCCGGACAATCATAATTGGAAGGCTGAAAACAATTGAGGAGGTTCGGTATGGGCACAATTAGCATGGATATTGACGAGCTGTTGGAAGAGACAACTGAAATTGCTGAAGATGACTTTTCTTTTGCGCTGAACCCGATTGAGATTGACAGGTTACTTGAAAATACACGCCATTGGTAAACATACAGATCCGTTCCAGTCATTGCTGGAGCGGATTTTTCTTTTTATGGAAGCGGTAGAACATATGTACTATAATGAAACTAAGAATCTTGATGATGGGCCAGGTGTGAGAATGAACTATGAAATTAAAATACCGGTAAGAGCTTTGGCTGAATATGTATTTAAAAGCGGAAGCATCGAGTCTGGATTCAGGACAGCCACCTCATTCACCGAAGGCTCGCGAATCCATCGAGAAATACAAAAATCATACAATGAAGCTGACCTTAGTGAGGTATTCCTTAAAGCAGAAGTTGTCTATGATGACATCCGTTTTATCATTGAAGGACGTTGCGATGGTTTGCTTCAATCCGGAGATCGGATGAAGATTGATGAAATCAAGTCGACTTCCATTGATCTTGATTATATAGAAGAGCATTCAAATCCTGCTCATTGGGCACAGGCGGAATGCTATGGATACATGTATTTACAGGAGAATGAACTGGAGCAGATTGATATTCAGCTCACATATATACATAAATCCACTGGAGAAAAGAAACAGTTTGTGCGTACCAAAGCACGCAGGGAACTTGAAGATTCCATGATGTATATGATTGCTGAGTTTGCACCTTATGCCAGGCTTCGTTTTGAGCAGGAACTGAGAAGGAATGCAAGCATTAAGGACATGCCATTCCCTTTCAAACAGTACCGAAAGGGTCAGCGCCAGCTGGCAGGTTCCGTATACAAAACGATTCAGGAAAGCAAAACTCTATATGCCAGTGCTCCTACTGGCATAGGCAAAACGATTTCGACCATTTTTCCGTCTGTAAAAGCGATTGGAGAGGGTCATCTTCAAAAACTCTTCTATTTAACAGCAAAGACCACCACCCGACAGACTGGCGAGGAAGCCTTCCGTCTTATGGCCGATTGTGGCCTGCGGATGAAAGTCGTGACCATTACGGCGAAAGACAAAGTTTGTTTTACAGGCGAGGGCAAGTGCAGCAAGGATTATTGTGAATTCGCTGATGGCTATTACGATCGAATAAACGAAGCGGTACTTGATATTCTTTCAAATGAGGATGCATTAGACAGGAAATGCGTAGAGGCATACGCACTAAAACACAAGGTATGCCCATTCGAATTTTCCCTTGACCTGGTCTATGCAGCTGATGCGGTTATATGTGATTACAATTATATTTTTGATCCAAAAGTATCATTGAAAAGACTGTTTGATGAGCAAAAAAGACAGACCGCACTCCTGGTGGACGAAGCTCATAATCTTGTTGACAGAGGAAGGGAAATGTACTCTTCCTCATTGGAAAAAGCACCGTTCCTGCAGCTTAAGAGAGATTTTAAAGTCAGAAACCCTGCTATTTACAAGAGCGTTAAAGTTTTGAACGACCACTTCATTAACATCAGGAAGCAGTCTGACAGTTCTAAGTCCATTTTTTTCGATGAGCCAGTGACTGAGTTTAATGCTGCTGTCTCCGATTTCATTCAACATGCAGAAATAGAACTTCTCAAGGGGAATCATGAAGAGCTGTTGCTGGAAACCTATTTTGCCTGCCAGAATTGGCTGAGGATAGCCAAGCTTTTTGATGAACGATATATTCTTTATGCTGAGGTCCAGAAGAATGAAGTAAAGCTAAAACAGTTCTGCCTTGATCCGTCCCATTTGATCAGACAGGCTGGCAAGCACTTCAAAGCTCGTATTTTCTTTTCTGCCACGTTAAGCCCAATAAATTATTTCAAGGATATGCTCGGTGGTGAGGATGGCGATTATATCGCGTACATTCCTTCACCTTTTTCTGAACACCAGACGGACGTAATCGTTCAGCCTTTATCAACCAAATTTAAAGATAGGGAAATCTCAATAAAACCGATTGTTAGATCATTAACAGACATGGTCCGAACCAATCCGGGCAACTTCCTGGTTTTCTTTCCTTCCTATCAATATCTTCATTCAGTTTTGGAGGAGTGGCATATTGCGAACGAAGAAATTCCAACAATTGTCCAGAGAACAGGCATGACTGAAGCGGAACGAGATGAATTTCTCCAATCCTTTCAACCGGATATCGAAGGATCCCTTGTAGGATTCGCTGTTCTCGGCGGAGTTTTCTCAGAGGGAGTCGATTTAAAAGGAGATCGGCTGAATGGCGTCATTGTCATTGGGGTCGGGCTGCCTCAAATTGGCCTTGAGCGAGATCTGATCAAAAAACATTTTTCCTCAGCAGGCAAAAATGGATTTGATTATGCCTATGTCTTTCCTGGCATGAACAAAGTGCTTCAGGCAGGGGGGAGGCTTATTCGATCAGAAAATGACAGAGGCACAATTCTTCTGATCGATGACCGGTATCTCCAGCGTAAATACCAGGCACTTTTGCCAGATAAATGGAGAAACTTCACCATACAAAACTGACAGACATCCTGAATTCAGACAGGATGTTTTTTTTGAAAAATTTTTTTGGAGGAAACGAAAGCCAAATTGGCCAAACTTCCGTCTAATGAATAAGAACGGATAACCAAGGGGGTGCATCAATTGCTGAAATTAATCAATAAAGCCCAGAAAGGCAATGACCGAGCCTTTTTAGAGCTATTCCAGCATTATGAACAAGAAATATATCGTATGGCATTTGTTTATGTAAAAAACCAGAATGACGCTCTGGATGTGGTCCAGGAAACAGCTTACCGCTCCTTTAAAGCGATCAAAGACCTTAAAGAACCGAAATATTTTAAAACATGGCTGATCAGAATTGCGATTAGCTGTTCGCTGGATATCCTGAGAAAAAGGAAAAAGGTCATACCATTAAAACCTGAATTTGACGAATTTATTCCCGCAGCCGTGGATGAGGATTTAGTCTCTGCTATATCACTGAAGGATTTGATTGAAGGATTGCAGGAAGAAGAAAAAAGCGTGATTCTTCTAAAGTTTTATCAAGGATTGACGCTGAAGGAAATATCTGAAATGCTGCATATTCCTTTAGGAACAGCCAAGACGACTCTGTATCGGGGATTGAACAAGCTGCGAAAAATCATGGAGGGAGATGAAGCAAATGAGCAATAATATCCGACAGGAAATCAATAAAATAGAGATACCAGCAGAATTGAGCACGAGGAGCAAAAAAGGGATTGAAAGAGCTAAAGCAGAAATGCCTTCAAGATCCGAGAAAAAATGGTATTTTCTCGCTGTTCCAGCGCTTGCTGCAGCATTGCTGTTTGCGATTGCAGGACCCGATCCTTTCGGGTATGATGTCATCACCATTCAAACAAGCCATGCTTTTGATGTTTCCGATTCTAAGAAACTCGTTGGCTGGGCGGATGATGTGTTTATTGGAAAGGTCATCAAGAACGAAGGAACCAGGGATGATGACGGGATGGTAGAAACCCAGTTCAAGGTAAAGGTATCACATAACATCAAGGGGGACTTAGGTGGAGATGTGATCGTCAATCAGCAAGGTGGATACACTGGCAACACTCTTGTCCTCGTTGAAAATGATCAACTGCTAAAAGAGGGGGAGCAATACTTATTTATCACCAGACATAACACAAAGGGTGATTGGCATACACTGGTTCCGGTCTACGGTGATATTTTGATTGAAAACGATCAGCACAAAGATGCATTAATCGCGAAGTATCGAGATGCCTATGAACAAGAAATCCCATTTGAATAGAAGGCAAAAGCCCAAAATGTCTATTTGGGCTTTTACGCATTAAAAAATACATGTATCTTTTCCTTCATCATGTGCCTATTTTATTCAAGCTGTCAATGTATGTGTCCACTGGCGGCTCATTGTGGTCCCCCAATACATTAAAAATCGTTTATTTCTGTCATAACCTTCTTTAGGACATCTATAGATCCAACAGGATCATCGGCGTAATTCAGACTATGCTCGGTGCCAGGAACGAGCATGGAAGACATCGTTTTTTTACTAGTAAGTTTCTCGTATTTCTCCTGTATAAAACAAGAATCCTGATCACCTATTATACATAGCCCTTTCTGGTTGGATGATAGCATTTTCTCAAAAACCAGATCCAATTGAAGAAGAGGAGTCAACCATATGTACTTTGCATCATAGAACTCCTGTCGATCAGCTAATGAAGCTAAAGCAATCGTGCCGAGAGATTTGCCAATCAAAGCATAATCAGTATATTGTGAATCTGTCAGTACTTGATTCAGTACTGTATTAACATCGACCGATATTTGCTTGATCTGTTCGTCCAGACTTAATGATTCTGATTGCTCAGTAGTATAGTCATAATTAATATGGAGAACATCGTAGCCTTTATTTAAGTAGATCCCTGTTGAATAATGGAAAAGTGGTCCTTGAACCGTATATCCTCTTCCTGGCATCATGACTGCCAGCCCGCGGGATTGCTTCTCCTGTTTGAACATCTGATAGTTAACCGGAAGGTCCAAATATCCATCAACTGACTTTTTGATTATCTTAAACATTATGATTCCCCCATAAGTTTTCTTCATTATACAGTAAATTATTAGATTTGGAAGATTTTTCTGTAAAATCGATTGTTTTTATTCGATTACTGAAAGGATAAATGTTAAGCCACTTTCAACAAGATATTAACCATAAAAAGATTATGTAAACAAAGTTTGAAAAACATATACTTAACTATTGACCCTAACGCAACGTAATAGTTTACGATTGCTTTATGGAGGTGACCAGGTTTGTATAAGGTAAAAGAAGTAGCAGCCATTACTGGTGTCAGCGTTCGGACACTCCATCATTATGACCGCATTGGCTTGCTTGAACCTGAAGGGATAACTTCTTCAGGTTACCGGCTCTATTCAGAACGTGACCTCGAACGCATGCAGCAAATCTTGTTTTTTAAAGAAATGGATTTAAGCCTGCAAGAGATCAAGGAAATACTTGAACGGCCGGATTTTGACCGTCATGACACATTAAGAAAGCACAAGGACTTGCTTTTAGCGAAAAAGAAACGGCTTGAAGAAATGATTCAGACGGTGGATAAAACTCTAAGATCCATGGAAAGGGGATATAAAATGGCTGATAAGGATCTGTTTAAAGGGTTCGACATGACAGAGATTGAGGAACACCAAAAGAAATACAGCGAAGAGGCAAAACAAAAATACGGAAAAAAAGCGGTGGAAAAAGTCGAGGAACGTACTTCTGGCTATTCGCCCGAAGACTGGGGTGATATCCAGGCTAAGACAGAAGAAATTTATAAAAGAATCATAGCCGGAATGGAACACGGACCAGAGAATCCTGAAGTACAGCGCGCAGTAGCGGATTGGCGCCAGTCTATCACGGATCATTATTATGACTGCACGCTCGAAATTTATCGGGGTCTTGGAGATTTATATGTCAATGACCCCAGATTCACCAAAAATATTGACAAATACCAGACAGGTCTTGCAGCATTTTTTAAAGATGCCATCCATTTTTACTGTGACCAGCAAGAAAAAGATGCATAAAGATTCAATCAGCCTTCAATTATTTGAAGGCTGATTTTATTATCATGGAACTTTATAAGCTCTTTTTCGTAATAATATACATGGTTTACTTGTCCACCCCTTAATTAAATCAGCAGTTAAAGTGATCGAGTTTAAAATATCAGGAAAGAGTGAATCTAAGTAAAGAGTTGATGTTGCGTAAAAAAAGGAGAGACTACTATGAAAAAATTCTTCAAGAGAATCAGACTGATCTTCAAGGTTAAAAGATTCGTTCCTTTTTTAATTGAGTTTTTCACTTCAGTCAGGGTACCCCTCAAGCAAAAATTGATATCAGCTGGATTGATCATTGGGTATTTCCTTTTGCCATTCGATTTGATTCCAGACTTTTTAACGCTGATTGGCATTGTCGACGATGTAGGAATCCTTCTGATTGTCCTGCAGCAAATCATAAAATTGGCACCAGACGATTTAAAGGAAAAGCACAAGCTAGAGGACTGAACTCGGTGCATCCAAATTTTTGTTATGGTATACATTTTGGTATAATTCTTAAAGAGGGCTGGATAGACAGCCCCTTCTTACTGAAGATAGAAGATCGTACTTGGAGGATTGCAAAATGCATCTAAATCAGGCTTTATATACATATTTTAAAGAGAACACCAGGAATTTGACTGAGGAATGGTACCGTAGTATTGATCAATCCGCTACCGCAGGAGTATATGCAGCCAGCGACCCAAAAGTGGTCGAATCCTTAAAGGAACAGAATCATGAATTTCATCTTCACTTTATTGAAGTCTTCAGGAAAAATGAGGAAGACTTTTTCAAGGATTTTGAACCATGGATCATTGAAATCGCGAGTGATATTGAGCATATTAATACACCGATCCAGTATGTCATTAGAGAATTCAAGAATGTCAGAAATCAATACTTTGACTATGTAAGGAATTTTGCAATGAAACATCCTGAAATAACGCGAGAAGAAGTAGATGCATGCTATGATATCATCCTGAAAGAAATGGATGAGGTTATTTTACGATTCATCGAGGCCACGTATAAATACTCGCAAAAAGTTCTGAAAGCACAGCAGGAAATGATCAATGAACTGAGTGCTCCTGTCATTTCTCTGAGCAATCATCAAGGATTGCTTCCTTTGATTGGCGATATTGATACTTCAAGGGCAAAAATGATTCTCGAGCATACACTTAAACAATGTGCACAAAGAGACATCCATCATTTATTTGTGGATCTATCCGGGGTAGCCATGATCGATACAATGGTGGCCCATCAACTATTCCAGCTTTTAAATGCTTTAAAGTTAATTGGTGTAAAAACGACCCTGTCGGGAATAAGGCCTGAGATTGCCCAAACAGCAGTACAACTCGGCCTCTCCTTCAATGAAACCGACATTAAAAACAGCCTGGCACAGGCACTTTCAAAAAATAATTAAAAGGCTTTCCAAATCGGAAAGCCTTTTTACATTTCTATGCCATCATATATTCTTCTTCTCTGAAACCCGCTTTATCCTGGACAATTCCATCGACCTCTGTACCTTCTAGTGTTTCTTTTTTCAGAAGTGCTTCTACCAGGTTTTCAAATTGTCGCTGATGAGAATTGATGATGATTTCCGATTTTTCCAGGGCATCATCAAACAGTTCCTGCATCTTCGTCTCTTTTAAGCCTTTGCTGAAGGTAAGCGAGAAACCTTCCTGCAGCAAACCTGTATCAACCATTTGTTCAATGATTTGTTTTGCTTGCTGTACATCACCGCTTACTCCGATACTGTGCTCACCAAGGAACATTCTCTCAGCAACACCGCCAGCCAAAATCATCGCAACCCGGTCGATCAGGTCACTATGCGTTGAAAGCTGGAGTTCTTTCGGAATAGGAGCAACATAACCAAGTGCCTGGCCTCGGGGTATGATCGTTGCCTTACGGACTGAACCCGGTTTTGTGACAGCTGAAACAAGAGCATGTCCAGCTTCATGGATCGCAACCCTGTGTTTTGTTTCAGGATCCTGCAGATTGCGGGACGTGCTTCCGAGGATGGTACGGTCAAGCGCATAATCAATATCACTCTTCGAAATGAAGTCCTGGCCATTTCGAAGTGCGCGTCTGCTCGCTGTTTCAAACAGGGAGTTCAGTTCGGCTCCGGAAAAACCTGAAGTGCTTTCAGCCAGGTCGTCGAGTGATGATAAAACATCTTCAGAAAGATTTTTCCCTTTAATATGGATGTCAATGATTTCTCTTCTTCCTTTTGTATCTGGAAGGGGAACATTAAACGAGAAGTCAATACGTCCCGGACGTAAGAATGCATCATCCAGCATATCTTTTCTATTTGTCGCGGCAATGAACAAAATGCCATCATTTGCATGTCCGCCATCGAGCTGGACAAGAAGCTCTGTCAATGTCTTTTCGCCTTCTTCGCCGCCGTGAGGCTTACGCTTGCCAGCAAGAGCATCAACCTCATCAATGAAAATAACGGCTGGACCTTGCTTACGGGCACTTTGGAACAAGCTGCGGACACGCGAAGCGCCAACACCGATGAACATTTCGTTGAAAGCAGATCCACTGGCAGAGAAAAAGTTTGCATTCAATTCTCTTGCGATTGCCTGGGCAAGCAACGTTTTACCTGTACCAGGAGGTCCGTAAAGCAAAATGCCCTTTGGTGGTTTGATACCCGTTTTCGCAGATTTTTCCGGGTTCTTTAAAATGGAAAGGGTCTGAATGATTTCCTCTTTCATTTCATCCTGAAGTCCGCCAACATCATTCATTGTAATAGAAGGAAGCGGACTTGGTTTAGACAGGCTGTTCTTCATCCTGTTGCCGGAACCAATACCGCCCGTTTTTTTCTGGATCACGAATGCGGTTGCCAGTAACAGAAGGATGACACCGCCAAGAATCCATGCTCCATATTTGCTGTTATTCGTATATTCATAGCTGATATTACTTTTTTCTACTAATTTATCTACCATTTGGCTTCCAGGAGGGACTTGGGAAACAAATGTTGCATCTTTCGTTTCGAGGATTAGGGTTCCATCCATTTTTTCAGTCAATGTGGCTCTTTCGCCATTAAGACTCTCTATCGTTTTGACCATGGAGGCAAAAGGGACTGATACCTTATCTTCAGTATTTTGAACGACTAAAGTCGCTGCAATTGTCAATATAACCATAAACGCCGCAAATAGCGGAAGGATCTTAGAAACAAGTTTCGGATTTGAATTCATGCTTTCAGCTCCTTATCGATTCTATCTACCATTATAAGTAATATGACTATGATATAAATGGGTAAATGGTACTTCTGGCAGTGGTAAATATATGAAATTAGTAATCTAAAGGTTTAGATAGGCTGTAAACCCGGGTATAATGCAGGTTTCCCCCTAACAAGTTGGGAAAATTATTGTGACCAAAGTGTGACAATCATCATTGATGGAAAAATATTGAATTTTTACCCTCATACCTACTTGAAACTTTTGGAAGGGAAAGATAGGATGAGAAGAGAATATGTTAGGTAATATTCTGACAACTATTGTCTATGCTCAGGAGGGGTCTTTTTGAAGGGGTGGAAAAATCCCATATTATTGATTCTCGGAATAGGGATTTCAAACATTGGTAACTGGATTTATTTTGTCGCTATTAATTTATTGGTTTTGAAAATCACAGGATCAGCAGCTGCCATCGCCGGATTATTCATCATTAGACCATTAGCTGTCCTTTTGACGAATACCTGGGCTGGAAGTGTAATAGACAGGGTTAATAAACGAAAATTAATGATTTACATTGATATATTACGCGGCATCCTGATCGCCATCATTCCTTTTTTTACGTCATTGGTGCCAATATACATTATCATGTTCCTCACAAATGTAGCAGGGGCATTCTTTGGTCCAACATCGGAAACATACATAACAAAACTTGTTCCACCAGAAAAGAGGAAAAGGTTCAACTCGATATTTTCTTTTGCGACTTCCGGAGCAATGCTGGTGGGTCCCAGTGTCTCTGGATTGCTGATTATGTACGGAAGTATTAATACAAGCATTTATATCAATGCTGTCACATTCCTCTTCTGTGCTGCAGCGATCTTCTTCCTGCCGGATGTTGATAAAGCAAAGCAAAGCGAGCAAATCCGGGATCCGATCACACTCAAGATGATTGCTGCAGATTGGCAAGCTGTTGCTGCGTTTGGAAGAACGGCAACAGGATTTATGGTAGTTTTCTTGATTTTTCAGTTCATTACCTTAATCTCATTTGCCCTGGATTCACAGGAAGTAACCTTTATTCAGCAAGTAGTCGGGTTATCAGAAAAAAATTACGGTTTGCTCGTCAGTCTTACAGGCGCAGGATATGTAGCCGGCTCTTTTGCAGTGACAGCACTAGCTAATAAGCTTTCGGTAAGGACGCTTTTAGGACTCGGTTCGATCCTCTCTGTTACTGGTTATCTGATGTTTTATGTCGCATCATCAGAAACCGTCCCTTTGGCGGTAATCGGTTTTATCATCATCGGCTTTTTCTCACCTTTCTCATTTACCGGGTATACGACTTTCTTTCAGAATAACGTTCCGGTAGACCTGATGGGAAGATTCAGCAGTGCATTTGCATTTTTCCAGGCAATCTTTCAAATTGTCTTAACGTTGCTGTTGGGCTATCTAGCAGAACTGATCAGTTTGCAGGCGGTAAGCATAGGATTTGCGGCAGCCGGCATTTTGCTGACATTTACACTTACTTCGATTGTATATCTCCAATCGAAAAAAAATCTGTTTGTTCTCGAAGCCGAGGCAAATCTTACTGAAAAAGGATAAATAACGGCTGTACTGGAATCGATGCCAGTACAGCTTTTTTTGCATTCCTCCTGATCATTTCATATTTAATAGTGGCTTAAACTGACTTTGCAATACATAAAAAGTCTTTTAAAAGTTGAAAATACAATGGATTGAAAAATTGGAAATTACATGTAAGATGAACCTGGTTTCGAAAAGGAGAGTGAGAACTTGTTTCATGCAGCTATTATTACAGGCGGCATCATCCTTTCAATAAAAAGAGGGAAATGGCACAAGTGGAAGGAGTTATTGCCAACATTTTATTACTGGGCTTTATTTAGCTGTTTTTATGAATATATTGCCTTAATGGGTAACAAACATTTATGGCAATTTGACAAGAGTTTCATCAGCCTTTTTGTGACCGAAAGCATGTATACCTTCTTTTTTTATCCGAGCATGATCATCTTGTTTCTGGGAAATTACCCTTCAGATACTACGAAAAAAATCTGGCATTACATCAGGTGGATTTCTATATCCCTGGTGATTGAAGCTCTTGCCCGGAAATTGGGTGCAATTAAATTTGACCACGGATGGTCAATGATCTGGGAAGTTTTTTTCTACAGTACGATGTACCCGATGCTTCGTCTTCATTATAAGAAGCCCCTGGCGGCTTTAATACTATCCCTGTTCTTTGTCATTTTTTATTTGATGGTCTTTGATTACCAGCTTCTTTAATCTCGTCAGTAATTGGAATAGTTTCAATGAATTTGCAAATGTTAAGATAGCAAATAAGTAATATGAGGTGTACTGATTTGTCTTACTTGCAGGATAAAGAGCGAACATGGATTGTCCTTGCATTAATGGTGATTGCCCTCTTTTTATCCCCGTATTTCATTTTAGGTGAAAATGCTCATATCCGAGTCCATGACAATCTTGACTCGAACCTGGCATGGTATAAAGTACTGGCAGAAAGCGGTCAGATTGCGGGATCGGTAAAATCAGAGATTCCCCAGATTATCAATGGTCTGCCAAGGAACGCCATGGGGACAGAATACAGTTTGATTGTCTGGCTGTATGTCTGGTTTCCGACAATGGTCGCCTATGGCATCAGCCAGGCTATTACAAGGTTCATTGCATTCCTTGGGATGTATTTACTTTTAAAAGACCACTATATTCAAGAGTCCAGTCAGAGTTTTATTCGAGTCGGTGCAGCCCTCGCGTTCGCACTGACTCCTTTTTGGCCCTCCGGAATGCTGAGTACGCTTGGGATGCCTTTGGCACTCTGGGCTTTTTTGCACATAAGGAACGGGAAAGGAGCAGGGTTTCATTACCTTGCTTTAACTCTATTGCCATTTTACTCGAGTATTGTTTTGGGGTTTTTCTTTTTCCTGACGGCAATGGGACTGTTTTGGCTGACAGATGTAATCCGCGGAAGAGGCTGGAATTTGCGGTTCTTGCTCGCCATTGCCTATATGACACTTGTTTATCTGATAACGGATTACAGGCTGGTGTATTCTTTTTTGTTTGACAATGTCCCGAATAGCAGGGACGAGTACTTCCATGCCAGGTTGACATTCTGGCATTCGGTGAGGCTGACAATCAAAAATTTCATCCTGGGCCACACCCATGTGATGACCATTCATACCTTAATTATTCTTCCAGTCACTATTGCAGCATTGTTTCTGATTTGGAAAAGGAAAAGGTGGAAAGAGAAGCGAACATTCGTTTTCTTGTTTTTGCTGAATATCATATTGTCCGCATGGTACGCTTTTTGGTTTTATAAGGGGTGGCTGCCGTTAACCAAGAGGTTCCACTTTCTCGATACATTCAACTTTGCACGGTTCCATTTTCTGCGGCCGCTGGTCATTTACTTGCTGTTTGCAATTGGCCTGAAAATCATCTGGCACGAAAAGATCTTAAGGCGAAGTGTTCCATGGCTGATATCCGCACAAATCCTTCTGCTTCTGATGACAAATGAGGAGATCGTTTACAAATCGAAGCCAAGTGTTAAGGAATTTTATGCAGTACAGCAATTTGAGGAAATCAGGAACTATATCGGGAAACCGCAGGAAAGCTACCGTGTTGCGAGCATTGGACTCCATCCGGCCATAGCGCAATATAATGGCTTTTACACACTGGATACCTACAACAATTTTTATCCATTGTCCTATAAGCACCAATTCAGGGAAATTATCGAGAGTGAACTGGTTAAGAATAAGAGAATCAGGGTTTATTTTGACGAGTGGGGAGGCAGGTGTTACCTGTTTACCGATGAATTAGGCAAACACTATATGTTCAAAAAGAACTCGAAAAAAAGGATCCGCAATCTGCAATTTAATATGGAACCATTTAAACAAATGGGCGGGGAGTATATCTTTTCATCCATCCCGATCGAGAATGCAGCAGAGAACAATTTAGTGCTCAATAAAGTTTTCACATCAAAGGCTAGCGCATGGAAAATCTATCTTTATGAAGTTTTATAGCAGCAAGGAGGACATCTTGATGATTAAGCCAATATTGACAATTGTTGTACCATGCTACAATGAGGAAGAGGTGTTGGAGGATACGATTTCCCAGTTACATAATAAGCTGGAGGAAATGATTTCTGTTGATCTTGTATCGGATAAAAGCAAGCTCCTGTTCGTGGATGACGGGAGCAAAGACCGGACCTGGCAAATCATTTATAAGGAAAGCTTGGACAATCCAGTGGTAAAGGGATTGAAACTATCCAGGAATGTAGGGCACCAAAACGCTTTGCTTGCGGGGCTTTTCTCCTCTAAAGATGCCTCTGATTGTCTCGTCACCATTGATGCTGACCTTCAGGATGACATCAACGCGATCAGCCAGATGGTTAAAAAGTTCAGAGAAGGCTTCGAAGTGGTCTATGGTGTCAGGAGCAAACGTCATCACGATTCATTTTTTAAACGCTTTACCGCTGAAAGCTTTTACAAGCTAATGGACAAGCTTGGCGTGAAACTGGTTTTTAACCATGCTGATTTCCGGTTGATGAGCAGGAGGGCCGTTGAGGAATTGTCACAATTCGCGGAGAGCAATATGTTCCTTCGCGGTATTGTGCCTCTGATCGGCTTTAACGCGACTTCCGTTTTTTACGAAAGGAAAGAACGGCTTGCAGGAGAAACGAAGTACCCTTTAAAAAAGATGCTTGCCTTTGCTTTTGATGGGATTACTTCTTTTTCGGTTACGCCAATCCGTTTTGTGATGCTGATCGGATGCCTTTCATTTTTCTTCAGCCTCGGCTTTGGCGCCTACTTCTTGAGCCTTAAATTCTTCGGCAATACGGAACTTGGCTGGACTTCATTGATTACTTCAATTTGGCTGATTGGCGGACTCCAGTTGATTGCACTCGGGCTGGTAGGGGAGTATGTAGGGAAAATTTATAAGGAAACAAAAAGGCGACCAAAATACATTGTCGACATTGATCTATTCAATTTGCCAGTATCCCGCAAGCTTATGAATATGGAAGGGTATCATTATGAGTCACTTGGCGCTGAAACTCGGAAGCTATCTGAGAACAACTAGCCACTACGCCCGTAAAATTGGCACCGGGTTGGATCATCCTTTTATTCGTTTCTTGCTGGTAGGCATGCTTAATACACTGATTGGTATGGGAATGATGCTTCTCCTCAGCAACGGTCTTCATTGGCCATACAGTTTCGCCACGTTCACCGGCAATATGATAGGGGCAATATTCAGCTTTCTATTGAACCGATCCTTCACCTTTAGGAGCGGGATATCGGCAAGGAAAGGAATACCGAGGTTTGCAATGGTTATCATCCTGTCTTATTCAGTGTCATTTTCACTAAGCTGGCTGCTTTCAGGCCTGCTGGGTGAATGGCCCTTTGTCCAGAGCTTTATTTCGAAGGACAACCTTGCGATTTTGTTGGGGACTGGCATCTATACGACCGTCAATTTTTGGGGACAAAAAAACTTTGTGTTTAATAAAATGAAGCACAAATAGAGAAAGGAAAAGGCGCCATAGAGCCTTTTCCTTTTCTGGTTCCAAAAAATCAAAACATGCGGTGCGCTTTAGCATTACTTCTGGCAATCAAGGTGTTCTTCGTGACTTGAGTCTGGCCATTCACCTGATGGTTCGTATGCTTGCGCCTTGTCCAAGTGTGGTGGAAAAGTTCTGAGTGGGGATCCAAATGATCTTTGTAACTCATACAATCACCTCATGAATGGATTTTTGAAACACTGATATTCGCGTAGAATATCTCTTATATCGTTTGTAGTAAGTTGGATGACTATACTCAATGAAAAGTCACGAGACAATCTTTTTTTGCTTTTTTTGTAACTTTTTACAATTTTCATCGTATTAACCATTGAGGAACCACAGAGAACATATAGAAATGGGGAGATTCTATGTCACAATTTGCCCTCGAGGTAAAGTCATTGACAAAGAAGATCGGCAGGAAGACGATTGTTGATGATGTTAGCTTCGAAGTCGAACGAGGAGAGATTTTCGGCCTGCTTGGGCCAAATGGGGCAGGGAAAACAACGATCATCAGGATGATTGTCAGCTTAATAAATCGTACGGACGGAAACGTATTGGTTAATGGGCATGACCTGGATGACTCTTTTACAGAGGCAATGAATGAATTAGGCGCCATTGTCGAAAATCCCGAGTTTTACAAATACCTGAGCGGTTATAAAAACCTTCGCCACTATGCAAGAATGGCACTTAGTGATATCACAGAGGATCGGCTTAATGAAGTCACCAAACTAGTCGGCCTTGAAGAGGCAATCCATGATAAAGTCCGTACATATTCACTGGGAATGCGCCAGCGTTTGGGAGTTGCACAGGCTATCCTGCATAAGCCGTCCATACTGATTCTGGATGAACCAACGAACGGTCTTGATCCACAAGGGATCCGGGAATTCCGTGATTACTTGCGTCTGTTGGCCAGCCAGGGCACATCCGTACTTGTGTCGTCACACTTGCTTTCCGAAATGCAGCTTATGTGTGATCGATTTGCGATCATCGAGCAAGGGAAATTGATCCATATTTCGAACATGCATGAAAATGAATCCTCGGAAGCTAAAGTGCTCAGGACCATCGAGGTGGAGGTTTCGAATTCAGAGCTCGCTGTAAAGCTCCTGGGTGAACAGATGCCAGAAGTAAAAATGGCTTCAACAGAAGGAGCAAGAATATCCTTATCGATTGAAAAAGAACAGATCCCAGTGGTGAACAAACTTTTTGTCGAAAATGGAATTGATGTATATGAGATTTTGAATGTGAAAGCAACACTTGAAGACCGGTTCCTTGAAATCACCAATAAAGATAAAAAGGAGCAGATGGTATGATTGCGTTAATACAAAATGAATTGATGAAAATTTTCGGCAAAATGGCCAGCTGGATCTATATGGTCATCATCGTTTTGGCCGTTTTGGTTGCCGGAATCATCTATATGAAGTTCAGTGCCGATCCCAACCCTAACTGGCGGCAGGATACACAGGCAGAAATCACTATGCTCGAAAACCAGATGGCCTCTGCTTCCGAGGAAGAAAAGCTTATGCTGCAGGAGCAAATCGATCAGACCCAGGAAATGTTAGACAAGAATATCAATCCAACCGTCAAGACGAATTGGCATTTCATGAATGATGTTGTCATTGGCGTCAGCTCGCTTGTCACATTATTTGTTGTTGTGGTCGGCAGCGCCAATGTTGCAGCCGAGTTCTCCGATGGAACAATCAAGCAGCTTCTGATCCGCCCTCATAGGCGATGGAGCATCCTGTTGTCGAAGTATATTGCCGTTATCATTTACGGCTTACTGCTGGTCCTGACACTAATCGTATCCGGGTACCTAATAGGGTTAGTGCTTTTTGGCAGCGGCGATTTCAACATGAAAATTTTCGAAGTCACTTTGGAGGGGAGAAAGGAAGCGGTTGTAGGAACTCAATTCTTCTTGAAAATGCTCTACTACATCCCTAGCTTGCTGATGATTATGACCATCGCCTTCATGCTTTCAACGTTGTTTAAAAGTCAGGCTCTGGCTGTCGGGGTAGGAATTTTTGTCCTATTCTTCTCATCAACACTTGGTGGAATCATTCTGATGCTGGCTGACAAGTATACGTGGGCAAAGTTCTTGATTTTCCCGCATTTGGATTTAACTGTTTATGCCCTTCAAGAAAGGATTCTCGAGGATATCACCTTCCCAGTATCCATTTCCATATTGGCGGTCTATTACGCCATTTTCATGATGGTTACATTTTTCTTTTTTCAAAAAAGGGATATCAGCATTTAAGAAGAATACATAAAGAGCGGTTTTCGCCGCTCTTTATTTTTTTCGGAAGAAAGGTGAGAAACATGAACCCGTTATTATTGGAATTCCCAACTGAATTTGAAACGGAAAGGCTTTTGATCCGCATGCCGATGCCGGGTGACGGGGCAGTGACCTGTGAATCAATCAACGCCTCACTAAAAGAACTGAAGCCATGGATGCCATTTGCTCAAAATGAACAAACCTTAGAGGACACCGAAGTCGTCATTCGGCAGGGGTACATAAACTTTCGCGAGCGAAAAGACCTTCGTTTGTTAGTGTTCAAAAAGGACACCGGTGAGTTCGTCGCTTCATCAGGATTGCACCGGATCAATTGGGACGTACCGAAATTCGAGATCGGTTACTGGATAGATTCCCGATACAGCGGACAAGGATATATGACTGAAGCCGTACAGGGAATCACCGATTTCGCCATAAAAGAATTAAAAGCAAAAAGGGTCGAAATCCGCTGTGACGCCCTGAATACCAAAAGCCGGGCCATTCCAGAAAGATTGGGATTCACACTCGATGGAATTTTAAAAAATGACGCCCTCTCAGTGGAAGGCGAATTACGGGATACATGCATTTATTCTAAAGTCTTTTGATAATACAGCCTGGACGTAATGGAGGTCACCGATCTAGTGGATTGGTGACCTGTTTTTATGAAAGTGCGGAAATTTAGGGCTCCAAAAGACTTCATTGGTGACCTGTTTTGCGGAAAAATGGGAACCTAGGGCGCCAATAGACTTCATTGGTGTGGAGAAGCGAAATTCTTATTGCTAATAAGCTGCATTGCTGACCTCTTCTGGGTAAAAGCGGAAATATTTGCACCTATTCCCCTTATTAGCTTCAACATTTGTTAATATACGGAAATTCCAGGACCCGATATGTCATATAAGATTTAATAATTGTTAGATAGTGGAAAAAATGAGCACCAAAAACCATATCAACAAAAAGAGCAGCCATTACAGCTGCTCTCAAAAACCTATTGACCCTGCCAGTCGCGTAATTTGTCTTTTACTTTATCTCCGACCTTGGAGGCGTCTTCTTGCATTTTTTCCATGACTTTCTTCCATTTTGGCGCTTCTTCTTTAAGCTTTTCTTCCACTTTTCCTGCGCGTTCTTTCAATTCCTTCTCGAGCTCGTTTGCTCTTTCTCTGATTGCTTTTTCTGTTTCTTCATAATCGATTCCTTTTCCAGCCATGCGGTCATTGACCGATTGTACCCGGAATTCTTCCTGTTCGATATGCGGAAGTGTTTCTTCCATGATCGCCCTGAAGAGGGGAACGACATCTCTTGAACTGCTGCTTGATAAATAGTGTTCGCGGGTAGTTTTATCATATCCAAGCCAAACTGCTCCAACGATATTCGGTGTGTAGCCGACGAACCACTGGTCTTTCGTCCCATTGATATCTGCATATGGCAGCTGGGTTGAACCGGTTTTACCGGCAATTTTGACACCTTCAAGGTTTGTTCCCTGGCCAGTGCCGGTTTCCACGACATTCAGCAGCATGGAGGTCATTTCATTTGCGACTGCTTTTGACGTCACTCGTGTGGTCGAACCCTCATGTTCAGAGATGACTTTTCCGGTCGGCCCGACGATTTTCGTAATCAAATGGGCATCATGGCGCTTGCCTCCGTTAGGGAATGTAGAATAGGCTTCCGCCATCCTTAATGGTGATACACCATTATACATTCCGCCCAGGGCAAGGGACAAATTGCGGTCTTTTTCTTCCACTTTGATGCCAAATCTCTGGACCGCATCCACCCCTTTATTTAGACCAATTTCATTTAGCAGCCATACAGCTGGAATATTTATTGATTTTTCAACAGCCTCATACATCGGAACTTCTCCCTGATAGGTATCAGAAAAGTTCTTCGGGCTGTAATTTTTAAAGGACATCTTCTTATCGACAAGCATCGAATCATATTTATATCCTTCTTCAAGGGCAGGGGTGTAAACAGCCAGTGGTTTCATCGTCGATCCCGGCTGGGCCCTCAGATGGGTTGCCCGGTTGAATCCCCTGAACACTTTGTCTCCACGGCCTCCGATGAGAGCCCGGACGCCACCGTTACCAGGATCGAGGAGGACTGATCCGCTCTGGACCATAACATCACGGCTTCGGTCAGGGAACAGCCGATTCTGCTCATAGACTTTCTCCAGACCAGACTGGATGTTCTGTTCCAGTTCAGTGTAGATCCGGTATCCTCTTGTCATGATTTCATCCTGTGTGAGTCCATATTTGCTTGTTGCTTCATCAAGAACCGCATCAACATAAGAAGGATATTTTCTGTCGGCGAGAGAACCGCCGCCATCCTTTAATTTGATGTCTTCTGTTTTAGCTTTTTCAAATTCAGCATCAGAAATCATGCCAAGTTCATTCATTTTAGCCAGTACGACATTTCTTCGCTTGATGGCTCCTTCATAGTTATTATACGGATCCAGGGCAGAAGGGGCTTTTAGCAGGCCTGCCAGAAGTGCGGCTTCGCTGATGGTGATATCCTGAGCATCCTTGGCGAAGTATTTTTTGCTGGCGTTGTTGATGCCAAACGCTCCGCTTCCGAAATAGACCTGATTAAGATACATTTCGATGATTTCGTCTTTCTCATAAACCTTTTCGAGCTCAACTGCTAAAAATAATTCTTCTACCTTCCGTTTGTATGTCCGCTCGGAGGACAGAAGGGCGTTTTTCGTCAGCTGCTGGGTAAGTGTGCTTCCGCCGCCTGTAATGCCCCCGGCAACAAGGTTTCCGAAAAAGGCACGAGCAATCCCTTTTATATCAAAACCATTATGCTCATAAAATCGTTCATCTTCAATCGCAATGACAGCATTCGGCACATGATCAGGCAGCGTATCGAATGAAATTCCGCCAGTACGGTTCGTCGCAAGCTTGCTCGCTTCTTCGCCGTTCATGTCGTAAATCGTCGTTGCCTGGTTCAATCCATCTTTCAGTGTCTGGACATTAGCCCTGCTGGCGATAAATGCGAACCAGAGAATCGACACTAGTATGAAAACCAATAAGATCAATAACAAAATTTGTGTGAGGTGACGCCGTTTCCAGAATCGGACCACAGCATCCCAAAATCGTTGCAGCAATTGCATATTATTTCTCCTTTTAAAAATGAAGCTTTTTAGTATAGAGACTGGCTGGTAAAATTAGGTTAGAAACCTAATGTACCTTCCATTATAAATCATTTCTAGAGATTGAGAAAAGCGGGAGCCCATTTTACGGCTATATCCTTACTATTTGCTTTTTTGCGAAAAATTTTTAAAAAGATGAAACAAAAATCGTCGTCACGCGACTTATTAGTGAATGGGGGAGTGATAAGTGGATGACCAACAGCTTGATATAAATGACATTTACGAGAAATATTATCGCGATGTCTATCATTTCGCGCTTTATTTTACAAATAACAAACAGGAAGCAGAAGACATCACACAGGAAACTTTCGTTAAGATTATCAAATCCATCGGGAACCTGAAAAGTACGGATAAGCTGAAAACCTGGATTTTGTCGATCACAAAAAATACGGCCATGGATTTGCATCGAAAAAAGAAATTTATCCGGTTGTTCCCTGATTGGGGTTGGGAGAAGGAAAAGGATTCTTTTACACCGGAAGACAGACTCATACAAAAAGGGGAATGGACAGAGCTGCAGAGTGCCTTATTATCTCTAAAACAGCAATATAGGACTGTTGTGATCCTGCGAGGACTAAAGGAATTGAGCATCAAAGAAACAGCAGAAGTACTCGGCTGCAGCGAAACAAAAGTCCGTGTAGACTATCATCGAGCGCTCCAGCTTTTGAAGAAGCAGGTTCTATCAAATGAAGAAGGGTGGGGACTACATAATGGACAATCGTAAGCACGAATCTTTTGACCAGCGATTCCTTGCGCCTTTAAAAAACAGGCCGGGTTTAGAACCCGATGAAATTTTTGTTGAAAAACTAAGGAGTGAATTGACGAACGGAAGTAAAACCAGCATACCCCTAAGACAAAAATGGCACTGGCCAATATTAGTGCCAATGGCAATGGCAGTGTTATTATTTTCTGTATTGTCTGCTTCATTCCTAGGTTCTGACACGTCAAAAGAAAGCAGTGAAAATGTCAAAATGGCGGATGAAGAAGATAAGGACAAAAGCGATAAAAAGAGTGAAGGAAGAGATATTTACAATCTTATTGCCAGCAATGAAGGCTTTAAAAGAGTATATCAGACGGTGACAAAATCAACAGGATCCCCCACAGCAGGTAGGGAGCTTGTGTTCTACTTTGATGCCCTGCAGAAGAAGGATGAAAAATATATCCAGGATGTCCTGGTTTTCGAGTATTTTGAAAACAATGTAAAGGAAGTATTGGATTACTATCATTCAGCCGATTTTTCCACCCTGGAGATTGAATCTGTAGAGTCTTCTCAGCACGGCCGCTCACTCGTTACGTTTAATTTTCTTGATAATCGAAAGAAAGATTTGATTAGGAAACGTCTGCTTGTGGATTTATCGGATGGAAAGCATATTAAAGTCCTTGATTACATTGACCCTGCAGAGATCAATTTTGAAAAAGAGGCAAAGGTAAAAGTAAAAGCGGAATACTTAGATAATAATTTCAGGTTAGGCATGACTGAAAAAGAGGCAATTCAGATATTTGGAAGCTCTTACGAGGAATACACAGATTCAGATGCGGAAGATGGAACTGTAAAGTATTGGCTGTACCAGCTTGAAGCTGATGAAAATACAACCAGCAAAGTTCCAAACAAGAGTATGGTTGATTTTGAAAATCTCCATAATCAAAAAATTGGGATACAGTTCTGGATTGGCTGGTCAACGGACGAAAAAGTGATGAATATGTCAATGTTTTATAGTTTAAAAGGTAAGATCCATTCAAAAATACTCAAGTCTGATGGAACCATACTGGAGGACCAGCAATTGACAGGGGAAATTATTCTGGATACTACTCCTTTCAAGCTGGATGAAGAGGAGACCATTGCATATGAACGTTTCAGGAAAGACCCATCCGCTAAGCACTTAAAGAATATCGCACCATTAAGCATAGCCAGGTTTTATATACAAGCGCAGCTGGATCGTGACTATCATGCGCAATATGCTTTATATACAACTCAGCCTGAACGTGTGATGTGGTCCAAGGAAAAGCATTTGGAGGAAGCTTTAAAATATGAGGAATCAAAAGAAGATATTTTGAGGGTTTTCGAGGGTTTTAATGAAGGCGAATTTGTTCAAATCAATGATACAGATGGATATGTCCAATTTCAAAATAAAAATGGTTTGCAGGGATTCAGCATGACGAAGGATCCCGATGGAGTTTGGAAGGTCAATTTCATGCCAATGCAATAAAGGAAGGCACCTTTAAAGGTGCCTTTTTAATATCCATAATATTATTATGTAAACAAAAGGAAGCACTACATAATAAACACTACTTTTACTAAAAATAAGCAAGAACCTTAGTTACCTGGAGTGATTCAATGAAGTTATTAGAAGAAATGCTTATCCTTTTAGGACGTGTAGTCACGATTTTGCCATTAATGCTTTTCGCAGCTTTGTTTATGGGACGCAGGTCGGTTGGCGAATTGCCTGTTTTCGATTTTTTAATCCTTCTGGCATTCGGGGCAGTGGTCGGGGCGGACATCGCTGACCCTAATATTCCCCATATTCATACGGCAGTTGCCATCATCCTGATTGCCTTGCTGCAGAAGATCGTCGCCTATCTTAAAATCAAAAGCAGGAAAATTGGACGTTTGCTAACCTTTGAGCCTATTACAGTCATCAATGATGGACAATTTATTGTGAAAAACCTTAAAAAGACTCAATATTCAATAGATAATATTCTTTTGATGTTGCGGGAGAAAGACATATTCGATATCCGCGGGGTCAGGATGGGTATATTGGAGGCAAACGGGAACCTGACTGTATTGAAGAAAGCTGCGAAAGCTCCGGTCACGCTTGAAGATATGAAGCTTTCAAAAGCGACGGAGGATTTTGCCATGCCGCTGATCATTGATGGAAAGCTCTATCACCAAGTGCTTGCCCAGTTGAATTTGAATGAAGGTTGGCTGAACGCTAAATTAGCGGAATTATCCATTCAGGATATGAAAGAAGTATTTTTTGCTTCCATCACGGAGGATAAAGTCCTTCACATATCATTGAAAAAACATGTTCCAGATAGTATCCCGCCAATATACCACTAAGAAATCTGGCAATTTCACAGCTCAGTATTTTGTTATTCTTTGTGCATTTTGCAAGACCAAGGCAAGCTGGCAAAAAAAATGAAATTGAAAAAGGGCCGGTCAACGACCAGCCACTTTTATAAGAGGATTATTTCCAATCTGAAGGGGGAGTATTGTGCAATTTAGGTGGTGCAGGACGAAGCATCGGCTTTGCGCCTTCGGGTTCTGGTTTGCTAACATACTTATATTCTCCCTGGCCATCTAATGCAGGGCCATTAGCCCAGCGCCCCTGGCTGCTTTCTTCACCCTCTGAGAAATTATATAAAGTATAGGCTATATCGGTGCGCTCTTTTTCACGCTGGAAAGTACTTGGAACAAGCAGTCCTTCTTTTTCCTCCAGTTCGGCGATGGCCGCTGCCCATTGATTTTGGTGATAGGCATCACGAGCGATGACAACAGACAGCAAATCCTTCACTCCACGGTCATCTGTCATTTCAAAAATACGTGAAGCCTGTAGACGACCTTGCGATTCTGCATTCAGATTTGCACGGAAATCGGCAAGCAGGTTTCCACTCGCGATAATATACGAACCCATCCACGGATTGCCGACACTGTCAGACGGACGCGCACCCAGCCCGGCCACAATGGCATGCTGTGGGTTCATGCCGCCCATGACGGCACCAATTACAGGATCTTTAGCCGCGTCCTCCTGCATATTAACCGGGGCATCGTCAAGAAGCCTTGCAACCAGTGTTGCCAGCATTTCCACATGGCCTATTTCCTCTGTTCCAATATCCAAAAGAAGATCACGATATTTTTCATTCCCTCTAGTAGCCCATCCCTGAAAAAGGTATTGCATTGAAACCGTCATTTCTCCATATTGCCCGCCAATCAATTCCTGAATTTTCTTGGCCAGCAATGGATCAGGCCTGTCCGGCTTAGCCTCAAATTGCAACTCTTTAACATGATAAAACATAGTATCTCCTCCTATTTCTATCAGACTGTGAATGGCGTTTCACGATATTTATTTGCCCATGGCTATTAATTAGGAAACCGAAAAAAGCTTAATGGAAAATGTTGCATATTATACAATGTAAAATAAGATTTTTAGTTAATCTGCATTTTCGTTTCCACCAATTTTATATCTGTGAGATCTTCTGTTATTACTTTCAAAAATCCCATTGTACTTTTATCCAGTCAGGAGTAAGATGTAAGAGGTGAAAAACAGAGAGGAGTTGGTATTTTTGGGTTATTCAATAGAACCTGATCCCGATAGTCGCGGGGAAGTCGATAATCTATTAGATTTGATACAATTGAAAACTGCAAGACTATCAACTCTGAAAAAAGGTAGTTGGCTTCCTCAATAAATCATGAGGAGGTTATTTAAATGCTGGAGATTTTTAAAAGCGATATTGATCGAAAAATAACAAGCGTTGATGAAATTTCAAAAGGCTGCTGGATCAATATGGTCCATCCATCCGAAGAAGAGATCATGAGAGTCGCGGATGAAACGGGAGTTGCCGTCGATTTCATCAAAGACGCCCTTGATGATGAGGAACGTCCGAGGATTGAAAAAGAAGACGGAGTTGTTTATATCATCGTGGACTATCCGTATATAACACATGATGAATCCGGTTTTCCTATTTACGAAACGATTCCAGTAGGGATCATCCAGACTGCAAACTGTATCATTACGGTTTCACTGAAGGAGACACCTGTACTGGATGAATTCAAAACGAACAGGGTCAAGGAATTTTACACATTCAAGAAAACGAGGTTCGCACTGCAAATTCTTTATGTGATCTCGATTTATTATTTGCGTTACCTGAAACAAATCAACAAAAAGACAAATGAAATTGAACGTGAGCTTCACCAATCCATGAAAAACAAAGAATTGTACGCATTTCTTGCACTGGAGAAAAGCCTGGTTTACTTCACGACATCATTAAAATCGAATAAAGTCGTCCTCGCTAAGATCATGCGCTTTAATTATTTGAAGATGTATGAGGAAGACAAAGATTTACTGGAAGATGTCATCATTGAAAATACCCAGGCAATTGAAATGGCTGAAACGTACAGCTCGATTTTAAGCGGGATGATGGATGCCTTCGCCTCGATCATTTCCAACAACCTGAATATGGTGATGAAATTCCTTACCTCCATCACAATTATTCTATCTTTCCCAACCATGGTGGCAAGCTTTTACGGAATGAACGTAGATTTGCCATTCCAGCACAACCCATTTGCGTTCATGCTGGCAATCAGTATAGCTGTTGTACTTGCAGGATTAACAGCGTTCATCTTTTGGAAAAAGAAATATTTTTAGCTTGCATCCGCGCCTGGACTTGGTCCCAGGCGTTTTTTATTCTAAAAAGCTTCAAACTTACATATTTATTAACCTAAGAGGCTGTCCACTTGAACGAAATAAAAGGGTGATTCAATGAATGGAATCTTAATCAATATCTATAAAAAAATCATGGCTTTCTTGATGATATTAGTGGTGACGACCAGTATGTTCCTGCTTGCGGGATTCATTTCATCTTCGAACATCAGTTTTTTTAAATTCAAGGTAAACGGGGATATTGGGGCTGAAACGTTCCTGAGAATCATCAGTTATGAAAACCCATTGATTGGACATGCATTGACTGGCTCGAGTCCAGACCTGTCGATTGCTTCTACATCGTTTAAATTAATCACGAACTTTGAAATGAATGATATCAGGAGCCTCATACGGAGCGAAATACCCGGCTTCATGGCTTTTGATTCGAATTTCCTGATTGCTGATGAAGGTGTTACCTTTACAGACATTCCAATTGAATCAGCTCCGCCGATGGAAGTCCTCCTGCAGGAAAGGGAAATGGCGGCCAAGGAATTGGAGGAGCTGAACAGCGGCGGTTCTGCAACTGGCAGTGCACCTTCGGAGAAGTCAGTTTTCATCTATCATACACATAGCTGGGAATCGTATTTGCCATTGCTTGGTCTAGAAGGAGCAAAAAATGCCAATGAAGCAGTGGATGGCAAAACAAATATCACTATAGTAGGGGAATTGCTTGGCAAAGAACTCGAAAAACGCGGGATTGGGGCAAGTGTTGATAAGACAAACATCGGCCAGGAGCTGGACAAGAAAGGCTGGTTATATCATAAGTCTTACGATATTTCTCGCTCATTGGTACAAAGTGCAATGTCTGGAAACTCGAAACTTGAGTATTTCATCGATTTACACCGTGATTCAGTCAGAAAGGACTCGACGACCGAGATTATCCACAATCAGCCATATGCTAAGCTGGTGTTTGTCATAGGAGAGGAAAATAAGAATTTCCAGCAAAACTTAAAATTTGCAAATGAACTTCATAAAATCCTCAACAAAAATTATCCCGGGATCAGCAAAGGTGTGCTGCCGAAAAAGGGGATAGGAGTGGATGGCATTTACAATCAGGACTTACATTCCAACTCGCTCGTAGTCGAGGTTGGGGGAGTGGACAATGATATGAAGGAACTGAAAAATACGATAGAGGCACTGGCAGAGGCAATCAGCCAGATCTATTGGGAGGCGGAGGAGGTCAATGGCTGAGAAAGGCGAAAAGTATTTTTGGCTGCTTTGGACCGTTACCACCTCTCTTACAGCCTTCCATTATGTCTCACTGGCAGTAACTTTCGCATTGTTCCTCGCGGGACTGATCGTCAGCAGCAAGTGCCTGATGGAAGAGTTTTTACAAAACCATGAAGAAAAAGATAGCAAACAGGAAAGGAACCATTGAGCTTGCCTCAATGGTTCCTTTCCTGTTTGCTGTGCAGCTTTTTAACCGTTGACAATCTTTAAAAACCCCAAAACACATTTCATTTAAACCAGCCTTTTTTCCAGAAATAGAGGAACATGGACATGCCGATCAGGAACATGGTGAATAGCGTACCAAAATAACCATAGCCCCAGGTGAGTTCTGGCATGTTCTCGAAATTCATTCCATAGATACCAGCTATAAAAGTTAGCGGCATGAAGATCGTCGTGATGACAGTAAGGACTTTCATGACTCTGTTCGTCTCATGAGAATTCATTGACAAATAACTGTCACGGATGTCTGTCGTCAATTCGCGGCTAGCCTCGACCTTTTCAGCTAACCTTAATAAATGGTCATGGATGTCAGCGAAATATTCCTTTTGAGCGAGGATTTCGGCCAACCTGTGAGAATTGATAATCCGATAGGCTAAATCCCTCATGGGTGTAATCGTATGCCTTAAGGAAAGGAGTTCATGCCTCGTATCAAATAAGTCCTCAAGCAATTCTTCCATTGATCGATCAGCCGAATTTTCATCAATGTCATTCAATACATCTTCAATCCTGTAGACGTGAGGGAAATAGTTGTCAACGATCTTATCCAATACATGATAGAGTACAATGGAGGGATTCCATTCTGAAGGTGTTTTCGCCAGTTCTAACCTCTTCCATACATCCTCGACTTCCCGGTTGCTGACGCTGTGAAACGTAACAATGTAATTTGGCCCTAAAAACAGGTCCACTTCTTCCTTCATCATCGTCTCGGCATTCAATGCCTGGAAAACAAAGAAATGATAATCATCATAATAATCAAGTTTGGGTCTTTGCAGTGTGTGAATACAATCTTCTATCGATAAGGGGTGAAACCTCAAAGGGTTTCTCAAAAGTGCGATTTCCTCATCTGTTGCTTCATTGAAGTCGATCCAGTACCAGTGATCCTTGCTCGATACTAATGTTTCAATACTTAAGCCGGTTTGAATATGACCGGAAGTGCCGACAGAAATGGTTCGTATCATAGAATCACCCGAATAGTTTTTTTGTATTGCAGTCCCTTATGACATGCGAATCTACAATCGCGTCGTTTAAAGAGTCTTCCATTATTATAGTAGGAAGCGTAAAGGAGATGCAAAACAGAAGCATAACTGATTTATCTGGAACGATTTTATTTGAGATCGCCAAAAGAGGGATGGTGAAAATACAAAAGGAGGAGCACAATCGGAATAGACAGCAAAATGGCTATTAAGGGTTTTTTTAAATGGATGCCCAGGATCGTAAACATAATGGCATTGAAGATACCCGAATTATGAATCTCCCACCCATTTGCATGAATAAAGAGTCCTTTCTTATTGAAAAGGAATTCCACAATTGTAAATAAAGACACCCACGCAATAATATAGGCAAATTTCCATTTCAGTTCTTTCGGTGTATAACGGAGATAGATCATTAATAAGGTAGGGATGATGATAAAACTGAACGTAATATCCATCAGGGTATGATTAAGCCAGGGCGTACTTGGATTGAAAGCCCATAAAGTATGATTATAGAAAATGAAATTGTACAGCATATTACAGATGATATAAAATTGGATGGTTGGGTAGTAATTCAGCCAATTTTTCCAATCGACAAAAAAATATGCGAGTAGTAAAGAAGCTGCAATTGTAATTATATAGTACATATCAGAACTTCCTTTTGCATTTTACGTTATTGTTTCCAGTTGGAGGGCAGTCAATACAAAATTTTGGAAAGCCAGGAGGGCGAAGGCATGCTGCATCATATTGAAGTAAATGTATCGAATTTAGATAAAACCATTGAATTTTGGGGCTGGTTTTTAAAAGAGCTGAACTACAGCGTCTATCAAAAATGGGATAAAGGCATCAGCTGGAAATCAGGCGCAACATACATAGTGTTCGTTCAAACAGAAGAACGGTTTATCGATTCAGTCTATCATCGATCGCAAACTGGCCTGAATCACCTCGCTTTTCATGCTTTTTCCCGTGAACAAGTGGATGAGATGACGAAAAAATTTATGGAAAGAGGAGTTCCTATCCTTTATCCAGACAGGCATCCTTATGCAGGGGGCCCCGGGTATTATGCCTTGTTTTGTGAAGACCCTGACCGCATTAAAGTGGAGCTGGTTGCCCCATAGACATTCTAAAATAATTTTTTCCATGTGTATTTCTCCGGTAGAGAGGGAAAAGTATTTTACTTTTGTAAAATAGGAGGCACAGGGAAAGTTATGGCAGAAGCATTTTTAGGAATCGTGATCTCAGCGATGGCAACAGGAATTGGAGCACTTCCGATTTTATTTTTTAATAATGTTTCATCAAGAATCAAGGCATTGCTTCTTGGTTTTGCCTCCGGAATCATGATGGCGGCGACTACATTCAGTCTGATACCCGAATCTCTTAAAGCTTCGAATCTATGGGTTCTATCCTTTGGGATGTTACTCGGTACTTTTATCTTGAATTATATAAACTCTAAGACTGAAAAACTGGATAAGAATGATTTTAAATTTTTGTCAGGAGTGGACGCGAAAACAGTGGTCATTGTAACGGCAATCACTCTTCATAACCTGCCAGAAGGCCTTTCGGTAGGTGTCAGCTATGGTACAGGGGCCGATAATCTTGGAGCGATCATCGCATTTGCTATTGGACTGCAAAATGCACCTGAAGGTTTCCTCGTAGGTCTGTACTTGATGCAGCAAAACATCCCTAAAGTAAAAGCGCTGTTGATTGCCACCTTCACTGGAGCAGTGGAAATTGTCACAGCAGCAATCGGTTATTTTCTTGCATCGGAAGTAGATGGACTTGTCCCATATGGATTAAGCTTTGCCGCTGGTGCCATGCTTTTCGTCATTTACAAGGAATTGATACCAGAATCCCAGGAAGACCGGCATGTCAAATTCCCGACTTATTCATTTATTTTAGGATTGATTTCTATGCTATATCTTACTCTCCATTTTGGATAAAATGAAAAAGCCTTTTTACAAGGCTTTTTTATTTTTCATCTTAATAGTTCTTCCATTAAGTGGTATAATCTCTTCAAAGTGAGAGGGGGAGTGCAAAATGTTTTCGTTTAAAGTAGATGAAGAAATCGCAATCGAGTTGTTTCAGCAGCACCATAAGCAGGAGTTATTTCAACTGATTGACCAAAACAGGGATCATCTCCGAGAATGGCTGCTTTGGGTTGACAAAAGACAATCACCGGAGGATTTTGAACCTATTATTCCGATATGGATAAAAAATTACGCCGACAACAATGGGTTTGATGCAGGAATTCGCCATAACGGCTCACTTGTTGGAATGATTGGACTGCATTTTATCGATTGGAAAAACAAAAGTACCAGCATTGGGTATTTTTTAGCCGAAGAGGCACAGGGTAAAGGAATCATAACAAGATCTGTTAAAGCTTTGCTTGATTATTTATTCAGCGATCTGGTACTGAACAGGGTCGAAATTCAATGCGCGACCAGTAATCATCGCAGTATTGCAATTCCTGAAAAACTGGGATTCACCAAGGAGGGAATCACCAGGGAGGGACAGTGGCTATATGACCATTACGAAGACCTGGTCACCTATAGTTTTTTGAAAAAGGATTTAAAGAAATAAGACCGTGAGGAACGGCCTTCTTTTTTTGCCTCTCAAAAAAGAAGATGGCCCTTAGAGTGGAAATATCTTCGGTTATCCCTGGCATCTTTCAACTGAATTAAATTATTTACAACTTTACAATCCGGAAATATTCCTTAATCCAGTTCCGTTGTTATTTCTGCTCATGTTGGTCCCAAAAATAAATACATAAATCAAGGAACTCCCCACTCCTATCACGAATAAATTATGGATAATGCGATGGAAAGAAGGTTGATGAAAGATGGTATTCTTTCTTGTTTTCCTGATTGGTCTGGGGCTTCCCTTGTTGTTCCTCAAGCTAAAAGCGAATCTGGCGAAATGGTGGCCGTCAATCCTGTTATTGCTGGCAGCCCTGCTATTAGGATTGAAAATTGTTTTCTTTCCAGCTCAGGAAATGGCTGTGTTAGGAGAAATTGTTACCCTTTTACTGATCGGTTGCGGCTTAGCCAGTTCATTAACCTGTGCAATCATCCTTCACTATTTGAAAAAATAAAGAAGGAGAAAACAAATAGTTGACGAACTATTCATGTCTGGATTGAAGGGAGGTATTTCATGAAACGAGTCGATGTTGCTTATGCACTGATTTTAGACGAGTGTGAGAAGAAAGTGCTGATGGTCAATAATGTTGGCAGCGGATGGTCTCTTCCTGGCGGGGAAGTAGAGAAGGGGGAGACTCTGGAAGAAGGAGTAGTCCGGGAAGCCATGGAAGAAACAGGATTGTTCATAGAGCCACTATATTTATCTGCTGTTAATGAGAGATTTCGTGATGATCTTGACGTTCATGTAGTCTTCTTCACATTCAAAGTAAAGATCCTGTCTGGTGAAATTGGCATAAAAGATGAAACCGAAATTTCTGAGGTCATGTGGATTGATTTCGAAACTGCCAACCAATTGATGCCATACTACCCAAACGGTGTGGAAGCGTTGCTAAAATCAGGAGCACCATATCATTTTCAACCGATTACATAATATGAGCTTATATGATAGGGAAAAAATAAAGTATTGGGTAAAGAGAGATAGAGTCTGGTATTCTAAACCTATACAAAAACGAAGGAGGGAATTCAACAATGGGAGAATGCAAAATCGATCATAGCAAAGAGGATGTCCTGAATAAATACGAATCACAAAAGGATTACCTGCCTGAAGAGATGCATCCTTTATTCAACCAATTTTTCCAGGATGACCATACTCAGGATATTCTGAATGAAGTTTTCCATTTGCTTAAAAAGTATGATTTGGCGACTGGGGGAGAAAAGAATGAACGGAACAACAGATTAAATCTTGTATTGAAGAATGTTTAAAGAAAAAAGGAGCCAATGAGCTCCTTTTTTTAGTGTTCCTCTCATATACTTTGCTGCATTCACTTTTATATAGGCTCTTTTCGTAAACTTTGTTGCTTTAGGCCTTCAATCCTCCTGGGATTGGGGGTTTTTAGTATTACACAAAAGAATGAAAACCTTCGGACAAAATCCGGTGCAGGAGCAATGAAAATGTCCGAAGTTGATAGGACTTCGGACAAAATTCGGGGGAGGAGCAGTGAAAATGTCCGAAGTTCACGGGACTTTGGACAAAAGTCGATATTGAAACGTTAGAAAGTGTTACGGAATTACTTACATTATACGAAAAGCATCAATCTATGCAAAAACAGTCCTTATAAAAATGTTGTGACATTCCACACCTTGTATGAATTCACAGAAGATTCTTTGTTTATGATCACATGAAATTTCTATTGCCAGCAAAAACCAGAAGGAGTAAAATTAGGTGGATATTTCGAATGCCAAAATATTTAACCACCTGAAAGAAGAGGAATGTATGCAAAGTCCTTCTGAGATTACAAAGTTGAATGAAAAGAACAGCATTTTTAATGGTGTGGCTTCCACGATTGTCATGAGCATGAGCAATAACTATTTTGCGCTGTTTGCGATTGGGGTCCTTGGTGCCTCGAATTATCAAGTAGGGCTGATCAGTTCGTTGCCGCAGATTGTTGGTATGTTTGCGATGATCCTGGGAACGGCGATTATGAGCAGACTTTCGGAGAAGAAGAAATTTACTGGACGCTCCATTTTATATACGCGCCTTTTTTTAATCGGGATGTTTTTGGTTATTTATCTGCCTGTCGAATACAGAGCGTGGACTTTCGTCCTTTTGATCGGCCTGATGAACCTTCCTGGATCGTTTGCGATGCTCAGCTGGCAGTCGTTTATAGGTGACCTTGTTTCCGACAGCCGAAGAAGCGGTTTTTTCAGTGAAAGGAACCGGATTTTGACAATCGCCGGTATGATCACGACTTTGCTTATCGGGATTGCGCTGCAGTGGTTCGACAAGAGCAACCCATTGCCATACCAGATCCTGTTCATCCTCGCATTTCTTTTTGGCTTGTTGGAAGTATACTATTTAAATAGACATATAGAACCTGCGAAAAAAACGAAGGAAGAAAAAAAGGGGTTCAACTTTGGCTGGGATGCTTATAAGCATAAACCTTTCATCTATTTCCTGATTTGCGGTTTGTTCTTTAACTTTGCCTGGCAGCTGGCTTGGCCGCTTTTCAATATATACAATATCAAGTACGCACACATGACGGGTTTCTGGATCAGCATCATCACGGTGGCGAACCAGGTAGGTCAGATCATCAGCTTCAAATGGTGGGGCAGGATGGCTGATCAGCATAGCAATGCAAAAATGCTGGCAGTTGCAGCTGTTGGGATGGCTACAGCACCCTTCATGACGATTCTCTCAACCAATATGTATTATTTAACCTTTGTCAACTTCACGTCCGGCCTGTTCGTTTCCGGAACCGTGCTCCTGCTGTTCAATCAACTACTTGAAGTAACAAAGGAAGAAAACAGGGGAAGCTACATCGCACAATATAATATCCTATTAGCAATCATCGGATTTGCAGCCCCGCAAGTCGGTGTCTATTTGCTCCAGATAACTTCCATTGACACTGCTATGAATTCTGCAGCCGCTTTGAGACTGTTCAGCGGTTTTGTATTTCTGATATTCTATTTATTTATGAAAAAGCATTATTTTACAACAGGCAGCAAAGTAGCAGTTGAAAGAACATAGAAAGGAGCCAGGGTTCTGGCTCCTTTTTGTGTCTCATGCACCTGAGTTGGTTCTTTGCCGTTTATGGATGGCATTGACGCCCATGACTACTGCAATTAGCTCTTCATTTGATAGTTTGCTTGAATTATTTCTTAATCTGTATGCAGACGATTCGATGAATGAGCTGATTTTATCAAACCGGGCGACGATTTGGTCACCGTCCATGATTTCGTATACTTTCGAAAAAGCTTCTGAGTTGATGATATAACTCCCCCGGTCACTGGCATCATATTCAAATTTCTTCGAAAACAGGGAAAATTTAGCCTTTAATGAACCTATTTCTTGTCCATGCCTGTCATATACCTTCCATTTAAGACCAAACAAAGGGAACTTACCGCTGATGATGACCTCACCGTTTAAATCAAGCACATCAATAGCAGTGCCAAATATATTTTTGAGGTCCAGTTCTCCGGCCATTTCCTTTGCTTCATTATATATTTCAGTGCGTCCAACTGAAAAGAAGTTATCTCTGAAGTATAAATGCTGTTCCATTTTCATATCACCTGCCTTTAAAGATTCACCATTGATTTTAGTATATATAAAAACCAAGATCTATTTTAGAGGGATTTTCCCCGAAAGACACGAACTAATAAAAACATACATCAAAACAGGGGGATAATATGAAAATATGTGCTACAACCAATTACACAAAGATTGCACAGTTAAATAAGACGGTTCATGACATGCACGTGAACATGTATCCAGAGTGCTTTAAAGAATTTAACCAAGAAGAGATGGAGGAAGCCTTCAAAAACCTGATTGGAAATGAACGCCACACATTCATCGTTCTCGAGGACGAGGGGGAAGCCGTAGGCTATGCCTGGTACGAAATCAAGACCTATGATGAAAATGTCTTTAAGAAAGGGTATGTGTCACTATATGTCCATCAGATCAGCATTGAAAAAAGACACCAATCAAAAGGATATGGAACGTTCATCATGGAATACCTTTTTGCCGAAGCATCCAAACGAGCGATTGAGAATGTGGAGCTTGATTATTGGGTTCAAAACCATCAAGCCAGAGAATTTTATAAGAAGCATGGATTCCAACTCAGAAGAGAATTCGTTTATAAGAAACTTTAATGCTAGATGATAATAGTATATTGCTAGCAATCGCTATTTATTAGTTATCAAATTACGACAAACCTTGATATAAAGCGATTTAATTTTTCAAAGGATAACATTTTTCTCATTCAGCTGACAAATGCGCAAGGAAAATTCCAGAGGCTGCAAAGACAGTTCTATAAAGGTGAACGAAAAACATCATACATAATGGAATTTGAAAAGAACAATGGAAAAGCGAAAAATGGGCCTTTTTATTGGACAGCAAAGATGTTACAACCTGGAATTGAAAGGCGGGTTTTTAGCTTTTAATCTACAAGAATGAACAAAAGGAATTTTAAGGAATAATACAGAATAAACTTTCAATAAGATCAAAGGACAGGTTGTGTCATTATTGACTATTATCTTATATTATTTATCAGCCTACCTGATTGGAAGCCTGATGGCTGGGTATTTTGTAGTAAAGCTATTGGGAAGAAAAGATATCAGGGTGGAAGGCAGCAGGAATGTAGGTGCACGGAATGCAGGCCGTGTCCATGGGAAAGCATCTTTTGTCTTAACCTTTCTTGGCGACGCATTAAAAGGCGCTATGGTCATTTACACTGGTCAATACCTTGATTTAGTGCCAGAGCTCGTCCTGGCAGGGCTTTTTTTCGCTATTTTGGGTCATGTAAAGCCTATTACACTAGGCTTCAAGGGCGGGATGGGCATTTCCACTTTCATTGGCGGAATGCTCGCATTTGAACCAATGGCAGCAATCGTGATCATTGCTGGTTTTTTGTTGCTATACCCTCTATTAAAAAGCTTTACTTTTGCCGGATTGGGCGCATTCATAACCATTCCCTTTTTCTTGTATTTCAGAGGAGAAAGTGCTTTAAACTGCATACTGGCCGGCATTCTCGTTCTCGTTATATTGTACATCCATCGCGAAGACATTATGGAAAGATTGGGGAATAAAACAAAAAAATAAAAGGGCTGGACAAACACGAACAACCTATTCCTTCTCTTGCATATAGTAAACCATGGAGATGCAAAAAGAATGGAAGGAATGGTTAAAGTGATCAACTGGGGCGTCCGATTTAAAAATAAATCCTGGGTGATAGCATTTGTTTCACAGCTGATGATTGTTTTACAAATTATTTTGGAAGGTATGAACTTAATCGGTCTTACTTCATTCCGGTTGACTGATGAAATTCAAAATGAAATATTAATGCTCATCAATGCAATTTTCATGATTTTGTCGCTGCTCGGCATTATCCAGGATCCCACTACTAAAGGATACAAGGACAGTGAACGGGCTATGGGCTATAAGGAACCAAATTAAAAGTGGACATTTTGTTTTAATTCCGCACATTTTGAGGTAAAGGGTTGAATAGGATAATATATCCATTCGAAAGGAGCCTGAATAATGTGGAACTGGGTATGGATATTACTGATCGCTATTGGAATCCTGCTAATCATTGAAGAAATTAGCCAATTCATTTGGCGAAGATATTTGAAGGACCCAAATGAAGAGAATACCACCTTGCTTAGACGTATTACAGCTTTTGGAAAGCAAACGATCAACAAATATCGAAAGAATCCATCGCTCTAAGCCGACGGATTCTTTTTTAGTATAATTTAGCATACTTGTAGATTGAAATAATGGTTTTAATCACTTATGATAGAGTAAGATATTCTGAAAATTTAGAAACATATAAAGGAGATGGTTGCATGAATAAAATTATTCCAGAAAAATGGTGGGATCAATTAACCGTACCAGCCATTGCTGCTCCCATGTTTCTTGTGTCAGGTCCAGACCTTGTAAGCGCGTGCTGTAAAAAAGGAGTCATTGGGTCGTTCCCGGCTCCAAACGCAAGGCCGATCGAGGTCCTTGATGAATGGATGGGGAGGCTGAATGATGAACTTGCTGAAGCAAAAACAAATGAACCAGACCGGAGAATTGCCCCCTGGGCCATGAATATGGTCGTACATAGCAGCTACAGCCGCCTTGATGAAGAATTGGAGTTATTGAAAAAGCATAAGCCCCAATTGGTGATTACTTCACTGGGGAGCCCTAAAAGAGTGGTGGAAATTGTCCATGAATATGGCGGTCTTGTATTTTCCGATGTAAGTGATGTGAAATTTGCGAGAAAAGCAGCCGAGACCGGGGTAGACGGCCTTATTTTGGTAGCAAATGGGGCAGGAGGCCACGCTGGTGAACTGAACAGCTTCGCCTTTGTGGATTCTGTGAGGACTTTCTGGGATGGAATCATTGTCCTGGCAGGATCCATCACGACAGGAAAATCGATACTGGCCGCTCAGTCCGCAGGAGCCGATCTCGCATACATGGGCACAAGATTCATTGTAGCGAAGGAAAGCATGGCAAGTGATGAATACAGGCAGATGGTTGTCGAAGCCACCCAAGAGGACCTGATCTTAACTGATGCATTTTCTGGAGTTAAAGCAAATATGCTAAAACCAAGCATAGTCAGAGCTGGACTCGACCCGGAGCAGCTAACGAAAAAGGATACCGTCAACTTTGATTCCATGCAAAAAGAAACGAATGCAAAAGCCTGGAAGGACATTTGGTCAGCCGGACAGGGAGTCGGCGCGATTCAAAATGTCCAATCTGCTGCTGAAATTATCGAGCAGCTCGAAACAGAATACAAAGAAGCAGTTGATAAATTGCAGCAAATGACAAATCGACTTAACCCCACTCTTAAGTGATACCAGACACCGGCCTGAGAAAGGTCCGGTGTCTTTTCGTTTGTTTTGTGGTCCGGAGATATTTCACAAACAAAAATAAAGGGATATCTTTACCTTTTACCGTATAAATATAGAAAGGGATGCAAATGGAATCAAGTAAAATCGATAAAAGGGCCGAAGTGTGTTAGTATAAAGATTATATTTAAATATGTGAATTCATTGTTTGTTTTCCTTGAATTCAAGAGGAGACTGATAACAATGCACACAAAAATTAAAAACTTACTCGTCAATGTGAAAGATACAGGCGCCCATATTTTCTATCCATTTGAAAATGAGGAAAGGTATATTGATAATGTATTAGAATATATTAGAACAGCGCTGGAGCATAACAATCACGTGATGGTTATTGAAAATGACCGGATCATGCCAGAAATCAAAAAAAGGATCGAGGCAGAGTTCGACAAAGAACAAATTGAAATGATCCATATCATCAATAATTATGATTTCTATTGTTATCGGGGGAATTTCCATAAGGAAACGATCCTTAGCTATTTACAAAAGGTGATTGCGCCATTTATAGAGAATAATATTCCGGTCCTCACATGGGCCCATGTGGAATGGAGAGATCAGGATGAGATTTTCCAGACACTCAGTGAATATGAAAAAGAAGCAGACGAAATCCTTCAGGCGACCAATCTTATTACTATTTGCGGCTATGATTCAAACAGGGTTCCAGAATCTTTAAAAGAGACATTGCTGGAGTGCCATGATTATTATATGACTGATGACACCATAAATAAAATCGATCGAACCAGCAGAATAAACTAACCATCCGCCTGCCTATTTTGGCAGGCGTTTATTTTTGTTTCTGCACTCAATTGATGATTTTATACTGATATGCAATTTTATAGTATGGAATCAGGATATGCGGCTGTCCCGGTGGAACTACACAGACTTCCTCACAATTAATTCAAACGGAAGGACAATCTTTTCTGCATAGCCGGGATCGGCGGTTCGCTTGAGAAATGCTTGAATAGCAGAGGTGCCCAATTGTTTTGCCGGGATGTCGATCGTCGAGATTCCCATCATTTCTGAAACAGGATGGTTATCAAAGCTGCAGATCGCCAAATCATCCGGGATTGAGAATCCTCTATTAATTGCTTCCGTGATCATCCCTGCTGCCACCTGGTCGTTGCCGACTAGGAACGCACTCGGTTTGTTTGGCATGTTTTCAAAATGATGGATCACTCTCTTGCCATCTTCGAACATTAAACAATCACCAATAATCCAATCACTGTGAACTTCCTGACGGAGCATTTCCAGTTTATTCGTATAAGCCTCTTGGCGCTTCCTGCTATTTGTACCTTCCAACCTGCCAAGGCAGATGGCAATCCTTTCATGCCCCTTTGAAATCAAGAAATCGAGACCCAGGTTAAAGGCTTCTACATGCTTAATCGACACTGAAGGAAATTCTTTTTGGTCTGCATCTTCACACAGAACAATGGGACCGAAACCTTTATAGATCATGAGGTTATTGAAAG
Source organism: Mesobacillus subterraneus (assembly GCF_003937825.1). GTDB lineage: Bacteria > Bacillota > Bacilli > Bacillales > Cytobacillaceae > Mesobacillus > Mesobacillus subterraneus. Next base: position 98,403 of record NZ_RSFW01000019.1, on the reverse strand, counting down.
ACAAAGCACGAGAGCAGAAAATCAGACCATCGATAAGGTGTCCACGCAGCTGTTCAAGTGCCTCAAGCTCTTTCTCCTGCTTATAACCCGTCTGGAACAAAACCAGCTGAATATTGCGCTGCATCGCTTCTTCGGCAATCCCGTCCAGCAGATTTGAAAAATAAGGGTGATTGATGGTTGGGAGCACGATTCCAACCATGTTCGTCTTTCCCCGCGACAAGTGGACGGCGTTTATATTACGGCTATAATCAAGCTCTTGAATCGTTTTCAAGACAATCTCCCGTTTCTCGCCACTTACATAAGGGTGATTGTTCAATACCCTTGAGACAGTTGAAACGGAAACACCTGCCAAACGGGCAATTTCTCGTATATTAGCCATAGCGACAACCTCACTGAAAAAAAATTCTTGACCTGAAACGCGTTCCACAATTTATTGTAACTGTAACATAGCACAAAGGAGTGGTAATAATGCTTTCAGGGATCCTCATGCTTGCTGGTTTATGTGTTTTTGAAATCATTTTAGCAAAAATCGCACTCGGAAGTAGTGAGATTTTAGATTTTAACTTCCAGGAATTTTATGAGTGGCACGATGCAAATGGCACAAAAGTAAGAGACCAGGACCGCAGCCTGTAAACGGCAGCGGTTTTTTCTTTCACGCTACTTCGAGGTGATGCTGTTTCGGAGCATCGCTAAGGAGACCTATCCATTTATTAAGTTGGTCGATATATTCGCCGATGTGGTCGATATATTGAAAAATCCGCGGTGATAGTTAAAAATTGGGAGGATATATTCGAAAAAGCCCTAATATACCTAAAGATGTGTACAAAAAACATTACGAAACTCAACAAAATGCTGAATTGAAGTACACTAACGCACCATTTTACCTATCATCTCAGAATATTACCATCAAAAACAACAAAAACAACGATCTCCAACATCAACCTGCTGCATTAACACACGATATCCTGAAAAACAGTAGAACCGTCCCTGTGTTTTTGGAGGAAAGTGCTCGTGAATAGCGAATACTATGGAATGTGGGTTATCATACAGGGAGCTGTTTTGAAACTTTTTCCTGGGGGTTACGTAGATACTAAAGTCAGTTTAAGTACTGAGTTAATGTTAAGTGAGGTGATTTCGATGAGCAAAACTAAAAAAGTGATGGCTGGGATTTCGGCGACGGCGTTGTTGATGGGGCTTGCAGCTTGTAACAACCAGTCTATGCCTGATAGAGAATGGGAGCAGGATGGAGCCGGTTCGGATGGGGAGGATTGGACTGCTGGTGAAGGCCAGGATATTCCTCCGGTGCCTGAGGGGACCAATTGCAGTGACTGGGAGTGGGACGCAGAAGATGGCGTCTGGGAATGCGATGATACCAATTCCCCGTATTTCGGGCATTACTTCTTCGGTGGAATGTTTTTCGCGAACCGTTCTTTGTTATATAAAAGCAATGATTATATGAATTATAAAAAGAGCCCCGCTTTCAAAGGAGCAAGGCTGGACAGCAATTACAAAAACACTTCGCCTAGAGGGAGCAGCGGATTCGGCAGTGGATCCAGAAGCACCACTGGCGGTTAAAAGGAGAGAGAAACAAAGATGAACCTTTATGTAAACTTTGCTGCTTATTTAGGGCTTGGCCTGCTGCTGCTGATAGCAGGTGTGGGATTATTCGTCCTGGCTACACCGAAAATCAAGGAGTTTGAACTGATCGCGAAGAGGAACATCACCGCCGCGCTCTCACTTGGAGGCAAGATGATTGGATTAGCCATTGTCCTTGGAGCTGCCGCGGAATATTCGGTATCCCTGCTTGATATGGCAATCTGGGGTTCGATTGGTATTTTGACACAGATTATCGTGTTTTTCATCGCGGAAGTGGTCACTGTTCGCTATAGTCTGCAACAGGCAATTGAAGAAGATAACCGCTCTGTTGGGGTCATCCTGTTCTCGCTGTCCCTGGCAGTAGGCTGGATTGTTGCTAAAAGCCTGTCGTACTAGGAGGACCAAACGCTTATGAAAAAGCTTACTTATTTCATCCATGATGGCAAAGGGAACTACGAGCCATTTTATGAATATACGATTCCCCAGGTCGGTTTGGATGAATTTTATGCCCGTCAGCTTTGCACTTATTTCATTGTCAAAGGAAGCCAATATGAATTGATCTCCAATGAAATGGACGGGGATGAAGAAATTCTTGTCCTCGAAGATCGAGGCAGAAACCATTCCGTACTTGATGAAAAGAACTACCGTGGATTGGGAATCCATGTCGAGTTCCGCAGATACCAGGAGAGAGAAAATTACAAACTTTTAACCGCTGTTCCGTGCAGCACACATCTCGATGTTATTCGGTACTTACTGAAGGACGTCACCGAAATACCAGGATTTGGGCAAATGGCGGTAACTTCTACCGAAATCGATGAAGATCGCGGCGTGTATGTTGTTTATGTGAAAAATCTTGATGAACCGAACATGGAATAGGAGGTATTCCATGGAGAACTATTCAGAGAAAAGAAAAAGATTTTACAGCAATATCAAAAATTTCTGGCCGGACTTATACGGGGAAGAATATGCCTTATATGATGCTGCTTCCATAGGTCAAGAGGAAGCAGAAATGATCAGGATTGCGACCCGGAAAGCCGGCCATATTTTTTTCAAGGTCTGTGAAGTGCTGAGAAACGCAGATAACCAAACACTGATTGAGATGGGGTTTCCAGCTGAAACCCTCGATTTTTTACGTATTAAAGCCATGAAACCTGAAAGTGTCATTGCAAGACTTGATCTGATCAAGTCAAAAAATACATATAAATGTATCGAAATAAACTCAGATACCCCAACATTCATAAAAGAGTTATTTTATGTCAATCGCATGGTCGCGGCAGATTTTGGATTAGGCGATCCCAATGCAGGAATGGAAAGCCATCTCGCCCTCTCTATCCGCAAAAGCATAGCCGATACAGCTGACTGGCTTGGCGAGATAGAACCATACGTAGTTTATACAGCTCACGACGATAATATCGAGGATAAGAACACCGTCTTATACTTGCGTGAACTGTATGGTTTGCCTTCACGATTTGTTCCGCTGCACCTGCTGAGAATTGAGCCTGGGGTAGGACTCTTTGATGAAAAAGGAAGGAAAGTTGACATCCTGTACCGCCAGACTTTTCCTATTGAAAGCATGATTCTTGATGAAAATGGGGCAGGCAATAAAATAGGCTTGTGGCTGCTCCAGCTAGTGAGGGACAAGAAGCTGGCGCTGCTCAATCCACCTTCAGCTTTTCTGCTGCAGAATAAAGCCGTCCAGGCGGTGATCTGGGGGCTGCATGAGAACGGTGACCCCTTTTTCAGCGAGGAAGAACACAGCTGGATAGAAAGATACTTTCTGCCAACCTATTTGGAACCAGTTCCTTTTATTAAGAAGAAAATTCAGTACGTAAAAAAACCAGTATTCGGCAGGGAAGGCGACACGGTGCAAATCTTCGGTTCCGACGGGAAACTGCTGATCGAAGAAGTACATAAGACATATACAGACGTCCCTTCGATCTACCAGGAATGTGTGCAGCTTCCCCGTGCTGTATACCTCTCCGAAAAAGGAAAACAGGAGGGGCATATACTGACCGGGAGTTTTCTCGTGAACGGGATGCCATCTGCATTTGGATTCCGTGCAGGCGGGGAAATCACAAACAATCTTTCCTGTTTTTTGCCTGTGGGTTTGAGTAAAGAGAGAGGAGGCTAATACATGTGGATTTTGCAAAGATTATTTTCAAAGTTAATGAAAATCAGCCTCTGGAAAATTGTCCTGATCGTTGTTTCGGTTATTTTACTCAGCAGCCTGATTATTAAAACGTTAGAGCCTGAGACTTTTCCAAGATATCTTGATGCAGTATGGTGGACGATGACTACTGTGGTTACCGTTGGCTACGGGGATTACTCGCCAAGCAGCGATCTTGGGCGGATTTTTACCATGCTATTGCTATACACCATCGGTATTGGAGCGATGGGGATTATTATTGGCAAGATTTTCGAGGGCTTGACTGCATACAAAAAAATGAAGGAGGAAGGAAAGTTGGCATACAAGGGCAAAAACCATTATATTCTTATCGGATCCTCCCGGGACAAGCTGCAAAATGTTGTGGATGAAATTTTGCATTCCAATAAGACGTGTGACATCGTCATTATCGATCATAGTAATGAATCACCTGTCCAGCATGACCGCATCCACTTTGTGAGCGGCAATCCAGCCGAAGAGGAAATCTTGTTGCAGGCGAATATCCTCGAATCTCAATCGGTCGCAGTCTTTACCGATGACAAGATTGAATTGCCCGAATACGCGGATGGGAAGACACTGCTGATTGTTTCAAGAGTCGAACACATTTCCAAACAATACACTAAAAACATTTACACCATCGCAGAAATCATGAAAGAGAAGCACATTGCTCTTTTCGAGCACGCAAATGTTGATGAATTCATCCTTTCAAATGAATCAGTATCCAAACTGATGGCCCAGGCTGCCATATATCCGGGATCAAGCAGGCTTTTCAAGCAGCTGCTCAGCAATACAGAAGGCGAAAATTTGTATGAAATCAAAAAGAAACCCCATTGGACTACTTACAAGGAGGCAGCCATGGAACTCTTTGACTTAGGTGCAACACTTATATCAGATGGGCATTCGTTAGACGTTGCAAGGAAGCATAATGCCAGGATTCCAGAGGATGCAAAATTGTTTGTTATATGCGATGAAGATACCTTCAAAAAAATCAGCAGCTGATTCTTGGTTAAATTTTTCTAATTGGAGTTTAAAATTTTGTACAAGGGATATAATAAGCACGCAAGGTTAAATTGCAATTTTTTTAAATCGCTAGGAGGCAACAATTGTGGAACATGGTAAGGTAAAATGGTTTAACAGTGAAAAAGGCTTTGGATTTATCGAGCGTGAAGGTGGCGAAGATGTATTCGTACATTTCTCAGCAATCCAGGGCGAAGGGTACAAATCTTTAGATGAAGGACAAGAAGTTACTTTTGAAGTTGAACAAGGTCAGCGTGGCCCGCAAGCGACAAATGTACAGAAAGCCTAACTAAGGATTCCTGAAACAGACTCACACTAGTTGAGTCTGTTTTTTTGTATTGATTTTACGGAAATGAGGCAAAAAAAAACACATCATGGATGTGCAAGTCAAAATCCAAAAAAGGAACTGATCATATTCCTCTTTTTAAATTTCCGCAAAGATGCAACTGCCGGTAGAGATGGTTCATCTTTCTTTATCAACTCTTTTTCCTTTTGTGCCGCAGCCTCTTGCATACTGGAAATGATTTCATTCAGCCTGGTGATTTCATTTTGCAGATCTTCAATTTCCCTCCGGTGCTGCAGAAGCTGATAAGACACGACCTCATCTGCTTTTCCCGCAAGCTTTTTTTCCATTTCATCCAGCCTCGAGGAAATCTTATCCAGGGTTCCATCAGGCACGACAGTTGTTGCCGTTGCCTTTCTAGTTTTCCTTCCTTTGATTTTCAAATCCTGCAGCAGAATTCCATTATTCAGCTGTTCCTGGATATCTCTTAAAATCCCGATGCTTTCATCAGAGTATTGGTAATGTCCCAACTCTGTCCGCTCCATTTGAAGGTTGGCCTGCTTCACCCAACGTTGGATCGTGCTTGGTGATACTCCAAGCAACTTTGCAACTGCGTTAGTATTCATCCTGATCCCTCCTTAGTACTTAAAGGTTTTCGCCATCCTGCAAGATTATCCTTTTACTATGACAAAACTAGTTCCCATTCGGCAAAGAAAGCGAAGAAGCAACAACGTTTTTGAATCATCGGTCATATTACAAAAAATCATCGAATTATGACATAACTGCATGAAAAAGTTAAGGGAAAAGCCTGATGCCAGCTGGTAAAAGAGCATTCAGTTAAATAAGTCAAAAAAGTTCAAAAAAACCGAAACACTTATTGGTAAACGATGGTAAAATTAGATTATTCCTTCGAAAGGTGATCCAATCATGAAACAAAAAAAAGTAGTTAGAAAGTTTCTTCTCCTGGGGATTTTATTCTCTGTCATTTATGTCGGTTTTCTGCATTATCAGATCAGTCATCATGCCAGGCTGGATGCCCCAGATCACGCAGATTATATGATCGTGCTTGGCGCGCGTGTCAAAGGGACCGTTCCTTCATTGGCACTCCAATTCAGAATTGACCATGCGGCTGCCTATTTAAAGGAAAATCCGAATACCATCGTGATTGCCTCTGGCGGCAGGGGACCGGGCGAGGATATATCAGAAGCTGAATCCATCAAAAGGGAATTAATGGACCATGGGATAGAAGAATCAAGAATCCTGCTTGAAGACAAGTCAACGGACACGTACGAAAATATCCGTTTTTCAAAAGAACTAATACCAGAAGATGCAGCGACAGGATTAGTGGTAACGAACGACTTCCATATTTATCGCGCAAAGATGATTGCCCGCAAGGAAGGTCTCGATTTAAGTGGGTTAGCGGCAAAGACGCCAATCCAGGCGGTGTTCAAATCATTTACAAGAGAGTATCTCGCTTTGACGAAATACTATCTTAAAACTGCTTTTTAATCCTTCATTAAGGAGTAATGAAATGAATGTTATTGAGTTGCTTTCATCGATTTTATCCTGGAGCGCCATTATTTTCGCGGCAAGATGGGTTTATCGGAGCCAGAATCTAAAGCCGAACGTATGGAAAATGACCGTAGTCGTTATCCTGGGTTTATTCTCATTTTCTATCAATCTGCCATATATGGACCAGCAGGTAAAACTAGCCATCCTTCCTCTTGGTGTATGGATTTTGTATGCTGTCTTATCCAAAAAGAATGAAGGGAGCAGCTGGCTCAGGTACCGCAGGTTTGCGTGGCTGGGCTTTTTGGCAAATTATCTGTTTCTAACAATTTCCTTGATTAATCCGATCATTCATTCAGCGATTTATCCGAAAGATGACTTATCAACTTATATTTCGGATGCAGGAGAAGCCAAGCTCCTGATCACCCATCCGTCAGGTAATGAGAAAAAACTGGACTTTACTTCGCTGAATAAACAAATAAGAAATGCTAAAAATGAGCCTATTTATAGTGACCTCTGGTACAACGAAGTTTTTGAGAGCGGGGAAGAGGAGACCATGATTGACGAAAGATTCCCGTACCAGTTAACAGGCGCAAAACCCAAATGGGGCAGCGGGCTCCAAACTGTCATCTATATTGAACAGGATGGAAAGGGATTCTTAATCTCAACACCTCAGCAGCAATTGTATTTCCGATCAGCGACTTCTTTTCTGAAGGAGGGTGAGTAAATTGTCGAAAAAACGCCTTCTCCTTGCATCAGGGGCATCCATTATGTTAGCGCTCTTCATTTATTGGTTCTACTTTGCTCCTCCTGCACCGTTTCTTGAGAAGCAAGAAGCCAGGGATCAAATGATGGACTCATTCCCTACAGCAAATATAAAAGAAATTCAGGATATCGTCTTCTGGATTCGAAGCATGTCTACGTTCCATTTATAACAGCCGATGAGGCGCACGGTTTTAGTTTTTGGAAATGGCAAAAACACAAATGGGAATTTATTGGAATTGATACAGGATCCATGGTCCTCATGTGGAAGACCAATCAGAAAGACCCATCCAGCCATTATTTAATGTGGAATTTTCACCCGGATAATAACCTGGATTATCTCTCCTTTTACTTTCTGAAGGAAAGAGGATACTCCATTACCGAAGACATGCATCATTATCAGCCTGAAATCCAAATGGATTTCAGGCAGCAGCTTAGTGGAGAACAAACATATGGTTTCACTAAGCTGCCAGAAGAATGGACTGATAATATCAAAGCGGAAAACAATTTGATGGCATCTGCCATTCCGGATCGTTTTTTTTCAGAGTTTTTCCTGCCACCTCAGTATTATATTGGCTGGCGCTCCAAGAGCCATGACGGAAATGACGATGTACCTCCTTTTCCAAGGAATAGGAATGGCTTTGGGAGCGGTGATGGCTCCATTGAGTTTGTTAGATTTATCGACAGGCAGGAACTATATCAGAAATGAGAGATCGAACTGGATTAAATAATATGGCTCCTTTCAAGGAGTCTTCTTTAGATTGAAACCTTTTTATAAAAACATTCGTACATATATATGTACTTTCTAAAAGGCGGGGAAACATGGACAATTGGCTGTTTATTTTTATTGCTAACCTGTTGGGAGGAATCTTTGTATTTTATTTATTAAGTTTTTTGTTTTCTGGCTTCAATATTGATTCGTCTTTCTTTATCGGAATCTTCCTATTCATCCAGCTGAGTTTCATCACGACCCTCATATTCCATTTGATGCATCGTGTCAATCAGCTTGAAAAGGAAGCGAGAAAAAGAGAGGCCCAATGAATCACAGAATGAAATAAGATTGATTCATTGCTTATTAAAATTTGAAAAGAGTTTGATATCAGGAAACGATAAATCTATTTGTTCTTCTGTTTAAAGGTACAAGCATAGAATGAAACAAAACATGTATTCTGACCAGTATGTTTGCGGACATACCATTTTGAAAGTGCCATTACCCAAGAAAAAAAACAAATTATAGTTTGTAAATTTTGATTAAGCAGGGAAAAGGGTAATGTAGAGTTACAATTTCATTTTTTACAAAAGGAGAAACAACCATGAGCTTGAAACAAATTTTCAAATCAGCAGTAACCTGTCTTTTGGCAATCGCGATTGTCTCATCAGCATTTCCGGCATTTGCCTCGAAAGATAATGATGACGACGTTATTAATGAAAAGTACGGCCTTCCGATCGTCGTCTATGGAGAAGCACTTTCAGAGAAGCAAAAGCAGGAAGTGAGAGATTTATTGGGAGTCAATGATCCAGCAAAAGTGAAGGAAATTATCGTAACAGGGAAGGACCTTGTTACTTATATCGATGGTGATGAGCATTCAAATATGTATTCTTCCGCCAAAATAACCAGGAAAGATACTGGTGAAGGACTGGTGGTGAATCAAGTCACGCCACAGAATATCACGGAAGTAACCGATGAAATGTATGCCAACGCCTTATTGACTGCCGGGATCGAGGACGCAGTTGTTGATGTTGCTTCTCCAGTGAAGGTTACAGGTCATTCTGCACTAGTCGGGATTTATAAGGCGTATGATGAAGGGGAAGGTACAGCTCTTGATAAGGACCGCACTGAAGTGGCCAACCAGGAATTGAATCTTGCTACCAAACTCGCAAAAAAAGAAGGATTGGACCAAGATAAAGTCAGTGAACTTTTAACCGAGATCAAAAAGGAAATCGCCGAGCAAAACCCTGCAACGAAGGAAGACATCGAGAAAATCATTGATGATAAATTGAAAACGCTCGAAATCCAGCTCAGCCCTGAAGACAGGCAGCTTTTGATTGACCTTTTTAATAAAATGCGCGATCTGAACATCAATTTTGACAATGTAAAATCACAGTTGGAAACCTTATCGAATGATATTCAGAAGCGTATAGAGGAAGCAGTAGGAGACAAAGGATTCCTGCAGTCTGTTTCGAACTTTTTCAAAGACCTGATTGAAAGCATTAAAAATATTTTTTCCTGAACAGAGGATTTCTCCTCTGTTTTTTCATGGTTAAGTATTTATAAAGTTAGTGAGTTGTAGATAACTCCATTTTTTTCAAATCCAGCCCCAGCGCCCAGCCCCTCGAGTCGCTTCAGTCCGCCCAATAAAGTCAAAAAACGACTTCACCGGTCGGCCCCCCATCGCTTGTCGGGGCTGAACGAGGCGGTTGCGCTTTTTGTTCTTTAAACTGCTTAATATTGAGATATAATAATAGAATAATATTTGGTAATCGAGGTGGGAAGCGATGTTGATTCGTGTGGCAATAGAGCGGGATGCAGAAAAAGTAGCTAAGCTGATCCAAGACGTTGAAAATAGCTCAAGATATATGTTATTCGGGCCAGGGGAGAGGCCGTATAATCCAAATACAATAAAGAAGATGATTCAAGCTTTAAGCGAAGAAGACAATTCAAATCTCTTTCTTGCTGAGGCAGGAGAAAAACTGGCTGGCTATTTGATCGCCCGCGGCGGGAGCGCGCCCCGCAACAAGCATACAGCTTATCTCGTGATTGGAATCCTGGAGAACTGGCGCGGAAACGGTATTGGCACGAAACTTTTTGAAAGACTTCTTTCCTGGGCAAGCGATACTGGTATCCATAGACTTGAATTGACAGTTGTGACCGAAAACCTGACTGGTCTTGGTTTATATAAAAAAATGGGCTTTGAAATCGAAGGTAGCAAAAAAGATTCATTGTTGATTGATGGCAAATATGTCAATGAATTTTATATGTCCCGAATTTTATAATCCTTACCCAAGGAAAAAAGCAGCACAATGTGATGATGTGCTGCTTTTGCATGTAGGACTCTTAATGATTCGCTTCCCATTCTTCTCTCAGCAATCCCATCTTTATGGAATCATAATATTTACCGTTATAAAGCCGGCATTTTCGGATCCGGCCCTCTTCGACCATCCCTAGCTTTTTCCCTACAGTCAGCATTCTGGCATTTCCGGACCATGTCGTGAAGCCAATCCTCGGGATAGGGAAGGTGTCAAATAAATGCTGGATCCAGACTTTAAGTGCATCTGTTCCGCAGCCTCCGTTCCAATATTCCGGGAGATAGATCACAGCACCGATTTCAAGCCACTGGGAGGACTCATGCTCCCAATAATATGTCACCATGCCGATTACTTCATGGTTGACTTTAATAAGGTATTTCCTGTCATATCCCTGGTGAATCAGATTCGTCATCTGCTCTTTGAACTTATCGTATTCCACACGCCTGAGGGGAAAGTAGGGTGCATCCCATTTCTTCCATTCCGGATGCTCATCATTATAGATCAGACTCCACCATGTTTCCAAATCCTCTTCCTTGATTTTACACAAGTGTACCTGTTCGCCTGCTAGTATGTCAGGTGATTGCATTTTCCGTACCTCCCTAATGTGAATGAGGCTAGAATCTTATGCTTAAATAAATTCTCTCTCATTCTATTATTTCCTGCATTTGAACAAAAATACAACGAATTGACAAATTGCAAGAACAAAAAGCGTAAGCGTCTTGGTCAGCCCCGACAGGCATAAGACGAACCGCGAGGAGGCAGCTCCCCAGCCACCACAGTGGGGCTGCTTGTGCCCCGAGGGGCTAGACGTTGTAGCTGGATTAGGAAAAATAAGAATACTTATCCACAAATTTATTATTTATAATTTTCTGGACAAAGAAAAAGAGACGCTGTCAACAGCGTCTCTTAGTTCATTGCTTCGTCATCTATAAATCCATTTTCATTAACTGCGAAGAAATTGAGTCCAGCGGCGATTGCGAAAGCTCCACCTAGTAATGCAAATGTAGTAATCATTATGTAATCGCTCCTGTCATTAATTGTTTTTGTTTTGTTACTTCTAGTATTCCCGAATAGTAAACTATTAAACATGTTATTACGAAAAAATGACAAAAATATTATTTAATAATTAGCTTTCGTAAAATAAGAGAAAATTCAAATTACTAATCAAAAAAAGGAATTTACTACTGGCAGGATGAATGTAATTAACGGATGAACCAGGTTTGACAGGAGTGAGTAGAATGAAATTAAAAAGTAAGAAGATGACCGAGGAAAAGGCCAGTAAGATTTTAAGTTGGAAATATGAACAGCCTTACGATTTATATAACAATGACTTCAATGAAGAGAGTATGAAAGAACTTATGGAAAGTAATTACTGGGCGATTGAAGATAAAGCTGGAGCACTAATCGGTTTTTATTGCTCGGGCATGTCTGCTCAAGTTCCAGCTGGAAACAGGATAGGCGCTTATTCCGAACAAGCAATCGATGTCGGAATTGGCATGAATCCCAGGTTAACAGGGAAAGGCCACGGACGATTGTTCTTTTCTTTTGTACTGCACGAGCTGGGTAAGATCAATCCAAATCCAATATTTAGGCTGTCTGTTGCTTTATTTAATAAGAGAGCAATTAGATTATACTCAAATATGGGGTTTCAACAAGTATCGGAATTCAAAACAGATGCAGGAATCGATTTTATCACTATGGTAAAGCGATGACAATTCACCGCACCTTAGCTTTTTAACAAGTGGGGACTTTTTTACCAAATCTTTCACAAATTATTTGTAAATGGATGATAATCCTCTTATAATGAAAAAGCTGTGTGAAATTTTCATGCAAGCGATATAGAGAGTAAGGGGAGATTTAGATGAAAAAGATTTGGATTTTACTTTCAGCAATCCTTTTGACGATCAGTCTGACTGCTTGTTCTTCTGACAGTAAACAGGAATCAGCTCCAGAAAAGACAGAAACGGAAGAGGCAGCTAAGCCAGCCGTAAATCCTAAAAGTGTAATGTATAAATTCTACATGAACATCGTCAATACGATTAACGCTTCTGATGCAGAACTTAATGCCTATGAAGGAGCAGAAGAGCCTACAGCAGAAGAGAAAGCAGCTGCAAGCACATCGGCTGCAAAGGTAGCTGAAGAGTTAAAGAAACTTGAAGTGCCAGAAGAACTTAAGGACCAGAAGGCAGACCTTGAAGCTGCAGTTCAGGATTTGGCAGATTCATACAACGTGAAAGCTGAAGAACTGAAGAAGGATGCACCTTCATTTGAGGCAGCAGACGAGAAATTCGCCCAGGGTGAAGAAAAAATTGGGACTGCATTTGAAAGCATTGAAATGAAGAGGCCTTCACTTGCAAAAGAATTGTAAAATCAGCGAAAAAGCTGTGCCAGTGGGGCACAGCTTTTTTTATTCACTCACTTCTTGTTCATCTTCTTCAGTTTCCGTTGTTTGATTTTTCAAATTGAAGTAGGTATCCATTACGGCACGGCCAATCTTTTTGTTGGCTCCATGATCCACGCTGCCCTGGTAGGCCCAGGGAACCATGACTGCCATCGCGATTTCAGGTTTTCGTGATGGGGCATAACCGACAAGGCTTAGATTCATGGTATCCATCATAGGGTCACCTTTCTTCCGAAGTGGACCATCGTAAAACGCTTCCGCTGTCCCAGTTTTGCCAGCAGGTGAATATGGAGCATTGCCGAAGTAGCGGTAGGCAGTTCCTCCTGGTTCTTGCATGACCTTTTCAAAACCGCTATGGACTCGATCAAGCCATTGTTGGTCCATGCCAATTTCATTTAGAACATTGGGAGGGAAGGATGTATAAACCTGGCCGAGTTCCTCAGTATTTGTTGCCGGTTCGCGGATTTCCTTCACAAGCCTCGGCTGCATTCTGTAGCCATTGTTGGCGATGGTTGATATATATTGGGCCAGCTGCATATTTGAATAGGTATCATACTGGCCAATGACTAAATCGAGGACTTTACCAACAGGATAATTGACACCTTTTGCGCCTGTCTGTTCATTTGGCAGGTCTATTCCTGTCCTGACCCCTAGTCCAAAAGAGGCGAAAGAGGAACGAATCGTATCCCATACATTTGAGTTAAGATTGAGAGGTTGCTGATATCGATAGACACCTTTCCCAATTTTTATGGCAGTATGAAACATATAAACGTTCGAAGAAACTTTCAATGCTTGTATGTCATTTAGAACGCCCAAATAACTGTAGGACTTTTTTATAGGTGTTCCCTTGATATCTAAAGCTCGATCATCAAACCTAGTATAGGAATTAATCGCTCCAGTCTTATACCCCGTCAACACAGTTGCGCCCTTAACGACTGAGCCGACATTGAATGTATTCAGTATATTTCCCAGCGCGTCGTCTTCTAAATACAATTTATTTGTTTCTTGATCCCTGACAATCCTCTTGCCTGCCATTGCCAGAACCTCACCGGTATTCGGATCCATCAATACAACATAGGCCCGGTCAAGCAAACCAGTTCCCGGGGAACTTTTGGCAGCCCACAATTCTTTCTCGATGATTTTCTCGACAGCAATCTGCAGATCCATGTCAATACTCAGGATTAAATCTTTACCCCTGCTGCCTTCTGAAACAAGTTCTTTTTCCAAAAGTTCTCCCGCTTTATCCGTTACATTGACAACTTTTTCTTTTTTCCCCTGCAGGACATCTTCATATTCCAGTTCAAGGTTACTTTTACCTACCCGATCATTGCGATTATAGCCCCGGGACATAAAGTAGTCGATTCTTTCAGCAGGGAGGCCCTCACTGCTGGTCGTAATTCTGCCTAACACAGGTCTGAATGTATCCTCAAACATATATTGACGATCCCAATCCATCGTTGCATTTACACCCGGAAGTTTATCGAGGTTTTCATTGACAATCGCGAATTCTTCCAGAGTAACACCCTCATTTTTGATAATTTGGGGAGTGAATTTATATCCACTGTTCATAATCCTGAATATGGCCAACTCTTCAATATCCTGCTGTGATAACTGTTTAAGATGATTGTCTGTAATTCTTTTCAGCTGCAGCTTGTACAAATCTTTGTTGCCTGTTTTTTTCTTACTATAGAGTTCCAACTCTTCTTCGCTAATCAATTTCTTTGCCTCATCGGGATACTTGATAATCCAGAAATCTTTTTTATCTCTTTCCCGTACTTTGTCCGTTTTTTGGTCGATGATCTGGGCGAGCCTGGCGGCTACCTTGAGCATTTCCTCCTGTGTAGCACCTTCATTTGTATATGTAATAGCGTTCAGCGGCTTATTGTCGACAATAACTTTATAATTGCGGTCAAGCATTTTTCCGCGGGGAACAGGGTTATTGACAGTCACATCCTCTTTTCTGTTAATCTCACGCTTGTAATCTTCACCATGGACGATCTGGACAATCCCGAGACGGAGAACCAGAAGCGAAAAGAGTACAAATACAGTAAAGAAAAGGATATTTACCCTTAATGGAGTTGAATTCTTCTTTTTAGGCAAGCATCTCACATCCTATGAAATTATGATTATAATAAAACCATCTATTACCATAAGTGTACGTAACCTTTACCTAATCTGTAAAGGTTTTCCTGTAAATAACCAAAAATGGAGCAGGAACTAAAAAAAGGAAACCAGTTAACTGGATTCCTTGGCCAATCATATAGCTTCTTCGGGTATAAGTGTACTGCTGTCAGTACTCGGAACTTTCCGTTTTTCGATGTCGATCTCATCAGAGGAGTATATCATGACGATCATTTTTCCGGGATATGTTTTGGCCCTTATTAACACTGGCTGGTTGTACCTGTTTTTAAACGTGAAATCCGGTCCATACCAGCTGACGGTAGCATCCCTGCCAGGAGGGACATATGGGACCTGCTTGCTGTGTGAATAGCGCTCCAGTATCTTGAGTCCTGATCGATCGGCGGCATTGAAAAGGGTGGAGCTCACCTGGCATATACCTCCGCCGATACCCTCTGATAATTCCCCTCGTACAATGATGGGGGCAGGCTGGTAGCCTCTTGATGCAGTTCGCTTTCCAACCACCTTATTGAATGAGAAGGTTTCTCCCGGAAACACGACATGGTTGTTTATCGCTTCCGCAGCAAGAGCAATATTATGGGTTCGCTCCTTATTGCCACTGTTGAAATAGGTTATGTAATGTCCGATCAGCTTTGTCCGGATGTTTGCGATGATTTCACTGTCCACCTTTGGATAAACCGGTAAGGTTGGAATTTCCAGTCTGGAATGTTGCTTCAGGAAGAAATGATTCGTGAAATCCCGCTTGAATTTTTTCTGGTCTAAAACATAGCCGACTTTTTCTGGCAAGATCCTCCCGTAATCGTCAAGCCCCGCATCTTCCGGATCTTTCTTAACCTGAAGGGAAAGTTGTTTATTCAGTGTTTCAAGCATCGTGTGGTTAAGGATTGGGTACCCAAACCATGGGATGGAAAAATCGGATCTGTGAACCTCGACGACTGGCTCACCATCCCAGATGATTGAAATGTCATCTTCATTGTCTGCAGTACCACTGGATAGTATTAGTGCGAATGTAAGCAACCATCTCACCGTTTTCACCTCCCACTATATTATGGTTTTGTGAGTCTTATTTAATGTATCTTTAAAGAACAAAAAACTTCGAAAAGGGAATTAGGCCAAAGAAGGCGAATAAGTATTTTGAGAAAACTTAAAGGATAAATAGCATGGAATTATTGTTATCATTATTGACCTTAGAAGATGCCGAATCCTTATATTCGTTTGAGAAAAACAACAAAGATTTTTTTGAAAAGCATGTTCCTCCGCGTCCTGATTCCTATTTTGAACCGGAAGGATTTCAGTGCATTCTGGATGAATTACTTGCTGAACAGGAAGAGAGGAAGTCTTTCTTTTACCTGGTAAAAAACTATAATGGTGAACTCATTGGAAGAATGAATTTAGTGGATGTTGATTGGTACAAGGGAACAGGTGATATAGGGTATCGAGTAGGAGAAGAGTTTGGCAGAAAAGGATTTGCAGCTCATGCATTGAAATTACTTTGCAATGAAGCTGCACAGTTGGAGCTTAAAAAGTTAACGGCAAAAACAACTTTGAACAATATAGCATCACAAAAAGTATTGGAAACATGCCATTTCAAAAAAACGGGAATAGATGAACAAAATTTTATCCATTACGTAAAAACACTCTGAACATGGAGTGTTTTTTTTGAGGAAAAAATTTGTTGAAACCAATTGCAGAATTTTATTTAAATGTTATAATTTGTGTAAAAATACACTAATTGTAACAGAGAGGTTATTGTCATGAGGGATAATTTTAGTAAAGGGTTTTTGATATTTTTCAGTGCGTCAATACTGATTAATTCCATTAAGGTCTTTTGGTTTAGCAAAGACATCGAATTGATTGCAGGGGATTTATTGCATTTAATCCCAGCTTTAGCGCTTAACGAATTACTTGACAATCTCTTCTTTATGAAGGAATTCTTACTGGTTCCGATTGGCCTCACCGATGGATTAGTCGGAGGAATTACAGGATTAATAGTCGGTAACGTACTGTCTAAAGCTAATCTAAAGGGTTTTTTTTTATCCTCTTGTTATCAGTGCATACATACTGTTTCAGTTCGTTTTTTTACCTTTTATTCCTCTTTTTGAAAGTTAAGATTTGTAACTCACAGCTTTCTTAATTTCTCTTAAGAAATTATTAAGAAATTACCCTCTATCTTTTTGGAAGTAGTTGGCATATAATTTAACTGTATTAACAATAATAGTACACTTAGTACAGATTGGGGGTCATTATGTTTGAGCTTGACCTGAGAAGCCGAAAACCGATATACGAGCAGCTTGTCGACAAAATGAAGGAGCTGATCATGAATGAAGTGCTCAAACCTGATGAACAATTACCTTCCGTCCGGCAGCTGGCACAGCAGCTGACAATTAATCCAAATACAATCCAAAAAGCATACAGGGAGCTTGAGCTGCAGGGATTCATCTACTCTTTAAAGGGGAAAGGCAGCTTCGTCAACCCAATGGACGCTGGAAAGGATGCCGAAAAAATCATGCAAGTAAAGCTAGAACTTGAAAAATTGCTGCTGGAAGCCTTGTACCTGGGCATTCCTGCTGAAGAGCTCCATGGGCTTATTCGTGAATTAGACGCTTCAAAAGGGGGAGGCGAGTAAATGATTCAAATGATAGGAATCAACAAGACTTTTGATAAGCAGCCAGCTTTGAAAGATGTCCATTTGGCGATTGGCAGAGGGTCGATTTACGGTTTGATCGGATCGAACGGAGCTGGTAAAACCACGATCATCAAATTGCTTGCCGGGATTTACAAGCAGGATTCTGGTGAAGTTTTATGTGAGGGAAATCCAGTATATGAGACTCCAATGTTGAAAGAAAAAATCTTTTACATTCCCGATCATCCATATTTCTTTGCACATTATACAGTCAAGCATATGGCTCAATTCTATAAAAGCATTTATCCTTCATGGAATGAAAGCCGGTTTCAAAGATTAGCCGAGGTATTTGACTTCAGCATGAATAAGAAGATACATACCTTTTCAAAGGGAGTGCAGAGACAGGCTGCATTTTGGCTTGCGCTGTCGACCATGCCAGAAGTGCTGATTCTTGATGAACCGATGGATGGACTCGATCCGGTTGCACGCAAGAAGGTAAAAAACTTATTGATTCACGACGTCGCCGACCGGGACATGACCGTTCTGATTTCATCCCATAATTTAAGAGAAATCGAGGATTTATGTGATCATATCGGAATTTTGCATCAAGGTATGCTCTTGTTTGAAAAGGAACTGGATGATCTCAAATCCGATGTTCATAAAGTGCAGCTTGCTTATAAAGGGGATCCTCCTAAAGACTTGGGAGATAGCTTAAAAATGCTTCACTGTGAAAAACGAGGCAGTGTCATGCTTTGTATCATAAAAGGGAAAGAAGAAGAAATTGAGAAGGTTGTGCGTCTGACAGAGCCGGTCATCTTCGATATACTCCCGTTAACCCTTGAAGAAATTTTCATTTATGAAATGGGGGATATCGGCTATGCAGTCAAAAATGTCATTGTTTAATAGAGAAATGATTCTCCAGGTGGGCAGAAGTGTCGGGTGGATTTCCATCATCTATTTTCTCGTTTTATTTTTTGCAGTTCCTTTAAGGATGATGATGGATTATTCTGGTGAGAATTTTCGAACATTTATGACAGTCCGGAATATGTTTCAATTCGAATTTGAAATCCAGTTCATTATGCTGATCACTGTACCTGTCGTCCTATCGGTGTTTTTATACAGATTCCTTCATGTCAGGCAGGCAGCAGACTTGATGCACAGTTTACCTTTGAAAAGGGAACAGATTTACCATTTTTACACGCTGACTGGCATTGTGTACTTGATTGTCCCTGTCTTACTGAACGCCCTGATTGCATTCATTGTGCACAGCATTTATGATTTGAGCCTATTCATCAACCTGTCTGACATTTGGAAATGGGCAGGCACTGTCATCCTTTACAATCTTGTCTTTTATATAGCAGGCGTTTTTCTCGCCATGCTGACGGGAATATCAGTGGTCCACGGTGTCCTGACTTATATCCTGCTTTTATTCCCGGCTGGCTTCACACTTCTGGCCCTTTATAACCTGGGCATGATGCTTTATGGCTTTCCTAACGACTATTACCAAATCAGGAATTTGGAGTATTTATCACCAATCTCCCATTTGACTCTTATGGAAAGCAAGAGCTTAACAATCCAGGAGATTGCATTATACATTCTGCTACTGATTATTTTTTACTTCTTTTCATTGTTCATCTATAAGAAGCGTAAGGTGGAAGCAGCTTCAGAAGCAATCGCATTCCGCAGTTTAAAGTCCATTTTCAAATATGGAGTAGCATTTTGCATGATGCTCCTCGGCGGGATGTATTTTGATGCCATGCAAAATAAATTTGCCTGGCTGTTATTTGGCTATGCAGCAGGAGGGATCATTGGCTATTACACTGCTGAAATGATCCTGCAGAAATCATGGAGGGTATTCGGAAGGATCCGGGGTCTTGCCTATTTTGCCATTTCCATGGTGTTGGTGATTCTCGTTATTCAGTCCTTCGCTCCTTATGAAAAAAGAGTTCCTGCACTGAATGATATTAAAAGTGTGACCTATACCAATACCATTTACGTTGATCCAGACGAGCGGCTAGCTCCAAAGCCTCTATTCAATAAAGAAAACATCAAAGCAGTACGTAAGCTTCATGCAGACATCATTCGGAATGAGAAGACAAATGAACAGGACATGAAGTCCGGCGAAAACGTTCTGTTCATCTATGAATTGGAGAATGGAAGAAAAATGGTCCGCCAATACTCCATTGACCGATTTGACTACGAGACTCAACTGAAAGCGATATATGAATCCCAGGAATATAAACATTCGTCACAGGCTATTTTTAAAATAAAAAATGACGAGGTTCGTTCGCTTAGGATCACGAACTATAACAAAGAAAGTTTCCTGACGTTCTCGGATAAAGAGAAAATCGATCAGGTTATGACTCTCTTGAAAAAGGATATCGAGCAAGAGTCGTTTACAGTTGAATATTATCCAATCGGAAACCGCTCAAACATCGAGATCATGGTCGGACCTGTTGATAGTTACCATGTTGACTTGAAACATGACTATCAAAATATCATTACATGGCTTAGAGATCAAAATATGCTCGACCAGGCAATGGTCATGCCAGAGGATCTCGAGTATATCCTCGTCACGGACGAACGGATTAAACCTGATGAGTTCAAGGAATATCCTGAGGAAGAAATCATGAACAAAATCCTGAATGATCAGGATAATCTAAAAATTGAAGATGGGGCGCAAATCAAAATTGCGATGGAAAAAGCGGGGTATGGCTGGTTCAACGAGACACCATACACAGCCATTTTCGTTTATAAAAACAACAGTCAAAGAGAGATCCGAACTTTCACTGAGAAAGATGTTCCTGTATTTATCAAGGAACATTTTGAGAAGCGTTAAGTTTTTGCACGAGACAATACTTTCGTAACCAAATAATCGTTAGAGAGAGAAACAGGGCAAGGGGGATGGATATGAAGAACATTGACTTCGATGAGCTTTACAAATTATATAGTAAAAAACTCGGCCAAATCGCCTATAGCATCACAAAAGATCGACATTTGGCCGAGGATGTTGTTCAGGAAACGTTTATTAAGGCGTATAAAAAGTCAGATACGATTTCTGATACAAATAAAATCGGTGCATGGCTTGCGGCCATTGCAGCGCGGACAGCAATCGATTATTTAAGAGCAGAGAAAAGAAGGAAATGGCTTCCTTCAGACCAGAGCATCATGGAGCAGATCTTCAGCGATGCAGATTTCAGTCAATCGCTGGAACAAGAAGTGGAGATCCTTCTCTTCAAAGAGGATATCCAGCATATGCTGTTTATGCTCACTCATGAATATCAGCAAGTATTGATCCTCCGATTGCAATATGGATTAAAAGAAGATGAAATAGCCTGTAAATTGAATCTTAAATCCGGCACGGTCAAGACCCGACTCCATCGAGCCCGCAAACAGCTGAAAAAAGTCTTGACGGAGAAATATCCAGCCTAAACATGCTTTTAGGCGATTGGAATCCAATCGCCTAATTATTTTTGAATTATTATATGTTAAATTTAAACATTTTTTGTATTTTTTAGAAAAAGAGGTGCAGTTATGATCACGATTAAGCATTTAAGCCATGAATTTGAAATAGGCAAAAAAGGAAGCAAGTCCATTATCCCTGTACTTAAGGATGTTTCTCTAGAAGTGAAGAAAGGAGAGATCGTTACCATTGTAGGCAGGAGCGGCTCGGGAAAATCAACCCTTCTTAACCTGGTCAGCGGATTCATCAGACCCAAAAAAGGTGAAATCAGCATTAATGGAGTTCAAACCTCAACGTTGAATGAATCTAAATTCGCCGATTTCAGGATTGAACATCTCGGATTCATATTCCAAAGCTTTCAGTTGATTCCCAGCATGACCGCCTATCAAAACGTTGAGCTTCCACTCATTTTAAAGGGGGTAAAAGAAAGTGAGAGGAGGAAGCGGACAGCAGAAATTCTTGAGTTGGTTGGATTATTGGATTACCAGGATCACTACCCTGGAGAACTATCGGGCGGACAGCAGCAGCGTGTCAGCATTGCACGGGCGCTAATCGTCAATCCTCCAATCATACTGGCTGACGAACCCACAGGAAGCCTTGATTCAGATACAGAAGATGATCTATTAAAATTCATTAAAAAATTAAATGAAGAACTTGGCATTACCTTTTTAATTATTACTCATGATGAAAAGGTGGCCAGGATTGGCCACAGAACGATTGAATTAAGAGATGGACGGGTTTTAGAGGAGGTTTATGGATATGAAGCTTAAGGATCAGTTTCGATTTGTACAGCAAAACATGAAGAAGAACAAGACGAGGTTATTTATGACCATCCTGGCCACGGCAATGAGTGTAGCGTTTCTGATCGTTCTTGCTTCAGTCGGTTTTGGACTTCATAAATCAATTGTCAAGGAAACGCTCGAAAGGCGGATTGTCACTGAGATAGAAGTCCCGGGAAAAGAAATTGAATCTGGAGGCTTCAGTGTGTTAACCGACAAAGATATTACCTTCTTTGAAAAAATCGAGGATGTTAAGGCGGTTACAAGACGGAAAAACCTGCAGGATTATTCATTTGAAGTAGACACACACCAGACGTACGCCCAGGCAGTAGTAGCAAACATGCCAGCTGAAATAGCTGCCGGTCTGGAACTGGCTGCAGGCAGATTGCCTGAAAAGGGTAATGAGATACTGGTTGGCTATCATTTTGTTGAAAATCTTAGGCCTGCAGCAGAAAATGGCGAAGAGGTCTATGATGAACAGGGAAATATAAAAGAAGAGTTCCGATTTAAAGAGGATTTGATCGGCAAGAAGGTTACGATGAATGTTTTAAAGCTTGAAGAAGGAAAAGAATTGACGGAATCGCTTGAATTGACAATTGTTGGAATCCGTAAACAACCAACGAAGGAATGGGTATATGATCCACTTGTCTTTGTGTCGGAAGATGTCCTAAAAAAGGTAGAAGCATTCACAGGTACGCCACGAGGAATGATGAAAGATTCAAATAACGCTGATACCGACCCTCTTAGCATACCTGCCGACCAATATGATCATGTGAAGATTTACGCAAATGATATGGAATCTGTTAAAGCAATCACGACGGAATTAGAGGCTAATAATTATCCATCTTATTCTGTCATTAACGAGTTAAAGGATGTAAATGTCATGTTTACCATTGTCAAGGCAGGATTGATTTTCATCGGAACGATTGCCATTTTGATCGCATCGATCGGTATTTATAATACAATGACAATGGCTGTTACGGAGAGAGCACCCGATATTGGGATCATGAAAGCGATCGGTGCCAATCCAGGAACCATCAAAAAGATTTTTCTGCTCGAAAGCAGCTATATCGGTCTGATTGGGGCAGCAATTGGGACAATTGTCGCTTATGCCATCAGTTTTATCGTGAATTTTGGATTGCCGCTGATCATTAAACAGGCATTCGGAGAAGAACCGCCAGAAGGACTGATGTTCAGCCATATTCCTTTAAGTTTGCCAGTGATCAGCTTTGTTATCTGCTATTTTGTCACCATCCTGTCTGGCCTGCGCCCTGCTCAGCGGGCGACTAAAGTGGATGTTCTCCAGGCTATGAGGAGAGAGGTATAGATAAATGATCGACCAGTCGAATACGACTGGTTTTTTCTATGCACTTTTCCTAGGAAAAAACCGAAATCATGAATGAAACTATAATGAATAGTTTATCTAATTTCGGAAAAATCTAATCCTATCGATTAATTTACAGGGGGACTAGATCATGTCTGTCATCGTCTTTCAAACATTTGAGCTGAAGCAGGATAAATTTCCGGATGGAATCAAAAATTTGCGCTTAATCCAAAACTTCCGTAATGAGCACTATGATCACATAGTCGAGTTGCTGTCACCGATTACCGGGGAAGACCATACTTATGCACTGATTTCTACTTATGAAGGGCTGGCGGAGATGGAGCTGCAAAATAAGAAAATGTTTGAAGATGAAGAGTACAAGCAGCTCATAGGTGAGTTTTTCCTCGAAAACATCGTACAGGGAAGCATGTACACCCAGATGTATCGTACCATGACCGGTTTGAAGAGTGATTCAGAGTCTGAAGATAAAAAAAAGTAAAGGTTGAGGTGAAGTCGATTCCTTAGGTTTCGGCTTTTCTCGTTTTTGCAGTCTTTTTAAGTACATAAAAAAGTCCTCTTACTCGAATGCTAATAATTGTGAAGAAGGAGGGCAAGAGGTATGGACTTTTTTCTCCCGTCATCAAAATCCGGGAATGGAAATACTGGCAATGAAGGCGACTTAAAATGGTGGCAATTATCCTTGATTGGTGTAGGGTGTACGATTGGGACCGGTTTCTTCCTCGGTTCGGCAATTGGGATTAAAATTACCGGGCCCTCTATTGTGTTTTCATTTATCCTGGCGGCAATCGGTACATACGTAGTATATAATTTACTGGCAAAAATGACTGCTGAGGATCCACAGGAAGGCTCTTTTTGTTATTATGCCAAAAAGGCGTATGGCCAATGGGCTGGGTTCAGCTGCGGCTGGAACTATTGGAGTTCCAATATCTTGATCATGGGAAGCCAGTTAACAGCACTTTCAATTCTATCCCAATTCTGGTTTCCGAAAATCCCATTATGGCTCTTCGCAACTGGCTATGCGATTCTTTCCATTATTGTAGTCATAACTGGAAATAAAGGTTTTGACAAGGTGGAGGATTTATTGGCCATAATCAAGACTTCGGCAATTTTAATGTTCATTTTAATTGCAGCCGCTGCCCTTTTAGGCTGGTTCAACTTGGATACAAAGGATGTATTGATTCCAAACTCTCCACAAAAACTGTTCCCAGAAGGCTTCAAGGGTTTCTGGGCTTCATTGATTTATGCTTTTTATGCATATGGAGGCATTGAGGTTATCGGTTTGATGGCAACAAGATTGAAGAAAAAAGAAGATGCTCCTAAAGCAGGCGTAATCATGTTGATTTTGCTGGCGATTATCTATGTGCTCGCACTTGGTTTAGCCGTTATGATGGCCGCGCATGGTGCTTTTCACGAAAAGGAGAGTCCATTTGTCACGGCCTTAAAAAAATATGACTTAGCATTTTTTCCGCATGTGTTCAATGCAGCAATCATCATGGCTGGTTTTTCAACCATGACTGCTTCGCTATTTGGCGTCACGACATTGCTTGTAACGCTGGCAGATGATGGGGACGCCCCAAAGGTATTTTCTAAGAAAATCGAAAAATGGAAGCAGCTTCCTTTGCCATCACTCTTGCTCGCTGTAGTTGGACTCGTTGCTTCTATTATTACCGCACTGCTACTTCCAGGGAAAATCTATGAGTACATCACGACCGCAGCAGGGATCCTGATTCTATTCAATTGGGCATTCATCATCATTTCCTCTTTGAGAATCCTGGAAATGAAGGCATGGGGAAAATTCATCGCTTTTTTCGGGATCGCTCTTATTCTCGCAGCCATCAGCGGAACTCTAATGGAAGATAGCATAAGGATGGGTTTCTTTGTTAGCATCATAGTTGTAGCGATCATCGGAATGATTGCATTTCTTTTACAAAAAAAGGTATGGAATAAGCAACATGCAGCAAAATAATGTTATACCACAAACTATATAAGGAAGGGGCTATTGTTGTGAGACATCTAAGAGCAATCGTCATCAAGTTTTTAGCCAGTTTTATACTGCTGTTCATCATCTTTGGCCTAATGTATAACATGTCATTTACAAATGTATTCCTGATCTCATTGGTCCTTGGACTAGCATCATACGTCATAGGAGACCTGTTCCTTCTGCCAAAGACAAACAACACAATTGCAACATTAGCTGATTTCGGATTAGCCTTCATGATCATATGGCTGCTGAGTGAAAGCCTGACATACGGAGAAAGCCTGCTCGGCCCATCCTTCTTCGTAGCCGCAGGCATAGCCATCTTCGAATACTTCTTCCATAAATACATTGCAAGAAATATGACCGAAGACGAAAACAGAACAAACCACCAGCCAAAATACCAATACCAGACAGAAGCAGCACAAGAACTCTATCCAGTAAAACCCGACGTCAGAAGCGACGACGAGTGAAACAGAGGGACGGTTCTCCTGTTTTTGCCAAAACAGAGCGAACACAAGGACCGTTCTGCTGTATCATTATTAAATCTTAATACAAAACCACCAAAAAAAGAGAGCTGCCACAGCTCTCTTTTCATTCATTCATTCATTCATTCATTCTTTTACGTACACCGTTTCTGTCTTCCTGGCATATTTGAATTCAAACACCTCAAAAACAATTCCATAGATAAACGCTGTCAAAAATATTGAACCGAACATATCAAGGATATAATGCTGCTTTACGAAAAGAGTCGATACAATGATCATCGAGCCCATTACAGGAACGAAAAGGCGGTGGAATATGTGCTTTTTCCGGATATTGATATTGCCAAGAATGATAGCAAAAGTCGTCAATACGTGAATGCTCGGGAAGGCGTTATATGGCTGGTCATGGCTGTAAATCATCGCAACCAGGTCAATCATGATCCCATCACCAGTAAGCTGCGGGCGAGGGACAGTTGTCTGGAAAAAGAAATAAACAAGGAAGCAGATTAATTCGCCTATGACAATCATAGCAAGGGTTTTGACATAAACCCTCGTATCTTTGTACCAGAAATAAAGCAAATACCCCAAAATGAATGCATACCAGAAAATATACGGAAGAATAAATACAGGCAAAAACGGAATCAGACCGTCTAAATCAGTGGAAAGCGTGACTGCATCGCGAGGATTATTGTTTAGGACTTTATAGATCAATCCCAATACTGGCATGACCAGCAGTAATAATAAATACGGTATTTCTCTCTTTTTTTCCTTCATCAGAAGTCTCCTTTAACTCAGATGTTCATGGTGTATAAATACCACAAACCGCATTTTTTAATCCCATTTGGTTGATTGATATAGTAATAGCTAAATTTTGCATATTTACCTATATAGACGGAAAAGGAGTCTAATTAGTTCCTCTGACACTGAAAATTAAGGAATTTATCCACAAGCTCATTTATAATATATCTTTTAAACATTCTATTAAATAATCTTTCATATGGTAGTGTTGGAATGTGATAGGGGTTAGAGTGATGATCAGGAAGTGGGATTTCCGGAAAGGTTTCCTATTTGGTTTGAATTTTCGCTTGGAGTGTACAGAGAGCTATATAAGCTGAACAAATTCTGTAAGTGTCAACGATATGATTGAATCCAAAGAAAAGTTGCATCATAAAGCGGGAATGAGAAGGGTTCTTTTACACAACTTTAAAAAAATAAAAAACCTTGATAAAAATCAAGGTTTTAAGCGTCCCAGAAGAGATTCGAACTCCCGACCTACAGTTTAGGAAACTGTTGCTCTATCCTGCTGAGCTACTGGGACATAGTAGGATAATAATTCATTATTTGTGAAAGTTAATCAATCGTGATTTAATCCCGTCCTCATCTCGGCAGATAACTCAAGAAGATGCTCGATGAGTACGCTGATGCTTATTCAAGGAAGATAAGTCTGACGTGCTGAGCTATTGGGAAATGAATTAACATAATTACAGCGACTCAATTATTATAAGATGATTCCTGAAAAATTTCAAGATAAATTTTCCTTTAAATTTAGACTACCTGACAGGCAGCTTATTACTAGCTGCCTGCATTGGTTTATGAGTGCTGTTTTCGATGGAATAAACCCATGACTTCAAGCGTTTCCGTAATATTAACGAATGCTTCGGAATCGATTTCTTCTATTAAAGTTTTCACCTCTGTCAGCTCGTATCGGGAAATCACCGTGATAATGACATTGCTCTTCTCATTGGAATAGCCTCCCGTTGAATCAATGATGGTGACGCCGCGATAAACATTTTTAAGGAGGTGCTGTTTTACTTCTTCACCTTTTCTGGTAATGATCATCAATGTGAGTTTGACATGATGGGTGTGTACCTTATCGATCACTTTACCCAAGACGTAGATCGAAACGAGTGTATTCAATGCCGCGTCCCAGCTAAAAAGAAATCCGGATAATAAAATAACGATTGAATTCATTGCAAACAGCAAGGTTCCCATTGGAAAATCCTTTCGCCTTGCCAGGAGCATCCCGATGATATCGAATCCCCCGGAAGATCCTGCTGATCGGAAGATAATCCCGATGCCAAGGCCGCCGATTGCACCGCCAAAAATTGATGAAAGAATCGGGTTTTCGGCCAGCGGAAAAACCGGAATGACATAAAGGGTCACCGAGATCACCACCACTGAAAGGATCGTATAAAGGATGAAAGTTCTCCCGAGTTTTAAATACCCCAAAATTAATAACGGAAAGTTCAAGAGAAAATTAAATACGCCTGTATTGATCGAGGTGAGCATCGAAAAGATGATGGACAGCCCGCTGATTCCACTGCTCATGATTCCATGGGGGATTAAAAACAGGTTGAACGCAAATGATACAATTGTGGATCCAATAATAATTCCTGCAGCCTTCAAAATAGACTCCTCCAAAAATAGGTTCGTTAGGAATATTATATTAGTGAATAGAAAGAAGTAAATTTAATAGTTTATTTAAAATACATGAAGAATTTTGATTAGAGCTTCCTATTCATATCAAATTGAGAGAAAGGGAAAACTGAAAGAAACTAGTGGGGGTGATAATGTGGAACATGATTCAATCAGGGATTTAGTAACTGTCACAGATGAACAGGGCAATGAAAAACATTATGAAGTCGAAGCGTTATTTGAAATGAATGGCGATTCTTATGCGATGCTTAGAGGGGAAGAAGGCACATTGTTGATGAAGGTCGAGGAACAAGGAGATCAACAGTTTTTAGTAGGATTGAGCAGTGAACTTGAAAAAGCGAATTTGCTTGATGCCTATCAGATTGCCGTAGATGCTGCGCCAGCCGAAGATTGAAATAAGCCGCCCAATCTTGGGCGGCTTATTTCAATCCAGGCAGGAGATTTCATTCAGCAGAAAGAATTTAATTTGTATACCTTGTTTAAAGTGGAGGATTTATGGAATTTCCTGTCTTAGAAACAGAACGACTCATTCTTAGAGAATTGACAGAGGGAGATGCTGGCGACTTGTTCGCAAATTTTTCAGATCAGAGAGTAATGAAATATTATGGTTCTGAAGCAATGGAAAACATTGAGGAAGCGGTCGGACTCATTCACTCCTTTCATGTGAATTTCTGCGAAAAAAGAGGGGTGCGTTGGGGGATTGAAGTGAAAAGCAACGGCCTCCTGATTGGCACTGTTGGTTTCCATGCCTGGTCTGCAAAAAATAAACGTGCGGAGATAGGATATGAACTAAACACGCATTATTGGGGACAAGGCTTAGCCAAAGAGGCAATCAGCAGGGCTATGTCTTATGGTTTTAACGAAATGGGATTAAAGAGAATCGGAGCTGTCGTATTTCTTCAGAATGAATCATCGAATGAACTTTTATTGAAGCTCGGCTTTAGAAAAGAAGGCATCTTAAGAAGTTATATGATTCAAAATGGCATAGCTTATGATACAAATATCTATTCCAAACTTGCCGAATAAGGTTAAAAAAGGAAAGGGCGCGGCCCTTTCCTTTTTTAGTGGATATTTCTTTTTTTAAACCTGCCGCCACGCACTTCGGCAATATTCCCGACAGCAAGAAATGCTGTTTCGTCCAGTTCTTCTACAATCGACTTCAACTTTGCTTCTTCAAGTCTGGTGATCACACAAAAGATGACCTTCTTATCTTCTCCAGTATAAGCACCTTCTCCTGTTAAATAGGTGACTCCACGGCCGAGACGGGCAAGAATCGCTTCCCCAATTTCCTTATGCTGGTCACTGATGATCCATGCGGCTTTTGATTCATCCAAACCTGTAATCACAATATCGATTGTCTTGAATGCAATAAAATAAGCAAGGATTGAATACATAGCCCTGTCCCAGCCGAATACAAAGCCCGCTGTCCCAAAGATGAAAATATTAAAGAACATGATGACTTCACCGACTGAAAAGGGAAGTTTCCTGTTCGCAAGGATGGCCAGTATTTCTGTACCGTCCAACGATCCGCCATACCGGATGACAATACCGACACCAGCACCGAGAACTATGCCGCCAAACACCGTCGCAAGCAGCAAATCTTCTGTAAATACGGGCGCGCTATGAAGAAAGAAAGTAGTCAGTGACAACACACTAATCCCCAGCAGGGTGGATAATGCAAATGTTTTTCCAATTTGTTTGTATCCGATAAAGAAAAAAGGAATGTTCAGGATAAAAATAAAAAGACCGAGGCGCCAGCCCGTCAAATGAGAAAGGATAATTGAAATACCGACAATTCCTCCATCCAGGATTCGATTTGGAACAAGAAACTCCTCGATTCCGACTCCCATCAAAATAGCGCCAATGATAATGAAGAATATTCTTTTTGCCAGTTTTGTTTTGGTGATTCCTTTATGCTGCTGAATAATGGCCGCTTCTTGAATACTGTTCATTTTTTCCCCCTTATTCATTTCACTGTAAAAAACTATAGTTAATTTTACCACATACGAAAAAGTAATCACGAAAATTGACTAACTCAATCATTTTCCAGTGTAGAAAAAACATAATGAGGGTAGTAGAAAGGATAGCGAATGAGCAATTTAGTAAGTAGTAGACTTTTTTATAAGAAAGAATGGACAGGCAGATTTCCATAAATAAAATAAAGGTGTTGTTGAAGATTGAATTTGACATTGGCCATAGGGTTATTTTTACTGGCATTGTTTCTGATCGGATTGATTGGAATCAAAGTCATTAAAATTCCGGATATCCTTTTATATATTTTACTCGGGCTCTTTTTATCCACAATTATTAAAGAGTCCAAAGTAATCGAGATTGCAGGGGAAATCGGATTAATCCTGCTTTTTTTCCTTTTGGGTACGAAATTTTCCGTTAAAACTTTGATCACCTATAGTGCGAAAGTGTGGAAAGGCGGTCTGCTCGATGTCTTTCTCGGGCTTTTCGTTACAGCTGGAATCAGTTTTCTTTTTGGACTTGACTGGGTCTCCGCATTCCTCGTTGGAGGGATTGTGTATGCTACAAGTTCTTCAATTACAGCAAAACTGCTTGAAGAAAAGAATCGAACCGAGAACAAGGAATCCCAATTCATGCTCCTCATTCTTGTCTTTGAAGATTTAATAGCACCTATTCTTGTAACAGTATTAATAGGACTTACCGGAGAAGGTTTTACGGCTGCGGACTTTTTGTTCATACTTGTTAAAATAATTCTTCTTGCAGGGGTAGCTGCTTTCTTTTCCATCGTGGTTTTCAGAAAGTTGGAACCTATTTTAAAAGAGATCAATCAGAATGATATCTTCATCGTCTTAATTACAGGAATCGCACTCACTTACGGGGGAGTCGCTCTGCTGCTTGGCCTGTCTGAGGTCATCGGCGCTTTCCTCGCTGGCATGATGCTGTCTGAACTGTCGATAAGGGACAAAATTGAAAGAGCAGCTTTGCCGGTTCGCAATATTTTCCTGCCTTTCTTCTTCCTGAACTTTGGAATCCACATCGAACTGACCAGGGACATTCCCTATGTGGGACTTTTAATCGTCCTGATACTTTGGTCTTTGCTCCATAAGGTCATTGTAGGATATGTAGGCGGGCAGTGGTATGGTCTTGGAAGAGCAGATTCCTTGATGGCAGGATTGTCATTGACACAGAGAGGAGAATTTTCCGTCATAATCGCAGCTCTTGCTGTCGGAGAACTGAAGATGTTTGCGAGCATCTATATCCTGGTGATTGCTTTCATTGGGACAATCCTGTTCCAATTGGCTCCGCGACTCAATAAACTTATTGTTGAAAAGGTAAAAGAAAAGACCAGTTAAGGCATTAAAGGGAGAGCCCTTTAATGCCTTTTTGCCTTTCGGGATATGGGCAACAGGCAAGTTGTTCCTGGCCTGTTATTCAAGTAATTCCTTCACTCGGCCAACCTGACCGTCTTCAAGTCTGACTTTGATTCCGTGGGGATGTGTACTCGAATTGGTTAGAATGTCTTTTACGATTCCAATTGTCAGTTTGCCGGATTTTTGATCTGCTTTAAGAACAATACTGACTTTGTTTCCTGGTTTGATTTCATTGCGTATTTTTCCTGTATTGTTATCGGCCATGGCTGTTCCTCCTGAAATTAGTTATGACTTTAGTATAAACTTTAAGCAGTCCAAAACAAATTTATATATTGATATTTATCTCTCTCTTATTTTGAATTATCATTAAATCTAGGTATGAGTAATCTAGACGAGTGAGGGGTTATCTTGAATTTTAAAAAGTATGCAACCATGCTGGCAATCATCCTACTTATTCCAGGCGGCATCTATTTTTATCAGCAAGCCCAAGCTTCAAAGTATGAAGGCATGACATTCATACCTGAACAGTCAGATGATGTTCCGCTTTATAGAGGGCTGAAGGCTGAGAGTCCAATTTATAAAATAAAGGGGAACAAATGGGAAGATATCATGGTTTTCTACCAACAGGAACTTCCCAAAAACGGCTGGGCTGAGGAAATGATGCAAGTATCTTCTGACTTTTCGGACGGTGCAGGCTTTATCTCAACCTGGCGGAAAGAACATCAGGGTTGGGAGCTGTCAATCCGTGCGGCATTTTATAAAAACACAAACCAGACAGAGGTTTTATTTGATAAAAAAGAACCAAAGCAAGCTTTTGATTGGATTAAAGGCGAACCGAGTGAGATATGCATAAATGAACAGCCAGATCGAAGTGATGAATGCTATCCAATCATTGAGTCAGAAGTAATCCTAAAAATTGCTGAACTCATAAACAGCGCGTCAGAAGCAGACATGGAACAAATTCCATACAACGAAAAAAGCATTATTGAGATAGGGCCATTGAAAATCGAAGTTTACTATGATTTGGAGAAAGGGATTTATCTTGTGTCAGAAAAAGGCGAAAAATGGATGAAACCAGAAACAGAATTTTTCCAACTGACAAGAATATCGAAAGAATACTGATTATTCCGCCTGGATGCCCCAGCTGGATTTTTTTGGTATGGTGTCTTCCCAGAATCACTAGTTTTATCAGGAAAATTGACCTGGGCCTACAAGATTATTTTTATCATAGGTTGACTAATGAACAGGTCCGAAGAAGATAATTTTCACGTAAAAGTGTATTCTATTGATATAGACCGTTCAAACCCTCTCGCATACTCAATAAGAAGTGACTGTATAGTTACAAAGACTGTAAAATAATAAATATTTAACGCTTTTTTTCATACTTAACGATAAAGGAAGTGGCCTTGATGAATCCAACTTACGCGGTTGCAGAAGAATTACAGCACAATGCCAATTCAATCGCAAAAGAGATGGTACAGAACATCATTCAGAATATCGGGGTTGAAATACCAAAAACGGAGATCGATCAAGCTATTGTTGTGTACACTGAGTACCTTGGATTTCTGGGGGAGGTCATTCATCATGATGAAGAATCTGCTCCGGCTGCACTCTTGGAATGGAGCCGCAATAATGGGGAACGGGAAGCGGCAAAGGGTGGAAGAATTTCGGATATCATCCTCAGGTATCCTCCTACGAGGCTCGTTTTCATTGATAAAATGGCAGAAATCAGTCTGAAACACGGCGTCAATACAGAGGATTTGCTTTCTATTAACAAAAAAGTAAACAATATGCTGGATATTAGTATTAATGAAACCGTTTTTGCATTCGAGAGACTAAACGCAAAACTGATGAAGGAAGTTCAGGATGAAGTAAATATTTTATCTGCGCCAGTTGTTCCGGTACAGGAGAATGTCGCGGTCTTGCCGCTTGTCGGAAAAATGGATCATGACCGGGCTACCTTAATCATGGAAAAAGCGGTCCCGATGGTTGCTAAGCAAAAAATCCAATGTTTAATCATCGACTTCTCTGGAATTGTCACCATCGATGCGACAATAGCAAAGCATGTATTTGATATACATAATGTCCTAAGGCTGCTTGGAGTGGAGTCGATCGCGACTGGCATGAGACCTGAGCTTGCCCAGGCAGCGGTTGAGGGCGGTGTGGATTTTTCCAGCATTAAAACGTTCGCTACGGTCAAACAAGCCATCGACAGTATCAATAGCAATCATAAATTATAGGAGGTTCGTTTTGAACAGACCAGATATTAAACTAATTGCACTGGATATGGATGGAACCTTGCTGAATGAGCACCACGAGGTGTCAGAGGAAAATAGAGAAGCCATCAGGAAAGCAGAAGAAAAAGGGGTCAAGGTTGTGCTAAGCACAGGCCGAAGCCTGAAAACTGCAAGAGACTATGTTCTTTCGCTTGAATTATCCTCTTATCTCGTCACTGTCAACGGCGGGGAAATTTGGGGTCCGGATGGGAAATTAGTCGAGAAGAACCCTGTAGCAACAGAGCACATACAATGGATGTATGATTTATCGAAAGAGCATAAAGCAAAGTTCTGGGCGATCAGCAGCCAAAACAATTGGAATAACTCTATGCCGGATGATATCCTTTCCGAAGAATGGCTGAAATTCGGCTTTCATATTGAAGAGGACGAAATCAGGGAGAGTGTTCTTCAGGAATTAAAGGATAAAGGTTTGTTTGAAATCAGTAATTCCAGCCTGAAGAACATTGAGGTCAATGCTATTGGGATCAATAAAGCAAAAGGACTGGAAAAGGTATGCGCACGCCTTGGCATTTCGATGGGAAATGTCATGTCAGTTGGAGACAGTTTGAATGATATAGCCATGATCACCGAAGCAGGCCTAGGGATTGCAATGGGCAATGCCCAGCAAGCTGTAAAAGAGGCTGCTGATGATGTCACCGGTACAAATACCGAAAGCGGAGTGGCACAGGCAATCAACAAATGGGTCCTATCATAAGAAAAGCGCAAGTGCACCCGACAAGTGCTGGAGCTGGACAATTCTCAAAGTGAAATTTATATCTCTTAGAGTCGGAAGCAGCAAACGCTGCTTCCTTTTTCGTTAAACGTATTATCCCAGGGAGGTGCTTGATTCTCCTCGCTGCAAAATCGGCATCTTGTATCCGCTCGATTCAACTTCTCTAATATCCACTTGATCGCCAATCACTTCAACGACTGCCGTACCATTTATGGCATTTGCAAAAACTTTCTCAACCGCCGCCTTTTCAATTCCTTTTCCTATATGGACGGCGACAGGGGCAGAGTGCCGGGAAGCCACTTGTCGAAGTCTGACATTATCTGCATGGTTTCCGCCTCCGAAGACCTTTATATCAGATCCTGCACTCGTAAAACCCGTTATATTTATATTTTTCAGCATGATATTCCTGGATTTATACTGGATGGCAATGACTGGTTCTCCTCCATAGTCGTATGCAGGATCACCAATGACGGTAAAATGGTTAACCGCGACATTTTTGTAAGCAGAAATAACCATTGCCCTTGGTGTTGAGGCGGCATACAATTCGGTATGCACCGGCTTGAATGATACCAGATTCGCAGCTCTAATATTGATCGCTGTTTTTGATTCAGGATCGCTCTCCTTGTGATGCCCGATATGCCTGAAGTTGAAGCTTCGGTTATCATTAACGGAGAGGTGGCCGATGATGACAACATTATTGGCGGCAGACGAAGTATGATGCGCCTTCACCTCCACACCGCCGAAGCATCTGGCAGAAGAGTTGTTTAATAGCCAGACATTGCGTGAACCGTCATCGATTTCGATTCCATTCGAATTCGAGAATCCCTTTTTATGTGCCTTGCCGCTCGGGTCACACATATGGCAATTAGAAATGAAAATATTATCACTGTGGTGTGTTGTGATTCCATCATCTCCAAAACCATAGCCTGATAGATTGTCCAGCCAGACAAACTCACTTCCGCCACGGGCCCTATATCCGTCACCATAATAATTATAAAGCGGGGAAGAGATATCGAAACAGTGCAGCCCCGGGTTAATCGCCTCAACATCCTTGACCCATCCATATTTCAAATTGGCATACAGCAGACAGCTGGAGTGGTTTCCCCATGTACTTGTTTTTTCCGTGTTTCCCAGCCGCTCAACATTCCAATCGAGCGTCATTCCCTGGACATGGACGTTTCGATTACCGGTACGGTGGTTCGTGTTGGTAATCAGTCTCGTTCCCTTTGGAGCGGAGTCATGCAATTTAATGACCGTTTTGCCTTTACCTGTGCCGACCAGGGAGGTGAAGGAGGGAAGCCTTATTTCCTTCACGATAAAGACTCCTTCAGGAACATGGACTTTCACTCGCCCCTTGCCAACGGCCATCCGGAATGCCTCCGTACAGTCTGTCTTTCCGTCACCAACAGCCCCAAAATCCTCTATATGAACCTCCCGTTCGATTTCTTTTAGCAGGTGTTTATATTCATCATTCAATTCGGCCATCCATTCTGGATACACATTGCCATTTTTGTCTACAATGGTTTCAAATGACGGGGCATCATCAAAAGCTGACTTCGTCTGGATGATCTTTCTTAATGTGGAACTGAAATTGGTAAAAATGGACGAGAAACCAGCAGTCATTTGTGGATGGGCAGGTGTATAATCCTGTATGGCTTCTTGGAACAACAAATTAGTTTCATTTACCAGGTCTTGTATAGTTAATGTTTTACCGCTTATTTGCGAGAGTAGATCCGAATTTTTCCGAGGATCATGATTTTTTTCTAAATGGACCATTTCATCCCCACCTTTTTATAAAAGCTGCTTGAATATTATTTCCCGCTTCAGGGCAACATAACCTTTTTAAGACGCCTTTTCTACTAATTTATGTCTTGATAACGATCGAGAGTGGTTTCATTTAAACAATCAAGGTAATTATAGAATATAAGCTTACTCAAGAGAGTGAGGGATACATAATTGATTACTTTAGGTCCACGGGTTTTGAAAACAGGCCTGGCAGTGGTTCTTGCATTGTACATAACGAGGTGCTTAGGACTGGAACCGCCAGTATTCGCTGCTATTGCTGCTACATTCACCATCCAGCCATCGATCTACCGGTCCTGGAAGCAAGTGATCGAACAATTCCAGGCAAACACACTTGGAGCTGTAATAGCCGTTACTTCAATCTACTTATTTGGAAATAACCCAATCGTCATTGGACTGGTCGTGGTGATTGTCATCATCATCAGCCTGAAGCTGAAAATGGAAAGCTCCATCTCTCTTACCTTGATCACCGTATTAATCATGATGAGTTCACAGGAATTCGAGGGAATCATTACTGCTGCCAACAAGTTCGTCATCGTCCTGGTTGGGATGGGATCCGCTTTTCTTGTCAACCTCGTCATCTCACCTCCGAACTTCAATAAGAATTTCAGAGAGAAAATGGACGAGAGCTTCAGGACCTTATCTTTGCTGATCAGAACGGTTATCTCCAATGAACTGACGGAAAAAACCTTCCAAACGCAATGGAATCAATTGAATAAAGATATCAACAAAATTGAAGAACTTTATAAAATCCTTGATGAAGAGAGGGAGAAGATTTCAAGGGTTAAACCTACGGATGTCAGGGAAATCGTTGTATTCAAACAAATGCTTTCCTGTCTAAAACAAGGTTCGAAGCTGCTTGATATTGTAGAAGACCATTTCTTCCAGAGCCAGCCCGACCGCCAGGATACCAAAGAATTTGACCGGCATCTGGAGGAATTGATTCAATATCATGAAATGGTCCTGCTAAAATTCTCGGGGAAAATAAAAGCTGCCGATACAGAAGGTATTGTGGAGGAAACGGGACAATTTCTCGAAACCATTATTCAGGATGAAACCATTGACCAACAACACAGGCTGCGGCTGATCATCATTGGTTCCGCAATCTACGATTATGCTTTCCAGCTTGAGCGACTTAACGAACTAATCTCCCAATATCAAAAAAGGCCCGAACCTGAGAGGTCAAAATTTAGAATCTTATAAAGGAACAATTTTTGATAGAAGAATGAATGTTATACAGAAATAAAATAAACAAAAAGAAAGTGGCAAAGAACGATCCAAAAAACAAGAATAAAATTTCCCTTAATGTATTATGTATTAGTATTGTGTAAAACCTCATCCATCCTTGGCTTACGATGAAGCCGAATGATTTATTTGAAACAGACACTACAAAAAAGTGATTTCTAACAAACTTTACCAACCAGGAGGAAATCAGTATGAACAGTCCGGCAGGTTTTTGGGTAAGACTGGGGGCATCAATTTTAGATGGACTCATAATCGGAGTACCGCTTTTAATCATCAGCTATTTGGCTACAGGAAGCTGGGATGAAAATCTTTTCACGCAGTCATTAAACTTTCTTTATACATTGCTTGTACCAATATTATGGTACGGTTATACAATAGGAAAGAGGATTGTTGGTGTAAGAATCGCGAAAGTGAACGGTAAGAAGCTCGGTTTCGGTGCCATGATCATGCGGACAATCGTTGCAGGAATCGTTTATACGCTAACGCTTGGTATCGGGGTAATCGTCAGTGCCTTTATGGTGGGTCTTCGCCAGGACAAAAGGTCGCTTCATGACTTCATTGCCGGCACCTATGTGACGTATGAAAAGCCTGAAGAGTTAAGCCGCGAAAAAAATACATTCTAGATTTGACGCCTGGTCCTTCAGGCGTTTTTTTTATGGAAAAAGCTGGTGTTAAAATTAATCTTTTATGCTATATTTGATAGAAAAACGAAGGGACTTGATTGGATGGGACCAATAATCTTCGGTATTTTTGCGGCGTTCTTTTTTGCATTCACATTCGTCCTGAATCAATCGATGGAATTATCAGGGGGAAGCTGGATTTGGAGTGCTTCTCTACGCTATATTTTCATGGTTCCATTCTTGCTGATGATCGTAATTCTAAGAAGGAATTTGAAACCCTTATTGCTGTCGATGAAACAAAACCCGGTTCCCTGGCTGCTGTGGAGTTTTGTCGGCTTTGTTCTATTTTACGCTCCATTGACTTATGCAGCAGCCTATTCGCCAGGCTGGCTAATAGCAGGTACCTGGCAGATTACCATCATTTCGGGAGCTCTGCTAACGCCTTTGTTTTATGAAACCCGGCACAGCAACAACCGTTTGGTAAAGGTGAGGGCGAAATTACCCTTGAAAGGCCTTGGAATGTCTATGATTATCCTGCTGGGAGTCTTGCTCATGCAGCTTGAGCATGCAAAGCATATTCCAATCGAAACTGCCTTGCTGGGCATTGTGCCCGTATTAATCGCCTCTTTTGCATACCCGATGGGCAATCGTAAGATGATGGATTTTACAAAGGGTTCATTAGATGCCTACCAGCGGGTCCTTGGCATGACACTGGCCAGTTTGCCATTCTGGTTTCTGCTCTCATTGTATGGACTATATACCGAAGGTCCGCCATCCATGAACCAGAGTTACCAGTCATTGTTAGTAGCCTTAAGCTCAGGAGTGATTGCCACCATCCTTTTCTTCAAAGCCACTGACATGGTCAGGGGGAATATGCAAAAGCTTGCTGCAGTTGAAGCTACACAGGCAATGGAGGTCCTCTTCGCGCTGGCTGGAGAACTTGTTATTTTATCCATGCCGCTGCCTTCACCATTATCTTGGTTTGGCATCTTTGTCGTCATGCTGGGAATGGCCCTACACAGCTACTCGACCATCAGGAAGAAAGTAAAGAGCTTAAAAGTTAGTGCTTGAAACCAGAAAATATTATGGTTAACTCCATCCATTCTGTAAAAAATGAAGGTTCTATCATACAAGAAGGAAAAAGAGGTTTATTCTCAGAAATAAAAGTAAAAAAAGCATTTCAGTAAGCTTTCAAAAAAAATTACTCAACTTTTCGATAGGAGGCTGTGGATGGATTATAAGAATGTGAAGTTCACAAGACAATTGGCAAAAGCAATCGAACTTGCTGATCAGGAGAGAATCAAAACAAAAAGCAGTTGTTTGTTGCCTGCGCACTTATTGATAGGTTGTTTGGATGATGGTTCTACTCCTGTTAAAGAAGCAAAGGAGAAAACTGGCATTGATATTGTTTCACTAAAAAATTCAATAATACGGGCGGAGAACTCAACTCCAGGGATTTTATTTAAACCTTTTAAGTCACCAGTCAGTACTGAGACAAAGCAAGTGCTCCAAGTTTCAATCAACTATATGAATTCCTATAATCAAATCTATCTCAATTTGGGGCATGTAATTAAGGCATTAATAACTACGGGTCTTACAGAAGGGTTATTGTCTCAGGAGCAAAGTCATGCTCTTTTGTCTCTTGCAGCTGTATCAAGGGATATGCTGGTAAATCTTTCTGATTATACTGCTCCTGAAATATCTTACAGGAACATAAGGAAAGTAACGAACTTGGATGCCGATGGTTTGATGCGGTTTATCGAGGAGGAATTTTCCGGCCGCTGGAACGAATCTATAAAAAACGCATTCTCTCAGCTTCACCCTCCTATTATTATTGCAAAGGATTCATCGGGCAAAATAGTTGGATTTGCTGTATACAATACCAATGGCCATTTTGGTCCGATGGGAACCGCTCTTAACAGGAGGTCTGAGGGGATTGGCGTATCTCTGCTTCATTGCTGCCTTAATGAAATGAAGCTTAAAGGCAAAAGGAAAGTCATTATTGACCAGGCAGGACCAATTGAATTCTATGAGACAGCTTGCAATGCCCAAGTAATTCCAGTTAGATAAAATTGCAATCTTCCAAATACTGAAAATGATCATATGTGCACCAGGCGTTGGGGTCCGTCTGTTAATAGAGCTCGCAGCATCACAGAGCCATGACCTCTTGACGCCAACCGCAATAACTTTATTGACAAGGGGGGATAGTTTTCATTCCCTTATGTGCCAATTTATTTGCATGAATGTCTGTTAAAGTACAATGTTAATATTAACACCTGTGGATTGTAGTGGAAAGCGCGTAGACTCGTGCGGGATCAGCTTGACAGGTAAGACCCCGCAGACGCCAACGGCGGCGAGGAGGCTCAGCGCCAGCCCCGAGGAAGAATTGCTTATGAAAAAGACGGCAGTTGGTCTTTTTCATATTCTTCCCGCGGAAAGCGAAGCGCCTGTAACGGAATTCAACAACCAAATTTAACAGAGCCTATAGAAAAATAATGTCCGTAATAGCTGCAAATACGGCATTTTTATTTACGCCGGTAAATGTTTTTCGCTGAAGTCAAAAAAAAAAGAAAGACCATTTTAGGGTCTTCTGATGTAATTTTCTAGTCAGCCATTATGGTTCCTAATTATTGATTGTACCAGTCCACAGCTCAAATAAAGGAGTCTTAACTGGTGTACCTGCGAACATCTCTCCGGGCTTATAGATAATAGTATACGTTAGGTTGTTCCATTTCGAGAAACCATTTTCCTTAAGAGCCTGATGATATTTGGGCCTCCATGTGCCTGTGTTCAAATAAACCCGTTCTTTTTGTTTTGCTCTATTTTTTTCTTTAACAATGCCTATTGTCTTTTTATAAGGGTCATGTGTATGACCATAAAGTACGTATTGGTATTTTTCAGGCAAGTATTCTAAATCTTCTTTTGCACCAGCGAGATATTTGCTTTCGTGGACGAATTCCTTGACTGTATCCCATTTGTCAAAAAGCTGTAGCTTCCACACCGAATTTGATATATCAAATGTTCTTAATAGAGTACCTATCAGCTGCACTTTATCACCGTTATCAAGAGGATGCCAGAAGCGATCATGTTTTTTTATCCACTCCTTAACAAAAGGAATTTCCATGAATTCCTCTCCGACTTGCCGAAATGCCGAATTAATGGCATCTTGTACAAGGTCCCCAAACTCTTCATACCGTTTAACTTGATATGAGAGCCAAGGAATAATTGCAGAAATAGGTCTGACATCAAATAGATTCCTAAAATTATTGCATATTTGATTGATATCTTTCTCTGAAAGGCTTAACTCTCTTAGCCTTTTACCCACCACTATAGGGAGTTTTGAGGCAATCTCAGCTGCGATCACGTCACCAATTGGGGTTTGCATATAACTTTTTAGGTTTTTGTGATCTCCTTCAAAATTAAATGGGTCCCATTCGTGCCCATGCCGCGCAAACACCCCATGCTGTTCGTCCAGAAAATAAGTAGGAAATTGATCATTCTTTGACGACAAACCTTGCAAGTTGAGTTCATTGATTACTCGTTTTCTCAAAGCGGGATATACACTACATAAACGATCATGATTTCCCGGAATGTAAACGATTTCGGGACGTTTTGGAAATCCTAGCTCTTTCCATTCTCTTCCGGATAGAATTGATATTATCTCCTTATTCTCTTTCATTATATTACTCAAAATATCATAGGCTACCGCTTCTGTTTTCTTATTAGCTGTATTTCCCCATGGACGATCAGATAAAGGAACTTCAATTATTTCACTTCCAACTTTTTCTTGGAACCATCTTTCTGTCCTTATCACATCAAAAATATCCCCTAAAAGAACTATTTTAATACTCATATCGTCTGTATTTAAATGATTCAGCGCAGCATTTGCCTGGCGGGCAAGTTCAATAAAAGTATCTCTGAAAAGTTCAGATTCAACATGATGCCTACCTGCAGTTCCGTCCATTAAGTGTAAATCACTAATAAGTATAATCATCCTTTTCACATCCTTTTAGCCTGCCAAATCTTTTCCATAATGAGGTTTCTCCGTGAATAATGTTTTAGTGTGCTTGTCGATAGGTTACCGTACCACACGCAAGCATCTTTTTAAGTTGAGTTGATAATAGACGCATAGTTACGATGAACCTTAAAAATAGAAAGAATATGACAGTCAATATAGCTTTTATATATTTATATGCATGAAATTTAGAAAGGAATGGACATGTATCGAGGTATGTTTAAAAATAATCAGACCGTTTACAAATCTTCAATAAATTAAGGACTATCCTTCTAAAGTCACAATGCTTAATAGTTCTTTCGGGTTATTTTAGTCTGAAAAGTTAAAATATTCTTTATATTTAAAGGAATTTACAAAATTTTGCAGTATTTCTTCGATAATCAAATACTCAGGGGGTGCAAGAAATGAGAAGAAAGACGAAGCAAACATCAAGAAAGATTTCAGCTATCATACTGGCTATAATGATGATTTTTTCTACCTTTTCCAGCCAGTTGGCCTATGCAGCAGACCCGAAACCGAAGAGTTTTTCAGAAGAAGAACTGATTTTTGAGAAACAGCGAGAACAGCAACACAAAACTGGAGAACCTGAGCAAAAAGAAACCCAAGAGGATGAAGAACTGACATCATTGCTTAAAGGTCTGGGCATCGAGCCGCCACCATTAAAAGGGGCTGAGGAAAATGGGAAAGAAAGGGAAGAGAAAGAAGCCACTCTTCAAACAGCTTTTGGTAAGAAAAAAGAAATCGATGTCATCATCAGAATGAAGGAAAAGCCGGACCTCAACCAGGTGTATCCTCAAGTAAAGACCAAGAAAAAGCGGGCTGATAAAATTCAGGCCGTACAGGACCACCTTAAAGAAAAAGCGAGTCATTCCCAAAAAGGGGTCCAAAACGCGCTGGCTTCACTTGAAACGAAGGGAAAAGCAAAAAAGAAAGAATCACTTTGGATCATTAACGGAATTTCTGCAACCATTACAAAGGAAGCACTAGAAGAATTGAACCAGCGTGATGACATAGCGGAGATCTCTCTGGATGAGACATTGAGTTTGCCAGAGGTTACAGTAGAAGAAAACCCTCCAAAACTACCTCAGTGGGGATTAGAGAAAATCTATGCTCCAAAGGTATGGGGACAGTACGGATTAAAAGGGGAAGGGATTGTCGTTGGTATCATGGACTCAGGAGTGGATGGCAATCATGAAGCTCTTAAGCACAATTACCGCGGCCGGGATGGCAATCATCAATATTCATGGATTGATTTATCAGGACAAAATTACGCAACCCCGAATGATGGAAATGGCCATGGAACACATGTAGCCGGTTCGGCAGTTGGCGGCGGAGCTGGCGAACCTATCGGTGTAGCTCCGGAAGCAGAATGGATCGCTGCGAAGATCTTCAATGATGGCGGATCCACAACTCTCTCAGCCATCCACCAGGCATTCCAGTGGTTCATGGCTCCTGGCGGGGACCCGTCTAAGGCTCCGCATGTCGTCAATAACTCCTGGGGAAATTCAAATACTTATAATCTTGAATTCTACGAAGATGTGAAAGCATGGATAGCAGCAGGAATTTTCCCATCTTTCGCTGCGGGAAATGATGGTCCTGGTTCGCAGACAATCGGATCACCAGGAAGTTTCCCAGAAACATTTGCTGTCGGCGCGACTGATATCCATGACCAAACCGCCTATTTTTCAAGCAGAGGGCCGGTTTTCTGGAAAGATGAAAACGGACAGGAACGGCGAATCATCAAACCGGATATTTCCGCACCTGGCCACAAAATTTATTCAGCATGGCCGGCAAAACGGAATGAAGGAAAGTACCATACAATCAGCGGGACTTCCATGGCAACCCCTCATGTTACTGGAGGGATTGCATTACTGCTGCAGGCAAATCCCAACCTGACAGTTGACCAGGTAAAAGAAACGCTTATCCAGACAGCAAGGGTAGAACCGCATATGGGCAGCCTGCCGAATGACTCCTATGGCAGCGGCATCATGAATATCTATCAGGCGGTTACTGAAACAGCCTTTGCTGGAGAATTAAAAGGGTCATTAAAAAATAAGGAAGGAAAGCCTGTCCAGGGTGAGTTAAAAATTGAAAAAGAAGGCCTTTCCTTACAAATTGGAAAAGAAGGAAACTTCAGCTTTAAAATCAGGGAGGGCAGCCATAAGGTAAGGATTTCATCCTTCGGTTACAAGGAGTTTGAAACCACGATCAATCTGAACAGAGGAGAAACTTTATCTATTGACTGGATCCTGGAAGATGCCCTGACATATTCCCTCAAAGGAAAGGTTTCTGATGAATCTGGAAAAGCTGTCCCTTATGCATATATCCGGGTAATGGATACTCCATTGCCATTTTACCGGACAGATGAAAATGGAATGTTCGAAATCAATAATCTGCCTGGCGGTAAGTATGTCCTGCAAATATCAGGAGAGGGCATAACCGGTCTGGCAAAGGAAATAGATGCGGGAACAAATGCTGTTATTGAAGTGAAAGT
Organism: Mesobacillus subterraneus; assembly: GCF_003937825.1. Classification (GTDB taxonomy): domain Bacteria; phylum Bacillota; class Bacilli; order Bacillales; family Cytobacillaceae; genus Mesobacillus; species Mesobacillus subterraneus. The sequence goes on along the minus strand of NZ_RSFW01000019.1, from coordinate 53,872 downwards.
GAGCCCTCAAGCATCACAGTCAAGTGGTGATTGGCAAATGGCAAACGGTAACGTGCATCGGAATGCTGTCTCCCGAAACGGCATCGATATTGATGCACTTGAGAAAGGCTGGGCCTATGACACCTCAGGAAAAGGGAAAATCTTATTTTCGACTCCTTCCGCTACAAAAGAAGTATTAGTACTTACTACTGACAGCGGTTACGCCGTCGCTCTTGATGCTGCAACAGGCGAAGAAAAATGGGCTGTCAGGATAGGCAAGACCAACAGATCATCTCCAACAATTGAAGGGAATACCGTATTTCTGTCTGGCGGGGAAGATGGAAAAATCTATGCGCTCGATCTGAAATCCGGAAGCAACGTCTGGACGACAGCAGTTGGAGGAAAACCAATCTATGAATCTCCATTATTCTTGGAAGGAACTTTGTTCGTGGCATCGGATTTAACTGATGGTGCGAAGCTTACGGCATTGAACGCCGAAACTGGTGAAAAGAAATGGGATACAGCCCTCAGTGCGCCGACGTATTTCGGTCCGAGTGCCGGGGATGGAATGCTTTTTGTTGGAAGCTATGACAATCAGAAACTAAGAGCTTTACGGATTGAAGACGGCTCTGAAGTTTGGAATAAAACACTTGTTAATGAAGGGGTTGCTTCCAAACCTGTTTATGACAATGGAACACTTTATGTAGCCGGCACAAATTTCAATACTGAAGCCGGTACGCTGTATGCCCTTGAAGCAAAAAGCGGGAAGGAAAAATGGAAAACTCCAGGGATTGGAGATACACAGGCAGGTTCACCGATCATCTATGAAAATAGGGTGATCATCGGTTCAGCAGGCCAGCCGGTCTTGCGAGCATTTGACGCAAAAAACGGGGAAGAGTTATGGAATAACCGATCAGTTGGTACAACGTTGAACAATGGATCGGTGTCAGCAAATGGACTCTTGTTCTTTGCCGGGACGAGCGGCAACCTTTCTGTTATTGACGTATATACTGGTGAGAGACTGAAAGATTTCAGTCTGCCAGTCTACAGTACTTCAGGAATCCCGATTCTTCCTGGCCAGGTCATCGTCCCGCACCAGGCAGGAATCCAAAGCTACTCTTCACCTGGAATCATAAAAGGTTCATTAAAGGATAGCAGCGGAAAGGCTATAAAGGGATCTGTCACAGTAGCCGAGACAGGAAAAACAGTCAGCGCGGACAATGACGGAAACTATGTGCTGAAGCACCAGCCTGGTGAATATACAATCAGTGCTTCATTTTACGGAAAAAAGCAGATGATTGAAACAATCAATTTGGTCTCAGGCTATCAAAATACGAGAAATTATCAATTTGAAGAGGCTGAAAAAGGATCATTCGCTTTAAAGATAACAGACAAACGTACACAAGAGCCGGTGGTTGGAGCCGAAATCAAGCTCAACGGTTCCCCAATTGAGGGGAAGACCAATACAGAAGGCACGTTTGCTGTGAACGATGTCTTTGAGGGAACTTACACGGCTACGATCGCGTTGAATGGCTATAAGAACGGTCAAACGGAGGTTGAGGTTACAGCCGGCGAAAAAACTGAAATGACATTTGAACTTCAGCCTATCGATATCGCAGTCCTCGACGATTATAAAAGTGAGATCACAAATCTGCTGAATGCTAACGGCTATATTGCCGAAGAACGCGGCTGGGAAATAGCCGATGATCCAGGACGCTATAAAGTCATTTACCTGAATGGCGGATATGGTTCAGATGGCGCCAAGCCGTCAGAGGAACAATTTAAAAAGCTGCTCCAAAATGCGAAGGAACAAAATGTCAGCATTATTTTTACCGACCAATGGGGAGCGAACTACGGATCGATTCATCACTTAAAAGACTTCATTCAGGATCCAAAGGAGCTTGGCCACGATTATGATGGTGGAGAAGTAAGGATCCAGGTAGAAGCTGAGCATCCAATTTTCAAAGGATACAAACCAGGCGACAGAATCAGTGTGTTGGAACACAACGCAGATTTTGCCTGGTTCAACCAATACTCAGGAAGGACGATTGGCAAAATTGGCAATACAGATCTTGGATTTGTCGGTTCAGGGGTTGCCTATAATGCCATTTCAGAAGAGAGTGCCCATTTACTGCTGTCAAGCCATTCAACTGTTCCATGGGAATCAGCAAAAGCATGGTACAGAGGACAGCAGCAAATTCTGTTCAATAGTATTGATTATCTATATAGTGCCACATTCGGGAAAATCACTGGAACGGTAACCAACCCTTCAGGTGAACCGGTTGAAGGAACTATCGAGGTGATTGAAACTGGTGTGAAGACAAAGACAGACAAGAACGGCAGCTTTACCTTCTTCCATGACGAAGGTGATTTCACAATCGAGATTCGCGCCAAAGGGCTGGGTTCCAAAACGGCAAGAGTTACTGTTGCCAAAGGAGCCGTCGAGAATGTTGAAATCGTCCTCGGAGAATCTGAGAGGGGTGTGCTGACAGGTATTGTTACCGATTCGTTATCTGGAATGCAGCTGCAGGACGTAACAGTGTCAGTTAAAAACGAAGCAGGTGAACCGTTTACTGAAGTCCAGACAGGCGCAAATGGCCGGTATGAACTATCTGGACTGGAGGAGGAATCTTATACACTGGTATTCAGCAAGGAAGGCTACATTGCCCATTCTCAAAATGTAGATGTTGCCCGTCACTCAGGAGAACTTGACATCCAGCTTCATACCATGCCTTCGGTAGGGGTTGTGGGAGATTATTTCTCGGCAGATAAAAATTTCAAGGCGATGTTCAGAGAAATCGGTGTGAATGTGTTGGATATCCAGCCCGCTGATTTGGTCAGGAGAATGGCAGAGTTTGATGTCATCTTCTTTAATGAGCCTACATCTGCCCTGAATAAAAAAGTTTTTGATGAAATGATGGCTGCAGCAGACCAGTCAGAAACTAGTCTTATTTTTGGAGATGCTTACTGGAGCGGTTCCGGGATCAATCATCTCGTCAATCACAGGCAGGACCCAAAAATGCGCAATACCATCAGGAAAACGAACGAAGCGGCACAATACAAAATTCTTGAAGAGCATCCCATCTTCAGCGGAGCAGCCGCCGGAGAAATAGTTGAAATTCTTACCCCTTCGTCAAGTGCCGTAGGATATTTCAAAGATTACAGCGGGTATCCACTGGCAGAGATTAAACATGAAGGTTTAGATACTACACATGGCCTGGGAGTTGCGTATAAACCAAGATCAGGGCGCAGTGTTGAACTGTTGATGAGCGGACATGGCTTCACGTCTTATCATGGAGCTAAGGATTATACCGACGAAGGAAAACAAATGCTGATCAATGCCGTTCTCTGGGCAGCCAATGTTGAATTCCCTGTGGTGAGCGGAACCATTCTTGATGAGGCAGGACAACCGTTAAAAGCAGAAATCAAGGTAAAAGGGGAACCATTCCAGACTCAATCCAGTGTCGAAAATGGCGGCTTCTCCATCGCAATCAATGAAGGCGAATACGAACTGGAGGTAAATGCATTCGGCTATGCTCCTAAGATGGTGAAAGTTACCGCAAATCAGGAAAGCAATCCATTATCGATCTCGATGGAGGTCGCAGAAAATACTGGTTCCATTTCCGGAACTGTCGAGAATCTCAAGGACGGGAATGCCATTGAAGGGGCGAAAGTCATTCTTATAGGAAACCCTAGAGAAGCAGCCTCCAATCTCCAGGGCCAATACAATCTTACTAAAATTGAGCCAGGAGATTACACCTTAAGAGTAGAGAAAGCAGGATATGTACGTCAGGACATTCCTGTTAAGATCACAGACAAACAGAAAGCAGCGGTCAATGTAAAATTAAGGCCGTCGCCAACAGTTGGAGTCATCGTCGACTTGACTGCTTCAGGTACGACCTATAAGCAATATCTGGAGGAAAGAGGATACAAGGTCATCAGCATGGATTATAAGGAACTGGACAAATTGGATGAAGTGGATGTGGTGTTCGCCAATTCTGATTATGCCCCAAGCCTTGTTCCATCGAAGGATGTATTCCTGGCATTCCAAAAGGCACTGGATGAAAAACGGATTTCCGTCATCTGGACTGGCCAGGCAGGAGGACGTGGTTCCATCCGTTATTTACAGGATTACATGGATGACCCAAAGACCATATTCGAACATAACAATAAACCTGGTGCCCAGGGAACAGTACTTGGAGAACACCCATTAACGTCAGGTTACGAAACAGGAGATACAATTGAGATCCCGGCAAAATCCGGCTATTACTATGGATTCAGCGGCTACTCAGGAACAACGGTCGTAGACTTCTCCCATTCTCAGACAGGTGAGAAGGGAAGTATGGTTGCCTATAAGGGCAGGACAACAGACTCAGTCGAAATCCTGCTTGCCAATATGACCATCAGTCATGTCTTCAAACCGAATGAATCATTCGACCCGTCCCGGGAACAGCTTTTAGCCAATGCGCTGAATTGGGCCATCGACGAGAAAGAAGCACTAGTCGGTGAACTGCATGGAACAGTCCGGAATGAAAATGGACCATTGAAGGCAACTGTTACAGTCAATGAAACAGGCAAAACCTATGAAACTGATGACGATGGCAAATTCTTTGCAGCTTTGGAGGAAGGGACATATACGCTGACTGTGGAAGCATTCGGACACAGCGGAACGGAGTTTTCCATTGTAATTGACAACGGTGAGTTGATTTCAAAATCCTTCACCATTCAGTCAGTCGATTCAGGCATTCTGACCGGCAGAATTGTCGATGCGTCAACGAAAGACCCGATAGCCGAAGCAAGAATCGAGGTGCTCGGTACCCCTGTGTCAGTCAAGACCAATGCAGAAGGAAATTACCAGGCAACTCTTCCTTCAGGCAGCTATGAAGTAAGGGTGATCGCAACAGGCTATGCACCGACTTTCCAAAGTGTTGAAATTACAAAGGACCAACAAGCAGAACTGAATGTGAACCTTGTTGTTTCAGAGAAAATTGCGTTGCTTGCCAACCCTTATCAAAGCGATAAAATCTTGCCATTTCTCGAAAGCAATGGCTATGAGGCTGACCTCTATCCATATACGGAATTCGAAAGTCTGATTGACGAAATACCAAATTACAAACTGGTTATCGTCAATGACACTACGACTTCAATGAATAAAGACCGATTAAGGGCAATGATTGATAAAGCGAATGCCCGCGGAGTCAGCATGATTTTCACTGCCATGTTTGGAGGACCGATTGGGGATTTAAGAGACGCATACGGAGATCCTCAAGCTCTTGTGAACAGCTATGCGGACAAGGAAATTAACTTGAGAGTGGATGAGTCACATCCGATTCTGAAGGGATTCAATGAAGGAGATGAGATTCCATTCTTATTGAATCCGAAGGGAGCTGTACAGTATTCTGTTTATCAAAACTACAGCGGAACTTCTCTTGCCACTTTGACGAATCCAGTAAAAGGTGAACTGGGCAGTACGATTGGCTATAAATTCAGTTCATCAAACAGTGTTCATATCCTGCTATCAGCACTCAAAATAGGTAATTACGGACATCCAAATGACAGATGGACAGATCACGCAAAGGCGATTTACCTGAATGCCATTGATTTTGCCCTGACTGCCAGCCAGGGTGAAATTAAAGGAACAGTTAAGGACACTCAAGGAAAACCTGTTGCTGGTGCGCTGGTATCAATCGAAGGAACGAACATGAAAACCACGACAAATGCAGAAGGTATGTACAGATTCGGCATAGGCGTCGGTGAGTATGCGGTAAAGGTACAGGCACGCGGATTTGCTGAACAGACAAAACAAGCAGAAGTTGCGGACCTTGGGAACAGTGCCGATGTGAATTTCACGCTAGAAGCAATTAATGGAGCTGATTTTAGCGGTTCCATCATGAGCAAAAAAGAAAAGTCAGCCATTGCCGGTGCATTACTGACACTGATTCCGAAAGACCAGCCTGACTTTTACCTCGAGGCACGAAGCGATGAGAAAGGGAGCTTCAGATTCGAAAACCTGCTGCCTGGTGAATATACACTAAAGGTTTCTGCAGAAGGGTATCTTCAGGAAGCGATCGAGGTTGAAATTGGGGAAGACGACAAGGAAACAAACATAGACTTGAATGCCTTTGAAGCTGCTGTATTAGGTGATGTAAATGGTTCGCTGACAGCACTGCTAAATGGGCAAAAGCTCTATGCGGAAGAAAAAGGCTGGGATATTCTCGGCAATGTCGGCAAATACGAGGTCATCCTTGTGAATACGAACAAAGGGACAAAGGAACAATTCCAGCAGCTGATCAGCGAAAGCGATGAGCATAAAACTACCCTTGTATTCACTGGATCATGGGGTGTGGCCGAAGGCTCAATCCCAAGACTGAGTGAAATTGAAGGCAAACCCGAAATGGACCAACAGGGATACAACGAGGGAGCGGTTTACCTTAATTCAGCAAATAAACATCCAATCTTTGAGGGACTGAATACAGATCCAGATGGAAGAATCAAAATCCATGCTGCCAGAAGTCCGTATTCGACGTTCAAGAATTATCCGGGAATCGCTGTTGCGAGCCTCTCTGTAGATGATAAGAGCAAAGGAGAATCAATTGCTTATGAATTCAGGAGCAAGGAACATATGCATTTACTGATGTCTTCTTTTGCCGTCACGAATATCATCGGGCCTGATTATGGATGGACACAGGAAGGAAGACAGGTATTCATCAATGCCCTGCGATGGTCAAAGGATGCAACACAAGAAATCCCTTCAGCACCTGCATTCGATCAGGAAGAATTGATTGTTAAGGGAGAGCCGGCAACGATCACCGGGATGGCCGATTCGGGAACGACGATCCACATTTACGAACAGCAGGGCAATAAAGTAACACTCATTGATTCCGTCAAGACAGGCAATGATGGCAAATTTTCAATCACCCTTGACCTTGCGAATGGAACACATACTCTGATATCCGAAGCAGAGAATTTCGCAGGAAAAATGACATCACTGAAAACAATGAAATTGATCATCACTGGCAAACCGGAGAAAAAAGACAAAGCAAGCTAATTTAATCCTTGTTATGTGATAAGGGCTTCCCATTTTGGGAAGCCTTTCTTTTATGGCAATAGGAAATAGAAATAGGAATTCGGAAAAGATCCAGTTTGCATTAAGAACGGGAACATGCTTATCATTTCACATTCTAAGTACTTTTGTGATATATTAATAGTTAAAATATTCTTACAAGTTTTAGGAAGGTGACAATATGACATCAGGAATCGAAATAAACGACAGCAGTTTGCCGCTCCGCAGAGATGTAAAAATGTTAGGAAACATCCTGGGGGACATCCTTGTCTATCATGGCGGAGTAGAGCTGTTTGAAAAAGTAGAAAAAATCCGTGCAATGTGCAAAACACTCAGGAATGAAAACGACCGTGAAACCTATCCAGCTTTAAAAGCTGAAATCGCAGGACTATCGGTGCCAATGAGAAAAAATATTATCCGGGCTTTTTCTGTTTATTTTCATTTAATTAATGCGGCAGAACAAAACCATCGGATCCGCAGGCGCCGTGACTACCTGCTTAAATCTGAATTAAGCGCACAGCCAGGATCCATTGAATCTGCCATCCTATCATTGAAGGACAACTATATAACCTCAGATATCATCCAAAATGTACTCAATACCATTTCCCTGGAATTGATCATTACTGCCCATCCTACGGAGGCAACCAAACGCTCCATCCTTGAAATCCAAAAAAGGATCGCTGATCTTTTAAAGAGTCTGGATAATCCACTTCTTTCAAAAAAAGAACGGCAAAGTATCGAAGAAAGTCTGTTTAATGAAGTTTCCGTGCTATGGCAAACAGATGAATTGAGGGACCGGAAGCCAACCGTTATTGATGAAGTCAGGAATGGCCTATATTATTTTGACCAGACTTTATTTGACGTTCTTCCTGAAATACACCAGGAAGTTGAAACAAGTTTAAAAGAGCATTATCCGGAACACGATTGGAAAGTGCCTCACTTCCTTCGCTTTGGGTCCTGGATTGGGGGCGACCGTGATGGTAACCCAAACGTAACTCCTGAGATAACCTGGGAAACTCTTCAACGACAAAGACGTCTAGTGCTTAAAAAATATAAAGCTGTCCTGGTGGACCTGATGAAACGTTTCAGCCACTCGACTGCAAGGGCTGAGGTAAGCGAAGAGCTTATCCAATCAGTCGTTTTTGATGAAGGAACCTATCTGACAGAGGATCAAAAGTGGAAGGTTGAAGGCGAAGTATACCGCCGAAAATTCGCGGTCATCCTACAGAGACTGAAAGAAGCTGGAAAATCAGCGATCGGTTATCAATCATCAGAACAAATGCTGGAAGACCTGATGATCATAAAGCGCAGTATCTATCAGCACCATCCAAAACATCATGAATTAAAAACCTTGCAAAAATTGATCAGGCAAGTCCAGCTGTTTGGTTTCCACCTTGCTACTCTGGATATTCGAAACCATAGCGGTGAACATGAAGCCGCCATTTCTGAAATTCTTAAAAAGGTGGGTATTACAGAAAATTATCCATCTCTTTCCGAGGAAGAAAAACAGGAGTTGCTTGGCAACATTTTAGCTGATCCGCGTCCTTTGCTTTTGCTTCATGAAGATTATTCAGAGGAAACACAGGAAATGCTGGAAGTTTTCCAGATGATCAAAAATGCGCACAATGAATTCGGCAAACGGTCGGTTAACGTTTACCTTGTCAGTATGACTCAATCGGCAAGTGATTTGCTGGAAGTGCTTGTACTTGCGAAGGAAGCGGGGATTTACCGACTCCATGCCGACGGCACATTCGATACCGACTTAAACGTCGCACCATTGCTTGAAACAATCGACGATTTGACGGCTGGGCCGAAAATCATGGAAACACTGTTCAATATGCCGGTGTACCGTAACCATCTGGCGAAAATGGGGAACCAGCAGGAAATCATGCTTGGGTATTCTGACGGCAGCAAGGATGGAGGCACATTGACAGCAAACTGGAAGCTTTACAAGGCCCAGCTTGAGATCAATGAAATGGCAAAGAAATATCAAATTGGCCTGAAATTCTTCCATGGGCGAGGCGGTTCTCTTGGAAGAGGGGGCGGACCATTGAACAGAAGCCTTCTTTCCCAGCCTGTCGAAACACTTGGCCAGGGTGTCAAAATCACTGAGCAGGGAGAGGTTCTATCGTCCCGTTATCTGTTGAAGGACATTGCCTACCGCAGTCTCGAGCAGGCTACATCAACCATGATGAAAGCCGCAGCTAATGTCTTGAAGGAGTCAGAACAAGGGCATATTAGAGATCAAAAATGGGTGGATGCTATCGAGCAAATCTCTGCAGTGTCGCTAAGAAAATATCAATCGCTCGTTTTCGAGGATCCTGATTTCATTGTCTATTTCAATCAGGCAACTCCACTAAAGGAGCTGGCCGAGCTGAACATCGGTTCTCGTCCGATGAGCCGTAAAAACAGCAGCAAGTTTGAAAACCTCCGCGCGATTCCGTGGGTATTTGCCTGGACACAGAGCAGACAGCTCTTCCCGGCCTGGTATGCTGCCGGATCTGGTTTGCAGAACTTTGCTCAAGAGAGCCCACAGAATTTGAAGCTGTTGCAGGATATGTATGCTGAGTGGCCATTCTTCCGCAGTACGGTTGATAATTTGCAAATGGCATTAATGAAGGCCGATATCACAACAGCACAGGAATACACATCGCTTGTGGAAGACAAAGCGATCGCAGACCGTATCTTCGGCAATATTGTCGAAGAGTATGAAATGACAAAGAACACCCTGCTCCAAATCACCGAGGATGAAGAGCTGCTTGACCATACACCGAATATCAAGGATTCCGTCCATCGGCGAAATCCATACGTGGATCCTCTTAATTTCATTCAGGTTAAGCTGATCCAGGAACTTCGAAAGGACGAAAATCCGGACGATGAACTATTGACACAAGTTTTACTAACGATCAGCGGCGTTGCTGCCGGCCTAAGGAATACAGGCTGATTCCAAACTGCCCGCCATCCTGCGATGGCGGGCAGTTTTTTTCTAAATCATTCTCATCAGTATCATGTCTGAAAAAGAATTCTAGTCATCCACTACCCAGGCAGCCTCATTTGCCGTTCAGTAGTAATATGGGTTAAAATTTCATGGTTAAGTGTTCGAGCCATACTCAATGTAAGGTCCAGCACCTTTCTCATACCTTCTTTATGGCCGTTCATTATGGCAAGTCCATCGCATTTGATTTCACTGTCCAAATTCAGCTGCTGTTCAAATACTGGATATTGGATATGTCCGAGCTCATGCCAGATTATGGCTTCTTTAATTTCCGGGTCTGCACAAAACGCAGGATAATCGTATACGACAATATACCAGTCATATTCCGACTCGAACGATTTATAAAACAATGTCAAAATACGCGAATCAATATTCCATACATTCAGCCATTTAGCGTTCGTAAGGCCGAAAACCTTCATGACCGTCTCTTTATTTTCAATAATGGCAATTCTCCCTTTGACCCGATACTTTTCCTGATCCAGCAGCTCACCGATGCATTTCAAAAGAATCCTCCTTTTGACGATTGACCTGTTATTATTGTTAAATATATTAGTTAATCGTAATCAACATGAGTAAAATAAAAATTGGAGGTTAAAGAAAGGAGGGAGCTGGTTGCTTTGTTCGCATCAATACTTAAGGGTGAAAAGAAAAATCGAAGACAACGAACAGGTCTATGAAGAATATGAAGAAGAAATACAGGTATACGCTGACAGAATAACGACGGCTTCTGACCATTTTGATATCAAGGATGTTTTGGACATTACATTCAAGACTATGTCTGGAGATCGGGGCTTTCTTTATTTGCATACAACAAGAGGGGTCTATTCCTACTTTACAAATGCTAATCCGGAGCAGCTGATGGAGATCTATCAGAAAATTAAAGCCCAAAAATAAATCATTGTTTACATATAAAAACCAGAAATTCACACCATATATACAAAGGGTGTGATGATATGCTTTTTCCCACCGCAGTGACCATAGGGCATTACTTTCATGATCATCTACATGTACTCAGTTCCATTTCACTTCAGGAATTGCTTGAGGCAGAAAGAAATTATCATAAAGTGTTAAGGTCCTACTGGTATGAACATAATTTCCTTACTGGAAAATGGTGGTTTTTAGTTATCCTGTCGATTGTGCCGGCAATCATGTGGTGGATCATTGTTGATAAAAAGAAATTGGTAGAAAATACAGCGTTCGGATTATTTTATGGGGTAATGGCCATCTTCCTGGATTCGATCGGTAGCAATGCAATGGTATGGACCTACCCAGTGAGGCTGACTCCATACTTGAATCCGCAGCTCTATCCCTATGATGTTGGGGTCGTCATTATCCCATTCATGCTGGTCTATCAAAGGTACAGTTTCTCTTTAAGAAAATTCTTTATCGCAACTGGACTGCTGTCGCTCTTTTTGGCTTTCGTCGCTGAACCATCCATGGTCTATTTAAAAATTTATAAAGAAATTACCTGGAAGCACATTTATTCTTTTCCAATATACTGGGGTTTAGGATTGTTATGTTGGACCATTATAAAAAAATTCAAATCCTATCAGCAAAAGTAAGAAAATTTACCGCAAGCAATCCGGAAACAGCAAAGAAAATGCCTGGCACATGCCTGGCATTTTCTTTTGTAGTATATTAAAGGATAGAAGAAAGGATGTTGGCCGTTGACCAGATTTACTGAAATCGTAATCAATATCATTCAAAACATACCCAAAGGGAAGGTCATGACATATGGACAGATTGCCAGCGTCGCGGGCAGTCCGCGAGGTGCAAGGCAAGTTGTCCGGATCCTTCATTCGATGTCAGATCAATACAGTCTCCCATGGCACAGAGTCATTAATTCAAAAGGTGAGTTAGGATTCAAAGATGAGGAGATGTTCCAGACCCAAAAAGTCATGCTTGAAGCAGAAGGAATTGAATTCATGAATGATAAAGCCATTTCTCTTCAGCGCTATTTATGGGATGCACATGACCTGGAATTTAAGGAGTGATTCAATGAACGTATTCCTGGTACTTCATAATCAGCTCATCTAATAATTGGCTGAGGTATACCGTCTCCGGGCTGCCAAAGCCTGTCTTCAATCCCGATTTAATCATTTCTTCTCTGAACAACTCGATTTTTACCGAAAGACTTTCTTTTGATTGATCCATTAGCCATGCTCCTCTGCAGAAAATAGTCAACCTACTTCTTATATCGGCAGGGTTATGAAAATTTTCACAGGCTGATTACAGTTACTTCCAGATGAATTTAATTGCCACTAGCGTCTAAGATATCATTTCATTTATAACCTTTGATAACATCATCCCTGTCCAGGGATAAAGGTGGCTGTTCGAGCCATTGGTTGTTGATCATGATATTCGCTCCATCCTCGGAGTATTTCAGGATCTCCGCATTGAGCCTGGAGTAATCGATTACGAGATCTGTTCTCTGGCTTTCAGAAATGGCAATTCCATAATTGCCGATTCCTGCATAAATCATGAGGCTGAAATGGAACATCATCAGCTTCTCAGAGAAAGGTGACTCTTTCGAATCGGTTACTTCTGGCTCGAACCCCGCAGGCGCGGGCAGGGAGTTTTTCTCTAAGTAATCCCTGAAAACAGCGATATGCTTTAACGCAATATCTTTTCCTCTGACAAAGTAATTTTTCACTTTCTTGGATTTTGCAACCTGGCTGAAACCGGTGCTGATAGCTGCACCAAGCTGATTGGTTCCAATATTGTAGTGAAGATGGGTGACTTCCGTCCCGCTCAGAGACCCTCGCCGGTCCAGCCCTTCCAGGAAAAAGGATTGCTTGTGGACATACTCCACTTTTTGGGGATAAGGAATAAATGGCGGACGCACTGCCAATCCTTTTTCTTTCATGATCATTGTAGCCTCGTTTTCAAGCTCAATTGAAGCGGTCAGGGCTTTAGAATAAAACGATTTGACATCGTCACGGAAAATATTTGGAAGCATTCTGCTGTATCCGCCCAACCCGCCGCCTGCCATATTTTTTATGTACTTCAAATAAAATATATCCGAATACAACCTTTTCGCTTTAAGGTTCACATCTTGATCACTAAACCCATGAGGAACCTCAATGCCTTCCTCAATAAAGAGTTCTTTAATGATATCAACATGCTGCTGAGACAGGTCAATCGCATGCTTGACCAGTTGTTTTATGTCTTGATCATCGATGTGCTCAAGAAAATGTCTGAACACACAAACGGACATCGTATCAGATAGGTAAGTGGTCCAAAAATAGGATACTTCCGCCGCTGTCAGCTTAATGCTTTTATGAGTGCCTTCCAAAGTTGAGCCCCCCTTAATTCAAGAGATAATATTCCCGAACATGCAGGCAAATATTACAGGCGCATCTGATTTATTGATACATAAAAAGACACAATCGTCTTAAATTAAATACGATACTTAGATGGTTTTGGCAAGTAGCAAATAGGGAACATAATAGAGGAGTATATTGCATAGCGAGGTATTTTATGGAAGTAGAATTGCTTGAAAAAGAAATTAGCGGTTATATTGGAAGATTGTTAAGAGAGAACTTTGGGCGGGGTCCGGGAAATGTTTTCTGTACCATCTCAAGACCATTTGCCTGTATTTATATCACAAACTTTTTATCCCCGATGGAAAACACCTTAATTTCCAACCAGCAAAGCGTCTATGTTCAAAAGACGCGAGACTTGATGATGGAAACCCTGGAAGAAGAAATCAAGTCATACATCGAAACCAATACGAAAGATAAAATAAAGGAATTTTATTATGACTGGAACCTTGATGATAAATCAGGCATGTTCTTGTTTATTTTTGAGAATGACCGTCCATATGATTTTGTTCCATACACACATCAGGAACATGTGGAGCAGGAGACCGTTCAACTTAGCATGGAAATCCAGAAAGCACCAGAAGTGTTATATTCAAAGCTTCTCAACGAAAGAACGCTAATCATCGTCAGACATGGGATCTTAATCAGCCTTGAAAAAGAGTTCATTCAGCTTGGTTTCCAGGAAACATTGAAAATCGCCAAACGAAATCTTGAAAAGAAAATGATTGAAAAACACAAGCAGGCTTATGAAGCCTATCTCCATGCAAAAATAACGGATTACTTTATTGACTGGAATTTTGACCAGGATAAAAGCTATACCTTATTTATTTTAAGGCCTGAATAAACTATTGATTTTCTTAAGGTAAGATGTTAAGATACTCAATAGGGTAAAGATTAAAACTCTTAATCTTACTTGATTGATTCTATTATTTTTTGTTGAACGAACAAATAAATACTTTATATATCTGATAGCAATGAATGGGCATAGAACCAGATCATAAGTCAGAAAAGGATGAAACTAGAACAATCCTTTTCTGACTTTTTTTATTGGATTTTTTTGGAAAAATAACTAGTAAGGGAATGATTCTTCATAGTAATGACGACAAAAAATACAAACTTAGTTTCTTGCATAGATGAGTTTATCACGGAAAAACAGAGAGCAAACTTTGTAGACCAGAAGCCTAATACAATCAAGAAAAAAGAGCTTGAATCCTACTTGGAAGAAGTTGCAGCTGAAAATGGCATCGTCTTTCAAAAAAACTCTCACCCTACCAAGACAATTTATACGTTTTCAATCGATGGCCAGGAAGCCAAGGTTGAATTTTTCTATAGATACAGTCACTATTACACGAGACATACTATTACAATTGACTAGGCAGCTGTTCCACATCGGACAGCTGTTTTATTTTGCCTTAGAAGGTATTGTCATACCTCGCTTAATATAGGATAATTTTGTCATTGCCGTCTGGAAGGAGAGTTATAGGATGCCGTCATTCAATAGTTTTCATAACAAGTATCTTGATGCCTGGAGGAATTCTTCTCTACAGGAGTTAACACCGATGATTTCACGAGATTATCAAGCAAGAGAAATAGCAGAAGGTAAAATCTCAGACTTTGGATATGAAGAGTCAATCAGAGGTTGGGAACAAGGGTTTACATTCGTGAAAGAAAACAAGGCAGAATGGGAACTGAAGGAGATTGCAAGAATTCCGTTAAGAGAGCACGAGACCATGTCTGTCATTTTCGCGAAGCTCGTCATAAATGGAAAGACATTGAAAACCGGGAACTTGTTCTTTCAGACCTTTATTTATGACTTTGGCTGGAAGCTGGCCAGAAGCTATATTGAAGCAGGAATTCCGTCCAGCCAAATGGAAAATAACTCTTTGATGTCCATCCCGGGAAAATCTTTTTAACAGCTAGGAGGGAGATCGTGAAGACAGCATTGAAGGCTTTGTTAATCATCATAGGGACGCTCTCCATCTCGCTTGGCATCATTGGAATCGTGGTTCCGTTATTGCCAACGACTCCGCTGATTTTACTCGGTGCAGCCTGCTACGTCAAAGCATCAGACAAGTTGTATCAAAAGCTGATCCAAAATAAATGGTTAGGAAGCTATATCCAGGATTTCCGTGAAAAAAACGGGATCACACGCAAAAATAAAATCCTAAGCCTCAGCATGATGTGGGGATCGATCATCCTAACCATTATTATATTGGATGCTCCGTTCTGGCTTGCGGCTATCCTGATCATAATCGCGGTATCGGTCAGCGCCTGGATCTTATCCTTTGATACACTATAAATCATCATTCGAGTTTATAAAGTGAGGAACAACCGTGTACGAATTCAAGCACGAAACAGAACGCAAAGAAAAAATCTTTAAACTTTATCAATTCATTTTTGGAATAACAGTGCTTTCCACATTCTTATATGACGTATTTACTCAACCTGATTCATTTGAATTTCCATTATTCCGCCTTTTGATTGGGCTGGTAATTTTCTTTTATGCCAGAAAAAAGAAAGCGTGGGCTGTATTTTTCTTGAAACTGCTAGTTTGGATGCATGTGGTTACTATACTGCTAGCCGGTTTAGTCAGTATTTTTGAGAGATTTTTGTTCAATTAAAGGGTCAGGAGCAAAATATTCGTACTTAACATAGAGATACTGCCGCAGCCTAATGTAGTTTCCTTGACACAACCATCAATACATACTACCATTATCTTTAATTCGAGATATTTTACAAAAATGCGATTCAGCGAATATCTTTGACCGGGGTATGGACATGGCCTGTTTAGCAGAGTGTATAGCTGAAGAAGCTTAGAACAAATTGTTATTAAAAGCTTTTTAAAGGGATGGTGTAAAACCATGAAACACATCTTTCAAAAAGGTTCAGATGAATCAAGACCGACGTTATTGCTGCTGCATGGTACGGGGGGAAATGAAAATGACCTGCTTCCTTTAGCTAAGATGGTCGATCAGGAAGCTTCTGTCTTGAGCGTCAGGGGGAATATTCTTGAACACGGAATGCCTCGCTTCTTCCGCAGACTGGCGGAAGGAGTATTTGATGAAGAAGATCTGGTGTTCCGTACGAAGGAATTAAATGAATTCTTAGATGAAGCTTCAGCAAAATATGGTTTTGACCGGGACAATATAATCGCGGTTGGATATTCCAATGGAGCCAATATCGCAGCCAGCCTGTTGTTCCACTATAAAAAATCACTAAAAGGGGCCGTTCTGCATCACCCGATGGTGCCAAGAAGGGGAATTCAACTTCCTGACCAAACCGGAACAGCCGTTTTTATTGCCGCAGGCAAAAACGACCCCATCTGTCCAGCTCAGGAGTCTGTGGAATTGAAAACATTGCTTGCAGAGTCAAATGCTGATGTAGAAATTCATTGGGAAAACAACGGTCACCAGCTGACACTTCAGGAAGTAGAAGCAGCTAGTGAATGGTACAGAAAACATTTTTAAGAAACTTTAGGGCAATCAGCTGTTGATTGTCCTTTTTTGTGTACAGGGAGTTATAATTTTATCATGGTAGAAGGAGGGACGTGCGTGAAGACAATTGGTTTGATTGGAGGCATGAGCTGGGAGTCTACAGCAGAATATTACCGGATCATAAATGAAGAAGTTCGGCAGCGCCTTGGAGGTCTCCATTCCTCTAAATGCATTCTTTACAGTGTTGATTTTGATGAAATCGAAAAATGCCAGGCAGAGAACAGGTGGGATGAGGCTGGAGACATTCTGGCCAGCGCAGCTGAGAACCTTGAGAGAGCAGGTGCAGATTTCATCATCATCTGCACCAACACGATGCATAAGGTGATAGATCGTATTATGGCTCGAACCTGTCTGCCTATCGTTCATATTGCAGATGTGACAGCTGGCATCATTAAGAAGCATGGCATCCGAAAGGTAGGTTTGCTGGGCACCAAGTATACGATGGAGCAGGATTTCTATAAAGACCAGATTGAGACTCATCAACTGGAAGTGCTCGTTCCTGATTTAGGGGACAGGGAAAAGATAAACAGTACGATTTTTGAAGAACTATGTCTCGGAGTCATCCAGGAAGGCTCAAGAGAGTATTTCAAGAAGGTGATCGAACGACTTATTACCGAAGGCGCAGGCATCATCCTCGGCTGCACTGAGATTGGCTTTCTGATCAAACAGGAGGATATCGATATACCACTATTTGATACAACGGCAATCCATGCCAAAGGTGCTGTGGAGATGGCCCTCAAATAAAGTTCTATGCAATAGGAGGTTACAACATGTTCGAGCATTTTAGCGTCAAAATGACCACCCTGGATCGCGAAAGAACGATTCGGGTTTATTTACCGGAAAGCTACCATGAACACCCCAATAAACGATATCCCGTCCTTTTCATGCATGACGGACAAAATCTTTACAAGGATGAAGATGCGGGATATGGAATGTCCTGGGGGATATCGGATTACCTTGAGGAGAGCGGGCTGGAGTTGATTGTTGTTGGAATCGACTGCAACGATGGCTATAAGCGACTCGATGAATACTCGCCCTGGGCCAGTTCCGAGATGAGGAATATCTTTGCACCGGAACTTGATGGAATCGGCGGGGAAGGAAAAGACTATATTGAGTTTGTCGTACACGAACTCAAACCGCTGATACATCAAAAATATCGCACCAGGCCCGATGAAACTGCAATGGCCGGCAGCTCTATGGGAGGGTTGATTTCCACCTATGCGGCTTGCATCTATCCAGGCATCTTCAAAAAAGTTGCTTCGGTTTCTTCTGCCTATTGGTTTGCCCAAGAAGAAATCGCACAGTTGATTAAAGAATGTGACCTTTCAGCAGTCGAAAAATTCTATCTTGATGCAGGTACTAATGAATCTTCTGGAACCATTGATAGTGAAAGGTATATTGAATCAGGCAAGGCTGTTTTTTCTTTGCTGAAGGAAAAAGTCAAAGATGTTGAATTCGTGGTCGCAGAAGGAGCGGTCCATAACGAACTCGCCTGGCGTAAAAGAGTGCCCGCTATTTTCAAGTATCTTTATGGTTAAGAATTTTTATAAAAAATAGTAATGGACCAGGAAGACTCCTGGTCCATTTTGTATTAATCCTCTGGGACAAAATATTTTTCCTTCCGATAAGCTGTCGCTTCCATGGTTGAAATCAACTCACCGTTACTTTCAATTGCAATTTTATACCATGCGGTCCTGTAATTTTTTCTTTCTTCAGTTGCTTTTGCTGTGACCACCGAACCCAATTGGCCTGCAGCCATATAATTAACAGTAGTGGTCAATCCTACAGACATTCTTCCATACGAATTGCAGGCGGACTGAAAGGCAAAATCGGCGAGTGCGAAAGTGACAGCACCGTGGAGGGTTCCATGCATATTGAGCATGCCATCCTGAACCAGCAGCTCGGACTTCGCAGAACCAGGACCTAGTTCTGAAAGCCGAATTCCCAATGATTTGGCATAAGAATCTCTTTCTAACACTTCGATTATTTTTGCTTTATATCTTAGGTGGATTTCGGTTTCTGACATGTTCTTTTCCATTTACCAAACCTCCATTCATAGATAATTTCGTTATCCTGAAGGTTATTTCCTTTGAAGGATGGCAAATTCAATTTTCAGGGGTAAAGGGGCAGGGGGCGAAGATAAACTTTAATGTTCTGAGGCATCATGTGGTCTTTCTGAGCATTCAGGAAGCAATTGTACATCGCTTTTCCTCCAACAGAATTGGCTGAATGAATGGTGATCCGGTTAGCAAAAAGTCGTTCTGCCACCATAATTTTCACCAGCATTAAGCCATTCCTTGAATAGCTGGTAAGATCATGGTCCAATGATAGATGGTCAATTTCATAGCTTTTTAACAAGATGATACATTCATCGATTGTTTCGGCCAGGACATATCCTTGTGGCGGCTTGCGAAAGTCATCCAGGAAAACACTGATCTTCTCCATTTCTTTTCCTCCTTCCCTAAAATGGGGTGACTAAGAAAAGTCGAGAAGCCCTAGACTTATTCTCTCAAGGCTAACACATTTTTTGGCAGAATGGGGCAATTTTAGATTGGGAAATCCTTCTTTTTTTCTTGACATCGCCCTTAGAGCTTACTCCCAGGCGGATTATGGGAGTTTAAGAAAAAAACAAATTTGAAACCCTAACCATGTTGATTCTTTTTTAATTAACCCATTATATGGAAAAAGTAGTGAAATGCCGATTTTCATAGTGAAAAGGGAGCAAATCGTAGTGTAAATACCGAAAAACGTAGTGACTAGAACAAAAAACGTAGTGAAAATTGATGAAATCGTAGTGAATTGTATTAATGGTCGACTTGAATAGCTATAGAGTCGTAGCGTTTAGCCCGAAAATCGATATGACGGGGACAAAGATTGAAGTGTCCAGGTAAAAAATTGTTTTTTCAGCATGAAAACGAAGGGATTAATCAAAAAATCGTGTTCATCTAGCCCTTTGCACAATGGGGGCACACAACAATTAAAAAAAACCGGCCCAAGGACCGATTTTAGGCTGCGAATAAATCTCATCGCAAATATTAACAGCTGCTGTCCTTTGCTGCACAGTCATTTGACCTGAAAACACCGGCCAGAATCGCAGGTTTAAACAAACTGACCGGATGGGATTTCAGATGCAGGACACTCATGAACTGAGCATATACTTTCTCGTTCTGAAAGCCGGCCACGACGACTTTTTTCACAAACCATTGCAGGAATGTCAGCCCGAACGGTTTTTTCCCGCTTGTGGATCCAAACCGAAAGTCCTCTGTCAATGCAATCAGCCAGGGGATCTCGATGATTCTGTTCACCTGACTGTGGAAAGCTTTTGTTAACTTTGCTTTACTTTCACCCTTTGCCAGTAACTTGCTCAATCAGCTGCTCTTTTGCCGTTCTTCTGTTCGTACATCCCATCATTTATCCCCCAAGAAACTCCAGTAATATAGTAATGTTACAACATGCTAGGGTGAGTTAAAATATATATATAGGAATTATTAACTATCAACTGGAAAGAATAATAGCCTTTATGAAACGAAATGGAGTTCAAAGGAATGAATGATCAAATGTTTGATAGAAAGCTGAACATTAAAACAACTGGTGAACAGATGGGTTTCATGGCATCTTTGCATTACCATCGATATGAGCCGACCCCATACAGCGCTCTGGAGAGATTCTTTGAGGACTACAAGCTTGAGCCCCGTGATAAAATCGTCGACTTTGGCTGCGGCAAGGGCAGATTGAACTTTTACCTGAATCATCGATTCAACAATCATTGTATTGGAGTAGAGATGAACGAATTGTTCTATTATGAAGCATTGGAAAATAAGCTGAGCTATTTGAAGCGTTTCAAAAACAGGGGAGACAGAATCAATTTTCACAGTGTCCTTGCTGAGGAATATGACATTCAA
Source organism: Mesobacillus subterraneus (assembly GCF_003937825.1). GTDB lineage: Bacteria > Bacillota > Bacilli > Bacillales > Cytobacillaceae > Mesobacillus > Mesobacillus subterraneus. The sequence continues at coordinate 33,116 of NZ_RSFW01000019.1, read as the reverse complement.
AATGACGAAAACCGATTCTATTTCTTTAATCCTTTTACCGTTCAAATTTTCATGAATGTAGTGAATAATATTTTGTTGTCGTTTGAAAACTCGCCAAGGGAACTGGATTTGATTTTGTATTATCCTTCAGAGGACTATATCTTTTATCTTGAGAATCAGTCTCCATTTGAATTGGTAAACGAGGTCAACCTTCCAGATCAAAATCCTAATGAACGGTTTTTAGTTTATCGGATTGGTCCTGTTCTTTGAGATATCGGAAACTGCTTATGTATTACGAATGCAAAGAAGGAATTGCGACGCCTCAAGAAGAATGTATACCAATAAGAAACTTCACTGTATCTAGGAGGAGATTTTATGGTAGAAAGCATAAAGAACGCAATTCAGGACGAGTATCCGGAAGATTTCGCGTGGTGTTATGGCTGCGGAAGGATGAATGAACAAGGGCATCATTTCCGCACTGGCTGGGACGGCGACACGACCGTTACCGTGTACAAACCAAAGCAGGAGCACATGGCATTGCCTGGTTTTGTTTATGGCGGGTTAATTGGATCGCTTGTCGATTGCCATGGTACTGGGTCAGCAGCACTATACCTTCATCGAAAAAACGGCAATGAACCCGGGGATGGAGCAGAACCACCAAGATTCGTCACTGCATCACTGCATGTCGATTTCCTGAAGCCAACTCCACAGGGTGAAGATTTGAAAGCAGTGGGGACTGTGCACGAAATCCACCCTAAGAAATATAAGGTTGTGACCGAAGTGTTCGCCGGGGAGGACCTCTGTGCCAAAGGTGAGGTCTTGGCTGTGGTCATGCCGGCAACTTTTACCGCTAAATAACTTGTGTAAAAGCAAAAAGTCCCTGGTTCGCCCAGGGACTTTTATTTATTCAAGTGGATCCAGGATGGTTGTTGGCAGGTAGCCTTCATCATCAGATTTCATAACCTTTACTTTTGTGCGTCTCAGATCTCTTTCAAGAATCTCCACTTCGGTAGCAGCCTGGATTTCCTTAACCTGCTTGTCCTCAACAATCTTGTCCACACCTTCGAAATCATTTACCTCAATCAATTGATACAGTTCATCATAGGCTTCAGGAGTGAGTGCAAGCAATGCATCTTTTTTAACAGTAGCCTGATCGCCTTTTTGAAGCGTATTGTCCTTAAGCTCCTGTTCGCTTTCTTTATAAGTGTCCTTCATGTTCTGGATGATACCTGGCGTCTCAGCTTTGACCGTATCTGCCACTTCTTTGGACTTTTCCTCCGTGGCTTCTGCCGCTTCCTTTGCCTCTTGTTCGATTTGCTTTGCACCATTTTCCGCTTCTTCACTGCTGCAGCCGGATCCTAACAAGATGATCAATCCAAATGGGAGCAACAGTGATTTTATTGAAAACGCCATAAAATTTCCTCCCTGCTCAATCACACTTTATATTGTAGGATACCACTGTAAGCTTATCGCAAAACATATGAACGCCTGTCGACAAATTCAGAATTATCATTAATAATTAAGTCAATGTATAAATTTGGAGGTAACAGTATGAATAGAACAGAGAAGATGGCACCATTTGAAGCCGCCAGGAGGTTTGTTGATGAGACTTTTCCTGAATGCGATGCCGCCTTGCTGGCGGGCAGTATCACCAGAGGGGAGGAAACATCGACGTCTGATCTGGACATTGTGATCTTCGATGAAAATATCCCTTCCGCCTATAGAGAATCCATGTTTGCTTACGGTTGGCCTATTGAGGTATTTGTCCATAATTATCAATCTTACCGAACGTTTTTTGAGAACGATGTTAAGAGGGCCAGACCTAGTTTGCCGCGGATGGTTTCAGAGGGGGTCATCCTAAGGGAAGGCAGACAATTGCCATTGATTGTGGAAGAGGCAAAATCAATTCTGAAAAATGGACCTGAACCATTGAGTATCAAGGAGATTGATTTTAAACGCTACTTTATAACTGATTCTCTTGATGATTTTATTGGCTCTGAAAACAAAGATGAAGAGATTTTTATTGCCAGTACCCTTGCTGAGCAACTGCATGAATTCGTACTGAGGACGAACAATCGCTGGATTGGCCGTTCAAAATGGGTAGTCAGGGAGTTGAAAAGTTTTGACCCTCTGCTGGCAGAACGCTATACGAAGTCCTTCAGAGAATATTACCGAACCGGAGAGAAAAGAGCTGTCATAGAATTGGCAGAATCGATTTTAGAACCATATGGCGGACGGCTATTTGAAGGATTCACCATAAAATAATAATAGAAACGCGAAAAAGCAGCCTAAGCTGCTTTTTTACATCTTCAAGCTCTGAATGAAAATAACAGCAACAGTGCTGATAAGCCTTGGATACACACACTTAACAAGGCAAATACAACTATGATATTCTGCCCCGATAATAAACTTTCCGGCAGTCCGCATATAGATGGATCCAGCACAATTGCCCCAAGCATGGTACCCATCATTCCACTGATGCCTCCATGGTATATTCCTGCAATGATTGATTGTGAATTTAAGAGAGACCCATAAAGCCACCCAAATCCGATTCCAATCAAGATGTTCAACACACCTATCATTTCTATATGGTTCTGAAATAACAATACAAGGCCAAGAGAAATTGCCAGCCCACTGGTACTGCTTGATACGTAAGAAGAGGTAAAACCGAATCTGTCTGTAAAAATTATCATTCTTCTTTTCAAAAAATAGTAAAGGGAGATTCCGATAGTCAGGTTGATCATTATAGTAAGAATTAAAACGATCACCATTTGCACCTCCACAAAACTTTGTCAGGCCTTGTAGGCAGAAGCAGCCACAAAAATAAAAATACAGATGATGAAAATCTCTACCATGATGAGGAATAAAACTCCTTCAAAAGCCACAGCACCTACCATTGGTGCCATGATGCCCATAATCAGTCCATTTATGAATCCAGTCAATATAGTTTGATAATCAAATAGATTTCCGAACAGGATACCGGTTATGCACCCAATGACTACTGCAATCAAGGTCGCCTCCAAAAAATACAAAGGATGGAGATTAATAAAGACGATTCCCGTACCCAGCGCAAGTCCGCCTCCAGCTGCCATTGAAATATTCATACCAAGATGAAAGCCTATCCGCTTCCTCCGATGGTAAAGGTAGATATACAAAACATACGCTGATAAGAAATTGATTGGATAAAAAATCACAATCCATTCCGGCATGATCCATCACCTCTAATGTTCAATGTATTCATTCCTACATCAGAAGTGTTTGAAATAATTTCCAAAAGCGAATGAACCTTTAAGGAAATCTACCCATAATATAATGAGACTTTTTCCGAAAAGGGGGGCCGCAATTTGAAAACTGGGATGCGCCATTCGCATTATATTAAAGCCCTAATTGAAGCAAGAAATAATGAAACCAGGCAGATTGATTGATCCCATCCATGAAACAGGCCAGTACATCTCCTCGCCTCCAGGAGCAACGTCGCTTGAATAAAACCGATTATTAACTGAATACATGGAGCAAAAGAATCTCCATACTTTTGTTAATATCGTACCCGGGTTAAAGAAACCAATATTATTAAAGAGATTTTTTAAAATGAAGCGGAATCAGGAGGTCGTTGTCTCCACTGAACTCAATGGTAAAACCATTGAGCTTTCCGGGAAGGTGGCAGCAATCGGCAGGGATTTCGTCATGCTGACAAATTTGAAGGACCGGTTCTGGATACGATATCAGGCAATTTTATCAGCAAATAGTCCTCCAGGTGTACCGACAAAAGAAGCTTCACATCAGAACCTCATTTATGACAATGTTCTGAAAATGCGGTTTTGATAACCAATTTTGGAGAAACCGTTGCAAGACAGGAAGCATTGATTCCGCCTGAGCATATGTCCTCCTGAATAGCTTGACCATGCTGAATAGATTATTATAAAGTTTAGGGACAGGTGTTAGAATAGAATGAGCGATAATTTTTAAAGGTCATCAGAGAGGACGGATATGATGGAGGAGATCGTCAAGAAATTACGTTATAAGCATGGGAGCGCAGCTGTGGTGAACGCACCGGATGGGTTCCGTCTTGGAATTGAATCAAATGATGCTTCTTGTCAGAATGAGTTTACCCTGTTGTTTGTCAATAACAGTGATGAAGTCAAAAGCCTGCTCTCGGAAACTATTTCTTCACTTAATGAAGATGCACTTTTCTGGATTGCGTTTCCGAAGAAAAGCTCCAAGGTCAAAACAGACATCAACCGCGATATCCTTGCAAGTCTAGTCCAGGAACTGTCTGCTTATCGTCCTGTGAGCAATGTATCGATCGACGACAAATGGTCTGCCCTCCGGTTCAGGCATACGGACCTTGTTAAGACCAAGAAATAAAATGTCATAAGAAAAGCTTTTATTTTATAAGATATATGATAAAATGATTAAGTCAAAATTACATATTCCGTTTTTACGGAAGAGGTTCTAGCTACCCTCTCAAAAAAACTAAGGGAAAACAGTACTGCTGTCTTAGTGGTGCTGTTTTTTTCTGTTAAAAGGAGATTTACCTATGAAAAAAGAAAAAGCTGTTGTCGTTTTCAGCGGCGGGCAAGATAGTACGACATGCCTGTTTTGGGCAATGAAGGAATTCTCCAGTGTCGAGGCAGTCACATTCGATTACAACCAGCGGCACAGGACGGAGATTGACTGTGCGAGGGCAATCACAAGTGAGCTTGGAATCAAGCATCATGTGTTGGATATGAGCCTGCTGAACCAGCTTGCCCCCAATGCTCTCACTCGAGAAGAAATCGCTGTAGAGGATGGGGAAGAAGGAGGACTGCCATCAACCTTCGTACCAGGAAGGAATTTGCTATTCATGTCCTTTGCAGGTGTGCTAGCGAGCCAGGTTCAGGCAAAGCATATCGTAACAGGGGTATGCGAAACGGATTTCAGCGGGTATCCCGATTGCCGCGATATATTCGTAAAGTCCCTGAATGTCACGCTGAATCTATCAATGGACCAGGATTTTGTCATTCACACACCATTGATGTGGTTGAATAAAGCGGAAACCTGGAAATTGGCCGATGAGCTTGGCGCTCTTGATTTCGTCCGTACCAAAACATTGACTTGTTATAACGGAATCATAGCCGATGGCTGCGGTGTGTGCCCCGCTTGCAAGCTGAGAAAAAAAGGGCTTGATCAGTTCCTGGAAGGGGATGTTTCATAATGTACGACTTCCGTATTGTAGAGCAGCTGCAAAAAATAGATAAAGATATTAAGAGAGAGCAATTAAAATATCATGCAAAGCGCGTTCTTGTCAGCAAGGAATTCACCTTTGATGCCGCGCACCATCTGCACGAATACGAGGGAAAATGCAAAAATCTCCACGGCCATACTTACAAGGTCATATTCGGAATCAGCGGCTATGTCGACTCCAGAGGATTAATGATTGATTTTGGTGACATAAAAGATATTTGGAAATCCGAAATCGAAGTTCATTTGGACCATCGATATCTAAATGAAACTTTGCCTCCCATGAATACGACTGCAGAAAACATGGTTGTCTGGATTTTCGAGAAAATGTCCGAAGCACTTTCCAGAAGAGAGAATTTATACATCGGTGTACAAGTTGAATTTGTCAGGCTTTACGAAACCCCTACAAGCTATGCGGAAGCAAGACGGGAGTGGATGGAGATTGACTAAGATTCCTGTATTGGAAATATTCGGCCCAACAATCCAGGGAGAAGGAATGGTCGTTGGACAGAAAACAATGTTTGTCCGTACTGCAGGTTGTGATTATTCATGCGCTTGGTGTGATTCATCATTTACTTGGGATGGATCAGGAAAAGACTTAATCATGCAAATGGATGCCGAGGAAATCTGGAGGGAGCTGGAAAGGCTTGGCGGCGACCGTTTTTCGCATGTGACGATTTCAGGAGGTAATCCGGCTTTGCTGAAAAGCCTGTCGAGTCTCGTAACTTTATTGAAGGCTTATCAAATTAAGATTTGCCTGGAGACACAGGGGAGCAGATGGCAGGATTGGTTTTTGCAGATTGATGCGCTTACTCTTTCGCCAAAGCCTCCAAGCTCAGGTATGAAGACGGATTTCAAGATTTTGGACAGTATTATAGCTAACCTGCAGGGGAAGGCATCCAATGAGGTAAGCTTAAAAGTCGTCGTTTTTGATGATGCTGATATGCAATACGCCAAGATGGTGCATCATCGATATCCGGGATTGCCTTTCTACTTGCAGGTGGGCAATGAGGAAATTAACATGACAGATCAACCAAGATTTGTTTCATTATTGCTGGATAAATATGAATGGCTGATAAACAGAGTGATTGAGGACAGTGAACTGAAAGATGTTCGGGTCCTTCCCCAGCTTCATTCTTTGGTCTGGGGAAATAAAAGAGGAGTTTAGGAGGTTAAATAGATGAGAATCTTATTATATTTAGTATCCATTGTGGCCGCGAATGTCATCACAGCGGCATTCGCACCGCTTCACTTGGGGATGTTCATTATTCCAATGGGAACTTTGCTGATTGGGGCTACGTTCATCTTCCGTGATCTGGTCCAAAATAAATACGGCCGCGCGAAAACGTATATGTTCATCGCTACTGCATTGATGTTGTCAGCTCTCGTATCATTCATTCTTGGGGACACACTTTTAATCGTTTTTGCCTCAGCGTTGAGCTTTGCCGTCGCTGAAACAACTGATACGGAAATATACACAAGGCTGAAGCTGCCAATGAGCTGGAGAGTTTTTTACAGCGGATTGGTCGGCGGACTGCTGGACTCCGTAATTTTTGTCATCATCGGATTAAGCCCCATCGGTGCGAACTTCCTTCCTTGGGAAGCTGTACCGGCAGCTATTTTAGGCCAGGTAATTGTTAAAACGATCATCCAGGGCATTGGCGCAATGCTGCTCAACCCTGTAAGCAATATGTTCAATAACAAAGCATTATCCAATTAAAATAAGAACGGTGCCGTAGCACCGTTCTTATTTTTGTCTAATAGTCAGCTGTGAAAACTTAAGTTTTCTCATAACGATTTTCTCAATCACCTTCCATGGCATGACATGTTTCAGATTGATTGTCGTCTTTACTCCTATGCCAATTGGATACCTGAATTGTGCATCTTCGTCTGCAGAGGCAATCCTGGCAGCGAGTCTTGCGACATCCACCGGATTACCGTAGCCCGCTTCACCTTTCTTGAGTTCGTCCAAAATCGCGTGTTTAAAAGGTTCATAGGGAGAATTCTCTTTCATTGTCACCTTTCCAACGCTTTCCCATATATTCGTTTTATAGGATCCCGGCTCAATAAGGACGACATCAATGCCGAATGGCTTGAGTTCTAGTCTTAAGCTCTCACTATAACCTTCAAGCGCATGCTTAGACGCCGAATAAGCAGACAACCCTGGAAAACCGAACCTTCCGCTGATACTGCTCATGTTGATGATTTTTCCTGAGCCTTGTTTTCGCATATAAGGAAGCACAGCCTGAGTAACAGCTACCACTCCAAAGAAGTTCGTGTCAAATTGCTTCCGATAGTCCTCTAGTGAAAGCTCCTCACTGAACCCTCCCTGAGCAAACCCCGCGTTGTTCACCAGCACATCTACTGACGGGAGGGATTGTAAATAAACTTTAAATTCCTCGATGGAAGAAGAACAGGTTACATCCAGAGGGTGGATGCACAAATTTCCCTCGAGCTTTTCTGCTGCTGCAATCTCCTGCAATCCAACAGCTTTTTGTGGATTTCTCATCGTTGCTGTTACTTTGAAACCTGACCTCGCCAGTTCCATGGCAATCAGCAATCCAAAACCGCTGGAGGAACCTGTGACTATAGCATTTTTCATTTCTTCACCTTTTTCTGACATCCTTTTTTCTCATTCTACAGTTTCTCGATCTTTTTGAACATGAAACAAGGTATCTTTATTTTCTACTTGGAAAAAATGTTATACTGTGAAATTCCCAATTTAGGGAGGAGCAGGGACATTGACAAAGGAAGAAACCTTCAAGCTTCTGGCTTTGATTGAAAGCATGTACCCCAATGTGACAGTAAAAAATGAAACTGTTCTGCACTGGATGGCGTACTGTGGTTTCCTAGATCATTCACTTGTTATTAACAATCTGCTTCGGCATGCCCGTTCAAAGCCTTATCCGCCAAGCTTTGATGAAATCACTGGATTGCAGGAATCGAATGCAGCCGTCTCCGGACTTTTTTGGCAGAACGAATATTCAATTAGAGCAAACCATCGATAGCTCATTTAAAGCGAAAATGTATGAATGCACCGAATTGCAATATTCAATCCCCAAAAAGGGGTTCCCATAAGGAAAATCATGATCCGAAAAAATTATTAACAAATATTATTACCTGGTCATAACCAGCTAAAACCCATTGGTATCAACGTTTCCAATCAAAAAAAATAGCGAAACATGACATTTGTCATGTGACATATATGACACCTGCTACTGCACAAGAAACTTTCTCTTATTTATAATTTGGATAACTAAGAAATATGAAAGGGGAATCATTCTCAAGATGGCAACAAACAATGCAAAAGAACTAAAAAAACAGGTCGCCCCTTATGAAAACTCCAATCTAAAGGCAAGCATCATTCAAATCATCAACACGGTCCTGCCATTTATGGCGCTGTGGTTTCTGGCATACAAAAGCCTGGAAATCTCCTATTTGCTGACTTTGGTTGTCGCTGCGGTTGCCGCTGGATTCATGATCAGGATTTTCATCATTTTCCACGACTGCACACACCATTCATTTTTCAAAAATCGCACGGCCAATAAAGTGGTTGGCACACTGACTGGTGTACTTACTTTATTCCCATATAGCCAATGGGGACATGAACATTCAGTTCACCACGCAACAAGCAGCAACCTGGACAAGCGGGGAACAGGTGATATCTGGGTCATGACTGTGGATGAATACCTTGCCGCTCCTTTATGGCAAAAGCTTGCTTACAGAATGTACCGCAACCCTTTTGTCATGTTTGTTCTAGGGCCTATCTACATTGTACTGTTCAAAAACAGGTTCAATCGTAAAGGTGCAAGAATGAAGGAACGCCTGAACACGTATTTAACAAATGTATTAATTTTTGGCATTGCAGCTCTTTTGATCTGGGCGATTGGCTGGAAGGCATTCGTCATGGTAGAGGGACCGATTTTCTTTATCGCTGGCATGTTTGGTATTTGGCTGTTCTATGTGCAGCATACGTTTGAGGATTCTTATTTCGAAGCTGACAAGGATTGGGAATATGTTAAAGCAGCAGTCGAAGGCAGCTCTTATTATAAGCTGCCTAAAGTTCTCCAATGGATCACGGGAAATATTGGTTACCACCACGTTCACCATTTAAGTCCGAGAGTTCCGAACTACAAACTTGAAGAAGTTCACAAGAATACGGAGCCACTACAGAATGTCCCGACCATCACTCTGTCTACTAGCTTGACTTCATTGCGTTTCCGTCTGTGGGATGAAAGACGCAAGCAATTTATCAGCTTTAAAGAAATGAAAGCATTGCAGCACAGCAGCAAGCTAACGGCTCAGACAAAGCCTGAATTATAAAAATTAACTCCCCTTATCCGGAATGCAAAAGCACCCTGGAAGAAGGGGAGTCATTTTTTGTAAGCCGGCATTTTCTCTGTGGTAAAATAAAGAAGGAATGTAAATAAAGGCGTTTTTCATATTTATTGAAATCGTTACTCTTGAAGAGCCATACAAAAAGAGGTATGAATATGTTCAAAAAGTTTTTCAATTCATTAAGAAGCACAGGTATTTCTCCATACATATGGACAATTCTCGGAATATTGCCTTTTTATTTTATCTGGCAATTGCCCACAACCATCGGCAAGGTTATCGGCATCATTCTGACGCTGATGTTCTTCCTCGTATACTGGTTCGCTTTCGTATCAAGAGGCTGGACAGTGTATATTTGGACTTGCATATTAATAGGAATTTCCATTGCCTCGGCAAGTCTGTTCAGCTATGTTTATTTCGCGTTTTTCATTGCCTATTTTATCGGCAATATCAAAGACCGGATTCCCTTTCTGGTCCTTTATTTCATTCACCTTGTCGGTACATCGATTGTCATCAACTTTGAAATTGTCCTGAAAGAAGAGTTCTTTATCAAGCAGCTTCCAATCATCGTGATTGTCTGGATCAGTGTCATCTTGCTGCCATTTAGCATTTATAACAAAAATGCCAGGGGAGTGCTTGAAGAAAAACTGGAGGATGCAAACAAACGGATCTCCGAGCTGGTGAAATTAGAGGAACGCCAGCGCATTGCCAGGGATTTGCATGATACTCTCGGACAAAAGCTCTCACTCATTGGACTAAAAAGTGATTTAGCACGTAAATTGATTAACAAGGACCCTGAACAGGCTAAGGAAGAGCTGAAGGACGTCCAGCAGACGGCAAGGACGGCATTGAATGAAGTCAGAAAAATGGTTGCCGAGATGAGAGGCGTCCGTGTCCGTGATGAATTGGTCCATGTGAAACAAATATTGAAGGCGGCTGAAATCAGATTTGTCGGCAGGGAAGAAGACTTCAACATAACCAATGTCTCTCTCCTTTCAGAAAATATCTTGAGCATGTGCCTGAAAGAGGCTGTCACGAATGTAGTCAAGCATAGCAGGGCTTCGGAATGCAGCATCTCCATCAGCCATATGGAAAAGGAATTGATTGCAAAAATAAGCGATAACGGAGTAGGGAATATCACCGATGAAGACTTATACAAAGGGAGCGGTTTGCAAGGAATGAGGGAACGGCTTGAATTTGTGAATGGCTCACTTGATATTTTCTCTCAAAACGGTACGACTCTGATCGTTAAAATACCTAAGGTACTGAAGCAAACTGACAGGGAGGACCTTATAATATGATTAGGATTGTAATAGCGGAAGACCAGCGCATGCTTCTGGGGGCTCTGGGATCCCTGCTTAGCCTCGAGGATGACATGGAGGTCGTAGGAAAGGCGGCGAACGGGGAAGAAGCAGTCCATCTGGCCAAGCAGCTGCAGCCAGATGTATGTATTATGGATATAGAAATGCCAGGAAAGACAGGATTGGAAGCAGCAGAAGAACTTAAGGGCCTTGGCTGTAAAGTGATCATCTTAACCACGTTCGCACGCTCCGGCTACTTCCAGCGGGCACTGAAGGCTGGAGTAAGCGGCTATTTATTGAAGGATAGCCCCAGCGAAGAGCTGGCCAGTTCCATCCGAAGTGTGATGGGGGGCAGACGAGTGTATGCACCTGAATTGATGGATGATGTCTACAGTGAGGAAAATCCATTGACCGAAAGGGAAATGGAAGTGCTCGAACTTGTGGCCGATGGGAAAAACACGAAGGAAATTGCTGGCCAACTCAGCATCACGACCGGAACCGTACGTAATTATATCTCGACCATCCTTGATAAACTACAGGTCACCAATCGCATAGAAGCCATTACCCAATCGAAAGAAAAAGGATGGTTTAAGTAAGAAAGAGGGTGTCCCAAAAGTTTTAACTCTTGGGCACCCTCTTTATTTTTGAGACTGCTTGTAAAAATGGTCCGTTGATTTCTGTTCCAGGCGCTTCGCTTTCCGCGGGGCTGGCGCTGAGCCTCCTCATCGCTTCGCTCTTGCGGGGTCTCACCTGACCAGCTTAGCCCGCAGGAGTCTTCACGCCTTCCACTCCAATCAACTCAAGTTTCTAAATTCATTTTTTGCGCAAAAAAATACAAGAAAATCCCTCTTGTTATAATTAAGTCACCACAACAAAACAAACAAAAGGAGAGATTTTCTTGTACAAAAATTATAACACAAACCAATTGACCCTTCCAATGGACATTCAATTTTTGATTCCTCAACAACATCTCGTTCGATTGATCGATTTCGCCGTCGATCAGATGAATCTCCATATCTTTTTATCTCTTTATCCGGGAGGTGGCCGTCCGCCTTACCATCCTCGAATGATGTTAAAAGTCATTCATTATGCATATGCCAACCGAATTTATTCCTCTCGACAGATCGCGAAACAACTAACAGAGAACATTATGTTTATGTGGATTTCTGGCGAACAGAAACCGGATTTCCGTACCATCAACCGTTTTCTTTCCGAACGCATGAAAGAAGTTATTTACGAAACGTTCTTTTCCATAGTCGACCTCCTTCGGGAGGAAGGCCTCGTGAAGCTGGAAGATTACTTCGTGGATGGGACAAAAATGGAGGCAAACGCCAACCGTGAACTAGCTACTTAAGATGGAACCCAAAAATACAGGCGGCGGAAAGTAGACGTTGAATCAGTATTTGGGCAAATTAAACACAACCGAGCGTTTAAGAGATTTGGATTAAGGGGCCTCTCCAAAAATACCACGGATTGGGGTCTTATTTGTGCTGCACACAATCTACTGAAGTGGGCAGCAAACAAAGAAAGTGAACAAAAATTAGGGTAATTAAGGGAAGGAATATCCCTCTCTCTTATGAATCCACCATATTTATACCTAGAAACTGGATAAACAGTAAAAGAGGCGACTCTCAGATCGATTTTATTCAACCTTTTGAGTCAGCCTCTTTCTTTCTATTCCATGACTATGGCAGCATCATTTATACTATAAGCCAGCAAAAAGCCGCCTTGTCCTGTTCTACTTAAAAAACACCTTATCAATATTGTACTTAGCTTTCAGCGTATTGATTGCGTAGGTTTCATAAATATCTCTGTCCATCGGATCCTCTACTGTCAGCACAGCGATTTTGTAAACTTCATGGCGATGATTTTTAATAGGGGAAACATTATCCTCAAAATGCTTCTTTACCCGGGGTCTTAGTTTACGCGCCTTTCCGACAAACATCAGTTCATCATCAGCATTAAAAAACATGATAATTCCGCCTTTATCCCTCGGAATCCGGTGATAATCCGTAAAGCCATACTCACTGCTGATTACAGCTTCAACCTTTTCGCCTAATTTCTTGCTTCTCGTAATAACTACATCCGGTGCCGGCAGTTCAATCTTGATCATTGTTCATCACTTCCTATTCTTCAATTAGTAAATCGTACCACAGGGTATAATGAAAATCTACATATAATTATTTTACCCAAACAAAAAGAGCCTGACCCGCGATTTTCCTCAAGGCCAGACTCGGTATTCGATCTTATTTCACCTCACAGCTTGATATTTTCATGCTCAAAAAGCAATAATGAGAAGGGCGGATCAGGATTTTCCCCGCCAATTACAGAAAGCAGGGATTATATGAAGAACTTCAACTCATTAGGTATTTCTGAACAACTCACCGGAACGTTAAAACATCACGGAATATTAGAACCGACAGCCATCCAGGAAAAAACGATTCCTTTGCTGCTAGACGGAAAGGATGTTATAGCCCAGTCGCAAACGGGAACAGGGAAGACATTTGCGTTCGTCCTGCCAATCCTGGAAAAAATAGATATCAACCGATCCCACATCCAGGCTTTGATTGTTACGCCGACACGTGAACTTGCGCTCCAGATCACGAATGAAATATCAAGGCTGACACATGAGTTGCAAGGTGTAAATACACTTGCTGTCTATGGTGGTCAGGATGTTGAAGCCCAGCTGAAAAAACTGAAAAAAAACATCCATATCGTTATTGGCACACCCGGGCGACTTCTTGACCACATCAGACGGGAGACAATCGATTTATCAAGAACTTCTTTTGTCGTGCTCGATGAAGCGGACCAGATGCTCCATATAGGATTTCTAAATGATGTTGAAGAAATCATCCGACAAACTCCCAAAACGAGACAGACCCTTTTGTTCTCGGCGACGATGCCTGATGAAATCAGGAATCTCGCCAAGCACCATATGCACAGGCCTGAATACATCCAGATCAAAAAGACCCAGGCACCGCTGGAGAACATTAAACAAATCGCGATCAGCACAACAGACAGAGCAAAACAGAACGATTTATTTCAGTCTATGCGAATGTATCAACCATTCCTTGGAGTGATATTCTGCCGAACCAAAAGGCGGGTCAGTAAGTTGAACGATGCGCTTAAAGCACAACATTTCAATTGTGATGAGCTCCACGGCGATTTATCACAGGCAAAAAGAGAACAAGTAATGAAGAAATTCCGTGAAGCCAAGATCCAATTCCTGATTGCGACGGATGTTGCTGCCAGGGGTCTGGATGTAGAAGGTGTCACGCATGTATTCAATTATGATATCCCGCTTGATACTGAAAGCTACATTCATCGGATCGGCCGAACGGGGAGGGCAGGAAGTGAAGGGTTAGCCATAACTTTTTATGCTCCAAAAGACCGGCAATTATTGGATACCATTGAATCTGAATTAAAAGTAACAATCGAAAAGAAGAACATTGGGAATGCACAAAAAGCAAAAACCGGTGCTGAACAGGAACGGGGCGACACAAGCAAGAATCGAACAGGTGAGTACAAAGGGAAAAATACAAAAGTACGCCGACGGGATCAAAATACGATGGATAGAGATCATCGAGGCGAAAAAATCAAAAAGGAGCCTCACTCACGAAGAGCTAGAGAAGAGAGCCGGAAGGCAAGCCCTTCGATGAGTACCCGCAGGAAAAGTGAACAAAAATCGAGTGACCATCGTTCTGAAGGGAAACCCAGAAGCCAGGAAATAGCAGGACAGAGCAAAAGAAAAGCAAACAGAGACCGCTTCAGTGAAAAAACCTCTAATGACCCACGTGCCAATAGACGTGATAGCGCGAAGAGGCAATCCTCTCTCCCGGGAGACCGCAGCACAAAAGGGTTAAACAGCAAGTCAGCAGGCAGAAAAAGAAGAAGCCGGTAAGAATACAAAGCGCACAACTAGCAAAATAGACCGCTACGCTGCGGTCTATTCTGGCTTAGTGTTGTTTATTCGGGAGCTTGTCGCTGGGATTTTCCTTGCCCTGACGCTTTTTATTCTGCTCATTTTTTCTCTGGTTTTCATGTAGCTTTTCTACAAACTCATGTGTATTCTCCATCACTTTACCTCCTGTTTTATATGGCTCGTCGTTACTTTTTCCAACCGCTATGTGAATCATGCAGGTAATTTAAACCTGAATTCAGTACAATAAACTACAATAACTTTGTTATTGAGGAGATCCTATTTATGAGGACAGAAGATATCTATGGCAACCTTCCAGTGATGGAAACAGAAAGAATGATCCTAAGGAAAATAACACTCGGAGACATTGATGATATCCATGCATACGCTTCGAACCCTGAGGTTTCAAAATATGTCTTTTGGAATGCCCATCAATCCAGAGCGGACACTGAAGAATATGTAAAAGCGGTATTATCTCTATACGAACAAGGTAAATTGGCTCCATGGGGTATTCACTTTAAAGAAGACCATAAACTGGTAGGCACAGCAGATTTCGTTTCATGGCAGCCGCAGCATAAAACGGCAGAAATCGGTTATGCCTTGTCTCAGGATTACTGGGGGAAAGGCATTGCAACCGAAGCTGCAAGGGAACTGATCAGATTTGGATTTAAGAATATGGATCTTGTAAGAATCCAGGCAAAATGTCTGGTCGCCAATAAGGGGTCAGAAAGAGTGATGGAAAAGGCCGGCATGACCTACGAAGGAATTTTAAGAAAATACGTTTTAATCAAAGGGATACATTATGATGTGAAGATGTATTCGATCGTAAAAGAAGACACTTAGCCTGCAGTGTCTTCTTTTTTTTCAAAGATATAAAGCAGCGCATTTTCTGGCCTGTTGAATTTTGGGCCGTGAAAGCCTCTTTTTTTCAATTCCTTTCTCATATACATCATGATTCCCCCATGGCTGACAATCAGCACATTGTCACCATGCTCTACTGCTTTGTCCAAAATTTTGTTGATCCGTTCTAACACAGTTTTCTTATTCTCCAATTGTGACTTATGTCCGATCAGCCAGGCAAGTCTGATCAACGTTACATGCAGCCAGAGTGGAAGTCGAAGGGTGGATTGGAAGAGTGGATGCAGTGTCACTTCCCGCAACTCCTCGGCAAAAATGATGTCTCCCTCAAATGCCTTCAGAGCAGTATTCTTCGCCCTATCCAGGTCGCTGGAGTAACACATGCTCCATTCATGACCGTCATGGTCAATTTCAACTTCCTCAACCCCCGATCGATCATAGTCCTGCTGCCACTTCAGAAGTTCATCAGAAGTAACAAACTTTCCAGGATAACCGAGTGTTACCTTAAAATGCCTTATCAATCCTATTTTCATAAGCAACCATCCTAAACTAAATAGTGGGTTGTTATACATTTCACCATCGAAACAAAGAATACCTTCCATTTTTGTGTATTTCTTAGCTTCTTAACGAAAGTCAGAAGCAATATTTTAAAACGGATTCCGTATTTTTTTTAATGAGGAAGTGTTTGTTTAGTCAAAATGAGGGACTTTATTTACAGGGGGTGTTTTGAATGCCAAGAGGAAAAGAACTTGAACAATTACCGATGGCTAACACTTTGCCTGGAATGGGTGAAGACCGCAGCAATTTCAACCGGCAAGTCCTGACCGGAATGACTACAGATGAACGGCCTATGCCATCCAAGGAAAATAAAAAAGGATAAGTATGAACCGGAAAACTTGAGGAGATCAACCTCAAGTTTTTGCTTGAAGAAAAAGTAATGAATGAATTTACTTGATAGAAGAAGTTTTCCGTACTATGATAGAGTTGCGACGTAAACGTTTACGTAAAGGTTTGGGTGATAATGAGTTATACAATTAAAGATATTGCCAGAATTACAAATGTATCGACCGCAACAGTTTCAAGGGTTATTAACGGTCAGGGTGGATATTCCAAAGCTACAGAAGAAAAAGTTCTCCATGCGATTGAAGAGCTAGGCTATCGGCCTAATGCATTTGCACGAGGATTGATCAGTAAAAAATCCGATACTGTTGGTCTCCTGTTCCCTGAAGTGTCGAGCCAGTTCTCATCCAAGATTTTAAGGGGTGTCGAGGACGCTGCACACCTTCTTGACTCTAGCGTGATTGTCTGCAACACAGCATCACATGGACAGCGGACAATGAAATATCTCCAGCTCCTGGCCGAGAAGCGAGTGGATGGAATCCTGTTCGTCAGTGAAGTGATGACAGAAGAATACTACAGGAAGCTCGAGTCAATGAAGATTCCTGTTGTACTGATTTCAACGGAATCATATCAATACCCTCTCCCGTTCGTTAAAGTAGATGATCGGCATGCAGCCTTCACAGCAACTGACTATTTGTTAAAAATGGGGCATCGTAAAATAGGGATGATCAGCGGCAATAAGGAAGATGCAATCGCTGGGCAGCCAAGAATCGATGGTTTTATACAAGCCATGAACAATAAGGGTTTGACCGTCCAGGATGCTAATATTGTCTATTCGCATGGATTTTCTTTTCACGACGGATTAATAGGCCTGCCAAAATTGCTTGCACAAGCACCTGATATCACAGCCGTTTTCGCAGCCAGTGATGCAGTTGCCCTGGGCGCGATTTCCGCTGCATATAAGCTTGGGATCAAGGTACCTGAAGACCTCTCTATAATTGGCTTCGATGATCTGCCAATGGCTGAAATGTCGATACCGCCGCTGACAACCGTAGCCCAGCCGCTTGAGGAAATGGGCAGGGTTGCGGCAGAACTGCTTTTTTCCATGATGAAAGATGGGGGGAAGACCGAAAGCCGGATTATACCACATTACGTAGCAGAGAGGGAGAGCGTTAAGAAAATTCTATAGGATGCGTAAACGTTTACTTAAATTTAAAAACTTGGAGTGATTTTTCTTGAAAAAACAATGGTGGAAAGAATCGGTCATTTATCAAATATACCCGCGCAGTTTTATGGATTCCAACGGCGATGGAATCGGGGATATCCCTGGCATTATCTCCAGATTGGATTATCTGAAGGATTTGGGTGTAGACGTCATCTGGCTCTCGCCTGTTTATAAATCTCCGAATGATGATAATGGTTATGACATAAGTGATTATCGGGAAATCATGGATGATTTTGGAACCATGTCAGATTGGGAGCTCCTTTTAAAAGAGATGCATGACAGAGGAATGAAGTTGATCATGGACCTGGTTGTCAATCACAGTTCGGATGAACATCAATGGTTCGTAGAATCAAGGAAATCAAAAGATAATCCATACCGCGACTACTATATCTGGAGACCCGGCAAAGACGGTAAGGAACCCAACAACTGGGAATCCGTCTTCAGCGGATCCGCATGGCAATACGACGAAACAACGGATGAGTACTATTTGCATATTTTCAGCAAAAAACAGCCTGACCTGAATTGGGAAAATCCAAAGCTCCGCCAGGAAATCTACGATATGATGAAATTCTGGCTTGATAAGGGCATTGACGGATTCCGCATGGACGTCATCAACTTCATTTCAAAAGTGGACGGCCTCCCGGATGCTCCGAATCCTGAAGGCAAGCCGTATGCTTCTGGTAGCAAATTCTTCATGAACGGGCCGAAGATCCATGACTATCTCCAGGAAATGAACCGCGAAGTTCTTGATCATTATCAAGCGATGACTGTTGGCGAAATGCCAGGAGCAAGAGTGGATATTGCCAAATTATATACAGACGAAGATCGTAATGAAGTCAATATGATTTTCCAATTCGAGCATGTTGATTTAGACTCAGGTCCAGAAGGCAAATGGGATCTGCGTCCGTTAAAGCTCACTGACCTGAAGAACAGCTTCACTAAATGGCAAAAAGGACTTGAAGAAATAGGCTGGAACAGTCTTTACCTCAACAACCACGATCAGCCAAGGATGGTCTCACGGTTTGGAGATGATAAGAAATACCGGGTTGAATCGGCAAAAATGCTTGGTACCTTCCTTCATATGCTAAAAGGCACCCCTTACATTTATCAAGGGGAAGAAATAGGAATGACAAATGTCCGTTTCGAGTCGATAGATGACTATAAGGACATTGAAACGCTGAACATGTACATTGAAAAGGTTCATCAAAATGGCGAGGATCCTGCCAAGGTAATGGAGTCGATTTATGTAAAGGGCCGGGACAATGCTCGCACGCCATTCCAGTGGGACGAAACAGAACATGGTGGATTCACCTCTGGCAAACCATGGATTCAGGTGAACCCGAACTATAAAGACATTAATGCTAAGCAAGCTGTCGAAGATCCTCAGTCCATTTATCATTATTACCGCAGACTGATCCAGCTGCGAAAGGAATATCCAATCATTGTTTATGGCAACTACGACATTTTGCTTCCAGAAGACGAGAATATTTATGTTTATACGAGAACATTCGAGTCACAAAAATTACTGGTCGCACTGAACTTCACTGCCGAAGAGCAAAGCTTTGATGTACCAGCTGAGCTTCATGGCAAGGAAGCTCAAATCCTGATTTCAAACTATGAGACAGCAAAAGAATTAACATCAACTCTTTCGTTAAAACCGTACGAGGCGGTTGTTTATCATATACAGTAATATCGACCTTTTCAAAGGCTGCCATATGGCAGCCTTTTTTGGTTTTCTGACTTATCAAGACTAAAGTCGTAGAAAAAATCAAGCTTCTCTACGAGGAAGAGTTTTCTTCAAAATCTTATGATGGATTTAACAAGAAAATTTAGGAGGACTTGATGATGATAAAAGACAAAGTTGTCATGATTACAGGTGTAACACAAGGATTGGGGAAAGCTCTGACATTGCGATTCGCAAAGGAAGGTGCGAATCTTGCGGTCTGCGCCCGAAGAGAACAAGAACTGGAAGCAGTGAAGAATGAAGCCGAAAAATTCGGCGTAAAGGTCCTGGCCATAAAGGCAGATGTGTCCGTTCCGCGAGATGCAGAAAAATTCGTCGCTTTATCTCTTGAAACCTTTGGACGTATTGACGTCCTGATCAATAATGCTTCCATCTTAGGACCAAGTCCAATGCCTTATTTGCTCGACTATCCGGAAGAGGATTTTGCAGAAGTAATCAGGACTAACAGCATAAGCCCTTTCCTGATTGCGAGGAGAGTACTCCCAGCCATGCTTCAGAAAAATGAGGGCTCTATTATTAATGTCACTTCTGAAGCTGGCCATACAGGACATGCCGGCTGGGGGGCATATGGAATTTCAAAATTCGCCGTTGAAGGATTGACGGAAACATGGGCAGATGAATTAAGTGATACGAATCTCAGGATGAATATGGTCGACCCTGGAGAAATGGATACCGAAATGCATCAGCTTGCGGTACCTGACTGTGATTATGAACTGACAGATCCTAATGAAGTACTCGATGTCTTTCTGTTCCTTGCTTCGGATGACTCAAAAGGAATAAATGGCAAGAGGTTTCAGGCACAGGAATTCACATGGAAGGGGAGAGAATAAGATGCAGTCAAAAGCAGCCGCTGATTCCTATGACTTTTACCTTCCACATGACCTTAACGCATCCATACCGCCAGAAAGGCGCGGAATGCTCCGTGACCAGGTGAGAATGATGGTTCTCGGCAAAAGGAGCGGAAACACCAACCATCGTACATTTAATGAACTTGACCAGTATCTTGAAGCTGGTGATATACTCGTTCTCAATAACAGCAGGACAATACCGGCTGTTTTAAAAGCCGAATGGTATAGAAAAGGAACACAAATAGATTCAGACATTGAAATACGATTAGCACGAAAAAAGAGTGATTCTGCCTGGGAGGCCTTGATCGTCGCGAAAACCGTGAAGGTCGGGGACCAGTTTAAACTTTCGGAAACACTAAATGCCAATGTCATCGGAAAAGTATTAAAATCCCCGTTATTAATCGTCCAGTTCTCTTTAGAGGGTATAGCTTTGTTCGATGCGTTTTACTCACTAGGCGAACCTGTAAGATATGAATATATCAACCAGCCTTGGAGTCTGGACTACTATCAGACCGTCTTTGCTTCACAGCCAGGATCGGTTGAAATGCCTTCTGCCGGCAGGGCATTCAGCTGGGAACTGATTTATAGGTTAAAGAGAAAAGGGGTCCAGGTCGTTTTCCTTCAGCTCCATACAGGTCTTAGCTACCTGCTTGATGATGATTATCATCATTCACCTGATCAGCATTTTGAAGAATATGTTATTTCAAAGAATGATATGGATGTAATCCTGAGCGCCAAAGCGTCAGGCGGGAAGGTGATAGCAGTGGGCACAACTGTTGTCCGTGCCCTCGAAACAGCCGCAGCAACCGACTCGCTTGCCGGTTGGACAAATTTATATATCACTGCCGATTATCAATTGAAAGTGGCAGATGGTATTATCACCGGATTCCACGAACCAAAGGCAAGCCACCTTGATATGCTGACTGCATTTGTGGACGAGGAAAAGCTTTTTGAAGCATACAGAGAAGCCATTCAAGAAAACTACTTATGGCACGAGTTTGGTGATATTAACCTGATTATATAAGGAGGCGGAAGTTTGAGAATTCACCATTATGCATTGGAAGTAGCAAATTTGGCCGCTTCCATCACATTCTATAAAAGTATCATTGGCTTTCAGGAGAGCAGCAAGGTTCTATTCCAGGGAGAAGAAATCTTCTTCCTGGATCTGGACGGTTTCAAGCTTGAATTGTTAAAGAAACAAACGAAACAAGGTCTCCAATCGAATGTACACCTTTGCTTTGAAGTGGATCATCTTGAGAGAAAAATCGAGGAATTGAAAATACTGAACCTTCACCCGATAGAAGGACCCTATCACCTGGAAACAGGCTGGAAAACAGTTTTTTATAATGGACCTGATAATGAAATCATCGAAATTCTTCAGACGAAGTAAGGATTCGACATTTTTGTGACGATAAAATAATAAAAAAGGAATGAAAAATCTGAGGATTTTTCATTCCTTATTTTTTTATCTCCCATTTCCTAATAATTGAAAGAAATGTTAACCGATATTTTCTCATAATCATATAGATCAAATAGTATACAATCATACCAAACAAAATGATATTTACAATCATGCCGAGGAAAAAAGCAGCCCCTAAATGCATCCCTGCTCCCAGCGACATTCCATGCTGGGACATATCAATCGAACTGGGGAACATTCCATAAGGAAACAGTGTTTCGCCTACGACAACATTTAGATAAAATAAAAACGGGAACAGCCAGATCAGTGCAACACCGCTAATGAAACCTGCAACTGCATTCCCTCTGAAAAGCTTGGCGCTCATGGTCGATAATACCGGTCCCATGCCAAAAGACGGAATAAAGTGGATTAAGAATCCTAGAGTAAAACCCAACGAAACATTATGGGCATTTCCTTTAATTCTGAATAGCTTTATAAGAAGAAATTTTAGTTTTCGCATGTTTTTATTGATCATAATTCACCAGCCCCAAAATAGTATACAATTTGATGAATCATTTTAATAGCCCTTTTTTACAATATTTGAATTTTGGGCTATTCATTCTGCAGCTGTCTATAATTTTTTCTTATTCATCACTATTCAGAATGAGATATAATGGTATAGTTAAACTATATTTTTGTCGATTCTTTTAGAAAATAAACATGTTTCCTGGGAGGATAGGGTAAAAATAGGCTAGAACATAATTAGAAAGGCTCTTCTCGTTAAAGCAAAAAAAAAATGAAAGCAGCCTTGAAATAAAAATAATCGGAGAGTGATGACAACTGATGCGTTTTACAAAAATGATTCCTAATATGTTCACTTTGGGGAATCTTTATTGCGGTTTTCTTTCAATCGGATTCGCAGCGAATGGCCAATTCAATAACGCAGCCATCCTGATTTTGATCGGCATGATGCTGGATAGTATGGACGGAAGGCTTGCCAGAATGCTGAAAGCGGACAGCCAGCTTGGCAAGGAGCTCGATTCTCTGGCGGACATTGTGACATTCGGTGTAGCACCTTCATTCCTGGTATATTATACATATTTTTATCAATTTGGTTTCTGGGGCCTGACGGTAGCAGGACTGTTTCCGCTGTTCGGAGCTTATCGTCTGGCCAGGTTCAATATCAGTACAGATAAATCATCCCTGAATTACTTCATCGGAGTCCCCATTACAGCAGCAGGAGGAATTATGGCGATCCTGACGCTCTTCGGTGACTTAATCCCGAATATCGTGACCACAGTTGTGTTTACAGGGCTCAGCTTCCTGATGGTAAGCAGAATCAGGATCCCAAGCTTTAAGGAGGTCCCGCTGCCAAAGTATGGGACAATCGTAACCGTCTTTCTTGGTTCACTGCTGTTTGTCATATGGAAGGGAACTTACGGCCAGTTTCCATACTTGATCTACATCGCCACACCACTTTATATAGCGTATCTGGCATACCGGTTTGTTAGAGGAAAACATAAGAATAATATAGATTAAAGAGAGGAAAGGGAGCCATCTTTCCAAAATAAAAAGCCTTTGCATAGCAAAGGCTTTTTCTATAACTGTTTAGTCTCTGGAGGCATCATTGAAGGCACGGGACACATCTTCTTTAAGATCTCCTGCAGTTTCTTTAAGCATGCCTTTTCCTTTATCCAGGCGGCCTTCCGCTTCCATTGACTCATTATCTGTCATTTTGCCGAATTGTTTTTTCGCCTCACCTTTAACTTGGTCAAATGCTCCTCTGGTTTGCTTGTCATTCATGAGTATAGCCTCCTTTAAAATCTGTTTATTCTTCTATACCCTTTTACTAGTTGGACAAACTATAAATCGCGAAAGGAGCCGTAGGATGAAGGAACATATCTCATCGGTGTTAAGACAGATTGAACAAGAGTTCAATGTAAAGATTTTGCATGCTTGTGAAGCAGGGAGCAGAGCGCTCGGTTTCCATTCACAAAAAAGTGATTACGATATCCGGTTCATATACCTCCACAATCTGGAATGGTACTTATCCATTGATCAGGGAAGGGATGTGATTGAAATTCCCAGGCACGATACCATATCCATACATGTGGACCCTTTGCTGGATGTAAGTGGCTGGGAACTCAGAAAAGCGCTTAGACTTTTCCGAAAATCAAATCCATCATTGCTCGAATGGCTGCATTCAAGCATTGTTTATAAGGACGACTTTGGCATCGCAGAAAAAATGAGAGCATTGGAAAAAGAAGTGTTCTCCGTAAAGCCATATTTCTACCATCACTTAAACCTCGCGAAGAGCAATTTCAAGAATCAGTCAAAGAGCGACGATGCTGACCTGAAGCCTTATCTTTATATGGTACGCTCTGTTCTGGCGGCAAAATGGGCAGCAGCACACAGAAATATTCCGCCTGTAAATTTAAACGACCTATTGCGTTCATTACCCGACTCTCCTGTGAAAACAGAGGCTATGAACATCCTTGCAATAAAAAAAAGCGGCAACAGCATTTCACAGGTCAAGAATTCAATCCTGCATGAATATATAAAGAGCGAGTTAGTGCAGATGGAAAGTTACGGGAAACATCTTTCTGAAAACACCAGTGATCACACAGAATCTCTAAATAGTCTTTTTCAACTTGCCCTGGAGCACGTTTGGGATCCTGAAATCTTGGTCAATCAGAATAAAGAGCCGGACTGCACATAAGACAGTTCCGGCCCTGTTTTTTTATTTTATCAATTCTACGTGGTCACCAGTTTTCAAACCTGCCGCATTCGCTTCATCGGTATCAATGTGCAGGTCAAGTGCATATGTTTCTTTTACCCGGATAAGGACTTGATTGAATAACAGGCTCCTTTCACCAGCCGTTTAACTCTCACATAATCCCCATCCTTCACACCGTATTTCAATGCATCCTCAGGTGTCATATGAATATGCCTCTCTGCCACGATGACTCCTTCGGGAATTTGCACTTCACCTTCAGGCCCGACAATCTCGATGCCCGGACTTCCTTCAATATTTCCTGATGAACGCAAAGGTGCCTTCACTCCTAACGAAAATGAATCTGTCTTTGAAATTTCGAGCTGTGTGAACTTCCTGACTGGACCCAGGATTCTTACGGCCGGGAACTCTCCCTTAGGGCCAATGATCTTTACGGTTTCATTTGCAGCAAATTCACCTGGCTGAGACAGCTCTTTAGCAACAGTAAGTTCATAGCCATCTCCAAAAAGCTGGTCCAGATGCTCTCGTTTTAGATGGAGATGCCTATTCGATACGCCAACTGGAATCATCTTATACTCCTTCCGATATAGAGATTTATATATTTTACCCAGTACAGAATAATTAACCCAGACATCCAAAAGTAATATTATTTACTTCTAAAAGAAAAAATACTTGCATCTCAAAGTAAAAATCTTTACTCTTAAAAGTAAGGAGGTGGAAGTATTGGAAAATCTTAGATTGAATGTTCCTTTATTGAGAAAGAGAGTGCCAAACCTGACAACTGCTGCAAAATCAGTCGGTCTCAGGCCCGCGACGGTTTCCAATTTATCGACCGGCAAAATTCCGGTAGGGAGGGCTGAAGTCAGGACCATTGTTGCTTTGGCAGAATTAGCCGGCTGCAGTTTGGATGAATTGATTTTACGAGGGGAGAGTGTTGAAATGATTGAGACGGGAATAAAGACATTGGACTTATTCGCTCCAGTAGCAAAAGGCGGGACAGTCGGATTGGTCGCACGCCCAGGAATGGGCCAATTGGTGGTCCTGGCCGAGTTAATATACCGAATGAAAAGAAATGGGTTCGTAACAATCCTGATCAAACCGGATGGCAACCATCCTGAGTTGAATGATGTCCTGGACGATGTGGACTTTGTTGTAGAGACAATTGAGGAATCAGTTAAAGTAATAACAGCAGCAGGAAAAGACAAAGAATTCGTCCTGACGGCTGACCGTTCGTTTGTTTTGAATGGAGAGATGTTTAAGCTCCAGGAATTACTTGATGACCAATTTCTTTTCCGGGTGACGACCTTCCTTGTCGACCTGAAAGGGGAGGCTGTCGATGAAGACCTTCCATATGGTCCGCTTGACACCTTATGGCAGTTTGATGCCGATTTAGCAGCCCGCCATAAATATCCTGCTGTGAATCCAATCTACTCAACATCCTCCATCCTGGAAGGCTCATATTTGGATCCATTACACCACAGCATTCAGCAAAGGGCGCAAAAACTGCTTCGGCGCTATCGCGAGCTGCGTTCGATTGTCAATGTACATGGACAGGAGCGCCTGCCTGGTTCAGAGCTGCAAACCTACCAATTGGGAGAAAGACTTGAAGCATATCTGACCCAGCCATTTTATGTAGCGGAAGCATACACAGGCAAGAAAGGAGCAGATGTCAGCCTCAAGGATACTTTAAACGATGTTAAGAGAATTATTGAAGGCCCATCAGAACAATTTGAACTTGAAGAACTCCATTTTATTGGAAATCTGCCAGCCTGAATAGCTTTCACGATCCAAGCCCAATCGTTAGGTTGGGCTTTTTGTTGATCACAATTCCAAGGTGAATATTACTGGCTAACATCGCAGACCTTAATGAGAGATACCTAAACTGTTTAATGGGGCAGGTGAAAGGAACATTATGGCAAGGAAACTGAACAAGAAACATCCTATTCCGTTCTTAATCCTTTTGGTTCTCCATTCGTGTCTGCTCATATTCACCTTTTATAAAAATAAGGATCGCAAACGATTAACGATTACCCTTTTATCGGGAATGGGTCTTTGTTTCATTTTTGAATATTTTGTCTTGAGCCTGTTTAACGCTTATCGTTATAAACCGAAGTTGTTCGTCAATAAAGATCTTGATAACTTCATGGGCGCGATCCTTTCGCAGGCGATTTTTGTCCCATTCACAGTTATCTTTCTGACAGCATTCAAAATAGGATGGAGGGGAAAGGCATTTTTTGCGTTATTCTTCGCAGTCATTGAAAAGCTTTTCCTCAGAATGGGAGTTCATCAGAACAACTGGTGGAAAACAAGATTCACGATTACTCTTATTCCAATCTTTTTTTACATAAATGATTTTTGGTATCAGCAACTTAGGATCGGAACACCTATCTTCCAATTTGGTTCACTGTTTCTATCCATTCTCGTTAATGGACTGAATTTAATGTATTCAATGTCGATTTTAAGGAAGTTCAGGTTTGGATTAGGAAGGTGGCACAGATGGAAAGAACATTTTATGGTCGCTCCAATCTATTCCTTCACCCTGTCAATGACAACTGCGCTGTTGATCAAGAAAGACAGCCATGCTAAGGGGATCATTTCCGCATTTGCTTTTACTAAAATAATGGATATGCTTGTCATGCGTACTGGCGTCGCCAAACAGAATTTCCGCCATTTCCTGATTAATAATTCCATTCATTTATTGATGATCTTCTGGGCAGTCCTAGTCAAGAAGTGGATCTACCAGGATTTAAACTGTAAAGAATTAGATAAGGGAGAGGAATGTGAAAAAGCCGGTATCTAATATACCGGCTTTCGCTAAGTCAATAACGTCCAACCTGAAGCTGTTTGTAGACTTCCTCTCTGACCTCCTGGAGAGTCCCGGCTTGCAACAGTTTAGTCGTGCTGATCTTCAGATAGGCTTCTTCGTCGATTCTTCCTTCCTGTTGGAGTTTGTCCAAATGAGGAAGACGGAAATTGCCAATTGGCAAATATGCAAGATTAAGGCTTTTTCCATCCTGCTTCAACGAAATGCGGATCCCCTTAAGGGACGGATAGAAAAACGAAGAATAATCCTGTTCAATGATCAAATCTTCCTTAGTGGCCGACCTAACATATGGAAGCGTGGTTGGCAGTGAGATGAAGTAAATCATTTGATCATATGAATAATGAAGGTCGGAAACGCTGAAACCATACTTGCTGCTGACCCTTTTAGAGTAGTTCTTCATCGAGTAGTTATAAAGCGGCCTGCTTGTAAGTGCCGAAGCCGCCAGGAACACCAGGGAACCAATAATGAATGTAAGCTCAATCAATACCAACAAACTCCTTATAAGAAACTACAATATTTCTGCCTGCATTTTTAGCTTTATAGAGTGCCTTGTCAGCGGCGTCTATCAATTCATTTTTATTAGTGACATCTGGGTGGTCAGTACATGCTGTTCCCATACTGACGGTCAAAAAGCCATTCGGCTGTGTTTCTTCGCCAGGGAAACTTGCTTTCTCCACGTTCCAGCGGATGGCTTCTGCAATGTCTCCGGCTCCTTCCAGGCATGTATCAGGAAGAAGGACAACAAATTCCTCTCCGCCGAACCGGAAAGAAAAATGTCCTGGTCTTAATGATTCCTCTATGACACGCGCAAGCTTCATCAGAACTTCATTTCCGAGCAGATGTCCATTCTTATCATTGAAAACTTTAAAGAAATCGATATCAAAA
The DNA here is from genome assembly GCF_003937825.1 of Mesobacillus subterraneus. Classification (GTDB taxonomy): domain Bacteria; phylum Bacillota; class Bacilli; order Bacillales; family Cytobacillaceae; genus Mesobacillus; species Mesobacillus subterraneus. The sequence goes on along the minus strand of NZ_RSFW01000019.1, from coordinate 5,005 downwards.
ATGACCAGCGACAGCGGACCGCGTCCAGATCCCTCAAAAGGAAAATGTTCATTCAGGACATTTTGGAATGCACGCTGATTAAGGAGCCCTGTCAAACCGTCTCTTAACGCCATTTCCTCTATTCGCTCATACAGGCTGGCATGATCCAGGGCAATGGCTGCCTGGTTGGCGAGGGGAAGGATATTCTCTGTATCTGACAAAGTAATTGGGCGTTTATTAACGATATTATCGATAAGCAGAATACCAATATTTTTTCCCTGATTGATCAGGGGGATGACAGCGAATTCATCCGTTTGAAACAGCTCATGGATAAGAACCTGAGAATCATCATTCCGGTCGATCTTATTGACGATGACAGGCTTTTGGCTTGATAAAGCTTGACCGAATACATTGTGTTCAGTAAAGGGAATATCCAATGATTGCAGAATAGAATTCAGCTCTGGATCCGTAAAGTTGCTGTCGAAATTGTGTTCAATTAAATCCCGAAGCTTCAAACGGTCTTCCGAAATCTTTTCCCATACTTCGTATCCTCTTTTTACATCCATCGGACCGACACCGACTACGCCCTTCAAAGATTGTAGATCACTGGAAGAGAGGAAAATCATCGCACGGTTAAAGCCAAGCCCATGGCCTGCTGTAACAGAAGTCAAAATGACCTTGAGCAGCAGATCCTGCTGAAGTGTACTCTGCATGGTCGTGCTGACTTCCCGGAATACCTGCAAATGCTTGGACTGTTTCATCAGCATATTCATCCATTGATGAAGATCCCTTTTTTGATGATTTAAATAGTGTGCAGCATATCCTGCACCTGCACCAACCAGTAAATAAACAGGCAAAAGGAATAACTCAACGCTTCCGGTTTGTAAGCTGATGATTAGAAAGCCCAAGACGGCTGCAGCCAAGCCACCCTTAAGATTAAATGAATAGCCCGCAATACCGATGAATAAAAGAATCGTCCACTTAAGATGGTCACTGCCAAAGATAAAAGTAAATGCCTGAACGAGGATCAATGAGGCGGCCGTGATCATCAGCTTATTCATTAAAACGCTTACACGGAATCTCAATAAATTTGCCGTCTGGGAAAGCACAACGGCAAGAATTATGTATAGTATAAAAGTTTTCAGTTTGCTCACTCCTAATGAATTCCTGATTCTATTTTACTATCTTTCTTCAGAATACACAGTACATATATTTAAACTCATCAAAAATCCTGCCTTTGTTGTTAATAGCCTAATAAAATCCTGTTGATTTGGAAAAATAATAATATCATCAGTGCATAGGGGTGTGAAGATGGAGGACAAGACAAAAATCCGTTTTACAGCGGCTGAAATGTCTAGCTTATGGACCCAGTATATTAACGATTCGGTTTCTATTTGTGTATTAGCTTACTTCTTGAATCACGCTAAGGATCCTGAAGTGAAAGAAGTAATCGATTTTGGGCTGAAAGCATCAGAGAAAAACATAACTATTGCCAGAGAAATATTCGCCCTTGAGGGTTTTCCGCAACCAATCGGTTTTACAAAGAAAGATGTCAACGAACACGCCCCGCGTCTATTTTCGGACACGTTCATGATGATGTACCTTAGGTATATGTCAATTTTGGGGATGGCGGCAAATAGTGGGGCGATCGGCCTTTGCACCCGTCAAGATGTAATCGCCTTCCATAAAAGTGTTTTAAAGTCTGCCATTGGTCTTCAGGATAAAACAAGGGAATTGATGCTGTCTCAAGGTACATATATAAGGCCACCGTTCATTTCGGTGCCGGATAAAGTCGATTTCGTTGAAAAACAAAGTTTCCTTTCAGGATTAAAAAACAGAAGAAGAGCTTTAACCTCTGTGGAGATCACCCATCTATTCATGAATATCCAGACTAACCAGATAGGAAAGGCACTGATCATGGGCTTCCTGCAGGTAGCACAGGACAAAGAAGTGAAAGGATACCTGCAGCGTGGCAAAAAAATTGCCCAGAAACACGTCGACCTATTCAGCGATATTCTCAAGACGAATGACATTCCCGCACCCATGTTTTGGGATTCAGCTGTAACAGATTCTACAACACAGGTTTTCTCAGATAAACTCATCATGTTCCATATTACCGCCATGATTGCTGCAGGGATCGGAAATTATGGTGCTGCGATATCCGCCAGTCCCCGTAAGGATATAGGCGTGCATTACGCTTCCCTTATTCCTGAAATCGCGCTATATGCCGAGGATGGTGCCAACATCATGATTAAAAATGCCTGGTTGGAAGAACCTCCCATGGCAGACGACAGGGACCAGCTGGCTGGCCAATAGCAGTATAAAAGGCTTCTGCACTTTGCAGAAGCCTTTTATAACGATTATACTCCATTAAGATCTGGAAATTTCACTGGTGTATCAAGTGAAAAATGATCACGATAGGAACGATAGGAAACAACACTGTGATAATGAGAATGCACATCCAACTGCAAAATTTTCACCTGATTCGTTTCCATATAATATTTCATCTCACCTTGTTCGAGTTCATAAAATGATAGAGTTACCCCTAAATAGTGTTTATTCGTCACCTTAGTATCTGGATGAGCCTTGATGTAATCAGCAATTTGCTGAACCGAGGCCGAGGAGGTCCCGGTTACAGAGTAGATTTTTTCTTTAGCATGTCCAAAGGCATAGTTCAAGGTCAGTTTAGCTTTGTTAATCAGGTTATTAAACGACTGGTTCATAGAATCCCTCCATCGCCAAAATTCTAAAATCTGTTAGTTAATATACCCCTCAATCATGAAGTGATTCCTTATCCCTTCATTTTTCTCCTGAAAAACCATCTTAATAATGGTGGAATGGCGAAGAAGATGAAAAATAGCCTAAAAAGCTGAAAGCCAGTCACAATGGATAAATCGGCTTTTACCTCATGAGCAATGATCCCCATTTGATCCATTCCCCCAGGAGCTAGACTTAGAAAGGCAGTTACGATGGATATATCCAATTGCTCAGACAGGAAAACGCTCATCACTAATGAGCCAGAAACAAGAAGGAAGCTACTCGAAAACGCAAGCAAGAATGTAAACAACTTCCTCTTCAGCCTCTCAGGCTTCATTAGCATCCCGATATAGCCCCCGATCATCAACTGAGTTGCATCCATCAGAAGTGAAGGAAGGTGGGGGCCGTCCATGCCGGCATTTATCAGAATTGCTGCAGCAAGTATTGGACCGAGTAAAAAGGGGGTCGGAAACCTGAGCCTTTTGCCGATCATGCTTGAGAGAATACAAACAATAGCGAATATCAAATAAGTTTCAGGGGCAGCATACTCATTCCCGTTTCCAATGAGAACTAGATTGCTGTGTTCCTGTTTGAGGACAGGACCAAATATAATAAATGGAACAAAAAACACAATCATCAATAAGCGTGACACTTGAAGAAATGTGACCATCGTAAGGTCGATGCCTTTTGTTTCCTCTGCAAAGAGAATCATTTGTGACAATCCGCCAGGAATACTGCCGGTTAGCATGGTTGGGTAATCAACACCAGAAAGTTTTGATAAGACCTTAGCAATGATCGCGGCAAAACAAATCACCAAAACCGTCAAAGCCAGCATGATCGGAAGGTTCAAGATCATCTTTTCCACAGCTGAGCGGGTAAAATAAAGACCTATTGTGTATCCAACGACCACTAGGGCAGTATCTCTTAGGAATGGGGGCCAATATAAGGATAGGCTTTTAAACCGACAGGCGATCAGGACTGCAAACATGCTGCCCAAAAGCCATGGAACCGGGACTTGCAGGAGAAAAAATAGGAAGCCTCCGGCAATCGCGATAATCAATGCTGCCAAAAATGAGGTTAATTTATATTTCAATACTGCACCTTCTACATCATAAATTTCGTCCAGAATATAAAACTATAATCATCCATTTTGTGGTAACATCATCTTAACATACTTACATTTGCCTTTTTAACCGGAAAGCAAAAATGAGCCAGGGGAGTTAGGAATCATGGACTATACAATTACTAGTTTTGAAGAGTTAAGAACCTTATTCGGAGAGCCAAGCGAGCTTGCTAAAAAGAAGGTCATTCCTTTTATAGATCAACATGCCCGCAACTACATAGCTCAATCGCCGTTTTTGATTTTATCCACCTCAGATGCAAAAGGATACAGTGACGCGTCTCCCAGAGGGGATTCCCCCGGTTTTGTCCTGTCTCTGGATGAAAATCGAATCGTGATTCCTGACCGCCCGGGAAATAAGCGGATGGACTCTCTAAAAAATATCTTGTCAAACCCACAGGTAGGTTTATTGTTCCTGATTCCCGGCATGGCGGAGACGTTACGGGTTAATGGAAAAGCAAGCCTGACAAGGGAGCCTGAACTGCTTGCAAGAATGGCCGCTGGCGGCAAAAAACCGCTGCTTGGGATCGTGGTAGAAGTGGACGAATGTTTCATCCAGTGTGGAAAGGCATTGAAAAGGTCAGGTTTATGGAGCCCTGACACATGGAGCGATCCGGAAACACTTCCTTCAGGCGCGGAAATTCTCGCAGCACATTCAAAGCTTCCAGGCACGACAGCCGATGATATCCATGAAAGATTGGAAGATGGCTATAAGAATAGGCTGTATTGAAGTTCATTGCTTTTAAATACACACTAGGAGTTTTAAAAAAAGGGTCTTTTCGTAAACCTTGTTGCTTTAGGCTATCTATACTGCAGGGAATAAAAGTACTTCGGACAAAATCCGGTGGAGGAGCTGTGAAAATGTCCGAAGATGGCAGGACTTCGGACAAAATACGATGGAAGAGCAGTCAAAATGTCCGATGATGCCAGCACTTCGGACAAAATCCGATGGAGGAGCAGTGAAAATGTCCGAAGATGCCAGCACTTCGGACAAAATCCGGTGGAGAAGCTGCGAAAATGTCCGAAGATGGCAGGACTTCGGACAAAATCCGGTGGAGGAGCAGTGAAAATGTCCGAAGACGGCAGGACTTCGGACAAAATTTGATGGAAGAGCAGTGAAAATGTCCGAAGATGCCAGGACTTCGGACA
>NZ_RSFW01000018.1 GCF_003937825.1 Mesobacillus subterraneus | reverse complement strand
TATCAACTTCGGACATTTTCACTGCTCCACCACCGGATTTTGTCCGAAGTCCTACCAACTTCGGACATTTTCACTGCTTCTTCACCTGATTTTGTCCGAAGTTAACTCATTCTTCTTGTGTAAAACAAACATCCCTCAATCCCCGCAGGATCGAAGGCCTAAAGCAACAAAGTTTACGAAATGAGCCTTACCAAAAGAAACCGAGCACATCCGGCTCGGTTTACAGTTTCCTCTTCGTATAAAAATTCTCGGTAAAATAGGGCTCGTGCTTTGGACCGAAAGCGACTCCTACCCCAAGCAGTTCAAAGTCTGGTTTCAGGATGTTTTCGCGGTGTCCGAGCGAGTTCATCAGGCCTTCGTGGGCGAAAATGCTGCTGAATTGGCCGAACGCCAGGTTCTCGCCGGCAACGGAAAATGTGATTTCATCCTCTGCCATCCTGTCAAAAGGCGACTGGCCTTCCAGATTGGTGTGGCTGAAATACTTTTTCTCTGCCATATCAGCACTGTGCTTACGGGCCGTTTCTCTCACCTGGTCATCCCAGCCAAGAATCCCAAGCCCATTATTGACCCTTGACGCATTGGTCAGATCAAACAGCTGATATTCAAAACCTTCCTTCAAAGCATCAGTCGCTTCGGTATAAAAACCAGGCTTGCTTTGCTCCAGCTGCTCGCTGATCATCTGGACTGCTGTTACTGTGTTGTTTTTATGCTTGTCATAAAAAATCGTCACATAGCTTCCGTCCCGCTCGTAAACATCATAGTCGCGCTCTTCCTGGAACTGATAATAAGTAAGGCCTTTCCTGAGTTGGCTAAGCGGCTCGCCAAGCTGCTGCTTTACCGTCTCTTTAGGGCTGCCATACTTAATCCCGTTCTTTGAAGCAAGCAAGTCCTGATTGGTGTACATTCCATTTACCTTTCCATCATCCCCGTATGAAACCATCAGGAAGTTCTGGAAATTCTCATGATAGGCATGCCACTCTGTTCCATATTCATTAATGGAAACACGCTTAGGGGCACCAAGCTGTTTCTCCACTTCCGTCTTCGCATCGCCAATCCCAACATTATGAATCGTGAAGGTCCTTTCTGCCGGAGCCTCAAGCTCGGGTTTCTCCACCTTAGGTATAGGAGGCTGCTCACTCTGTGTTAATTCCTCTTTTTTCTTATCAAGCTGCCAGATCAGCTGGTTGATGCCGTTGCTGATCGCGTCCAGTGCAGAAGAGAGTTCGGGATTCTCTTTTAAAGTATTCATTTCATTCTTTATATTCTGGAAGTCTTTATTGGCAGTCAAATATGGCCATGAAAAATAAATCAAACCACCAATTAGTAATAGCGAAAATAATTGTCTCAAGGCTGTTCTCACCGTCCTTTTATCAATATACCCATGAATCACTGGTTAAAAAAGCATAGTGGAACATGGAGGGGACAAACTGTATAGGAAGACTACCTTTAATTGAATTTGTGAATAAATTCACAAATAGTTCATAATTCAAACGGTCGGTACAGGCAGGGCTATTGTATTATTACTACATCGATAGTGTTAATTCCATCAGGAGGTTGCTCAGATGAAAAAACTATTTCAAATCATCATTGGTTTAGGACTTATTCTAACACCTTTCTATACAAATGCTCACGTAAAATGGTTTACCCAGGTTTCACCAGAAAAAGAGTTGATTCAAAACATCCTGTCTCCGTTATTCATGGGACTGGCACTGCTCGCGGCTGTCGTTCTTGCTTCGTTGACGCTGATTATCCCGAAAATGGCGCAATGGCCGATCATTAAGAAGTGGGATGATTATCTGTCTGGCTTCAGGAAGTATTCAAGGTATTTATTAAAATACGGAACAGCACTCGCGCTGATCATCCAGGTCACGAATGGAACTTTATTTGCCCCGGAATTCCAGCTAGATAGTACATGGATGACTATTTTAGCGTGGATCACCATTGGCTTGCTTCTCGTGCCGCATCACATCGCTACCAAGCTCGGTGCTACTATCTTATTTTTCTTGTTCATCATGGTTACTGCCAAGCATGGTATTTTTTATATGCTCGACTATGGCTTCTATGTAGCAATCATCGGTGTGCTGCTTGTAGGAAGTACGAAGCTGGAGAAAGTGGGGTTCCCGTTTTTATATCTCGGAACGGGTTTGTCACTGTGCTGGGTCGCCGTTGAAAAATGGGTATATCCATCCATGTCGCTTGATATCGTTGCCAATCACAATGTCCCAACATTCGGATTCGAACCTGCAGCCTTCATCGTTATGGCCGCGTTTGTTGAGTTCGTCGTCGGTTACCTGCTTGTCGTCGGCATCCTGAACAGGGTCCTTGGCTTTGTCGTCACGACGATTTTCATTCTGACGACCATGTTATTTGGATTCACTGAAATCATCGGCCACTTCATGATTCATATTGTCTTGATCATTTTCATTATCGAGGGCGTATCGTTCTATAATCCGCCGATTAAAATGCACAAAACGAAGACCGATCAATTCATCTTTATTTTCCTGAACTTCATTTTTGTCCTATCCACATTTGTATTGATCTATTATCGATTTGCTTAAACAGCCTTCCATACAGGCTGTTTTTTCTATGGAAAAATTCACTTAATTGGAATTATCAGACCTTTTGTTGACGCTTGCCTCCGTTCTTGTTACGATTTTGCTAGTGTGACCAGGATGGGAGAGATCATGATGAAATCTTATTCTTTTGAACCTGCTGCAGAATTTGCGGAACAGCTTGACCGTGAGGATGCGCTCGCAAGGTTCCGCGATGAATTTTATCTTAAACCAGAACACATTTATTTAGATGGAAATTCGCTTGGACTTCTATCCAAGCGTGCAGAAAAGACCTTGCTGGAATCGCTGGCAGACTGGCGCGAATTAGGCATTGACGGCTGGATGGACGGGAATCATCCCTGGTTCTATATGTCCGAAAAACTTGGAGAATTATCCGCGCCGCTTGTGGGTGCTTCACCAGAAGAAGTAATTGTAAGCGGATCCACAACCGTCAACCTGCATCAGCTCGTGGCTACTTTTTACAAGCTGGAGGGGAAAAGGACGAAAATCCTTGCTGATGAATTGAACTTCCCTTCTGATATCTATGCGCTTCAAAGCCAGCTGCGGATTCATGGTTTTGATCCGGATACACATTTGATCAGGGTGAAAAGCAGAGATGGCAGATTCCTTGATGAAGACGATATCATCGAGGCGATGAATGAGGAAATTGCGCTCGTTGTGTTGCCGACCGTGCTTTACCGCAGCGGGCAGATCCTTGATATGGAGCGGCTGACAAGAGCGGCCCACGAGCGTGGAATCATGATTGGCTTCGATGGCTGCCACTCAATCGGTGCCATACCTCATTCCTTCTCAGAGTGGGGAGTCGACTTTGCCTACTGGTGCAATTATAAACACCTGAACGGTGGGCCTGGAGCGGTTGCCGGATTGTACGTGAACTCGAAGCACTTCGGCACTAAGCCTGGGCTGGCCGGATGGTTTGGTTCGAGGAAGGATAAGCAGTTTGATATGGAGCATGTTCTTACCCCAGCGGAAAATGCCGGTGCCTATCAAATCGGCACGCCCCATGTTATGAGCCTTGCGCCATTGCTTGGTTCTTTGGAAATGTTCGCAGAGGCGGGAATCCAGAACATCCGCGAAAAATCATTGAGAATCAATCGTTATATGATGGATTTGATTCAACACGAGCTTGGCGAAGCAGGCTTCATGGTTGGCAGCCCGGTTGAGGATTTCAGACGCGGCGGCCATGTCAGCCTCGAGCATAAGGAAGCTGCGAGGATTTGCAAGGCGCTGAAGGAAAAAGGAATCATCCCTGATTTCCGTGCTCCGAACATTGTCCGCCTGGCACCGGTTGCTCTGTACACTTCGTATACCGATGTCTGGAACGCGGTCCAGGTTCTAAAAGAAATCATGGACAACAAACTGTACGAGAAATTCAGCAATGAGCGCGAGGTTGTAGCGTAAGGGGAGGAGTCTGGCCATGAAGGAAGAACAAAAAGTGACAAATAACATCCATACCGATTTTTCAAAAGAGTTATCATACGGAAGCTACTTGCAGCTTGATAAAATTTTAACGAGCCAGCAGCGTTTGTCGGACCACCATGATGAGATGCTGTTCATCGTCATACATCAGGCAAGCGAGCTTTGGATGAAGCTGATTTTACATGAAATGAGCGCGGCGATCGACTGCATCCGCAAAAATGACCTGGAGCCATCCTTCAAGATGCTGTCCGGGGTGTCCCGGATTCAGCATCAGCTGATCCAGTCCTGGAGTGTGTTATCAACGCTGACTCCTGCTGAATATATGGAATTCCGCGATAAGCTCGGCCATTCATCCGGATTCCAGTCCTACCAGAACCGGTTGATTGAATTTGCTTTGGGGCAAAAGCAGAGCCACGTTTTATCCGTCTACAAGCACGATGCCGAATTGTATAAAAAGATGGAAGACGCCCTGCATGAACGCTCAATTTATGATGCGGCAATCAGCGCGCTGGCAATGAGAGGGTTGCCGATTGATGACGCGGCGCTCAACCGCGACTGGTCAGTGCCGTACGAGCCGAATGCCAGCGTCGAGGAAGCGTGGCTCACCGTTTACCGAAACGTCGACCAATACTGGGATCTTTATGAACTGGCAGAAAAGCTAGTCGATATCGGCAGCCAGCAGCAGCTCTGGCGTTTCAACCATATGAGCACGGTTGAACGGATCATCGGCCACAAGCCAGGCACTGGCGGCTCTGCCGGCGTGTCTTATTTGAAAAAGGTCGTTGACCACAGATTTTTCCCAGAGCTTTGGAGCCTGAGGACAAAGCTATAAAACGAAAGAAGGTTAGCAAATGGGAGATTGGATAGATATTTCGCAGGTTTTGAAAAATGAAATTCCGGTTTGGCCAGGCGATACGCCGTTTCAATATAAGGTCAGCTGGAGCATGGAGGAAAGCGGTTCGGTGAACGTCGGCCAGGTGACGATGAGCACGCATACTGGCACCCATATCGACGCTCCCTTCCATTTTGAAAGCGACGGAAAAAAAGTAATCGAGCTTGATTTTAATCTTTATATTGGTCCGGCTTTGGTTGTACATGTGGATAACCCTGCAAGTATCGGGCTGAAGGAGCTGGAAGGCGTTAAACTCGAGGGAGTCAAGCGTTTGATCATCCGGACTGATGCCTGGAACGATAAAACAATTTTTCCGGATTCGATCCCTCATATTGAGCCGGAACTGGCTGCCTATCTGGCTGAACAAGGTGTCCAGCTGCTCGGACTTGATCTTCCATCGGTAGATGCTTTGGACAGCAAGGAATTGGATGCACACCATGAATTGGCCCGCCACGGAGTTCATATCCTTGAAGGACTTGTCCTTGATCAGATTGAGCCCGGAGAGTACGAGCTCGCTGCCCTGCCGCTTCCATTCGAGCAGGCAGATGGAAGTCCTGTCAGAGCTGTTATCCGTAAAATAAAATAAACCGAACGCTGCCTGATCATTTGATGGGCAGCTTTTTTGTCGAAAATTTTATGATGAATGTTATTGACCAGTGTGGTCAATGGGGAATACAATAGAGTTGACCGATGTGGTCAATTTGGTTTTCAAGGAGGTCGCAATGTCTTCAAAATTTTTAAGCTTGAATCCTGAAAAGCAGGAAAGAATCATGAACGCTGCTCTCAAGGAGTTTGCCCAAAAAGGCTATGGAAATGCCTCCACAAACGAAATCGTGAAATCAGCGGGAATCTCCAAAGGATTGCTGTTCCATTATTTTAAAAACAAAAAAGAACTTTATTTGTTCCTGTATAACCATTTTGTCGATGTCCTGAAGGAGGAATTCTTCAATGAATTGGATTTTACAGAACGAGACTTCTTCCAGCGGATGAAAAACCTGATGATCCTCAAAAGCAGGCTGATGGTCCGGCATCCTGAGGTTTTCGACTTCATGATGGCAGCCACCATGGAAACATCAGAAGAAGTGAAAGAAGACCTGAACAACGCAAATGCTGAAATGATGCAGTCCAGCTTTGGCCGTCTCTTCGAGAACATCGACCTGGAAAAATTCAAGGAAGGCACAGACATTCAGCGAACCATCAACATCATCATGTGGACCCTCGAAGGCTTCAGCAACAAAGAAGTCCAAAAAGCCAAGAAACACAACAATGGTCTCCACGACTTCGACGAAGCCTTTGAAGAAGCAGAAGTATACATCGACATGCTGCGAAAAGCCTTTTATAAAGAGTGAAATGGAGCGGGGAGGAACAACCCCAACCGCAAAATAAGAGTGCTCAATCTAGATAAAAATGCACGACTGTAGAAAAAAGTGGTCAAATTAGGTGAACACCGCCCAACCGTGACGTCCAACCGTGAAAAAAGCGTGCAACCAATATTAAAACTGCTCAACTGGAGATAAAGTTTCTCCAACTGGAGATAAAATTGCTCCAACTGGAGATAAAGTTTCCCCAACTGGAGATAAAATTGCTCCAACTGGAGATAAAACTATTCCAACTGGAGATAAAACTGCTCCAACTGGAGATAAAGTTTCCCTAACTGGAAATAAAACTGTTCCACCCGTGAAAAAAGCGTGCAACCAGTATTAAAAGTGATTCAACTGGTATTAAAATGGCTGCAGCTGGTATTAAAATCGCCCCAACTAGTATAAAAACGAGTCCAACTTGATCTAACTCGTTCCAACTGATAACAGAACTGCCCCCAACTGGCATTTTAACCAATTGCAAACAAGCTAAATACTGATCTGCTCGTATTAAATCATCTTTAAGTCATATAGTAGCGGTCAACTTATAGTAAACCGCCAAAAAAGCTGAAACACCCACTAAATAGAGATAGAAAACTGATCTGGGAGGGTCTGGCATGAACGTGATTGAGATTAAGAATCTGACGAAGATGTACGGCAAGGCCAGGGGAATTGAGGATGTTAGTTTTTCGGTGGAAGAAGGAGAAATATTCGGCTTCATCGGCCCGAATGGTGCGGGGAAGTCGACGACCATCCGGACGCTGTTGTCGCTGATTTATCCGACGAGCGGCAGCGCGACAATTTTTGGCAAGGACATCATCACGGCGGCGCCTGAAATCAAAAAGGAAATCGGTTATCTGCCATCGGAAGTTTTTTACTATGACAATATGAAGGTCATGGACCTGCTCAAGTACTCGGCAAGCTTTTACAAGAAGGATTGCACCAAGCGGATCAGGGAGCTTGCAGACATCATGGAGCTCGATCTAACCAAGAAGATCGATGACCTCTCGCTTGGGAACAAAAAGAAGGTGGGCATCGTCCAGGGGCTGCTGCATGAACCGAAGCTGATCATCCTTGACGAACCGACGAGCGGCCTCGATCCACTGATGCAGCAGAAGTTCTTTGACCTTCTTGAAAAAGAAAACAAGAAAGGCGCGACGATTTTGTTCTCCTCCCATATCCTCAGCGAGGTGCAGAGGCTGTGCGACAGGGTCGCGATCATCAAGGACGGCCGGATTGTCACGGTGGAGAAGATCAGCACGCTAAAAGAGAATACGTACAAGAAATTCAAGATTGAGACCAACTCAACGATTGAAAAGGACTTGTTTAAACTCGATGGCGTGAACCAGCTTGAGCAGGATGGCAGCACGATCAGCTTCCTGTTCAGGGGAAATATTAATGCCATCATGAGAAAAATCGCGGAAATCGAGATCGCGAACCTCTGGATCGAGGAGCCAAACCTCGAAGAGATTTTCATGCATTATTATGAAAAGGAGGAATAGGTGATGAATATGTTCCTTCATGAATTAAAGGCTTACCGGAAATCAACGCTTATCTGGACAGTGTCATTGGTGGCGATGGTTGTCCTGTTTTTATCGATGTTCCCTTCTTTTTCGAAGGATGCGGAGGAATTCAAAACGCTGCTTGAAGGCTTTCCGGCAGAGCTGAGAAAGGCGATTGGTTTGTCGGTGGACAGCATCGCGACATTGCTTGGATTCTTTTCCTATTCCTTTCTGTACCTGAAGCTAGCCGGCGCCATCCAGGCAATGAATCTGGGAACCTCAATTTTATCGAAGGAGTCCCGGGAGAAGACGGCAGACTTCCTGTTAACGAAGCCCGTAACCAGGACACAGATTGTCACCTCCAAGCTGATGGCAGCACTGGTAAGCTTAATTTTTACGAACCTAGTTTTTATCGCGGCAACTTTCGTCATGGCATCGCTGGTAGCAGGAGATGAATTCAACAAGGAAGCATTGTTCCTGATCGCCCTTTCGCTGTTCATGATCCAGCTCATGTTCCTCGCGCTGGGGATTCTCGTTTCTGTGATCTTTCCAAGAATTAAGTCCGTAATCTCGGTGTCTCTTGGAACTGTGTTCGGATTTTTCATGCTAGGCATGATCAGCTCGACGACCGATGACAAAGCGCTCCGCTATTTAACACCGTTTAACTATTTTGACTCAGCGCACATCACAGAGAATCTAAGCTATGAAAATTCTTTTCTCTTAACAGTTGTGCTGTTTATCATCGCTGCCATCTTGGCCAGCTATTATTTTTATACGAAAAAGGATGTCCATTCCGTCTAGGGAGGAGGGAAAGTCATGAATATTTTTAAAAGAGAAATGAAAGCAAATCGGAAATCGCTCATCATCTGGAGCATCGGTGTTATCTTCATGGTCGCCTCTGGCATGGGGAAGTATTCGAGTCTGGAGGGCGCCGGAGGACAATCGATGAACGCGCTGATGGCCGATATGCCCAAATCGCTCCAGGCAATCATGGGAACGGGTTCGCTCGATCTATCGACCCCGATCGGCTATTACGGCGTCCTGTTTCTGTACCTGGCTGTCATGGCCGCCATTCATGCTGCGATGCTCGGGTCAAATATCATTTCAAAGGAAGAAAGGGATAAGACCATTGAATTTCTCCTTGTAAAACCGATTTCAAGAACGAGGATGATGACATCCAAATTGGTTGCAGCTTTGGTCAATATCGTGATTTTCAATCTTGTGACCTTCGCCTCCTCTGTTGGACTGGTTCAGAAATTTGCGGATGGTGAGGAAGTGATCGGAGATATTTCGATGCTGATGGGCGGAATGTTCATCCTCCAGCTGATCTTCCTTGTCATTGGCACAGCCATCGCTGCGTTCTTTAAAAACGCGAAAAAAGCAACGTCGCTCGCCACCGGAATCCTGCTGTTCCTGTTCATCATTTCCATCGCCATAGATATGAATGAAAAACTGGATGGGTTGAAGTATTTCACTCCGTTTAAATACTTTGACGCGAAGCTGATGTTGAAAGAAGGCGGGTTCGAGCCGCTGTATCTAGGTTTGTCAGCAATAGTGTTTGTCGGCCTGACCATTGTGACCTACACCTTTTATCGAAAAAGAGATATGAATATCTGACCCCCCGGGAAACCGGGTTTTTTAAATGGGGGGAAAATGGATGTGGTCGATATACTCGGAAATCCGCTGTCCTGCGATTGTCCCCCTGTTTCCGCACAAACGATGACAAACTGCAGGATCCATCACCTTGTTCACATTTTAGTAAAAAACTGCCCGCCAATCACCACTTTTGTGGTGCTATACTTTATTTATGTTAAAACCTTCACATACCTACTTAAACTAATCGTGAAAAAGGTGAGCGGAAAATGGATGAGAAAAAAGTGGTGGTTGTCGGCGGAGGAATCACAGGACTGGCGACAGCTTTTTATTTGCAAAAAGAAGCGCGTGAGAAGAATCTGCCGGTCAAAGTGACATTAATGGAAGCGAGCGGTCGTCTTGGGGGCGTCATCAGCACGGAGAAACGCGATGGCTTCACAATCGAAAGAGGCCCGGATTCGCTTATTGCGAGGAAAAAGAGCGCGATGAGGCTTATTGAAGAAGTTGGCCTTCAGGATAAAATCATCTCGAACACTGCCGGGAAATCATATATTTTTGCCCGCGGAAAACTCCATACCATGCCGGAAGGCTCGTTTATGGGAATTCCGACAAAGGTAACGCCGTTTGCGTTATCAGGCCTTTTTTCGCCGATCGGAAAACTGCGTGCGGCAGGGGATTTTATTTTACCAAAAGGGGAAGCGAAAGAAGACCAATCACTGGGCGAATTCTTCCGCAGAAGGCTGGGGGATGAAGTGGTCGATAACCTGATCGATCCACTCCTTTCCGGCATCTATGCAGGCGATATTGACGAGTTGAGCCTGATGGCACTATTCCCGAATTTCTATGAAATCGAGCAGAAGCATCGAAGCCTTGTAATCGGCCTGAATAAATCGATGCCAAAGCCGCCGAAAAACGTCAAACGTCCAGCCTCTAAAAAGGGCATGTTTATCTCACTGTCAACCGGACTTGAAGAATTGATTCTCCAGGTTGAAAAACGCTTGGAGCCAGGAACGGTCAGGAAAAATACCGCAGTTGAAAAAGTCGAAAAAACAGGAGGCAGCTACCAGGTGAAGCTGGCCACAGGAGAAATCGAGGAAGCGGACAGTGTCGTAATTACGACCGATCACTTCCACGCCCAGCAGATACTTGCAGACCATGCCTTCATGGAGCCATTCAAGAATATGCCGTCCAATTCTGTTGCGAATGTAGCGATGGTCTTTCCGAAGTCTGCGATCGAAAAGGATATCGACGGTACGGGTTTCCTTATCTCGCGGAACAGTGATTTCCGCATTACCGCCTGTACCTGGACCCACAAGAAATGGCCGGGCACATCTCCTGAAGACATGGCCTTGCTGCGCTGCTATGTCGGCAAGCCGGATGACCAGGAGGCAGTCGAATTATCCGATGACGAAATCGTCGAGCTGGTTTTGAAGGATTTGAACAAGACAATGAATATCACGGCAAAGCCGATCTTCCATGTGGTAACAAGATGGAGAAAATCAATGCCGCAGTACACAGTGGGCCATTTGCAGAAAATTGCTGAGGTCAAGGACCGTTTGAATGAGGAGCTGCCTGGTGTCTATCTTGCCGGCGGTTCATTCGAGGGCGTCGGCATTCCGGGCTGTATCGACCAGGCGGAAGCCGCCGTGGAAAAAGTCATGTCGTATCTTTCATAAATAGTCAAGGCCGCAGTCATATCAGGGCTGCGGCCTTTTTAGTAGCTGCTTGCAGGCATCGCCAAATTTTAAATCTATTTTGTAGGGATCCTGCAAAATATGTCTTTTGAAAAGTCGAAACCTTCTGTAAAATAGAATCATAAGGAAATCGAAATGTTTGGAGTGATCGCTATGCGAAATAGTTTTCCTCTTTTTGGAACAGATGACGAGACGGTGTACAATCCGGATGAGCTGTTGAATTTGTTTTTGGACTGTACCGCTGATGGGTTTGCTATTGTCGATATGGAGAATCGTTTCGTAAGGATCAACCATATGTATACGGAAATTTTCGGCTATACGGAGGAGGAACTTCTCGGTAAAACCTTCTATGAGTTTGCCAATCCGGAATTTGTGCCCCATATCATCAATCAGGTCAAGGAAGGGAAAGCCTTCACCAATATGATAACCGAGCGTTACCATAAGGATGGATCCATGCTGGATATTGCTGTCTCGTATTCTCCTTTCCGCAATAAACAAGGGGAAATCATAGCGATCATAGCAATCTACCGCGATATTTCCAAATTGGTTCGAATCGAGAATGAGCTGCACAGGACACGGGAGCTATATGAACTGATCACTGAAAACACCACAGATATGATCAAGGTAATCACCAAGGATAAATCAATTGTTTATGCTTCGCCTTCACATGAAAAAGTAATCGGGCTGGCGCCGGATCAAATTGTTGGCCGCTACCTTTGTGAATTTATCAGCCCTGAGGAAGATGAAATTCTCGATCAAAAACTGCAGGAAATCATCGATACAGGTGAGCCGCAGATCTTGCGAAAAAAATTCGCGTACTGTGAACAATCACCAACAGTTTATACCGAATATAATATTTCACCCATTTATAATCATAAAAAGGAAATCGAGTCCTTTGTCACTGTCGGAAGAAATATCACTGACCGTGTCAAGCATGACGCGACCATCCGCAACCTGGACAGGCTGTCGGTAACGGGGCAGCTGGCAGCGGGAGTGGCCCATGAAATCCGTAATCCGCTGACAGCTTTGAAAGGCTTTTCGAAGCTGCTGCAAACATGCCTGGATAAGGAAAAGCAGGAGGACTACCTTGCGATCATCATGAATGAACTCGACAGGATCGATAAGATTGTCAATGAATTCATGTCACTCGCCAAGCCTCAGGCTATCCAATTTGTTAAAGAAGATTTGAAAGCCATCCTGGACAGCACCATCAGCATTATCCATCCGCAGGCAATGATGCATAATGTCCAGATTATTACGAATGATCCAGAGAAGGAATATCATTTGCTTTGCAATCCCCACCAGCTGAAGCAGGTGTTCCTGAACTTCCTTAAGAATGCGATTGAATCCATGCCAAATGGCGGGAAAATCTTGATTGACTTTAAAGCATCCTCTCCTGGAAAAGTACAGGTGAGCATCTCTGATGAAGGGTCAGGGATTGAGTCAGACCGCCTGCGGTACCTGGGTACACCTTTTTACACGACCAAGGATAAAGGAATTGGCCTCGGCCTGACTGTCAGCAATAAAATTATCCAGGAACACAATGGCACGATGAAGATCGATAGTGAGGTAGGGAGAGGAACAACGGTTACCGTCGAATTGGATTGTTTGGTAAATGCTCAATGAAAAAATGCGGCTTCCCCAGGAGGGAGCCGCATTTTTGTTATTCCTTCTCGTTGAACCATAAGGGATCATTATTATCGACTTCCCCATTGTAGTTGATGACGATTTCTTCACCCTCAGAGATGTCACGGTAAGCATAGAAATCAAACGTGTGGTTATCAAAGTTGATTTCGTATATGGCATTAGGTTCATAAGAATGGTTGAACAGCATCCCGTAGCCAAGCAAGATAGCTGAATGGTTGATACCATATTCAAAAGCGTAATCCGCCAAAGCCGTTTTCTCAATATGGACATGCTGATCATTCGGGTACGAAAGAACAGGCGCTTCATGAATCAGTTCGCCCTTCTTGATGTCACGGGTAGCAAAAACCCCTCTGTTGAATTCTCCGTTGCTGATTTCTGAAGTCTTTACTTCAATCATTAATATCACTTGCCCTCTTTTAAAGTATCTCTAGCATGACTGATTTCGATGGAATTTGCAAATAAAGATATGGACTGGCTGATGCCAGTCCATTTTTATGATTTCTTAACGATTTTTGATGGATTATTGATTTTATATCCTACCGAAACATCGAGCAGAAGGGATTCATCTTCCACATCCTTGCCTTTCGGGAGGCTCTTCTTGACGATTTTTCCATCGAACTCGAGCTGTTGTCCAGGCTCAAGCTCGTGCTTTTTCAACGTTTTGCTATGGGATCCCCAGGCAAGGCCAACCTCAATCGGTTCGTCCTGTTCAATCCGTACATTTTCAAATACAATCACTTCATCATTGTCCTCATTGAAATGGTTCCAGCTTAACGCAAACTGTTTTACAGTCGCGGTAAAATGAACCTTTTCCTCAGGCAGCACCAGCTTAGGAGCCTTTTCTTTTTTTGCTTTCTTGACAGGCTTTTCTGCCTTCGTTTCTGCTGCTGCAGGGGCAGCAGCTTTCGGCGTTTCTTCAGCAGCCTTTGCCTTTACAGGTGCCTCGGCTCCGCCAGCTTCGTCAGATGCCATGGCAATGATTTCTTTCCCAAAACTGGAAGATTGCATTTCCTTCAAGTAAGCAGGATGGATGCATGTCAGGCTGCCATCCGCGAATTCAATGACCAGCGTATTGTATTCCGCGGTTTCCCCGAACACCTCGTACCCTTTGATCGTCACAAGACAATGCTGGTACCTGTCTTTGTACCAGAACTCCTTCTTCGTGCTCAATCCCCACTCTTTTACCTTTTCAAGATAATGAGCTTCATCCTCAAATTGCTCGTACATGCCTTTCGGCGGGATATATTGAGTTAAATGCGCCTGATTTGCGCCCGCAATTGAATTCGCCATTTGCCCACTTCCTTTCATCTCTATTTTACATTTTACACACAAAGAAAAAAAGAGACAGAGACTCAGGTACAGTTGTCCAACCCGAAACATTTTTTATCAATAGATTCCTGCCCTTCCAAATTGGCTTTTCCATGAATTTATTAATAAGAGGAAATTTATTGCCAAAGTAATCTGAAATCATAAAGGTGCAAGGAGGAACGTTGTGAGTACTGAATATGTTGAAAAGCTGATAAAGGATATCGATGTAAAGAACGTCGTGAACGGGGATGTAGAAGTAGTCAATAACTCCCCGCTGGAGATTATTGGTAAAGGGAGGCAGGGGGCAGTCTTCCGGTACACAGATGATATTTGCATAAAAGTATATGGGAACACGGAAGATTGTGAACGGGAACATTACGCCATGTATTTAGGGCAAAAATCGAACATGTTTCCGCTGCTTTATGCAGCAGGGGATAATTATATCGTGATGGAGATCGTCAAGGGAGTGGATTTACGGGAATATCTTCAATCCCAGCCCTTAACTGAAACACTTTCCTATAAATTGATAGAGCTGCTGATCACATTTAAAGAAGTTGGCTTTGAACGGATTGACCACCATAAAAGGCAAATTTATATTCAGCCGGATGGCAGCTTAAAGGTCATTGACGTGGGAAGGACCATTTGGAGAAACCGTGTATATCCATATCCTCGGAAATTATTGAATTCATTAGGAAAAGAAAATAAGGCTAAATTTTTGTCCCATTTAAAATTATTGGCGCCTGAGCTCTATGAGGAATGGGAGTACTATATGAAAATGGAGGCCTTATCAAGGGAGATTTATCAGGTTTTACTGAAAAAGAAATCGAACAAGGATGCAGTTAGTGTTCTAAGCAAGAAGGTTCTATTGACACATGATGAACAGGAACAAATCAGTCAGCTTGAAAACCTTGTGAGGAAGGTTTTTAAAGAGGAATGGGTGAAGACAATGCTGGCAAAAGGTTATAACCCAGATAAAGTAATGGAGGCAATCGATAAACATTGGGAAAGAGCAGAAAAACGCTCTTTAAATAGTAAAGATGATAATAAAGATTGAAGCTATAAATATGAATCTGAAAACTTGATTAAATCATTATAGCTGCTTAGGAGATGCCCAATTTAATCCGAGGAGCTACTAATATGAAAGTACTAGTAATCTGGAGGCTGTTGACAGTCGGCGGGGTCAACGCAGGCTGGCGTAATCGGTCGATTTACTTTAAAAAGCACGGGATTGACACGGAGTTCTTGTATACGACAGATCATGGGGGCCTTCACATAATGGAGGATATTGCTCCGGTCTATTTAACGAAGGATAAACAAGAAATTGTGGAGATCATCCAGAAAAACGCGTACGACGCAGTTATTGTTGTAGACACTGGTGCTGCTTATAAATGGCTTAAAAAGGCCAATTACACAGGTCCGGTGATTGTCGAAGCGAGGACACCTGAGATCATTAAGCTCCAGCCGCATATAAAATTCTTCAATGGCGTACAACCCGTTTCCATCATCGTTCCTTCCCAGTATCAGAAAAGAGTCGTGTCCATACTGACCGAAGCGAAGCCGATCAATGTCATTTATAACGGAATTGATACTTCTTTTTTTAAGCCGCTGCCGGATAAAGACATCGATTTTAACAGTGCTCCGTTTTTGCCGGAAAATAAAAAGATTATTGGGTGGATTGGCAGGCTGGATAAGCGTAAGAATTGGCCGATGCTTCTCGAGGTCGCCAAGAGGATAAAGAGGGAGAGGGACGACGTGGAAATTTGGGTGATTGGGGGAGCGCAGAGTGTTCAGCGGGAAGAGTTTGCAGCAAAATGGAAGGAAGAAAACCTGACTGACACGGTAAAATGGTTCCCGGTCATCCCTTATCAGCAAATGCCCCATGTTTACGCAAAAATCAGGAAATCGGGCGGCTGTACTTTGGCAACTACTAGATCTGAGTCATTCGGCAACACCTTTATTGAGTCGATGGCATGTGGTGTGCCGGTAGTCGCCTCCAACATGATGCCGGTAACAGAGCTGGTTGTAAATGGTCAAACAGGCAATCTTTATCGAGGGCAAAATATAGATGATGCAGTCAGGAAGCTTTATGACATTCTTGACAACCCACAACTTCAAAGGAAAATGTCCAATGCGGCCAGCCTCCATGTCCAGGAGCAGTTTGCCATTGAAGTAGTGGCAGAGCAGTATATGGATTTATTATACGAAATCGTTCACGGTGAAAGAACGGGGGTGATCGAATCGTGATACAGCCTGTATGCTATCGTAAAAAGCTGGAAGGGAAATCGAACGCACACCTCATTACTTTTGATGATGGCAGGAACTATGTGGTGAAGTTTTTCCAGGAGGGGTTTGAAAGAACACTGCCTAATGAGTGGATCTCCTATTGTTTGGCTAGATATCTTGATCTCCCAGTTCCATATGCCCAGATAATCGAAATTCCGCAGACGTTCGTTTCCCAGACTCCTGAACTCTCACAGGTGGCGACCTCTCAATTTCAATTCGCCTCCTTATATATTCAGGATTGCCTTGATGGGCATGAGGTGACTGAAGTGCCTAACATTCTAAACCATGACAAACTGGCCGGTATCATTGTGTTTGATTACTGGTTAAGCAACCATGACCGGACACGGAAAAATATTTTATTGCGTGAGGAGTCACCCAGTTCCTATCGTTTATGGATGATTGATCAGGCAGAGGTTTTAGGGTCATATAATTGGCAGCTTTCGGATCTGGAAAAAATGAATACGAAATTGTTGAAAAGCGCTACCCATAAACTAATTGCCGGCTTTATTAAGGATGAGCAGGAATTTGATGATTATATCGAACTTACACAGACAATCCCCATTTTTTTAATAGAGGAAATCGTATCGATCATCCCGGATGAATGGCTGGTCTCAAAGGAGGAGAAAAAGGCGATTGTCAGTGCGTTAGTGACACGAAGGAATAAGGTTCTGCCCAAGCTGATCAAGCAATTTATAAAAAAAGTATATTTACCCTTGCCTAAAAAGTGCAGCGACTCCTAGCCATTAGGCATGGAGTTTTTCTGAGCATCTTTCTGAAGTCTTTTTTCATATTGATAGGCCTTTAACGTGCCGGGAGCCTGACCATTTGAATATACAAGACTATGGAATTCGAAAGGGAGGCAGCATATGAAGATTCGAAAAGCAATCATCCCGGCTGCAGGGCTGGGGACAAGATTTTTGCCGGCGACAAAGGCACAGCCGAAGGAAATGCTGCCGATCGTTGATAAACCAACCATCCAATACATTGTAGAGGAAGCAGTCGCCTCGGGTATCGAGGAGATCATTATCATCATCGGCAGAGGAAAACGATCGATAGAGGACCATTTTGATAAGTCCTATGAACTGGAAGATGCATTATTGAGGAAGAATAAGCTTGATATTCTGGAGGAAGTCCAGAGTATCTCGAGCCTGGCCAATATCTATTATGTCAGGCAAAAAGAGGCGCTGGGCCTGGGGCATGCCATCCTCTGCGCCAAAAGTTTCATAGGCAATGAACCGTTCGCCGTTTTACTTGGCGATGACATTGTGATGTCTGAAACACCTTGCCTGAAGCAAATCATCAAGGTTTTTGAATACTGCAACAGCTCCGTTGTTGCGATCCAGAAAGTGCCCGATCAGGACGTCAGCAAATACGGAATCATCAAGCCAAAGGGAGCGAATCTTGAGCCGAATTTATTTTATATCGATAAATTGGTCGAAAAGCCAGCGAAGGAAGACGCGCCATCCAATTACGCAATCATGGGGCGCTATGTGTTGAGGCCGGAGATCTTTGAGGTCCTGGCGGAGCTGCCTGCCGGACATGGGGGGGAGCTGCAGCTGACCGATGCCATCAATGAGCTGAACAACCGGCAGGCTGTATTAGGCTACCATTTCGAGGGCAAGCGCTATGACATTGGAGATAAAATCGGCTTCATCAAGGCAACGATGGATTTCGCGCTGCAAAGGGAAGACACAAGGGACGATGTGATCCAGTATTTAAAAGATGTGTACGAGATGCCGGGCATGAAGAGAGAGAGTGACTGACATGAAAATCGCTGTACTAGGAACAGGATATGTCGGGCTATCGACTGGCGTCTGCCTCGCGGAAATCGGACATGATGTGATTTGCATTGACGTTGATGAACGGAAAATTGAAACCCTCAAGCAAGGAAAGTCTCCGATCTATGAGCCCGGTCTTGAAGAGCTTCTCACTAAAAACGCCTCAGCAGGGAGACTGTCTTTTACCACCTCTCACAAAATTGCGATAAACCATGCTGACATTATCATCATCGCTGTCGGCACACCTCAGAGTGATGATGGACGTGCAGACCTTGGCTATCTAGAGCAGGCCGCAAGGGACCTCGCAGACAATATCGCCCGCGATTCGATTGTCGTCATCAAAAGTACTGTGCCAGTGGGCACGAACGATTATTTAAAACAATTATTACAGGTGCAATTGAAGGATAAAGTGGAAATCATGATGGTTTCCAACCCTGAGTTTTTGAGACAGGGGTCAGCGATCGAGGATACGTTAAAAGCTGACCGGATCATCATTGGCTCTGACGATCAGGAAGCCTCACGTAAAATACAGGAGATGTACCGGCCGCTTAACGTCCCGTTTTTATTGACGGATGTAAGAAGTGCCGAAATGATCAAATACGCTTCCAATGCTTTTTTGGCGATGAAAATCAGTTTCATCAATGCAATCGCCAATCTATGCGAAGCAGCAGGAGCAGATGTGGAGGATGTTTCGAAGGGAATGGGCTTTGATAAGCGGATAGGCTCAGCTTTTTTGAATGCCGGGATTGGGTATGGCGGTTCCTGTTTCCCAAAGGATGTAAAAGCGCTGCTGCATACATCCAGGGAGTACGGAGTCCCCTTTAGCTTATTGAGAGAAACGATTAGCATCAATGAAATTCAGCAAGAACTTCTTGTCGAAAAGGCTTTGAAACGATTCGGAGATCTAAAAGGGAAGAAAATCGCCTTGCTCGGCCTTTCCTTCAAGCCAGAAACGGATGACATGAGGGAAGCGCCATCAATCAAAATCGCCCGCTCTTTAACTGCGGCAGGTGCGGAAGTTGCTGCATACGACCCAGTCGCAGCCAGTAATGCCAGGAAAGTCATCGGTGACGTCATTACCTATACAAACTCAGCATTGGAAGCGGCAAAAGGGACAGATGCTTTGTTTATTGTCACAGAGTGGGAAGAATTCAGAACACTTGACGCAGCAGGTCTACTGGATGTCATGAAGCAGCGGATTATCTTCGACGGCAGGAATTGTTTGACGGAAACCGCCCTTCAGGCATGCAGGACAGTTGAATATTATCCAGTCGGGCGACCGGCGGTGATTTTAAAAAGGGATGAGTGAACTCATCCCTTCTTTTTCTTCATCAACTTTTGAAAATGGCGGATCAGGGAATAGTAAGGGTGATGAAAAAGGGGAAGTGGAGGGACAAGCTTCATGAAGTTTAATCTCAGGCTATTCTTGGCCTTTTTTGGTTCGCTGGTTGGATTTATCCTTATGTCTTACCTGGTCCGGGCTGATCATTTGGTGCTGTTCGACAGGGCTGTCATCAATCGTGTCCAGGGGCTTGAAGCAGGGTGGCTGACAGCAGCGATGAAATTTTTCACCTTTATTGGTTCGACCAGGGTGATTGTCATCCTTTCGATTCTCATTTTCTTCTTTCTGTTTTATGTGTTAAAACACAGGCTGGAAATCCTCGTTTTCCTGGCTGTTGTGTTCTGTACGCCGATTCTGAACAGATTGCTGAAGATGTATTTTCATCGGGCTCGCCCTGACTTTAACCGGCTGATTGAGATCGGGGGATACAGTTTTCCGAGCGGCCATGCGATGAATGCATTTTCTTTTTACTCTATCCTTGCTTTCCTTTTATGGCGCCATGTGCCAACCAGGCTGGGAAGAGTTGCTGTCATCCTCTTCAGCAGTTTCATGATCGTCGCGATTGGGATAAGCAGAGTATATCTGGGTGTCCATTATCCAAGTGATATCATAGGTGGTTTTCTTGCCAGCGGATTGTGGGTCGCAGCTGTAATCTGGTTCTTCCAAAGATATAAGGAAAAGCTGGGAATCAGGGACCGTACACACTGACTAGATCATCACTTCTTCACTGCAAAATAAATAAAGTTCCCAATGAAAATAAACGGGCTGGCAAAAATGAACATGACCAGAAGCCAGCCGGCACCTTCCCCGTTATTGCCTGAGAGCTTTACAAGGATAAACGTACTTGCTGCTGCCCCGATCAGCATCAGGATATAAAGCAAAACGGCTTTTAAAAACGCCCAGCCGAGCCCTTTCTTCTCATTCCAAAACTTTAACATTTTCTTTTTCTCCCATTGTGCTTTGTTTTTTAACTTATTCGATATATACACACCATTTCCTTTTATTTCGTTTTAACCGGCCTGAGATTGGGAATAAAAAGAAAAGTGGCATTAGGGATTACATATCATATTTCTCTCACAATTATGCTGTATAAACAAATGTGATTTAGTGAACAAACTCTAGAGGTGACATTATGTATAAAAAACAAGAAAGAATGCTCATGTGGCTGGCCTTTATTGTCGCGGCAATCATGGGTCTGTCTTTTATCGGACGAATCTTTGCTGGATAGAAAAGGGGAATAGTGAATGGGAAACGAAGAATCCGTTTTTTTCAGCCGTGTCCTTACTGAGTTGACGTTATCGTTCCACATTATTTACGCTACGATTGGCGTGGGGATACCGCTTATGATCATGATTGCTCAGTGGGTGGGAATCAAAAAACAGGATGAACATTATATTCTGCTGGCAAGAAGATGGACGCGCGGTTTTGTCATTACCGTAGCTGTTGGGGTCGTGACAGGAACTGCCATCGGACTTCAGCTATCGCTGCTTTGGCCGAATTTTATGGAGCTGGCCGGGAATGTCATCGCCCTTCCGCTGTTCATGGAAACCTTCGCGTTCTTTTTTGAAGCAATCTTTCTCGGTATCTACCTATACACATGGGACCGATTTGAAAATCAGAAAAAGCATTTGCTGCTGTTGATTCCTGTTGCAATCGGGGCTTCTTTTTCAGCCGTGTTCATCACCATTGTCAATGCGTTCATGAATGCGCCGCAAGGCTTCGACCTCGTTAACGGGGAGCTGGTGAACATCAATCCAATCCTTGCGATGTTCAATCCGGCGATGCCGACGAAGGTCGCCCATGTCCTGGCGACTGCCTATATGACATCCGCCTTTATTCTCGCATCCATTGGGGCTTACCGATTGCTAAAAGGCTCGGACCATATCTACCATAAAAAAGCGTTATTATTGACGATGAAAATTGGACTGGTTTTTTCTATTGCTGCAGCGGTAATCGGAGACTTCTCCGGTAAATATCTGGCAGAATACCAGCCTGAAAAGCTGGCAGCGGCAGAGTGGCATTTTGAGACACATGAAGGGGCCCCTTTGATGCTATATGGAATCCTCGATGATGGTGAAGTGAAATATGCGATCAAAATTCCATACGCACTCAGTATCCTGGCTCACAGCGACCCGAATGCAGAGGTAATCGGGCTCGATCAATTTAAGGAAGATGAAATACCGCCGCTGTATATCCATTATTTATTTGACGGCATGGTGACAATCGGAATCTGGATGACGCTGTTATCGCTTGTCTATGTTGTCGGTGCCTGGCTGAAGTGGAGTTTTATCCGGACTCGGTGGTATCGATGGCTCATCGTCCTTGGAGGGCCGTTGTCAATGGTTGCGATTGAGCTTGGATGGTGGTTTGCTGAGGTAGGACGGCAGCCATGGATCCTTCGCGGCATCATGAGAACAGAGGAGGCGGCAACGACAAGCGGCCAGGTCGATATGATGCTGATTTTGTTTGCCGGGTTATACCTCATCCTCGCAATCGGCAGCGTCGTTGTTTTGACGAGGATGTTCCGCAAGAATCCAGTCGAACAAGAGCTGGCTGACAGAGAGCTCGAGAAGGAAGGTGATAAGCGATGACACTTGAGATTATCGGGATTTCAGTCCTTTGGTTATTTCTTTTTGGCTATGTCATCGTTGCCTCGATTGATTTTGGGGCCGGCTTCTTCAATGCCTACAGCCTGTTCAGGGGGAAACAGCATATCCTGACGCGCATTATCCAGCGTTATCTATCGCCTGTCTGGGAAGTCACCAATGTATTTCTGGTCTTCTTTTTCGTGGGGATTGTCGGCTTTTTCCCGAAGACGGCTTACTATTATGGCACCATCCTGCTCGTACCAGCCAGCATTGGGGTTGTCCTGCTCGCGATCCGCGGTGCTTATTATGCTTTCACGACCTATGGCGGGCTGAAACACAAAAGATATACCTATCTTTATGGTCTTTCCGGTCTATTCATCCCGGCATCGCTATCGATCGTCCTGACGATTTCTGAAGGCGGCTTTGTGACCGAGACAGCATCAGGGATACAATTGGATTACTGGGCACTGTTCACAAGCCCGCTGACATGGAGCATCGTTGTCCTCAGTCTGGCGGCTGTCCTGTATATATCGGCAGTATTTTTAACGTGGTACGCAAATAAGGCACAGGATGAACCCGCTGCCGAGCTGCTGAGGAAATACGCGCTGATCTGGTCTGTTCCGACCATTGTGACCGCAACCGGCATCATTATCGAGCTCAAGGACCACAATCCGGAGCATTACAGCAGATTGATCGATGTTTGGTGGATGTTTGCTCTGAGCTTTATATTATTTGCCGGGACGGTCTATCTGATTGGCAAGCGGAAGGCTTACGGAGTCGCCTTCGGGCTGCTGACAGGCCAATTTCTCATCGCGTTCTTTGCATACGGTATATCACATTACCCGTACCTGCTCTATCCGTATCTGACCATCTACGACAGCTTTACAAATGAAGCGATGGCGATAGCTTTAATCATTGCCTTCATTGCAGGACTGGGACTGCTCCTCCCATCCCTGTACCTGCTGCTAAAGCTTTTTCTATTCAATAAAGATTATGTCCAAGGTAAGCGGGACGACCATGCTTAGGAGGGATTTTTAATGGAAGAATTTTTAATGTTCTACGCCCCATTCCTCGTCATCATCAGTTCCATCATCGCCTCCTTTTGGCTGGCAGGAAAAGATGAGAGGGTAGAATAAAACAGAGGGACGGTTCTCCTGTTTTTTCCATTTCAACACGAGAACCCTTCTCCTGTTTCAACCGTGAAGCGCAACTCCACAAATAACCATGCTTAAGAAAGTGCCTTTTTTATGAAAGTTTACGCCATAAGCTAGTGCTTGTGACAACGGAATCATTCTCAATAATGGCATAGGCAGCGTTGGTGATGGCTTCAGCTAGTGTTTCACCAGTGCCTTTATATTGGTTAAACAAAGCTTCATTTTCACCATTTGAAGTAAAGGTATACCCCAACTTCTCCAATCTCTCCACAATCAGCATGGCATGCAGAAGGTTCTGCACAGGCTGGAATTCAGAGTCATTTATGAATACGCCTCTTTCGTAGTCGAACCAGCGGTCCCAACGGTTCAACTTCCATCCTAAAACCCTCCGTGCAATGGCATCCGTTTTTGTCATTTTGATCTTCCTCTCCTTTTATTGTTATATAACAGAGCTATTAATTAGATTATATTGCATAACAGAACGTGGGTGCAATTAAAATAAATTTTATTTTTCTTTTTCTTTTTGAGCATCTTAAAAAATGGGGGTGACTAACATGAGCGGAAAGGAAATCAGCCAGCCTAATGTAAGATTAGGCGGAAAAATCGCCAAAGAAAAAGGACGCACAAATGGTGAGCTGGGTAATGACCAGGACATCAATTCATTCAAGAGCCGAAAAAAATAACGGAAGAAAGGAGGACTGCATATGACAAACAAAAACGATAACCGTGAACGCAAGAACAAATATCCAAACAATAAACAGGATCATGCTTCAAAAGCGGTCAACATCCGAAGCGACATGACCCAAAAGGATATGAAAAATCAGTAATGGAAACAGGCCGCGGGACAGCCGCGGCTTTTTCAATTTTTTACAAGGGTGACAATTATCCCGTTTATTATTAGAATATTAATAGATTTATAATAATTTCAACCGGGGTAACTATGAAACCAAAAAAACTTCCCATGTCCCTGCAGACGAAAATCATAGGCTCAAATATTGTGAACACGATTTTTATTATCTTCATTTTTCTTGTTATCTCATTGGTAATTGAATACAAACAACTTGAAAGGCAGATGGGAAATCAGGCGCTTCAATTAGCCAGGACCCTGGCATCCATGCCGTCTGTTATATCGGCTTTTGACGATAAAGATCCATCCATAACATTGCAGCCGCTGATGAATAAAATCAGGAAAGAAACTGGCGCGGAATTTATTGTTGTCGGAAACACGAACGGGATCCGTTATGCCCATCCTGATGACAAGAAATTAGGCTTGTCCATGGTTGGCGGAGACAATAGCCCTGCCTTGAAAGGCGAATTCTATGTCTCAAAAGCAAAAGGCTCCCTTGGCATGTCAATCAGGGGGAAGGGCCCGATCATTGATCAGCAAGGGAAAATCGTAGGCATCATTTCCGTTGGCTATTTGATATCCGACCTCCAGGAAGACGCCTTCCAGCGAGGAAAGGAAATCGGCCTGATTTCATTGATAGTCGTGCTGATCGGCATACTGGCAAGCTATCTGCTAGCCAGAAATATCAGGAGGACAACCCTGGGACTCGAGCCTCATGAAATGACCTCTCTGTACCTGGAAAGAAATGCGATTCTGTATTCAATAAAAGAAGGCATCATTTCCGTGGATAAAGAGGGTTTCGTCACGATGATTAACCAGTCAGCAAAGGAGCTCCTTAATATAAAAGAAGAGATTGTGAACCACAAAATTGAAAGCATTCTGCCCAACACGGGAGTGTACAGGGTTTTGGAATCCGGCAAGCCGGACCGGGATCATGAAATCATCTTAAGGAATAAACATATGATCATCAATCGAACTCCGATTTTTGAAAAGGGCGAAGTAATTGGTGTGGTCTCTACTTTCCGGGATAAGACAGAAATCAATAAAATGATCGAAACTCTTTCTGAGGTACAAAAATATTCAGAGGACCTGCGCGCACAGACCCATGAATTCTCCAATAAGCTTTATGTTATATCGGGTTTGCTTCAACTGGGGAAATATGATGAAGCAATTGAAATGATCCAGGCTGAATCGGCCCTGCATGAAAACCAAAACAAGATTATCTTTGACCAGATTTTCGATACAAAAATCCAGGCGTTATTGCTGGGCAAGCTGGGCAAAGCTTCAGAGAAAAAAATCCGCTTCGTGATAGATGAAAACAGCAGTATGGGTCCGCTTCCAAAACATATTTCCTATTCATACGTCATTTCAATCATTGGCAACTTGATCGACAATGCGTTCGAGGCAGTGGAGGGGAATCCGGCCGGAGAGGTTACTTTTTTTGCAATCGATGTCGGCGAAGACTTGATCATCGAAGTGTATGACAATGGTCCAGGGATATCAGCTGAACAGACAGAGAAGATTTTCGAAACCGGCTATTCAACAAAAGGGGAAGAAAATCGTGGTTTCGGCCTTGCCATCGTCAAGCAGTCAGTCGAAAAACTGGCTGGAACCATCGAGGTTCAATCCAATCCAGGGAAAGGGACCGTCCTGGCTGTATACCTCCCTAAAAAAATGGCAAGCTAGACTACTAGAATGATAAAAAATGAGGTGATGTCTTTGATCAAAGCGGCCATTGCAGAAGACGATTTCAGGGTGGCTTCCATCCATGAACAATTTTTAGAAAAAATATCTGGTGTTGAGGTCGTGGGAAAAGCTTTGAATGCAACAGAAACGATGTCCCTCCTCGAAAGCCAGGAAGTCGATGTATTATTGCTGGATAACTATCTGCCGGACAGGAGCGGTGTATCGATGCTCACAGAAATTAGAAAGAAATATGAAAATCTGGATATCATCTTGATCACTGCTTCTACAGAACGTAAAGTGGTCGAGCCTTCGATCCGTAACGGCGTCATAGACTATATTGTCAAGCCGGCTACATTTGAACGGTTCAAGGAGGCCCTGGACAAAGCAGTCAGGAGAAGAGAACTTCTGGAATCAAACGATGAATTCTATCAGGCAGTGATCGACCGAGTGTTTTCAGGAGGAGGACAAGGCAATATTGAACCAGATACTCTCCCGAAAGGAATCGATCCGCTTACGCTTGCGAAAGTGGAGGAAACACTTAAATCTCTCCATAACGGAATTAATGCGGAGGATTTAAGTGAGTACCTGGGTGCCTCGAGAACTACTGCCAGAAGGTATTTGGAATATTTGATTTCAATCGGAAAGGCAAAGGCAGAACTGGGATATGGAATTGTTGGAAGGCCGGAACGGAAATATTTTTTAGTTTGAGAAGCATCTTCTTTGATGAGAAGGTGTTTTTTTTATTCCCAACTTGCCTTCGTGAACAAAATGAACAAAATAGCCAAAAAAAATTTTATGCAAGTAAAATTGGAAACGGTTACATTCTTATTATTCTGAATTAATATAGCATTTAAGGATGGAAGAATGTAAACAAGGGGGAAACAAAATGAAAAAGTTTTTAGCTACGGCTGCTGCCTTCACGATGCTGCTTGCAGCTGGATGCTCGAACCAGTCATCTGGTGAAACCGGAAAAAGCGGGGAAAATGGAGACTGGAAACCGACACAGCCAATTGAAATCACAGCACCTGCAGGACCTGGCGGCGGTTGGGATACGACCGCGCGAATGGTTTCCCAGGTTTTCGAACAGGAAAAAATGATTGAGAAGCGCCTTCCGGTCGTCAATAAAGCCGGCGGTGGCGGAGCAATCGGCTGGGCTTATATTGCAGGAAAGAAAGAAAGCGAGCACCATATGTTCGTGGCTTCTCCACCATTGGTTTTGGTTCCGCTGAATGGACAGTCCGAGTATGGGTATGAGGATTTCACACCACTGGCAAACGTGATTGCAGACTACGGTGCATTCGTCGTTAAAGCAGACGCAAAATGGAATAACCTCAACGATTTATTCGAAGATATGAAAAAGGATCCAACAAGCGTCAGTGTAATCGGTACATCATCACCAGGAAGCATGGACCACATGCAGTTTGTGAAGATTGCCAAGGCGGCCGGTGTTGACGTGACAAAGATCAAGTACATTTCCGACCCGGATGCAGGCGGCCTTACTGCTGTACTGAACGGAAGTGTCGATGTGTATACAACGGGTGTAGCCGAAACGATTGAACAGGTTAAAGCAGGGAAGATCAAGGTCCTTGGCATCACTTCAGAAGAGAGACTGGAAGGAGAAGTTTTATCTGACTTCCAGACTGCTAAGGAACAAGGGATTGACGAAACATTTGTAAACTGGAGAGGCTTCTTCGGTCCTCCCGGCATGGACCCTGCAGCCGTCAAATACTATGAAGAAAAATTCAAAGAGCTGAGCGATTCACCAGCATGGGATGAAATCCGTAAAAAGTACGGATGGGGAGAACTGTATATGGACAGCAAAGAATACAGCGAATTCCTCAAAAAAGAAGCTGAAGATATGGAAGCTCTTTTGAAAGAGTTAGGCTTGGCTCGTTAAGATAGAATAAGTAAGCTTGATCGAAAGATAGGGCAGGTCATTCTGTTCTATCTTTCATTCTATTATAAGAGGTGAACTGAAAATGCTAGTCAGGATCAATCAAAAGCTTGCAGTTGTCTTAGCAGTGCTGGCAGGAGTCTATTTATTTTTAAGCTTTAATTTGCCTAAATACCAGAATGCCATCATTGATGCCGATATGGTACCGAAAGGTCTTGGTGTTCTGCTGCTGTTCTTCGCAGTCCTGCTTTATTTTGATAAAAAAGAGGAAACCGAAGCTGAAAAAAAGAAACGGACGATGACAAGAGGAAATGTCCTGATATTATTGGCCGTCCTTGCTTTCATTTTAATTTATATCTTTTTACTCGAGATGGTCGGCTTTTTAATCATGACAGCTTTATTTATCTTTGGATGCTCGCTGTTCCTTGGATACAGGAAGCACGTATCGAACGCCATCGTTTCAATCGTATTTTCACTTGTCATTTATGGGCTGTTCAACTATCTTCTGAAGATCAATCTGCCAGCGGGGATCATCCCGTTGTAAGGAGGCGAGAGCATGGATGCGTTTAATGGATTAATGTCTGGATTTCAGGTAGCTTTCAGTTTGCAGGGAATCCTGTTTGTATTTATTGGTGTATTTGTAGGGACGTTCATCGGAATGATGCCCGGTCTTGGACCAATCAGTGCGATCGCGATCATGATTCCGATCACGTACAGCATGGATCCGACAGTAGCGCTGGTCATGATGGCCGGAGTCTATTACGGAGCGATTTTTGGCGGTTCCAGCTCGTCCATTCTCTTGAATGCGCCTGGAGTAGCCGGGACTGTTGCCACGGCATTCGATGGCTATCCGATGGCCCAGCAGGGGAAGGCAGGAAAAGCGCTGGCGATTGCGGCCATCGCATCGTTCACAGGGGGGACGGTCAGTGTTATCTTATTGATGCTCTTCACGCCAATCCTGTCCGCCGTTGCTGTATCGTTCGGGCCGGCTGAATATTTCGCCTTGATGTTCCTGGGCCTGACAGCGATTTCTAGCTTATCAGATGGTTCGACAATCAAGGCATTTATCTCGGCAACATTAGGCTTCATGGTGGTTACGATCGGGATTGACAGCCAGACGGGAACAAGCAGGTTTACATTTGGCAATCCGAATCTTCTGGAGGGTATCGATTTCCTGGTCATCGCACTCGGGTTATTTGCACTCGCTGAAGTTAGTACTCTAGTATTAAACCGCAAGGACACGACGATGAACGATAATAAAGATCTCGGCAGCCTGCGAATTTCCAAAGAGGATTTTAAGGAAATGAGCGGCCCGATGACAAGGCAATCGTTCCTCGGCTTTCTTATTGGTGTCTTGCCAGGGGCAGGAGCAACGATTGCTTCCTTTATCGCTTATATCACAGAGAAAAAGCTGGCGAAAAAACCAGAGGAATTCGGGAAAGGCTCCATCAAAGGACTTGCCGCACCGGAAACAGCAAATAACGCGGCTACCGGCGGAGCTTTCGTGCCGCTTCTCAGCCTGGGGATCCCGGGGTCTGGAACAACAGCCGTTTTATTAGGGGCATTTTTAGTGTTAGGCGTCCAGCCAGGTCCATTGTTGATTCAGGACAGGCCTGAAGTGTTCTGGGGCATCATCGCAAGTATGTATGTCGGGAATATCTTTTTGTTGATTCTCAACCTCCCGCTCATTCCGTACATTGCAAAAGTACTTCGGATTCCAAGGCCGCTGCTGATCTCACTCGTCATCATTTTCAGCTTGATCGGAGTGTATGCCATCAGCTTCAACACGTTTGATTTATACATGTTAGTCGTCTTCGGAATCATTGGATTCCTGA
Source organism: Mesobacillus subterraneus (assembly GCF_003937825.1). Lineage (GTDB taxonomy): Bacteria > Bacillota > Bacilli > Bacillales > Cytobacillaceae > Mesobacillus > Mesobacillus subterraneus. The sequence continues at coordinate 35,701 of NZ_RSFW01000018.1, read as the reverse complement.
TGAGGATGTTTTCGTTTCCTGCGGCACCGTTTATCCTTGCCTTCATCCTTGGCGGAATGATGGAACAAGCCTTCAGGCAAACATTGACGATCTCAAACGGAAGCCTAGCCATCTTCCTCGACAAGCCAATCGCGTTGACACTGATTGTTGTCAGCTTGCTGACGATTCTGGTTCCCCTATATACAGGACGCAGGAAACTCAAAGTAAACAATGAAGATCATACAGGTAAAACATTATAAGAAACAAGTTACGGAAGCTTTCCCAAATCTTTTGGGAAAGCTTTTTTATCTTTGATGGAATGCCCTATTGACCTAAATAATCGAAAACTGGATTTTAAGGTAAGCAATCGGTGTAATGGGCGCCCTAAATAATCGAAAAATGGATTTTAAGGTAACCAATCGGCATCATGGGTGCCCTAAATTATTGAAAACTGGATTTCAAGGTAACCAATCGGCGCCATGGGTGCCCTAAATTATCGAAAACCGGATTTTAAGATAACCAATCGGCATCATGGGTGCCCTAAATTATTGAAAACTGGATTTCAAGGTAACCAATCGGCATCATGGGTGCCCTAAATTATCGAAAACCGGATTTTAAGGTAACCAATCGGCATCATGGGTGCCCTAAATTATTGAAAACTGGATTTCAAGGTAACCAATCGGCATCATGGGTGCCCTAAATTATCGAAAACCGGATTTTAAGGTAACCAATCGGCGTCATGGGTGCCCTAAATTATCAGAAACTAGATTTTTAGGTAACCAATCAGTACTATTGAATTCTTCGTTTTCCATTAACAGGAAATCCAAGTATCCGATAAGTCTCATTGGCTCCACACTCCACCTAAAAAGTGGAAAATGTGATATCCAATCAACCTCATTGGAACATTGTTTTACCAAGAACTAGAAAATGCGCAACCAAATAGGCTTCATTGGTTCCATTTTTACCAAAAACTAGATATTATGCTGACCAATAGCTTTCTTTTTCAAAAACTAGATATCATGGAAACAATTACATCCCTTACATTTCCAAAATTTACTCCCCCTCTTTCCCAGTTAAAACGTTTACAAGCATTCAATTAGGCAATAGGTATAGTAGATTCTGATTAAGGAAGGAGTGGCAACATGAAGAAGAAAAACTTACTATTATCACTCACTCTCGGTACAGGTCTATTGCTAACCGGCTGCGGAAACACAGAGGAGCCGCCGCCAGAAGAGGATCCGATGCTTGAACAGGAAGAACAGCAGCCAGAACAACAAGCACCTCCTGCACCGGATGGATCCACTGAAGATTCAGGTGAACCTACAGAGGGCACTACAGAAGGTGACGAGAACCTGACTGAGGAAGAAATGGATGACATTGAAGAGTCAACTGAAAATTAATGCAGCTTAAGAAGCCTTAGAACCGTATTGGTTCTAAGGTTTTTTGCTGGAAAAAATGATCCTGCGATTAGCGCAAAGCGAATAGGGAATATGGACTGTAAACAAGTTTACAAGGAGAGAAGAAGGTTGAAAAAATAATTTTATTGCTTGGGCTGTTCCTGGCAGGGTGTTCTGGGGATGAAAATCCTCCGCCAGAATCGGAACAAAAAAACGAGGCTAAAATTAATGCTCCCCATATTTCGCAGCTGCCAGAATTGGAGAGGGGCTGTGAGGTCACGACCCTTGCGATGCTGTTGCAGCATGCGGGAGAGGATGTCGATAAAATGGAACTTTTTGAAGAAATAGAAAAGGTCCCCTTTGAAAGAGAAGGGAAGAGGGGGCATCCGAGTGAAGGCTTCGTCGGCAATATGGAGACAATGGACGAACCTGGTCTTGGTGTCTATCATGGCCCGGTAGCAGAATTAGCAGAAAAATACCTCCCTGATAAAATCGAAGATCTGACGGGCGAGGATTTTGAGAAAGTTCTCGAGCACGTTGCAGATGGGCGTCCAGTGTGGGTGTTGGTCACAAGCACATTCGATGTTGTGCCTGAAGAAGAGTGGGAAACATGGGATACGAACGAAGGAAAAGAGAAAATCACCTACATATGGCACTCTGTCCTTGTTACCGGTTTTGATGAAGAATATATTTACGTAAACGATCCCCTCGAAGGTAAAAACGATCAGCTGCCAAGAGAGCAGTTCATTGCTGGCTGGGAGCAGTTCGGCAGCCAGGCTATCACGTATGAGGATTAGTACACAAAAAAGCTGTTCCGCAACGGGAACAGCTTTTTGTTATTCTTGGTCGCCATCAGACTCTTCTTCATCAAGCTTGAAATCCTCATCCTCGATATCGTTTTCAGTATCCTCGACAGGCGGCTCATTTTCCTGGTCCGTCTCAGCTGAACAGCCGGCAACAAAGATGGAAAATGCCAGTGGAATTCCGAACAAAAGTCTTTTATTCATGGTAAAACTCCTTCCTATCTGTTGTGTTAATAATCCATACCCGGCAGAGGCCCTGGTAAACTAAGTAAAGACAGAAAAGACCCCTGAAAACATTCAGGGGTCTGCTGGCTACTCGGATTTAGTAATGACGATCGGTCCGCTCTTTGTGAGGATGATGGTATGCTCACATTGCGCGACAAAGCTGCTTTCAGTGGCGTAAGTCCACTCGTCGTTATCATATTGGAACACTTCTTCTTCCCTTGTTGAGATAAATGGTTCAAATGCAATGACCATTCCTTCTTTTAAAAGCTCGTCGTCCCATGGTTCATTATAATTATAGATGTGGTTTGGCGCTTCATGGATGGTTCGGCCGATTCCATGTCCTGTAAGGTTTTTGATTACAGTGAAGCCATTGTTTCGGGCAGTCGCCATGACGGCTTTTCCCAGCCCGCTTTTCTTTGAACCGGGCTTGGCTTTTTTCAGTCCGGCTTCAAAGGCTTCAACAGCAGTATTGCAAAGCTTTGTCAAAACGGGATCTCCTTCTCCGACAACAAAAGAAATTCCCGTATCGGCAAAGTACCCATTTTTCGAGCCCGAAACATCTACATTGACAAGGTCGCCTTCCTTGATTACGCGGCTGCCAGGTATCCCATGTGCCACCTCTTCATTGACGCTGATACATGTATATCCCGGGAAATTATATTCACCCATCGGAGCCGAAATCGCGCCATGCTCCTCGAACATTTTTCCGGCAATTTCATCAAGCTCTTTCGTCGTGATTCCAGGTACCGTTCTTTGCACGAGTTCATCCCGAATCACGGCCACAATCCTTCCAATCTCTTTCAATCCATTAAAATCTTCTTCTGTTTTTGCAATCATACTGATTTCCTTCCCAAATTCGAATTATTTTATTAGATTATCCTTTTTTAGAATGAAAATCCATACATTGAGCTCTAAAACTTAAATCTGTCCGATTCCTGGCTCAAGTATAGCCCGAAAAAATGAACATAAACTAATCACGTAATCTCTCTTGTTGGACGATAAGGAGGTGAAAATTTTGGCGAAAAATAAGCCTAAACATAATCAGGCTCTTCCAAAAGCAGATGTGGAATTTGCTGAAGAAAGAGGAAAAGGTATGGAAAAAGTGGCATTGAAGGCACAGGAAAAGGTGAATAAGTAACGTTTAAGTGAAGGTATCTTAATTGCGAAAAAGACCCTTGCGATTTACAAGGGTCTTTCCGATTTCGCAATATTACACGGTTTCTGCTGCTTTTCGAAGCTCGAACTCAGCTTTAATCTCCTTCAATAAATCTTCATCTGTTAGCAGCTGGAGCGCGGTCAGTGCAAGTGCTTTGGCTCCTTTAAGGAGGGCTTCATCTCCTAGCTCAGATGCTGCTGCTTCCCGGAATGGAACGGTATGGGCAACGAGATTATCCGGCCCGATTTTGATGTAAGGGTGGATTGTTGGTACGACCTGGCTGATATTGCCGGCATCTGTGGAACCGATGCCTTCCCTATCGCCAATGGCTACCGTTTCACCCAGCTCCTCGATGACATCCTTGAAGACTTCATTATAGCGATCATTCAAAAGAAGGTTATCGACTTCGTTCTGGAAAGCGATGACATTGAGCTGTGCTCCAGTTGCAAGGGCTGCACCTTCAGCAACTGCTTTTACGCGGCGGGTTACTTCATTTAGTCTGGCCCTTGTTGCCGCACGGATGAAGAAGCGTGCTTTTGCATATTCAGGAATGATATTTGGCGCATCACCGCCATGGGTGATGATTCCGTGGATTCTCACATCATCGGTAAGCTGCTGTCTAAGTGCATTGATTCCGTTGAAAAGCTGGATGATAGCATCTAATGCATTGATCCCTTCATGCGGAGAAGCAGCTGCATGCGCCGGCTTTCCGATAAACTCAAAGTCAAGCGGGTCGACGGCAAGGGAGCTGGATGTCAGCCGTGTTTGTCCTGAAGGGTGCAGCATCAGTGCAGCATCGATGTCTTCGACAAGTCCGTGTTTGACAAAGCTTCCTTTCGCACTGCCATTAGGTCCGCCTTCTTCGGCAGGAGTCCCGAACACGACTGCTTCACCGCCTGTTTCATTTAAAACGGTGCTCAAAGCAATGGCTGCTGCGACACTGGTTGTTCCAATGATATTATGTCCGCATGCATGGCCGATTCCTGGGAGTGCGTCATATTCGGCAAGGAAGGCAATGGAAGGTCCCGGTCTATCCGATTTCTTGCGTGCCACGAACGAGGTTTCATGCCCGGCAACCGCTTTTTCAACTTCAAATTCTTCGTCTTCAAGGATTTGAATCAGCTGTGAAGATGCAAAAAATTCTTCATTGCCAATTTCCGGCCGTGCATGGATGGCATGGCTTGTTTGTAGATAACGCTCCTTATGAAGTTCAACATTCCCGACAATAACATCTTTTAATTCGTTACGTGATTTTACTGGTGATGACATCTTTTATTCCTCCCTGGATTCGTATTTTATATGGAGCGGGAAGGGCGGAGCCGCCTCCGCTCTGTTACAGCAATCTGCTACGTTATGGTTGGTTTACCAGCCAATCTCACTAAGCGGGACGAATGTAGGAATTGAATTGCCCTTATACTCCTTCTCGATGAACTCTTTAGTGTCATCTTCCTGGTAAAGCTCAGCTAAACGCTTCAAAGTCTTGTTGTCTTTGTCTTCTGCTTTTACAGCAATGATGTTGATGTATGGAGTGGCCGTTGCACTTTCAAGGAAAATAGCATCGTCTTTTGGCGTAAGACCTGCGTCAACAGCGATTCCGTTGTTGATCAACGAAGCAGCCACGTCAGGCAATACCCTTGGCGTCTGTCCGGCAACAATCGTAACAAACTCAAGGTTCTTAGGGTTCTTAGTGATTTTGTCCAGGGAGCCGATTCCATCAAAGCCTTCTTCAAGCTCAATCAAGCCAGCTTCCTGCAGCAACAGAAGACCTCTCCCCATGTTCGTCGCTTCGTTGGCAAGGGCAATTTTCCCGCCTTCAGGAATGTCTTTCACATCTTTGTATTTATCTGAATAAATGCCCATTGGCGCAATCACCGTAGTAGCGATTGGGACAAGATCAAGCTTGTGTTCTTTGATGAAAGCGTCAAAATAAGAAACAGTCTGGAAGGAGTTCGCATCCAATTCACCTTCAGCAAGGGCAAGGTTTGGCTGCACATAGTCTGAGAAAGTGACGATTTCCACTTCAATCCCTTCTTTTTCCGCTTTCTTCGCTACAAAATTCCAAACGCGGTGATCGGTTCCGCTTACGCCCAGTTTCACTTTTACGGTTTCTCCGCCTTTTGCCGATGATGAAGAGCTTGAGCATGCTGTGCTGAATGCTGCCAGAGTAAGTACGATCAGAGTTAATAGTAGTTTTTTCATTTTTGTTTTCCTCCTTGGTTATCTTCTTCTGATTTTTTTAGCTGTGATATTTCCGAGTGATTGCAGGCCCTGGACCATCACAATCAAAATTCCTACTGTAATCAGCATCGTTGTAGTATCAAATCGCTGATAGCCATATGTAATGGCCAAATCTCCAAGTCCGCCGCCGCCAATCGCACCTGCCATAGCCGAAGCACCAATCAAGCCGACTGTCGCAATCGTGAAGGCGAGGATCAGGGAACTCATGGCTTCAGGGAGAATGAATTTAAAAACAATCTGCCATGGAGTTGCGCCCATTGCCTCAGCTGCTTCAATCACACCCGGGTCGACTTCAAGAAGTGAGTTCTCTACCAATCTTGCAATATACGGCCCTGCATAAAAGACAAGCGGAACAACTGCCGCCGCAGTGCCAATCGATGTTCCGACAAGAAATCTCGTAATCGGAATGATCGCTACCAGCAGGATGATGAACGGAACCGAACGGAACACGTTGATGATGCCATTCAGGACATTGAAGAACGGAGCGTTCTCTAGCAAATGGCCTTTCCGGGTCACGACAAGCGCAATTCCCAGAGGCACACCCAGCACTGCTGAAAACAGCAGGGAAAAGGCGACCATTTGCAATGTTTCAATTAAGGCCTGGATGATTTGATCTGAATTAACTAGCATGTGCTTTCACTTCCTTTATGCTTACTTTTTGCTGGTTGATAAAATTAAGGGCGCGCAGAATTTCTTTGTCACTTCCCTGGAACTCGACGATCAGGTTTCCAAATGGGATTCCCTGGAGCTCTGTGATGTTACCGAAAAGGACATTGACATCCACATCGAACTTCTTTGCCAGCTGGGATAAAAGCGGCTGGCCTGCGGAGTGGCCAACAAAGTTAATCCGGAATACCTTTTGAAGCCCTGAATGCTCCTCGATGATCTTCCGCACCGAATCTGGAATACTGTCGTTCATGATGGAGCTGACAAAGTTCCTTGCGGTTTTTGTTTTTGGTGCTGAAAAGACATTGAAAACCGAGCCTTCCTCAATAATCCGTCCTTCTTCGATAACGGCGACCCGGTCGCAAATTTCACGGATGACGGACATTTCATGGGTAATGATCAAAATCGTGATGTTGTATTCTTTGTTAATTTTCTTCAGCAGCTGAAGAATGGAACTCGTTGTCTGCGGATCGAGTGCAGATGTTGCTTCGTCACAGAGCAGGATTTTTGGCTGGGTTGCAAGGGCACGCGCGATGCCAATCCGCTGCTTTTGTCCGCCGGAAAGCTGGTCCGGGTAATTGTTTGCTTTGTCAGCCAGGCCGACAAATTCAAGCAGCTGATGGACTCGCTCTTTTATTTGCTCCTTAGGAGTTTTGGCAAGGATCAGCGGCATTGCTACATTCTCAAAAACCGTTTTTGAATTTAAAAGATTGAAATGCTGGAAAACCATCCCGATGTTCCTCTTGATCTCCCGTACTTCTTTTACAGAAAGGGAAGTCAGATCGTGGCCATCGACAATGACCTTTCCTGAAGTCGGCCGTTCCAGCAGGTTCACGCAGCGGATCAGCGAGCTTTTTCCTGCTCCGCTAAAACCAATCACCCCGAAAATCTCTCCTTCGTTAATGTTCAGATCTATGCCATTGAGTGCGGCTACCTTTTGTCCGCCACTTTCGTAGACCTTTTTTACTTGTTCAAAAGTAATCATCTGTCTGCCTCCTTACGTAATTGGGTAGAAAAAAGCCCTCTTCCCGGAAACAGGAAGAGGGCAAGCCTGAATAAATACAGGGCTAACTTCTCTTCTTATCTCCCAAGCTATTGCTTGCTGGATTTGGCACAGTCCTCCAAAAGGAGTCCGCTGCCGAGGCTTCATAGGGCCAGTCCCTCTGCCTCTCTTGATAAGAAAATATGAGTATGAATTGAGTGAGGATTTTGGAAAATAAAAATCCCCTTCAGAAAGAAGAGGACATGAAATAACATGGTTCTCTTCTTATCTGTCAAGCAATGCTTGCTGGAATTGGCACAGTCTCCAAATGGATCCGCTGCCGAGGCTTCATAGGGCCAGTCCCTCTGCCTCTCTTGATAAGAAAATACAGTATTAAGTTGTATCTGGGATTTTTTGCCAAAATAAAAGTCCCCTTCAGAAAGAAGAGGACATAAAATGAAAAGTTTGGCCTCTTCTTATCTGTCAAGCTCTTGCCTGCTGGATTTGGCACAGTCACCCATTGGGTTCCGCTGCCGAGGTGTCATAGGGCCAGTCCCTCAACCTCTCTGGATAAGAAGGTAACGAATATTTGGTTTTAAATCTTGTTTTCTACTTTACTGCGGCAGAGAGAATGTGTCAATCATTTTTTGAAAAAAATTTTCGTAAATCGAAAAACGGGTAATTTGATGGGTGTGTAGGTCAAAAGTGGGGGAGGAGTAAACAAAGATGTTCAAAAAATCTTTTAGACAAAATGGTTGAATTTCCCGAAACTATCATTTAATATCTAGTAATATAACACGATATATTGTGTTTATCGAAAAGAAAACAACTATATATTGAATTACCAGTAAGTATGGTGTCTAATTGAAGACTTAATAGGGAATCTGGTGAAAGTCCAGAACTGTTCCCGCAACTGTAAGTGCTGACGAAATGAGGAAAGACCACTGTCTGATAAATAGATGGGAAGGCCTCAGAGTAGGGTGAAGCACAAGTCAGGAGACCTGCCATATTTATTCGTGTTATCTTCTTCGGGAATTGGGAAGGTATTGCGGGGATTATTTGGTAGGCTTTCTATGTCTATTAATACATCAACGTAACTGAAACCCATCCTTTGTGATGGGTTTTTCTCATTTTCCAGGAACTATTTTATAAAAAGGAGCCTGAGAAATGAACGAATTATCCTCTCATGTATCAAGAACTATCCAAACACGCCTTGTCCTTCCGCCGGACACGAACCATTTGGGAACGATTTTTGGAGGGACGGTTTTGTCCTATATTGATGAAATTGCGGCTATTTCTGCAATGAAGCACAGCAGGAGGGCAGTCGTGACGGCATCGATTGACTCTGTGAATTTCCTGTCGTCTGCGGAAGTGGGGGATATCTTGACGCTTGAAGCAGTTGTCGTCTCAACAGGTAGGACGTCCATGGAGGTGTTTGTAAAGGTGGAGAGTGAAAACCTGCAATTGAACAGAAAAACACTTACCACCACGTCCATTCTGACGATGGTCGCCAAGGATGAAACTGGCAAGCCTGTCCCTGTAGCAGGGGTGAAACCTGAAACCGAGGAAGAACGCTTTTTATTATCAACAGCTGAAGAAAGAAGGCAGCGGCGGTTGGAAATGAGGAAAAAATCGAACGGAGGGACCTACCTTGAGCATTCAAGCAAAAAATAGTCTGATAGATGAAATTGAAATGAAATTCCCTGATTTGAATTTTAAGAGTTTCAAGGAACAGGTGGATAAAACGCTGCAAGTAAAGCCGATGTCGACCGATCAGCTGGAAAATATGCTGATCCTAATGGCCGTTGAGAGAATCGGCCGGCATGAGCCAGAATGGACATTTGCCGCAGCCCGGTTTTATCTGCAGAGATTGTACAGGCTCAGCGCAGAATTTCGAAAATCTCCTGGATATGGAGGGTTCTATCAGCTGATTGCGTCTCTAGTTCAAAAAGGCATTTATGATAGCGTGCTGCTCGAAGTTTATTCCAGGGAAGAAATCGACTTCCTCGAAAAAATAATTGAACCCGAAAAGGACGAACTTTTTACATACATCGGATTGTTGACGATGGCAGAAAGGTATTTGGCGAAGACACAGGAAGGGGACTTTGCTGAATTGCCGCAGGAGCGTTTTATGATCATCGCGATGACCCTTATGGCGAATGAACCAAAGGAAAAACGGATGGATTTTATAAGAGAAGCCTATTGGGCGCTTTCCAATCTGTACATGACCGTCGCCACACCGACTTTATCCAATGCAGGAAAAAGCTACGGCCAGCTGTCAAGCTGCTTCATCGATACAGTAGACGATGATCTGAGAAGCATTTATGACTCGAATACCGACATCTCGACCTTAAGCAAAAATGGGGGAGGAATCGGTGTCTATCTTGGTAAAATCAGAAGCCGCGGCAGTGATATAAAAGGGTTCAAGGGCATCAGTTCCGGGGTGATTCCATGGATGAAGCAGCTGAATAATACAGCGGTTTCGGTTGACCAGCTAGGCCAGAGACAGGGAGCGATTGCTGTTTATCTTGATGTCTGGCACAAAGATATTTTCGCGTTCCTTGATGCTAAGCTCAACAATGGGGATGAAAGACAGAGGACGCATGATCTTTTTACAGGCGTCTGTATCCCTGATGTATTCATGGAGCAAGTGGAGAAGCGGGAAAACTGGTATCTGTTTGATCCTCATGAGGTCAGGAAGGTGATGGGATTTTCCCTTGAGGATCATTTTGATGAACAAGAAGGCTCAGGTTCCTTCCGGGAAAAATATTGGGCCTGTGTAAATCACCCTAATTTATCCCGTGAAGTTGTGCCCGCAATTGAAATCTTTAAATCGATCATGGTTTCTCAGCTCGAGACAGGTACTCCCTACATGTTTTACCGTGATACCGTGAATCGCTTTAATGCCAATCACCATAAAGGCATGATTTACTGCAGCAATCTTTGCACAGAGATTACCCAGAACATGAGTCCGACAGTACTTGAAGAAGAGACAGTCGCCGATGGGAAAATCATCATCAGCAAGAAACCAGGCGATTTTGTCGTCTGCAATTTATCCTCCATTTCCCTGGCGAAAACGATGATGGATGATGTCCTGGAAAGAGTGGTCAATATTCAAGTCCGGATGCTGGATAATGTGATCGATTTGAACCAAATTCCGGTTTTGCAGGCTCAAATAACGAACCAGAACTACCGCGGAATTGGGCTTGGCACCTTTGGCTGGCATCACCTTTTAGCATTGAAAGGGATCAAGTGGGAAAGTGAGGAGGCGGTGGAATATTGTGACTCCTTATACGAGGAAATCGCCTATTTGACCATCAAAGCAAGCCAGCATCTGGCCAGGGAAAAAGGGGCGTATCCATACTTTCAAGAATCCGATTGGGCGACCGGGGAATACTTCCGCAAAAGGGCTTATGTTTCTGAAAAATGGGTGTCATTAAGAGAAGAAGTCAAACAGGATGGCATTCGAAATGGATATTTAATGGCCGTTGCACCGAACTCTTCTACCTCCATCCTTGCCGGTTCAACGGCAAGCATCGATCCCATTTTCAGGCTCGAGTATTCCGAGGAGAAGAAGGATTACCGCATTCCAGTCACTGCGCCAGACCTGTCACCAGACACAACGTGGTACTACAAGACAGCCTATAACATTGAACAGCATTGGAGCATTAAACAGAATGCGAGACGCCAAAAACATATTGACCAGTCCATCTCGTTTAATTTCTATGTAAAAAATAATATTAAGGCAAAGTCGCTTCTCGAATTGCATTTTGATGCATGGAAATCAGGATTGAAGACGACGTATTATATTCGGTCAACTTCAGGCCAGGAGCTTGAAGAATGCGAAAGCTGCCATAGCTAAGGGAGGATGGAGGAAATGAGTCATTTAACAAAAAGGTCACTTGTTGATGTCACGGCGCCAAATGCCTCTACAGGGATCATAAACGGAGAAAGCTCGAACATATTGAATTGGGACGATGTCCGGTTTCCTTGGGCGTACCCAAAGTATAAAAGGATGCTGGGGAACTTTTGGACTCCGTTCGAAATCAACATGTCCAAGGATATCAAACAGTTTCCGATGCTTACTGAGCAAGAGAAGGATGCGTTTTTGAAAATCATTGGCTTGTTGGCCTTACTTGACAGCATCCAAACCGACTATGCCGGAAGGGTAGCAGACTATTTGACCGATTCAAGCCTGAATGCACTGATGATCATCCTTGCCCAGCAGGAAGTGGTCCATAATCACTCGTACAGTTATGTCCTGTCCAGCATTGTACCAAAGGCGAAGCAGGAGGAGGTATTCGATTATTGGAGGACGGAACCGACCTTGCGGAAAAGGAATGACTTCATAACAAACGGCTACAAAGGATTTGCCGAGAATCCGACAATCGAAAACCTGCTGCACTCGATTGTTTATGATGTGGTTCTTGAAGGATTGTTCTTTTACTCAGGATTTGCGTTCTTCTATAACCTCGCCCGCAATCAAAAAATGGTCGGCACCAGCACGATGATCAACTATATAAACCGGGACGAACAGCTTCACGTCGGTTTATTTGAAAAAATATTCAAGGAGATTTTACAAGAAAACAGGGAATATGATACCCAGTCGCTGCGTGATTTCGGCACTTCTACCTTTAAAAAAGCCGCCCAGCTGGAAATCGAATGGGCTGACCAAATCATCGGCAATCAAATAGACGTGCTGCTGCTTGATGACGTCGAGGCTTATATAAAATTCATGGCCAATAAAAGAGCGGAACAATTAGGCTTTGATTCGCCATTCGAAGGCTACCGGACCAATCCATTGCGATGGATTATCGCCTATCAGGAAGTCGACCTTGGAAAAACCGATTTCTTTGAACAAAAATCAAGGCAATACACGAAAACCTCAGATGCAAATGGGTTTGATGAGCTTTGATTCTCTTTTAAGCTGAATAGGACGGACAGTAATGTGGTATTTTTATAGATTATTGTCCGTCCAACTGCTTCGTCTTTTTTCGATTAATAAAAATAGATCAGAAGAATAGACATTTCTGGTGAGAAGCTCTTCTTAATGTTTAATAAAATGGGCCTATTACGGACCAGACACTGCGATTTCATTGTCGACAGGCCTTGCCGATGAACATGGGTGTTGCAGGAACGTAAGAAATGTGTTTTAATAACTTTATCTCGTTTTTAAAACGTAATGATTACGATTTACAAGAGAGGAGTGAAATTCAGTGGCGAAGAAGTCAAAGGTTGCAAAGGAGCGCAAACGCCAGGAACTTGTCATGCGGTATGCAGAACTCAGGAGAGAGTTAAAGGAAAAGGGAGACTACGAAGCACTAAGGAAGTTGCCGAGGGACTCATCTTCGACTCGCCTGAAAAACCGATGTGAGGTAACAGGACGGCCAAGAGGCTATCTCCGTAAGTTTAAGATGTCACGAATTGCTTTTAGGGAATATGCACACAAGGGCCAAATTCCAGGCGTGAAAAAATCCAGCTGGTAATAGACTCGGAGGTGGAATGGAATGAAGGAAAATATTCATCCGGATTATCATAAAGTGGTATTTATGGATACCAACAGTGGTTTTAAGTTTTTGACAGGGTCTACAAAAACGTCAAACGAGACCATTGAGTGGGAAGACAGGGTAATGTACCCTTTAATCAAAGTGGAAATCAGCTCGGATACACATCCCTTTTATACTGGAGTCCAGAAATTTGCTGATCGCGGAGGCAGGACCGAGCGTTTCATGAAGAGGTATAATTTCAAAAGTAAATAGGAGCTTTCATATGAATTCGCATTTGATGGAAATCCTCTCAAGGGAGATCGTAAAGTCTCTTCCATTGGCTCAAAAAGAAATATATGAATATATTGTTGAGCTAGAAGATGAGCTGGCTCAGGAAGCAGAAACAGCGGATGAATTTTTGGCTCTGCTTGTAAAACATTCACCACACAGGAAGGCTGCAAAACAATTTAATCTTACGTTTGGCCAGCTGGTCATGACCATGCATGAGATTGAGAACATAATTAACAGTCAAATGGAACAGAAATTAAGGAATATAACCTGGATTGATTTTACCGATCAGGTTGAAGACACGAAGGACAAGAAAGGTGACACCCTCTACTTTTACTTTTCCCTCAACGAGGTGCATTCTTGTTTTTTTTTAATTTATAAATCGTAATGGTTACGGTTTATTTTGGGTATCAGGAGGAATTTATGATGTATGATTGGGTTGTAATCGGAGGAGGGATTCACGGGTGTACAGTTTCAGCATTCTTATTGAAAAATAAAAAGGTGCTGCCGGAGGGGCTTCGTATTATCGATCCGCATGATTCCCCTCTATTCACATGGATGAAAAACACCGAACGGATAGGGATGCAGTTCCTCCGATCCCCATTTGTACATCATCTGGATGTGGATCCATTTAGTCTGATTAAATTTGCAGGAAAGCAGCATAAAAAGAGAACAGATTTCTATGGAGTGTATAAAAGACCTTCATTACCTATTTTTAATGAACATAGTCTTGAACTGTTCCGTGATTTAAGGTTAATGGAATGCTGGCACCAGGGATCTGTGAACTGGATAAACCGGGATGCAGGAAGCTGGAGCGTCAGTACGGTAAGCGGCGAGGTAGTAAGGTCAAAAAACATCGTACTAGCGCTCAGTGTAAACGAACAACTGAATATTCCCGATTGGGCTGACTCCATCGGAGATGATGGGAAGCAAACCTTCCATATATTTGACAGAAATGTTGATTTATCCAGACTCCAGGCTCCTGTAGCTGTAATAGGCGGAGGGATCACAGCCGCACATCTCGTCATCAAGCTTTCAGCTCTCTATCCAGGACAGGTTCATTTGTTTAAAAGGCATCCGTTCAGGGTGTATGATTTTGACAGTGACCCAGGCTGGCTGGGGCCAAAAAAGCAAACGACCTACGCCATGATCAAAGACTATACCGAACGAAGAGAAATGATCAAACAGGCCAGGAACCGAGGGTCATTGCCTAAAGAGCTGTTTTATAGACTCAAAGTACTTGAAAAGAATCAACTGATTAAGGTGACGGACGGGGAGATCATTAATGCTCGGAGGAGCGAAGGCCCGAAAATCGTCCTCTCCACGGATCAGCAGGAAGTGAAGGTCCGATCAGTTGTTTTTGCAACAGGATTCAAACCATCCAGACCTGGTGGAGAATGGCTGGAGACGGCGATTCAAAGGCATGCTCTTCCTTGTGCTGAATGCGGCTATCCAATCGTGAGCGAATCCCTTGAATGGTGCAAGAATTTATACGTGATGGGACCATTGGCAGAGCTTGAGATTGGGCCGATTGCCCGGAATATTTCGGGTGCGCGCCAGGCAGCAGAAAGAATTGTCCGAAGCGTTTTATAATAATATATGGAGGTTACTTTTAATGAGAGTAAAAATCACATTAGCTTGTACAGAAACTGGAGACAGAAATTATATAACCACTAAAAATAAGCGGAACAACCCTGACCGGATCGAGTTAAAGAAATATTCTCCTCGGCTAAAGAGGTATACCCTTCATCGTGAGACGAAGTAAAGTACTTTTTTTTGATTTTTAAATCGTAATCATTTCGATTTAAATTGAGGTGTCAGAAAGTTTTCCTGGCACCTCTGCGTTTCCCTATAGGTTGTTGTTTCTAGAGTAAATTAAACAAGAGGCGTTAAAAATGACCCGTAAAATTCCTGTAACTGTGCTAAGCGGATATCTTGGTTCCGGAAAAACCACATTGTTAAACCATATACTGAACAACCGAGAGGATAAAAAAATAGCTGTCATTGTCAATGATATGAGCGAGTTAAACATTGACGCAGCATTAGTCAAACAAAGCGGATTTTCACAAACAGAAGAGAAGCTGGTTGAACTCCAGAACGGGTGCATTTGCTGCACGCTGAGGGAAGATTTGATCATTGAGGTTGAACGCCTGGTGAAGGCTGGTGACATTGATTATATTGTTATTGAATCTTCAGGTATATCAGAACCCATTCCTGTCGCACAGACATTTACATATGTTGATGAAGAGCTGGGAATCAATCTGGCCGAATGGTGTACTCTCGATACAATGGTTACGGTTGTAGATGCAAACCGATTCTGGCATGATTTCTCGTCTGGAGAAAGCTTGCTGGACAGAAAGCAGGGCGCTGATGAGCATGACACTCGAGAGGTCGTCGATTTGTTGATTGACCAGATCGAGTTCGCCAATGTCATTATTTTAAACAAAAAAGATCTTGTTTCAGAGGCAGTACTGCATGAACTAAAAGCGGTCATCCAAAAGCTGAATCCTGGAGCAAGGATTATCGATTCAAACCATTCTCAGGTTAACTTAAGTGAAGTTTTGGACACCGGGCTCTTTGACTTTGAAGAAGCAAGCCAGGGTGCAGGCTGGATCAAAGAACTGAACGAAGAACATATCCCGGAAACAGAGGAATACGGCATTTCTTCATTTGTTTATCGGAGAAAACGGCCATTTCATCCTGAGAGATGGATGAAGTGGCTTGAGAAATGGCCTGAGGATGTGGTAAGGGCTAAAGGTTTCTTCTGGCTGGCCACACGAAATGATACAGCTGGCCTTTTGTCTCAAGCAGGACCATCCATCATGCTCCAGGCAGCAGGACAGTGGGTAGCAGCCTATCCAGAAAGTGAAATAAACCAGATCCTGAATGAAGACCCGGAATTACGCTTGAAATGGGACAGTGAATTCGGCGACCGGATGACAGAGCTGGTCATGATCGGTGTTGAAATGGATAGGGAAGAGGTAGCAGCCACCCTTGACCAATGTCTGTTAACGGATGAGGAGATGTCTTTGAATTGGTCCGGCTTTCGCGACCCGCTTCCGCCATTTATGGAACCTGAAGAAAGTACAGTATAAATATCAGCCATGTATAAAAGAAGGCAGCCATCGACGGCTGCCTTTTAGTATGGTCTTCTATTTAACCAATTGCTCTATCAATTCCTTATTTCTCTCGTTAAACACTTTATTATGGGATGAAACCATCGCAGCCCTCTCCGCTGAAGGTTCGATGAACTGCTTGGCCTTGTTTACCGCATTAGCCGCATCCTGAAAGGTGCCGGCAATCAGATTCACTTTCCCTTCATGCTTCAGGATGTCTCCTGCAGCAAAAAGTCCAGGCACAGATGTTTCACTGGTTGGGGTTCCATCAATGTAAAATTGATCAATGAGTTGGACGTCCAGTTCGCTATTTTCAAGCAATGAAGCATCCTGGTCAAAACCATGATTGACCAAAACCTCATCCACAGGCAGTGTGAATTTTTCGCCATTCCTTTGATTCGTCAGCTCTACAGAAGCAATGGAAGTATGAGACTCATCGGCTATTAATCTGGTAATGGAAGAATTAAAGATACATTCAACTGTGCTGTTCATCATTTGGGTTACTTGCGATTCATGACCGGAAAAGCAATCTCTCCTGTGCACCAGATACACTTTCTTTGCTACCGGTTCGAGCAGATTTGCCCAATCAATCGCAGAATTTCCCCCTCCGGAGATGGCAACGGTTCTGTCTTTAAAATACTTGATGGAATTCACCATATAATGCAGGTTGGACACTTCATAGCGTTCAGCACCTTCAAGCTTTAGTTTCTGAGGCTTTAAGATTCCGCTCCCTATCGCCACAATAACAGTCTTCGAATAATGGACGGCTCCGGACGCTGCTTTCAATATGAATAAACCATCACTAAAACTGATCGAAGAGATTTTTTCATTCAACACGACTTCTGGGTTGAATGTCATGGCCTGGTCCTTAAGTTGCTCAATGAGCCTGGCTCCTGTGATGGGACCAAGTCCCCCGATGTCCCAAATTACTTTTTCAGGATAGACATGGATTTTCCCGCCCAGTTCGGGTTGTGCCTCTATTATTTTCGTTTTCATTTCACGCAGTCCACCGTAAAATGCGGAATACAGCCCAGCTGGTCCTCCGCCAATGATTGTCAGGTCAAAAATCTCATGTTCGGTCATGCAAAAGCACCCCTTATAAATAAATAGCTTATTATTGTCACAAAAAGTTCATTGACTCACATAAGAAATAGTTTTATAGTGTTATTATAAACGACACTGATAATCATTATCAATTAAAATTTGAAAACGGAGGACTGATAATGGTTCGCCTTTATACTGAACAGTTAAAAGTGGGATATGGAGAAAGAACGATTGTAAACGATTTAACTCTTGAAATTCCCGATCAGCAAATCACAATTATCATTGGGCCCAATGGCTGTGGGAAATCGACATTGTTAAAATCAATGTCACGGATTATTACGCATCAATCTGGATCCATCGTCCTTGATGGCGTAAGCATTACGAAAGAAGATACAAAGAGCCTGGCGAAAAAAATGGCAATTCTCCCTCAAACTCCTGAAAGTGCTGCGGGTCTTACTGTTGGGGAACTTGTCTCATATGGACGCTTTCCATATCAAAAGGGTTTTGGAAGACTGACGAAAAAAGACTTGGAGGTCATTGACTGGGCCCTTGAGGTGACAGGAACGGCAGCTTTCAAATATGACCCTGTGGATGCATTGTCCGGGGGTCAAAGGCAGCGCGTCTGGATTGCCCTCGCTCTCGCCCAGGAAACAGAAATGATCTTCCTTGATGAACCAACGACCTATCTGGATATGGCACATCAACTGGAGATCCTTGAATTGCTGCAAAAGCTGAACAGGGAGCAAAAACGGACGATTGTCATGGTATTGCATGATTTAAATCATGCAGCAAGGTTCGCCGATCACCTTGTAGCTTTGAAGGCTGGGAATATCGTAAAAACAGGAACAAGCGAAGAAGTAATAAACAAAGAAGTATTGAGAAAAGTTTTTCAGATCGATGCTGAAATTGGCATGGATCCGCGTACAATAAAACCGATTTGTATCACATACAACCTAATCAAAGGAGAACAAGAAGATGAAGAAATTAATCATGCCATTCCTGCTTATGCTAGTGCTCTTGCTTAGCGCTTGTGGAGGAGAAACAACGGAGAAATCAAGTGAGAAGAAGGAAGCAAATAAATCCGAAACGATTACCTATCAATCTGAAAATGGTGATGTAGAAGTGCCGGCAAATCCTGAGAGAGTCATTGTCCTTTCCAGTTTTGCGGGAAATGTCATGGCGCTTGATGTGAATATTGTAGGAGTGGACTCCTGGTCTAAAATGAACCCGCGTTTCGAAAAGTTGAAGGACGTAGAAGAAGTAACAGATGAAAACCTTGAAAAAATCATCGAATTGGATCCAGATTTGATCATTGGACTTTCAACCATTAAAAATGTGGATAAACTAAAGGAAATCGCGCCGACAGTGACGTTTACTTACGGTAAGCTGGATTACCTGAATCAACACCTTGAAATCGGCAAGCTTTTGAATAAGGAAAAAGAAGCGCAGGAGTGGATCGACAGCTTCAAAGCAGATTCCAAAGCAGCCGGTGAAGAAATCAAAGCGAAGATTGGCGAAGATGCTACGGTGTCCGTCATTGAAAACTTCGACAAAGAGCTTTATGTATTTGGAGACAATTGGGCACGTGGAACAGAAATCCTTTACCAGGAAATGAAGCTGAACATGCCTGAAAAAGTTAAACAAATGGCGCTTGAGCAAGGCTACTATGCGATTTCTCCCGAAGTTCTGTCTGAATATGCCGGTGACTATGTCATCTTCAGTAAAAACGCAGAAGGAGATACATCATTCCAACAGACAGAAACATACAAGAACATCCCTGCTGTAAAGAACAACCAGGTTTTTGAAGCAAATGCGAAGGAATTTTACTTCAATGACCCTCTTACACTGGAATACCAGCTTGAATTCTTTAAAAAGTCATTTTTAGGACAATAAAATAGGCGGGGAGGAATTCTTTGGAATTCCTCTTCTTGCTATCAGGAAGATGAGATGCTTATGACGAACGAAAACAGCCCGCTCAAGATGATCAGTAAGTTCACCGCCGGGGTGATCGTGCTGATTGCCACTTTTATAGTGTCGATGATATTTGGAGCGGCAGATACAACAATAAAAGAAATATGGCTGGCGTTAACTTCAAATGTCAAAACAGATACAATCACCATGATCAGGGAAATCCGCCTCCCGAGAGAAGTGGCTGCTATCTTTGTCGGTGCAGCCCTTTCGATCTCGGGAGCGATCATGCAGGGATTGACCAGGAACCCGCTGGCAGACCCGGGTCTGCTGGGCCTCACTGCAGGAGCGAATGCCGCTTTGGCTCTAACTATGGCACTGTTCCCAGGAGCTGGGTATATCGCCATCACCATTGCATGTTTCATAGGTGCAGCCATTGGCGTAATTCTTGTCTTTGGCATTGGGGCATTGAAAAAGGGTGGATTTTCTCCGTTAAGGATTGTCCTTGCCGGTGCCGCCGTTTCTGCCTTTTTATTTGCCGTTGCCGAAGGAATCGGCCTTTATTTTAAAATATCAAAGGATGTATCGATGTGGACAGCTGGTGGATTAATGGGCACATCCTGGACACAGCTGAAATTCATCATTCCGTTTATTACGGTCGGAATGCTTGTTTCATTTTATTTATCAAGGCAGCTGACCATTTTAAGCTTGAATGAAGAAGTAGCTGTAGGCCTGGGCCAAAAAACCGCCCAAATCAAATTCATCTTGTTTGTCGTGATTGTCCTGCTTGCAGGTGCATCCGTAGCGCTTGTAGGAAACATGGCCTTTATCGGTTTAATGGTCCCGCATATCGTCAGAATGATTGTTGGGACAGATTACCGTTTCGTCCTGCCCATGTCGGGGATCATTGGGGCATCTTTCATGCTTGTGGCTGATACGATTGGAAGAACGATTAACGCGCCTTATGAAACGCCGGTTTTTGCCATTATCTCATTATTAGGGTTGCCATTCTTCCTGTTTATTGTAAATAGAGGAGGGAGGAGCTTTTCATGATCCATCCATCTCTCATCAAAAAACAAAGACTGATCATTAGTGTGTTGCTGATCTTCATTATCATGACCATTGGCGTCAGCCTTGGATTGGGTTATTCATCCGTTTCCTATAATCGGATATTGCCGACGATGCTCGGCCAGGGGACCTTTAAAGAGGAATTTGTATTGTTCTCCATTCGATTGCCGCGTATCATCGTGACGCTTCTTGCGGGAATGGCACTGGCGATATCAGGTTCGATTTTACAGGGACTGACGAGAAATGATCTGGCTGATCCCGGAATCATCGGTATTAACTCAGGAGCAGGTGTAGGGATCGCTGTTTTCTTTTTATTCTTTCCCATCGATGCTGCTTCCTTTGCATATATGCTGCCAGCCGTGGCATTTATCGGAGCCATGATCACAGCTTTGCTTATTTATCTATTTTCCTATAAAAAGGGCAGCGGGTTGCAGCCTGTCAGGTTGATACTGGTGGGGATTGGATTCTCGATGGCTCTGTCGGGTGCCATGATTGTGATCATATCAGCAGCAGAACGCCAGAAGGTTGATTTTATCGCGAGGTGGCTCGCGGGGAATATCTGGGGAACAGACTGGCCATTCATTTGGGCGCTGCTTCCCTGGGTGCTCATCTTGATTCCGTTCACCTTATACAAGGCGAATAAGTTAAACCTGCTTAATTTAAATGATCCCATCGCTATAGGAGTAGGTGTTTCGATTGAAAAAGAAAGGATGATCCTGCTTCTGACAGCAGTAGCATTAGCGGCATCCGCGGTTTCCATCACCGGCGCAATTGCCTTTATCGGATTGATGGCGCCGCATTTGGCAAAAGCATTAATAGGGCCAAGACACCAATTATTCCTTCCCATTGCAGCACTAACAGGAGGCTGGCTGCTTTTATTTGCAGACACCATCGGCCGCAATCTCCTGGAACCAGAAGGAATCCCAGCGGGAATTATGACTGCTTTAATCGGAGCACCGTATTTTGTTTATCTGCTATTAAAAAAGTGAATAGGACTTCGAAGCTGTTGGATGTTATCGTCCAGCAGCTTTTTGCTTAATTTCTGGCGGTGCTTCTTACCGAGACTTCATTTAACTGCAATGAAATTCGACAGAGGCATTCTCGGTCATAGGGGGATATGAAAATGATGGTTTATTAACAACAGATTTGAGGATCACGATAACAATATTATGGGACGAAGCCTCCAGGAGCTTCGGTTATGACCTGTTTCCCTCCAACTGCCTCTATGGCTGCACCGGCAGATTGCAGCAAATCGGCCGCTACGATAATTTTCTGAGCTTCTCTTATGATTTCAGGATCAACAGCGGAAATTTCTTTGGTGACTGCAAGTACTTCAATTGTTTGCCCAATCGTTTGAACCCAGACTCCAGTCAGGATTTTTCTTTCCCCTTCCGTCTCCCCTTTTAAATCCAACAATTTTGCCAGAAGAATCGCTTCGGTTATCTGAGCCACAGCCTGAACCCAAAGGGTCGCTGCAATCTGTTTTTCAATTTCTAAAATTCGTTCGTTCTTGCTCACGTCGTCCCCTGTTTTCCGGTTTGCGGATGGATCCAATATTAGAACCTCCTTTAGGTTTTGTCATTCAGGAACCTGCTGCAATACCCCATTATATTCAAAAAGTGAGAAATCGCTATTTCTATTCACCCCAGCTGCTATTAGGGACAATATAAAGCTATCAAGCTTGCCAAGTATAAAGAAATAACTTCGAAATATTTTTAATGCCTCATACCATGTTTGGTTTCTTTCTAATTCCGAAAAAGTGGATATGACACTGCGGAATTTGATGGAATTTTGAAGTTGTAAAATTGAACAAAGTATAATAAAATAACCTAAAGGTAATTCATACTATTTTTATAGGAATTATGAAGTTTAATGAATATAATGTTTTTAATGCAACTGTAGAGGGGGGATTTAAAGGTGAGTCAAAGCCCAATCATTAAAATCAAAAATGTAAATAAAAGCTTTCCTAACAAGAAAACGAGCACTCAAGTTTTGAATGAGGTTTCTTTAGAGATTAATCGGGGAGAAACCATTTCTATTCTTGGAGAGAGTGGCTGTGGTAAGAGCACTTTGTTGAACATTATTGGAGGCTTTGAAAAGGCGGATGAAGGCCAGGTGATACTGGATGGGAAGATTGTCAGCCGTCCAACCCGAAAATGTATAATGCTATTTCAAAACTATGGTCTTTTCCCTTGGAAATCTGCATTGAAAAACGTTGAACTGGGTCTGGAGGGAAGCGATCTCACTGCTAAAGAACGCAGGGAGCGAGCTCTTCATTATCTGAATGTGGTTGGTTTAGAGGGGAAAGGTGAGTTGTTTCCTCACGAGGTTTCTGGAGGGATGAAGCAGAGAGTTGCCATCGCAAGGGCACTCGCCCTGCAGCCAGAGATGATTCTCATGGATGAACCTTTTGCTGCCCTGGACACCTTCAATCGCTATCATTTACAAGATGAACTTCTTCGGATACAAGCCAAAGAAAAAACGACTATTGCACTGGTTACTCATGATATTGACGAAGCGATTTATTTGTCGGACAGAATTTTTATTATGCATGCGAACCCAGGCAGAATTCACAAAGAAATTAACATTCAACTGTCGAAACCCCGGGATAGAAGCCATAGTGATTTTCAGCACTACCGTAAACTGATTTTTGAGGAATTCCATTTTAATCGCGAGCATTCACCAATAGAATTTCATATTTAACGAAATTAAATCTTAATAGACAAGGAGAATACAAATGAAAAAGTCCCTTAAATCCTTCATTCTGCAAATACTGGTGATGATGATTACGCTCTCACTCGTGGCTTGCGGATCCGGAACAAGCAATCAGACATCTGGAGATGGAGAAAAAAGAACAGTGAAAATAGGTTATCTCCCCATCACACATGCAGTTCCGCTCTATATTGAAAGAGAAATGGAAGAATACGAGAATTTTAATCTTGAACTTGTAAAGTTCGGATCCTGGCCGGAATTGATGGATGCTCTGAATACTGGAAGAATTGATGGGGCCTCTGTCCTGGTTACGCTGGCAATGAAGGCAAAGGAACAGGGAATTGATTTAAGTGCTGTGGCGCTGGGCCATCGTGATGGAAATGTATTTGTTACTAACAATGATGTGAACAGTGTAGCTGACCTGAAAGGGAAAAGCTTTGCCATCCCACATAAATTTTCAACTCATAACATCCTTCTATATCAAATGCTTAAGCAAAATGGACTTAAATATGAAGATGTAAATGTAATTGAATTGCCACCTGCAGAAATGCCAGCAGCGTTATCAGAAGGCAGGATAGCAGGATATGTGGTGGCAGAGCCGTTTGGGGCAATTTCCGTAGCCATTGAAAAAGGAAAGGTCCTTTACCAGGATCAAGAAATATGGGAAGACTCTATTGACTGCACACTGGTCCTAAGGAATGATTTCATCAAAAATGAAAGTGAAATTGCTCAGGAGTTTGTTAATCATTATGTAAAAGCTGGCGAAATGGCAGAGTTAAAAGACGAGCATACACACGAAATGTCTTCGAAGTACATGAAAGTGGAAAAAAATGTACTTGACCTTTCTTTCCAATGGATTTCATATGATGATTTGAAAATCAAGGAAGAAGAATTTGAAGAGCTTAGGGAAAGTCTCAAGGAAATGGGCTTAATGGAAAATCCTCCTTCATTTAGTGAGTTTGTTGATCATTCTTTAATTGATAAAGCGAAGTGAAAAAAATGAAATTAAAACCTGTAATGAATGCAATTATAGGGTTTGCCATTCTATTGACTGTTTGGCAAGCTGTCATAACCATTGGCAAGTATGATACTGTGCTCTTCCCTCCACCATTAAAGGTCTGGGAAGGCATTGTTTCCCTAATCCAGGATGGAACCCTCTTTACCCATTTTCAAGTTAGCCTGTACAGATTTCTAGCAGGGTATTTATCTGCTGTCGTTGCAGCCATTATCCTGGGGCTGATATTTGGCCGTCTGCCTTCACTATGGAATGTACTGGATCCAGTCGCTCAAGTTATAAGGCCAGTTTCGCCAATTGCCTGGTCGCCTTTTATTGTTCTGTGGTTCGGAATCGGTGATATACCTGCAATTGTGATCATATTTATCGCTGCTTTTTTCCCTGTATTGCTGTCAACTGTATCAGCTGTACGCAAGGTCGATCAAAGTTACTTGAAAGTTGCCCATAATCTTGAGATAAAAGGCATTAAGCTTTTAACGAAAATCATCTTTCCAGCCGCTTTTCCATACATTGCAAATGGTCTTCATATTGCGGTGGGGACTGCTTGGATTTTCCTGGTCGCTGGAGAGATGGTTGGTGCTCAGTCAGGATTAGGATATTTAATCATCGACGCAAGAAACTCAATGAGGCTTGATTTGGTTATGGCAGGCATATTGTTTATTGGTATTTCCGGGCTATTGCTTGATAAAGCGGTTGGATTATTCGAGACATGGATTAACCGGCAATGGGGCATCAGGAATAATTAAAAGAGACAGAGGGCATGAATGCTCTCTGTCTCCGTATACCTTACTTCAGGGAAGAAGTATCGATTGTTTCAAGTTCAACAACTTCCAAATCATCGACATTTTTATTGCAGTGCGGACAATAGTAGGCGAGTTCCACTTCGTGCTTACACTCTGTATGGATCATTTTTTTATAGCATTTTTCAAGGTTGTTCCTGCCCCATATAATGATGGCATTAAATACGCCTTCCAGTTCTTTGCCGCTATTTGTAAGTGTATATTCATACCTTGGTGGATGCTCTGAATAAAGTGAAGAGGCCACCAGGCCTGTCTGCTCTAAATGTTTTAACCGGTCAGACAAAATATTTGATGAGATTCCGTTTAGTTCCTTTTTGATTTCATTGAATGTAGTTCTTCCAGCCAAGATTTCATGTAAAACCAATAAGGTCCAACGATCTCCAATAATGTTAAGTGTTTGAGCAATATTACATGGTAAATCATATTTTGATTCGCGCATCTTTTATAAACCTCCGATAAAAATTAGTTTAATCATAACATAATTTTTTAAACAACTAAGTTGTTTTTATTAACTTAGTGTTATAAAATAAGTTAAAGGTTATATCCGAGTAAACATATAGGTTATTAATAAATGGGAGGAATACAAATGGCATCTTTATATTTAGTGGAATCAATTTTTAACGGTACTGTAGATGGAAGAGAATCATTTGAAAAGAAGGTTGAAGAAATTCGTGTAGAATTGGGAAAGCAAAGTGCAAGTTTAATTGAAGTTCAAGTGGCAAAGGATCTCTCAAGGGCTTTCTTTATTTTTGAAGCGGCAGAACGGAATGTCATAAATGAAAGTTTAAGAGTGTTAGGTGTCCCTGTGACTCTAATCAAACCGGTTCGCCTTGTTGGGACTGAATTAGAGGAAGTAAAAAAACAGGCTGACAAGGTGAATTATCTTGTGGAATGGAACCTTCCGGAAAACCTGACAATGGAAGCCTATCTTGAAAGGAAGACAAAAAACTCCGTTCATTATGCAGAAGTTCCTGAAGTTACTTTCTCAAGAACCTATGTCTGTGAAGATATGACCAAATGCCTCTGCTTCTATGATTCTCCAGACGAGTCAACAGTAAAAAAAGCACGCGAAGCTGTTAAGGCACCGATCGATACAATTACAGAATTATCTTAATGGTGGAACCTCCTTAGCCGGAGGTTTTCTTTTTAAAAAGGCTGTGAAGGGGAGAGGTAACCATTGGAAAACATAAAGATTCTAGATG
The DNA here is from genome assembly GCF_003937825.1 of Mesobacillus subterraneus. GTDB lineage: Bacteria > Bacillota > Bacilli > Bacillales > Cytobacillaceae > Mesobacillus > Mesobacillus subterraneus. The sequence goes on along the minus strand of NZ_RSFW01000018.1, from coordinate 9,616 downwards.
AGTTGATCCAAAAACAGCTGAAGCCGGTTGTGCGAAAAGTTGATTCAGATGCCTATTATGCAGAGGACTTTTTGAAAAGCATTGGTAAAGCTGGTTTCTTGAGTTCCCAGAATGGGGTGGATTACTCAAAAGAGGTACGTGTTGTAGAAGAAATAGCAAAGGTCTGTATGACAACAGCATTTAACCTTTGGTGCCATCTTGCTTCTTTGACTTATATACGCAACAGCAAGAATGCCTATCTAAAAAGAGAAATATTACCTCAGCTGGAGAATGGAACCCTGCTTGGCGGAACGGGGCTTTCAAACCCTATGAAGTATTATGCTGGCTTAGAAACTTTGCATTTAAACGCTGTTAAGAATAATGATGGATATATTGTAAAAGGGCAATTGCCCTCTGTATCAAATTTAGGTACGGATCATTGGTTTGGCATCATTGCGGAAGTTAACTCCAATCAGCGTATTATGGCAGTGGTTCCTTGTCATGCAGAAGGACTTACTTTAAAGGCAAAATTAGAGTATTTAGGGGTAAACGGCAGTGCCACTTATTCGTGTACATTCGATGAGGTAACCATTCCTGATAAGTGGATCATATCTGAAGATGTCGATCGATTTATTGAAAGCATAAGGCCAGCCTTTGTCCTGTATCAAATTCCGCTTGGAATGGGTGTCACCGAGTCTTCCGTTGCCTCCATCCGTCAGGTTTGCAATAAGCAAGGAGGCTGCAATAATTTTCTGCCGATCCAGCCAGAGGAACTAGAGAATGAACTAGAATCAATCCGCACAAATGTATACGAACTGGCTGCTGGTTTGAATTTAGTGGAACAATGGCATGAACTTCTCCAATTGCGCTTGAAGATTGCGTATCTTACATCAAAAGCAGCACATGGCAGTATGCTGCATCAGGGAGGAGCAGGTTATCTAAAGTTTAGTGCCCCCTCGAGGAGACTTAGAGAGTCTTACTTTCTGCTGAATTTAACACCAACCGTAAAACATCTTGAAAAAATGCTGCACCAAAAAGACGGAAAGTAACAGTTGGGTATTAAGGGCTATTGTTTAACATAGCAATTACAATTTTTAAATACGAGTAATAATCAAGTTGTATAAAGGGAAAGTAAATATAAGAAAAGTTATGGCTATTAGATAAGACTATTCATTCATAGTAATAACTAAATAGGAGGAATACTAAGTGAAAAAATTATCATTTCTATTTGTTTTAATTCTGGCAGCAGTCCTTACGATTACAGGCTGCGGGGGGCAAAGCAAGGATAACACTGACAACGTGCCTCAGGGGAACGATGCAACAGAAAAGGAAAATGCGGTACTTGCTAAAGTCGAAAAAGAAGGAAAACTGCTTGTTGGTACAGAAGGTACCTACCCTCCGTTCACTTTCCATGACGATAATGGGGAACTTACAGGTTTTGATGTAGAGATTGCGAAAGAGGTCGCCAAAAGACTTGGAGTTGAGGCTGAGTTTAAGGAAACCCAGTGGGATGCCATGTTTGCCGGCCTGGATGCGAAGCGGTTTGATATGATTGCGAACCAGGTAGGAATCAAGCCAGAAAGAGAAGAAAAATATGCATTTTCTAATCCATATATTACGTCTACAGCAGTTTTGATCGCTCATGAAGATAATGATGAAGTAAAGGGTTTCGAAGATTTAAAGAATAAAAAGGCTGCTCAGTCCATGACAAGTAACTATGCTGATATGGCCAGGGAACAAGGGGCAGAAATCGTAGGTGTCGATGGCTTTAACCAGGCGATTGAGCTGCTCTTGTCTAAGCGTGCAGATGTGACCATTAATGAAAACCTTTCGTTCCTGGATTTTAAAAAGGCAAAACCGGAAGCAAAGGTGAAAATTGTTGCCGAGAGCCCGGACGCTTCACAAAGTGGATTAATGTTCAGAAAAGACAGCGAAACGCTTGTAGAGGCAGTGAATGGAGCACTTGCTGATATGATTGCAGACGGTACTTACGACAAAATTTCGATAAAGTGGTTTGGCGAAAATGTACTTGAATAATATATTAGCTGATCCGGAAAGAATGGCCCGGCTGGTTGAAATAGCACAAAATTCACTTCTCCCCCTTATTCAGGGGGCTATTTTTTACACGATTCCTTTAACATTGATTTCATTTGTATTTGGTATAGGATTAGCTATTCTGACAGCCCTCGCAAGAATTTCAGATGTGAAATTCCTGAGGGCTGTTGCGCGGGTTTACGTGTCTGCAATCAGAGGAACGCCTTTGCTAGTGCAATTATTCATTCTTTTCTACGGTCTACCCACCATTGGGATTGTACTGGACCCGTGGCCATCAGCAATTATCGGCTTCAGTTTAAATGTGGGTGCATATGCGTCAGAGATTATCAGAGCTGCCATCCTTTCTATTCCTAAGGGACAATGGGAAGCAGGATATTCGATTGGCATGAACAACAGACAAGTGTTAAAAAGAATCATTTTTCCACAGGCCACAAGGGTATCGATTCCGCCATTATCCAACACTTTTATTAGTCTGGTAAAAGATACATCACTTGCTTCAATGATTCTTCTCACTGAGATGTTCCGCAGGGCACAGGAAATCGCAACGACAAATTATGAATTTCTGCTTCTTTATACAGAAGCAGCGCTTATTTACTGGGTAATCTGTTTTCTCCTTTCAATAGCTCAGGGGAGAATTGAAAATAGGCTGGATCGTTATGTATCACGCTAAATGTGGTCGAAGGAGTGGTTAATATGATCACGATTAAAGGGTTGAAAAAATCTTTCAATGAGCTTGAAGTTCTAAAAGGAATTGATTTGGAAATAGACAAAGGCAAAGTCGTTATCATTATCGGGCCTTCGGGTTCTGGTAAAACAACTTTCCTGCGATGCTTAAATGTATTGGAGACACCAACAGAAGGCAGTATTTCGATTGGCGGACAGGAAATGGACTTTACGAAAAAGGTTAGTCCTGCAGCTCTTTCGGCTTTCCGCCGGCACACAGGGATGGTTTTCCAGAGTTATAACCTTTTCCCGCATATGGCAGCACTAGAGAATGTAATGGAAGGGCCGGTTACAGTAAAAAAAGAACCAAAAGAAAAAGTGCGAGAAAAAGCTGAGTACTATCTCGAAAAAGTAGGTCTTTCTGATAAAAAAGATTATTATCCATTTCAGCTTTCTGGAGGTCAGCAGCAACGGGTAGGGATAGCCAGGGCGCTCGCAATGGAACCAGATGTCATGCTGTTTGATGAACCAACCTCAGCTCTTGATCCAGAATTAGTAAGAGAAGTGTTGAACGTTATGAAAGATTTAGCAAATGAAGGAATGACCATGGTGGTTGTCACACACGAAATGCGGTTTGCTCAGGAAGCAGCAGATGAAGTGATCTTCATAGATGGCGGTGTCATCGTTGAGCGAGGAAATCCCCAGGATCTATTCAACAACCCTCAGATGGATCGCACCAAATCATTTTTGAGGAAGATTCAATAAATTCTTTTCCACAAATTTTAGTAATCATTACGATAAATTTGCGGTGGCGTTAGTCCAAGATGAAGTGACCCCAAAAAGTTAGACATATTAATATTAAGCAGCTACAGAGGATTGAATTCGGTATTGCACCGGACTCAATCCTCTTAATTTTTCCTTGATCCGTTTGTGGTTATAGTAATCAATGTATTGTTCCAGCTCCTGCTTGAAGTGATCCATACTTTCAAATTCTTGTATGTATAATAGTTCAGACTTTAAGAGGCCAAAAAAGTTCTCCATTACTGCGTTGTCTAAACAGTTTCCTTTTCTGGACATGCTTTGAATAATCCCATGTTGTTTTAATTCATGAATATATGGCTTCATTTGATAATGCCAGCCCTGATCCGAATGCAGTATTGGGGCTTCTCCTTCGTGTAAGCAAGCAATAGCTTTATCCAACATTTTGGAAACTAACTCGTATCTTCCAGCAAAACGGAGATGTCCCTGAGTTGGCCAAATTCAATATTTAAACAGCCTTGCGAAAAAAATCGATAACAGCAAGGCTTTTCATAATGGGTTGATTAATTAAATAATGGAAATCCAAAGCAAAACCGGCATGTTACTAACAAGCCGGATTTTTTTTATGTGTTTTATATTTGAATGTAGACCTGTGGAAAGCTGGATAGTTAAAAGAAAACCTTGTGTAAATGTTAGTTGAAGTAAGAAAATCTTGTTGATTTGTTACTTCATAGATAGAAAATGTCTTTATATCTTAATTCTTGGATATTGGCACTCTTGTAAATTTAAGTTCTTCTTACGGAGAGTAAGGAAGAGATGGGGGTGGTGGAGTAAAGCCTATTATTATTTGTCTTTTTATTACTCCCTGCCTTTTTACTACTTTATGTGTTTTTTATCTTTATATGTTTTTAATCAATATAAGGGGGTCAAAAGTGAGGTAGTTCATTAATAAACTCATCATAAAAATGAAATGACGGCTCAAGGCCGCCTTATTTTACTTTTACATTTATTATTTTGAATCCAGCTTTCTTCATTTTCTTTTCCGCAGCCTTTACAGCTTTAACCTCTTTTTCTTTTTGTTTTTTTCTCATGATCTTCCCGCCTCCTTGGCCATTCTCTTATTCAGAAGTATGGACAGATGAACCTAGAAATATACGAGTATAGTTCTTTTTGGAATAAAAAAACCGGTCAATAGACCGGTTTTGATATACTTGTTCTTTTTTAATTAGAAGCTTTATCCATCTCATATCCAACAATCTTGTAACCTCTGCTCACCCAGGTTCCAACCGTTGTTTTTTCTTCCATATCATCTGTATGTTGTGTTAGCCATTTACCTGATGCATAAGAGCTATCATTCTTTGTAATGATTGCAGTATGGTCAATATCTGCATCTGTGTCATAGTTAGTACTAACTACATCACCGGTCCGAAGGGCAGAGTGTGAGCCAGCAACTGGAGCGCGGTTCTTCCAATGCTTATAAAAGCTATTCGCTCCTCCCCAGGAATAAGAAGGTCCTGAATTACTGTAATACCACGTTTGATCATACCCTAAATGCCTCATACCACCAGCCATCAGAGATTGAGAAACAAAGTTTGTACAATCCCACCAGCAAGAATAACAATTATTTAATCTGGAATAATACGGGAATTGGGTGTTATTTCGAAGCTTTTCAGTATTACTTGTCCATTTACGCGCATAATCTCTAGCTGCAATTTGATCATAACCATTTGCAAAGACTGCTGTAGTAGAGAAAGTAGGAACATCGGAACCTGTTTCTTCTGTGTACTGATCAATTTCTATCGGCAACAATTCTTCAAATTCCATTTTTTCTTCTGCAGTCAATTGGCCATTATCATTTTTCTCTTTCATTTTAACAATCTTGTCATTTTTACCGTAATTCTCATACCTGTCCATAAACTTTACAAACTTAATGATTTCTTTAATCTCTTTGTCGCTAAGTGTATCCATAGCTGCTGTTCCTAACATCATAACCTTGTTTTGGTATTCACGATCATCTAAATTCACATCAAGAACAATACCATATTTTTCCAGATAATACTTGTTAACAATTGCGATAGCGTCTTTGTGGGCTTTCATAGCATTGTTTTTGACAGATACTTTATCAGTACCTAACGTTGGATGGAGCTTGATTTCAACCTTTGTCCCAGGAATTTTAATAGGAGACTCCTCTGATGTCGCCCCTACAAATGTAGGCGCAATTGTTAAAAATACAGTTACTACACAAAGACTAATTTTGCTAAAATACTTCATAATTCTACCTCCTTCTCATATTAACTTTTTCATAATATCATCCTTTTAAGTAAAAAAATAACATTTTCTAGAAAAATATTATATTTTTTGAATTTTTAGTAAAAAAGTCTATTTTTTTAGTTAGGGAATTTGTTATCTTTTAAAGAGGAGGGAAATTTCATGCAGAATTTAAAGAATCGTAATGTTGTCTTGGCAATTTTTGTAATAGTTGTGCTCGTGATTGCAACAATTTATATGTTGCAACCGAAGGAACCTTTTCCGATAAAATCAATAAGTACCAGTGATGCGATAAATATGTTAGAGAAATCAGGAGAAGATATTGTATTAATAACAAGCGTGAATGAGAAGAATTGGTATCTCACCTATAAAGATAATATGAAAGGACAACAAAAATTCATTGATAAAATGGAAAGCCTAGGTTGGAAATTCGACAACCAAGATGGTTCTGGGTTCTTTTTTTCCAACCAAACTGAAAAGCGTATTGGTGGATGCAAAATATGGAATAGTAAATATCTCGTTTGTCATGATTAAAAATCAATCCTTGTCTTAAGTCGGTCACCTTCATAGGAACCGACTTTTTTCATTCCCTCACTTACACTCCCTTACTTCGATTATTTGAGGGGTGTTGTATTCTGTGATGATCTTCGTGACAACTTTGGTGACGATGTTCCTTTCCAATTTGATATTTCCTTACTAATTTGGTTACTTTATGATGATATGCTCACCCAAATAAAGAAAGGAGGGGCTAAGAATGAGCAGTTTGCGAATTACCTGGGGACCGGCAAGCAAAAATACTTTCCAACACAAATACAGGAAAAGCGAATCCTGAAGCCATTGACGCAGCATGTATTTCAATTTGAAACAGTTGAAGAAGAGATTATAGTCACAAGAACTAATGTTCGTATAATACAAATTAACGCTTTATTAAAAACAGTTATAAAATGTCCAAAGCCTTGGTATATATGGGTTTGGGTATTTTTTTAATTATACCATTATTTGCGTTAAGAAGGATTAACGCTTTTTTTGTTGAATTTTATCGTTATACCAACAAATCAGGGCAGTTATTGTCGCAATTATTTAAAGGACCCGGTATATGGTTAGTAGAATTATACTCGGGCAGTTCCGGTTTCTACTATAAAGTTTGAATGGGAGGAGAATATGACAGATAAAGAGATTCTTTTTCGAAAGAAGATTTCCAATTACTATATAATACTCATTGGAATGATTGGGTGGGGATTTATATTCTACTCCATCCCTTATGCCACTTTTACGGAAAAGCCAATCGTTTTACTCCTTCTGATGATTCTTATGTTGCTTTCGGAGTACTTTCAAATTCCCTTATTCAGTATAAGAATGTTCAGCACGATGACGTTCCCTATACTTTTTGTTATGAATGCATATTTTGGTATTCATACCGCTCTTGTAGTGTTTGCGTTTGTACTGATTTTTGAATCCTTTCACCATAAAAGATCACTTCCATCAACCATTTTCAATATTGCCCAATACACCATTTCACTTGTGGGGGCTGATTGGCTGATCAAGATTGGATTGAGCAACTACTCGCTAGCGTTTCCATATGAAAACGTGCTGATTATCTTCTCCTTTACTGCACTCTATTTTTTCATTAATAATGTCACAAACGATCTTCTCTTTTATATACGGCCTTTGCCATTTACAACAGGAGAGTGGAAAGATAAAGCACTGCAAGAATGGGTTATTGCTACTATGTCCATCATCCTATTAGTTTTCCTGGATACATACACTAGTTATCTTCCTGAGAATATCATTGATTTTACGATTATTCTTTTCCTGTCCATTTGGATTGTGATCACTATGACCATTTCAATTCTGACAAAAGCAAGAATAGAAAAGAAGCGGTTGAATGCATTATCCATTCTGAGTACGGAGTTGAACAGGAACAATACAAATGACCTTAATGAGAAGAAAAACCTTTTGGCCGATACCTTCAATGCGAATGCTTTTGTTTTATTGGCAAAAGAAAATCATTCATGGAAGCTTTTGCTGAAGGATGGGCAGGTGAATAGCGAGGTAGCATGGAGCGATGACATGGAACTTTATCTTGAAGAAATTCCTGAAATGACCATCGTGACCGGAAAGGATTTAGAAAAGCTGCCCAGCAATACGATTTTTAATAAAATGATTCTTTCTCAAATCTTTTCTCCCCTTATTATGGACAATGAAAAAGTGGGGATGTTAATTGTCGGCAGAGTAAGTGCCATTGGTTTTAGCTTTGATGAAATTCGTTCTTTGACCGTACTATCCAATGTTCTGGCCAGTACATTGAAAACGCGTTCTCTTCTCCTTGAGAATGAAAAATTATTGATTGTGGAGGAGCGCAGCCGAATTGCCCGTGATATTCACGATGGCATTGGCCAGTCCCTGGCAGGCATCGTCTTTAAGATGGAGTCTTCGCTGAGGAGGAAAAATGAAAATAAAGGAGACATCCTAAATCATCAAATCGAACAATGGATTGAACAACTTAGAGAAAGCCTAAAGGAGCTTCGTCAATCGATTTATTCATTAAGGACCTGCCCAGTTGAACAATATGGTTTAAAACGAGCCATACAAGAAAAGATCAGGAAAACGGAGGAGGAAGGAATAGCTAAGATCACCTTCTCTCAGAAGGGTGAGCCTTACGCATTAGGCTATCAAATAGAAAAAGTGATCTATGATATATTCCGGGAAAGTCTGCAAAACTCTGTCAAACATGCAAAAGCAAAAAAGATTGATGTCATGCTTAAATATGGACGGGAGCAGACAATGATCAAAATCAAGGATGACGGTATAGGCTTCTCATTATATGACAAGTTGATATCCGGACAATCAGAACCTCACTTTGGCATCCTCACCATGAATGAGCTCGCCCATAAATTTGGAGCCAAACTGGAGATTGACAGTGCAGAAGGAAAGGGTACGGAAATCCGGCTAGGCATTCGGCACTTTAGTAAGGAGGAGAAAGCATGATTAAGGTTATGTTAGTGGATGACCATACAGTACTAAGAGATGGAATCCGCAGTATCCTGGATATAGAAGAGGATCTGCTCCTGGTAGGAGAAGCGGATTCAGGGGAAAGTTTAATGAAAGTATTGGATACTACCATTCCTGATGTCATTGTATTAGATATTAATCTCCCCAATAAGAATGGCATCGAACTCATTTCCCCGATCAAAGAGAAACATCCAGGCTGTAAAATCCTAATTTTAACGATGTTTGATCATGATGAATACTTTAAATCGGCTCTCCGGGAAGGTGCTGATGGATACTTATTGAAGGATGCTTCGTCCATGGAAGTCATCGACGCAATCCGGAAAATCCATCAAGGAAACTCTATTATACACCCGAAAATGGCAAGCAAGTTAATATCCTATCACCGTCTGCAGAATGACTATAGCAATCAGGAGAATGAATTGACCAATAGGGAGAAGGAAGTACTCAATCAACTGGTCAGAGGGAAGTCCAACAAGGAAATCGCCGCACATCTATCCATAAGCGATAAAACGGTAAAGATTCACGTGAACAAAATTTATAAGAAGCTGAACGTCAATAGCCGCTCACAAGCCATCATCTATGCGGTCCAAAATAAGCTGGTACCGTATTTGAATTAAACCAAGGAACTGCCGTATGGCAGTTTTTTGTTTTTTTAGGCTTATTTCGTAAACTTTGTTGCTTTAGGCCTTTGATCCTGCTGGGATTGGGGGTTATTTGTTTTACACAAGAAAAATGAAAAACTTCGGACAAAATCTGGTGGAGGAGCGGTGAAAATGTCCGAAGAGGGCATGACTTCGGACAAAATCCCGTGGAGAAGCAGTGAAAATGTCCGAAGATGATAGGACTTCGGACAAAATCCGGTGGAGGAGCGGTGAAAATG
>NZ_RSFW01000017.1 GCF_003937825.1 Mesobacillus subterraneus | reverse complement strand
CTCACGGACAACTTTTCGCCTTAAATCATGAAAGCTGTCCGATTGGAGCAGTCTCTCGGACAACTTTTGGCCTGAACCCATGAAAGCTGTCCGATTGGAGCAGTCTCACGGCCAACTTTTGGCCTGAACCCATGAAAGCTGTCCGATAGAAGTCACGTTTTTATCCACAGTTTTTTTAGTGATTCAATATCTTCTTTAATGCCATTGCGGCTCTATGTGGTAAAATGGTTTCGGTATGAAAGTAGGTGCAGAGATGAAAGAAAAAATAGAAGCAGCGGAGAGTTTTGTCAAACAAGAGCTGGGCAGTGATTCCTCAGGCCATGATTGGCACCATATTGACAGGGTAAGGAAGAATGCTTATCTCATCTGGAGCAATCATAAAGAAGCAGATTGGTTCATCATTGAGATGGCAGCCTTGCTCCATGATATTCCAGATGATAAATTGAATGAATCGGAAGAAGCCGGCTGGGCAAAGCTAGATTCATTTTTACAGAGTCTGCAGTTGGAGCAGGACCTTGCCGACAAGATCGGTAGCTGTATTGAGACGGTCTCCTTTAAAGCCGGGAGGGAAATTGAACTGAACAGCATGGAGGCAAAAATTGTCCAGGATGCCGACCGGCTGGATGCTCTGGGTGCTATTGGGATTGCCAGGACATTTGCTTTTGGCGGAAAAAAAGGGCATCCAATCTTTGAACCAGCCCAGGAAGTCAGGGGCGAGATGACCCTGGAGGAATACCGAAACGGAAGCAGTTCCTCGGTCAATCATTTCTACGAAAAACTACTGAAGCTGAAAGATAAAATGAATACGGAGCGCGCAAGACAGCTCGCAGAAGAAAGACATAGATTCATGGAGAATTTCCTCGAACAATTTTACAGTGAATGGAATGGTCAGGCATGAAGATGATCACGATTGAAAACGTGACGAAAACATACGGTGAAAAAGAGCTTTTCAAAGGAATATCCTTTACGATTGGTGAGAAGGAAAGGGTCGGTTTAATCGGGGTGAATGGCACGGGAAAATCATCCCTGCTCAAGATTGTTGCTGGCATTGACCAGCCGGACTCTGGTGATATCATTTCTGGCAAAGATTATAAAATATCATTCCTTTCCCAACAGCCTGAAATGGAGCCAGACAGGTCTGTCCTTGATCAGGTGTTCAGCGGGGATGCGCCGATTCTTAAGCTGATGAGAGATTATGAGAAAGTTCTCGCCGATCTTTCAATAAATCCAGAGGATTCAAAAGTCCAGGAGATATTGTATGAATTGCAGCGAAGGATGGACAGCGAGGACGGATGGGATGCGAATACAGCTGCAAAGACAATCTTGATGCAGCTTGGAATCTCTGATTTTTCAAAAAAAATGGGAGAGCTTTCAGGTGGGCAGAAGAAACGTGTAGCATTAGCGCAGGTTTTGATCGAATCGCCCGACCTTTTGATCCTTGACGAGCCGACCAACCATCTTGATTATGAGACAGTCAAATGGCTTGAAGATTATTTATCAAGATATTCAGGATCGCTGTTGCTCGTTACCCATGATCGTTACTTCCTCGATCGGGTCACGAACAGGATGTTCGAATTGGATGGAGGCAGCCTTTACAGCTATAAAGGGAACTATGCAAGCTTTTTGGAAGCGAAGGCCATCCGTGAGGAGAATGAAGCCGCTTCTCTTGAAAAAAAGAAGAACCTGTTCAGGCAGGAGCTGGAGTGGATCCGTCGCGGCGCGAAAGCGAGGACAACGAAACAAAAGGCACGTATTCAGCGTTTTGACAAGCTCGATGAAGAGGTATCAAATGTGAAATCGAATGAAAAGCTGGATATTGCCTTAAGCGGCAGCAGGCTTGGGAAACAGGTCCTTGAACTGAAGGATGCCTGCAAAAAGTACGAAGATAAGGTGATCCTTGATCAGTTTAATCTGTTGGTGAAACCTGGAGACAGATTAGGGATCATTGGCCGCAATGGGACCGGAAAGTCGACCCTGCTGAACATCCTGTCAGGCAGGATTCAGCTGGATTCAGGAGAAATCCTTACTGGACAGACTGTAAGGGTTGCCTATTATACACAGGAAAATGAAGACATGGATGAGAATAAGCGGGTAATTGAATACCTGAAGGAAACCGCGGAGATTGTGCATACAACAGATGGAAAGACGATTTCAGCAGCGCAAATGCTCGAGAGATTCCTGTTTCCGCCGTACGCACATGGGACACTGATCCGAAAGCTTTCAGGCGGCGAGAAACGAAGGTTATACCTCCTGAAGCTTTTGATGGAGGAACCGAATGTCCTTCTGCTGGATGAACCGACGAACGACCTTGATACACAGACATTGACCGTCTTGGAGGATTATCTGGAAGATTTTCCGGGAGTCGTAATTACTGTATCCCACGATCGCTATTTCCTTGATAAAGTGGTGGATTTACTTTTGGTGCTGGAAGGTGAAGGCCAGACCTCATTGTATTTTGGGAATTACACTGATTACCTCGAGAAAAAGCCAAAGCCAGAGGCTCAGGACGCGGTTCAGAGAAAGGATAAGCCGGAGCAGCCTGAAAAACCGAAGAAAAAGAAAATGACCTATATGGAGAAAAAAGAATGGTCAGAAATCGACGCCGATATTGCGAAAGTGGAGGAACGACTGGAAGGAATCCAGTCAGAAATGGTGAAGATCGGCAGTGATTTTGAGAAGGGGCAGGCTTTGATGAACGAAGAAGCCGAGCTGAATGAGAAACTTGAGCATCTTATTGAAAGATGGAGCTATTTATCAGAACTCGCTGAGAATGAATAAGGCCTGGTATCCAGGCCTTATTTTTATGGAATGGGTTGATCCTACCTGTGATGTGAGGAGTTGGATTCGGAAAACCACATAAATGATAACAACTCTCCAGTATGTTAAAATAGCTTCATTCCTGAAAAATACAAAGGGGTGGGAATATGAAAATTCTTTCTATTGAACCAACACCAAGCCCGAATACGATGAAAATCAACTTGGATGAAGAACTACCGATGGGCAAAAGCAATAATTATAAAAAGGACGCTGCGGCCGGGGCTCCAGAGGTTGTTGTGAACATATTGAATATCGAGGGTGTAAAGGGAGTGTATCATGTTGCAAACTTCCTCGCAGTCGAGCGAAACGCTAAATATGACTGGAAAACCATTTTGCCAGAAGTAAGGAAAGCGTTTGGGGAGGACTCTGAGGAAACTGGAGAGAATGCACCGGCAATCAATGAACATTTTGGTGAAATCAAGGTTCTTGTTCAGGTGTATAAGGGAATCCCGATGCAGGTGAAATTAACGGATGGCACAGAGGAGAAGCGCTTTGGCTTGCCGGATCTTTTTGTAAAGAGTGTTGGCGAGGTACAGACTCCTGAAGATAATGTCGTCATGGTCCGAAGGTGGAAAGAACTCGGAGTCAGATATGGCGAGTTCGAACAGGTCGGAAATGAAGTGGTCGAGGAGCTTATAGCTGCTTATCCACCTGAGAGACTCGAAGACCTTGTTAAGCTAGGGAAGAACCCGGGGCAGGAAGCCCAGGTAAAATCTGCGAAAAGGAAGATCAGGATAACAGAGGGAGATCTGGATCATTCTGATTGGCGCATACGCTATCAGCTCCTTGAACAAATGGAGGATCCAACACTGGAGGATTTGGGCGTTTTAGGAAAGGCGCTTAACGACGAAAAAGCATCCATCCGCAGACTGGCCACTGTATACCTCGGCATGATTGAAGACCAGAAAGTATTGCCATTGCTTTATCAAGCCCTCAAGGATAAAACAGTTACCGTTCGCCGGACAGCAGGTGACTGCCTCTCTGACCTGGGCTACCCAGAAGCGATGGATGAAATGATTGAAGCATTGAAAGATCCAAGCAAGCTCGTTCGCTGGCGAGCGGCGATGTTCCTTTATGAAGCCGGGGACAAACGTGCCCTGCCTGCACTTAGAGCGGCAGAGGAAGACCCAGAGTTCGAGGTCAGTATGCAGGTGAAACTAGCGGCGGCCCGTATCGAGCACGGTGAGGAAGCAAAAGGTTCCGTTTGGAAACAGATGACAGAAGCGAGAAAACAATAATTGTATTATGTAAACTAACAGGCCGCACTTGTTGCGGCCTGTTTTTTTATTGAAAAATGAATCCGCTTACTTAATTTTAACAATTGAAATATTTAGAAAATTATTGCAATGCAACATGAAAAGGGGTATTCTAGGGATTAAAAAATCGGGAGGGACATCCAGTGGAAAAAGACTTAAGAATTAAAAGCCATGTATTCAGTGACGATGCCAGAAAGGCCCCTAATCGAGCGATGCTGCGTGCGGTCGGTTTCAGTGATGAAGACTTCAGGAAGCCAATGATCGGCATTGCAAGCACATGGAGCGAAGTCACTCCATGCAATATACATATCGATAAACTCGCGGTCACCGCAAAAGAAGGAGCCAGGGCAGCCGGCGGAGCGCCAATGATTTTCAATACCATTACGGTATCAGACGGCATCTCCATGGGAACGGACGGAATGCGCTACTCGCTTCCAAGCCGGGATTTGATAGCTGATTCAATTGAGACGGTTGTCCAGGGAGAGAGCCTCGATGGCTTCGTCGCAATCGGAGGCTGTGACAAGAATATGCCAGGCTGTATGATGGCAATCGCGAGAATGGACCTCCCTTCGGTTTTTGTGTATGGCGGGACGATTAAGCCTGGAAAGCTAGATGGCAAAGACATAGACATCGTTTCAGCGTTTGAAGGCGTTGGGCAATTTAACAAGGGCGCAATTGGCGATGAACAGCTTCATAAAATCGAATGCCAGGCATGTCCTGGCTCCGGCTCTTGCGGAGGGATGTACACAGCGAATACAATGGCCAGTGCCATAGAAGCGTTGGGCATGAGCCTTCCGGGCAGCTCATCTCACCCCGCAGAAACAGCCGAGAAGCATGAGGATTGCTTCAAGGCAGGAGAAGCGGTTTACGGTATGCTCGAGCTTGGTCTGAGGCCGAGACAAATTTTAACGAAGAAGGCCTTTGAAAATGCTATTACGGTTGTAATGGCACTTGGAGGGTCAACGAATGCCGTGCTTCATTTAATGGCAATTGCCCATGCAGCGGAAGTGGGTCTTAAGCTCGAGGATTTCAACAGGCTGCAGGAAAAAGTCCCGCATATTGCTGACCTCAAGCCGAGTGGTAAGTTTGTCATGCAGGATCTATTTGAGGCAGGAGGCGTTCCAGCCGTCATGAAGTTGCTATTGGAGGAAGGATTGCTTCACGGAGATTGCATGACGGTTACGGGTAAAACGGTTGAAGAGAACCTCAAAAATTTGCCTGGCCTGAAGCCGGGACAGAAAGTAATATATCCTGTGTCTGAGCCGCTCAGAAAGGACGGGCCACTCGTTGTCCTTAAAGGGAACCTTGCCCCTGATGGAGCTGTCGCAAAAGTATCAGGCCTTAAGGTGAAAAGCTTGACAGGACCTGCAAAGGTATTCGACGATGAAGAATCCGCCTCAAAAGCCGTCATGGCAGATGAGGTAGTGGCAGGCGATGTACTGGTAATACGTTATGAAGGACCAAAAGGCGGACCGGGGATGCCTGAGATGCTCTCGCTTTCAGCTATTTTAGTTGGGAAGGGGCTAGGTGAAAGTGTAGCCCTGCTGACAGATGGACGATTCTCAGGAGGAAGCCACGGACTTGTTGTCGGACATATTGCCCCTGAGGCACAGGTTGGCGGCCCAATCGCTTTGATCAAAGATGGAGACATGGTCACAGTTGATAGCGAACAAAAGCTTTTGGCTGTTGCTTTGAGTGAAGAAGAGCTGGCGGCTAGAAGACAGTCGTGGGTGGCACCTGAAATGCCTGCAAGAGGGACGCTGGCTAAGTATACCAGATTGGTGTCCTGTTCTTCCAAAGGAGCTGTGACCGATCTTTTTGAAGAAAAATCTGTCCAGCAGCCGGTGGTCCATTCCTGAGCACGTCACTATAATCTGTTGCTTTCATTATTGTGATTATAGTATGCTAACACTGGAAGTATTGATGGGGAGGGATCTCATTATGTCAATGGCATATGAAGAATATATGAGGCAAATGGTGAAACCGATGCGCGAGGAACTGACCCGCGCGGGGTTCAAGGAACTGCTTACTGCAGATGAAGTGGAAGGATTCGTGGAAAAGGCCGAAGGTACAACCCTGGTCGTGGTCAATTCTGTATGCGGCTGCGCTGCTGGCCTTGCACGTCCTTCAGCGACTCAGGCAATCCTGCGCAGTGAAAAGAAGCCTGATCATCTCGTGACGGTATTTGCCGGCCAGGATAAAGAAGCAACTGCAAAAATGCGTGAGTATTTTACAGGAATTGAGCCATCTTCACCTTCAATGGCACTGTTAAAAGGGAAGGAAGTCGTTCACTTCATCCCGCGCCATGACATTGAAGGGCAGCCGATGGAAGCAATTATGGATAACCTGATGGCAGCGTTTGAAGCAAACTGCTAAACTGATTGGAAAGGGGATGTCAAATGACGTCCCTTTTCCTTTGGGATGAGTCGAGGTGTAAGATGTGTTTGTGACAACGGCAGGACGAACAAATGAAGAGTTAACATATAAAGCAAAAATGATTGCATCAGAACTGAAGGCGGAATTTGTACCCAGGAAGAAAAGGTCTGTTTCAGCCATCCAGGATATCCATCATGATGATTGCCTTGTAGTTGGGAAGGAGCGCCTGGAGCTTTTTCCTCTGGGTGAAAAAGAACCGTTCTTTTTCCATCCGAATTCCGCGATGTTCCGGATCAAACGGCTGATGAAAGGGGAGAGCGATCCCTTAATAGAAGCTGCGGGATTGGAAACGGGAATGAGCTTTCTTGATTGTTCACTCGGTCTCGGCTCGGACAGCATCGTGGCCAGTTTTGCGGTTGGGGAAACAGGGTCTGTAATGGGAGTCGAAGCCCGGCCAGAATTGGCCTATCTGGTAAAAAAGGGACTAAAAGCATGGGATTCCGGTTATCAGGAAATCAATCAGGCTATGAGCAAAATAGAAGTGATACAAGGCTATTCGCTGAATGTCTTGAAAAGACAAGAAGACAGAAGTGTCGACTGTGTATACTTTGATCCGATGTTCGATGAATCGATCTTGGAATCCGATGGCATCAGGGGGCTTTCCCATTTCGCAGTCTATGAAGGGCTGTCTAAGGAAACATTGGATGAGGCGATCAGGGTAGCACGGAAGCGAGTTATTCTTAAAGATCATTTCCGCAGCAACAGGTTCGCCGAATTTGGTTTCAAAGTTCATCGCAGAAAATCTTCAAAATTCCATTTTGGTGTAATCGAAAGAGAATGAGGTGTTATCTCATTCCACAATGTAGATACACTCGATCAAAGTCGAGCATCTCTGCAGTGTTTTTTAGTTTAGCGTCAAATCGAGTTGTTGATTTCCGTTCCAGGCGCTTCGCTTTCCGCGGGGCTGGCGCTGAGCCTCCTCGACGCCGCTGGCGTCTGTGGGGTCTCAACTGTCCAACTGAGCCCGCACTCCAATCAACAGTAATCAAAACTTTATGTGGAGGGCTATGAACGCTTACTTGGACGACACTCAAGGGTTTGAAATATTGCAAATGCGGGCATTGGTAACTTTCGCTGCCTTGAATCTTAAGAAGATCGCCAACTGGGCTTAGAAGTTTTCAGTTGAAGCATAGTAATAGTAGTTTGGTGTGTCATTACTTATGAAAAAAGCAATAAAAGGACAGAAAAGGTTCGGAATGGGAGCATTCCGAACCTTTTTTTGGTATTCTTTTTATTAATCATTAAGTCCTTATAGATTCCCAGAATCCTTAAAAACACCGATGACGGACAGAAAAGAAAGAAAAAGCCAAATTACTGTCCATCATTACTTCGATAGGTCATTATGATTTAAACTGGCTAGTTTACGGCCGTCATCATAATGCAGCATATCAAACTCCAATCTACTTAAACTCCAAATAGTTCAATCCGCGATTCCTAAATAAACAAAATACCCCAGCATAAAGATACTGATTGCTACGATTAGCCATTCCATTACGAAACCGACCTCCTTGTACGTGCTCTATTTAAAAAGTTCCTAATATTTTCTTATAGCCTTTTTCAAAAAATTTGAAACCCTTTGCCCATTTTTGCGTATAAACAAGTTATAATAATGCTATATAAAAATACAGAAGTAAATATAATCAAATAACTTGATAGTTTCATGGATTTCAAGAACCAAATTCCATAAGGATGTGATTCCCATGCCAGCATGGCTGCGTAAATCGCTGGTCGTCATGATTTCCATCTTCACGTTTGGGATGGTTTCGCCCGCCCAGGCGAATGTGCTTTTAAACACAACGAATACAGACAGGACGGAGAGATCTTCCTCTGCGGAAACTGCGTTCATTGATACATATGAGGCGCCTGTTGATGAGGAAGTTGAAAGGGAGAAGTTCGTTTATCGGACGATGATGGAAGCCGAACAACAATCTTTCCAAAAGTTTGGTGCAAAGATTGGGCCTGTGATCGAGGATGAATTCCGTCAATCGATTCTTCCTAATATAGAAAAAGCCATCGAAATGGTAGCTGCTCAATATCCAGGCGAACAACTGAATTCTTTGCGGATTACTGAAATGCCAAGCGGCGGGGAATCGGAAAAAATCTTCCATATCATCGGCGAGGACGGCAAGGACATTATCCGTTTCCATGTCAGAAGGGACCAACCGCCAAAGGAAGGCTTCTGGTTTAATTTCCATTACCATACCTACCACGACAACTTCCAGACGCATTATGAGCTTGGAACGATCTTCTGGGCAAAAAATACCCCTCCTAAATGGAGAAGTTGATATAGTTGTGTTAAGGAAGTATTTGTGAAAAAATATTTGTAGGAAAACGAAACTTTTATTATCATTAACCGTATGAATAACGGAATAAATTTTTGGAGGTAGAAAAAATGGCAATCAGTTTAGCAAAAGGCCAAAAAGTAGATTTGACAAAAACGAATCCGGGATTGACGAAGGTAATTGTCGGACTTGGCTGGGATACGAATAAATACGATGGCGGTAATGATTTTGACCTTGATTCTTCTGTGTTTTTACTGGGAGAAAGCGGGAAAGTAACTTCTGAATCTGATTTTGTATTCTACAACAATACTACGGGCGGCAATGGTTCAGTCGTACATACTGGTGATAATCGTACTGGTGAAGGAGACGGCGATGATGAATCAGTTACTGTTGACTTAGCGGCAGTCCCAGCTGAAGTGAAGCGTATCGCATTCACAATCACGATTCATGATGGGGAAGCCCGACGCCAGAATTTTGGCCAGGTATCAAACGCTTATGTCAGAATCGTGAATGCAGGGTCGAATGAAGAGTTGATCCGTTACGATTTAGGAGAAGATTTCTCAATTGAAACAGCCATCGTTGTCGGCGAACTTTACCGCCATAACAACGAATGGAAATTCAGTGCAATTGGAAGTGGTTACCAGGGCGGTTTGGCAGCACTTGCTACAGACTTTGGACTTCAAGTAGGATAAAATGTAATAAGATGTTTCGCAAGGCCCGGCAGCAGCCGGGTCTTTCTATAGAAAAAATACAGAGATAGAACACAGTGGGAGGAACTGCACGAATGCCAGCAATTTTACAAGGTTTTATTGATACGTATGCAATGTTTTTTGATTGGGAGATGTGGGTCAGGGTTTTAAGCGACCCTGTCAGCTGGGGATTGATTGGTACACTGGTAATCATGGAAGGGCTATTATCCGCGGACAATGCGCTTGTTTTGGCGGTAATGGTTAAACATTTGCCAGAGAAACAAAGGAAGAAAGCCTTATTTTATGGATTGCTGGGTGCTTACATTTTCCGTTTCATCGCGATCGGAATCGGTGTGTACTTAATTGAATTCTGGTGGGTAAAAGTACTGGGGGCAGGTTATCTGGCCTGGCTTGCGATCAAATACTTCATGGATAAGAGAAAGGGTCAAGACCCTGATATCGAGGAAATTGAAGGAGTCAACCAGGGCGGGCTGCTGATCCGCTTGTTCGGTACATTCTGGGGAACGGTTGCCGCTGTCGAAATCATGGACATTGCTTTCTCGGTTGACAGTGTTCTTGCGGCCTTTGGAATCAGCCAGGAAGTATGGGTGCTGTTGCTTGGCGGTATGCTTGGAGTACTGATGATGCGTGGAGTCGCCGGGGTATTCCTTAAATTGATCGACCGTGTCCCTGAGCTCGAAACAACTGCATACATTTTGATTCTGATTATTGCAGCGAAAATGTTCGCAGGTGTGTTTGGTTTCCATCTGGATCACATTTACTTCTTTATCCTGCTGCTTGTCACGTTCGCAGCAACATTCGTTGTACACTATATGAACAAGAAAAAGGCAGTGACAAACGAACAGCAAAAAAACGCTCAATAAATAGATACTTCACCTATGGGAACTGACTTCGGTCTGCTCCCTTTCTTTTTATCTCTTAAACATTTTTAGAGAGATTCCTTGCTGAAGCAGTCTACACCACCCAAAAAAGGGGATTTATCACGTGAAAATATTTTCGGATCTATATGAAAAAGACATAGACAGCTTGTTCTTTGTCAGGCCGGGCAAATTTACCAAGCACACCGACCGGGAACTTTTGTCATATGCACTTGGAGCGACCTTATACATGCCAGCGACAAGGAAAAACATCCATCAGGAATTGCTTGTCAAAAAACATTATGGCCTTGCTTCAATGGTAATTTGCCTTGAGGACTCAATCGCTGACCATGAAGTGGTTGAGGCCGAGGAACAATTGGTTACAGAATTGAAGCACCTGGATGAGGCACTTGAAAAAGGATTTATTTCCAATGAGGAACTTCCGCTTATTTTTGTCCGGGTCCGAAGCCTGAGGCAGCTGCAATACATTTCTGAATCTGCAGGGGAAGCTCTGAAAGTGCTAACAGGAATTGTTATCCCAAAATTCGAGCCCATTGCCGGCCGTGAGATCTTGCAATACATACATCAGCTTAATGCAACGGGCATACTCCTTTACGCCATGCCGATCCTCGAGACGAAGAGAATCATAGAAAAAGAAACGAGAATTGAAGAGCTGCTGTCGATTAAAGCAGTGGTCGATGAATTCCGGCACCTTGTCCTGAATGTCCGGATCGGGGCGACTGATTTCAGCGGTCTGTACGGAATCAGGAGGAATGCGGACACAACGGTTTATGATATCGGAGTCATTCGTGACTGTATCTCTGACATTGTCAATTTGTTTTTGAGGTTTGACAGTCCATATGTTGTTTCAGGTCCTGTGTGGGAATATTTTTCTTCCACCCAGAGAATCCTGAAACCGCAGCTAAGGCAGACACCTTTTAAGTCAGCCTTTGGCCAGGATGGCTTAAAGTGGCGTTCTGAGTTGATTGACCGCCATATGGACGGACTGATCCAGGAAGTGTTGATGGATATTGCGAACGGGTTGACGGGAAAGACGATTATTCATCCAAGTCACATAAAAACGGTACATGCCCTGAACGCAGTCAGCTATGAAGAATACATCGACGCCAAGAATATAGTAGAATCAGCAGAACATCACAATGGTGTCAGAAAGAGTGCATTCGCCAATAAGATGAACGAAATTAAACCGCATTACTACTGGGCACAAAAGATGTTGCGGAAATCTCAGGTATACGGGGTGCTTCAAGATGGAATCACAAACATCGACTTACTCAAACAAGAAATATTCATATCAAATTCTTGACAGCCTTTCGATTGAATTGGAAATAACATATTATCCCTTTCGCTTTCCGCTTGAGGAATTGTTTGTTATGGCGGCAAGGAGGAACAAAAAACGTTCCTTCCTATTTGTCAGCAAAATTTTAGGTAAGCATTTGCCGATCCCTCCTGTCAGGGGATTGCTGACAGGTTCATTATTGGCTGACATATATACGATTGAAACTGCAGGAAAAAGTTTTGCTAAGGGATTGAACCTCGAAGACCGCTTCATGCAGGGAATTCCTGTCGTACCTGAGGCATTCATCCCTGAAGATAACTCTCCGGTTATAATCGGGTTTGCAGAAACAGCGACCGCTCTTGGTCAATCATTCTTCGCAGCTTTCAAGAAGGCAGACTATTTCCACACGACAAGAGAGGCAGTGGCGGGTGAAAGCCCTGTCATCACATTTGAGGAAGAACATTCACATGCTACTTCCCATCGCTGCTATATACCGAAAGATCTATTGGACAACACCCGTGAAATTATTCTTGTCGATGATGAGATGTCCACCGGGAAGACGGCCATTAATATCATCTCTTCGATCCAAGCGGAGTTCCCGCGTAAGGTATATACTGTTGTTTCGATTTTGGATTGGAGGTCACCATCAGATCTCGAGAAATTTTCGCAGCTTGAGAAGGAGCTGGGAATTACCATCAGATCGGCAAGTTTATTGAGAGGGACATTTACAGTCACAGGCCAATCTCCTGATAAGGAGATGTCGAAGAATGAGCAGCTTTTCAAACTTCCGGAACAGGAAGTAAAGAAAGTTTACCTTGATTCATACTCCGGGGAAGAGGATGCAACTTATTTCGGAGGGAAGATAGCAGATATTCCTTATGCCGCCCTTAGTGGAAGATTTGGAATGGATGAGCAGGATAGACGTAAACTGGACGAAAGCATTTCTGCTTTATCAAGCGAACTTTCCCGGATGGTTACGGGGAAAAGGGTATTGGCGGTTGGCACGGGCGAATTCATGTATATCCCAATGAAAATTGCCTCGCTTATCGGTGGGGATATTCGCTTTCAATCCACGACGAGAAGTCCGATTCATGTTGTCGACAAAGACGGCTACGGAGCAAGATACGGCATGGCGTTCCCTAATCCGGAAGATCATGAAATTCAACATTATTTATACAATGTGGAGCCATTCCACTATGATGAAGCGATGATTTTTTTTGAAAGGGAAGTGACAGATGAGTCCCTGAAGCCACTGCTTGAGCAATTCCGCCAGGCGGGAATTCCGTCAATCAAAATCGTATTCTATCATGGCAGGAAGGGGAATGAATGATGTCTGAAACAGCGTTTGGCTCGTACAGCTCAGAAGATGTCTTGTTCCTCCTCAAGGATTTGACCGGAATCAACCTGGAGGGACACTCTGCCGTAAGGGAGAAGCAAATCCAGAATGGCGGCCATTACAGTGAGACGTTGCCCATTGAGGGAAAACCCAGTAAGGAATACATGGATTTTTTCTGGGATCTGCTAGATTCCTATAAATATGAATCTGCGCTTTTGACCGGGATCGTAGCCGAACAAATTTATAAAACAAAAGGAAAGAATGCTGTACTCGTATCGCTCGCACGCGCAGGCACGCCAGTAGGCGTATTAATAAAGCGATATTTATTAGATAAATACGGTGTTAATCTTCCGCATTACAGCATATCCATCATCCGGGGGCGGGGCGTTGACGAAAATGCAATTCTGCATATTCAAAGGACGCACCCGGGGATGCCAATCCAATTTATTGATGGCTGGACGGGAAAAGGCGCCATTTCCCGGGAACTGCAAAAATCATGTCAGGAGATCCATGAGAAACATGGTTTCATGCTGGATGACAATATTGCCGTCCTGGCAGATCCTGGTCACTGCTCATCTTTGTATGGCACTCAGGAAGACTTCCTTCTTCCGAGCGCATGTCTTAATTCAACCGTTTCCGGCCTGGTCAGCAGAACTGTACTGAATAAAGATTTTATTGGGGTCGACGATTTTCATGGAGCGAAATTTTACAGAGAGTTCATGGATTTCGATGTATCCAATGATTTTATAAGGGTCATTAGCGGGGAATTCAGCAGGGTATTTGAACTTGCCGAAAAGGAAGCCGATAACAGATTATCAGAAGAAAAGCAGGTGGATTTTTCCGGATTGGATATCGTCAAAAGAATTAGCACTGAATTTGACATTGAAAATATCAACCTGATTAAACCGGGTGTGGGCGAAACCACAAGGGTTCTTCTGCGAAGAGTGCCCTGGAAGGTTCTCGTAAAGGATTTTGATAGTCCGTATGTTAAGCATATTTTAATGCTTGCAAAAGAAAAAAAGGTCGAAGTGCTGCATTATCCAGAGATGGATTATGCATGCTGCGGCCTAATAAAGCAGTTAAAGGGGTAAGACACCATGATGTTTGCAACAGACCTGGACAGAACGATCATTTATTCCAGGAGAGCGCTAAAGGATTTAGGAACAGCAACGCCTGTACAACTGCAAGCGGTCGAAAAATTGGACGGGAAGGATCTCTCCTTCATGACCGAAAAAGCTATTCAGCTTTTGCATGGACTCTCGGAGGAGTTGCTTCTGGTGCCTGTTACGACAAGGACAACTCAACAATATAATCGGATTAGCCTTTTCAAAGAACGGATCCCTGTAAAATATGCAGTTACCTACAATGGTGCTGAGGTTCTATGCGAGGGAAAGCCCCTGCCGGATTGGCGTGAAGACATCACCAGAAGACTTAAAGCGGAATGTGCATCCCACGATGACTTGAAAGATCTCCTGCAAAAGGAAACGAATCAGGTTAAGGGAAGACTGAATTCGGCAGAAGAACTATTCCTTTACTATCTATTGGAAGAAAAACTTGAGGCAAAACAAGTACAGGAATTCAAAAGGAAAGCATCTGCCTATGGATGGAGGGTATCTTATCAAGGAAGGAAACTGTATTTCATGCCCGCCCCAATCAGCAAAGGGGAAGCGGTTTCCTTTATCAAAGAAAGAGAAGGCATCGGCACTCTTATAGGCGCGGGAGATTCTCTCCTGGATGAGGACTTCCTGGTTAAATGCGACCACAGTTTCATTCCTTCACATGGAGAACTCTCCGAATGCAATCCATTGCTCACCTATATCTTCACTGAATTGCAGGGCGTGCATGCGGGGGAGGAAATACTTGAAAAAATCAGGGAAATCATTTTTGAGAGTAGTCGATGATATGGAAGATTTTCCGGATGAGTAAAAACAGGCAGGCAAAAGTGCTGTAAATTAGCAGTAAAACCCCGCCGAATTGCAGCATTCCCGTTGTCACAGGCATGATCAATAATGCGAACAGGAATGAATAAAACAACAAATCCAGCAGTACAAAATGCCCGGAACACATCACATCACGCACAGCCTGGATTTCGAACCGCAATGCTTCGGCTGGCTTCCTTTTATATAAAAATCGCATGGGAATTCACCTTCCTGACCTTAGTACTCAACTATATGCATGGACGGGTATAAAGGTGAAAATACATCGGAAGTGCAATTTTATGAAACTTTTATCCGTTTTCAACCGTACTAGCTAATACGAATCAAAAATTAAGCCCAATGTATGGTATGATGGTAAATATAGGCTGTTCCATGAATAAGCTTATGATAGAAATCCTAGACTTTCTTGGTTAGTGGGAAGTGATTTTATGTATCCATCAATCAATCAAATAAAAATACATACTTTGCCTGTGACCTATGACAATTGGTCTGTGCTCCTGGAGAAGCCAACAGCAGAGCGCCCTCTTTTTCAGAAAGAAGGCAATGCGCTGCATATTGGCCAGGTCATAGCGAGGTTCGTGGGCATTCCGCTCGATGAGGATGAGTATTATAACCGGCTGTATGACTATGTCCATAATCAGGGTTTGATTTTATTGAGTGATGAATCGCTCGATAAGACCATTGATAATGCACATTTCCAGTCGATTCAGAAAATCATCAACATTAACGCGGAGCAGAGCCTCTCGATCAACCGATTTGTCGCATTCCTGGATGGCGAAAAATTGCTCATCTCATCCACAAGCTCCCTGCTTCATCGGAAAATCAGGGAAGCAGCAATCGGGATGTTTGAGTTTTTTGCAGCAAATGAAGAAGGCGGACTTAAAAGCCCGGAACTTCGGAGGATTCTTGTCGATGTGATCAAATGGTCGTTCAATCATTTAGAAGCACCATTAAATGACGCAGACCCTGAAAAAAGGATGCCTGCTTTCCTATGGTACGGTGATTACAAAAAAAGCCATCAATATTTCCTTTACTTCGTCATGAAAATTGGATGTGATATTGTTTCATTCACTCCAGGCGGCAATGATATCTTTTCGCTGGCTGACCCGAATAAGGAACAATCATTTGTCCATATGTATCCAGAGAAGAAGAATCCGGAGCCGTTCCCTGCTGAAAAACGCAAGCGGAGCGCCACGGTTGCCTACAGAGCATCACGGGAAATCGAAACGATCCTGAACCATGAAGGATCTGGATTGTATAAACCTTGGCAGTTGAGGGATTACACCCCTTCTGCGCTCACCTTGAAAACAACATATGATGAACTATTCTTGCTGGCGAAGGAAAAAGCGATGATCAGACCGAATTTTGAAGTCAAGAACGGTACGGTAAAGGTTCCTGCTTTATTTGCAAAAATCAATGGAGTGAGCAGGAATCGCCGGGAATACTGGGATCGCCTTCACGGAGCATTGACCCATGAAAATGCACTGCTGATCAAGAATTTCCCCTTATCTTCTGGCGCCAATAGTGACTTCCGATTCCACTATCGGAACGCTCTGGGGAAGGACGGGCTGCTGGACCCGGAGAAAATGGCCGGCACCCATTACTGGAAGTACGGGCATTTGCCTACAGGGCTTCAAAAAGGTTTGGCAGCAGGGATTCGAAATTTGTGCGCAAGTCCAAAACTGAAACCCCAGCATCGCGAAAATGAGGAAGAACTCAAAATTTATCTTTTTACCCAGGCAATGCAGGTGCCTGAACAGATCTTGAAAATGCTGCAGAAGTTTGATTATTCCCAGGATGTCCCTAAGCTTATTTTATACAATAATGAATTGAACGGAACGATGACCAGGTCCGACGCTGCGCTCCTGCTGCTGTTGAATCAATTCGGTGTTGACCTGATCATTTACAATCCGCCTGGCCACAATGATATCGAAAACTTCATCGATGAAAGTGCTTTTGACTCACACTGGCTCGAAGATGTGGTCTTTGAGCAGGAATTTAAAGAGCCTTCTATCATCAAAAAAGTCATTTTTCAAGGAATATTAAAGAACTTAAGGGGAGATTAAGTTGATGAATCCAACACAAAACCAAGATACAAGCCTTGTAACTGCCAATCCTGAAGATAAATTGACAGAAGCCTCAGTGTCAGATTTAAAGCTAGCATTGAGGAACGAGCCTGAGGTCCAGAACCTGGCACGCAGCATCGATGAGCGTGACCAAATCCAGGTTCTTGAGTTCGGGAAAGAGCCAGCAGTCGAGATTTCAAGATTCTCTGACCAAATCCTTGGCAATATGCGGACCACGAAGGTCGAAGATTCAGGTGAGTTACTCAAACAGCTTGGGAAGATCATGGATCGATTCGACAAGAAGGATTTTGAAAAAACTTCCGGCGGCCTGTTCGGCAAGCTGTTCAAGAAAAGCGAAAAGCTGGTAGAGAAGCTGTTTGGCAAATACCAGACGATGGGGAAGGAGATTGACAATGTGTATATTGAAATCTCCAAGTATCAAAGTGAAATGGTCGACTCCACGAATATGCTTGAACGTATGTATGAGCAAAACTATCAATACTATCTGACTCTTGAGAAATACGTCGTTGCCGGCGAGCTTAAAGTCAATGAGCTTAAAACCAACCAGCTTCCTCAGGTGGAAGCGAAAGCTTCTGCTGGCGACCAGATGGCCTCCATGCAGCTTGATACGCTTCGCAATGCAATTGAATTGCTTGAGCAAAGAATCTATGATCTTGAGATGGCAAAGATGGTCGCCCTGCAAACTGCCCCTCAGATCAGGCTGCTTCAACGCGGGAACACAAAGCTGATTGGTAAGATTAACTCTGCATTCGTAACGACCATCCCTATTTTCAAGAATGGTTTGATCCAGGCAGTGGCAGCAAAACGCCAAAAGCTTGTGGCAGACTCCATGAATGAACTTGACCGCCGCACAAATGAAATGCTTGTCAGGAATGCACAGAATATTTCCAGCCAGAGTGTCGACATCGCCCGCTTGTCTGGTGCTCCGAGCATCAAGATTGAGACGATTGAGGAAAGCTGGAATATCATCATGAAGGGCATGCAGGAAACAAAGACGATTGAAGAAGAAAACAAACGACTGAGAGAAGAAGGCTCAAAACGCCTGATGCAGCTCCAGGAAAATTTTAAGAAAATGAAGCAGCAATAAGAACTGCTCATTTTTACTTATATAACTATTAAAATACTTACAAGAGGTGAAGGGAATGGCTATTAGCTTACAAAAAGGACAACGTGTCGATTTAACAAAGGGAAATCCAGGTCTTTCTAAAATCATGGTAGGTCTCGGCTGGGATCCTGTCCAAAAAAGCGGCGGAGGCGGCCTGTTCGGCGGTTTGTTCGGCGGCGGAGGCGGTGCGAATATCGACTGTGATGCATCCGTGATCATGCTGGGCGCTAACGACAAGCTGCAAAGCAACAATGATGTTGTTTATTTTGGCAACCTGAAGAGCAGGGATGGCAGCGTCACACACACTGGGGACAACCTGACTGGTGATGGAGATGGCGATGACGAACAAGTGTATATTGAATTAAGCAGAGTACCTGCCAATATCGAAAAATTGGTATTCGTCGTTAATATTTACGATGCTGTCAAGCGTAAGCAGCATTTCGGCATGATCCGCAACGCATTCATCCGTGTTGTGAACCCTTCCAATAACCAGGAATTGATCAAATACAATCTAACAGAAGACTATAGCGGCAAGACAAGCTTGCTTGTCGGGGAAATTTACCGCAATAACAATGAGTGGAAGTTCGCAGCGGTAGGAACTGGCACAAATGCTCCTGGGCTGAGTGAAGTAGTCCGTTCATATACTTAAAACCTAGTATTCTAATGCTATTGAAATAAGGGGTGTATAGATATGGGAATCAACCTGTCAAAGGGTCAACGGATCGACCTGACAAAAACGAATCCTGGACTGACACGCGCGATCATCGGTTTGGGATGGGATACTAATCGCTATGCTGGCGGCAGTTTTGACCTCGATGCCTCTGCTTTTCTAGCAGACGAAAGCGGCAAGTGCAAACAAGATTCAGACTTCATCTTTTATAATCAGCTGCAGCATCCTAGCGGAGGGGTAGAGCATACTGGTGATAACAGGACCGGTGAAGGAGACGGAGACGATGAACAAATCCTCATCGATTTCTCGAAAGTGCCTTCCCATGTCCATCGTATTGCCATTGCTGTCACCATCCATGATGCCGAAGCAAGAAACCAGAATTTCGGCCAGGTATCAAACGCTTTCGCTCGAGTGGTTAATGAGGATAATGGCGAGGAAATCCTTCGTTTCGATTTGGGCGAGGACTTCTCTGTCGAAACGGCAGTCGTCATTTGTGAGCTTTACCGTCACAATCAAGAGTGGAAGTTCAATGCCATCGGCAGCGGCTTCTCCGGAGGCTTGGCCGCTCTCTGCCAGAATTTCGGACTTGAAGTTTAATTGTTAAAAGCAAAACACATGTGATTGATCAAAAATCACATGTGTTTTTTTATGTTTTACCAGGATTAGATTCTTGGAAAGCTTGGAACAGAGGATGACGGAACAAGATTACCCAGTATGAAAACGCCTCAAACGCACTAAATATTTCCACCACTATTTTTCCCGGTCAGCAACCAAGTTTCCTATGTTATAATTTTTATAGAATCATCGAGCCAAACCCTCTCCAAACCATCAACCTACCCTGACACATCTTAGATTCAACCTACATGAAAGGGAGATATCAATGCGAAAAATAATCCAAATATTCATTGTTATCGTCCTCTCCTTTACCATGCTTGGAAGCTCCAATGCCAATATGGAGGGAATCTTCCTATATGAATATCCAAAGCAATCCCTTCTATACGAATCTCTAAACCCGGAAGCTGTTCAACTTGCCGGCAATCTGGTTGTTCTGCCGGAAAAGGATTTTGATCAGGCAGAGGCGGCAATGATTATAAACAGGCTTACTGTCCTCCCTGAAACCATGCTTCGAAAAGCTGTGAACAGCAATATCAAAGTGAAGTTATTTGAAGGGAGTCTGACAGATAACCCTACTGCAAGCCATTTAAAAGGAGTTGTTCCTCGTGGCTATACATCAAAAAAAACGTGGGATCAAGTTCCCGGGATTGGCGGATCGAGGACCGTTCTTGTGAAAATCGGCAGCAGTGAAAAAGGAAAAGGGCATGGTTCTGTCAATCTCGAGCTCCATGAGTTCGCACACTCTCTTGACCGCCATGTTTATGGCGGTATCAGGCAGGAAGAAAGATTTTTAGAGATCTGGAAACGTGAAAGCCGGCTGCTGTTCCCAGGCCGCGCCTATTTTTTGGATTATCCGGAAGAATACTTTGCTGAAAGTTTTGCGATGTTTCATATTGGCGGAATGCCTTCGAAACTCCTTAAAGAAGCTGCTCCGCAAACCTATCAATATATTGAGGCCCTCGAGTAGGCCTTTTTTTCTATTCTTGTACAATCCTGCAGGAAAAATAGAATAAGATGGCAAAAAGTAATAAGAGAATTCAAAATAAGGAGATATCCTTCCCCCACCGCAGTGGAATTTGCTAAAATAAGAAAAAGTAATTGAACGTTAGAAGGGCAGGGAGATTCATGAAACAATATCTAGAATTATGCGAACATGTATTAAATACAGGTGTAAAAAAGGAAGATCGAACAGGTACTGGTACGATCAGCACTTTCGGCTATCAGATGCGCTTTAACCTCCAGGATGGATTTCCGCTGCTGACTACAAAAAAACTCCACTTGAGATCGATTATCCATGAACTTCTATGGTTCCTGAACGGTGACACTAACGTGAAGTACCTGCAGGAAAACGGCGTGCGTATATGGAATGATTGGGCGGATGAAAATGGGGAACTCGGTCCTGTCTATGGCAGCCAGTGGCGCTCTTGGACAGGTGCTGATGGAGAAACGGTGGACCAGATTTCCGAATTGATCCATACGATCAAAACCAATCCTGATTCGAGAAGAATGATTGTCAACGCGTGGAATGTGGCTGAAATCAATAAAATGGCCCTGCCGCCTTGTCATTGCATGTTTCAGTTTTACGTAGCGGACGGGAAGCTTTCCTGCCAGTTGTACCAGAGGTCGGCAGACGTATTTCTTGGCGTGCCGTTTAATATCGCTTCATATGCTCTACTGACTATGATGGTGGCTCATGTTTGTGACCTGGAGCCAGGGGAGTTCGTTCATACTTTTGGGGATACGCATATTTATTCAAACCACCTTGAGCAGGTCAAACTGCAGCTGACCAGGGATCCTAAACCGCTGCCGCAAATGAAGATCAACCCTGATGTCAAATCTATATTCGATTTTAAATATGAAGATTTTGAATTAGTCAATTATGAGGCGCATCCGCATATCAAAGGGGTTGTAAGCGTATGATTTCATTAATCTGGGCGATGGATGAAAACCGTGTTATTGGATACCATAATCAGCTTCCATGGAGGCTGCCGGAGGACTTGAAGTTCTTCAAGCGTGTGACGATGGGACATCCGATCGCCATGGGAAGAAAAACATACGATTCAATTGGAAAGCCTCTTCCTGGAAGAGAAAATATCATCATTACCCGTGATGAAAATTACCAGCCAGAAGGATGTACGGTGATGCATTCAATTGGGGAATTGTTAGCATATGCCGACGAAAACAACTCTGAAGAAATCTTCGTCATCGGCGGAGCAGAGATTTTCAAGGAAGTTCTTTCGCATGCAGACAAACTGTACCTGACGATGATCCATCACCAATTCGAAGGAGATACGTTTTTCCCTGTGTTCGATATCGATAAATGGGAGCTCGAATCAAGAGAGATTGGATTGAAGGATGAAAAGAATCCTTATGATTATGAGTTCTTGATTTATAAGCGGAAGTAATAAGCAAAGCAGCCAATTTTTAAATGGCTGCTTTTTTTCTGACAATTTTCTTATACATATAGTCTCGCTGGCTTAAATCCAGTATAATGACAACAGAATAAACTTAGGAGGAAACAATGCTTCGATTAATCGCGTGTTTTGTTTATTTGGGAGGCTATCTAATAACCAGCATCCCCAAGCTTTCCAGGGTAAAAAGGCTGCCCGAAGAAATGCCTCAAGAGCAGAAACAGCTGTTGATTCATGAGACGCCTAAAAACTGGGCCAAAACATTCATGGGATTGACAGGCTCTAAAGTAGAGATAGAAGGTTCTCATCACATCCCTGATGGACCGGTCCTGTTTGTATCCAACCACGAGGGCAATTTTGACATTCCGGTGCTGATTATGGCAATCGATAAACCATTTGGTTTCATATCAAAAATTGAGGTGAAAAAAGTACCGCTCTTATCGGCCTGGATGGAGGCGATTAACTGTGTATTTATTGACCGCAAAAATCGGAAAACCGCAGCCGACTCCATTAAGTCGGGGATAGATCTGTTGAAAGAAGGGAATTCATTAGTGATATTTCCTGAAGGCACAAGAAGCAAAGGTGCTCCGGTAGGTCTCTTCAAAGCAGGGGGCTTCCGGCTGGCGAAAGAATCAGGGGTTCCAATCGTGCCGATTTCAATTCAGGGGACAGCAGATATATTTGAAAAGAATGGGAGACTAGTCAAGCCGGCAAAAATTAAAGTCATCATCAGTCAGCCGCTTTTCTGCAGGCAGTATAGGGACAAGGATTTAATAACACTCGCAGGGGAAGTAAGGGCTATCATTCTTGACTCCCGTAAAACAAAGCGAATTGCATCATAAAGCAATACATTTAAAACCCCTGCATACTCTGCAGGGGTTTACTTGACGAATGAATCCTGCTGGATGATTTCATTGAAAATTACGCGTTTTACATGTTTGGCGGCTTCCACATAATGAAAAAACATGAGATGAATGCTAGTTTTAAATGTTATTCGAACTGAGCCAAGCTTTCCATCATTTCGTTGAATTGGGAAGGAATACAAAAATCATCTGCCTTAAAATTGGCCCGCATCCATTTAATCATTTCAACCGGTGTATTAAAATACTCCCCGCTAGTATCACTTTTTCGGATCATATAACGCCCATTGTCTTCATCAACCGTTACCTCAACTGGTAAAGCGCCATCAAAACTGTTCAATGAAAATTCCATTCTTTTTCCCTCCAGCATATTTTCGTTATTATATGTTATTTTACAACCATTTTATTCAATCTGAAAGCCTAACATTTTAAATATTATAAAAATTCACTTTATAAGATATGACTTTGTGTTATAATGAACAAATTAATATTTTTTGGAGAGTGAGGGCGACGATATGGAACAAGAGACACTAAAGAAAAAATGGGTGAATGTGGAGGATATTCTGATTGCTTTTCGGCATCTTAAAGAAGTTGTTGCCCATACACCATTGCAATTTAATCAACGTTTATCCGAGAAATATGGTGCTTCAATTTATTTGAAACGTGAAGACCTGCAGCATGTCCGTTCTTTCAAATTAAGGGGAGCGTATTATTCAATGAAGCAGCTATGGGAAGAAGGGATCGAGCATGGTGTAGTTTGTGCCAGTGCCGGCAATCATGCTCAAGGTGTCGCATACGCATGCAGGCAGTTGGGAGTGAACGGGAAAATCTATATGCCAGCAACGACACCAGGTCAAAAAATCAGTCAGGTCGAGATGTTTGGACGCGGATTTGTGGAGATTGTTCTCACAGGTGACACCTTTGATGATTCCTACCGTTCTGCCCGTGAATGTGCGGAAAGAGAGGGGAGGGAATTCATCCACCCGTTTGATGATGAAAAAGTAATCGCCGGCCAGGGTACGGTAGCGGTCGAAATCATGAATGACTGTCAGGCTTCTGTTGATTTTGTCGTGGCGAGCATTGGCGGCGGCGGATTAATGGCTGGCTTGAGTACATATATAAAGAGTGTTTCGCCGTCTACAAGGCTGGTTGGCGTGGAACCGAGCGGAGCAGCATCCATGAAGGCTTCATTTGAACAGAATGAAGTTGTTCCCCTTACAGAGATTGATACATTCGTCGATGGAGCGGCTGTTAAGTGTGTCGGGATGAAGACGTTTGAAATTTGCCGCGAAAATATAGATGAAATTGTTGCTGTACCTGAGGGCAAGGTCTGCACGTCCATCCTTGAACTATATAATGAGCATGCGATTGTCACTGAACCGGCTGGAGCATTGCCAATTGCAGCTCTTGACAGCCTTGGTGAACAAATAAAAGGGAAGACTGTTGTCTGTGTCATCAGCGGAGGCAATAATGATATCAGCCGAATGCAGGAAATCAAGGAGCGATCATTGCTGCATGAAGGTTTACTGCATTATTTCATCGTTAATTTCCCGCAGCGTGCCGGGGCATTGAGGGAGTTCCTTGATGATGTGCTTGGTCCTGGCGATGACATCACCAGATTTGAATATACAAAAAAGAACAATAAAGAAAGCGGTCCTGCTCTTGTAGGGATTGAATTAAAGGATAAATATGAATATCCAAGGCTCCGCGCGAGTCTTGAAAAAAAAGGCTTTGCCTTTATGGAATTGAACAAGGATAATCAGCTGTTTAATTTACTGGTATAATATTAATAATAGATAATTAAGGAAAGATGTTATAGAATAGGGAATGTCACAGAATGTTGATTTTTGGTGCCTTTGTGAATTTCTTATGAACTTTCACGGCTTTCCTCCAATTGCAGGTGGAAAAGTAATATAATCATAGTAGATTTACAAAAAGAAAAAGGAGATGTTGATATGTTATCAAACATCGGAGTTCCTGGGTTAATCTTAATCCTTGTTTTGGCCTTAATTATCTTTGGACCTAAGAAGCTGCCTGAAATCGGCCGTGCTTTTGGTCAGACGCTTCGTGAATTCAAGAAATCAACTCGTGAATTGACAAGCGATGTTATGGATGAGTTTGAAGAAGAAAAAAAGGAAATTACAAAAGCTACTAAATAAGGTGTAAGATGCTTTTGTCTTACACCTTTTTCATTGTTTTGGAAAAATTAAGATGAAATAGTTGTGGATAACTACAAATGGTGTTCAAGGGCCTGGCCCCTTGAGACACTTGTCTAGCTGCGGCGCCTAACTCCTAGAGACGTTTCGGTCCTGCCAATGAAGTCAAAGAACGACTTCACAGTCAGGCCCTCCAACGCTTGTCGGAGTTGGGCAGTCGCCTCCGCTTTTCGAATTGTCTAGTTTCGCCTCTATAAACTTCGAAACTTCAACTCCGCCGGCAGAAGAAAAAAGCGCTTCTTTGTCGGGGTTTCCAGGTTCCGCGTTTCTGGACAGTCGGCTATACTTTTCGATTTCGGTCCGCCCATTGAAGTCAAAGAACGACTTCACCAGTCGGTCCACCGAGGCACAGGGCGTGCCAGAACCGACAGCTATACGATGTGGCGTTTTTGAAGGGCGGTGCCAGTCGGGGCAGACCAGGGCGCTTGCGCTTTTGTTCTTTCAGGGCAAGGAATTATTGCCTTTGTTTCATGTATTGCACCAAATGGAATTGGCAGGGGATAGGTATGGAAGATAAAGAATTGAATCTGGTTGATCATCTCGATGAACTGCGAAACAGGCTGATTGTTTCGGCAATCGCTTTTATTATTTTCTTTGGCATTGGTTTTGTTTATGTTCAGGATATTTATAACTTTTTTGTCCGGGATCTGGATGTTAAATTAATTGTTCTTGGTCCGAGTGATATCGTTTGGATCTACTTTATGCTAGCCACCATCATCGCGATTGCAGGGACGATTCCTGTATTGGCCACGCAGATTTGGCTGTTCGTCAAACCAGCTCTCAGACCGGTTGAACGAAAAATTTCACTATCTTATATTCCGGCTCTTTTCATCCTGTTTGTCGTAGGCCTTGCTTTTGGTTATTTTGTCATTTTTCCGACTGTATTGAACTTCCTGGTTGAACTGAGCGGAGAAATGCTGGTAACGAACTTCACAGCCGAAAGATATTTTAAGTTCATCATGCACATGACGATTCCATTCGGAATATTGTTCGAATTGCCGGTTGTCGTCATGTTCCTGACATCACTGGGCATCATCAACCCTTATGTCCTTGTCAAAATCAGAAAGTATGCTTACTTTATCCTGATTGTGATTTCGGTCGTCATCTCTCCTCCTGATTTCATGTCAGATATTCTCGTGACGATTCCGCTGCTGATTTTATATGAAATCAGCATCAATCTCTCAAAGGTTGTATACAAACGGAAGCTGAAAAA
Source organism: Mesobacillus subterraneus (assembly GCF_003937825.1). Lineage (GTDB taxonomy): Bacteria > Bacillota > Bacilli > Bacillales > Cytobacillaceae > Mesobacillus > Mesobacillus subterraneus. Next base: position 272,602 of record NZ_RSFW01000017.1, on the reverse strand, counting down.
AGAAAAAGAATGGCAAGAGAAATATGGTGACATGGAAGACGAGGATCCATCTTTATAACCAGAATAAATATTGATAGAAGCGAACGTGCGGAGGACCGCACGTTCTTTTTTTTGTCACTAAAGGTCAGTCAGCACCTTTCTCATTAAATTCCTGTAATGTGCATAGGATTGAGTTAAGATGTCCACTTGATAAAAACCTATAAAAGGAAGATGTCTTTATGCATGACTAGTATATATAGTTCATTAAAAAAATTTATTTATCCGCGCAAACAGACACATTTCGACCAGGATTTAGGGTATAATATAATCAAACGGGTATAAAAGAGGATTGATATTTTGTTATTCAAAAGCCTAGAGTTCAAAAATGTTGTTGGACAGAAGGTTAAAGTCGTTGAAGTTCCTGTGTTGGAAGAAGAGAGCCCTTATTATTTTATGATCCAAGTCCGTTTGCAAACTTTTATCACAGCAATCTATCAGGAAAGAAACGCAAAAAAGTTTTATTCTTTCAAAGAGTACTTAAAAAGAGTGATGAAATGGCCAGATTATGAACAATTATTCAAATCGGCCGAATTGAAAAACAATGCATAGAGTTTTACTTTTTGAAGCGCCCCTAAAGGCGCTTTTATTCTTTTATAAGCCTGTTAAAATGCAAGTCCGCATACCCCAATGGTTCCCGTTTCCTAAGATGAGACAGGTGTTAAATGTTTTAAAATGCAAATATGAACAGGTATAATAGTAGTAGTGTTTTTGATAGGGATGTGAATTTATGGCTAAAATCAAAATAGTAACGGATTCTACTTGTGATTTAAGTAATGAAATCATTGAAAAATGGGGCATTATTGTCGTCCCGCTGTCCATATCAATAAATGGAGAAAATTACTTGGACAGAGTGGATATTACCCCACAGCAATTCATGGAAAAGATGAAAGCTTCTCCTGAATTGCCCAAGAGCTCACAGCCACCCGCAGGGGAATTCCTGAAGGTATATGACCAGTTGGGGTCAGATGGGTTTGAGGTCATATCAATACATATGACAGGCGGTATGAGCGGAACGGTGCGTTCAGCGGAAAGCGCTGCCCAAATGACAAGTGCAAAGGTTCACGTAGTTGATTCCCGCTTTATTTCCAAGGGATTGGCGTTCCAGGTCCTTGAAGCTGCGGAAATGGCTGCCTCAGAAAAAAACGCCGAAGAAATTCTCTCAAGGCTCAATCAAATAAGAGAACAAACACGCTTATTTGTCGTTGTCGATACGCTCGAGAACCTCGTCAAAGGCGGCCGCATTGGCAAAGGAAAAGCAATGATTGGATCTTTATTGAATATCAAGCCGATTGCTTCTCTTGAGGGAGGCGAGTATACTCCTGTCTCCAAAGCCAGAAGCCATTCGCAGATTGTGAAGTACCTAAAGAACCAATTTGCTGCTGACACAAAGGGCAAAACAATTAAGGGTGTTGGACTAGTTCACGCAGACGGCTTCGAACTGGCAGAGCGTATTAAGGAAGCAGTGCGGGAAATCTCAGGTTATGACAACTTTACCATTGAAGAAACAACACCGATTGTCAGTACTCATACGGGTCCTGGAGCTATCGGTTTCATGTATTATGCTGAGTAGGGATTTTTCATTTTGACTAATGGTTTGATGTAAGTTCAAGAGCGCATGATTTTGGATTGAAGCTGCACAACAATAAGAACTAAATTATAGGAATTCATATAGAAATTCAGTCGAAACAGGCAACCGGAATCATGTGATTCCGGTTTTTTTAGTTGGGCGAACAATAAAAAATTCTTTATGAAATTCAATAATTGGAAGTGATGTAAAACAGGATAATCATTGGGTGATGTCGAATAGTTTCAATTATTCAATTCAGTATGGAACGGAATGTGACTATGAAAATATGAAGCTTAATGTAAAGAATCTGCCATTGTTCAAAAAAATCCTGTTGTTTTCCTTCATCATTACAACTTTGGTCGTCGTATCGACGATTGGCATCAGCTTTTACCTGCAGTCAAAGCAGTTGAAAAATCAAATGACTGATGAGGTAAAAGGTGTAGCAGGTCTATGGTCATCAACTCTGGATCCGGAAGACATCAAAAAGATAAAAGATAGCAGAAACCTGTCGGCTCCCTCGATGAAACGACTCGAAAGGCTGCTTAGCATGGTCGGAGATAAGAATGATACTTTCCTTGGTGCATATATTGTCCAACCAGAAGAATATCAAAATCAAAAGATTTTGTTCCTTGCCGTTTCGGACAGTTATAAGGAGTATGGATTTGGTTCCATGACGTATTATGACGCCGGGGAAGAATTCCTGGCAGCTTTCAGTAAGGCCAGAGACGATAAAACTATAACAAGCACCGATATTTTCACGGATCAATATGGATCGTGGATTACCTCATTTTCTCCGATTTTTGATGAAAAGGGTAATGTCGTCGGGTTGCTGGGGGTCGATGCAAAGGCATCCATCATTAAAAATAACCAGGAAGAAATTCTTTTTATCCTGCTTGCAGAAATGGCTGTCATCATACTGGTGGTGTACATCACCTTGAATTGGGGCTTCAAAAGAGTCTTGAAGCCGGTCAATGATTTGTTTTATGGAATTAAGGAAATCAGTTCAGGTAATTTTGCGGTCCGGCTTCCTGTACATGACCAATCTGAATTGAGTTTATTAAGCGAAGGTTTCAATGAAATGGCTTCCCAGCTATCTCAATTATTTGAAAGGGTTTCAGCGGCTTCGAAGCAGCTTGGCCAAGCTGCCCTTGAGGATAAGGATTCCATCTTGCTGGAGGAAGCGATCAACACGATGGAAGATATATATGAACGGACGAAATTGCAGCAGGAGCTCCAGCGAGCTGAGAAAATGAATGCAATCGGCCAGCTTGCAGCATCGGTAGCACATGAAATCAGGAATCCGATGACTGTTGTGAAAGGTTTTCTCCAGATTTTCCTCTCCAAAGACATGAATGAAGAAGACCATATGTATATTAAGCTTATGGTCGAAGAACTGAACAGGGCTGAAACCATTATTAATGACTATTTAAGCCTTGCAAAACCCGATATAGGTGAGCTCGAACTTATTGAAAGCAGGCAGATGGCAGAACAGGTAATGGACTTAATGGCCTCATACGCGATGATGTCAAAAAATATATCCATCCACACAGAGATTAAAGCGGATATAAAAATCAGAGGAAACCGAAATGAGTTAAAACAGGTCTTGATCAATATCCTGAAAAATAGCATTGAGGCAATGGGGGAAGGAGGGAAATTGACGCTCACCCTTGATCAAGAGGAATCATATGGTGTTTTTATCATTAACGATACTGGCATCGGAATGACGGAAGAAGAGCTATCCAGGCTGGGAACCGCCTTTTACTCCCTAAAAGAACGAGGTACTGGTATGGGTCTTATGGTTTGCTATCAGATTATTGAGCGGATGAAGGGTAAAATTAGAGTTTCGAGTGAAAAAGGAGTGGGGACCACATTTGAAATTTGTGTCCCGATTTATACCGAAAGCCCTGGGTGATTTTCAGGGCTTTTTATTTTATTGCCATTATTTTCTACCCTCAAAATATAATCTTAACAGGGGGTGCCGGTATTGGGTAAAAAGATTTTGTTCTTCAGTGATTTTGGGATCGATGACAATATTGCTGTTTTATATGCGTTTTTCAATAAAGAGATTGATTTGGTTGGTGTAGTTGCCGATTATGGAAATGTGTCTAAGCAGGACGCCCTCAGGAATGCGGCGTACTTACAGAAACTCACTGGCAGGACTGATATACCAGCATTTGCAGGTGCGGAATTGCCTTTGACAGGTGACCCGCCAGAATATGTACCAGATGTGCACGGGGTCGAAGGGCTGGGTCCTATCATACCAGACATCGAAGTGGATTATGATTTGGAAAATTTCCATGGAATTCAGGATATTATTGAAGAAAACCCGGATGAAATAATAGTTGTGAATGTGGGCCGTCTGTCCTCGCTCGCAGCCGCTTTCATTCTTTATCCTGGGACGATGAAGAAGGTGAAGGACTTCTATATCATGGGCGGTACATTTAATGAACCAGGAAATGTGACACCAGTAGCAGAAGCCAATTTTTATGGCGACCCTTATGCCGCCAACATCGTGCTGACACAAGCCAAAGCTCCCGTGAAAATCATTCCGCTAAACGTAACCAGTGGTGCAATTGTTACGCCGGCATTGATCAATGAACTGGACGCGTATTATCGAAGCATTGGCAGCGAGGTTGGAAAGTTAGTAAAACCTATGTTCGATTATTATTACAAATTCTATAAAACCAGGGACCCTAATCTGACAGGTGCTCCTCTTCACGATGTCCTGACACTGTGGGGGCTGGTGCACGAAAATCACATCACCTATAGAGATGTACCGGTAAAGATTATTGTAAACAGAGGGGATGCTTTTGGAATGAGTGTTGGGGATTTCCGAGGATCAATAGAAAAGGCAGACTATCCTATTCATAAAGTGGCAGTTAATTTTTCGTATACAGAGTTTATCAAAGATTTTTTCACTACGATGAAAAATTCAAAGACCCATAACGAAACGGCATGAGGCTGTAAGAGCATTTCATATTTCGCACATACCTTTCTCTTCCTTCTCTCACATTCGTCTGCTAGAATGAGGTGTGGACATATTAGAGAAAATGCAGGTGATTCAATTGAAAAAAGGGATGTTGCTGGTGATCCTGGCTGCAATTACATTCATAGCTGCAGGCTGTGGCAATGGCGGCTTAAAGGATGCGAAAAACTATCCGATTGAAGATTTTACTTTCACCAACCAGGATGGTAAATCTTTCGGAAAAGAGGATTTGAAAGGAAAGGTATGGGTGGCTGACTTTATTTTCACAAATTGTGCTGACGTGTGCCCTCCAATGACTGCCAACATGGCGAAGCTTCAGGATATGATAAAAGAAGAAGGCCTCAAAGATGTCGAGATTGTATCCTTCAGTGTGGACCCTACGGTTGACAGTCCTGAAGTACTTAAGGATTATGGCAATAAGTTCAGCGTCGATTTCTCGAACTGGTCATTCCTGACGGGCTACTCACAGGAAGAGATCGAACAGTTCGCGCTTGAAAGTTTCAAGGCACTCGTAAAAAAACCGGAATCAGGTGATCAAGTCATCCATGGCACGGATTTTTACCTGGTCGACCAAAACGGAAATATGAGAAAATACTACACTGGGCTTAAAGAAGTCCCTTTTGAACAAATAATCAAAGATATTAAAACTCTTCAATAGGCCGCAGCTTGTGCGGTCTATTTTTTGTCGGGAAAGACTTGCTGGGCTTTGGATTGGATAGAGGCAAACAGACTGTTCAATTCAAATGATGCCAATTAAATGATATAATGAGTGTACTTTAAAGGCAGGTGAACATAGATGTTAAAAAAACTCACCTTACTTTATATCTGCCTGACCGTTTTTCTTGTTTCCTGCAGTCAAATTGAAAGCCTCAGGGATGGGAGTTTCAATAAAGCGAAAGAAACGGGGATGCAACTGAAGGAAGCCCTTCCGGATTCGTTTTTTCCGAAGGATCTGCACATTGTGGCGGCAGGGGATTCACTAACCCAGGGAGTAGGAGACAGTACTGATTCTGGTGGGTATATCCCCTATCTTGCAGAACAGCTGGAGAGAGAAAAAACAGTCAGAAACGCAAACTTTGAGAATTTTGGGGTCAGAGGAAACAGGACTGACCAGCTGCTTGAAAGGCTGAAAAACAAGAATATCCAAGCATCCATAAGGGACGCGGATATGGTGATTTTGACAATAGGCGGAAATGATTTAATGAATGTGGTAAAGAAAAACTTTTCCCGACTGGAGCTGAACCAGTTCCAGGAAGAACAAATCGTTTTTGCAAGGCAGTTAGAGGCGATTTTCTCAGCCATCAGAAGGCAAAATCATCAAGCCCCTATCATATTGGTCGGTCTTTATAATCCATTCTTTAATTGGTTTGCAGATGTGAAGGAAATGAATGAAATTGTGGATGAATGGAACAGACAAAGTCAGGAGATTGTTGAGAATGATGAGAATGCCTACTTTGTCGACATACATGATATTTTCCTGAATAATGAGGAGAACCTGCTGTATACGGATTATTTCCATCCGAATGACCGCGGGTACCAATTGATTGCAGACAGGGTATATGAATTGCTCGAACAGAATGTTCTCGGTAAGGTGGACGAGTAAGGGTAATTACTTTTAATTAGGCGAGGAGCTATTGATTGATGAAGAACAAATGGAAAACCGGATTTTTTATCTTATTGGGGGTAATTGCCGCTGCATTTCTGTTTGTATGGATCCTGATAGCTTCACCGGTTGAGGAGTCAGAAATGAAACCTGTCGAAGGGGACAGGGAGACAGACGATGTGGCCTTTCATGTAACGACAAACAAACGTGATTTGAATAGGGTCATAAATCATTACCTCGAAGAAGAAGCGAAGAGCAACAACATCGATTATCAGGTCCTGCTGACGGATGAGGTTGAACTGTACGGAACGCTGCCATTATTTAGCCAGGAGCTGGAATTGAGGCTAACCTTTGAACCACAGGCGCAGGAAAATGGGGATTTAATTCTGAAGCAAAGGTCAATATCGGTTGGGAAATTGCGGCTTCCTGTTTCAACAGTCCTTAAATTTGTACGGGACAGCTATGACTTGCCAGAAGCAGTCATTATCCAACCTGAAGAGGAAAGGGTATATGTCTCGATGCAAAGGCTGAAGCTGAAGAGTGATATAAAGGTACGGGTGAACGAATTTGATTTGAATAAAGATCAGATTAAATTCACATTACTTGTTCCTGCTGATTAGGAAGGTGTTGCATTGAGCGCCTTCTTTTTCTTTGTTAAAAAAAGAGAAATGGCCGGTTTCCCGGCCGCTTTTTACCCCTGCAGCAAAAGCACTTCAAGAGGGGGTTCGCCTTTAGCTGTTCCAACCACAACAATCGTATATGCATTGTTAGGTTCTAATTTAATGTCAGGGATGGTCAGCACAGTATTTTTTGTTCCTGCAACTCTAGCTTCCAATGTGATGTTCATTGGCATGAGAGCGAGGTAGGTTGTCGCCTGCTTAAAAGATACATTCGGGAAGATGATATCTCCGTTCATTCCTGCTATATCTACAGCCGGCGCATCGGGGGACAGGTGGATGAACCGGGCCTTTGCTTCTCCAACCGGGGTTTGCGGGCGGTCTTCGAACGTCAGGAGTTGTAATTTGGCAGACGGACCAGCAATCGCTGCCGTATAAACCCTTCCTGGTTGGAGCGTGACTTTTTTGCTGATGACGGTTGAAACACTTTCCCCAGCAGGGTAAATGTCAACCTGATATTTACCAGGCTGTAGCTGCATATGGCTGCTATTGTTCTTATAATCAAAATCCCTTAGTACCCGGCTGCCATTCAAATAAATATCAACTGTCTTCACATTGGGTGATGCATGCAGAAAGCGAAGCATGGACGGCCTGGCTGTTTCGGGATTGACTGGAACAGTGTCAGAACGCATTAGCTGTACAGCCTTTTGCAAATTGCGAAGGTGCTTGTGATAATACATCACATGCAAGTTTGGATTGATATATTTATAATAATTTGCCAGTAAATCATACATTGACGCTTTGTGCATGTAATCATACTGGTTTCTTGAATTGGACATGCCCCTCACTCCTAATGAACATTCTTCCTGTTAAATTATGCGAATTGGGCATGTCAGGTGTATTAGGGTTGGGGGGCGATTAAGGGTGACCATCCAATCACTTAAAAACTTTTCATTAAGGCTTTACATAAGGAACGATTTTCCATATACTAAAGATAACATTAAGAGAGGCAGGTGGAGTGCAATGAGCAGAAAGTTAATTGTTTCAATAGTGACGATCGATTATTGCACGGCCCACTAGCCTGAGCGGATAAAGGATTATTTGTCTTTTTTCTCCATGCTTTTTAACCACGGGTCGTGTGTGCCTGTGGTTTTTTATATTATTTAAGCACAATGGAGGAAAAATGAATGAATAACCTTGAGAAAATGGGTATGACGGCTGAAGTGAACAGCCTTTTTGAAGAATACAGATCAAAGGGATTTGAGTTAGGGAGAGTAGCACTGGAACACAAGCATAGCTACAGGGTTTGGCTGGAGACAGGCGAATATCTTTGTACGCTTGCCGGGAAACTGACATATGATGCTCTCCATCGTGAAGACCTGCCAGCAGTCGGTGATTGGGTTGCAGTAAAAACCTCCCCAGGGGAATTGAAAGGGACAATTCAGGGGATTTTGCCGCGTTTTAGCAAGTTTTCCAGGAAGGCCGCCGGGATGACAACAGAAGAACAGATTGTAGCCGCAAATGTCGATACTGTTTTTATCGTAAACTCGCTTAATGATGACCTGAACCTTCGTCGTATAGAGAGATATCTCCTGTTGGCCTGGGAAAGCGGAGCCACTCCTGTCCTTATTTTAAGCAAGGCAGATTTGGCAGATGATCTTGCGGATAAGATTGAACTTGTTAACGCAGTGGCACTTGGAATACCTGTGATCGCTATTAGTGTAGTCAATTCTGCTGGAATTGATGAACTGAGGAGTTATCTTGCACCAGGTAAAACTGTAGCCTTGATAGGGTCATCAGGTGTTGGCAAATCAAGCCTAGTCAACTCCCTGACTGGATTTGAAAAACAGGCAGTCCAGGGAATCCGGGAGAGTGATGATAAAGGCAAACATACCACCACCCATCGGGAAATGATCATGCTTCAAGAAGGAGCCATCCTGATCGATACTCCAGGTATGAGGGAAGTTCAGCTCTGGACAAGTGAAGAGGGCATTCACGAAAGCTTTGCCGAAATTGAGGAGTACGCCTCAGCTTGCCGATTCCGTGATTGCAGCCACACAAATGAACCTGGTTGCGCAGTACAATCAGCCATCGACAATGGCTTGCTCGATGAAGACCGGTTTGCCAGCTATAAAAAGCTTCAAAAAGAACTTGCCTACATTGACAGGAAAGTGGATAAAAAGGCGCAGGCTGATGAAAAACGGCATTGGAAGAACATCAGTAAGGATATCCGGCAAAAAACAAAATTCAAACGAAAGTGACGATTTGAGGCCATCCCTATTGGGGGCCTCTTTTTTGGTTTGATTGCGGGATGAAGGCGAAGCCAACATTGCTTCCATAGATTCATCACCCTTTTGACCCCATCCTCTATTTCAATATATAAGTGTTCTCAATGTGTTTTTTGCTTTAAAAGTATTACAATAGGGAATAAGTATTTGAGTAGAGTGCTTTTTATGTCTTTCTTCGCCTACGTTACTTTCGGATTTAATTGCGAAGAGGAGAGTCTAAGAAGCGACACTCATGTGAAAACCGGTGCCTGAAAGGATGAGGAACGATGGAAAAGCCAAAATTAGAGCTTGCGACGTTTGCAGGAGGGTGTTTCTGGTGCATGGTAAAACCGTTTGATGAACAGGCGGGAATCATCAGCGTCACATCCGGCTATACAGGCGGGACAACTGAAAATCCTACATATGAACAAGTTTGTTCAGAGACTACGGGGCATTATGAGGCCGTTCAGATCACTTTTGATCCTGTGATTTTTCCTTATACCAAATTGCTCGAATTATATTGGCAGCAAATAGATCCGACAGACCCTGGTGGCCAGTTTTTTGACAGAGGTCAGTCTTATCAAACCGCCATTTTCTATCATAGCGAGGAACAAAGGAAGCTTGCTGAAGGTTCCAAAAAGGAACTTGAGAACAGCGGCCGCTTTTCAAAACCAATCGTCACAGCTATCTTGCCAGCAAAGACGTTCTATCCTGCAGAGACCTATCATCAAGGGTATTACAAGAAAAATCCCGAAAGATACAATGCCTATCACAAAGGGTCCGGCAGGGAAGCTTTTATCAGGAACAATTGGGGGGAATAGAGTATGAAAAAGGACCAGGAAGAGTTAAAGGAAAGGCTTACTCCAATGCAATATGAGGTTACTCAAAATAATGGGACAGAGCCGCCCTTCAGGAATGAATATTGGAATGACTTGAGAGAAGGAATTTACGTAGATATTGTTTCGGGAAAGCCACTATTCAGCTCTCGTGACAAATATGATGCAGGCTGTGGCTGGCCTAGTTTCACAAAGCCAATTGAGGATGAAGAAATTATTGAGAAGCAGGATTTCAGCCATTTCATGGTCCGTACGGAAGTCCGAAGCAAAAGTGCAGATTCACATTTAGGCCATGTCTTCGATGATGGGCCAGGAGAAAATGGTTTGCGGTATTGCATCAATTCCGCAGCGTTAAGGTTTGTTCCTAAGGAAAAAATGGCTGAAGAAGGCTATAGTAATTACCTTAAGCTTTTTGGTGAATGATGATACTGAGGCAGAAGGGATGAGATTCAATGTTTAGGAAGTTATTTGGCAAAAAAGAAGAACCAGTCAATACGATCCAGCTGTTATCGCCAATCACAGGGAAAGCAGTTGATTTAAGTGCTGTTCCGGATCCTGTCTTTTCGGAAAAAATGATGGGAGACGGCCTGGCAATTGAACCTTCCGAAGGAGTTGTAGTGTCACCGGTCGATGGTGAAATCATGCAGGTATTCCCGACCAAACATGCGGTGGGAATACGGGCCAGGAACGGAGCGGAAATCTTGATCCATATTGGGCTGGAGACAGTTTCCCTGAAGGGCGAGGGCTTTGAAACCCATGTAAGCCAGGGCGACAAAGTAAAGGCCGGTCAGAAACTCGTGACCTTTGATCTAGCCGTAATTGGCGAAAAAGCGAAGAGTACAGTTACTCCGATTATTATTACGAATACGGACCAGGCAGCATCCCTTGAAAAATTGAATCAAGGAAATGTGGAGAAGGGATCAACACCTGTTCTGGAAGTAACGTTTAACTAGAGGCTGTTTTCGCATTGATTGTGCCATTTTACTGTTGGTCCGGAAAGCAACTAAGATGATGAAAAAGCGAACTAACGGAAAGCAGCCGCATAAAAATCAGCGGCTGTTTTCTTTTACGTTTGTTTCCCCATTTTTTGATGTCATACCGCCGGATAGAATGAATTTCATAGCATCTTCGGGCTTGACGTCGATGATTTCGACTTCTGATTTCGGAATCAGGAACGTCAACCCTGCTACCTGAAAGGTTTGCGGGACATAGACAGCTATATGGTCTGACAATGGTTCGTAAAAATCCTTCAAGTTCTCTGTTGTGATGAAACCGAGGCTTTTCATATTGGTGCCGGGAATCGTTACCAAAGCCACCTTTGAGAATGATTTTTTTTCGCCTAGAAAAGAGTGGACTGTGTCCTTTATCACTGAATAGATTGTCTTGACAAAGGGGATTTTCTCCAGCAGCCGATCAATGATCTTGATCAAACCGCCAGTGATGAAACGAGTCGACAGCCAGCCGAGGGCAGTGATCAGGATCAGTGTGGTCAGCAAGCCAATTCCCGGAATATATCTTTCCTGTAAAAACGGCCTTAAACTATTTCCCAGCAAGCTGTCCAAGAACATGAACGTTTTGTAGATGACATAGATGACAAGAATGATTGGGACAATTGTCAGAATCCCATTTATAAAGTTCTTTATGATACTTTTCATTTCAATCTCCTTACACAGCATGTATGGATGTATCATACATGCCGGAAACCAATATTTCTAACATTAATCTTCTTTTTCCTTCGCAATGATGATGGATTTTATGATGATGGTTTCATTTACACCTGCGACGGCAGAGGCGGGATGGCCAATTGTCTCAAACCGGACGGTATGGCGGCCAGGGTCAAGTCCGCTTGCAATATATAGATACCTTTCGCGCGTAAAAGGCCACCAGGTTGAAAGCGTCCGGATATATTCCCCGTCTATATAAACCTTTACCTTTCCTCCCTCCACGCTGCGAATTGCCGTGACTCCGAGGATGGGACCTTCGAATACATATTCCAGCACTTCACCCGGATTCCTGCTGACATACAATCCTTTTTCATAATTGAACCCCCCATTAGAAGCAATCTCCTTTTTTTCGGACAGATAAAAGGAGTTATCCATAGCTATTGGGTCAGGGAAACTGGCTATATCAGCTCCGCTTTTCATATTCTCCTTCATTAACTCAAGGATTGAATTCGCATATAACTGATACCCCTTCCCATTAGGGTGGACCATATCTGTTGTCAGGTGTTCAGTCAGCAAACCAGATTCTTTAAAAGGAATCCGCATATCAAGATGTTTTGCCCCATAATGGCTTGAAACGTTCTTGATTGCATGCGCATAGGGTTCTTGTTTTAGGGAACTTTCAATGATCGTAATGATTTCTGCTTCTGGATGAAATTCTTTTGCATCTCTGAGCAGTTTCTCATAAAAAAAAGCGAATGTTTCAGGATCCATATATTTACGGTCATTTTCACCGAAGAATAGAAAAATGACGTCGATGTCTTTCTTTTGCGATGTCTTCTGCAGTTTATAGATCCCTTCAAATGCAGTAGCTCCGCTTTGGACGACAAGATTTCGATAGGCCCGTGATCCACTGTAGCTTTTCAGGAGAACTTCAAACTGGCTGTACCAGCGGAGTTCTTTTCTTTCAGCCCCAGCACCTCTGCCGATGCTGTCGCCAATGACCAAGTAATTAATCGAAGAGCCTTCCTCAATTTTTTCATATACGTTCAAATCTTCCGACTGGTAATGTTCCGATTGCATAGCGAATAAAAAAAGTAAAGCCGCTGTTATGAAAAATAAAGCCAGGAACTTTCTGAAGTTTGATTTCATTCTGGGTTGATTCCTCCAGCAAAAACATTGCTATATCCATTTTTACCTAAAGTGCAGTCAAAGAAAAGAATTATTTTTATATTTCAAAAAACGATTTATTTATAAAAATAGGCAAATACACAAACAGGTCAAGTACCCATATCATACCGTAAAGGGAAAGCAATTCAAAAACAAACGAGGAGTGGTTTTTAATGTACGGATACGATAATGCCCCTATGCCAGTAACAGCACCTATGGCAACAGCGCCAGCTTATGGTACATTCTGCGGTGGAGGTTACCCTTATGCAGGTGTAGGAGGAGCAGGTTATGGTTACGGCGGATTCGCGCTAATTGTAGTACTATTCATCTTGTTGATCATCATCGGTGCATGCTGCAGCCATATTTGGTAAGATGCACGGAAATATAAAGAACGCAAACTGAGACTTGGAGGCTGCCTGAACAGGCAGCCTCTTATTTTGTTACCGGATAAAACACGAACATTAATTGATTGGCAGTAAAAATAGTTCGTATATTTTGTTGACTCTCTTGTGTTCTTTTGTTATATTTACCAGTGGTTAAGCAAAATACAGATTGGCGGGGGATGCTACATGAAAACAAACTATGATGTGATTGTCGTTGGTGCCGGACCAGCCGGAATTTTTACGTGCTATGAACTATCTCTGAAGATGCCAGGCGCGAATGTACTGCTAGTGGATAAGGGCCATGATATTTATCGCAGAAATTGCCCTATTTTACAGAAAAAAATAGAGAAATGCCCGCCGCCAGCCGGTAAAAAGGATTTTGCCGGATGCTTGCCTGCCTGTTCGATCACCAATGGATTTGGCGGAGCCGGCGCTTATTCCGATGGTAAATTCAATATTACAAGTGAATTCGGCGGCTGGATGACGGATTATCTTCCTGATTCAAAAGTTGTCGAACTGATTAAATATGTTGATGGCATCAATTTAAAGCATGGAGCAACAGAAAGCATTACTGATCCGATGACAGATAAAGTCAGGGAAATCGAGCGAAGAGGATATGCAGCAGGGCTGAAGCTGCTCCGCGCGCAAGTCAGGCACCTCGGTACTGAACAAAATCTTGAAATTTTGAAAAATATTTTCGAATACTTAAAGGATAAAATCGACATGGCCTTCAAGACAGAAATCGAAGACCTGATCACTGAAAAGACTCCTGATGGCCATAAGGTAATGGGTGTTGAACTGAAAAATGGAGATAAGATTTTCGCTGAGAAGGTAGTGGTAGCCCCTGGGCGTGATGGATCCAAATGGCTTACGCAGATGATGAAAAAGCGAAGGTTGAAGATGATCAATAACCAGGTCGATATTGGTGTTCGGGTTGAGACATCCAATGTCGTTATGGAAGAAATAAATGAGCATCTGTATGAAGGGAAATTCATTTTCAATACATCCGTAGGCACAAGTGTACGAACATTCTGCAGTAATCCATCCGGACATGTGGTGGTCGAGAACCATTCGGGAATTATGCTTGCGAATGGACATGCTTATAAAGATCCAAAACTGGGAAGCGGCAATACCAACTTTGCCTTGCTTGTTTCCCATACTTTTTCTGAGCCGTTCGATAAACCGAATGAGTATGCCCACGAAATTTCTCGATTGGCCAACAGCCTTTCGAATGGCGGCCTGATTGTCCAGAAATATGGAGATATTCTGAAAGGCCGCAGATCAACCGAGAAAAGGATTAAGGAAGGGTTTTTAGAGCCTACCTTGAAAGAAGCGGTTCCTGGGGATTTAGGGTTGGTCCTTCCATACAATACTCTGAAGAGCTTGATTGAAATGACAGAAGCGTTGAACCATGTCACACCTGGCCTTGCATCCGACCATACCCTTTTCTATGGAGTGGAAGCAAAATTCTATTCCGCAAGGCCAAAGCTGAATGACCGGTTTGAAACGGAGATCAGCGGTCTGTATGTGGGTGGCGACGGTGCCGGAATCACGAGAGGATTGGCACAGGCTAGTGCCTGCGGAGTATGGATTGCGACAGACATTATTGAAAAGTCCAGAACAGGACGGGAGATGGAGCCGGAGCCGGCTATGGTTTAAATATAATTACACCCTGCCTTTTTCTTTGATAAAATATTAAATATGAATAGAAGAGGCGGGGAGAATATGTTTGCACCAAAATTAATGCCGGGAGATGAAATCAGGATCATCGCCCCTTCCACAAGCATGATCATCCTGAAAGAAGCACAGGTAGATCTTGCTGTTGAAAGATTGACCAATCTCGGATTCAAGGTTACCTTTGGAAAAAATGCGGATGCCCATGATGAGTTTTTCAGTTCCACTATCAAAGAGAGAATTGAAGATTTACATGACGCGTTTGCTGACAAGAATGTCAAAGGGATCTTAACGGCGATAGGCGGCTATAATTCAAACCAGTTGCTGAAATATATAGACTTTGAGCTGATCGCCGCTAATCCCAAGGTTTTTTGCGGATACAGTGACATTACAGCTTTGCAGCTGGCAATCTATCAAAAAACGGGCCTGGTCACTTATTCAGGGCCCCACTTCTCAAGCTTTGGCGTGAAACACGGGCTCGAATACACGATGGAGTCATTTTTACAAGCCGTTACAAATGATGCCCCATACGAAATCATCCCTTCTGATACGTGGTCGGACGATGCATGGTATCTTGACCAGGAAAATCGGACCTTCCACGAACAGGAGGGTTATACAATCATCCAGGAAGGCAAAGCGGAGGGGAAATTGATTGGCGGTAACCTCTGTACCATGAACCTTCTCCAGGGGTCTGAATTCATGCCTCCTCTCAAGGACAGTATTTTGTTCCTTGAAGATGATGAGGAAAGCCACTCGCGGAGCTTCGACCGGGACCTTCAATCACTGCTGCACCTTCCGGATGCCTCCTCCATCAAGGCTATTTTGATCGGACGCTTCCAAAAGAATTCGAATATTACCGATGAGGCTTTACGAAAAATTATCCTGAGCAAGGAAGAGCTGCGGCATATCCCCATTATTGCAAACGTCAATTTTGGACATGTCCAGCCAATTGCCACCCTGCCAATCGGTGCGGCAGCTTCAGTAAAAGCATATGGGAAAGAGACAGAAATCTTTATTGAGCAAAAGGAATAAAATACTCGCTAAGGCACCTGTAATGGGTGTCTTTTTGTTTGGAATCTAAATAGCTGGCTATTTTTTTCCTGTAGCGATAATGCCGCCATTTTAATTTAAACTCAAGACAAAATCTTGTGTTTTCAGGAGGGAATTGTTTTCTTTTAACAATAAACAGCAAGTTTAGGAGGGACAAACCTTCTCAGACAGGCTTTGCGGGCATATCATGCCATCTTGAAAGGAGGAATATTACGAAATTTAACACTATCACTACGAAAAATGCATTAATCACTACGAGAATCGGTTTAATCACTACGAAATTAACAATAATCACTACGAAAATCCCTGTTTTCATTACGAAATGAACCTTATTCACTACTTTTTCCATCCGCTGGAAACTACGTCCCAATTTTTCAGTCCAAATTGCCACCCTCTATTCTCAAAATAAGCTTTTGTCAGCTAAAACCAACCCTTTTTCCGCAAATGCTTGCCCTTAGGCTTTAAGCCGGAATTTTTACAACTACAAGAAAGATTCCCGTTTTTATTTCATACAATTTAGAGAATGTCCATATTTTTAATCGCGGTGAATGGAGTGAGTATATGAAGCCGTCCTACTTGATTAAACCTGCCCTGGATGAGAGCTATCCTGAAATTGACTATGGAAAAGGTGTATATCTTTTTGACAAAGATGGAATGAAGTATCTTGATGCTGCTTCCGGGGCTGTTACAGCAAACATCGGGCATGGTGTTCCAGAAATTATTTTAGCGATGCATGAGCAGTCGAAGCGGGTTTCGTTCGTGTATCGGTCTCAATTCACAAGTGAGGCGGCTGAACAGCTGGCGGCTAAACTCGCGGAGAAACTGCCAGGTGACTTGAACTGGAGCTTCTTTGTGAACAGTGGTTCCGAGGCTACCGAGACGGCGTTGAAAATAGCCATTCAATACTGGCAAGAAAAGGGGCAAAAATCTAAAACCAAAGTCCTTTCCAGGTGGATCAGCTACCATGGAATCACGCTCGGAGCGCTGTCCATGTCAGGACATCCAGGAAGAAGAGCGAGGTTTGTTCCGCTGCTGGAGGAATTCCCGTCGATTTCTCCGCCGTATTGTTATCGATGTCCATATGAAAGCACAGCTCCGGCCTGCGGTTTTTTATGCGCGAAGGAACTAGAGGGTGCAATCAATAGGATCGGTTCCGACCATATCGCCGCGTTTATAGCAGAACCAGTCATCGGAGCGGCGGGAGGAGCGATTTCTCCGCCTGATGACTACTATAAAACAATCAAAAAGATTTGTGAGGAAAACAATATTTTATTCATTGCCGACGAGGTCATGACAGGTTTTGGCCGTACTGGACCGATGCTTGCATGTGAGCATTGGGACATCATGCCGGACATTGTGGCGCTGGGCAAGGGAATGGGAGCGGGTTATGCGCCGATTGCCGCAACGGTAGTGAGCGATCATGTTATGGAGCCGATTCTTAACGGATCAAAGGTCATCATGAGCGGGCATACACTGAGTGCCAATCCTCAATCTTGCGCTGCGGCCTTGGCAGTGATGGAATACCTGGAGAATAATCAGATTTTAGAGGAAGTAGATTCCAAGTCCATCTATCTTAGAAATAAATTGGAAAGACTGAAGTCGCAGTTTGATTTCATTGGGGATGTAAGAGGAAAAGGGCTGTTGCTTGGTCTTGAATTCGTTGAATTGCCAGGTGCCAAAATACCTTTCGAACGGAGTGTCAAATTAACGGAGCTTGTAGTGAAAACAGGGAGAAACCATGGAATTCTCCTGTATCCTGCCGGAGCAGGCCTGGATGGCATGTCAGGGGACGCGGTGATCATTGCACCGCCACTGACCATTACCAGAAGGGAAATAGATGAGCTGATTCGTCTCTTGAAAACTACTTTTATAGAAGTATATAAAACACTGGGATTCCATGATGGAAATGGAGTTGGAAATTAAGATGGAGAACCCATTCGGAAAAATAGCGACACTTGAGAAGGCGATGGAACATTTTCATGATGGCATGACTTTGATGTTCGGTGGGTTTGGAGGGGTCGGTTCCCCTCCGGATCTGATTGACGGCATACTGGAAAAAAATATAAAAAATCTTGTGTTGATTGGAAATGACACGGGTTTTCCCGAAATCGGCATCGGAAAGATCGTGAGCAGGGGCAGGGCGAAAAAAATCATCGCGTCCCATATTGGATCCAACCCAGTTGCAGGAACGTTGATGACAGAAGGCTTGTTGGAGGTCGAGTTTTCCCCGCAAGGAACCTTGTGCGAAAGGATCCGGGCAGGAGGCATGGGACTTGGCGCAATTTTGACAGATATAGGTGTTGGCCATGACCTGGTTTCAAAAGGTAAAAAAACAATGGAGCTGAACGGCAAGGATTATTTGATTGAACCCGCACTGACTGCCGAAGTTTCAATTGTATATGCCAGGAAGGCGGATCCATATGGAAACCTTGTTTTTGACAAAAGCGCCCGGAACACGAATCCCCTGGTTGCGATGGCAGGCGCCTTCACTATTGCCGAGGCTGAGGAAATCGTCCCGCTTGGCAGTTTGAATCCCGAAGAAATCGTCACACCGGGTGTCTTCGTCGATATGGTGATCCCTTCAGGAGGAGTGAATTGGAAATGGGCATGGGAATAGATGTCAGGAATAGAATGGCCAAACGGGCTGCCGAGGAAGTGACGCCAGGAATGGTTGTCAATCTGGGCATAGGGATTCCTTCACTTGTGCCAAACCATCTTCCAGGAGGCATGAATGTGATGTTCCACGCGGAGAACGGGATCGTCGGCATGGGGGAATCTCCTGTGAGGGGGTTGGAAGATGAGAACTTATGCAATGCCGGGGGATTTCCAGTTACGGTTCTGCAAGGCTCTTCGTATTGTGACAGTGCAATGGCATTTGGGATGATCCGCAGAGGCCGGGTTGGGCTCACCATTCTAGGTTCATTGCAAGTGAGCAAGCGGGGCGACCTGGCAAACTGGATCGTTCCCGGCAAGAAGGTGCCTGGAATGGGTGGAGCGATGGAGCTGGCACAGAAAGCGAGGAAGGTTATTGTCTTGATGAACCATACAGATAAGAATGGGGCACCGAAGATCCTTGAATCTTGCACATTGCCTTTGACAGCATCGGAATGTGTGGACCTCGTGATCACCGACCTTGCCGTTTTCAAAGTAGAAAATGGTTCCCTGCTTCTGACTGAACTGTTTGCACCACATACAATCACGGAAATTGCCGCCAGGACAGGATGTGATTTTTCAGTCGCAGAGGATCTCCGAGTCATTGATTACTAAAAGGGGCTGATAGCGTGCAAAATGCTGAACAAAAAGTGCGGAGTTACATTACAGAAAACAGGATCAAAGGGACACGGCTGCTTCAAAAATTAGTCCAGGAACCAAGCGTTAGAGGAAATGAGAGCGGAGCGCAGGCAGTCATCATTGAAAAATGCAGGGAATTGGGATTGGAAATGGACATTTGGGAAATAGGCGGAGACGGACTCTCAGGACACCCGGCATTTTGTTCTGACCGTAAAGATTTCCGCGGGAACCCGAATGCTGTCGGGATCATGAGAGGGACAGGCGGGGGCAAATCGATGATCTTGAATGGCCATATTGATGTGGTGCCAGCAGGGAATCATAACGATTGGAAAAAAGAGCCCTTCAGCGGGCATATTGAAAGCGGCAAATTATATGGCAGGGGATCCACAGATATGAAAGGTGGAACAGCTTCCCTATTGATGGCGATCGAGGCCATCAAAAACTCAGGGATCAAGTTAAAGGGTGATGTCATTTTCCAGAGTGTGATTGAGGAGGAGAGTGGCGGAGCCGGAAGTCTTGCTGCCGTCCTGAGAGGCTATAAAGCAGATGGTGCGATCATTCCTGAACCGACCAATATGAAAATGTTCCCGAAACAACAGGGCTCCATGTGGTTCAGGATTTCCGTTAAAGGAAAGGGAGCACATGGAGGAACCCGCTATGAAGGCGTAAATGCGATTGAAAAGGCAATGCTTGTGATTGATCGATTGAGAGTTTTGGAGACGATCAGGAACGAACGGATCACGGATCCGTTTTTTGACAGCATTCCAATTCCAATTCCTATTAACATAGGAAAACTCCATTCAGGAGATTGGCCCTCATCTGTACCTGACCTGGCCATCATTGAAGGCAGGATGGGAGTAGCGCCGAATGAAAATCAGGACCATGCGAGGCAGGAATTGCTTGAGGCGCTTATCAGCCTCGGCAAGGAGGATTCTTGGCTGAGCGAACACTTACCGGAGCTGGAGTGGTTTGGTGCTAGCTGGCTCCCGGGAGACCTTGACCCTGATCATGAATTGATCCGGATCTTATCAGAAAGCTTCCAGGCAGTAAAGGATCGGAGCCCGTTGGTTGAAGCCTCGCCATGGGCGACAGATGGAGGCATCCTATCTAAAGTGGGCGGGATACCGGTCGTGGTTTTTGGGCCGGGAGTAACGGAGACAGCACACCAGGCAAATGAATACATCAAGCTTGAAGATGTATTTGAAGCGGCTGAAATCATCGCTCTGTCACTGCTTAAATGGTGTGGAACAAGTGAATGAGAAGAGGGGTACATGAAAATGGGGGATATAAAAATCAAAACGGCCATACCGGGACCGAAAGCATCGGAACTAATTGAGAGAAAACAGAGAAGTGTCCCGGTCGGCCCGTTCAATACAATCAAATCATTCGCACATAAAGGGGAAGGAGCATTATTGACGGATGTGGACGGAAATACCTTCATAGATTTTGCGGGAGCAATTGGCACGCTTAATGTAGGGCACTGCCCACCTGAAGTTGTCAGGGCACTGCATGAACAAATAGACCGTTACGTTCACCCGTGCTTCCACGTCATGATGTATGAACCGTATATCCAGCTGGCTGAATTGCTGAATAAAATAACCCCTGGAATTCACGATAAAAAAACATTCTTCCTCAGCAGCGGAGCGGAAGCGGTAGAAAACGCGATAAAAATCGCAAGGAAATACTCTGGACGAAAGGGAATCATTTCATTTGAACGTGCCTTCCATGGAAGAACATATATGGCAATGTCCTTGACAAGCAAGGTGAAACCTTATAAATACCAGTTCGGACCATTCGCACCGGAAACCTATAAGTGGCCATACCCGGTCTACTCCCAGGATAAAAGCCTGGCACCAGAAGAATTGGATGCCTATATGCTAAAAAAGTTTGAAATCTTCTTCCAGAGCGAGGTTCCGGCAACTGAAATTGCGGCAGTAATCATGGAGCCTGTCCAGGGAGAAGGCGGATTCAACATTCCATCAAAAGCTTTTGTGAGGGGAGTAAAACAGATTTGTGAGCAATATGGAATTTTGTTCATAGCGGATGAGATCCAGACAGGCTTCGGCAGGACCGGAAAGATGTTCGCGATGGAGCATTATGATGTCATACCAGATTTGATGACGATGTCTAAGTCCATTGCGGCTGGTCTTCCCATAAGTGCTGTCACGGGCAGGGCGGAAATAATGGATTCAGCTGGCATTGGTGAAATCGGAGGAACTTATGGGGGAAGCCCTCTTGGTTGTGTAGCAGCCATAGAAGTCGTTAAAATGATAGTAGAGCAGAAACTTCTTGATCGGGCAAATGCATTTGGGGAGAAGTTTCAGAACCGATTCGGCAAGCTGGCCAGCAGCTGCAGCGAAATTGGTGATGTGCGTTCACTGGGGGCGATGTGTGCAATTGAGTTTTTTGATCATGATGGGAAACCTGACGCACCGCTCGTACAGGAGATTCTCAAGAAAGCTCATGAACGTGGCCTGATTGTGATGAGCGCGGGGCTGAATGGCAATGTAATCAGGCTGTTGGCACCGCTTGTAGTCACAAATGAACAGATTGAGGAAGGCTTTGAGGTGCTCGAATCGTCGATTATCGAATGCTGCCAGCAATAGGGGGGATAAAATGAAACAAATGTTATGGATTAACGGAGAAAAGATCGAGACGGAAAGATATCGGCCACTGACCAATCCTTTTAACGGTGAAAAAATTGCCGATGTCGCAGAAGCAAGCCAAAGTGATGTCGTGAGGGCCATCGATGCTGCGGCCGGAGCTGCAAGAGTAATGGCCAGCATGGATGCACATAAGCGTGCTGATATTTTGAGAAAGGTAGCGGAATTGATTCAGGAAGAACGGGAGGAATGCGCCAGGCTTATCGCCGAGGAATCCTCCAAGCCGCTGAAGGCAGCGCGTGCCGAAGTTGACAGAACTATTATGACCTACACGTTTGCGTCAGAGGAAGCTCGCCGAATCCAGGGAGAAACCATCCCGATGGACGCAGCTCCAGGCGGAGAGGGCAGAGTTGCATATACCGTAAAAGAACCACTGGGTGTGATCTCTGCCATTACACCATTCAACTTCCCTATGAATCTCGTCGCACATAAGGTAGGTCCGGCCATCGCAGCCGGAAACTCGGTAGTCCTTAAGCCGGCCAGCCAGACTCCGTTGTCTGCCTATAAAATTGCTGAATATTTTCAAAAGGCGGGTCTTCCTGCAGGAGCTCTCAATGTCGTGACGGGAAGCGGGAAAAATGTCGGAGATGTATTGACTTCGGATGACCGTATAAAAAAGGTCACTTTTACAGGCAGTCCTGCTGTCGGCAAGCATATTCGCGAAAATGCAGGCCTGAAGCGTGTCACTCTTGAACTAGGCTCCAATTCTGCCCTGATTGTCGATGAAGGAACAGATTTGCAGAAGGTAATGCCGCGGATTGTCACTGGTGCATTTTCCAATCAGGGGCAGGTTTGCATTTCCATTCAGCGAATTTTCGTTCACGAAGCGGTTGCAGAAGAGTTTACTGCACTTTTCATTGAAGAAGCCGGCAAGCTTAAAGTGGGAAATCCGCTGGATGAGGATACAGATGTCGCAGCGATGATCAGTGCGGGAGATGTGGAGCGGGCCAAATCCTGGATACAGGAAGCTGTAGGCAATGGAGCAGAGCTTGTGCTGGGCGGTGAAAGTGATCAGCAAGTATTGAAGCCGACTGTCCTGCTCAATGCCCATCCATCTGATAAAATTTCCTGTGAGGAAGTTTTCGCACCTGTAGTCCATATCAATACCTTCAGCAAGTTCGAAGATGCAATCACTCGCGTAAATGAATCACAGTTTGGCTTACAGGCCGGCGTTTACACGAACGACCTCCAAAAAGCTTTTAAAGCGGCAAGGGATTTGCATGTCGGCGGAGTGATGATCAATGAAATTCCAACTTTCAGGGTAGACCACATGCCATATGGCGGTGTGAAGATGAGCGGTACAGGCAGGGAAGGAATCAAGTATGCTGTTGAGGAAATGACCGAGCTTAAATTGGTTTCTTTCAAGCTTGATTAATTATGCAGCCTGGCCCTTAGGCCAGGCTTTTCAATCTAGGAAGGAGGGATTGCTGTGCATCCTGGCAAAATGATTACTTTATCAGAACGTACTTTCAGGACTGCCATTTATCTTGATCAGCTTAATAAAAGAGTAAGAGTAGATGATTATTCAGGCAGTTTATTGGATGTTCTGGATAAGGCGGAACAGTT
Source organism: Mesobacillus subterraneus (assembly GCF_003937825.1). GTDB lineage: Bacteria > Bacillota > Bacilli > Bacillales > Cytobacillaceae > Mesobacillus > Mesobacillus subterraneus. The sequence continues at coordinate 249,229 of NZ_RSFW01000017.1, read as the reverse complement.
TGCAGAGGAGGAAAAAGCTGACAAGCTGATCATAAGAGGCAGAAGAGAGCATTTTACACAACTGCTTCAACGTGGTTACAGATATGAGGCTAGTATTGATGGGTATTTCCTTGGGTCTGATTGTCTGTTCTTCTCTAAATTTCTCAGTGACGAACGCAAGGCTTGCCCCCACTGGACAGAAGAGGATGGAATCATCAAAAATGTATATCATTTGGCTGAACCATCGAAGACAATCACCCCACCAAAAGAATATGCTTTGAAAAAGATGGACGAATCAGACGCTCATGCACTTTCGGAACTATATAGCACAGTGTTTCAAATTTATCCGACGCCGCTCAATAATCCGGAATATATTGTCAAGACCATGCAAGAAGGGACGATCTATTATGGTTTTGTATTTAATGGCCAGGTGGTGAGCGCAGCCTCTGCAGAAGTGAATCATTTCTATAAAAATGCCGAATTGACCGATTGTGCAACATTGAAAGAGCACCGGAAGCATGGATTAATGAAAATTCTCCTGGTCCAACTTGAACAGGAACTGATCCAGCACGGAATTTTCTGTGCTTACTCTATTGCCAGGGCCTTATCTTTTGGAATGAACGCCGTCTTGTACCAGCTGGGCTATTCCTACCGGGGCAGGCTTGTGAACAATGTGTATATTTATGATAAAATGGAAAATATGAACGTCTGGGTAAAGGATTTGGCAAATACGCCAAATATTGGGCAGTGAAAGACAATTTTTCGGCACGCTGTCATATAGATAAGAGTATGGGAGTGTGATGAATGTGAATTCTGTTTCCAATGTAACAGAAGAGATATTGAGCGCGATTCTAAAATGCATTGATGAGGCCATCCATGTGGTGAATACGGACGGCATTACCATTTTCTACAATGAAGTAGCCGCGAAGCATGACGGACTCGAGATTAAAGAGGTAGTCGGCAAGCCTTTATTGAGTGTATTCCCTTCGCTGAATGAGCAATCCAGTACGCTGCTTAAAGTCATTGATACAAAGAAACCTATATATAATGAAACCCAGAGCTTTGTGAATTTGCATGGCCGCAAAATCGAGACCATCAATACAACTCTCCCAATCATTGTCCAGGGAGAACTGATTGGCGCAGTTGAAATTGCCAAGGATTATACACGGATCAAACAGCTGTCCGAACGGCTTGTTGAGGTCCAAAAAAGCTTGACGCATCGAAGCGGCAAGGCTGTCAAGCAACAGGCTGCATATACCTTTGTGGATTTGCTCACTAGCAATCAGCATTTTTCATTAATTAAAAAGAAGGCTGAGAAGCTGGCAAAATCGGACTCTCCGATTCTTGTATATGGAGAAAGCGGCACCGGAAAAGAATTGTTCGTCCAATCGATTCACAATGCCTCGAAAAGGGCGACCGGCCCCTTCATAGCACAGAATTGCGCCGCAATCCCGGAAAATCTCCTTGAAAGCATTCTTTTTGGCACATCCAGGGGCAGTTATACAGGTGCTGTGGACAGGCCCGGCCTGTTTGAACTGGCAAATGGGGGGACACTTTTCCTGGATGAGCTGAATTCGATGCCATTTGACCTTCAGGCGAAACTTCTGAGGGTCCTGGAAGATGGAGCAGTCAGGAGAGTCGGCAGTACCAATGTCATCTCTGTCAATGTCAGGGTCATTTCTGCGATGAATGTCTATCCTGGAGAGGCGATGGATCAAAACCAGCTTAGGACAGACTTGTTTTACAGACTGAATGTCCTGACATTCGAATTGATTCCCTTAAGGCAAAGAAAAGAAGACATTCTTTTTTTGTCAGGACTTTTTATCAGCCAATATAATGAAAAGCTGGGCAAACAAGTGACAGGGCTTGATGATGACGTAAAAGAAATTTTCCTAAGCCATCAATGGCCGGGTAATGTCAGGGAGCTCAAGCATACGATTGAATATATGATGAATGTATGTGAAGGAAGGCTGCTGACCGAATACGATCTTCCTGTGATGATGAAGAACATCAAACCTTCTATTGAATCCAAGCGATCCTCTTTTGTTTTAAGGGAGCATCTTAAGGAAGTGGAGGTGCAGCTGATTAATGATGCGCTGAAGGCAGCAGATGGCAATGTACAGAAAGCTGCCATGCTTCTTGATATCCCAAGACAGACTTTGCAATATAAAATAAAAAAATTAAACCTGTAATCCCCGATTGATCTGCCGGAAACTCAGCAGGTTATTTTTTTTGAACTTCATCCACTTTCCCAATCTGAAAATAAACTAGCTCCATTCAAACATCTTCCCATGTAATCGAATAAGGGGCCGAAACAAAGAGCTTTGCTGCTTCAGCCATCATTTAGGAAGCTGCTTTTGTATCAAATCCATCCCCTCAGTTAAAGGGATTCTAAATATTTCAGAATTATCCGTCACTTTGGCATGGAACTTGCATAATAAATACATATAAAAAAATCTGGGGGGAATTTGGATGAAACAATCTTTATATAAACCTTCAAGGCATTGGAAAGACATTGAGCTGTGGAAAGATGTCACGGAGGAACAATGGAATGACTGGCTCTGGCAGCTTACCAATACAATCAGGACGCTGGATGATTTAAAGAAGGTCATCAATCTGACACCTGATGAAGAGGAAGGTGTCAGAATTTCAACGAAGACCATTCCATTAAATATCACACCATATTACGCTTCGCTGATGAATCCCGATGATCCCCGCTGTCCGGTTAGAATGCAATCCGTACCCATTTCAAAAGAAATCCATAAAACCAAATATGATCTTGAAGATCCTCTGCACGAAGATGAAGACTCACCTGTGCCAGGCTTGACTCATCGATATCCCGACAGAGTCCTTTTTCTGGTTACGAACCAATGCTCGATGTATTGCCGTTATTGCACAAGAAGAAGGTTCTCCGGACAAATTGGCATGGGAGTAGCGAAGAAACAGCTGGACGCGGCAATCGATTATATAGGGAATACACCGGAAGTTAGGGATGTGCTGATATCAGGCGGCGATGGACTGTTAATCAACGATAACATTTTAGAATATATCCTTAAGAACCTGCGTGAAATCGACCATGTGGAAATCATCAGGATTGGCACACGGGCACCAGTTGTTTTCCCTCAGCGGATAACTGAAAATCTCTGTAATATCCTCAAAAAATATCATCCAATCTGGCTCAATACACATTTCAATACTTCAATCGAGATTACCGAAGACTCCAAGCGCGCTTGTGAAATGCTCGCTAACGCAGGGGTTCCAGTTGGTAACCAGTCCGTTATTCTGGCAGGAATCAATGACAGCGTTCCAATCATGAAGAAACTAATGCATGATCTTGTGAAAATCCGCGTTAGACCTTACTATATCTATCAATGTGACCTCTCTGAAGGCATTGGCCATTTCCGGGCACCAGTAACGAAAGGGCTCGAAATTATAGAAGGCTTAAGAGGGCATACATCGGGATATGCAGTCCCGACCTTCGTGGTGGATGCGCCAGGTGGGGGTGGCAAGATTTCATTGCAGCCAAACTACCTGATCTCCCAAAGCCCAGAAAAAATCGTGCTGCGGAATTTCGAGGGTGTCATCACCTCATATCCAGAACCGGAAAATTACGTTCCTGGCAGAGCAGAAGGATACTTCAAGCAGGTCTATCCTGATTATGAAAAGAAAAAATCCAACACAGGAATTGCGGCCATAATGAATGACAGTGAATTCAACCTGATCCCGGAAGGACTGGGACGGATCGATCGCAGGGAGAAGTATGAGGAAGATCCTGCACATGCTTCCTTAAAGGATAAACGAGAAAAACGTGATGAGCTGAAGGAAAAGAAATTTAAAGCCCAGCAGCAAAAATCTACCGAACTTGGTGACCAACATAAGGCACCAGCAGGGAATGAGTAGGTGATTGGATTTGGAAATTAAATGTGAGTGGTGTGAAGGAAAGGCAACTGAGGGAGAAAACACTGTTTATTGGGAGCTGCCTGATGGGTCCAGGGCTATTGAAATTACTATGACACCAGCTATTGTCTGTATGGAATGTGATATGGTGTACCAGACCGCCAACGTGGTTAAGGAAATTGAGGATCAGTTGTTTTTGGTAGATACTAAAACTATCAGTAATACCATCCGTTTTCAGAAACTATTGGAATTACCTAGATTGTTGAAGAGAAATTACTTTGATTTTTCTTCTTAAGAATACCCCTATTAATAATAGGCACCCAGCGATGGGTGTCTTCTCCATGTGAAAATCTCTTGGATTTTTAGGATAATTCGGTCTAATTAAAGGAGAGCTAAGTTGAACAGTGAATGTGATTCTTTGTTTTTTAGGCAGTACCTTAAACTACAAGTAAGTTACTTAGTGGACTTTTACTTACCGCAAAGATATTCCACTTTTTATGAATTTATAAAAAAAGAAATTAAATTAAATTGGCAGGAGATCGGACACATGGGTTTGCTTTCACTGTTGATGGAAGTTTTCCGGTTGCATCCAACCGCCATTTCAAATTTTCTCATTTAAGTTAATTATAATCTAATGAACTTAAGGAGAAAGTCCACACCTAGAAATGTAACTAATTGTAAAAGAGGGAGTCATTGAAGCTCCCTCTCTTTATTCAGATATCTAGATACTAATAATACTGATTGTTACTCTGGTTTGTTATTCGCATCAGGATTTGGTGTGAAGTTTACTTTAAACCCATCATATTTAACCATATTCACCATCCCTGCAGTGGCATGATGCAAATCGTGACAATGGAAAAGCCAGTTACCAGGATTATCTGCTTTAAATGCAACGACATATACATCACCAGGTTTTAAATTAATCGTATCTTTCATGATTGGAGCACCTTCTACAGGTTTTCCATTTTTGCTAAGAACCTGGAAGAAGTGACCATGCAAGTGCATAGGGTGGTCATCCATCATAGAATTGTTGGTCAGTGTTACTTTAACAAGATCGCCTTCTCGACATTTATGCTATCAGTTTCTGGGAAAGTTTTGCCGTTAATCGTATAGGCCATTTCGTTGCCATCCATCGCTGTGTTTAAATCCATTTTATATTCAATATCATATTTTTGATCCAGTGAAAATTCACCCTTTTCAGAGCCGCCATAATTCATAAAGGAAAATTCAGGTAAATCTTCGGACTTGTTAGATTTGTCAGCTGAATCAGTAGAGTTTTCATATTGAATTTTTGTATTCATTCCACTTGAACCTTCCATATCTCCGTGGCACTCTATGAACCATTCTCCAGGGTTGTTTGCCGTAAACTCAATGTCATATCTCTCACCTGGGGCTATTGAGATTACTTGATCCTTCAATTCTTTTGGTTTATTTAGTTCTTGTCCGTCAATTGCTGCGACTTTAAAGTCATGGCCATGCAGGTGGATTTTATGAGACATATACCCTACATTGACAAGACGAATTCTGACCTTTTCTCCTTCTTTGACCTTTAATGGTTCAATGCTGTTACCGCTTTTGCCATTTATCGTAAAGATATCGTAAGCGCTCATATCATGGCCCATTTCTTCCATTCCATCCATGCTGTGATTCCCGTGCGACCCCATATTTCCGTGATTCATGCCATTCATGCTGGTATCCGCGGAATCGGCCTCTTTATCACCATCTTCATCTGAACCCATATTCCCATGATCCATTCCTTTCATGCCGGCTTCGCCTTCTACAGGCTTGCTCATCCACTCGTCAAGCATTAAGGTATAGTCACGATCATAAGACTTTTCGTTTGGTTCTACAATAAATGAACCATATAGACCTCTATCCATTTGCACAACAGCATTTTGATGGGTATGGTACATATACGTTCCTGGATCCTTAGGGGTAAATTCATATGTGAAGCTTTCACCTGGCTGGACTGCATTTTGTGTCACACCTGGGATGCCATCCATTTCATTTGGCACTGTAATTCCATGCCAGTGTATAGAGACTGGTTCATCCAGTTCATTTATTAGAATGATTTTTACTTTCTCTCCTTGCTTTACTCGGATTTGGGAGCCGGGAACAGAGCCGTTGAAAGTAAGCGCATTTACGCTAACATCCTCAGTTAGCTGATGCTTCACTTCTTTAGCAATAACGGTTATTTCCTTGCCTGTAAGTGTTTCAGTAGCATTTGTAGTTTGAAGGGCGTCTACATTTTCATTTGCTTCAGACTTAGTGTTTCCTTCCATATTATCGTGATTCATCTCACTTGTACTACTAGAACAAGCTGCAAGAAAAAGGATGGAAAAAATGAGAATGGAAAGCAGTTTTAATTGCATAGCCTTATACTCCTGTAATTATTAAAGAAAATCATAATATAAATAAGTGCAGAAATTATGGAAGAAAATTGATTCCCTTTTTTATAAATAGTTATTAGGGTATGAGTTCCAATGAAATTTTTGAAAAGATTTATTTAGTATTCAATAATTAGAAGTTTCTGCAAAAAGCAATGTTAATATAGTCTAATAGGAGGTGGCAATAATGGATAAATGGAACAGGGGAACATTTTCTGCTAAAACACTCAAAAGGACTGCAGAAGTAATGGCCATTTCAATTCTTCCGCTTGATTTAACAGCTTGCATCAACAATACAAAGGTAGATACAACTTCCATGGCCAGCCTTGGGCTTATCAGTGAATTGGAAAAGGGTGAATTCCTTAAGAAAGTACCATATCAAACAACTGCACAAGATGCATGAGTTGAACAGAAGATGGAAGGGCTTTGTATACGTCAATAAAACAAAAATGAGGATTCTTTAATAATTATGTACACATCTGGGACGTATTGATGGGAATGGAGGGCAGGGTATAAAAGAAGAAAGAAGGAGCAGTATTTTATTATCCATATATTGGATGGATATGGCGATTTTGGTGTCAATATCGGAGGGCCCCCTCAAAGTCCGCTGGATATTTTTAAAGCGTTTGTCCAGGATGTCATAGTTGAAATAGCTGTTAATTTAGAAGGGGAAATTTTTATGAATTTATTTATAAGGCACATGATTGTTGGAGTGACAAGCAGTATTCTTGTCTACCTATTCTTAATTAGTCGGTCTGAATGGAGTTCTATGCATGCTTGGAATAAAGCTTATGCTGATGTTTCTCTCCTTCTTCTCGTCATAACCATTATGATCGGTCCTTTAACTAGATTAAATAACCTATTTAAGTGCTTTTTATCATGGAGAAGGGAGTTAGGGATTTGGTGTTCCATCATGGCTTTACTACATGTATATGTACTATTCCAGGGTTGGTTTTACTGGGAACCGATCAGAATGATCATTGGCGTAAACCAAGAAACTGGCCAGCTTTCATTTGATCCTGGTTTCACCCTCGCCAACCTAGTTGGTGCTGTGGGATTAGCCTACTTATTACTGCTTGCTTTAATATCAAATAATTATGCAATAAAAGTTTTAGGGAAAAGAAGTTGGGACTACCTCCAAAAGAAAAGTGGGACACTTTATATACTAGGAGTAGTACACACTGCATTTTTTCTCTTCTTTTTTAGATTAGGCAGTTATAATTGGGTACAAAGGCCTTTTTTAGTCACCATAACAGTTATTTTCGTGCTGCAATGGGCTGTTTTTATTCGAAGCGTCTATCAAAGCAAAAATAGAAGGAAAATATTATAGGGTTCTTTTTTTGGCAGTTGGAATTGACTGTAATTTAAAACCATTTAATGCGGAAGAATTGTAGCAATGATTGAGGAAACCCTCGTAGCTTTTTGGGTATGTCGTTCCTGTATTAAAAGGAATCAGGGGGGAGTCTGGAAGTTCGTTGGATATCAGCCGAACTAGAAAAGCGTAACAAATCCCCATCCTGCTGTTGCAAACAGAGTGACCAGTCCAAATGTAAGGCCAATCAGTTGCCGGTTTCCTTTTTTCTGTTGATATAAATATTCTTTGTAATCAATATTCCCTTGGGCAAACTGGAGTCCGATTTCATCTGGCTCGATTCTGTAAATGTTTCCGTCTTTATCAGTCAGCAGAATTTTTGAAATCACTCCGCGTCTCTCAGCTAGAAAGGGTTTGCCTGCTTCAATGGCAAATCTGCCTTCCCCAATCAATTCAATATACAATGGACGATATATTGTTAATTGTACGATTTGTTCTGCTGTACTGTATGCCAGCTGATCGATATTTTGATGAGAAACACACACTTTTTTCACCTCACTATGATTATATTAAAAAAGTTCAAAAATGGAACAAGAAATTCTTCGATTCATCCTTTGTGCATAATTTGCCAAGTATTTAGAGATAGGGTGCCACGGCGTCCTTTTTTTGAGTATATGAAATATTATTATTTTAATTGTTAGTATAATTATTATATTGAATTTTGTTTAAATGGGGGATTTTATGATTCGTGGTTCATGGAAAGCATTAGCATGGATTGCATTAGCTGAATTATGCGCATTAAGCTTGTGGTTTAGTGCTTCGGTTATAGCACCCGAACTTATTCAAGTATGGAATCTTAGCTCAAACTTAGAAGCATGGCTGTCCGCTTCTGTCCCAATCGGTTTTGTGACAGGTGCATTAGTCAGTTCGTATTTTGGGATAGCAGATCGTTTTAATCCCCGGAAGGTTTTTGCATTTTCAGCGTTTCTAGGCGCATTGATGAATGCCTCACTTATCCTGGCAGATCAAGCTTATCTCGGCATCCTGCTTAGGATTTTAACTGGTATATCACTCGCTGGAGTATATCCGATAGCTGTGAAAATTTTATCACAATGGTTTCCAAAAAAACGGGGGTTTGCTATTGGAATCTTGATCGCTGCTTTAACTCTTGGGTCCTCTTTACCACATTTTATTATAATGTTCTTTTCGTCGTTAAATTGGCAATTAGTGATTATTTGCAGTTCCATATTGGCATTACTCGCAGCTATCATTGTCATTTGGATTTTAGAAGATGCTCCCGTAACTATAAATAAATCACCCTTCTCATTCAAGTTAATAAAAAAGGTAATATCGAATAAACCGGTAATGCTTGCGAACTACGGTTACTTTGGGCATATGTGGGAATTGTATGCGATGTGGACGTGGATACCGATCTTTTTGACTGCCAGTTTTACAAGCTATTCACCAGGAATTTCCCCTTGGTTCATTGCATTATCTTCTTTTATTACAATCGGAATTGCAGGAGGAATTGGTTGTGTAGTAGGAGGACTAGTCTCAGATAAAATTGGAAGAGCCAACTTAACGATAATTTCTATGTTGATCAGTGCCATCTGCTGTATCTTGATTGGTTTTACTTTTGGCCAATATATTTGGTTGACTCTAGTCCTTTCTATTATTTGGGGAATGTCTGTTATATCAGATTCCGCACAGTTTTCTGCCGCGGTTTCAGAGGCAGCAGAAGCTGAGTATGTAGGAACGGCCCTTACTTTTCAAATGTGCATTGGTTTCCTGATTACTATCTTTTCGATAAATCTCATCCCTGTTATCCAAAGGTTTGTTGGTTGGGAATGGGTCTTTACAGGTTTGGCGATTGGACCGATTCTAGGCATTGTGTCTATGGTCCAATATAAACGGTATGAAATTGGTCATGTTAAAGGAACAATAGGTTCTATAAAATAAAATCATGCAGGACATTACCTTCGAAGAATATATGATTATCGAAACGTAGCTGCCTTTATTTCTTATATAGGTCATGTGATTTTTTTAACCAAGGTCTGCCTTTTGTTCACAAAAGATTCACTTTTCCTTTTTATTGCAGTGAACCACTGTCCTTATAATAGAGTGGGGAGTATTTATAGATAAAAGGGGAGAGAACATGTACATCGCCTTATCGGTTATGCTTGTAGCGGCTCTATTTGTCCTGTTCATGTGCGGATATTTTGTAAGGCTGATCATCGAGAAATACGGAATGAACTGGCTTCATGCTGTGCCCATCACCATTGCGATATTAATGGTAAACATCATCTGGGCACTGCTGGAAATGGCAAAATCATCAAGATGGCAGTAAACCTTTAAGCACCTTCCAGGATGGAGGTGCTTAATTTTTTTTGCATTAGATTGGACGGAACTGGCGGTTATCCGTTATAGTATGGGCAAGCTAATCTTTAATAGGCAGGCGTTTATTATGTACAAGAGCTTTTATCATTTTTTAATGAAATACAGGACCTCAGCTCCAAAGGACCCAGTCAGCAGGTTTGCAAACTCTGCATATGATGACCTCTCATTCCCTAAAAACTCAGAGGATTATCATGAGATCAGCAGCTACCTGGAAATGAACGGGCAATATCCAGAAAGCATGTCTGTTTTCGATGAAGCCTGGGAGCAGTACCTGATAGCTGAAAGTTAACATGAACTTCTGCGGAATCCGCAGAGGTTTTTTTATTCGTCTTAATAACGTTTACTGTCAAACAACCGAGCAGTCTAAAATTTGATAGTTAGACGATATGCGGGAAAAATAGAAGTATGTTTATGGGATTGGTTTTTATTAGAAACTCTTGGGGAATATCAAGAAGTGATTAAAAATTAAAGGGGTGGAGCAATGATCCGGTTTGAAAATGTCTCCAAACAGTATCCCGATGGGACCACTGCTGTTAATGCAATTAATTTGAATATTAAAGAAGGCGAATTTTTCGTTTTGATCGGTCCCAGTGGTTCCGGAAAGACAACCGTATTGAAAATGATTAACAGGCTGATTCCCCTGTCGGAGGGGACAATCTTCATCAACGGCAAAAAAATCAGTGAATACGATATACATGAACTGCGCTGGGATATTGGCTATGTTCTCCAGCAGATTGCCCTTTTTCCACATATGACAATTGGAGAAAATATTGCAATTGTGCCGGAACTTAAAAAATGGGAAACAGATAAGACGGATAAGCGTATCGATGAGTTATTGAAAATGGTAGGGCTGGAGCCTGAAATCTACCGCGATCGAAAACCGCATGAGCTTTCAGGCGGACAGCAGCAGAGGGTTGGCGTCACTCGTGCGCTGGCAGGCAACCCGCCAATTATTTTAATGGATGAGCCATTTAGTGCCCTGGATCCACTAAGCAAGGAAAAATTACAGGATGACCTTATACAGCTTCAGCAAAAAATTAAGAAAACGATTGTCTTTGTCACGCATGATATGCAGGAAGCTTTGAAGCTCGGAGATCGAATCTGTTTAATGAAGGATGGGGAAGTCATTCAGATCGGCACTCCCGGAGAATTGCTGGCAAACCCAGTGAACGAGTTTGTCAGGGAGTTTGTGGGAGAGGGCCATAGACTAAGAGGAGAAGTGTTTAACTTACATAATGTACTATTGCCAGTTGCGCAAGAAGAGATACCTGAAACGGTGATCCATGCATCCGCATCATTGAATGAAACGCTTAGCTTGCTGTCGAAATCAGAAGAGCTTGCTGTAGAAGAGAATGGACAAATCATTGGTGTGGTCAACAGGCAGGCCATCATACGTGCGCTGGCAGGCACATTGCAGGAAGAGGTGAGATAAGTGAATACCTTTACCTCTGTTTTTAACGAACGGAAAGGCCAATTACTCAGCGTGCTCATTGAGCATATCCAGATTTCGCTTATCGCGCTATTCTTTGCAGTCCTGATCGCCATACCACTGGGAATCTATTTGACGAGAAGAGAAAGAGCAGCAGAAGGGATTATTGGTATTACGGCAGTCCTGCAGACCATTCCTTCATTGGCTTTGCTGGGCTTACTGATTCCTTTATTCGGGATCGGCAAAATCCCGGCAATCATTGCTCTGGTTGTATACGCACTGCTGCCTATTCTAAGGAATACTTACACAGGCATAAAGGAAGTGGATGCGTCCATCATTGAAGCGGCCAGGGCAATGGGGATGAACAGGCGGAAGCGGCTCATGAAGGTGGAGCTTCCTGTGGCGATGCCAGTGATCATGGCCGGTATTCGAACAGCGATGGTGTTAATTGTAGGAACGGCGACCCTTGCTGCTTTGATCGGAGCAGGGGGGTTAGGGGAGCTCATCTTGCTCGGCATCGACCGGAATAATACTGCCTTGATCGTTATTGGGGCTATCCCAGCTGCCTTATTGGCAATTCTGTTTGATATGCTGCTTCGACGATTTGAACATATGTCTTTTAAAAAGTCATTGACTGCTTTGGGCATTTTTGCAGCAGCCATGCTTTTGGTTATATCGTTGCCGCTCCTGTCAAAGGATGCTCAAGAGGACCTTGTCATTGGGGCGAAATTAGGCTCGGAACCGGAAATCCTTATCAATATGTATAAGCTGCTCATTGAAAATGAAACAGACCTGAACGTCGTCATAAAGCCGGGTCTTGGAAAAACTTCGTTTGTATTCAATGCTTTGCAGTCAGGAAGTATCGATGTGTACCCTGAGTTCACAGGGACAGCTATTGCTGAATTCCTGAAAGAGAGTGCAGATAGTACAGACAGAGGCGAGGTTTATGAGCAGGCAAGGAAAGGGATGGAGGAACAGTTTGGCATGGTACTGTTAAAACCAATGTCCTACAATAATACCTACGCATTGGCAGTGCCTGACCAATTAACTGAAGAGTTCGGTCTGCAAACAATCTCAGATCTAAAAGCCGTTGAACAAAATCTGAAAGCAGGATTCACTTTGGAGTTTTCCGATAGAGAAGACGGATACAGAGGGATTCAACAGCTGTATGGACTGGATGTTCCAAGCGTCGTCACGATGGAACCAAAGCTACGGTATGGTGCGATTCAAAAAGGCGAAATCAATCTGGTGGATGCTTATTCGACCGACAGTGAAATCGAAAGATATAACCTGAGGGTTCTGGAGGATGATAAAAACCTATTTCCTCCTTATCAAGGAGCCCCGCTGTTAAGAGAAGAAACGGCAGAAGAATATCCGGAGCTCGTAAAAGTCCTCAATAAGCTCAGCGGGAAAATCACCGATGATGAAATGCGTGAAATGAATTATAAAGTAAATGTCGAAGGAGCAAGCCCTCAAGACATCGCAAGGGAGTACCTGGAAAAGGAAGGCTTGCTGAAATAAAGGAAGAAAACCGCCTGGGTATTAGAGGCCACTGAAAATTTGCCGATTTTTTAGATTTTCTTGAAAATCCAAATGAAAAGAACCGATTCACTTCTATGTTTTGGAAGTGAATCGGTTCTTTTTGCTTCTATTTTTGTAACATAGTTTTAGAATTCATTTTAAATTCCTTATCTTCCTTATTTGTTAAAGCATTCTCAACTCAAAATAATCATCCTTCCTCATCTAGGCGTGGCGATTTTCAGAATAATGCATATACTGTTGTAATCACTATTCACGACTCATCGTTGAGAGGATGGAGGCAATGGAAAAACGGAAGAAACCTAAATTTAACATCGGTGATACAGTCGTGATCACTATTTATGGGACTGTGGGGAAAGTGACGGATATAAAGTGGCTTGATGGCCTTCATGTATATGAGATAAACAAAAGCGAGGGCTTGTATCTGGAAACAAGTTTACAAATGCTCTCTGAGTATGATGGAAAGCTGCTTGAAAAGGAGCAAATCGACATCGAATACAAATATTTCTTTGGTGATTTAGTCCAGGTCAAAGGATATGGTGCAGACCTTTTTAAAGTGGTAGGGTTCAGGACAGAAATCTGGAGATATAAAGAAGATGCCTGGGAAGATGTCATATATGAGCTTTCGAGGATCAAAGATGGAGAATGGCTTGAAGCGGGAGAAGAGGAACTGACTCTGGTAGCGGATTCGGACAGTGCGGAGACGTTCATCCAAAAACTCGGCCTGCTATTTTCGGCAAACAAAGAGGTGAAACCATCGGTCAACCTTGAAAAAAAGGTTCAGCATCCCCGAGCCGGAGAAAAGGAAGAATTGCGGAAAATCAATCAAAAAAGAATGACGATTGATAATCTGCTCGACATTTATAATGATTATCGCATCCTATACAAATGGTTCAATGATGATGAGTACGCTCATGTAATGAGAGTCATTCTGCGCAAGCTGTCAATCCTCGTTAATAACGACGGCAAAAGCCATGTTTAAATTAATCCGGTGAATTGGAGCAGCACATAAGTCATAAAAGGAACGCCCGCTACAAGAATGATCTTAAATAAAAACTGCACAATGCTTTCAAACATTTCAATGATTACACTATCTTCTTTATTAACATCCTCCAGGAATTTTTCAGAGATCAGAGCCAGTCTTTCCATGAACATTCACTCCCGTATTTTAAGTTATTCCATTCTATGCTTGTCCCATCTGATTAGAACGTATACGAAAAAATTTCCAAGCTTGGCATGAAACGGGCCTGATTCACATACATTTGGAATAATAAAGGGGGGCGAATCTGTGAAAGAGATTGAGGTTTTTATCGATACAGAAGAAATTGCTGAATTTTTCTTTCATGAACTTGTAAAGAGGGGATACGTTCCCACTGAAGAGGAACTAGAGGAGATGGCAGATATCACATTTGAATATCTGATTGAAAAGTGCATCATCGATGAAGAACAGGATATTGACTAAAGCATTCTATTTTAGGCAGATGCAGCGGCTCTGCCTTTTTATTTTTTGAAAATTTTATCAAGATTGAAACCCTGCTCCATAACAACCGTATATATAAATATGAAATAAAAAATGAAGGTCCAGGGAGGAATAAGGAATGTCATTTTTCAATAAAGTTTTTGCCAGTGTGGGGATTGGTTCTGCAAAGGTTGATACTAAACTTGAAAAGGATCGCGTTATGCCAGGGGAAGAGGTACGTGGAATTGTGTTTATCCGTGGCGGAAGCACAGAGCAGAATATTGATGACATCTATTTGAGTTTACATACAACTTATATAAAAGAAGTTGATGAAAAGAAATATACAGCCACAGCCGAAATCGACCGTTTCAAGCTGACTCAGTCATTTGTAATCAGGGAAAACGAGCTGAAGGAAATCCCATTCTCTTTCAGACTGCCACTTGAAATGCCATTGTCAATGGGCAAGACAAAGGTTTGGGTGTCAACTGGCCTTGATATCAAGAATGCGGTTGACCCAACAGACAAGGATTTTCTGACAGTCGTCCCAAATCCATTAATGGAAGGCATTTTCAATGCAGTTGGACAGCTTGGGTTCCGTTTGAGAGAAGCGGAGTGCGAACAAGCTCCTAGACATCTTCGCAGGCGTTTGCCATTTGTACAGGAATTCGAATTCGTACCTTCTTCAGGCCCGTTCAGAGGAAGGCTGGATGAACTGGAACTGATTTTTTATCCTTTGAATGAAAACGAAATTGAAGTGCTTATGCAGGTGGACCGAAAAGCAAGAGGACTTGGCGGCTTCTTATCCGAGGCAATGGGAATGGACGAAACATTTGTCAGACTGACTGTACATGCTTCTGAAGTGCATACATTGCAGCGTAAATTCCAAAATACCATTCAGCGCTATTCTTGATTCAATGAAAGGACGATGAAGCAATGGCCTCATCGTCTTTTTTTTTACCCCTTACGCTTTCTTCCATTTGCGGAGAATTCCTTGCCGTGAGCTTCCTGCTCGGCAACGATTGCTTCAGCTGGTATGTGGTTGTTCTTCTTCGGCGAGTTGATTCTGTTTCGATGCTTTTTACCCATTTGTTTTCTCCCCTTTCTCTAGATGAGTGTCCAACGGATCAGGAATTTTTTGCATTGCCTTTGGTAAAGCTATCTCTAGCTTTCCCGTTAATAAAATTGTCATGAAACTGAAGATTTTCCTGCTTAGCTATATTGTGGTATAGTTTTTAAGGAGCAACCTATAGGATGGAGGATTTAAGATGAGTGTACATATTGGTGCTAAAGAAAATGAAATCGCAGAAACGGTATTGCTTCCCGGTGATCCTTTAAGGGCAAAATATATCGCTGAAACATTTCTTGAAGATGCACAATTATATAATGAAGTAAGGAATATGTTTGGCTACACAGGTACATATAAAGGAAAGCGGATTTCAGTACAAGGTACTGGAATGGGTGTTCCTTCCATTTCGATTTATATTAATGAATTAATGAACAGCTATAATGTTCAAAATTTAATCCGAGTTGGAACATGCGGAGCTATCCAGAAGGATGTCAAAGTGCGGGACGTCATCCTGGCTATGAGTTCATCCACAGATTCACAAATGAACCGCTTGACATTCGGCGGAGTGGACTATGCCCCGACTGCCGATTTTGACTTATTATATAAGGCTTACAATACCGGACTTGAAAAGGGCTTGAACCTCAAAGTCGGAAACGTGTTCACTGCTGACCAGTTCTACAACGACAATGCAGAATTGGAAAAATGGGCACAATATAAAATTCTCGCAGTAGAAATGGAAACAACTGCTCTATACACATTGGCGGCAAAATATGACCGTAAGGCGCTGTCCATCCTGACAGTCAGCGACCATATCCTCACTGGCGAAGAGACAACTTCTGAAGAGCGCCAGACAACATTCAATGATATGATAGAAGTCGCTCTTGAAGCTGCAATTAAAGAATAAGCTTGTGAAAACCCTTTCCTAATTGGAAGGGTTTTTCTTTTTATAACAGGTTTGCCTTTCTTTGTAGGCAGCCATACTGTGAATGGACAAGAATGGGAAAAAAGGCCATACGAAAGTTAGGCGAAAGATGTTAGAATGATAATATTGTTTTAAAATGTGGAAGATTGGTGGAAACAATGAAAAGAATATTGATGTTTGCAGCGATTCCCTTGCTTTTAGCAGGCTGTGCCCCTGTTGAGCCATACTTGGAAAAGATTCCTTATGTGGGAGAAAAGTTCTTTGGACAAGACCAGGATCCAGATAATCCTGCAGAGATGACTGAAAGTGAATCAGAGAACCGAACAAATGAAGAGCCAGAAGGAGCGGACAACCTTTCTGAGGAGGAGTTGACCCTTGAGGCTGGTTATTTTAATATCGTCCAGGAGACAGATGGCAAAAATGTCATTCGAAATCCGCAAAACACTCTGTCCCTTGTTAATAAATTGTTTGGCTTACCTGAGGATTACATCCCGGACGATTTGGTTCGCCCGAATGTGCCCTTCTCTTTTGGCGATGCAAAGCTGGAAAAGAGCCTGATGAGGAAAGAGGCAGCAGATGCTCTGGAAAAAATGTTTGATGCCGCTATGTCGGACGGGATAGAGTTGGCTGCAGTCTCCGGATTTCGATCCTATGGGCGCCAGGAAACCCTATTCAGTGCTGAGGTGCAAAAGGTCGGAGAGGAAAAAGCCCTTCAGGCGGTTGCGCGGCCTGGCAGCAGTGAGCACCAGACCGGATTGACGATGGATATTTCGAGCAAAACCAATGATTTTAACCTTAATGAACAGTTCGGCAAAACCAAAGAAGGCGTTTGGCTTGCACACAATGCCCACAAATTCGGGTTTATCCTCAGATACCCAAGGGGTAAAGAGGCTATAACTGGCTATATGTATGAGCCTTGGCATTTCAGATTTGTAGGAGTCAAGGCTGCTAAGGAAATCTATGAAAATGACTGGACATTGGAAGAGTATTTCGAAAACGTGAAGAAAATATAATACAGAAAGCCTCGGCATATTGCCGGGCTTTTTCTTTAACCATTATAAAAGTGTGATTTTTTTAACTGTAGGATATGAAAGAAACGCTAAAATTAAAAATAGGCGATTTTTATGGTTGCAAAATATACTATACAGGGGTATAGTAATTATTGAAGATAAACAAAACAAACCAGATCGAAGAGGGGTGGAAATATGAAAGAACAAATGACCTTCGACATTACCGGTATGACATGTGCCTCTTGTTCCACAAGGATTGAAAAAGTCCTGAATAAGATGGACGGCGTGGAGGCATCTGTAAACCTGGCGATGGAAAATGCCTCTGTCACATACGAACCAGATAAAATCAAACCTGATGATATTTTTAATAAAATCAATGACCTTGGGTACGGTGTAAGGAATGAAAAGGTTGATCTTGATGTTTTTGGAATGACTTGTGCAGCCTGCTCGACTAGGATCGAGAAGGTCCTCAATAAGATGGAAGGAATGGTGTCAGCCAATGTCAATTTGGCAACCGAATCAGCTTCTGTAGAATTCAACAGCGGCGTTCTCTCCATCGAGAAAGTCATTAGCAAAATACAGGACCTTGGATATGATGCGAAAGAAAAAGTACAGCGAGAAGCCAAGGCCCAGCAGAAAGAAGAGGAAATTAACGCTAAAAAACGCAAGTTGTTTATTTCGATTCTTTTATCTCTCCCGCTCTTGTATACAATGATAGGCCATGCGCCTTGGGATACAGGGCTTCCAATGCCTCATATTCTCATGAATCCATGGTTCCAGCTGCTGCTGGCAACTCCGGTCCAATTCTGGATCGGCGGACAGTTCTATGTGGGTGCATATAAATCACTGAAAAATAAAAGTGCGAATATGGATGTCCTTGTTGCTCTGGGGACCTCGGCAGCCTATTTTTACAGTCTGGCCGAAGGAATAAAAACTCTCGGAAATCCAGATTATATGCCGCATTTATACTTTGAAACAAGTGCAGTCCTGATTACCTTAATCCTCGTAGGGAAGCTTTTCGAAGCGCTGGCAAAAGGACGGACGACTGAAGCTATCTCAACGCTTTTAAGCCTGCAGGCAAAAGAAGCGACCGTCATTAGAGAGGGCCAAGAAATAAAAGTGCCTATTGAAGATGTGAAAGTAAATGAAACGATCATTGTAAAACCAGGTGAGAAAATTCCTGTCGATGGTAAGGTCGTGTCAGGTCAATCTGCAGTGGATGAAGCGATGATCACCGGTGAATCCATACCTGTTGAAAAGGTACCGGGAGACTCTTTGATTGGTGCAACAATCAACAAAAACGGAACATTGACGATGACCGCAACTAAGGTTGGAAAAGATACTGCGCTTGCAGGGATCATCAAGGTTGTCGAAGATGCCCAGGGAAGCAAAGCACCAATACAGCGAGTGGCAGACCAGATTTCCGGCATCTTTGTCCCGATTGTTGTCGGAATTGCGATAGTGACCTTCCTGGTCTGGTATTTCCTTATCACTCCGGGGGATTTTGCATCAGCACTTGAAACGGCTATTGCTGTGCTTGTCATCGCGTGCCCATGTGCTCTGGGTCTTGCTACGCCAACCTCAATCATGGTCGGTACAGGGAAGGGCGCAGAAACCGGCATTTTATTCAAAGGCGGAGAGCATTTGGAAGCCACTCATAAAATTGATGCTATTGTTCTTGATAAAACGGGTACAATTACAAAAGGGAAGCCAAGCGTGACAGATATTGAACTTTTTGGGGACGAAGATAAGGTCCTTCAATATCTCGTTTCTGCTGAAAAGGCCTCAGAGCACCCTCTTGCAGAAGCGATCGTAGAATATGGAGCCTCCAGGAGTGTTGAAATCCTCCCAATCGAGGAGTTTGAAGCCATTCCAGGGCATGGGATCAAAGCAACCCTTAATGGCGAAAAAGTATTTGTCGGCACACGGAAACTGATGAACAAAGAGGGAGTCGAATTCGACAGGTATGAGCAAAGGCTCGAAAAGCTGGAGCTTGAAGGGAAAACTGCCATGATGATTGCCATCGGAAATAAAATCAATGGCATCGTGGCCGTTGCCGATACTGTCAAAGAAACGGCCAAGACAGCCATCGAGGAACTGAAATCCCTCGGCATTGAAGTCTATATGCTTACTGGTGACAATACGCGCACTGCCCGAGCGATTGCAGCCCAGGTAGGAGTTGAAAATGTCATTGCAGAAGTATTGCCCGAAGAAAAGGCGAACCATGTAAAAGAACTTCAGCTCCAGGGCAAGAAGGTCGCCATGGTCGGCGATGGAATCAATGACGCGCCTGCGCTAGCTCTTGCTGACATTGGGATTGCCATAGGTACTGGAACGGATGTAGCTATAGAAGCTGCAGATGTTACGATTCTTGGCGGTGAACTGACACTGATTCCAAAAGCCATTTCACTGAGCAAGAAGACGATGAAAAACATCCGCCAAAACCTGTTCTGGGCACTGGCATACAACTCAGCAGGAATCCCGATTGCCGCCATGGGTCTTCTGGCTCCATGGGTTGCAGGAGCCGCTATGGCATTCAGTTCAGTTTCAGTCGTGACTAATTCCCTTCGTTTGAAGCGGATTAAGTTATAAATTTATAATAAAAGAGAGGAAGATTATAATGGAAAAAACAACTCTAAATGTATCAGGAATGACTTGTGGACACTGCGAAAAGGCTGTAAAGAACGCTCTTATGGGTGTAGATGGAGTGGCCAGCGTGGTCGTTTCCCTTTCAGAAGGAACTGCTGAAGTAGAATATGATGCTTCAAAAGCAGAAGTAGGCAAAATGAAAACAGCAGTTGAAGATCAAGGTTACGATGTAGAATAAGACTCAAAAGCAGCGGTTCTTGACCGCTGCTTTTTTGCGCAAAAAGGCTCTTCCTATTTTTCTGTTAATTTCACAGTAAAAATGTTATCCTAAACATTAAGGATTTTAAGCTTGATTGGAAAGTGGTGAAAAGGGATTGGATCAGCAAAAAAGCAATGAAGAAAACAAAGAAGAAACAATCGGTCAAGAAAAGGCTGCAGAGGCCGAGACTAAGAGTAGTTTTCTTCGGATAAAAAAGTTCCACTTTGCAATGCTGCTGTTTTTTCTCGTTTTTTTAACAGCAGGCATCACTACCTTAGCGCTCGCTTTCGGTGAAGATAAGCCAGCAGTACAGGTAATCAGGGAAAGAGAAGAATTTGCTAAGCTATATGATGCTTATGACACACTGAAAAATGACTATTATCAGGAAATCGACCAGGAAAAATTAATAAATGGTGCGATAGATGGCATGTTGAAATCCCTGGATGATCCATATTCGGATTATATGAGCAAGGAAGATGCCAAGAATTTTCATGAGAGCCTTTCTTCTTCATTTGAAGGCATTGGAGCTGAAATCCAGGAAAGGGAAGGCAGTATCTTTGTCGTAACTCCTTTGAAAGGGTCCCCCGCTGAAAAAGCTGGACTCCAGCCTGAAGACAAAATCATGTCTGTAGATGGAAAAAGCCTTCAAGGTATGAGTTCAACAGAAGCAGTCTCACTCATCAGAGGAGAAAAAGGGACTGACGTTAAATTGTCCATCCTTCGCCAGGGTGCTGAAAAGCCAGTGGATGTCACAATTACCCGGGATACAATCCCGATTGAAACGGTTTATGGCGAGATGCTTGAAGATGGAATCGCTAAAGTTCAAATCACAAACTTCTCCCAGAACACTGCTACCGAGCTGGTCGACATCTTGAACGACCTGCAAAAGCAGGGGATGAAGGGGCTTGTCCTTGATCTCCGCCAAAATCCAGGTGGACTTCTTGACCAGGCAATCAAAATCTCCAGCCTGTTTGTTCCCGAAGGGGAAATTCTGTTCCAGGTGGAAGACAGGGCAGGCAATGTTGAAAAATATGGATCAGAAAACAAGAACAATCATGAACTTCCATTAGTCGTCCTGATCGACAAGGGAAGTGCTAGTGCCTCTGAAATCCTGGCTGGTGCAGTCAGTGAGTCAGCTGGTGTGCCTTTAGTAGGTGAAAAATCCTTCGGAAAAGGTACTGTGCAGAGAGCGGAAGATTTCTCTGATGGTTCCAATATGAAATTCACGACAGAAAAATGGCTGACACCAAAGGGCAACTGGATTCATAAGAAGGGCATTAAGCCAGACCATGAAGTTGGCATGCCGGAATATGCAAGCTTGCCTTTCATTGATCCGGATGCAGAACTTACTGTATCAACCGCTTCCGAGCAGGTGAGGACAGCCCAGAAAATGCTGAAGGCTCTTGGTTTTGATCCAGGCCGTGAAGATGGATATTTTGACGAGAAGACGAAGGATGCTGTCGTTGAATTCCAAAAATCTAAGGAACTGGAAGAAACAGGCTTGCTTAAAGGCAGCTCAACAATTGAATTGATGAATTCGCTTCGTGAGCAAATCAAACAAGATGATCCGCAGATTAAAAAAGCAATCGAAGTTCTAAAGCAGGAAATGAATAAATAATCGAGGATCTCCAGCTTTGGCTGGAGATTTTCCATATTACATACCCTAAATAAGGCGGAAAGCTAATGAAAAAAACTGAAGTGTACATTTTATCTGGTTTCCTGGGAACAGGGAAAACGACTTTATTGAAGCAAATTTTACAGCATGAACAAGAGACAGGACGTACCATTGCAGTCATGATGAATGAACTTGGAAGTGTGTCGATCGATTCGGATGCGGTGGATTCAGATGTTCCTTTAAAAGAACTTCTTGGAGGATGCATATGCTGCACAATTCAGGACAAGCTTGAGTCTCAGCTGCAAGGCTTGCTTTTTGACCATGCTCTTGATGCCATTTATATCGAAACAACTGGAGCGGCACATCCTGTCGAAGTTCTCGACGCAGTCTTGTCTCCTTTGTTTGCAGATAAGCTGACCATAAAAGGAATCATCACAACAGTGGATGGAACACAGTGGCTAAACCGATCGAGCCTTGATCCGCAAGTGCACCAGCTTTTGCTGGAACAGGTGAAGCATGCTGACCTGGTCATCGTGAATAAATCTGATATGATCAGTGATTCAGAACAGGCTCGAGTCAGCATGGAAATGCAGTCTTTGAATTCCAGTGCAAAATGTTTATTGAGTTCCTATTCGAAAATCCCAATGAAACTGCTTGAAGGCATATCATACAGTAAGAAAGCAGACAGTGCAGACGCCCATGTCCTGACAGATTTAAGACTAAGCACCTTTGTTTATAAGTTTGAAAACCCAATCAGCCAGGAGGCCTTTGAAGAGTTTCTCAGGTCTTTGCCAGATTCCATTTACCGGATCAAAGGATATGTTCTATTTAGACATTCTCAGTATCCTGACCTTTTCCAGTATTCGTACGGGATGCCTTTATATATGAAAGAGTACATGAAAATGCCTCTTAACCTTGTGTTCATCGGTCAAGTGCCAGACTGGGGACAGATTGAAGGGAAGCTGAGGGAGCTGGAAAAGTAAAACGGTTTGGTATCTTTGGCAAAGGGGAAAACAAGGTATATCTTCTATGGAAAGGATGAGCAAAATGCCTTGGACCAAAAATGACTATCCAGCTTCAATGAAGAACCTTGACCCCGCTGTCCGTGACAAAGCAATTGAGATTGCCAATGCGCTTGTAACGGAAGAGCACTATGAAGATGGGAAAGCCATCCCGATTGCGATCGATAAAGCAAAAGAATTTGTTGAAAACCATAAAAATGACTAAAAGGCAGGACTCCCTTTTTGGTTATTTTTTGCTTTAACCACAGTACTAGGTGCTGTGGTATTTTTATTTGCCTTCTGCGTTTAGTCCGTTAAACTTTGGCCAGTGATTGTAATGGGAAAGAAGGGTATTTTATTTTTCGAGGGAGCTATTTCAGAACTTACTGAACTATCCCTAAAAAAAACAGATTTTATCACTACTGAAATAACCTGAACCACTACGAAAATTAGCCTAATCTCTAGGATTACCGTCTTATTACTACTTTTCCCGTGTAATGGTTGATTTTCAACACAAACCCTAAAGGGGTCCACTCATATATCTCCATTAACCTGAATAGATAAAAGCAAAAACGCAAAAACTTTCATGAAGTAATTTTTTGTGTGTCGTCCACGTCAGGTAGATCATTTCAGACTTAAAGCATTCAGAGTTTTGTCTGGTATAGAATAACAAAAACATCGTCAAGCTTCCCGAAAATCTTGCTAGGTGCAGAGACGATTTTCTGGAAATCCAAGAGTAAAAAGAGTGATGAGAAAATGAAAGCATTAAAAATCCTTTTAGTTGTCATTGTCTTCATTTTTTTTTATGGGGAAGACATCTATGCAAAGAAGCAGTCAAAGAAGGATTCAATCAAGATGACACAGTGGGAGAAGGTTAATGAGATTCTGCCTAGATACAGTAAGTTCACTGTTGTTGACCTTGAAACGGGTTTAAGGTTCCGTGTTCAGCGAAGAGCCGGGAGTAATCATGCGGATGTTCAGCCGATCACTTCCAGGGACACTGCAATAATGAAAAGAATATATGACGGAAAATGGAGTTGGAAACGACGGGCAATCATTGTTCTTTCTGAAGACAGGAAAATTGCGGCTTCCATGCATGGAATGCCACACGGAGGAGGGGCATTGAAAAACAACTTCCCGGGGCATTTTTGCATTCACTTTTATGGCAGTACGACCCACAGGACGAACTTTATGGACTTATCCCATAAATTGATGATTCTGAAGTCCGCAGGCAAGCTTGAAAAATACATTGAGCAAACAGATCCTTATGACCTCGTAAACGCGTACATTGCCGGCATTAAACAGCAGGATCCCAAGATAGTGTCCTTGATATCGTTGCAGGAAATGGACTGGGATACGATATTTCCTAAAATTGAAAATATCCGGATTTCCAGAATGGAAGTCCTTCCTGCCGAAGATGTCGGCGATCAGCTTACCCTGACAGTTCCTGTTGAACTCAATTGGCAGCTTAAAGGCACAGGTGGAAGGAGCTTTACAGGATTGATCAAACTGGTCAGATTCATGCCGCATGAGCAATGGAAAGTCGATTCAGTACAATTTTTTGAAGAAAACAGAATTAAAGCAGAAAGAAAAAAAGCTTGAGAAGAGTCTCAAGCTTTTTTTGGCCATTCAGGAAATCAGAGGCTCTATATGACGGCGCTTGTTTTCAAACGGTTAACTTTCACCAAACTTCGCAAAGGTCTTTTCATCTTCCACCAATCCGCATGCAGCGCACTGAATCTTTAATTCTGGTCCCCTATAAGGAAGATGAAAAGGGTCGAGCTGATCGTTCGAATATTGTTCCACGACTTCGCCTGACTGAGGGTTTAATTTTACAGCTTGCGGCACCTGTGAGATCATATTGAAGCGAGTTCGATTAGTCTTGCAGTTTGGGCATCTGTACGGTGTGCTCATATTCATTCTCCTTTAATGAAATTTAACTTTATTTTTTGCATTGGCCGGCTGAAATATGTAAATATAACTAGAGAAGGTGAATCATCAACCTATTAAATGCAGGAGGCCGTGAGAACCTTATGAATTATGAAAATCTGCTCGATGAATATCGAATGATCTGGAACAACCGAAGGCTCGAATCCGAAAATGCTTCTGAAGAAATACTGAAAGAGGCAATTTCAAGAGATTTAAAAGATGAAAACGCCCATCCGAGGGCGAGGAGAAAGCTGATGGAGAAATATTACCTTGCGACCAAGAGAATCTTGGAATCATCCCTTTCCCATGAGAGCAAAGTAACGCTGATCCAGCTGCATATGGAGTTGGCAGAGGAAATTCAAAAAGGCTGAAGGTAAAAAAGAGAATCATTATATGTAAACTATTAAACAGTTCACATTCATCCCACACTCCCTCTTAAGAAAAGCGACCGCAAAAAAATGTCAAAAATGGTCATGCAAAAGTATTGCATTTATACCCCTTGTGGTATAATATAGTGATTGTAAGTTCAGTAATGAACAAGAACAATCAAGAGGTGAAGAATAAGTTGCTAACAGGTTTTATCATCATTCTCTTTCTGGTGACGATTATTTTCAATCGCTATGTTCCTGTAAAGAATGTACCACCGATTAAGGGTGAGGATCAGAATGCGGTTTTTGTCGACCTTAGAGATTATCAAGATTCAGCAAAGAACCCAGTAAATGGCGCAATCAATATCCCATGTGGATATCTTAAAAGATATATGAAAGAAATTCCCGACAAGCAGATTGTCATTATTGCCTCCAACGAAGTAGAAAAGAACTTTGGCGCAAGGCTCCTAAAAAAATATGGTTATCATGTTAAAGGATATACAATTACAGGCCCATCACAATAGGAGGTGGCAAATTTGGAGTACAATAAAGAGGTCATCAATCGTTTGAAAAGAATTGAGGGACAGGTACGCGGGAGCATCCGTTTAATCGAAGAGCAGGATGAATGCAAATCTGTCGTCACACAGCTATCGGCGATCCGGTCCGCAGTTGACCGGGCGATTGCCTTGATTGTAAGCAAAAATCTTGAGCAATGCCTGATCAATGATCTCCAGGAAGGCAGGGAAACTTCCCAGGCCGTCAATGAAGCTGTAGAATTGCTTGTCAAGAGCAGAAAATAAAAAATGCTGTTCTTGACAAGTTGTTTTTTGTTACGTAAAATACCCATATGGGTATAGAGGGTTGTTTGATTCATCCCTTCAATGTTGAAAACAAAAACGAATTTAAAGAGGTGCATATGGATGGATGTATTAATTAATGTGTTAATCGTTGTACTTGCCGCTGCTTTTTTATGGAGCAGATTTGCCCCAACCAAAGGAGTTAGCCAGATTACCACTGCACAGTTGCGTGACACGATGAAATCGAAACAGCCAGGAACACAATATTTAGATGTAAGGACTCCGGGGGAATACAAAGGAAACCATATAAAGGGATTCAAGAATATACCGCTTCAACAGTTGGCCAAAAGGACAGGTGAACTTTCACAGGACAAAGAAGTTGTTGTGATTTGCCAAAGCGGCATGCGCAGCAGCCAGGCAAGCAAACTGCTGAAGAAAGCTGGATTTAAAAATGTAACGAATGTAAAGGGCGGCATGAGCGCCTGGTAAATATAAGGAGGAAGAGAAAATGCGTCAAATGACACCAGAAGAAGTACAAAATGGCTTAGGTTCAAATGAATTTGAAGTAGTCGATGTTCGTGAAGTTAGTGAAGTGGCTCAAGGTAAAATCCCAGGAGCGATTCACATTCCACTAGGGCTTTTGGAATTCAGGATGAATGAATTGGATAAAAATAAATCGTATGTAATGGTTTGCCGCTCTGGCGGAAGAAGTTCAAGAGCGACACAATTCCTTGAGTATTACGGCTTCAATGTGATCAACATGCAAGGCGGCATGATGTCATGGCAGGGACCAACTGAATAAAATAAATCAAAATAGAGACGGAAACTGCCGTCTCTATTTTTGCGTAGAGAGTGAATCATTTTTTTAGCAGGATATGTAGGTACGTTTCAATTTCATAGAATTATCACAAATTAGGGATATAATGATGTGAGATACTAGTGGAAGAGAAGGAGTTAATTTTATGAAGTGGATCTTTTTTATGACCTCGGTGGCTTTCACTGGCTTTTTAACTGCTTGTTCATTTGAATCGTTTGATCCTGTTCCCGGGAATTCTTCTATAATATCAACAGTAAACATCAAGGAAATGACAATTTCCTTTTATGATATTGAAAAAGACAAGAAACTGCCTGACTGGAGCGTGGACCGTCCATATATAGGCGGCCTGATCCTGCCAGATCAGGATACCTTTTTACTTTATGGAAAGGGAGTAAGTTCAGCTGATTTATATTCTCTTAGTAAAGGTAAAAAAGTCGCCTCCTGGGATACAGGGGAAGGAATAGTAAATGCACTCCTGGTTCGTGACGGCACCGAGATAGCTTTTGCAGACCAGGACAGGGACAGTATCCGTTTTTTTGACCTGAAAGGGAACGAGACGGATGAAGTGAAAACGGAAAAGGAACCGCTCACCCTGCTAGAAGCGGAAGAGAAGCTTTATGTCATCAGTTTTCATCAAGAAAAGCTGGGCATCATTGATTTAGCTGGAAAACAGGTACTTCCGGGATTTGAAATTCATCCTGCCGCAGCTGGAGCAATTTTGTGCAAGGAGGAAAACGAGCTCTGGATTGGAGGGCACGGAGAAGGATCGGCAGTCGAGGAATTGATCCACATTTACGACCTTGACAACGGAAAATTGAAAAAAGAGATTTCCGCGCCTGTCATGCCTGTTAATTTCACAAAGAATCAAGAGCATATTTTTGTTCTCAGCCATGGCTCTAATACACTATATAAATTAGCTGAAGACGGTACAAAAATGGATTCGCTGAAGGTGGGGGCCAATCCATTCGAAATCGAGTTTTTTGCCGAAAAAATTATTGTTGCTGGTTATGACAGCAATGATTTGATTATTATTGATCCGCAAAGTCTGGAAATAGAAAAAAAACTGCAAGTTGGCAAAGGGCCGTTTCAAATTGTTACAAGGGAGGGGAAACAAGATGAATCCCGTTAATGTGTTGATTATAGATGATGAAGAAGATATGAGGAATCTTGTCCAGATGTATCTGGAGAATTCAGGATTTCACTGTGTTCATGCTTCTGATGGCGCAGAAGGTTTGAAGAAAATGCAGGAACAGGATTTTGACCTAGTCATCCTGGATATTATGATGCCATTTGAAGATGGCTTTGCAGTCTGCAGTAAAATCCGAACGCTCTCACAGGTTCCAATTATCCTTTTGTCTGCAAAAGGGGAAGAATGGGATAAAGTCAGGGGGTTGCAGCTCGGAGGCGACGATTATATCGTAAAGCCGTTCAGCCCTGGTGAATTGGTAGCCAGGATCCATGCTCTCCTGAGAAGAACGTCGGTCATTAAAAATGAGGAAGATGCTATTACTCTTGGGAAAATCAATATTGATAAGAAAGGCAGAAAAGTTCATGTAGAAGGTGAGAATGTCCCGCTCACTCTGAAAGAATTTGAACTGCTTGTATTCCTTGTGGAGCATCGGGGGCAGGCCCTAAGCAGGGAGCAGCTCCTTGAGTTCGTTTGGGGTATGGATTATCATGGAAGCTTGAGGACAGTGGATACCCATATTAAAACCCTTAGGATGAAATTGGGGACAGGAGATTACATCCAGACAATCTGGGGGGTCGGCTATAAGTTTGAGGTGCCGGCAACATGACCGAATTTTCGGATAGCCTGTTCAAGAAATTATGGCTGACGGTCACCACCACAATCCTGGTGACTGTGTTATATTCCTTCTTATTATCATACATTTTCTATGAAAAGCTCTACGTTGATATTGTTGAGGAGTCGTTAATTGAGGAAGGCTACCGTCTTGCGGGCGACTACACTGGCGGTCCGCTTACTGATGAACTTAAGGACCGGGTTCAATGGTATAACGAAAAATCTGAATCCGAAGTTTTCCTCGTAAGCAATCCCAAGGAACTGAGCGCCTGTCTTCCCTATGCCATCGATTACGAAACATTGATCGGAAAGGAAGAACGAGACCAGCTATTGAAGGGGGAACCTGTTATTAAATCAGGTTTTGAAGAGCGGTTTGGCCGGAAAATTCTTGCCGTCGCTATCCCTCTCCTGGATAATAGCAGGCTTGAAGGAATTGTTTACTTATACGTTCCTCTAGCAAAAATCTCGGAATTGACCGTTGACTTTTCTTTCCTGTGGTTAGCGGGTGGTGTAGCCTTTATCATCATTGCTGCATTCCTGGGCTTTAAGATGCTCCATAAACTGACAAGGCCGCTTGCTGCCATGAAAGAAGCTGCAGAAAAAGTTTCTGAAGGAGATTATTCTGTTCGTGTTGGAATCCAATCGAAGGATGAAATTGGCCAATTGGCAAAAGCGTTCAACCATATGTCGGAGTCAATCCAGAAGGAAGATGAAAAAAAGCGCGAATTTCTTGCAGATGTTTCACATGAATTAAGAACACCATTAAGCTATATCAAAGGTTACAGTGAAGCATTGGAAGCGGATATGATTAAAGAGCCTTCTGAGCAGAAAAAATATTTAAAGCTGATCAACCGGGAGTCAGGAAGGATGGTAAAGCTTGTTTCAGACCTGCTGGACCTCTCAAGACTGGATGCTGATGAGTACCAACTCGTTAAAACCCCATTTCCGTTGGCGCAGCTGATCGAGGATTTTATCGCGAAATATGGTCCGGCTTTGAATGAGAAAAAAATTTCCTTAAAGCTGGATCTTGATCCTGAGGTAATCATCAATGGAGATGAAGGAAGGGTCGAGCAAATTTTCCAGAATATCATCGATAACTCAATTTGTTATACGGAAAGCGGAGGAACCATTTCAATTAAGCTGTCCCAACACTCTTATGGCACCATGGTTGAAATCAGAGACACAGGAATCGGAATACCTGAAGAAGATATCAGTAAGCTGACAGATCGTTTTTATCGAGTGAATAAAGCTAGATCCAGATCTGACGGAGGAACCGGCCTGGGACTCGCGATAGTCGATAAACTGGTAAAGCTCCATGATGGCAAAATGGAAATTTCCAGCGAGCCAGGCAAAGGCACAACCATCAAGCTATACTTTCCAAGTGTCCATATTTAGGAATATAAGTAAGGAGTAAAAGAATGAAAAAACTCTTATTATTATTAATGATCATGATCGCTGGCACAGTGCTTGTTGCGTGCTCACAGCCAGAACTTGATGAAGAGCCACAGTTTTTGGAAGTGGAACTAGCCGCAAATCCTGAGAAGGCTGACGTCAATGAAGAAATAACGTTCGAGGCTAAAATCACCTATGGCACAGAAGAAGTAGAAGATGCTGATGAGGTTAAATTCGAGATTTGGCGGGCCCATGATGAAGAGCATGAAAAGATCTTGGTAGAACATAGTGAAAATGGGCTGTATGTGTTAAAAAAGTCTTTTGACCGAGAAGGAACCTATTATATTATCTCTCATGTAACGGCACGCAGCATGCATAACATGCCGAAAATTGAATTTGTTGTCGGTGCTCCAAGTGAACAAGAAGAAGGGGCGGCTTCGGATTTGGAGGACATGGAGCATAAAGAGGAAGAATCTGAAGACGGACATAATGGCCACTAATGTAGTAAAAAGATAAAGCGGTGAATGCCGCTTTTTTTCTTTGGTTCAGTTTGTTACATTATAGGCTTTTTGTCATATTGACGAAAAAAATGTAACAAAGAGGTTCTGAAAATAAAGCTGTCAACACACAGTTTTTGCGAAATTCTGGCATAGTTGGCTGCCAGCATAAATTTCTAGAAAATTATAGAACCTTCGAAAATGACTCAAATAACCGTTGAAAGCCTTTTAAAAACAGACATTTACAGTGCAGGGAAATATTTAGCAATTAAAATTATTAAGAGAATAATAGTTTTCCCATTATAAACCAGGTTTATTACAAAAAAGCCGTGATATCATTAGTATGCAAGAGAGAGACAAAATAAATTTTCGGGAGGAATTCGAGAATGAAGAATAAAATGATCCTATCAATTGCGGCTGCTGCAGCCTTATTTGCAGCAAATCCTGGTATGGATAAAGCAGATGCGTCCACTATTGAAACAAAAGTTTACTATTATCAAAATGGTAATTTAAGCAACGAGCAAATCAATACTATCCTACAAAAATACTTTAAGAACTACCAATTCTCATGGAAACAAGCTCAGCCAACTCAGCAGCAGCCAAAAGCTCCTGCACAAGAGCCGGCTAAAGCACCAGCACCAGCACCAACTCAAACTCAAACTAAAGCACCAGCTCCAGCACCGGCACCAGCACCGGCACCAGCTCCAGCACAAGAGACTGCAAAAGCTCCTGTTTCTTCAGCTGTAAGTGCTTATGAACAAAAGGTTGTAGACCTTACAAATCAGGAAAGAGCAAAGAGTGGCTTAAAGCCACTTGCGCTTGATACAGAACTGAGCAAGGTAGCGAGAGAAAAATCACGTGACATGCAAAGCAAAAACTACTTCAGCCATACAAGCCCAACTTACGGCTCACCTTTTGATATGATGAAGAAGTTCGGCATCCAATATCGTTCTGCTGGCGAAAATATCGCTATGGGACAGCGTACACCTGAAGAAGTAGTAAAGGCATGGATGAACAGTGAAGGGCACCGCAAGAACATTCTAAGCTCAAACTACACACATATTGGTGTAGGGCATGTTGCGACAGGTAACTACTGGACACAAATGTTCATCGGCAAATAATTCTTTGATTGAAGAACAGCCTTTTTCAGGCTGTTCTTTTTATCATGTGCAAAGGATTAGGAAATATCAATTTCGGAATAATGTAAATCAGTTATCTTCGGGAACCGGAGCTCTAGCACATAGTCCCTGTGGGTTGCCGAAGCACCTTTTCTTTTTACCGTAGCCGGTAAAATCAGCGTGTGTTTGTCAGAGAGTTCGGGTAAATGCTCAATGATTACCTGATTGGTTGTGTAAAAAAGCTTCATTTGCTTGAGGTGTGTCTCGTCTTTCAGGGGAATCCTCACAAAAACATAATCATGTGTTTCAAACATCTCAGCTCCAAGGGTGTTCGATGGCTTCTGTGGTTCATTCATGTTTTGATGTTGTATATCTTTAAGCCACTCTTCAGGCTTAAGCATGCCCTTCATATTTGGCTGAAGCATCTTGCCCATCATTTGCTGTACATATTTCTCAATTTCTTCCGGCTTCATTTCCAGAAATTTTTTTGTGTGTTCCGATCGAACGGCAATAGATTCCAAGGAAACAATTCAACTCCCGCCTTTCCAGCTGACCATCATCGATATTGATATCCTATGCAGGAGCCCGCCCAACGGTTAATTTGAGAAACTCTGTTTTTATGGAGAGGACGTTTCCAGTCTTAAAGGATTTTATCTTGCGATCGGAGCAACACTAAAAGTTGCAAAACCTCTGGCTTCTTTTTAGTATAGTGGTAAGTAATCTAAAGAAGATAAGGGGTACAGGTTGTGGAAATTAGAACTGCTTTAATTACCGGAGGTGCTACCGGGATAGGACGGCGAACAGCACTGCAGCTTGCAGCCGAAGGAATCAATATAATCATCAATTACCGGAATAGCAGGACTGAGGCAGAGGAACTGGCCGAATACCTGACGAATCACTATAAAACAAAAAATATTTGTGTACAAGGGGATATCACTAAATACGAGGATTGTGAAAGAATTGTCTCCGAGGGTATAAGGGAGTTTTCCGCTATTGATATAGTTGTCCATAATGCAGGACCTTATATTTCTGAACGTAAAAAAATGGCAGATTACAGTGTTGATGAATGGGATTATCTTGTTAATGGGAACTTGAACGCTGTTTTCTATTTATCAAACTTGATCATTCCATCCATGAGGGAACGGGAGTGGGGCCGAATCATTACGATCGGTTTTGACCGTGTTGAGTCCGCCCCAGGGTGGATATACAGATCAGCATTCGCGGCAGCCAAATCCGGATTGGCTTCGCTGACAAAGACACTTGCATTGGAAGAGGCTGAAAATGGAATTACCGCAAATATGGTTTGCCCGGGTGATATTATTGGCGAGTGGAAGGAAAAAGCCATCATCGAATCGTTAAATGCCGAAGACCCCTCAGTGCCAGTGGGGAGACCGGGGACGGGAGAGGACATTTCAAGAGTCGTAAGTTTTCTGGCAAAAGAAGAGTCCAGCTTTATTACGGGAAGCATCATACCCGTAACAGGTGGCAAAGATGTTCTGGGAAAAATATTCCGGGACCAATAAACCAGCAGAAACGCCAGAAACGTGGCGTTTTTTTATGCTCGAAAATTAATTTTCCAGGAATATTAATTAATCATAATAATGTTATGTAAAGTAATTATTAAGCCATAAGAAAAAAAGATGACTCATTTCCTGAATAACTGAAATCCTGCTGGGAAAGCTAATAGCAATAAAAACTCAGGTGGTTCAAATTATCTAACTATTTCTATGATTGTGTTTATTTTTTTGCGAGGTGATAGCAATGGGAATTGGCTTCAACATGGATAGGATCAATCCAAACCAGACTCAGGTTTTCTTTGAGGACGGACGATATGAAACCTTGACTGACGCTGAACTCGAAGTTTTTCTATCGGAAGCGGCTTTGTCCGACAGGGAGGAGCCAAAGGGTCAGGATCCATTGAATTAGAAAACGCCCTGCTTATTAACAGGGCGTTTTTACATGCAGGCGATTATGCTTCCAGCAACTGAACCGCTTCTTCTTCGTGGGCTCCATTTCTCTTGAGGTAAAGTGTATATTGGTCCTTAGGGATTTCGTATAGATCGTATACTTCTCCGTTTGCATTCAACTGATCATAAATGTTTTTCCGAGTTTCATTCGCTTTAACAACATATGGAAGTTTCTCTGCAGCCTTGATGGAACGGGTATTCACTTTACGGATACGCATGAAGATGGTTTCAAGTCCAAGTTCATAGAATAACTCCTGAAAAAATGCATCTTTTGCAATATTGTTATAGCCCTTGCCGTGATATGGCTTACCAAGCCAGGTCCCCAGGAAGCCGGCGCCTTCCTGGATATCAAAAAGATTGATGGTGCCAATCGGAGATCCCCATTCATCAAGGATGGTGCGGGAAATCAGCTCTCCTCGTTCTTCCGCTTCAATCGTTTGCTTTGTCATAAATACGAACTCGTCGTATGAATTTGCCTTTTGGCGCACAAAAGGGAAGACATCCGGGTGCACCATTAACTCAAATAACTCATGGCAATCATGCAGATCGCGTTTCTTGAGCATTTTGTATCCCTCCATACAGGGCAGTCCTATCCCGTGCGAATGTAACAACACGGCCACCCTCGAAATTTTTTGTAAGTTGCTAAAAAATTTCGGGGTGGGAATCGAACCCACTAGAACCAGGATACTGGTGGCGCACCATTTGCCTTCCCTAATCACTTTAATCTATTAAATTTTAAATTTTATTTCCAAAGAGTATATTACAGGATAATTTAAAAAAAGAAAATAGGTTTTTCACCCTTTTTTTCTGTGTTTTTTTGCCAAAATCCAACACGCCTTTCGACTAATTTCGATAGACGATTTCTCCATTAATCATGGTCCAGTATGGTTTGGCATTATAGTGGAAAGGATGCTGGCTCCATAGGACCAGATCGGCATCCTTTCCAGGCTCAATGCTGCCTACCTGATCCTCGACCCGCAAGTTCCTGGCCGGCAGAATGGTGATTCCCTCAAGCGCTTTCTGCTCGGATAAACCCTCTCTGACAGCAATTGATGCACACAGGTTCAGATACTGGATAGGTGTGTACGGGTGGTCAGTCGTAACCGACACTTCGACACCATGATCGGTCAATTCCTGATAGGTTTTCCAGCTTTTGTTCTTAAGTTCTACTTTTGAGCGTCGCGTGAGAGTTGGACCTACCGAAACTTTCAAATTCATGCCGGCCAGTTCATCGGCAATCAGGTGGCCTTCCGTACAATGTTCAATTCGTAAATCAAGATTGAATTCTTCCGCAAACCTGATCGCTGACATAATATCATCCGCCCGATGAGCATGAATCCTGACGGGAATTTCCCTGTTCAATGCTTTAAGAATGGGCTGAACCCTCAGGGATTCCGGATTTTCCGAATTCATGGCTTCGTAAAATGCCTCCCTCAGCATGCCCATGATGCCCATCCTTGTTATGGAATCCTTGTTTCCCATACTATGGATGCGCTTGGGATTCTCGCCCAGAGCTATTTTGAGTCCAGCAGTTTCTTGAATGATCATGTTTTTTATATTTTTGCCTGCTGTTTTTATCACTGAAGTTGTGCCGCCGATGACATTTGCACTGCCAGGCATTACGTGTGCTGTAGTAATGCCATACTTGAGGGCATCACTGAATGCCGG
This sequence comes from Mesobacillus subterraneus, assembly GCF_003937825.1. Classification (GTDB taxonomy): domain Bacteria; phylum Bacillota; class Bacilli; order Bacillales; family Cytobacillaceae; genus Mesobacillus; species Mesobacillus subterraneus. The sequence goes on along the minus strand of NZ_RSFW01000017.1, from coordinate 214,014 downwards.
GTCGAGCGGATACACTCCATCGATTGCCCGTACATGGGGGCTCATGGGTTCGATCGTTTCGTTTGCGTCATTTCCAGCCCAACCAGTGCCTTCATCGTAAAGTCCAAGATGCGTATGGACATCAATGAATCCAGGAAGCAAATAGCCATTGGAGCAATCAATCACCTTGTCACCTGCTGCAACTGCAATATTAGGTTCAATTTTGCTAATTTTACCCTCGCTGATTAGCACATCACAATGGGCCTTTGGTTCAGACGTAATTGGTAGTATATATGCATTCTTCAATAAAATTCTGTTCATGGTCCATCCTATCCTGCCTCGAAATTTTCTGCCTCCATAACGGAGAGAAAGGTAATACCCTTATTTTCTTTAGGCAAAAAATGAGCCTATATAAAAGATATTAATATCTTATCGACATTAGCTTGATTTGACACTACTTCTAACTTGCGTTTAAGAAATATTATAATGAAAAATCTAAACAAAAACGAAACTTTTTCAATGCTTTTCCGTAAATTTAAATATAAGATGTTTGGAGGGAAAAAACGATGCCAAAAAATGATGAACGGCTGATTGCTGCAGGCATATATGTGATAAGCTTTTTTACAGCTTTTTTGGGGCCATTGATTATCTGGCTTCTGAAGAAAGATGATTCCAGCTATGTGGATTACCATGGCAGAGAGTATATGAACTTTTTTATTTCTTACACTGTGTATGGAATTGTAAGTGGAATCCTTGTGATCCTGTTGGTTGGGATTTTCATGCTATGGGTGATTGGGATTCTGGCGATGGTCTTTACCATCGTTGGAGCGATTAAGGCATACGAAGGTCAGGAATACCGCATTCCTTTCATTTTCAGGATTCTTTAAGAAGACATTAACGGAAAATATGGTCTGAAGTTCTATTGGGGAAAAATCCGGCAAAATTAACTGCCGGATTTTTTTATTTTTTTTGAACGAATTTGAACTTCATGCGTCTTACAGTTGAAAAACGATTGAGGGGGAAATGAAAATGGAATTACTCGAAAGCGTAAACTGGGCTCTAATTGCACCACTGATCATTATTCAGTTGATTTTAATGGCTGTTGCATTGGTTGATTTAATAAAAAACGATAAAACGAACGGACCGAAATGGATGTGGGCCATTATTATTTTGGTCGTTAACATCGTCGGGCCCATCCTGTACTTCGTGATTGGAAGGAGAAATCACTGATGGCTTTAGTTCGCGTAGATAACCTGGTGAAAAATTTCAAAGAAATGAAGGTCATCAAAGGGCTTGATTTCGAATTGGAAGCCGGGAAATGTGTTGCCTTGATCGGGGCAAACGGAGCCGGTAAAACAACCACCTTGAAAATGTTGGCTGGCCTGCTGGATCCAACGGAAGGTACGATTGAATTTGAAGGAGAGGAGAAAGTAGGTGACCACAGGAAATTGATTGGTTACCTTCCGCAGCATCCGGTTTTTTATGAATGGATGACAGCAAGAGAGTTTCTCGAATATGTTGGCAAGCTTTCGGGACTTAGTGTGAAGGAAGCGAAGGAGCGAACAGAGGAACTTCTCGAGCTGGTTGGTATATCTGATGCAAAAAACCGGAAGATCGGCAAGTTTTCCGGGGGAATGAAGCAGCGGCTTGGCATCGCCCAGGCGATAATCCACAGGCCCAAATTGATCATGCTGGACGAACCTGTTTCTGCTCTTGATCCTTTAGGGAGAAGGGAAGTACTTGAACTGCTTGATAAGCTGAAGCTGGAAGCAACAGTTTTATTCTCCACTCATATTTTAAATGATGCAGAAGAAGTCTGTGAAAGTATCCTGTTCCTTCATAATGGGGAAATCATTGAATCTGGGACCATGGAACAATTCAGGGAAAAATACCAGCAGTCTAAAATTGACCTTGTTTTCAAAGGTTGTGCCGAAAACTTTGTGGAAAAGTTTGCAAATAATGATGATGTCATTTCCATAAAGCATGAAGGAAATAAAGCGAGTTTATATGTCAGAGACCTAGAAGCTGCAAAAGTGTCGATTTTAAACAGCGCAGTGGATGAAAATTGGCCGCTCTATAAATTTGAAATCAGTTCGATCAGTCTCGAAGAGGTATTTATGAAGGTGGTGCAAAAATGAATCAGTGGTTTATTTTATTGAAAAAGGAATTTCTCGAAATGTCCCGAAACTATAAATGGGTCTGGGTACCGATTACTTTTATCTTACTGGGTATTCTTGACCCTCTCACATCATATTATTTGCCGCAAATCATTGACTCAGTCGGAGACCTCCCGGAAGGTACAGTCATTCAAATACCCGAGCCATCTGCAGCAGAGGTTTTCATCATGAGCCTTAGTGAATACCAGTTGATTGGAATCCTGATTATTGTTCTCTCTACAATGGCGATCGTGTCTGGTGAAAGGAAAAGCGGGGTTGTCCAGCTGATACTTGTGAAGCCTGTTTCCTATTTTTCTTACATTACTTCCAAATGGGCTGGTGCACTTATTTTGATTAGTTCCTCACTTTTTTTGGGAATGCTGGCAAGCTGGTATTACACAGGTGTTCTTTATGAGTTCCTCCCATTTAGCGATTTCCTGGCTGCTTATTGGGCCTATGCACTTTGGCTAATCCTGGTCCTGACGCTTGTTGTTCTTTGCAGTGCAGCTTTGAAGCATCCTGGAGCAACAGCTATGGTTACGTTAATAACAGTTTTCGTTTTGAATCTGGTCGGCGGATCGCTTACACATGCACTTGAATGGAGTCCGACGCAGCTTCCGCTATATGTATCCGAAAGACTGACCACCAATCAGTGGCCGGAGCATATTTGGCCGGCTGCCGGATTAGCAGCTCTGTTCACCTTTGCCTTTCTTGTTATGGCAATCCTCCTCTTTAAAAGAAAAGAGCTTGCAGACTAATTAACTGTTAACCTGGTTCGGCGGAGCCAGGTTTTTATTTTTTTCGCCATTTTCTTTAGGAAGGAAGAACTGTTTTTTTGAATGGATTTGTCGAAAGAAAACCCAGGCAAAAGATAAAAAATAATTCTTTCAGCATATTTCGCGGCTTGCTCCGATTAAAAAGATTGAAGGAAAATAATAAAAAAGACCTTGTTTTAGTAAATATACTAAGCTTTTCGTGTCGAAGTCATTATATTGCGAAAGTTTAGAATTTAAATATAATGAAAATTAAGAAAAAAGGAGGGGTATTATGTCGACGAGAAAGAAATTATATGCAGGAACACTTGCAGTCCTATTAGGGGCAGCGACAATTTTCAATGCTGGAATCGGCAAAGGGGAAGCAGAGGTCAATACTGAAAATACATATTTGGTAATTTTTAAGGACCAGGACAAACTTCCTGCTGGCTATGCTGAAGCAATCAAAAAAGCTGGCGGCCAGGTTGAAGACCAATTGAACAAGCTTGGTGCTGTCGAGGTTACTTCAAAGAACGCTAACTTCCTGAACGAAGTGAAAAAATCTTCACTAGTATTAGAAGCAGGTGTTCAGAGCACAGTTTATCCGGAGAAAACCATTGATACAGAGCCTGTGGCAGTTGATGACCTGGGTGAAGGAGCAGATATTTATAATAATATGATGTGGGATATCAAGCAGGTGACAAATGACGGCGAATCCTGGAAGCTTCCTGGAGGGACAGGTTTAACAGCTGACGGAGATGATATCGTAGTCGGCGTCATCGACACAGGAATTGACTACAACCACCCGGATTTAAAGGATAACTATGTTGGCGGGAAATCATTTGTTCCTGGCTACGGGGACCCAATCGATCAGAATAGCCACGGAACGCATGTTGCTGGTTCCATTGCTGCAAAAGGCAGAGCGCTTGGGGTAGGACCAGACCTGAAGGTTGCATCATACCGAGTATTCGGCCCGACTGGCGGCGCGGCAACTTCACATATTGCTGAAGCTCTTATGACTGCTGCAGATGACAATGTGGATGTAGTAAACATGTCTCTTGGAGGCTATGATTGGTTCCAGGATCCTGCATATGCTACGAAGGACATTGTCGCAGATGTACAGTTGTTCAACCGTGCTATCCAGTACGCAATCAAGAAGGGTGTAACGGTTGTTGGATCAGCAGGTAACAATGCAGTGGACCTTAGCAGCCCGGGCAAATTGTCTGGTGATGATAAAGGAGCAACCCACAGAAGCCCAAGCAGCCAAACGTTGATCCGTGTTTCTGCTGGCGGCGCGTTGAAGAATCTTGCTTTCTACTCCAACTATGGCGTTGGTAAAATTGATGTAATGGCTCCTGGCGGCGACCTTGGACCGAACTATGATCCTGCTACAGGTGCAGGAAGAGACAACAATTACCTTGCATGGAGCACAGTTCCTTTATTGGATGCCAACAAACAAGTTATCGGACACGGTTATGGCGGCAAGGGAGGCACTTCCATGGCAGCTCCTAAAGTTGCAGGACTTGCTGGTGTTGTCATCGCTAAGCACGGAAAGGACAAATTGACGCCTGCACAGGTTAAAGCAATCGTCCTGAACTCTTCAGAAGACGTGTTCAAAGCAGGTTATGATGCTGAGTCTGGACATGGACTGATCAACGCAGTTAATGCTTTAAATCTGAAATAAGATATCAAATTGAACCGGACAAGATACTTCTTGTCCGGTTTTTTCTGTGAAATTAGAATGAATGGGAGAAATGATTAATAGACTTAGAATGACGAAGTAGATTTCAACAAGGAGATAATAGATATGAGTATTCGGCAATTCTACCAGCAAGCTGCCTCGGTCAACTTAAATGGTTCTATTGTTTCAGCAGGGATTTTGTGCATCATTTTAACAGCGGGTCTGCTGTTTTCCTGGAATTTTCCCCTGTTTCCAGTTGCCATTCCCTATGTGCTTGTTTCCCTGCTTCATTATAATAACTACCTTCTAAATAGGAATAAGTGGGCAATGGCAAGCGATTCATTTCATCGATTTGGGGACAAGAATTTTCTTGAGATTAATCAGATGCTGATCGCATTTGCACCTGCACCAGCAATCAGGATGATATTTTTCAGCCCGGATGGCATGCTTGCAGGCGAATTGAGAGAGTTAAAAACTAGCTTTTGGCGATGGGTTCTGCCTTATTTTATCGATAAAAGAGTAAAGAAAAGCTTTGGGATATACGATAGCCATGGTCACTTGCGAGCCACGCTCATCCAGGAGCAGCATGGGGTAAGAATGCTCAATGAACAAAATGAAATCGCAGGCTTCTATTATTCAAAAAGGGCTGAGAGTGGTGTTGGCATTGCGGTTTTAAGCGGCGGACGGAAAATGAGAGTGACAGAATGGATGGGTGATATAAGGCTGGAAAATGAAGATAGTGCAACAGCATCCAGGCTTCGAAGAGGCTGGATGCCTCTGGAGTGGACGAGTCATTTCAAAGACGCGCAAACATCGGTACTATCATTCGAATATACCACCTGTGAAGCGGAACGGATCGCTATGTTCACCGCTCTTACACATCGATTTATGTACCGGGACCATTAGTTGAAAATTGTTCCATCTTTGCTTGTTTTGTTTATCTCCTTTTTAAATAGGCTAACAATTAAGTAGAATACCAAAGGAGGTAAAAAATGATGAATCAACAATATCAGGATTGTATCCAGGCTTGCATTGATTGTATTGAAGCGTGTAATGTATGCTTTGATTCGTGTCTAAAAGAAGAGAACGTAAAAATGATGGCTGAGTGCATCAGGCTGGACAGGGAATGTGCTGAAATCTGCGGCATGGCTGTTACCGCGATGCAAACGAACAGTCCCTTTGTAAAACAAATCTGCGGCCTGTGCGCAGATATCTGTGATGCCTGCGGCGACGAATGCAAGAAGCATGACCACGACCATTGCCAAAGATGTGCAGAAGCATGTTTCAAATGTGCTGAAGAATGCAGGAAGATGGCATCGCAGTTAAAATGTTTAGAAATGGATTACTCAAAAGGTCGATAAATTCGAGGTTCAACTGGTTTGGGTAATAATTTTTGTACAAGAACCTCTCTTCTTTGTTTGTTTGGTTGTGGTGACTTAAGTTACCCGCGGAAAGCGAAGTGCCTGGAACCGATATCAACGGCTTCATTTTACAAGCTATCCTAAAAATAAAGAAGGTGCCCAAAAGTTCCTTTTGGGACACCCTCTTCTTTTAGGTTTATAATTGTTTGTCGTTCATTTGACCGGCGAGTTCTTAAGAAACCCTACATTTTTCTAATTTGTTCAATGTATTTTTTATATCTGTTTTCTGTATAGATCCAAGTACTTACTCCAAAAAGAACACCGAATAGTAATGATGTAAATATATACTCAGTCATATTTTTGAATTCTTTATAGAAGAAAAAATCCAGCCCGATCTTGCCCAATAAAAAACCAGCAGCACCTAATAAAACCCCGTAAAAAAGGATATATCTCCACTTGCCAATTTTTCTGGTCTCCCCCCACTTATCCAATAACTTTTTGTCGCTAAATATAGCACTCACTCCTTTATATTATTGGCTTTGTTAAACTTGACTGTTGATTACGTTCCACGCGCAGTCCGGGAGCCTCCTCGGCGCTTAAAGCGCCTGCGGGGTCTCCCGATGACTTGCTAATCCCGCAGGACATTGAGTAAGCTTCCTCGAACCTGCCCACGCACCATGGAATTGCTTTAGCATTTTCGGAGGAGTCTTCGCGCCTTCCACTACAATCAACAGCTGCTAAAAAACAACATTTTGCTATAACAGAGCCTTATTATTTAAAGTGCTGCTTTGGTAAAGATTTTTTAGTTGAACGAATATTAAAATAATTATACTATAAAAAGTAAATGTTTTCCTATTTGTTTTCCTGCCTTTATTCGTTTTAATAATATTGAACATTCTCTTGATTTATGGCATCTTGTATTATAACGATGGATTTTTGGGGGCTGACGTATGTTAATTGATTTGATTAAGTGCCATGGATCGAATAACGATTTCTTATTAATAGATGAAACGGACAGGAACTATAAGTTGGATGATTTCAAAAGGCGGGACTTGGCCCTGGCGCTTTGTGACCGTGAGAATTCCCTGGGAGCTGATGGTATATTGTTCATCCGGCCCAGCAAGGTTGCGGATGCTCAGTACAGGATCTTCAATTCAGATGGAACTGAGGCATCCATGTGCGGAAACGGCCTCCGCTGTGCAGGACGTTATGTGTGTGAAAAGCTTGGCAAGGAAGAGGCAGTCATCGAAACAATGAAAGCCAACTTAAAGGTAAAAAAACATGAAGCCATCTTTGAAGACATACCAACCTATCAAGTGGAGATTTCACCGGTGACCTTTAACCTGAAGGATTTACCGCTCAACCTTGAAATGGAGACATTGATTCAGGAGAAAATCCCACAGCTGTCTGAGGAATTGACGTTTACAGCTCTTGCCGTGCCTAACCCACATTTAACGGCGATTGTCAGCAAAGAACAACTGGAATCAAATCTGCAGACGGAATTAAGCGAAAAAGTGAATCAACCCAATGATCTGTTCCCAGATGGTGTGAATGTGAGCTTTATCAGGCTCCTTGAAAAAGGAAGTATATTCGTTAAGACATATGAGCGGGGCGTTGGTTACACGAATGCTTGTGGTACAGCCATGTCAGCGTCCACACTTGTCACTTGCCTGATTGGAGAGAATGACTTGGATCAGCCAATCAATGTCTACAATAACGGCGGAATGGTACAGTGTGCTGTTCACAAAACAGATGAAACGTATACAATTGATTTGATCGGAAATGCGACCTACGTGTATGGGGCGCAGATAGAGGTAGAATTCACAAAAGAAGGCATTGCAGCTGACATTCTAGATCAGGATGAATATAACGAGGATGCAGAATACAGCAGACTCCGGGATCATGCAAAAGGTTATCTTAGCCAATTTTGAACAATCAAACGAAAAAATCCTGAGGGCACCCTTCAGGATTTTTATTTTTTTGCTTTTAAAACCTGCAGAACCGGTTCGAAGTTTTGTACTTCTTTTACCTTGAAATATTCACGAAAAGGGCACCCCAGTTTCTTCACACGTTGAATAATTGTGCCCAGTTGGAATTCTTCAATATTCAAATCCTCATTTACTTCCTCCCAGAACAAGGGTGTAGCAACTCCTGCGTGGGATTTGCCTCTGGCAGAGTAGGGACAGACAATTGTTTTGCCCTCAGCATGCTGAATATAGTCCACATACAATCTGTTGCCTCGATGTTTCTTAAGTCGTTCGATCGTGAAAGAATCAGGATCTTTCGATACGAGATAGTTGGCAATAAAGGAAGTGAACAATCTCGTGTCCTCATAGCTAAAAGTATTGGCTGGCAATGGTATGTAGATTTGGAGCCCTTTGTTGCCAGAAGTCTTTATGAAGCTGATCAGCTTCAACTCATCCAACACTTCCTTAATATAGACAGCAGCCTTTATCGCCAGGTGAAAATACTCCCTGAATGGAGGATCCAAATCAAAAACGATCTCATCGGGTCCGCTGGTTCCGATTGTCTGGAACGGAATATGGAATTCAATGGCAATTTGATTCCCGAGCCACAGCAGGGTTTTCATATTGTCGCAGACAATGTATTCAATGCCCTCTGATTTGGAAGTTGCCACGAAGTCCGGAGCGTAATCCGGGACATTTTTTTGATAAAAAGCTTCACCGAACATGCCATGTGGATACCGAATCACAGTCAATAGCCGGTTATTCAAAAATGGAAGCATTAAGGGTGAAACTTCCCGCAAGTAATGGATATAATCCATTTTCTGAATGGGCGGCTTTTCCCATAACGGTTTATCGGGATGAGTAATTTCAATTCCAGGAGGCAGGTTTTTTTGCTGAAAAACAAACTTCTCATATGAACAATCATCAGGCGACAAATCGAAACGAAATTGATGGAAATGCGGCTCCCTAAGCTGTTCTTCATAGATTTCAAGGTATTTCACATCCAGGCAGATACCAGGCTCTACATAGATGAATTGTTGATCTTCAGAGCTATTATTCTGTTTGATAATTTGATGAAGGGCATTTTTTTCATCAGGCTTAAAACCGAAGATCACAAGACCGATTTGGTGGATTTCTCCTTCTCGATAAACGGAAATATAGAAATACCCATTTGATTTCTCATATGCGGTGACAAAACAGGAAACATACTTCCAATTCTTCGATTTAATCCATGTTTCCGCACGTTTTCCTTCTTCCCATTTGCTGTTAAGCTGCTTAGCTACGATCCCCTCGCCATCATGGAGGACAATCATCTCCCATAAGGCATCCAGGTTTGTTTCACTTGGAACCAACTGTATAACCTCGGGCTTTTGATTGTCCGGGGTGAGGGGGAGTCCAAGGTCGGAAAACAAGGAGTGCAGCCTGTTTCGTCGTTTCTGGTAGGTTTCCGACGCTGTGCTTTTTCCTTTCAGTTCCAATAAATCAAATACCAAGAGTCTGCAGGGATTTTTTTTTGCTTCAGCCTGGATTCTCTCCTGCGATCGCATTCTTCCTCTTACCTGAATAGCGCCGAAATTGGATTTATAGGAATTCTCGAGATAAACGAGCTCAGCATCAAGGATGAAGGGCAGGTACGGTTCAAATATGTCTCTATTCGCGTTCAGGAATTCACTTATTTCAGGAAAGATCGGCAGCAGCGGCTTCCCGTTCCTGCTAATCAGTTCAATTTCTTTGTCCCATTTCAGGAGTGCGCGAAAACCGTCAAACTTAATTTCATACCGCCATTCTTCCCCTTTCGGTATATCGAATGCCAGGGTAGGGAGCATAGGTTTCAAGATGTTTCCCATCCTTTCACAAGTCGTAGTTTTATTGTTCCTGATTAGCGGTAAACTAGTCGGCTGGGAAATGTTTTTACGAATGATAAGACGAAACTAAAGCAAATTAGTAATAAAACGACAAGGTGGAGAAATGTATGCATACAATCTGGAAAGGAAGCATCAGTTTTGGTCTGGTCAATATCCCAATCAAGCTGCATGCGGCGACAGAAGACAAGGATGTTAAGCTGAGGACGCTCCATAAAGAGTGCCACTCGCCTATCAAGTATGAGAAAACCTGTCCGGTCTGCGACAAAGAAGTCAAAAATGAAGACATTGTAAAGGCGTATGAATATACAAAGGGAAAATTCGTGGTTTTGGATGACGAAGATCTTGAAGCACTGAGAAAGGAAAACGAAGATAAAGCAGTGGAAATCATCGATTTCGTAAAGATGACTGAAATCGACCCGATCTTCTATCAGCGAAGCTATTTTATGTCACCTAATGAAAGCGGGGGAAAAGCATACTCACTCCTTCGAAAGGCGTTAGAAGAATCGCAGAAGGTCGGAATCGCGAAAATCATGATCCGTGCGAAAGAACAGCTGGCTGTAATCCGTGTTTATGATAATACTCTTGTGATGGAAACGATCCATTTTCCTGATGAAGTCAGGAAAACAGTGGACGTTCCAAATGTTCCATCAGAGGATAAAGTGACCGAAAAAGAACTGGAAACTGCGATCATGCTGATCGAACAGCTGACAACCGAATTTGACCCTGAAAAGTATAAGGATGAATATCGGACAGCGTTACTGGAACTCATTGAAGCGAAGCGAACTGGAAAAGAACTCGTTACTCCAACAGAAAAAGAACCTGTATCCAATGTTACGGATCTTATGGCTGCTTTGCAGGCTTCAATCGACCGAACGAAACCTGAAAAAAAGAAAGAGCAGCCTGCCGCCAAGAAGAAGAAAGCTGCAGCAAAACCAAAAGCAAAAGAGAAGAAACAAGCATAATAGCCTCAAATCCGGCCAATGCATATTGGCCGTTTTTTTTGCATTCTCCCGCTTGTACAAGAAAAGGAATTTCACTCCTTAAAGAAGAATTAGTAGAACAGACAAGGGGGAATATCCATGAAACAAGTGCTTGTATTGGGGGGTACTCAATACTTCGGAAAAAAACTGGCCGAAAAATTAATTGATTCTGGTGATCAAGTCACGATTGCAACGAGAGGAACAAAGGAAGACATGTTTGGAGAGAAAGTAGAAAGACTAGTGATCGATCGCGAAAAAAAAGAAACGATGGTTGAAGCGTTCAATGATCGCCAATGGGACATAGTATATGACCAGTCTTGTTTTTCACCGGCCGAAGCGAAGGATACCGCAGAAGCGTTAAAAGGAAAGGTGAACCGTTATATTTTTACCTCTACACAAGCCGTGTATGAATTCGGCACGTTGCATAAGGAAACAAATTTCGATGCTAATACATACGAAATAGCCTATAAAACTCGCAGGCAATATCCGGGTTATGAAGGCTATCAAGAGGCCAAACGCTCATCTGAAGCAGTCTTGCATCAATTAGGGTATTTCGATGTCGTCTCAGTCCGATTTCCAATAGTTGTTTCTGAAGATGATTATACAGAAAGGCTGAAGTATTATGTTGATAAAATAGTAAATGGAGAACCTATCGTGATAAGTGATCCTGATTTTCGCTACAGCTTCGTCCATGCTGAAGAAGCAGCCGGGTTTTTGCTTGCAATCGGGAAATCAGACTTTACCGGACCCATCAATCCAGGCTCCAGAGGAGATATTAGCTTGCGTGAACTGACTGACAAAATCGCAGAATTGACAGGCAAGGGAGCAATCATAAAATCAAATGTAGACACTGGTGGTTTGTCACCATATGCACTTCCTGGCTCATGGTCGATCGATACGACACTGGCAGAATCACTTGGGTATAGGTTTGCATCGCTGAACCAATTACTTGAAGACTTGATCCAATTTTATATAAAGGAACGAAAATAAAGGAAGAACCAGGTGCTGTATTCCACCTGGTTTTCATTATTCCACTTTCACTGTAATTTTCATAACGCCATTATATCCATAGCCTTTTTTATTCCAGATGGCCTCATCAGGCTGTATGTTTCCTGCACTGTCGGTTGCTCTTACAGTAATATGGTATTCCTTGCCTGAAGCGAGTTCCGCTGTATAATTCCATAAGACCGTCTGATACATTCTGCTGTCTTCTAAAAGGGTGCAGATTTCCCAGTTGTCGCCTTGGTCAAAGCTAATCTCTACCTTTGAAATCGTCCCTGTTCCAGTCCACGCGATTCCCGTTATTTCATGGATTCCCTTTAGCAGTATTTGTTTATCAACTGGCTGCTGGATCGTTGAGTTTACACGATTCTCTGTAACCGCCTCGCAAGTTTCATCAGGATAATAATATACATAATCATCAGTTTGAAATGGCCCGGTAAATGTATCTTCAATCACGACAATATCTGTAAGCCACTTAACGGAAGCCATGCCATACCAGCCCGGAACAACAAGACGGAACGGGTAACCATGCTTATGGGAGAGTGGTTTTCCATTGAATTCATAGGCTACGATAACATTTGGATCCAAAGCTTTGGTGAGTGGTAAACTTCTTTTAAAATGAACATTGCTTCCCTTTTTTAATCCAGAATCCCTCCCCTTGAAAATGACTTCCTTTGCCTGGGTTTTTACCCTGCTATATTGAAGCAGGTCCTTCAAGCGGACTCCTCTCCAAGTTCCCTCGCTCATCGCTCCGTGTTCCCATTGCTCGCCAAAAACCTTCTCCTTGAAAAATGCCCTTTTGTTCCCCGAGCATTCAATGAATGTTCTTATTGTTGCTGACGGAAACATCTGAAGATCAAGGTATGAGAACTTTAAGGTATTTTCAACTGAGCCGGATAGTGTAAGAGAAAAAGCTTCAAGTGTTAAAATAGGATAAGGAAAATGATTCCTTCGATAAAACAGGGAATTCGTGACGGGCTTATTAAATGGGATAAAGTGAATCGGTGTTTCCTGATTTTCTGGCTGCAAGCTTCTGGTTATTAAGTATGGACGTGCTTTTCCTGGTTCCAAATTCATCTTCGTTCCCCCCTACAACGTTAATGTATTTATGGGACAATAGGGGAAGAACAGCAATATTCCGGAAATTCCAGAAGGTATTTGGGACCAATTGTCAAATTATATAAAAACAAGACAAGATCAAAATCACAGGGGGTCAGGCAGCCAATGAACAAGAAAAGAAACTGGAAATGGATGATCCTACCCGCAACTCTGTTTTTAATGGCTTTTGGAGTATATGCAGGCTATTCCTTGTGGGAGTCCGGAAACGGCGGAAATATCAGGAGCTTGACAGCATCAGAAGGTGGACGTGCTGAGACGGTTGCGGTTTTTCAGGAGAATACGGATAAGGGGAATTATAAAAATGTTGGCGATTTCATCTCCAAGTTCCATACAAAATATAATGACACGCTTGGATGGGGCGGGATTGATTCGGTGGAGTGGGAAGAACAGCGAGAAATTGCCAGTGAGATAAGGTCCGTGTTAGCTGCTGTTGAAACAGATAATGTCGAACTTCAATCAGATTTTGAGGTAATCTCTAATTATTTAACTAGCGTTGAGAATGGACGTAAAGACAAAAAGGCATTGTTAATGCTGCATCGATATTTTCATGATCTCGATGTGGAATTCAACGGCTATAGGGGTACCAAAGATTATTTCAATGTGACCAAATATAAATATTCAGAGAATGATTAATGAGAACCAAGCAGGGTAACATATCAAAAAGGGGGGTGTCATCAGAATGAAAGTAGTCGTCATCTCTGACACTCATATGCCCAAAAAGGGTAAGGACCTTCCTGTGAAACTGCTAAATGAACTCCAGACCTGCGACTGCATTGTCCATGCTGGTGACTGGCAGACATTAGAGGTTTATCACGAACTTAAACAGTACGCTGAGGTGATTGGTGTTACTGGGAATGTGGACAGTCCCGAGCTGAAAAGCGTGCTGAAATCGAAAGAGATTTTTATGGCAGGCAGTTTTAAAATCGGCGTAGTCCATGGGCACGGAAGCGGGAAAACCACCGAAAAAAGAGCAGTCGACGCATTTACCGGGGAAAACGTCGATTGTATAATCTTTGGCCATTCCCATATACCGGTTAATAAGGCCGGAGAAGGATTCCTCCTTTTTAATCCAGGCTCCCCAACTGATAAAAGAAGACAAAAGGAATACTCATATGGTATTCTGACGATTGGAGAAAACATAGCTGCTGAGCATGTTTTTTTTGCTTAGAATGTTTTTGGGGTTGATGTCCTCTGGAGGTCTTTTTCGATTATTTTTCCTAAGACATTTTAAAGGGAAAGCAAAGCCTGAAATGTCCATTTGAGCGGTAAATAGAAATTTTGAGAAGACCCGAAGGCCTAAAGGTCCAGTTAGATGGATTTGTTGCTTTAGCTACTAAATTTAGGGGTGTGTACAAATGAAATCATTTGATGTGAAGTTTCATGCTGAAGATCAAGTAGAAACCATGACCGTTCAAAAGTTGAGCAGTGAAGATTATGACTTTGCAACAGGAGGCGGTACCCGCCATCTTTTTGATCTGGATACCAACATTGGATTTTTTGTATTTTTCGATGCTGAGGGCCAGGATGGCAAGGAATCATATCTTGTCCTTCAATACGAGAATGGAAGTGAGGAGCCTTCCAATTGCTATGGCTTCGAGCTGAAGGATTTCTATGAGTTTTCCGCATTGTATTTAAATGATCTTGAATTCACAGAAGAAATGAATGAAGAAGAGGGAGAATATGGCCCGGTCCAACACTTGGCACATCTTCTATATCATATCGTCGAAGAAGGAAAGTCGGTTGAAGTGTAAACTAAAAAAGAGCATTCCTGCTCTTTTTTAGTTTAGTTCATCTCCGTTATTTTCATCTTCGGGTAAATGGTTGAGACAATACTCTTTTACAGCCTCTTCTTCATCTTCCTCAAGCTCAAAATCCAATACTTTTTCTGTTTCCTGTTCAATGAAGTAATTTTGAAGGATTCTGCTTTCGCTCCCATCCACAAGGAAAATCACCTTCAGCAGAAGTCCTTTTTCCGTATATAATTCGTCTTCTTCATCTACTTCAATCGTTAAGAAATATTCATATCTGCTTCCAGATAACAGGTTAAATGGGTCCTCGAGAAGCTCGACGGTATGTCCTGTAATATCCATTCTATTCTCATCCTTTAAGTTTTGTCCTTTTTATTATATATCTTATTTGACCATAACAATCAAGGAATTAGCAGAACGTAAGACATTGCCATTTTAAAGAATCGATGGGCTTATAAGAAAAGTTTCAGAGCCTGGTAGCCAAAAAAAAGCGCAAAGCCGATCAAGGATACTCCAGATAGGATTGAAATGCAGGCCAGGAGTCTGGTTGTAAGAAGCTTGCGGAAACTGCTGGAAATGGCTGCCATCACGATATCCCATAAGATCAAGCCAAGAATGATTCCGAAACTGTATAGGACCAGCTCTCCTGTACCATAGGTAGAAGCGGTTTTTGCCAGTACAGAACCATAGATCCCCAGCCAAAATAAAATGGTAAGCGGGTTGGAAATCGACATTAAAAATCCGGAAGCAAACGATTTGAAGCTGGAATCACCACCACGACTTTCCATGACGATTTTTCCGGAACTGACAATCGTCTCAATACCGGTATACATTAGGACAAAGAAACCGAAAAGCCAGAGAAAAGACTGCATAAATGGGGTTTCGAGGAATTTTACGACCCCGAGATAGACAGTGAGCATATACACAATATCCGCTGTCAATGCCCCCAGGCCGAGCAGCCATGCTTGAAAAAAACCGCTTTTGATCCCCTTGTCCATCTGGGCGGCATTAACTGGACCAATTGGGGCTGCAAGTGATAAACCGAGGAATATGTAACCTAAAAAGACATTCAATGTATGAAACCTCCATTAACATAGCCAGATTTGCTTGTACTATTTCTATTCAGCTTAATGGAGATGTACAACCTGAACTTTGCAAGGAAGGAAGAATTTCTTGTCAACATTAATAAAAAACGGTGGATATGAATATAATAGTAACTGTTGTTTTGCATCAATCCAGAGTCAATTTTGGTAAAAAGAAGAAAGTGTGGTAAAATGAAAATGATATCAACTTTCGAATCATTCATTTATTATAAAAAGTTTTAATTTGCCGCTTTTTATAATAAATGAATTTTTTTATCAATCGAACGATGATTTGGCTTTTTTTGTCAAAAAACGAAAACAGCCAGGATTAAAACGATAGGAGCGTGAGGAAATGGCATTTGGAAGAAAACCGCCTGAAGAAATCGTAACAGCAGAAACGAAAATATGGGTATGTACTTCTGATGATTGCAATTGCTGGGTTCGCGACAATTTCAAGAGCAGCAATGTCCCCGCTTGCCCGATCTGTCAAAGTGACATGGAACAGACGACAAAGGTTCTGGAAGTAGTGAACAACCATAGCCAGAATTTAATTGGTTAGAATATCTTCTGTGGAAACAGCCAGGAATCAATCCCTGGCTGTTTCTTTTTTTGCAAAGGCAGGCACCATTTCTTTAGGCAATAGTGGCCGTATTGCTTCGCGTTTTTTTGTGTTTCTTCCTCGCAGCTCCTGTTAACGCATTTGTTCCGACAGCCAGTGCGCCTGATGAACGTTTTAGGAAACCGCGTCTGGAAATCTCAGTTGTCATTTTATACCTCCAATATGAATGATCTTAACCATACCTGTATTGGTATATAAAAAATTTTTACTACAGTGGGTATTGTCCATCAAGAGCTATAAATGAAGAAAATGCACTGAATCTCCATAGTTCACAAGTTGGTCACAAGCTGAGAGGACAATAGAGGAATTGCCTGTGAGAGGAGAGGAGTATTTTACAAAGAGGTTAAGATGATATGGAAAACAAAAAAGGTACCTTTTGTAAAGGTACCTTTTCCGTATGCGGATGAGAGGACTTGAACCTCCACGGTGTTGCCACCACTAGAACCTGAATCTAGCGCGTCTGCCGATTCCGCCACACCCGCGGATTAATATATTTTCCATCTTTTAGAATAGAATACTATGAGCGGAAAAATTATTATAAAAGAATTATAGCATAAAAGTGGTAGATTGCAATTCAAATTTTTGGGACAAGAAGTATTAAGCTGAAATTTCTTTACATACAATTTATAAAGTTATGTGTGTTGGGGGACGAAAAGTTGAGTATCAGTTTACTGGCAAGCTATATTTTTCTTGGTTTAACCCTGGCCGCCCCAATTGGTCCGGTCAATTCAGCGAGATTGGATAAGGGAATAAAGAATGGTTTTTGGCACGCATGGATTGTTGGAACTGGATCGATGATCGCTGATGCAATCTTTATGCTTCTCATTTATTTGGGGCTTGTTAATTTTTTGGACATCCCCGTCATTCAGATATTTCTCTGGCTGTTTGGGGGTTTCGTACTAATTTATTCCGGGATTGAATGTATGATTAAAGCGGATGATATCAAACTAGCTTTCAGCCGAGGGAAAGAGTCGTTGTTAAAGTGCTTCTTTACCGGCTTTTTGATGTCAATAAGCAGTCCTTTATCGATTCTTTTCTGGCTTGGAATCTATGGTTCAGTTCTTGCGAAAACGGCCACTCAATACGGGAGCGCTGATTTGCTCATATACAGCAGCATGATTTTCCTGGGACTCGGATTATGGGATATTTTTGTTGCGGCAATCACGACAGGTTTCAGACGATTTTTGAATTACAGCAGCCTAAGAGCAATTTCAATCTTATCTGGTCTATCGTTGCTTGCTTTTGGTCTTTATTTTGGATACCAGGGAATTAAAGCTTTGCTTATATAGGATCATTCATTAAAGCCTCCTTGATGGAGGCTTAATTTTTTTTAAAGATATTTTGCATAAATAATCCAAATCAATCATAAGTGTTCAAATAAATTTCAAATTCAATCATAATGTGATTGTTTTTGAAAGAAAATGATTGATTTCTGAAATCGATTACATTAATATTAGAGTACGAAGCGAATAGGAGGTATGGCTCATGTTAACACCTGAGCGCCACCAGCTCATACTACAACTAATAAAAGAGAAACCAATCGTTAAAATACAGGAACTTGTTGATTTGACAGAAGCATCAGAATCGACGATCCGCCGGGATTTGACCTTGCTTGAAGAGGGGAAATTCCTTAAGAGAGTACATGGGGGAGCGGCAAGATTGAGAGGTAAGCTTCAGGAACCAAGCATGGTTGAGAAATCTTCCAAAAACCTTCATGAGAAAAGGCGAATCGCTCAATATGCAGCAAACCTTGTGGAAGAAGGAGACAGTATCTATCTGGATGCAGGGTCAACCATCCAGGAAATGATCACATTCCTTCCTACAAAAGACATTGTAGTGGTAACGAACGGATTAATGCATCTCCCGGCTCTTCTTGAAAGGAATATTGAGACATACGTAATTGGCGGATATGCAAAACCAAAGACGAATGCCATTATTGGCAGGGGAGCACTGGGCAGTCTTGAACAATATCGTTTTGATAAATGCTTCCTTGGAGTCAATGGAATTCATCCACAGTCTGGCTATACGACTCCGGACCAGGAAGAAGCAATGATCAAGCAGAAGGCAATGTCTTTGGCACGGGAGGCATATGTACTTGCCGATGATACGAAGTTTTCCGAAATCACTTTCGCTAAAATTGCTGACTTGCATGAAGCGGCGATTATCACAAACGAGCTAGAAGAAGAGAGCAAAGGGCAATATACCAGCAAAACATCAATAAAGGTTGTGACATCATGATCTACACTTTAACACTGAATCCTTCAGTAGACTATATCGTTGAAGCGGATGAAATCGAATTAGGTAAATTAAATAGAAGCAAGAAGGAAACAAAACTTCCAGGCGGAAAAGGCATCAATGTCTCAAGAGTCCTTCGTTCGATGGGAACAGAAAGCAAGGCTATCGGCTTTTTAGGAGGATTTACTGGAAATTACGTCGAGGAATTTTTAAACAAAGAAGGTATTTTCACTGGGTTTGTGAAAATCGATGGCGATACACGAATCAATGTCAAGCTGAAGGCAGGATCCGAAACAGAAATCAACGCGAGCGGACCAGCAGTCTCGAACCTGGCTCTCGGATTATTGAAGGAGCAAATCAAACAGTTAGGCACCGGGGACTTCCTCGTGATTGCCGGGAGTATCCCATCAAGCATGCCTGAAAGCATCTATGAAGAAATTGTTCAAATTTGCAAAAAATCCGGAGCAGAAGTAATTGTCGATGCGGAAGGAAATCTGTTAAAATCCATTATCCATTATAAGCCTTTCTTGATTAAACCGAACCACCATGAGCTTGGCCAGCTTTTCGATAAAGAGATTACAAGTGTTGAAGAGGCTGTCACCTATGGAAAAAAGCTAGTTGAAGCCGGTGCCAAGAACGTGATCGTATCCATGGCTGAAAAAGGTGCGGTATATATTAATGAAACAGATGCTTTTATAGCAACTGTGCCTTCTGGGAAAGTGAAAAGCTCAGTCGGAGCAGGGGATTCAATGGTTGCTGGCTTCCTGGCACAGTATATCAAATCGAAAGATCGCCAGGATGCATTCCGTTATAGTGTAGCATCGGGAAGCGCAACTGCGTTTTCGATTGGTCTATGCACACCGGAAAAAGTAGAACAGCTGCTTCCAGAAGTGAACATACAAAAAAGGTAGTCAGGGGGAGAAGAAATGAGAATAACAGAATTGCTGACAAAGAAGACCATTCAACTGTCATTGAAGGCTGATTCAAAACTTAATGCAGTTGAGGAGCTTGTAGAGGTTTTGGACCAGGCGGGGAAAATTACTGACGCGAACATTTTCAAACAAGCCATCCTAAAGCGTGAAGAACAAAGTACAACCGGTGTTGGAGATGGAATTGCGATTCCTCATGCGAAAACCTCTGTTGTGAAGGAAGCTGCGATTGTATTTGGCCGTTCCCGGACAGGGATCGATTATAATTCTTTGGATGGCCAGCCTGCACATCTGTTTTTCATGATTGCTGCACCAGAAGGCGCAAACAATACTCATCTTGAAGCTTTGGCACGTCTCTCTACTATTCTGATGAAAGCAGATGCCCGTGAAAAACTTATGGATGCCGAGACTGCAGATGACGTAATTGAAATCATTAACAGCTATGATCAGGATGAAACAGAGGAAAATGAAGAACGTACGAACAAAAAATTCATCGTAGCCGTTACGGCATGTCCTACCGGTATTGCCCATACGTATATGGCTGCAGATTCGCTTAAAGCAAAAGCCGCTGAACTTGGAGTAGATATCAAGGTTGAAACGAATGGATCAGGCGGGGCTAAGAATGTGCTTACACAGCAAGACATCGAAAATGCAGAAGCAGTCATCATTGCGGCTGATACGAAGGTGGATATGGACAGATTCGCCGGGAAACCATTAATTGAAGTACCTGTTGCAGACGGGATCCGCAAACCGAAGGACTTGATTGAAAAGGCAGTGAAACGGGATGCGCCTTTATATAAAGCCACAGGCCAGGCAAATGCAGCCAAGAAAGAAAGTCGTGGCGGTGTATATAAGCACCTGATGAACGGCGTATCCAATATGCTGCCATTCGTAGTGGGCGGCGGAATCTTGATCGCAATTTCATTTATGTTCGGGTACAATGCCTTTAATCCGGATGACCCTTCTTATCACCCAATTGCTAAAGCCCTGATGGATATCGGCGGAGGCGGTGGTGCCTTCGGTCTGCTCGTTCCGATTCTTGCAGGTTTCATCGCCCTCAGTATCGCCGACAGACCAGGTTTCGCTCCAGGTATGGTCGGAGGGTTGCTGGCTGCTGCTGGCGGCGGCGGTTTCCTTGGCGGTTTGGTCGCAGGCTTCCTGGCGGGTTATCTTGTTTTAGGTCTTAAGAAACTATTCTCTGGCCTTCCCGCTTCACTGGAAGGAATTAAAACAATCCTGCTGTATCCGCTGTTTGGTATTGCTTTAACCGGCTTTATTATGCTGTTCGTTGTCAACAAACCAGTTGGCGCCCTCAACCAGGCAATCACAGACTGGCTGTCAGGGTTGGGAACAGGCAATGCCGTTTTGCTCGGCCTTGTATTAGGTTTAATGATGGCATTTGACATGGGTGGCCCGGTGAACAAGGCTGCATATGTTTTTGGAACAGGTTTGCTTGCTAATGGAGTTTACGAACCAATGGCTGCCATCATGGCTGCTGGTATGGTGCCTCCACTGGGGATCGCTCTTGCGACCACTTTCTTTAAAAACAAATTCTCAAAAGAAGACCAGGATGCTGGCAAAGCCAATTATATAATGGGTCTTTCTTTTATCACTGAAGGTGCGATTCCATTTGCTGCAGCTGATCCGCTCCGTGTCATTCCATCGGTAATGGCAGGATCTGCAGTTGCAGGTGCTTTATCCATGATGTTCGGTATCGGTTTAAGAGCTCCGCACGGCGGATTGTTCGTTGTTCCGCTTGTAGACGGAGGCTGGCTGCTGTATCTGGCAGCAATTCTGATCGGAGCTGTCGTTACAGCAATCCTGCTTGGAATACTGAAGAAACCGGTAAAATAATAGGAAATGCCTGCAGCGTAGTGTGCTGCAGGCATTTTTTATACCAAAAAAATCATCGGACGCCGTAATGGATGTGCCCTGTTAGGTAACTCAGATAATAGATGCCTTTTTATGTTGCTTTTAGCCTTTAGTCGATCTTATGGTCCAGATCGCAGCAAAGTTTATGAAAAGAGCCTGTCCAAACAAGAATAATTCTCTGTTTCTCTCGATAAGATTCATTGATGGGAGATGTTTAGGAGGAATGTGGATGAAGGATTTCAGGGAAGCAGCTTTGTATGAGCATCGTTTCTGGCTCCAGGTTCTGGGCGATCATGGCAGATTCCTGCATGAGTCGCTTGCACCTGTTGAGCAGGAGGAGATTGAAACGGCAAAATATTTTATCAATACCTTTGACCGATTGCTTGAAAGAGTGGAGACGACGGATTTGATCCATTTAAGCATGAGGGCAGATGAAGAGGCAAAGAAAATCAGGGAGTTCAAGCTGGACTTGATCGCAAAAATGCTGACTGGCAATGTGAAGATCCATTTGGGTCCTACTTTTGTCAATCATATGGTCAATGAGGTTGAAGAATATATCAGGGTTTTGGAGTATTTGAAGAGAGGAGAAGTTCCTCCTGTATTCCATGAGCTGCATCATCATACCGTATGGCTTCTCGATGCGGCCGGCCATGCTGGAGCCATCCAGGACAATATGGATCAAGTAGAGAAACGGCTGAAGGCAAAAAGCGAAAAATACATGAAGAGTTTCGAAGACTTTTACTTAAAAGCTGTCGAGATGACAGGCTACCTGAGAACAAATTTGACATCTTTCCCGGCATTGCAGCGAATGAACGCGGAAGTTTCGTTAGAAATCCAGTTGTTCATGAAGTTTCTTGATGAATTAAAGGAGCTGGAATTGACAGAGCAGGCATTAGGCAGTTTCGCTCCGCTGATGGCTGACCATATGTTCAGGGAAGAATGCTATTATTTATCAAAGGTTGCAGAAGCGGCACAATTAAGTGCTCCTGATTGCGATCCGGGAAAACCAAGGCTGGAAGAAAATTAATAAGGAAAGATACTAGATGATATGGAAGTAACATCTAGTATCTTAGCCCTAATTTTTATAAAAACAGAACAGATGTTCTTGTTTAGGACAAGGATGTGGTATACTGAAAAGGCAATAGTCTGATCTCAAGGGTGGTCGGCTAGCCCCGCTGGAAGGGGGTGAGGCCTTTGACGGTGTTCGAGACTTTCATGGCAATGTTCTCTTTTGCTAGTCTAATCATCGCCATATTAACTTTTAGCCAAAAAAAATAGACCTCCCTTGACCGTAAAAAGAGGGAGAGGTCCAGCTATTCATTGGCCGATCCTCCATGGGAACGGCTATTGCGAGGACTGTCGGTGGGCCAACACCGGCGGTCTTTATGCTGTCATTAACAATACAAGAATATCATAACAGAGCTGCAATGTCACGGTTATAAGGTCCTTATGCATGAAATGTTTTGCCGATTGGCAATACTAATCAGGCTGAATAAAAAGCGTAAGGAGTGGTATGCGGATGCCGATATGCCAATTGCCTCGAGGTAGCCTATTTTACGAAGAAGCAGGACAGGGCCATCCGATCATCTTTCTCCATCCACCTGGGATGGGCAGGAAGGTTTTTCGGTACCAGCATCCCTTAAGTGAAAAATACCATCTTGTGATGCCAGACTTGGGTGGTCATGGTGATTCAACAGCTGTTCCTGAATCAGTCACCATTCAAAGATATGCTGAAGAAGTATTGCAACTGATCGATTCCCTCAGTTTAGAAAAAGTCACATTGTGCGGCTATTCATCTGGGGGGAGCATCGCACAGGAATTTGCACTGTCCTATCCCGACCGGACAGCATCAGTAATCCTCTGCGGAGGCTTTGCGAAGGTGGAGTCGCCCGCCCTTGAATATGAACATATGCTGGGAATGTACTTTGTCAAGAGTTCTCCTAAAACGCTGGCAAAGGTGATCGCAACAGCGCATACTTTTGATAAAAACTTCAGGAATGAACTGATTGAACATATGCTAAAAACTGACCGGAGGACCTGGCTGCATTTTTATCATGAATCATTGAACTATACCTGTCTGGACAGGCTGAAGAATCTCTCTGCTCCAATGCTCCTTGTATACGGTGCCCGTGATTTTATCAACCAGCATTTACGAGCATATGAGCGGGAGTTGGATGATTTTCAGGCCGTGATCATCCAAAAGGTATCCCATCAAGTTCCCGTGAAAAAATGGCAGGAGTTTAATCAGGAGATTACGGCATTTATTGAATCAAAAGTGATCAGCAACTAAAAAACTGACTGAAAAGCAGAGTTGGCTATTCGATTAGCGAAGAATGAAAAAACGCATTGTACCGTTACAATGCGTTTTTGTCATCCGCCTTTTTTGTCTGGCTTGATTGCCATGAAAGTTGCCAGTGCGGCTGCTAAACTTAATCCTGTAAGCAGGATGAACATCCATTTATTCATCGTCTTCATCATCAAAGCTATTACTGGTGGCCCGGCAGCTACTCCAATAAATCTCATGGAACTATAAATGGAGGTGATTGTCCCTCGTTCTTCCTTTTCAATGCTTTCCGTAATCAGGGCATCCAACGGGGGAAGACTGGCTCCAATGCCAATTCCGGCAACCATGAACATCGATATGATGAACCATAGGTCTTTTGAAAAGCTTAGCAGTGCAACCGCTATCCCCAGCAGGAGTAAACTGCTGAATGTGATCCATTTCATGAGAACCATGTTTTGTTTGATCTTTTTGCCCGTAATGAAAGAGGCTAAGCACAGTGCGCCTAGTGGCAGTGCCAGAACCAGCCCTTTTTGCAGATCCTTGATGCCATATTTATTTTCAAGGATATCGGACAGATAAAATAATACTCCAAACAAGACAAACATCACGATGGCCCCAATAAAAAAGATGGCATAAAGCCAACGGCCATTCTCAGTGAATATCAACTTTATTTTCTTGATGAAATCTTTGAATGGCAGAGGTTTTACTTGCTTTTTCGGGCTTTTGACCAGAAAGGCCATCATTATGATGGATATGGCACAAAAAAACGGGATAGAAAAAAACGGAAGGAACCAGATAAATCCTGCTAAAAAGGATCCGAGTACCGGACTCAAAACCTTTCCCAGAGTGTTGGACGTCTCGATTTCACCAAGTGCACCACTGACTTCATCATCATTTTTAAACATATCGCCAACTAAAGGAAGTACAATCGGAAATGCTCCGGCTGCTCCAACTCCTTGCAAAGCCCTTCCGATGAGCACAACCCAATATCCGTCCTTCATTTGCCATGCCGCCCATCCAGAGACAATGCCGCCGATCCCCGTAATGATCAAGCTGGGAATGATGACTTTTTTCCTGCCTATATGATCCGATAAGTATCCGGCAAGAGGTATGAGAAAAATCGCCACGATTGAGTAAACTGTAATAATCAAGCTTGATTGGAAGGCAGAAATACCCATTTTCTTTTCCATGACTGGTAAAACAGGAATCAGCATCGAATTTCCAAGTGTCATCACGAGAGGAATAGATGCAATGGATACAATTGCCCACTTTTGGTTGTTTGCCTGATTCTTTTTTGAATCTTTCTCTTTTTTACTCGAGATTTCACCTGATTTTGGAAACAAGTTCTCAATATAATTCATATTCGAAACCTGCCTTTTTTCAAACTATTTTTAGTGTGGACTAATTGGGACGTAAAAACTGATGTATTTTATGGTAAAGTTTTGACAGGGCGGTTTGCTAAGATTACATGGAAAAAATTTGAAGTTAAAGGGGATAAATGAATTGGCTGAGATTTTATATTTACATGTTGGTCTTCCAGAGGCAAAGCACTGGAACGGGAAAACTGAGCTATCTGCTATTTGCAAAAAGAGTGTATCTGAAGCATTTCTTTCAAAAGAAACATTTTCGGGAGACGGAGTAGCCGCTACTGAGTTTCACGGAGGTCCTGACAGGGCTGTTTGTTTTTATCCAATCGAGCATTACAGCCAGTGGTCAAGGGAATTCGTCCGCCAAATTAAAGCACCGACCTTTGGAGAGAATATTTCTGCACAGGGCATGATGGAAGCGAACGTATACATAGGTGATATATATCGGTTGGGAGAAGCGACTGTCCAGGTGTCTCAGGGCAGGGTTCCTTGCTCAAAAATATCAAAGAACAATGGCGTGGAGGACCTTCTGAAAAGAGTGGTTCAAACAGGCTATACAGGTTATTTTTTCAGGGTGCTGGAAGAAGGCGTTGTTCGTTCCGGCTCACCGATCAAGCTGCTTGACAGATCACAGGAAAATTTCTCGATTCTCAAAGCCAATGAACTTTTTTTTCATCAACGAAAAAATATCCTTGAGATTGAACAATTGCTTGAGGTTGAAGCTCTTGCTGAAGTGTGGAAAGAAAATCTTCAGAAGTTGTTGAAGCAGAATAATTAAAATTTTCATTTTTTTGTTGACATTTTATTTTTAACGCTTTACTATAATAAACAATATAAGAGCTAGCGTTGACGAAGAGTAGTAACTGAAATGGGTACTCAAGAGAGCTGATGGCCGGTGTGAATCAGTGTAACTGTTACAGTGAATGGACTTCTGAGCTTCCAAACCGAACCCCCACAGGGCAGTAGGCTTTGGCGAAAAGCCTTATCGTTACAAAAGGCAGGCATTAAGCAGGTATGCTTTGATGCTGTTAAGTGAGCTGTAATACAGCTAATTAAGGTGGCACCACGGGTCTCTCGTCCTTATATTTTATATAAGGAGAGGGCCCTTTTTTATTTGTCTCAAATGAATCTTAATAGAGCAAACTCGATGAGCAAGAAGAGTAAGCAGGATATTTACGTTACAGAGAGCCGGAGGTGGTGAGATCCGGTACGGAAATACCTGTCGAATGGCCTTGCGAGAGACAGCCTGAACCTATAGTAGGGCTGTCCGGATTCCTCCGTTAAAAGGATAGGGTATATCGAAATTTCATTCCTGTGCCCGAAGAGAGGGAACTTTTATTAGTTCCAATTTGAGGTGGCACCGCGGTCCAATCCAATCGTCCTCTATACAGCGCAATCTTGCGCGTGTATAGGGGACTTTTTTATTTTCATTAGGAGGATTCAGATGAAGCTTGAGAGACCAGATGTTTTCATTGAAGAAATTCAAGGGGATTTACTGACCCCGATTGCTGTTTATCAGATGATTGAAGGCAGAAAAAAGTTCATTTTGGAAAGCTCCCATAAACATGAAAGCTCAGGACGTTTCTCGTTTATTGGCTGTGAACCTGTCTATGAGCTGTTACAGGAAAATGGTGAGACATACCTGGTAGAACAGGGAGAGAAGACAAAGCTCCATGAGACACTTTCAACTGCTCTGAAAAGGCTGCTACCGGAACTAACTCATAAGTTGGATATCCCGTTCATTGGCGGAGGGTTGGGCTTTGTAAGCTATGATTTCATTCGTGAATTTGAAGAAATCGGTCCATTAAAAGTTGATCCCATGCAAATGCCAGAAGTACATCTGATGTTTTATAACGAAGTCATCGTATTTGACCATCTCAGGCAGAAAATAATACTTATCGGGATTCCCTTTCAGGATATTCCTGTTTGGAGTCTGAGAGAAAAACTGAAAAAAAGGAAAGCTGAGTTGGAGACTCCTGTCAAAAAGAAAGAGCCTGAGCGGTTTGTTTTATCCAATTTCAAGTCAACGAAAACCAGGTATGACTTCGAGAAAGCAGTGAGAGAAGCGAAAGACTTAATCGAAGAGGGGGAAATCTTCCAGGTCGTATTGTCAAGAAGGCTTTCAGCCGAGGCAACAGGAGATCCGTTTTCGTTTTACAGAAAAATTCGAGTAGATAACCCTTCTCCATATATGTACTACATTGATTTCGAAAGTTACATTGTTGCGGGTTCTTCACCTGAAAGTCTTGTAAGATACCGAGATGGGAAAATTCTCACTAACCCGATTGCAGGAACCAGGCCAAGGGGGAAGACAGAATTTGAAGATCATGAGTTGGAAGAAGAGCTGATCCACGATGAAAAGGAGCAGGCTGAACATAAAATGCTTCTTGACCTTTCAAGAAATGATTTAGGGAGGATATGTGAAATTGGCAGTATTGCTGTTCACAAGTTCATGGAGGTAGAAAAATATCAGTTCGTGATGCATCTTGTATCAGAAGTGAGCGGCCGATTGTCCAAAAGCAAACACCCTATAGATGGACTGGCAGCCTGTCTGCCGGCAGGGACTGTTTCTGGAGCCCCAAAGATTAGAGCTATGCAGATCATCAACAAGCTTGAACCAGAAAAAAGAGGAGTGTACTCCGGAGCAGTCGGTTACTTTTCGGCATGTGGAAGCATGGATTTCGCATTGGCGATCAGGACACTTGTTGTTAAAGATGGGAAGGGCTACCTGCAGGCAGGGGCTGGAATCGTGTATGATTCCGACCCGGAAAAGGAGTACATGGAAACAGAATATAAATTGAAAGCGTTGATGGAGGCTGCCCGATGATTCTGCTAATTGATAATTACGACTCATTTACCTACAACCTTTACCAATACCTTAGCCAGCTGGGTGCAGAAGTAAAAACGGTGCGGAATGACAGAGTGACGATTGAAGAAATCGCGAATATGGCACCTGAAGCTATTGTGCTCTCACCGGGTCCAGGCAGACCGGAACAAGCCGGGATATGTGTTGAAGCAGTCAAACAGTTTTCTCAGTCCATCCCTATCCTCGGAATTTGTCTTGGACATCAGGCAATAGGAACTGCTTTTGGGAGTTCGATTATCA
The DNA here is from genome assembly GCF_003937825.1 of Mesobacillus subterraneus. GTDB lineage: Bacteria > Bacillota > Bacilli > Bacillales > Cytobacillaceae > Mesobacillus > Mesobacillus subterraneus. The sequence continues at coordinate 185,910 of NZ_RSFW01000017.1, read as the reverse complement.
AGGCTGAGAAAATCATGCATGGCAAGGAATCCCGTCTCAGCCATACAGGAACTTCAATATTGAGGGATGTAGAAAAAAACACAGAAGTAATGAGATATCACTCGTTAGTGATTGATCATAGTTCGTTGAACGCCGATTTCGAGGTATTGGCTCAATCAGCGGAGGATCGTCAAATCATGGCTATCAAGCACAAGACTTATCGAGTCTACGGCCTGCAATTCCACCCGGAATCCATCGGAACAAAGGATGGGATGAAAATTTTATCTAATTTCCTTGAAGAAATCAGAGGGGAGAGATTCGTTTATGAAACAGTATCTTGAAAAGCTTACTGAGGGAAAATCCCTCACTGAATGTGAAATGGAAAACGCTGCCCAGGAACTGTTCACAAAGGATTTGACTGACAGTGAAATTGCCTCTTTTTTAACAGGACTGAAGTCAAAAGGTGAAACAACTGAGGAAGTCTCTGGATTGGTTAAGGCGATTAGAAATCATGCGCTTCCTTTTACAAAGAAAATACCGAATGTTCTTGATAATTGCGGAACAGGAGGAGATGGATCAAAAAGTTTCAATGTCAGCACGACTTCTGCTTTTGTTATTGCAGGTGCTGGAATCATGGTAGCGAAGCATGGGAACAGAAGTGTTTCAAGTAAAACAGGCAGTGCCGATGTTTTGGAAGAACTTGGCGTGCGGCTGGATATTTCACCGGATATGACAGAAGAGATCCTGGCAGAGAACGGGATTGCCTTTTTATTTGCTCCCCATGTGCATCCGAAGTTAAAACAGATCATGAAAGTCAGAAGGGATTTGAAAATACCGACTATTTTCAATTTGATCGGACCACTGACGAATCCCGTCCAGCTTGACTACCAGCTGCTTGGAATCTATAGAAGGGATTTGCTTGAGAAGTTCGCCCACGTACTTGCGAAGCTTGGCAGGAAAAGAGCCATTGTCATCAACGGTGCCGGGGGGATGGATGAGGCTTCACTAGCAGGTGATAACGAAATCGTACAGGTTATTGAGGATGAAATAACAAGGTACACACTCCATCCTGATGAAATGGGTTTTCAGGTTTATGATAACTGTGAGATACGAGGCGGTGACGCCAGGGACAATGCGGCAATATTGATGGAAGTATTAAAGGGTGAAAAGGGTGCTTACCGGGATACAGTGCTGTTAAATGCCGGTATTGGAATCTTTACAGCCGGCAAGGCAGATTCCATTCATGCAGGAATAGCTTTGGCGGCAGAGAGTATAGATTCCGGGAGTGCGCTTTTGAAACTTAAGAATTTAATTTCCATAAGCAATCGATTAAATAAGGCGGTGGGATGACATGATGACCATTCTTGATTCAATCATAGAAAGGAAAAAAGCAGAGGTCCAAGTGTTAAAGAAATCGGGAGCGACATTTCCTGCCGGAGAATTTCAAGCACGTTCGCTGATAACAGCTTTACAGAGAGCGGAAAACGTTGCAATCATAGCTGAATTTAAGAGAGCATCCCCATCCAAGGGAATCATTAATCAAAACCTGAATCCCGTCCAGCAAGCAAAGCTTTATGAAAGTGCTGGTGCATCAGCTATTTCGGTGTTAACGGACGAAGAAGGTTTCAAAGGTTCTTTTGCCGACCTGAAAAAGGTCAGAGAAGCTGTCGGCATCCCCATTCTTTGTAAGGATTTCATCATTGATGAAATACAGATTGATGCAGCACATGCAGCTGGAGCAGATCTCATTTTGCTGATTGCATCTGTACTTTCTCTAAACGAGCTCACAAAGCTTTACGATTATGCATCAACTAAAGGACTCGAGTGCCTTGTCGAAGTTCATGATAAACAAGATTTAGAGAAGGCGCTAAAGATCAACGCTTCGTTGATAGGAATAAACAATCGGGATTTAAAATCCTTTAAAGTCGATTTATCAATTACTGAAAAGTTAGGTGCGATTGCTAAAAGCACCGGGGCCTTTTTGATCAGTGAAAGCGGGTTAAGTTCCAGGGCGGACATTTTACGGGTAGCGGAATCTGGAGCAGATGGTGTGTTAATAGGAGAATCATTCATGACATCTTCCAATCTTTCGCAAACTTTTGCTGAGTTCACTGTCCCCTCGTTGAGGATGCAAAAATGAAGGTTAAAATTTGCGGTGTAACAACAGCCGAAGATGCATGTCACGCTGCAGCTTGTGGAGCAGATGCCATTGGTTTCGTGTTTGCACAAAGTAAAAGACAAATAACCGCCATAGAGGCCGGGGAAATCATCGGAAGACTACCAAAGGATGTATGGAAAGTTGGAGTATTTGTAAATGAGGCTCCAGACAAAATTAAGCAGATTGCTGAAATGGCAGGACTCACACATATACAGCTGCACGGTGAAGAAGCAGCCGCTGATTACAAGTCTATCGGACTTCCGCTGATCAAAGCAGGATCAATCCGGCCAGGTAAAGACATTCATGACTCTTGTACCGGTGGTGAAGCAGATTACATTCTTCTTGATAGCCCGCCTGAAAAATATCGGGGAGGAAATGGCGTAAGTTTTGATTGGAACCAGGCACATGGATTCGGTAATTCATTCCCTAATATCATTCTTGCTGGCGGTTTGAACCCAGGAAATGTGCAGGAAGCAATTGAAAAAGTTTCTCCATTTATGGTCGATGTAAGCAGCGGAGTTGAAACAAATGGAAGGAAAGACGCATTAAAAATACAAGAATTCATAATAAGCGCAAAAGATTAAAGGAGGAAACAAGATGAATCAAACTTATAGATTGCCAGATGAAAAAGGCCACTTTGGTGCCTATGGGGGCAGGTTCGTACCAGAAACTCTGATGAAGGCTGTCCTGGAGCTGGAACAAGAATATAACCGGGCTCTGGCGGATCAGGAATTCCAGGCAGAACTCGAAAAACTGATGAAAGATTATGTAGGAAGGGAAACGCCATTATACCTGGCAGAAAATCTGACGGAACATGCTGGAGGCGCAAAAATCTATTTAAAGCGAGAAGATTTAAATCATACAGGTGCCCATAAAATTAACAACACTGTTGGGCAGGCCCTGCTTGCTGCAAGAATGGGCAAGCGGAAGGTGGTTGCAGAAACAGGCGCAGGACAGCATGGTGTAGCGACGGCAACCGTTTGTGCGTTGCTGAATCTGGAATGTGTGATTTTTATGGGAAAAGAAGATATCAGGCGGCAGCAATTGAATGTCTTCCGAATGAAACTCCTGGGCGCAGAGGTAATCAGTGTGGATGCCGGCAGCGGGACCTTGAAGGATGCTGTCAATGAAGCACTGCGTTACTGGGTTACGAATGTCCGTGACACACATTATATTTTAGGGTCGGTAATGGGGCCCCACCCTTTTCCGAAAATAGTCCGTGATTTTCAAAGTGTGATCGGGAAGGAGACTAAGCGTCAATTTTTTGACAAGGAAGGGAAGCTGCCTGATGCCCTGGTTGCTTGTATTGGTGGAGGAAGCAATTCAATCGGTCTGTTTCATCCATTTATTGAAGATACAAGTGTTGAAATTTATGGAGTCGAGGCAGCTGGCTTGGGTTTGGAGACAGAAAAAAATGCAGCCTCCCTTGCAAAGGGGAAACCGGGCGTACTTCACGGAGCGATGATGTATCTGCTGCAGGATGAAGCCGGACAGATACAGGAGGCACACTCGATTTCTGCAGGACTTGACTATCCTGGCATCGGGCCGGAGCATAGTTACTTGCATGATATCCAAAGAGTGAACTATAAAGCAGTAACGGACGATGAGGCACTTGAAGCATTTCAATTATTGTCAAAGCTGGAGGGAATCATCCCTGCTCTTGAAAGTGCACACGCAATTGCGTACGCAGTAAAGTTAGCAGCAGGAATGGGCAGGGACAAGAATATTGTCGTTTGTTTATCAGGCCGAGGAGATAAGGATGTACAAACCATTATGGATCGAACAGGGGGATTAGGATGATAGACTTAAAGGGAAATAAAGCTTTTGTACCTTATATTATGGCTGGGGATGGAGGCATGGAAACTCTCAAGGAAAAGCTCCTGTATTTACAAGAATGCGGGGCAGCTGCAATCGAAATCGGAATTCCATTTTCCGACCCGGTCGCAGATGGGCCGACCATTCAGAAAGCAGGAATACGTGCGCTTAAGGAAGGCACCACATTAAAAATGGTCTTAAATGATATTCGAGCGTATAAAGAGGAAATATCGATTCCGTTGATTCTGATGACTTACTTAAACCCAATCGTAGCATATGGTCTTGAAAAGTTTGCAGAAGATGCATCAGAGGCAGGTATTTCCGGATGCATAATTCCTGATCTTCCGCTAGAGGAAGAGGACTTCATACTTCCGATGCTCGATCGGAATGAACTCTCTCTGATTCGTTTAGTAACTATTACCACCCCTGATCAGAGAATAAGAGAGATTGCTTCCAGGGCCACAGGGTTTATTTACGCAGTAACAGTAGCTGGAATAACAGGCGCAAGAAACGATTTTAGCGAGGAACTTACAGACTTTTTACAAAATGTGAAAAGCTTGAGCACTGTACCCGTAATGGCAGGTTTCGGGATTTCATCCGCAGAACAGGTAGTAGAAATTTGCAAATATTGCGATGGGGTCATTGTCGGCAGTAAGATCGTTGACTTGTTCCATCAAGGAGAGAAGGAAGAAATCAAGAGGCTGGTTGGATCGATAAAAGGAGTTAATCAAAACATATTGGCATAGTGAATATTAAAAAAATAGAAATTATGGAAAAAGCGAACACCAAGAAAGGTTATACGTACTCATAAGAGAAATCTTGGAAAAATGGAGCACCAATAATGAGTTTGGTGCTTGAAAAAGTAAAATACCGGAAAAAACGAACACCAAGAAAGCTTATAAGCACTCATAAAAGAGAAATTTTGGAATAAGCGAACACTAATAAAGCTTATACGTGCTCATAAAAGTTAAATATTGGAAAAAAATGAGCGCCGATAAGCCTCTTGGTGCCCATGAAATTTTAACTTTGTATAAAGCATCAATAATGGTGAAGGTCTCTAGATAAAATTGGCCCCAAAGCAGTTGTTTTGGGGCCCCGCTATTATTCTTTTACGGCAGTGACGCTGACTGTCAGTACAGGCCTGACTTTCAAATACGTCACTTCTGCCTTGGTGAACCCTGATTTCAGCAGATCATCCTTCATTTGTTCCCCTAATTGCACCGCTGTTTCGTCTGATGCTCCTTCTTCACGCGGCTGGACAGTCAGGACGATTCTCCCTCTTCGCGCCATTAAATGATATAAATGGTTTAATGACTTCATTGGCTGATCCCAGAGAGGATAGTTATTGACTGAAATAATTTTATTGAAACGGTGGCCTGGCTTATAGTCAACAACATCACCAGCAGAAAGAGTCAGCCTTCCTTCATCAATCCATTCCTTATTCCTTTTTGTTGCTTCCTTCATCATTTTTTTAGACAAATCGATTCCGTCGACAGTAATGAAGCGACAGGCAGACATCATTGTTTTAATGCCGTAGCCAGGTCCATAACCAACTTCAAGGACACGGTCGTATTTCTGAAGTTTTAGTTTTTCTATGCTCCATTTATTGATTTTCCGATTCTCAAAATACATGATCGTTCCAGCTAGTTTACCTAGAAGTCCTTTTGGTTGTTCAAATTGTTTTGCCATTGTATCCATCATATCCATACACTCCTGATGATTTATTTCAATGTTGTACCTGATTTCTTCCTTTACCGATTTTTCCTTATTTTTAAACCTAATAATCTTATATTGCCTCTAGTTTTCACTTTCTAAGGATAAACAGGGAGGGCATTATCAGGGCAAGGGAGGAATCAGCAGCATTGCCAGAATCCAGTCACTGGCAAATATGTACCGGAAGGATCCTCAATATTATAGATAATTTCTGTTTATTCTGAAAATTATTTCTCGGGAAAGCGCAGGATTAGACAAATAACAACATTCAAGTCAAAAAATAGCTGTTTTTGTCAATCGGAGGAATAGTAAATTTTTTGGCGAAACCGTGCGATTTGTTACAGTCGTTTCCTTTATTTGTTGCTTATACTTTATTTAAATCAGCTATGAAAATAAGTGAAATACTCAGTTTGTATAAAGGAAGATGAACGAGATGAAAATGTATGAAGCGATTCTCGAAATTTTAGAAAAAAAGGGCACTGCAACAATTCCCGTGATATGTAAGGAAATGAGTGAACAAAATCAGCGGCCAGTTCATGAAATGAATGTTGAACCTTCATATATAAAGACATTGATCGGCAGCAAAAATGAGCTGTTTTTATTAGAGGACGACATCGTATCTATACGTCCTGAGAAAGAACCTGTTTTGATGACAGTTGTTCTTCATGGATATCCGGGTCCCGAAATGCGGATTAGAATCGACTTTAAAAAGAATACGTTTACCTATTTCGAGTGGCACCTGGACTCAAAAGCTCCTGGTCATATGCAGATCGGAGACCATGGAAGCGTGGAAATGTTTAAGAAACAGCTTTATTCATTCAAAGTATGGGATTGGGATGAGGATTATCAGAAAGCAGGTATCATTGTAGATGGCACATGCTGGTCTGTGAAGCTGCATACCAAGGGAAAAACATACGAAAGTGGCGGATTGGATTCCTATCCAAAAGAATGGCCGAATTTTTGTCAATCAATTAGCGAATTAATCGGTAAAAAGTTTGACTGTTGACCGCATATGAAGTGCGGTTTTTTTATTTTATGACATGGATTGTCATCGATAGTTTAGAATATGGCAATTTGAATGCATTCAGGGTTATAATGGTGGAATGACTAATTTAAATTTATTCCTATTGCAAAAGCAGCGAAGTCTACAAAATGAGCAAGTCATTTGCGGCCATGGAGGTCTAGTTTAAACATGAAAGACATTAGTGTACAAGAATTAACTAATAGCAAAAATTATATCCCTGTTGATGTCCGTGCTCCTATTGAGCATCAGGAATCCCCGATACCAGGATCAATTAATATACCATTGTTTTCGGATGAAGAAAGAAAAGAAATTGGCACACTTTATAAAAAGTCGGGCGAAGAAGCAGCCAAATGGAGAGCGATGGAAATTGTATCTCCAAAGCTTCCCGCATTGCTTAGTGAAATCAAAGATTTAAAAAAATCGGGTGCCGAACCAGTTGTTCATTGCTGGAGAGGAGGGATGCGGAGTAAATCAGTTGCATCGTTCCTTGAATTTGCAGGCTTACCATCCATCCGTTTGGAAGGCGGATATAAAGCCTATCGCGAATATATTTTGGAGCAAATCCCGAAAATGCTTCCTGAAAAGACAGTTGTTTTTCATGGCATGACAGGTACAGGAAAGACAGAAATTTTGAAACAGCTTCAAGAAAAAGGGTTTCCAGTGGTTGACCTAGAACAAATTGCCAACCATCGCGGATCGATTTTTGGAATGATTGGTATGGGCGAGGCCCATAATCAAAAGACCTTTGATGCCTTGTTGTTTGAAAGACTGAAAGAAATTCAGGGGGCAAACTATTTCATCATTGAGGCAGAGAGCAAAAGAATCGGCCGCGCAGCACAGCCTGAGGATATGCTCGAGAAGAAGGAAAAAGGATTCCACTTCCTTATTAGAAGCTCCATCCCAAAAAGAGTGGAAAGAATCTACAATGAATACGTGCTGCCTTTTAAGGGAGAAAAATGGTTCATGGATGAAGTTCATGAAAAGGTATCAAAACTATTAAGAAGAGTGAATCACGAAATAGCGCCATCGCTTGAAAAAGCTCTGATCGAAGAAAATTTCCGGTTATTGATTGAATTGCTCCTGGTCCATTATTATGACCCAAGATATGGACATGCTCTGCAAGGGTACGAGGGGCCATTCATAGAAATTGATGCGGACGATCCGAATGTCATCTCTAATATAGAAAGAGAATTGAAGGTTAATTTTTCCGATTCTTCCGTGGTTTAATATCATGAAGAGCCGGGAATTGAAAAGGGAAGGCAATTTAAGGCCTTCCCTCTTTTTATGATATTTGTCACTGAAAATTCGGAATTTTTTAATATATAATTAGTATGAACAATGAAACAGGAGGATGAAGTATGCGTGAATCAAAGAATTGTCACCATCGTTTCTCACTGCATGAAGAGCATATTGGCTTTACTTCAAACGACGGTGTAAATCTATTCAATGCTGGATCCCGTTTTCAAAAGTGCATTACATGCGGCCATATGGAATTGCCTGTAGAACCTAGTGAGATGATCGAATCGACTCAAATTGAAAAAAGAAACAATTTCTTTGCTCCAAAGAACATGTATGTAACTATGATGAGTCTTTAATCCTTGATTAGAAAGTGCTTTATCAAAAACCGGGAACCCCGGTTTTTTTTTATGGTGTATAAAAATCGGTTTTATTTTTTTGGAATAATAAATCAAGAGAAGTGAGTTAACACTATCCGGATAGTCAAAACCTTTGGTTATTAAAAAATATCATGTTAAAATATCATATGTAACCGTTTGAAATCAGAATAATATCATTATTCTTTGAATTGATTGTTAAATTTGAGTGCGACAGGGTAACAAATAATTAGCACAGAATAGAATTGGCAAGGGGGTTTTACAGTGAGTAAGGAAGCTACGGGCAAAGGGCCAAACTGGCCGGAATTCCACGGGCCCAACCAGGGGTACGTCGAAGAATTATATGAACAGTTCCTGGGAAACCCAGAATCAGTGGAACCAGAAATCAGAGAATTTTTTGAGCAGTATTCTCCTGTAGATGTCGTTGATACGATGGAAACGAAAGTGGTGAATCCAGATGCAAACAGAGGGTATGGATCTCCCGAGAAAATCGCAGCTGCATTAAAATATGCAGACTATATACGTTCTTACGGCCATTTATCTGCACAGATTTACCCTCTGAAGCAAGGGGCTAAGGATTTGCAGCTGGAAAACCATGATAAGTGGGGGGTGACTGAGGAAGACCTCAAGTCCATGCCGGTGGAACTGGTATGTCCAAGCGCACCGGCGTCCATTAAAAATGGCAAGGAAGCGTTAGATTACCTTAAAAAAGTATATAGCGATACCATTGCTTACGAATTTCATCATGTAAATGAATTTGCCGAAAAGGACTGGCTCAGGCAGAAGGTTGAATCAGGCCAGCTGATTTCCCGGATTGAGGAAGAAAGGAAGATTGGTCTTTACAGGCGTTTATCAGAGGTCGAAAACTTTGAAAAATACTTGCATCGAACTTTTGTAGGCCAGAAAAGATTCTCGATTGAAGGTTTGGATGCAATGGTCCCTCTGCTTGATGAGGTGATCGCTAATGCCGTAAACAGTGGAGTAGAAACCATCAATATTGGGATGGCACACCGTGGTAGACTCAATGTATTGGCACATGTATTGAGAAAGCCGTATGAAATGATCTTTGCTGAATTCCAGCATGCACCGAATAAGGAGCTGGTACCATCTGAAGGCTCGATCGGCATTAACTTTGGCTGGACCGGGGATGTAAAGTACCACCTTGGCATCGACAGAAAGATCCAATCTGATACCACGGCTAATGCGAGACTGACACTTGCTAATAATCCGAGCCATCTTGAATTTGCCGGAGCAGTTGTGGAAGGTTTTACACGCGCTGCCCAGGACGAACGAAGTGAACCAGGGTATGCGGAATATGACCCTGTAAAAGCAATGGCCATTCTGATTCATGGGGATGCCGCATTCCCTGGACAGGGGATTGTAGCAGAGACCCTTAATTTAAGCCGTCTGCAAGGATATAAAACTGGTGGAACGATACATGTGATCGCGAATAATACGATTGGATTCACGACTGAATCGTTGGACTCACGCTCAACCCGCTATGCAAGCGACCTGGCAAAAGGATATGAAATTCCGATTATCCATGTGAATGCAGATGATCCTGAGGCATGCTTGATGGCAGCAAAACTGGCATTCGAATACAGAGAGGCCTTCGGGAAGGACTTCCTCATTGACCTTATTGGCTATCGTCGATTTGGACATAACGAGATGGACGAACCAATGACCACCAATCCCGAAATGTATAAGTTGGTCCACCAGCATCCTACAGTCAAAACAATCTATGGCAACAAGCTATCGGATTATGGGGTGCTATCCGAAAAACGCAGGAATGAGATTGATGACCAGATTTCTTCCAGACTGACAGAAGCAAATGAAAAAGTGCCAAAAAAGGAAAAAGAGATTCAAAGGGAACCAGATATACCTGAAGTCATTGAGATGGGCATCCCGCAAATTGAAACAGGAGTGCCATTGGAAACATTAAGAAAGCTGAATTCAGATCTGCTTAATTGGCCGAAAGGATTTAAGGTATTCAGTAAATTGGACAAAATCCTCCAGAGAAGAAGAGAAGCTTTGCAAGATGGAGGGAAAATAGACTGGGGTCTCGCCGAAACTCTAGCGTTCGCTTCCATTATTAAAGATGGGACACCAATCAGGCTCACAGGACAGGATTCAGAGAGAGGGACATTCGCACAACGGAATCTGGTCTTACATGACAGTGAAACAGGGAATCAATTTTCTCCGCTTCATATTTTGCCTGATGCGAATGCCTCGTTCTCAATTCATAATAGCCCATTATCTGAGGCTGCCGTCGTCGGTTTCGAATATGGCTATAATGTTTTTGCACCAGAAACACTGGTACTGTGGGAAGCTCAGTATGGGGATTTCGCTAATGCTGCCCAAATATTGTTCGATCAGTTCGTAGCAGCAGGAAGGGCAAAGTGGGGACAGAAATCTGGACTTGTGATGCTGCTCCCTCATGGCTATGAAGGCCAGGGGCCAGAACATTCAAGCGGGAGAGTGGAAAGATTCTTGACACTTGCTGCTGAAAACAACTGGACGGTTGCAAACCTTTCTTCGGCTGCACAGTACTTCCATATTCTTAGAAGGCAGGCAGCCATCTTGAAGCAGGAATCTGTAAGGCCACTGGTACTAATGACTCCAAAGAGCCTATTGAGGAATCCGCTAGTTGCGGCTGATCCAGGTCAGTTAAGTGAAGGAAGCTTCGAACCAATTATTGAACAGCCTGGATTAGGGGCGGAGCCTGAAAAGGTAGAACGTGTTGTTCTCTGCACTGGTAAAGTAAGTATTGATATCGCTGACCAGCTTGCTTCAGCACACCATGACTGGCTTCATGTGCTGCGGATTGAAGAGATATATCCTTTCCCGCTGGAAAAATTAAAAGAAATATTGGAGCGTTTCCCAAATTTAAAAGAAATAGTCTGGGTACAGGAAGAACCGAAGAATATGGGAGCGTGGACTTTCGTAGAGCCTAGGATCAATGAAGCTGCACCAAAAGGCCTTGAAGTTTCCTATATTGGCAGACGCAGGCGCTCAAGCCCGTCCGAAGGAGATCCAAACATTCACAAATTGGAACAAGCGAGAATTGTAAGAGATGCACTGACAAGGAATAACTGAGGAGGAATGGAAAATGGCAGAGATTAAAGTTCCTGAACTGGCTGAATCAATAACCGAAGGGACCATTGCCCAATGGCTGAAAAAAAAGGGTGACACAGTCCAAAAGGGTGAATATATCGTTGAGCTTGAGACAGACAAGGTCAATGTCGAGATTATTTCTGACTATGATGGAGTACTGACTGAACTCCTCGCTGAAGAAGGTGATACAGTCAAGGTTGGGGAAGCCATTGCTGTTGTAGGTGAACAAGGAAGTGCGGGAAGCAGCGAAAATGGAAATGGTGGAAATGCTGCTGCAGAACAAGGAAGGATGGCTGAGTCTCCTGATGAAACCGTAGAGCAGGTAAAGGGCACCGGCCAAGAAACCGAAACTCAAGCTGTTTCTGAAAAATACGAGAGTTCCCATGAGCGTGTCATCGCTTCCCCGGCAGCCCGAAAACTGGCCAGGGAAAAGGGCATCGATTTGAGCCAGGTGGCTTCTCAGGATCCCCTGGGTAGAGTAAGGAAGCAAGATGTTGAATCATTTTCTCCTGACCAGAGAAAGAATCAGCCTGTTCAACCAAAAGAACCAGTCAAGTCAGCTCCAGCTGTAAAATCAGAGGATGACAGCAGGATAGAAAGAATCAAGATGTCAAGAAGGCGCCAGACGATTGCGAATAGACTGGTAGAGGTCCAGCAGACTGCGGCAATGCTGACAACATTCAATGAGGTGGATATGACTGCTGTTATGGAATTGCGAAAGAAATGGAAGGACCGTTTTTACGAAGAAAATGATGTGCGTTTAGGGTTCATGTCATTCTTTACCAAAGCTGTAGTGGCAGCGTTAAAGAAAACTCCATACTTGAATGCAGAAATTCAGGGGGATGAAATCGTCCTTAAGAAGTTCTATGACATTGGAGTGGCTGTGGCTGCAGATGAAGGGCTGGTTGTACCAGTAATTAGGGATGCAGACAGGAAGAATTTCGCCGAAATCGAAAAAGATATTAATGATCTCGCTGAAAAAGCACGTACAAATAAGCTTTCTCTTAAGGACTTACAAGGCGGCAGCTTTACGATTACAAATGGCGGCGTGTTTGGCTCATTATTATCCACCCCGATTATCAACGGGCCTCAAGTTGGAATTCTTGGAATGCATACCATCCAGCTTCGCCCGGTAGCAATCGACAAGGAACGGATGGAGAACAGACCAATGATGTATATTGCGCTTTCATATGACCATCGTATTGTCGACGGTAAAGAAGCAGTCACCTTCCTGAAGAGGATCAAAGAACTGATGGAAGATCCGGAATCATTGCTGCTCCAAGGATAAACATAAAAATGCACTGCCATGTGGCAGTGCATTTTTTTACCAGAATTCAAATGTCGATTAGCGGTTTTTAAATGGCTTGAGTCCTCTTTTAGTAATTTCGGTTTTTAAAACCTTTGCCCATTCTTTATCATTTTCCGACTTTAATGCATCACGATACGAGACCACCAACTGTTCATTGCTCATAATTTTCATTTGCATTCCTCCTCGGCAAGAATGGATTGAATTTTCAAACTATATTGTATAGTTTCATTCATTGTAAATGTTTATGAACGATTTGAAAACCCATTATGGCGAATTTTTTTTAACAATTTTTTCTTATTGACTATTATGAAATTAAGACCTTGGATACTTCAGTTTTTAAGCATTTAAGAAAAACACCATATGCACATTATTAAACAAAAAAAGCTTGCATTTAATACGACCACGTTATATTATATACCCACAAGGGTATCTTAATGGGGATTAGGGTACTCAATTATTCAAATCATGGGAGGAATTATAATGGGAATGCAAGCTATTACAGCTGAAAAATTAAATGAGTGGGTAGTAAATAAAAAGGAATTTTTTATTTTTGATGTCCGGAACGTCAAGGATTTTGAAGACTGGAAGGTAGAAGGGGAAAACATCGAGTATTTGAACATCCCTTATTTCGATTTGATTGATGGAGTGGAGGAAATCGTTGATCAGCTTCCAAAGGATAAAGACATCGTCGTAATTTGTGCCAAGGAAGGATCATCAGTAATGGTGGCAGAAATGCTTTCTGACGCTGGTTTTGAAGTTTCTTATCTTTCAGGCGGGATGAAATCATGGAGTGAATACTTATATCCAGTGGAAGTCTATAATGATGACAAAATTAAGGTTCTCCAATTCATTCGTGTAGGAAAGGGCTGCTTATCCTATATGGTCCTCTCTGAAAACGAAGCACTGGTTGTCGATCCTTCCCGATTCACAGACCGCTATATGGCTGTCGCAGAAAAAGAAAATGTGAAAATCACTCATATTGTTGATTCTCACCTTCACGCCGATCACCTATCAGGTGGCAAGCACCTTGCGGATCTAACTGGTGCTAAATATTACTTGATGAAGAGTGAAGGCGCAGTGTTTGACTTTGAAGCGCTTGAAGAGCATGATAAAATTGCATTTGAGAACATTACACTGGAAGTTTTGGCAGTTAAGACACCAGGACATACCCCTGGCAGTGTTTCTTTCTTCGTGAACAACAAACTTCTGTTCTCCGGTGACACGATCTTTGTCAATGGACTTGGCCGCCCAGACCTTGGGGGAAAAGCAGCAGAGTGGGCAAAAGATCTTTATGACACAGTTTATAGCAAAGTATCCCAGATTGCTGATGATGTCATTGTCCTGCCAGGACACTATGCAGCCTTTGACGATGAAGTGAATGCTGAAGGGTTCATTGGAAGCCAATTAGGCTTAATCAGAAAACAAAACGAGATGATGGAAGGCAAAACGATTGAAGAGTTTGTCGACCATGTTGCTCAATCTGCATCAAGCGATACACCACCTAACTTTGAAGATATCGTAGCAATCAACCGCGGTGTAAAAGAAGTGACAGCAGACGAAGCGATGGAGCTTGAAATTGGGCCAAACCGCTGTGCTGTCCACCACGCACACTAAGTAAAAGTAAAAAAAAGAGGAGAGCTTTGCTTTCCTCTTTTTCCATAAGATTATTTGAATGGTTTTCTCAAAATGGAACGACAGGCATCAGTGTGTTATTTATTCTAATCTTTATGTGAGGTGAGCAGGTTGGAAGAGGAAAGAAAAAATAAGAACTGTTCAGGAGGCTCCTGAGGAATCGGATCAAAGCGTAAAGGTGATGAGAGCCAGGGGGAATTTTCCGGGTTTCCTCCTATATGACCAGCCACGTACGTATGGCTCCTGGCAGGAGTCATTTATCTGATTTCTAAATTTCTAAATTATTCTAAATTCCTCTTTAAATAGAGGGATTACATATGAAACAGGGGGAAGCGCAATGCTGGATGTTTTAGTGATAGGCGGCGGGATATCAGGGAGTTCAGCCGCAATCTATACTGCTTAAGGTGGATTGAAGACAACCATCATTAATTCAGGTAAATCCCAAATCAACCAGGTTTCGAAGCTTTATAATTATCCAGGAATAAAAGAAATCAGCGGTTCAGGCCTCCTGGAAACTATGAAAAAACAGGCTGTCGCTGCTGGAACCCAATGGGTTGAGGGTGCCGCGGAGGCGATTATACACAAGGATAATGGCTATTCAGTCATTTTAACAGACGGAACCGAGCTAAATACAAAATATATTATCATTGCGACGAATCTGCAGACTGGATTGTTAGAACGTCTGGGCTTTGAACTGACAGTAAACGAAAAGGTTCCAAGTGGAAAAATTAAAAAAGTATTGGGAATAGAAGCAGACGGATCCACACACCTGTCAAACTTGTATATTACAAGTTTGCTCGCAGGTATTCCAAGCCAATCCGTTATCGCAGCTGGGCACAGAGCCAGCATAGCCATCACGATTGTAACCAGGGAAACAGGAAAAGTATATATGTGGCACGACAAGTAAACAGGGAGGAGACTTTCTGTTTTTTGTATTTTTTTTAGGAAAAAGGAAGGAATATATTTTTAAAATATTGAATATTCAAACATAGGTGATATAGTAATGGGTAAACGCTTACATATTTTTAGAGGAGGGAAATAGATGGAAAAGTTGCTGCCATACACGATCGGTGAGTTATTAGAAGTACAAGCTAAGGAATATCCCAACCATGAAGCACTGGTCTATGCAGATAGGGATCTCAGGATGAATTATGAAGAATTCAATAAACTTTGCCGCAAAGCAGCAAGGGGATTCATGAAGCTTGGTGTAAAAAAAGGGGAGCATCTAGCTGCCTGGTCCTCCAATACTCCTGAGTGGGTCATCAGCCAATTCGCCTCGGGGAAAATGGGTGCTGTCCTCGTGACTGTGAACACAAATTATCGGACCGCGGAATTGGAGTATCTTTTAAAACAGTCTGATTCCACTACCATAATTCTGTTGGAACAGTTCAAGGACGCGTCGTACATTGAGATGTTGTATGAAATCGTACCTGAGCTGAAAACAAGTGAACCTGGCAAACTGGCGAGCAGCAAGCTTCCATTCCTTAAGAATGTCATTGTCATGGGTAAAAAACGCTTCCCTGGGATCTTCAGCTGGCAGGATATTATGGATATGGCGGATGGTGTCACTGAAGAGGAATTGAATCAACGTCTGGCGACTCTAAATTCAGATGAAGTCATCAATATGCAATATACTTCCGGTACGACAGGTTTCCCAAAAGGCGTCATGCTGACTCACAGCAATATTGTCAACAACGCATATAATGTTGCATCTGCAATGAAACTGACTCATCAAGACAGACTGTGCATTCCTGTGCCGTTTTTTCATTGCTTCGGTTGTGTCATGGGTACCCTAGCATGCGCGACAGTAGGAGCCACAATGGTTCCTGTTCAAGAATTCAGCCCAAGGGCGGTTCTGGAAACAGTGGAAAAAGAGAAATGTACAGCGCTCCATGGAGTCCCAACGATGTTTATCGCCGAGCTGAATGATCCTGAATTTGTGAAATACGACCTTTCCTCTTTAAGAACTGGAATCATGGCCGGCTCCAATTGCCCAATCGAAGTCATGAAAGCTGTTAATGAGAAGATGGGTGCCACAGAAATAACCATTGCATACGGCCAGACCGAATCATCTCCAGTCATCACGCAAACAAGAACGAATGACCCGCTTGAGTTAAGGGTAGAAACAGTCGGAAAGGCTCTGCCTCATGTAGAAGTGAAAATTGTCAAGCCAGGGACGATGGATGAAGTACCCCGTGGCGAGCAGGGAGAGCTCTGTACACGTGGGTATCACGTTATGGAAGGGTACTATAAAAACCCGGATGCGACCAAGGAAGCCATTGATGAAGAAGGATGGCTGCATACCGGAGACCTTGCCGTCATGGATGAAAACGGCTATTGCAGGGTAACCGGACGACTAAAAGACATGATCATCAGAGGAGGAGAAAACATCTACCCCCGTGAAATCGAGGAATTCCTGTATAAACATCCGAAAGTGCTCGATGTCCAGGTAGTTGGCATCCCTGATAGTGTATATGGTGAGGAAGTAATGGCATGGATCATTTTGAAAGACAGCGTGTCCGCAACAGCCGATGAAATCAAAGAGTACTGCAAAGGAAAAATTTCAAAACACAAGATTCCTAGATACATCGAATTTACAAACAGCTACCCAATGACAGCTTCTGGGAAAATCCAGAAATTCAAGCTTCGTGAGCAGGCAATGGAAGCCGCAGAAAATCTAAAGAGAGTGTAAAAAAATAAAAAAGGATGGAACCAGCCAGGTTTCATCTTTTTGTTTGGCTGTTTTCACATTGATTGCTGCTTTTCGTATAACATAAGTAATTCCGTATCAGTTTCTACGGCTTCTCCACCTGATATTGTACGAAGCCCTGCCATCTTCGGCCATTTTCACAGCTCCTGCACCTGATTTTGTCCGAAGTCCTACCAACTTCGGACATTTTCACTGCTTCTCCCACGGATTTTGTCCGAAGTCCTATCAACTTCGGACATTTTCACTGTTCCTGCACCGGATTTTGTCCGAAGTCCTGCCAACTTCGGACATTTTCACTGCTTCTCCCACGGATTTTGTCCGAAGTCCTATCAACTTCGGACATTTTCACTGTTCCTGCACAGAATTTTGTCCGAAGTCCTGCCAACTTCGGACATTTTCACGGCTTCTCCCACGGATTTTGTCCGAAGTCCTATCAACTTCGGACATTTTCACTGTTCCTGCACAGAATTTTGTCCGAAGTCCTGCCAACTTCGGACATTTTCACGGCTTCACCACCGGATTTTGTCCGAAGACCTATCAACTTCGGACATTTTCACGGCTTCACCACCGGATTTTGTCCGAAGTCCTGTCAACTTCGGACATTTTCAGTGCTCCTGCACCTGATTTTGTCCGAAGTCCTGCCAACTTCGGACATTTTGTAAGAAAGGTGCTTTATCAATGAATAAATTACCTATACAAAAACAGGGCAAGTCTATAAAATTAATGAAAAAAGTATAGGAGATATGAAAATTGCAGATTAGTGAAAAACTATTTAATGTAAAAGGTTTGAATTATACAATCCGTTCTGCAGTTGAGCGTGATGCTTCAGCTTTGTCAGAACTCAGGCTGAAAATCGATGGCGAAACTGAAAACCTGGACAGGGAACCTGGTGAAGCATTCATTGATTCCCAAGGCTTTGAAACCTTGATTAAAGCAGACTCCGAAAGTTCAAGAAATTTATTTTTAGTTGTAGAAACAGAAGGAACGCTTGCAGGTTTCTCACGTTGTCAAGGAACTGAACTGAAAAGGCTTCGACACAGAGTTGAGTTCGGGATTGGCGTTTTGAAGGAGTACTGGGGATTTGGAATGGGCAAAAACCTTCTGCTTGAATCTATTTCATGGGCTGATGCAAATGGGATTCGAAAAATAAGCCTGCAGGTACTAGAATCAAATGAAAATGCAAAAAAACTGTATGAAAAGCTTGGGTTTGAAGTTGAAGGAGTGTTAAGAAAGGACAAGTTTCTTTCCGACGGAAATTATTATAATACCGTTCTTATGGGCAGATTCAATAATCAATAAAAGGGGTGGTGGATTTGACTGGTTTGCAAACAGCATTTAAACAATCCAGCTGTCAATTCGCAGGACATGGAAGGCGAAATATTGAAGTCTTAAAAAAGGCTTTTGAACAGGTTGATCCATTTCTTGAAAGTGATGTTTATGGGAGCGGAAAAATCATTGAAGATTTCCAGGATAAAATGGCTGCACTTCTAGGGAAAGAAAGTGCTGTCTTTTTTCCAAGCGGAACAATGGCACAGCAAATCGCATTGCGTGTCTGGTGCGATAAGAAAGGGCTGGCAAAGGTTGCGTACCATCCTTTAAGCCACCTTGAAATACATGAGGAAGATGGGTTGAAGGAATTACATAAAATTAAAACGATCTTGCTTGCAGATAAAACGCGTGTCATCGATCTGAAAGATATTGTCTCCATGGAAGAAGATGTGGCATGTGTGCTGCTCGAATTGCCTCAGCGCGAGATTGGGGGGCAACTGCCGAATTTTGAGACGCTCGTCGAAATCTCAAGATATTGCAAGCTAAACGGAATAAAGCTGCACCTTGATGGTGCGAGGCTCCTTGAAGTGCTGCCTTTTTATGAGAAAACAGCCAAGGAAGTATGCGATCTTTTCGATAGCATTTATTTATCCTTTTATAAGGGAATCGGCGGAATTGCAGGTGCGGTCCTAGCGGGAGAAGAAAAGTTCATCAAGGAGTCCAAGGTATGGAAGAGACGTTATGAAGGAGATTTAATCAGCCTTTATCCTTACATCATTTCAGCGGACTATTATTTTCAAGAAAGAGCTAATAATATGGGACGGTATTACGAACATGCTAAGGAATTGGCATGCTTTTTCAATAACTGTCCTGGGGTTTCAACGGTTCCGGAAATACCTGTGTCGAACATGTTCCATGTCCATTTTTCCTTCCCGATAGAAGCTGTTGAACCTCTGATTGCTGACGTTATCCAAAAATCTGGTGTAGGGATTACAAATCACCTAAGGAAGACAAGTGATTCTTCGTGTTATTTTGAGATGAGCCTGGGTGATGGCTATGCAATGATTCCAAAAGAAAAAGTGGAGAAATCCATATCGCTGCTTCGTGACGCACTAAAGGAAAAGTCAGCAGGCTAAGAAGCTATATGCACACTCTTTTTAATTTTGCAAATTATATCCTATCTGTGGCGAAATTTTGAATATCATTTTGAACATTTTGTTACAACTGTGATGTGTATATATTAATTAATAACATTACTCCCTATAATATAGTGTATATATCCGAGCCTTTTAAGGCCGGGATTTTTGGGGGTATGATCGCATGAAATGGCTATGGGTTTCACTGCTTTCGGTCATAAGCGTGTTATTCCTTATCAAGGGAATTGAACTTTGGTCAATTATTGACCATGTAGATGGCAACGGCATAGGCGTAAGCTTTTTGGGATTTAGTATAAGCGACAGGGTGGCGACTGAAAGTATTTCCGGTTATGCGCTTGGCTTTACAATTGCGTCGCTGATACCTTTTCTTGTAGCAGCAAATATTGCGCTTAGGTTTAAAATGAAAAAGAAAATAGATACGAAGAATTTATTGTAAAGTCATGCGGACATATTAAAGCCTGGCTTTTTTTTGAAGAGGCAGGGAGCCGTTTAACTTCCTGATGTAGTAGGGAAGTATAGTAAAAAACAAAGCGGATGGGGGAAGGGTAAAATATGTGTGGCCGTTTTTCATTATATGAGTCCATCGATTCACTTCAGGAGCAATTCGACTTTGATATAGCTGGAGAGGTTACACCTCGGTTCAATATTGCGCCAGGGCAGGAGATCCTTACTCTCATCAACCGGGAAGGCAGCAGGGAAGGAACAAATATGAAATGGGGGCTTATTCCTTTCTGGGCTGAAGATGAAAAAGTCGGCTATAAAATGATTAATGCACGCGGAGAAACAGTAGATGAAAAGGCGAGCTTCAAGCATGCTTTTAAACAAAGGCGCTGTCTGATCCTTGCTGATGGATTCTACGAGTGGAAGAAGGAAGGGAAACAGAAACAGCCTTATCGTTTTGTCCTGAAAAGCAGAAGGCCATTTGCGCTAGCAGGTCTTTGGGAAAGCTGGAGCAAAGGAGGCAAGACGATTTCATCCTGTACGATTATCACAACTGCTCCCAATAAGGTTACCGAAACTGTGCATGACAGGATGCCTGTCATTCTTCCGGAAGACAGTCTGGACATGTGGCTTGATCCGGCAATGGCTCGGACCGATGAGTTAAAAAAGCTGCTGATTCCTTTTGATGGAGATTTAATGGAGGCTTATCCTGTTTCAGCAGACATCAATTCTGCAAAAAATGAGGGAAAGGAATTAATCAGGCCAATCAATAGCCTTTAAGAACCTATTTTATCCAGGATGTTTAATACAAGTCTAGATGGTGGTATAGAATGACACAGCCAACACCAAGATGAATACATCCTGGAAAGAGGGATTTACATGAAGGTTTTTTCTACAGAAGGATTTTATGAGCTGATTTATAAAAATGAACGATTTTCTTTTTTACAATATATTCGTAAAGACATTATATGTGATGTTTGTTATATAACTTTAAAAAACGTGATTACTGGGGAAACAATGACGTTCAACCAATCAGAGATTCGCGGTTTGCGTATTGCCGGTGAAGAAGCGAATGCCAGCTAAATCTTGCTAAATGGATCGCCTTTTCTTTATACTTAAGGATATGAAACTGAATTAAAGGAAGTGCAGAGAATGATCCATATCGATTGGCAGGAACGTGAAACAATAAAAAAGTTACGATGCGTTCATACAGATGCGAAGAAATATATTGTCAACAACAAGCTGACTGCAGGAAAAGAATATGATTTGAAAAACGAAACAGAAGAGTTTTATTTTATTGTCGATAACTCTGGAAAAGTCGGCGGATACTACAAAGAGTACTTTGAAGAGGTAAAATAGCAAAAAAAAAGCAAAGCTCAGGCATCCTGGGCTTTTTTGCATTCCATCCATCAGGCTCTTGTAAAACCTTGTAGCTTCACCCCGAAAGGTAAAAAGCGGCTTATCGGTTTTTACGAATATTTTTGCATATCCGACTTGGAACATATTCGAAAAGAATCCAGAAACCCTAAGGGCCGATAAGTTCATGTGGAAAAAAAGAACAATCAAGTCGAAAACAGCCATCAATAAAGTAACAAAAGGCAGGCGGCATTGGTTATTTCCGCCTGAATGGAAGAGTGGTATGATGGATGAAACAGAATATCGGGAGTGGAGAGAATGGAGAGAGAAATCATACTGAAGGGTCCAACGCTGCTGCTCGTCCCCATGAAGGGCGACCAGCTTGATGAATTGTGGGAAGCAGGGAAAAATCCTGCAATATGGGAATTTACATCCTCCAAAATCAGAAGCAAAGAGGATATGAGAAAGACGATAGAGACAGCAGAATCAGAAAGAGAAAAGGGGACGCAGGTTCCATTTGTCGTGGTTGACCAGGAGACAGGAAAAATTATCGGCAGTTCCAGGTATCTTGATCTGTCTCTGGCACACCAGACTCTTGAAATTGGCTGGACATGGTATCAGCCGGAATACTGGCGGACAAGGGTGAACACAGAAACAAAATTCCTCTTGTTGCAGCATGCTTTCGAACAGCTGGGCATGAACAGGGTTCAATTTTGCACGGACAGCAGAAATATTCGTTCCCAAACGGCGATTGCCCGGATTGGTGCCCATAAAGAAGGTATGCTTCGAAAGCATCGTATCATTGCTGATGGATATGTCAGGGACACAGTCGTTTACAGCATTATTAAAGAAGACTGGCCATTCGTGAAGGGACAGTTACAGGAAAAAATGAAAGTGAATTAGCTGGTCAGGAAGGTTGTTTCGAATGGTATACATTGGAGTAGCTCTGGGCGGAATGCTTGGCAGTCTTCTAAGATATATTCTCAGCCTGGTTACGGCAAATATATTAAATGATGGCTTTCCGACGGGAACCTTAATTGCCAACCTGGCAGGATCCTTATTCCTTGGATGGTTTACGAGTCGATTGATCGAACAGAAAAAGTTGGATGCTGTGTGGGCTGCTGCGATCGGTACCGGGATAACAGGGTCATTTACCACATTCTCGACTTTCAGTCTTGAAACATTGCTATTGTTGGAAACAGGCCATATTGGAATGGCCTCTCTCTATATCCTCATTAGTGTACTTGGAGGCCTCTTTTTTGCTGCAGCTGGGTATAAGCTGGGGTCGAAAAATAAATCAAGGCCGGGGGTGGGAGTTAAATGATTGAGTTTGTTATGGTCGCTGCTGGCGGGATGGCTGGCGCTCTTCTAAGGTTTCAGGTTCAAAGAATAACCCCAATTATGACTGTGCCGCTAGCAACAATCATAGTAAATCTGATAGGCTCCTTCTTGCTTGGCTTAATGATCGGCGCAGGAATCCATGGGAACTTGTACCTTTTCGGTGCAGTCGGCTTCATGGGGGCGTTCACCACTTTCTCCACCTTGAATGTAGATCTGGTCAAGTTGATTTTAAATAAGCGAGCCAAGCCCATCCTTTTTTATACACTTGCTACATACATTGGCGGGCTCCTCTCAGGAGTTGCAGGATTATGGATTGGCAGAGTCATCTAAACAAGAAAAACACCTCAGTTTAGGTGTTTTTCTTTTTAGCTTATGCCAAATCTCTTTTTTTCTTCAGTAGCTCAGTAAGTTTGCGATCGAGTTCTTTGTACTCGGCTTCCTCCCTGGAAAGGAAAGAGAGCTTACTGATGACGGCAGATATTTCATTTTGCAGGATCATCAGCTCCGCTTCTTTTTCTAAATGGTTTCGGGGAACAGGAGAGCTGTTATACTCTTTCATTCCAAACTCACTTCTGACAATTTTCCCTTCCTCAATGACTAGAAGTTTTTCGCTGATTTTCTCGAGGAAAAAAACATCATGCGAAACGGCCAATATTGAACCACTGAACTCTAGCAGGGTCCTTTCAAGACTTTCCCTGCTGGCTAAGTCAAGGTGGTTTGTTGGTTCATCCAGGATAAGCAAATCCAGTTCTTCCAAGAGCATCATGACCAGTTTGATTCTTGTTCGTTCACCAAGGCTGAGCTGACCAATCGGAACCATGAGTTTTTCTTCACTAAGGCCTATATTGGACAAAATGGTCCGTGCCCTCCGGAGAGAATCCCTGTCCGTCAGACCTGTATATTCAATTATGGTTTGATTGAGAGGGAGGTCGGATACATCCTGGCTCAGGTACCCGATCTTTAAAGTTTCACTAATCCAAATATCACCCTCAGCAGGAAGTTCCTCTCCGAGCAGGATTTTTAAAAGAGTTGTTTTTCCGCTGCCGTTTTTGCCTAAGATGGCCATCCTTTCACCATGGTTCATATAAAAATGGCTATTTTTAAATAAGCAGCGTTGGCCATACTGCTTAGATAATTTGCGGGCTTCAAGGATTCTCTTTCCACGTTTCCGGCTTTCCATAAATTCAAAGCAGACTTTTGCTTCTTCCTTAGGTTGTTTTACTTCATTTTTTTCAAGTTCGTTTTTCAGGCGTTTCAATTTGGACTTAACCTGGTTATCCAGTTTCTTAGCTTTCACCCGATGGTATTCCTTGAACCCTATTAGCCTTCTCTCAGAATTCGTGCCCTGTTTGGTTGAATCCCGATGGGCTTTCTCTGACCAGTTCTTGAGTTTAGAAATTTGCTGCTGAATTTGCAATTTATGTCTTTGTTGAATTTCATACTGGTGAAGCTGGGTCTCATACAGCTTTTGTTTTTCCTGCCGGTAGACTGAATAGTTCCCTGAAAATGATTTAGTGACCCCGTCTTCGATCTCGATAATTTCAGTTACGGTTTGGTCGAGGAAGTAGCGATCATGGGAAATGATGATTACTGCTCCTTTGAAGACGGTAAGTTCAGCGATCAGCCAATTTACACCGTGAAGGTCAAGATGATTGGTAGGCTCATCGAGAATCAGCACTTCAGGATGACTTGCCCAGATCCGGGCCAGCGAAAGCTTCAACTTTTCACCGCCGCTTAATTTTTCCCAATCAGGATCATGCCAATCCAGATCTGAAGAGAGTCCCAGCTGACTAGACAGATGAAGTAAACCGTTCTCTGCCAATGAGAAAGTATTTTTAAACTCATGAACTGAATAATCCGTTGATTGCTTCAGGTAGCCAATGTTCAACGAGCCGTTTATTGTTTCTACCGTGCCATTGTCCGGCATTGTAGTTCCATAGATGATATTAGCCAGTGTCGTCTTGCCTGCCCCATTGCTTCCGACCAGACCGATTCGGCTGCCTTTTTTTATATCGAATTCCGCATTTTGTATTACTTGTTTTTCATTAAAGCTCTTTTGTATAGCTCTTATTTTCATTATGGTCATATAAAATCCACCTTTCAATTTTTGCTCTATTGGTTGAAGGTGTGTATTTTATCCATTTAAAAAACCTCCCAGGTGCTCCCGGGAGGTTCTGCTTTGCATCCGTTTGAATTGATCCAGTTCCAAACAGGCATGAAATTGCCAGTGGCAGATTCATGCTTGCTTCAGTGATGAAAATCAAAAGGAATGGCAAAATGAGCAGACTAATCCTATTTCCGGGCAGCACTTTTTTCTTCATTGAAAAAGCGGGCTGAAAATAAGATTAGTTCTTCATCGGCTCTTTACCATTCCCTTCAGGTATTGTTAAGTCAAAGTATAACTTGAGGGAAAATCAGCTGTCAACTATATCCAGAAATGTTCATAAATTATATTTGTTGTTCAACTTTTAAGGGGTTTTCTTTAACCCCATAGATTTTCCTGGCCAGCATGGTCTGGATAATCAAGAAAATTCCGCCAATCGTCCAGTAAAGAGGTAGGGCGGATGGTGCGTTTAATGAGAAAATAACAATCATCATAGGGGACAGTAGCCCCATGAATTTCATTTGATTTCTTTGATCCTGCGATACATTCGACATAGACACCTTGAATTGAAAATAATAAATTAAGCCAGCTGCGGCTGTAATCAGAATGTCGGAATGGCCTAGATTGAACCAGAGGAAGGAGTGACTGGCAATTTCCTCTGAACTGCTGATGGCATAATACAAACCCATCAGGATTGGCATCTGAATCAGCATCGGCAGACAGCCGACCGAAAGCGGGTTTACCCCATGCTTCTGGTAGAGTGCCATCATTTCCTGCTGGAGTTCCTTCTGTTTAACTGGATCCTTTGTGTCCTTTAACTTTTTTTGGATGTCATCCATTTGAGGCTTAAGGACTTCCATCTTTTCTTTCATATCCTGCTGTTTTTTATATTGCTTTAACATCAGCGGCATTAATACCAGTCTAATGAGCAGTGTGATCAATATGATCGCCAGGCCGAAGCTTCCGCCAGTAAGACCGGCAAGGATGTGGATCAGCCAGGTGAATGGCTGTATAAAAGTAGACTGGAAAAATGAGCCGTCGCTTGTCAGCCCCTGGCACCCGGTTAAAACAGATGGTAAAAATAGAATCAAGATCATGGTGTAGAACTTTTTCATTTTTCTCCTCCTAAAATTATCTTGTTTTTAAATCAGGAGAAAAATGTTGGTCCTCATCACCGGGATCAATTTTTATTTTGATTACTTTCAGGATTTGGAGGTGAAGTTTCATCCCCAGGTCCGCTTTATTTTTAAAGGCTGTTTCAGAAGCGGAAGGCTCGAATGTAACCTGCATGAAACAGGAATCGATAAAGGACGTGTCTTGGATGATCCAAAATGCGGACATCGTCAGACTGATGAGCAAGGTCAAGTAAACGCTGTAAACTGCCGTTGCGTCAACTGATTGTGCATATAATTCCACCAGCATGCCATCACCCCATCCTAAACCTATAACAAGAATAGTATCATATACGAACCCAAAAGGGAAAAGTTTCATTACCATCTATTTCATAGACCATCGTGGTTTGAAATGGTAGAAAAAGGGCTAAGTATATAGAACAAAACAGCGCCTATTTGAAAGGGGTAGCAATGATGAAAGTTGTTTACGGATTAATGATCAATTCAGGGGATGCTGACGAGATGCTTTGGGACCATGGCGTGTGGGAAACAGAAGAAGCAGCGAAAGAATATATAGAAAATGAAATGTCCAGCGTCACCGGCATATGGGTGGGAGAGTTAAAAGTGAATGACTCTATTCCGGAAGCAGCAGAAGATCCATCGGAAGTAATGATAGAGTGCGACCTTTGCGCAGTTGAATATAACAGGGAAGACGTCAACACTGACGATTATGATGAGCGTGTTTGCATCAATTGTGAGCCTGGATACAAGGAGACTATGAATATCGCATAGTAAGAGAAAAGCCATGGTTTACCCTATGGCTTTTTTCTTACTATAATCAATAAGGATTGTTCCTCTTAGCCCCAATACGTGATCGTATCAAGTATTCCAATTAAAATAATTGTGTACCCGGCCGCTTTTTGCACGAATGATCCGAATCTGCGGCTTTTTTTCATCAGTGAGCCATCTAGACCGATATAAGAAATGATGCCGGCAAAAACAATCAGCGGAATCGATGTTCCAATCGCAAATAAGGAGGGAAGAACCGCTCCATATGGAGAACTGAGAACGATTGGCATCAGGGTGAAAAAGAACAGGGAGAACATCGTTGGGCAAAACGCAATTGAAAAGCTGACCCCCATTAAAAATGACCCTGTCAAGCCGCTGCCTTTCCATTCAGGCAGTCGGGATGTCACTCGGCTGATCCAATGAAATGCAAATACACCGACGAGGCTTAAACCGATCAGTATGAACAAGGGGCCCATCAACTTGCGAAACCACGAAAAAAATCCCGGGAGTGCTTCCTGGAACCCATGTCCTATCAACCAGACAGCCAGTCCGAGCAAAGAAAAAACCGTGATTTTTCCAAGGATGAAGAATGCAATGGCCATCCATTGGCTTTTGGATTGCATGCTGCGGTTTCCATAGTAGGTAATCGCGCCGATATTTCCTGTAAGCTGACAGGGTGCTAGAGCACCGACTAATCCAAGAAGGAAGCTTGCAAATATAGGGATTCTTTCAAATTCATTGACCAGGTTGAAGAATGGCCCGCTTAAGAAATTGCTGATCTCGGTAAAAAGTTGATACATCAAATCCCTCCGTGCTGCTGATAAGTCCATCATACTAGAAAAATATCAAAAAGGTATGCAGAAAAAACAGCAGGTGAATGCCTGCTGTTTCTGCTAATTAACCAGCTTTAGATGGGCTGTCAACAACTGATGCGCTTGCTCCACCTCGTCATCCCCAGGCGGTTCAACATTCTTCAGTGGATACTCAAGTCCCAGAGCCTCCCATTTATAGACGCCGAGTTTATGGTATGGGAGCACTTCTACCTTTCGTACATTTTCAAGTGTACTAATGAAATCTCCAAGATTAGTCAGATCATCGGTTGCATTTGTAATGCCTGGTACAAGCACGTGTCGGATCCATATGGGCACTTCACGAATGGACAGGTAGCGGGCAAATTCCAGGATGTGATCATTTGCCATCCCAGTCAAACTAATATGCTTTTTCCGGTTGATGTGTTTTAAGTCCAGAAGAATCAAGTCAGTATAATTCAACAGTTCCGCTAGCTGCTGCTGGAACAGCGGGGCGCTTGAATAACAGCCGCCTGAAGAATCAATGGCTGTATGGATGCCAAGTTTCTTGCACTCTTTAAAAAGTTCGGTGATAAAAGGAATTTGTAATAGTGGTTCACCGCCACTGACGGTGATGCCGCCTCCCGACGATTGGATGAAAGGAAGGTAGGATTTCAAATCATCGATGATTTCGGAAACAGACATGCTTTTCCCCGTACCGATTTCCCAGGTATCTGCATTATGGCAAAATTGACAGCGAAGCAGGCATCCTTGAGTAAAAATGACATAGCGGATTCCCGGTCCGTCTACCGTCCCAAAAGTTTCGATTGAATGAATGTTTCCGTTCATGATGATTTGCTCCTTTCTGATTAGGAGGTTCCTGCCATCTGGCAGAACCTCCTGGAAAAGCCGATCGTTCCGGCAAGTGAATTACATGGATTCATGGAATGTACGATTGATAACATCCAGCTGCTGTTCGCGTGTCAGCTTGATAAAGTTAACAGCATATCCTGATACTCGAATTGTCAGCTGAGGATATTCTTCAGGATGTTCCATTGCGTTCAGCAATGTTTCTCTGTTGAATACGTTCACGTTTAGGTGATGTCCTTCTTTGATTGCATAGCCATCAAGGATGGATACCAGGTTATTGCTGCGGCTATCTTCATCCTTACCAAGCGCTTTTGGCACGATGGAGAAGGTGTTTGAAATGCCGTCCATTGCGTAGCTGTAAGGCAGTTTTGCCACAGAAGACAGGGAAGCGAGTGTTCCTTTTGTATCGCGGCCATGCATTGGGTTTGCACCCGGTGCGAATGGCTCTCCTGCACGTCTTCCGTCAGGGGTGTTTCCAGTCTTTTTGCCATATACGACATTTGAGGTAATGGTCAGTATGGACATGGTGTGTACAGAGTTGCGATAGGTTGGATGCTTGCGAAGCTTCTTCATGAAGGTCTTCACAATTTCCACTGCAATGCTGTCAACCCGGTCATCGTTATTTCCGTATTTCGGGAAGTCGCCTTCAGTTTCGAAATCAACGGCAATGCCGTTTTCGTCACGAATGACGTTTACCTTCGCGTATTTTATGGCGCTTAAGGAATCAGCTACAACACTTAGGCCGGCGATGCCGGTTGCCATCGTGCGCAGGACTTCCGTATCATGCAGCGCCATTTCAATTCTTTCATAGCTGTATTTATCATGCATGTAATGGATGACGTTGAGTGTATTGATATACAGGCCAGCAAGCCATTCCATCATACCGTCGAACTTTGCCATTACTTCCTTGTAGTCCAGAATATCTGAAGTGATCGGACTGAACCCAGGAGCCACCTGGACCTTGAGCTTTTCATCAACACCGCCGTTGATTGCGTAGAGCAGAGCCTTTGCCAGGTTGGAACGCGCACCGAAAAACTGCATCTGCTTGCCGATTTCCATCGCTGATACACAGCAGGCAATACCATAGTCATCGCCGTATTCACACCGCATTAAATCATCATTCTCGTATTGGATGGAGCTGGTTTTGATTGACATCTCCGCACAATATTTCTTGAAGTTCTCTGGCAGGGAAGGAGACCAAAGGACTGTCAGGTTAGGTTCTGGAGCTGGACCCAGATTATCCAGTGTATGCAGGAAGCGGAAAGAGTTCTTTGAAACGAGAGATTTACCGCTGTGCGCCATTCCGCCGATTGACTCCGTTACCCAGGTCGGGTCGCCGCTGAATAATTCATTGTAATCAGGAGTTCGGGCAAATTTAACAAGCCGCAATTTCATCACGAAATGGTCGACTAGCTCCTGTGCTTCCTTTTCGGATAAAGCGCCGTTTTGCAGGTCACGTTCAATGTAGATATCCAGGAATGTTGCGACACGTCCGAGGCTCATTGCTGCGCCGTTTTGCTCTTTTATCGCTGCCAAATAAGCGAAGTACACCCATTGGAATGCTTCTGCTGCGTTTGTGGCAGGCTTTGATATATCATATCCATAACCCGCTGCAAGCTGCTTCAATTCATTAAGGGAACGGTATTGCTCGGAGATTTCCTCTCTGAGTCGCATTGTATCCTCTGTCATGATGCTGCTTGTCGTTTCGTGGTCTGTCTTCTTCTGCTCCATAAGGAAGTCGACACCATATAGTGCAACACGGCGGTAATCGCCGATGATGCGGCCGCGTCCGTATGCATCAGGAAGGCCCGTGATGATGCCGGCTTTACGGGCTTGGAGCATTTCCTTCGTATAAACATCAAATACACCCTGGTTATGGGTCTTACGGAAGTCGGTGAAGATTTTTTCCACTTCTTTATCTAATTCATAACCGTATGCTTCGCACGCTGCTTTAGCCATGCGAATGCCGCCAAATGGCTGCATGGAACGTTTGAATGGCTGATCTGTCTGGAAACCGACAACCTTTTCCTTTGACTTATCAAGATACCCTGGACCATGTGATGTAATGGTAGAAACGATTTCGGTATCCATGTCAAGGACGCCGCCATTGTCACGCTCCTGTTTAGTTAAGTCCATTACTTGCTGCCACAATTGGAGTGTTTCCTCAGTCGCTCCTTCAAGGAATTTTGAGTCGCCAGTATATTCAGTGTAGTTCTTTAGAATAAAGTCACGTACGTTGATTTCTTCCTGCCAGGCACCTGGTTTAAAACCTTTCCAATGTTCCATTTCCTGTTCACCTCAATAATTTATGTGTATATAACAGTTATCACACTTTAATCATACTACGACTACTACAGTTTTAGTGTGACATATTTGTGAAAATATGAACAATGTGTCTGTATAGGTATTTCGTTGTAGTTATTAATAATTTTATTAACTACCTGTACTATGATAAAAAAGTGTATTGAGAGTTCTGTTATATAAAAAGCTTCTTGTTTAATCTATCGTAACAGGAAATGTAAACACTGTGTCTACACTGTTTTGTATGTTTTGTGTCAATTAAATGCTTCTTTACTTCGGTATTCCTAAAAGGCCAGTTATCCTAATGAGTTTGGCGAGAAAGTGGATTTTACTGGCGATTTTGTTGTTAAGCTAAAAAGCCAGTTGAATTCCACTCCAGGAACCTTATAACTAATAATTCTTGCGGTGAATGTTTAAACGTGAAAAACAAAATAAAAAAGGCTGTCGAGAGGTTTCTCGACAGCCTGACAGGATAGGAAAGTCCGTTCGATTGTGTAGCATGCTTACGATGTTCTTAATCTACGACGATGTAAGCAATCATAGGCCCATTGTTTTCTTTGTCCGGGTGGGTCAGGCAAATAAGCCTGTAAGTGCCTTCCATATCAAATTGCAGTGGGACAACCGTTTCTTCACCTTTTTTTACCACGCCTTTTATGTCTGTCCCTTCGATGATGAATGGATGCTCCTTCCCGTTTATCCCAAGGATTTTCAGACGGACTTTCTCACCTTTTTCCAGGAAGATGGTTCCAGGATCCCAGCGATAAGCTTCAATTTCTTTCCCGTCGTCGGTTGTGGATTTAAATTCTCCCGTCACCATATGGATTTCACGGATTTGATCGCTTTGGCCACCAATGGCAGGGGTGGCATCCGGTTTGAACCCTAGCCATAATGAGCCCACGATCGCAATAAAGACAATAAGTCCGATAAAGTATAGTGCACGCCTTTTTACTACGAAGAAATGCACGAAATCACCTCCTTTGTTTTCTCTTTAAATGTTTATGCTCGTCCCTATACAGAACTTGTCTAATTTTTTCAGGAATTTATCGGGTATAGATTAGTAAGGCTACAACAAACTATAGGTTAGATAAAAAACAAGGAGGGCAATATGTATCGTTTATTCACTCACAACGACTTGGATGGAGTAGCTTGTGGTATTCTCTTCAGGCTGGCTTTCGGGGAAAAAGCAGATGTGCGCTACAATTCAGTATCAGGTCTTAACTTCCAGGTTGAACGCTATTTCGAAAAAATGAATGAACGCATGAAAAAAGAAGATCATCTTTATATCACCGACTTATCTGTCAATCAGGAGAACACCGAGAGAATTGACCAGTTTGTATGTGAGGGCGGTCATGCAAGACTGATCGACCATCATAAAACAGCCTTGCATTTCAATGATTTCAGCTGGGGTTTTGTAAATGTGGAGGACAATCATGGGACGCTCACCAGTGCAGCTTCATTGGTATATGAATACCTGACCAGCGGGAATCACTTGAAAAAAACAGGATCGCTTGATGAGTTTGTTGAGTTAGTAAGGCAATATGATACCTGGGATTGGGATATCCTGAAGAATTATAAAGCAAAAAACCTGAACGATCTCTTCTTCATGGTATCGATTGAAGAATTTGAAGAGCGAATGATGTCCCGGCTGCAATCTGGTGATACTTTCGAATATGACGAATTCGAACAAAAACTGCTAGAGATGGAAGAGGATAAAATTGATCGGTATATAAGAAGAAAGAAACGGGAAATTATCCAGATTGAAACGAACGGACTTTTTGGCGGGATCGTTCACGCAGAATCCTACCATTCCGAATTGGGGAATGAACTTGGCAAAGAATACCCGCATCTCGATTATATTGCCATTTTAAATTTGGGAGGGAAGAAGATCAGTTTCAGAACCATTCATGACGATGTGGATGTTTCAGCAGTTGCCGGAGAATTTGGAGGGGGCGGACATGCAAAAGCTTCGGGGTGCACAATGAATGTGGAAGCTTACAAGCGTTACATTGAGCAAGCATTTCCGCTTGACCCCATTAAGCAGGATGCATTCAGGAATGTGTATAACTTAAAGGAATCTAAACGCGGCAGTCTCTATGAAAATCGAGAAAATGAACGTTACTTTATTTATACAGATGGAAGCCATCATTTTATTCAAAAAGGTACAGAGCGAATAGGAAAGTTTAATGCTTTCCCAGAGGCTGAGCGATATATAAAAAGGGAGTTTGGTGCGGCACTGGCCAGGGACGAACAATATATCAACTACCTGGAAACAATTGTGTATGATTCGCTAATAAAAACAAACCCATCAAGTTAATTGATGGGTTTCTGGCTTTATATTATAACTACTATAGTTGGAAGGTATCTATTTTTTTTACAATCATTTGTATAAAGTTCCAATCATATTAAAATTTATTAACAGCGCAGAAATTTCGACAACTTTCTGATAATATAAGGGAAGATTAGAAAACTGGATGTGTTTTGGATGAGGAAATATCTGATATTCGTATTTATTCTTTTGTTGAACATGTACTTAATTACTGGAGAAGGTAAGGCAGAGGAAGATGCACCTGAACTGACCTCGGAGGCAGCCATCTTAATGGACACTCAATCAGGTGCGATTCTTTACGGAAAAAATGAAGAAATCCAGATGTACCCTGCCAGTTTAACGAAAATAGCGACTGCCATCTATGCAATTGAGACAGCCAATCTTACTGATCAGATAACGATAGGGGAAGAAGTGTTGGACATAGACGGCACACGGGTATACTTAAACCCTGGAGAACAGGTTTCATTGAAAAAGCTTGTTCAGGGAATGATGATCAATTCAGGGAATGATGCCGCACTGGCTATTGCGATTCATCTTGATGGTTCGCTGGAAAATTTCACCCGTAACTTTAACGAATTTCTTGAGGAGAAAATTGGTGTCAAGGCAACACACTTTGTCAACCCTCATGGATTGTTCGATGAAAACCATTATACGACTGCCAAGGATCTTGGCTTGATTCTTAATTACGCTATGAAGAATGAGGATTTTCAAGAGATTTTCGGTACAAAGCAGATGGAGTGGGATGGTGAGTCATGGGACACAACCCTTCTATCACATCACAGGATGCTGAAAGGCGAAATACCTTATGAAGAGGTTACGGGGGGGAAAACCGGCTTTGTGGACCAGTCAAAGCAAACGCTCGCGACCACAGCAGAAAATGGCCAGATAAAATTGACTGCCATTCTTCTGAAGTCAGAATTCAAACGCAGAATTTATCAAGATACTATCAAACTCTTTGAATACGGATTTGCAAACTTTCATTCCACGCAAATCATGAAAGGCGAAAAGTTTGAAAACGGCAAACTGAAGTTCAAAGCAGACGACGATATATATTTGACGGAGCCTGTTGAACAAGCTGAGCGGGTTGTTGACAGCGATGGAGTTCTAAGAATAGAGAACGACAGAGGCGAAACGATTCAATCGGTAGAATTAAAGGCGTTAATCGAGAAAAAACCTGAAGTCAAGAAGACAACGCAAGAACCAGAGCAAAGCAGCATACTGTCATTCAACACTATTCTGGGAGCGATCGTTTTAATAATTGGGGCCGCAGTGCTGGTCATGAACCGAAGACAGAAAAAGAACAGGCGGGCTAGAAGCAGGTAAACAACCTGCTTCTTTTTTATGTTATGAAAAACAGTGGTCTTGAGCAAATTGTAAACAGCCTTAACAAGCTCTTAATCTATTTTTACAAACAGTTAATGATAGATTAACAGGGAGCTACTATAGTAGACAGTGTAAATAATAACTTTTCTGGAGGTCTTAGAATGATGAAAGCAAAATTAAAGAAAAAGATTCTCCCGATCGCTGTCCTATCTACTGTGGCGTTCGGCAGCCTGGCAGGAACATTCGGGGCAGAGGCTAAGACTGAAAAAGACAATAATCAGGCAGAAATCAAGAATGTTATCTTTTTAATCGGGGATGGAATGGGTGTATCCTACACATCAGCATATCGATACTTGAAGGACAATCCTGATACTCCTGAAATGGAGAAAACTGAATTTGATAAATATTTGGTCGGCAATCAAATGACCTATCCTGAGGATCCGGAGCAAAATGTCACTGATTCTGCCGCAGCGGCAACCGCCATGTCTGCAGGAATAAAGACTTATAATGCAGCCATCGCGGTCGACAATGACCATTCTGAAGTAAAAACAGTACTCGAAGCTGCAAAGGAAAATGGCAAGGCAACCGGTCTGGTGGCAACGTCTGAGATTACCCACGCCACCCCCGCTTCATTTGGTGCGCATGACATCTCGAGAAAGAATATGAATGCCATTGCTGATGACTATTATGATGAAATGATCAATGGAGAACATAAGGTTGACGTTATGCTGGGCGGCGGATTAAGCAACTTTGTCCGGAAGGATCGCAATCTGGCAGATGAATTTCAAAAGGCTGGTTACAGCTTTGTAACAGATAAAAACCAATTAATCAACGATAAAAATGATAAGATTCTTGGTCTGTTTGCTGAGGGAGGGATGCCGAAAATGATTGACCGGGAAGAAAGTGTCCCTTCACTTGCCGATATGACTAAAACGGCAATTCAAAAGCTGAATAAGGATAAGGTTGGTTTCTTCCTGATGATAGAAGGCAGCCAGGTGGACTGGGCTGGCCATGATAATGATATCGTCTCTGCCATGAGTGAAATGCAAGATTTCGAACAAGCATACAAAGCAGCCATCGAGTTTGCTAAAAAGGATAAGCATACTCTAGTTGTAGCGACAGCGGACCATTCCACAGGAGGGTATTCTATTGGGGCAGATGGCATCTATAATTGGTTCGGTGCACCAGTCTCAGCCGCGAAACGCACCCCTGACTTCATGGCAGCAGAGATTGCCAAAGGGGCTGATGTGGAAGGAACACTCAATAAGTATATCGACCTTGAATTGACTGCTGAAGAAATCGCTTCTGTAAAGGAAGCAGCAAACGCGAAAAATGAAAGAGCAATCGATGACGCAATCGAAAGAATCTTTGACAAACGATCCCATACTGGTTGGACGACTGGCGGCCATACAGGTGAAGATGTGCCGGTGTATGCTTTTGGTCCAGGAAAAGAAATGTTCTATGGTCAGATTGATAATACGGATAATGCCAAGAATATCTTTGAAATCCTTGAAAATGGAAAAAGGGGAAAGTAATGAACTGACTCCCGCCGGGTACAAGCCTGGCGGGCAAACTTCTTTGAGAAGGTGGTTTCATGATGAAAAAATATTTCGCTTTATTGACAGCAGCTGTTCTTTTATCAGGTTGTTCTGTGGCCGGTGATAAACAGGATCAGGCAATGAAAACTGTTCAAGCAAGCAGTAATGGGTCAAAACCAGCAACTTCTGATCTTCTTATTCCAAATCCTCAAGTCAGTGATGACAGCAGCCTGGCAAAGGAAGGGGATTCCATATCAGATCGGAAAGGCGAACTCACACTTAAACAAATAAAACAAGTGAACAAAACCTTGACGATAGGCGGAATAGATTACACGGTAAAAGATATAAAATTATTACACTATGTCCCTGACTACAGCCTGATTGATTTTTACCATCCATATACACATGATGAGGAATTTGACTTCATAAAGGTTGGGATTGAGTTGAAAAACAGCTCAGACGAAGGTTATCATTTTGCACCTATAGCTTTCATGAAACTGAATAATGACATCATTAAGACTTGGGAAGATGATTTTTACCTGGAAGAATTGAACGGAGGAATTCAACCAGGACAGGTGAAAAAAGGGAATATGGGGTTCATTGTGGATGAACTCGACAGTCTGGAAGCTGTGGAACTCCTCACAGGCGATTTAGTCGATTTGGGTAAAGCGAAAGAGGCTGAGCCTGTTAAATTAAATATTAAGATGTAATGAGTAACAATGAAAAGCTGACGAACCTTGAGTAGCCCAATCCCTAAAAGGGGTTGGGCTGCTCCGGTTGCCTTAAAACCATCATTCATGAAGGAGCAGCATTTATTGAAGGATGAGTGAAAGGATCCCCGGGAATTGAGTCATAAAAAAACTGCCAAATGGCAGTTTCATGTTATTGGATTTGTCCTGATTTCTGGTCGAGCTGCCTGATCACTTCATCTGCAGACAAACCGTTTGCCTCGATGACAGACCCTTGAGTCACAACATCCTGCATTCCCATGACATTTGAATCCATGCCGCTGATTACACAAAAATCGCAGCCCTGTGCATCAGACTCCTGACGTAGTTCGACAACGTCGTAGCCTTTTTGGCGTAAAGCTTCAGAAATATTGGATAAGGCTTGTTCTACTCCTACTCTTGCCATCTGTAACACCTCCTTCACCACTATAAGTTGTCCGGGGAAAGTATAAAATATTCTTCCCGCTGAACAATAGGAATGCCGGGTGAATACAAGGGAGGTGCAGACATGTCAAAACGCAAAAAAGATCCATCCACAATCGGTCTAAATTCAATGCAGGTGGAAGGACAGGGTACAACTGCTCACGAGACTGGGAGCCGGACAGCTTCTTCCTCTCGCAGGAAGCAGAAAAAAGACTGAAGAAAAGAAAAACCCTCGGAAGAGTATCCGAGGGTTTTTATCATTAAGCGTACATATCAGCGATTTGTTTTTGAAGTTCCTGGTTCTCAAGATACTCATCATAGGTCATTTGCTTATCAACCAAGCCTGATGGAGTAATTTCCATGATCCGATTTGCAATGGTCTGTACAAACTGGTGGTCATGGGAAGAGAAGAGCATGGAGCCTTTGAAATTGATCAGACCGTTATTCAAGGCTGTAATCGATTCAAGATCCAGGTGGTTTGTTGGTTCATCCAGCAGCAATACATTCGCACCGGCAAGCATCATCTTTGAGAGCATGCAGCGAACCTTCTCTCCACCGGAAAGGACGCTTGCTTTTTTCAGTACCTCTTCACCGGAGAACAGCATGCGTCCAAGGAAACCGCGGAGGAAGCTTTCGCTGTCATCCTTAGGTGAGAATTGGCGGAGCCAGTCAACCAGTGTCAGGTCACACCCTTCAAAGAATTCAGAGTTGTCCTTAGGGAAGTATGCCTGTGACGTTGTAACTCCCCATTTGAAAGTCCCGCTGTCTGCTTCCATTTCACCTGCAAGGATTTTGAATAACGTCGTAATGGCAATTTCATTTTTCCCAACTAAAGCAATTTTGTCATCCTTATTCATGATGAAGCTGATATTATCAAGAACTTTCACACCGTCAATGGTCTTGGAAATTCCTTCAACTCTTAATAAATCATTGCCGATTTCACGATCAGGAGTGAAGCCGACATATGGATATTTACGTGAGGACGGTCTGATATCGTCCAAGGTAATTTTATCAAGGAGTTTCTTACGGGAAGTCGCCTGTTTTGACTTCGATGCATTAGCACTGAAGCGCGCAATGAAGTTTTGCAGTTCCTTGATTTTTTCTTCTTTTTTGCGGTTCGTGTCCGACTGCATCTTCAGCGCCAATTGACTTGACTCATACCAGAAATCATAGTTTCCGACATAGAGCTGGATTTTCCCAAAGTCCAGGTCGGCAATATGTGTACAAACTTTATTCAAGAAGTGACGGTCGTGGGATACGACAATAACCGTGTTCTCAAAGTTGATCAAGAACTCTTCCAGCCACTGGATCGCTGCAAGATCTAGATGGTTTGTTGGTTCGTCGAGCAAAAGAACCTCAGGTTTGCCAAATAGAGCTTGTGCTAGGAGAACCTTGACTTTATCTCCGCCGCCAATTTCGGCCATTTTTTTCGCGTGAAGTTCTTCGCCAATTCCCAGGCCTTTAAGAAGGATTGCAGCTTCAGATTCAGCTTCCCAGCCGTTTAACTCAGCAAATTCGCCTTCAAGCTCAGCTGCCTTCATTCCATCCTCATCCGTGAAGTCAGCCTTCATGTAGATGGCGTCCTTTTCTTGCATGACTTCATATAACCTGGCATGTCCCATGATGACAACCTTCAGTACCTCAACATCTTCATACTCAAAGTGGTTTTGTTTCAGAACCGCAAGGCGTTCGCCAGGTGTTAAGTTCACACTGCCGGATTGCGGCTCAATTTCTCCTGATAATATTTTAAGGAAAGTGGATTTGCCTGCTCCGTTTGCTCCGATCAGGCCATAGCAGTTTCCTGGTGTGAATTTGATGTTAACATCTTCAAATAGCTTGCGGTCTCCGTATCTCAAGCCAACATTTTGAACTGTAATCATTTATTTGTAGCCTCCATTTATATATATCCCAAAGATTATACCATGTTTGATACACAGGAGCGAATTTTCTTCACGAAAACTAATGGTTGCTTAGTGTGTTGGGAAAGTTTGGATTTTGCTGGCAATAATGTTTTTTTAGAGGAATAAAGGGGAAAAGGCGAGACTAGGAGCAGAATTCACTAATTAAATTGTTTTTGCAGCATAAAAGGGTTATGAAGTCTATTGGGAAAATTTAAGAAAAAATTAATGTTCTCTCGTCAATTTTTTTGCTCATTTTCACACATTTTTCATATTTTTCATGTAGAATAAAAATAGACAAAGACGGATTAAAGGAGTTTTTGAAATGGCTAAAAAGCAGCTGGTTGATTTTGTTAACCGCCTAAAGGAATCAGGGATTAAGGTCAGCTTCACTAAGCCAAAATCAGAATTTTTCTCCCTGCAAAAAAACGAGAAACATCCCACCACAGTGAATTCACATTGAGGAATAGAACGGCTTGTTCGGCTTGACAGCAGTAAAAATCATCCTAGTTACCTTTCACCAGACTGCTCGAATCAGCCATTACATCGTAGAAATGGTCAAACAAAAAAAAGCGGTACAGCATCCCGCTTTTTTTGTTGTTTCGGAAAGAGTTTGGATAGGGTTCTCATCTGGCTCCTGCGCCAGCCCCTCGAAACATAACAGTTTCCCCATGGAGGTCAAGGTCGACTACACTGGTTGGCCCTCCTAGACAGGTCGTGCTAGACCCGACTGCCACACGATGCAGCGTTCCTGCCGGGATTGGCAAATGCGCTTGCGTTTTTGTTCTTTACCTAAAATTCATCCATAATTGCCTCAAATACTTTATCCTTATTAAAATCCTCCCCCATAGGGAACTTTTTGATGAATTTATTATGTTCATCGATTAAATAAGTGAATGTACTATGGACATAAAACCCATTTCCCGGGTCACGATATTGAAATTTGAATGTATCGGCAACCTGTTTAATTTTAAGTTGTTCTTCTTTGATTTTGTCCTGGTCTCCAGTCAGGAATATCCAGTTTCCATCGTTTTCAAGTCCGAAGTTATACATATATTTCTGGAGTACTTCCGGTGTGTCCCGGTATGGATCGATTGTGATGGTTACGAATTGCACTTTCTCCCCATAAACGCCTTCTTTAATTAAATCAGTTCTCAATAAGTTCATTTTTTGAGTTGTCGTAGGGCATATGTCCGGACAATGAGTATAAATGAATTCAACTAGTTTAATTGTGTCAGTATCTTCCCCGAATGTGTACTTCTCTTCATCTTGGGTTACAAGAGTAATGTCCTTAGGAATTTGCGCGCTGGCATCCCGAATAAGGAAAAAAGATATTCCGGAAACAATTCCTATTAATACGATCAATGAGCTGATAAGATAGATTTTTTTCATAGCGATAGCCTCCCCTTTATAAGATATAAAAAATACGAGGAAAATCATATGGACATTGTGTGAACTATGGAAAACAAATATAATATTAAAAGAATATTCTCTTAATATAACTTGCGAGAATTATAATGATGCCAATTCACACCCGAAGTAATAGGGGAAAAAGGGGAATGAACCTTGAAATTTGGAAAGTTGGTCAAATTCATATTACAAATCGCAGGTTTAATCCTGTTAAATAAAATTGGTTTTCTCTTTGTTGATTTTTTTGATTTGCTCATACCTGGGAATGTCGTTGGCATGGTACTGCTTTTTTTGCTGCTCTGGTCGAGATTGGTTCGGCTTGAGTGGATTGAAGATGCCTCGGATTTCCTTGTCAAACACTTATCTTTCTTCTTTGTTTCAATTTCAGTTGGGTTGATGACACTGGGAGGGCTTCTGGCAAAGAATGGTTTGCAGCTTGCCATTATCCTGGTTTTCAGCGCAATTATTGGAATGGCTTTTGCGGGTTTCGCATCACATGTATTGATTCAGCGGAAGGGAGGGGCTAAAGCTGGCAACCCTGATCACGATTTTTAGTATTTTAATAACCTTAGGAGCGTATTTAATCTCGAGGAAAGCGGCAACAAGGTATTCTACTCCTCTAACTTCACCGGTTTTCTTAAGTACGCTGCTGGTGATTTTTATATTGCTGGTGTTAAAGATACCATATAAGGACTATGTTCCGGCGAGTGAAATTATGACATACCTGCTGGGACCGGCTACCGTTGCCCTGGCCGTTCCCTTATATAGACAAAGGAAAGTCATTGCGGCTAATATGGTTCCTGCATTGGTTGGGCTGATAGCAGGAACGGTCTCGACAATTGTGTCCGCTGTCCTCCTAGTCAAGCTTATGAAACTATCAAATCAAATCCTGATCTCTCTGACGATCAAATCCATCACTATACCTGTTGCCTCTGAGGTAGCCAAAATCATCCATGGGGATTCCTTCCTGGTAGCTGCATTTGTGATGGTCACAGGCATGTGCGGAGCAATGCTGGGTCCTTGGCTCATGAACTCACTTAAAATCCTTGATCCATTTTCAAGGGGGCTTGCCATCGGCACCATAGCCCACGGAATTGGTACCGCCGAAGCAGCCAGAGAAGGGGAATTGCAAGGAGCTGTATCTGGTGCCGCAATGGGACTGGCAGCGATCATTACGTCTATAGCAGTCCCCTTCATCCTGCCGTCGATATTATGATCGGTGGGTATTGTATACTAATTCCAACCACCATATTCGGATTAAAAAGGAAGCTGAGTCACCAGCTTCCTTTGTTTATTCAATATTGCAATATTCAATCGGGCAATTCTCGCAATCAATTTCCCGCTTCAGGAAATTAATGTCATGGATGATGACTCGTTTCCTATGGATGGATATAATGCCTTCGTCACGGAGTTCTCCCAGCATGCGGCTTACACTTTCTCTGGCCGTTCCGCAATAATTGGCCAAATCCTGATTCGTAATAGTGGCATTTATGTGAATCCCATCTTCTTTGACGATTCCATAGCTGTTGGTCAATCTGATCAGCGTCGAATACAGTGCCCCTTTCTTACCATGGAGGACGAGGTCGCGGAATTTCGTTATGGTTTTACGGATATGGTCATTCATCCATTTAAGGAATTGATATGCCAGCTGGCTGTTGTTGAATAAGGCTTGTTCCAGATTCTCAATATTCACTGCAGCCGCTTCACCATCTTCCATCACCCTTGCGTTGAATAAATATCGCGGTCCGACAGTGAATAGGGTCAGCTCGCCGACAATGTCGTTCTCCTTGCATAACCTTAAATACAATTCTTTCCCCTCTGCATTCATTTTCGAAATCTGCACCCTTCCCGAAAGAATGATGTACATTTCTTTTGCTTCCTGCCCTTCACGGAAGAGAAATGCGCCTTTTTTGAATTTCACGATTTTTTCCGATGCCTTTATTAATTCGCTGATCTCATAGGTCAGATCTTTTTGCTTTTCGTGGCCGGCCACATAATCCCCACCTTTTCCGTGCCTTTGTCTAACCTTATTTAAATGAAATATAAACAACAGGTCAATAGAGAAAATGTGAACATTCTGTTTTACAATGTTTTTCAAAAAAATGGATGAATATGGGTTGACTAAAGACCTGGCTCAGAGGTAATCTATAGGTGAAGATAATTTTTCTATAGCAAGGAGTATGTTTTATGTTAGGTGTCGTTCTTAACTAAACCGTTAATTTAATACGGTCAGTCCAGATTCAAAAATATGCCTGCTCAGGGTCTATTTTGTTATGCGCTGGATTGAATGTTAAGAACAATGAACATAGTAAAGCATGCTTGATATCCGTAAGCAAAAGCTGTGTACATGTACACAGCTTTTTTTTTCGGGAAGAATCTGTCTGCAGCAACCCTGCCAGGCAATTTTAAAGCCGCTTTGGACTTTGTTTCCATTGCGGCTTTTTTATATTTTAAGGAGGAATAAAAAATGAACGAACAAACGTATTCAGTACTTGGTTTTGACCACATTAAGGAAACAATCAGCAGATATGCTTTAACCGAACTAGGAAGGGAAAAGGCTCGTGCGATGGAACCATCCACACACATCAAACAAATAACTTCATGGCAGGAGGAATTATCCGAAGCCATAGATATCCTCAAAATCAGTTCCAGCGTGCCAATCCATGGGCTGGAAGGTATGGGAGCTGTCATGAAAGGATTCAATAAGGGAGTACCGCTGCGCACTGACCAATTAGTCCAGTTGCTTTCTTTCCTGGAGGCTTGCAATAAAATGCGCCGGTTTATGAAGGATAAGGAATTTTATGCCCCAAGAGTATCTGCGTATGTATTTGGAATGGAAGATCTTCCTGAGCTTGCAGCAGAAATTCAAAGATGCATCCGCAATGGCCAAATCGATGATTACGCAACAAAGGAATTGCTAAAGGTACGAAAGCAAATATCCATTCAGGAAGAACGATTAAAGGAAAAGTTGAACCAGCTTCTTAAATCTGCAAAATTGAAGCCATATTTGCAGGAAGCAGTGATCAGCCAGAGAAATGGCAGGTATGTGATTCCATTAAAAAAAGAGTACCGGGGGAAGGTGAAAGGTTCGGTATTGGACACCTCTGCTTCAGGGTCAACGCTTTTCATTGAACCAGAAGAGATAGGAACTTTTCAGTACCAAATGGAATGGCTCTACCTTGAGGAGCAGGCAGAGGTGGAAAAAGTGCTTATTGCCCTTACTGGAATGGCAGAGGCAAAAGAGAGAGAAATCAAATTTGCCATGGAAACGATGGCCCATTATGATTTCTTGTTTTCTAAAGCGAAGTATTGCCGGGCGATCGATGCAAGTAAAGTAAAAATGATCGACGAACCGATGATCGTATTTAATGAAGCACGACATCCTCTCCTAGGCGACAAAGCTGTTCCCCTGACGATCGAGATCGGGACAGATTACCATGCGCTCGTGATTACCGGCCCCAATACTGGGGGAAAGACAGTCTCGATCAAAACAGCAGGACTGCTCGTCCTTATGGCGCAATCAGGACTGCACTTGCCAGTTACAGAAGGAAGTGTATCTGGCATATTCCATAAAGTCCTTGTGGACATTGGGGATGGCCAAAGCATTGAGCAAAACTTGAGCACATTCAGTTCACGGATTGTCAATATCATCGAGATTTTAAAGGAAGCAAATGATAAAAGCCTTGTCCTTCTTGATGAACTGGGGTCAGGGACTGATCCAGGGGAAGGGATGGGACTCGCAACAGCCATCCTTGAGAACCTGAACCATAAAGGGGCAACGCTCTTCGCCACTACCCATTACAGTGAAATAAAGGATTTTGCGGACCAGCATGAGGATTTCATGAATGGGTCAATGGAGTTTGACCTTGACACACTAAAGCCAACTTACCGGCTTCGCATTGGAAAAGGAGGGGAAAGCCAGGCTTTCGCTATTGCCCTAAAGCTCGGTGTTCATCCGAAACTCATTGAACGTGCCCATTCCATCACTTATAAGGAGGAGAAGAATTATTTGGATCTTTACGCAGATAATCCCGCAGCCTTGAGGGGGATGGAGCAGCAAATCATCGGCAACAGGCATAAAAGGAAGAAGCCTGCTCTTAAGAAAGAATTCCGTCAATTCGAAAAGGGGGACAGTGTCCATGTACTGACTCTCGGAGAGCTCGGAGTTATTTATAAAGGACCTGACAATCATGGCAATTATATCGTCCAGGTAAAGGATCAGAAAGTGGAGTGTAACTATAAGCGACTCAAGCTGAATATACCTGCTGCGGAACTGTATCCGGAAGGCTATGATTTCAATATCATTTTTGAAACCAAGGAGAATAGGAAGCTGCTGAACCAGATGGAGAAAAAATATGTAGACGGGAAAGTAATAAGGGATAATATTTGAGTTAGTTTGAAGAAATGAAGCCTTGTCGGAAGGCTTCATTTTCCCATTAGGCTGTTTTCGCATTGATTATTGCGTTTCGTATATTTACGCATTAACGAATTATGTAAGGCTTCGGGGCTCCTTTCTTACTGC
Source organism: Mesobacillus subterraneus (assembly GCF_003937825.1). GTDB lineage: Bacteria > Bacillota > Bacilli > Bacillales > Cytobacillaceae > Mesobacillus > Mesobacillus subterraneus. The sequence goes on along the minus strand of NZ_RSFW01000017.1, from coordinate 141,147 downwards.
TCCTTAACCAATTGGCTGTAAAAACTCGTAAAAAATTGGGATTGATTTTTTTTACTTTTGTGTCTGAAAGCAACAAAGTTTACGGAAGGAGCCTTTCATAACAATCAGAAACATGGAAGATAGGGGATTTACCCTACGCTCACAAACTTCGGTAGTTTTAATGAAGGTAAAATGCTTTCATTGCAGTGTTGTAATCGCTTTAAATATTGACATAAACTGTTCATCGAGAATTCTATTAACAAAAGGTCTCTTCAGGATTAAGATTAGAACATAAGTGAAATGTGATGTTTTTCACAAAAAAGAGAGGTCTTATCCATGAAAGAGCAGCCGATTGAACTGGCCATTGAAACAGCATTGAAAAAGAGGAAGTACTTGTCGGAATCGAAAGCGAGATACCTGCTGCGAGCGGCTTTGGCAGGTGTGTATATCGGTTTCGGCATCATGGTTTCGTATCGTCTCGGCGAATATTTTTATGATTCCCATTCACCTGCCACTCCAATTGCAAGCTCGATCTTCTTCGGATTGGCACTTGTATTGATCATCTATGGCGGCGGGGAGTTATTTACGAGCAATACCATGATGTTGACAATCAGCACTTTAAAAAAAGCAACGACCTGGAAGGATACATTGGAAAATTGGATCGCCTGCTATGCTGGAAACATGATGGGCGCCATTTTTTTCGGACTGATGCTCATGATGTCTGGATTGTTTGCATCGCCTGAGAAATCACAATATATGATGGAGGTAGTCAGCATGAAAATGAATACGCCGGGAACAGAGCTATTCATTCGTGCTGTACTTTGTAACTGGCTTGTTTGCCTGGCTGTATGGATACCGTTCAGTGTGAAAGGAGACGGAGCGAAAATTGTAGTCATGCTGCTTCTTGTTTTCGCATTTGTCGTCTCGGGGTTTGAACATAGTGTCGCGAACATGGTTTTATTCGCAATCGCAATCTTGGTTCCGCACCCTGATACAGTTACCATTGCTGGAGGAATATTCAATTTGATCCCTGTTACATTAGGGAATATTTTAGGTGGAGCCTTTTTTGTAGGAACTATTCATGTATACCTTCATTCTGCTAATACAGTTGACCAACTCTATAGTCAAAAGGAAGCTTCCCGACAAGCAGTCTACCGTCAGAAGGCCTTATAGCATCAAAAAATCCGCGGAGTCTCTCCGTGGATTTTGTGTTTTAATCAACCCTTAAAGGAATTCAAGATCCATTCCCCCACTAAACCGCCTAAATAAACCCCGACGATCCCAAGTACTCCGGCAAGGACAGGCGGTGCCGGAAGCGGAAGTTTGAGGAATTTGAAAAAGATGCCAACAGCCAAACCTGCAACTAAACTTAAAATAATTTCTTTCAATGGTTTCACCGCCTTTTATGGCAAAATGGTTTAATAAGATTGAATTATATAAGTGAGCAGACGTCTGATCACTTTGGAACAACATTATTTTACCATGACAATCCATAAATGAAAACGCTTTATATTTTCTTTAGTTTATATACAGGGAAAAAAACTATTCTTATATTAAAATAGTGGTAAAATATAACTCATTAATCAGTATGTGTGGGGGAAGTTATGGAGAAACACGTTAAACGGGACATTTTAACCTTACAGGGGTTTTATTTATTTGTTTTTTTTGGGATTGGCAGTTTATTTCCTTTATTAAGTGTCTATCTAAGTGAAGTAGAAAAGCTGAATGGGTACCAAATAGGAATCATTTTATCGATTGGTCCTGTGATCATGATATTCTTCCAGCCGTTCTGGGGGATGCTTGCTGACATGAAGAATCTGCATAACCGCCTTTTGACAATTACTACGATCATTACTGGTTTTTCCGCACTTGGTTACCTCTTTTTTGAAGGGTTTTTCCCTTTTATTATGGTGGCAGTTATGCTTGCTATTTTCCAGAGCGCAATCATTCCTTTATCCGATAGTATCTCATTAAAATATACCAGCAAGGCGGGAGTGAATTATGGAAATGTGCGGTTATTCGGCTCCCTTGGCTTTGGACTCGCTGTCTTCATAATGGGAAGGCTTTCCGAATGGAATCCGCAGGTGATTTTTTATGCGTTTTTCCTGACACTGCTTTTATCGGGAGTCTTTTCTGCGAAAATGCCAAAGGAAGCAGCAGAAAAACCAGCAGGGCTCTTGTCCGGGATGAAAGATTTAGTCGGAATGAAACGGTTTCTGGTGTTTCTTGCAGTAACCTTCCTGGTTTTTGGCCCGAACCTTGCAAATAATTTTTATTTCAGCCTGTTTATTGAAGATAGAGGAGGAACCTATACAGGAATCGGAATTGCTTTTTTAATTGCTGTTTTATCCGAGGTTCCTTTTATGAGGGCAGCCGGCGGCTGGATTCGCAGATTAGGACTTCTGCAAGTCGCAGTAATAGCTGCTGCGGTATCATTTGTTAGATGGCTGTTCTATTTTACAGAGCCATCGTTGACCCTTGTATATGCCTCAGCCGTCATTCAGGGATTTTCACTTGGGCTCTTCATTCCTGCAGGGCTTCAGTATATCAGGGAAATCACACCCTCCCATATTACCGCTACCGCAGTAACCCTCTATTCAGCTGTCGGGAATGGGCTTGGCAACTGGTTCTTTACATTCATTGGAGGCATCGTCTTCGAAGAATATAGCATCTACGGAGTGTATTTGTTTTTTGCTTTTCTTACATTAATCGGAGTGTTGTTGACCGTATGGCTTGTCCGGGATCATAAACAAATGCTTGTTCGGCAATCAAGTGATTGATTGCGCCCCCGTACTCCGGGGGTATTTTTTTTGCAAAATCATTTGATTCATGGATTGGGTTAAAGTTTTTGGATTTTTTCTTCTGTAATATCAAAAAATAACGTGAGCAGGAGAAAGGAGGGATATTCATGAAAAAAGAGAACAAAAGCACCGAACTTGCCGGCCGAATGTATGAGACAGCCGATTACAGCAGGAAGGATGAGCTTTCCAATGGACTGGCAGTCACACATGAACAGGCCAGTGATAGTTATATGGAAGGGGAAATCGGTGGAAAAATCGAACGGTCATCAGGGGCGAAGAAAGAAATGAATAACAGAGGTTATCAATAGATCGCTGGAAGAGGTGATACTGTGTCACATAAAGGTGAGTTCCAAAGCAATGGTGATCAATACAAAATGCCAAATGCTTTGAAGCAGAAAAAGGAATTTGTCTACCGTGTCGGCTACACTGCCAGTACTGGCAACCAGACAAACAATCAGCCAGAACCGGGCAAGCGCTCAGATTTATAAAAAAAGACAGGCTCCTTTTTCAGGGGCCTGTCTTAGCGAGGTTGAGCGATTATTCCATTATGGACTTTAATGTATCCATGCCTGAGTATATCAAGCCCGTTTTCATATAAATAAAGCCCCATTTGCTCAACCGTCATTAATTCTCGATACGTATGGTTCATGACATCAGCCATGATTTCGTAATACAATTTCGATTTTAACTGAGCACGAGGAGTTGTCATTATGATATATCCCCCTGGCCGCAGGAATTTCCGATGCCATTCCACTACTTCGCTCTTCAGGGAATCGGGAAAGTGCTCTAGTAGTCCGACGCTGAGCACAATATCAAATTCTTTTCCGAAGGGAAGCCTGCGAATATCTTCGACAACATAATGAACATTAAAATCGTTTTTATGATAAACCTTACTTCCTCCAGTTGAAGGATTCGTTCCAAGAAAGGGATATGACTCAGGGAAGTGGCCAAAACGGGTTTCCTTGCAGAATGGGTCATAATCCACTAATACGATTTCTCCTCCTGGATACATTGCACTTAACTGCATTGCTTCATAACCTTCTGCCGCCCCCAGGAACAGAATTCGTGGTTTAGACAGATCCAGGCCTTCAAAAAGAGCTCGTTTACCGCGTGGATCCCAAATACCATCCTCGATGCGGTGAGCATAATTCCATAGATGGATTCTTATCATTTCGCCTAATGCTGTTTTCGTTTCACTATAGCTAAAGTTCTTCAAGCCTTTCAAAAAGTTTTGTTTCGACTGATCCATTTCAGCAGGTACATCTTTTACGAACCATTCATGAAAAGACCGATTGAACATCTGCCAGGAGAGATGGGGAGGCAGTTCAGTCTGGTTGCTGGCTTCCCAGTCTTTCTTTTCACGTGCAAATGAAGTGACTTCATAAGGTTTTCCGACATCTTTCCAGCTAAGAAGGCTCCAATCATTCACAGTGTTTAATTTAACGTATTTGTTGTATTCTTCTTCGCTAAAATTTCGCAGGTCAATTCTGAAGGATGGTTCCAGACGGGAATCATCCAGCTCCAATGACGAGCGCGTCTCATATTGAAGCAATCCAATCACCCCAAACTAATTTTTATTGCTTATTAGTTCGTGTTTTGGCAAGTGAAACCCTTTGTTTATTCTGAAAATTATGTAAAAAAGCACATCCGGTTTCGGATGTGCTTTCCTGAAAGAGGATTTGTCGATTCAAAGCTTTCCACGTCGTATCACTTTGTTGGGGGTAAGGGTGCCTTTCTTTAGATAGACAAATCCACCTTCTAGTGCAGAGCCAATGACAAGTTTAGAAGAAGCTGACAAGACTTTCATCTGCAATCCCTCCCAATTGCGTATTGGCTTGCATTTAAATTTTACCCCTTATCAAGACGATAAAACCACCGATTCATACCTAATACGGTGGATTATAGGGATCCTCCGCTTCGAGATAAGCTTTTTCTGCAGCAGCTTGAGATGCGAACAGCGCGTCGTCGTCCTCAATGACGTGAAATGTTTCATTCAAAAACAAGGCAAGTGAGCTCGGGTCTTTCGGATGCTGGACGATTTCTGCTGCCTTAATGTTTGAAACGGATGGGACGTGAGGATTTCGATAAATCACAAACACTTCATCACCAGACTTTAAATCTTTTGGATCAATTAAATCCAATCAAAAAACCTCTTTTCGTTATAAGTTCTCATTTTGCTGCTTGATTTCATCACCTGTCAGGATGATATTTCCTGCTTCAAAGTCACGATGCTCATCAACAGATTCTCCTGGGACATATCTCTGGTTAGGCGCGTAATCCGCTTTGAATGTTTTTTGGTCATTTCGTGGTTCTTCTTTATTGGACATGGACTTCACCCCCTGATGGTTTTAGTTTTTGTATTGGCAAGCAGGATATACATTTTATCAGGGAGGGATTAAACCAGGAAATCGACACTAATTAGACACAAATGTAAGGGTTTACATTTGGATATGGGTGGTATAATAAAAGTGTAAAAAGAAAGTGCTTAACATCTTAGGAGGCTCAACCAATTGTGTTCGTTCCGTAGTGAACGAGAATTAGGTTTATTCCTGAAAAGTTTATTAGCTCAATCCGTAAGCTCAGTGACACCGACGTTTTGCACTAGGTTCCTCCATTCAACTTGAATAGGGATTTTTTCCAGAAGGTTTATTTCAAAAGGGGAAGAGTAGAAGTTCAGCCTATTATCCATTGATACGCTGAATGAAAGCACTTTACCAAAAGAGTATCAGTTTATCTATGATTACTTGGAAGAACCTGATCCTATGGATGAACCCCTTTATTCCGGGAGAATGCGTAAAGGGACAGTAAAGAGTGGAATTCGAAAAGACACCCATATAAAAATGGATGTCAAAAGGGTTGCATGGCGCAAGCGGGGAGAACAGCTAATAAATGAAAGGAATAATGAGTCTCTCGGTGATTATACCGAAAATGTGTTTGTAAAGGGTCTTCATGAAATCAGGGAAAACCTTTTCATGAAAAGACGCCTTTAATGCGGAACAGACACACATCGGCTATAGTAAGAGGATCATACAACTCAATAGTTCCAAAAAAGTTTTGGGCTGATGCTGGTTGGGTCTCCTAAGATGTTAAAGAGAAGCTCTCTATTGAGCTTCTTTTTTTTGATAATGTTGGAGTCCGGGACCCTAATCATATTCGGAGGCACCTTCCTGTATGAAGGTGCCTCATTTTATTTTCTTATTCTTCTCTCTTGGATAAGCAGCGATCACATTCCATTAGATAGGATTCCGCCTGTTCATGCATTCCTTCACCGCATTCTGGACATACCTTCTTTGGTAAATTACGAAAAAATTCAACCGGACTCATCATTACTAACTCCTCCTTTTATAGTACAATTTATTAATTACTTAACCTGTTATAGTACAGTATAAACATAAAAAACAAATTTGTGTAGACTTTTTTTCATAAAAATTTAAAATAGGTGTTTGTTCCCGTGAAATGGAATAAAAGATGTGGATATAGGGGGCATAAAGGGATATTTTTCTTACTGGTTTAAGTAAGGTTTATATTTATTTATGATGAGGAAGATCTAATACAATGAGACGTTTGATATGTCAATAATTAAAAGTGACAAAGTTATTACAAATTATATAAATACCCCTTTAATTATTATGGGATTTACCTTACAATCGATATGAAATCTTAAATAGGGAATGATGCCTAAAATGGATCATCTAGAATTATCTTTTAATCCAATTCTATTGCTTGTGGCAATTTTATTGACTGTCATGTCATCATATACAGCACTCGACTTATATAGTCTGATTAAGTCATCTGATCGGAACAAGAGGTTCCTCTTTTTAGGAGGTACTTTCTCACTGGGAATAGGAATTTGGGTGATGAACTTCTTTGGAATGCTTGCTTTGAACCTGAATGGTTCTATTTCTTATCAGATTCCTATTACCATATTGTCAATCATCCTATCCATTTCGTTTACCGCAATGGCGTTCTATACACTGACAGGGAAAATGGTGGGAAAGAGTAACCTGTTGGCCGGCAGCATCTTCATGATGCTTGCTGTCCTGGTTGTTCATATCATGGGTATGTACTCCATGAATCTTGAATTCAGTTATCAACCTGTAATTTTATTTATTGCCCTTGCGCTGGTATTTGTCTCCTTCTATTTTTCGTTCTGGATGCTTTTCTTCTCCAAAAGTTTTACCCTTGGAAATCACGGATGGATTAAACCTTTAAGTGCATTGTTTGTCACTGCGGCAATCGTGGAAGGTCATTTTCTTTTGACAAGAGCTTCGTCGATTAACATGGTAAATGGTGCTGCACAACAGAGTGGGATCCCCGAATCATTAATCAGTTATTTGATTGTTTTTATTTCCGTCCTTATTCTGGCGGGATTAATTGGCTCAAGTGCTTTGATCAGCAAGAGACTTGCTGTTTCGGATACAAACCTAAAGGATATTACTGATGCACTAAACGCTTCAGCCATTGTAGCAATCACAGACCCTAAGGGGAATATTACGTATATTAATGATAAGTTTATTGAGATATCGGGGTATAGTGAAGCTGAACTGCTTGGCCAAAATCACTCGATTTTGAATTCCAGCCTGCATTCGAAGGAATTTTTTAAGGAAATGTGGAGAACCATTGGTTCAGGAAAGGTTTGGAAAGGCGAAATCCGGAATAGAGCAAAAGATGGCTCGTTTTATTGGGTCGACACGACTATCGTTCCTTTCTTGAACAGTAAGGGCAGACCGTATCAGTATGTTTCGATCCGTTCTGATATAACACAAAGAAAGCAGGCTGAGTCCAGTCTCAAAGAAACACTCAAAGAGGTTAGTGATATTAAATTTGCGCTAGATCAGTCTTCGATTGTAGCATTTACAGATGAAAAAGGCATAATCAAGAGCGTTAACGACAAGTTCTGTGAAATTTCCAAGTACAGCAGGGATGAATTAATTGGAAAAGATCATAGCTTGCTGAATTCTGGCCTCCATTCCAAGGAGTTTTTCAAGAATCTCTGGAAAACGATTGGTTCCGGGCAAGTCTGGAAAGGTGAAATCCGGAATAGGGCGAAAGATGGCTCCTATTATTGGGTAGATACCACCATCATTCCGTTTCTGAATGATAAGGGCAAGCCGTATCAGTACTTGGCGATTCGAAACGATATTACGGAGAAGAAAAAATCCGAAGAAATGCTGCACCGCCAAGATAAACTGGCCGCTGTCGGTCAGCTGGCTGCAGGAGTTGCCCATGAAATAAGAAATCCTTTGACATCGATGAAGGGGTATGCCGAGTTCCTTCAGCTTGACGAAGAAGATCCTCAACGCCAGGAATTTTTGGGGATCATTCTTGACGAAATTGACAGAGTCAATAATATTGTCGAGGAATTCATGGTTCTTGCAAAGCCAAAGGCAGTGGAGCTCGAGGAGAAAAACATCATACCTATAGTACAGAATGTTGTTTCAATGCTTAAATTCGAAGCAAGAAAACGGAATGTAAAACTTGAATTTGATGCCTCTGAAGAAATCATCCAGATTGAATGTGATGAAAATAGGCTTAAACAAGTTTTCCTTAATTTCATTAAAAATGGAATCGAAGCGATGCCTGATGGCGGGGATTTGCGTGTGAAAACGGAAATTCAGAATGATAACGTACTTGTTTCCATACAGGATACTGGTGTTGGGATTCCTCCGGAAACACTGAAGAAAATTGGAGAGCCTTTCTATACGACAAAGAAAAATGGAAACGGCTTAGGTTTGATGGTCAGCTTCAAGATCATTGAAAGCCATAATGGAAAAGTCTATATCGAAAGTGAGCAAAATAAAGGAACAACATTCAAGATTATGCTCCCAGCAAAAACTGCATAAAAAAATTTTAAAAGACAGGAGAAATCCTGTCTTTTTGCTTTCATTAGGACTATAAGGCGCAGAAAGGGAGCGAATGTTTACTTTTGTCGATAAATTGTTGCAAATACGACAAAAAAATCTTTTGATTTTTCAACATCAGCAGGAAAATTTAGACTACTATGAAAGTATGAAAGCACTTTCATTTTGGTTATCCCGAGCTTCTTTCTGCTTCAGAAAAAACTCAACACAAAAGAAGAAGGAGCACCATTCGAGGATGCACTAATAAAAAACGCAGGAGGGGAAGAAATGACTTCAAAAAGCCAGGTTAAGACCGTCTGCGGCTATTGTGGTACAGGCTGCGGTCTTATATTGGAGGTTGAGGACAACAAAATAGTGAAAATCAGAGGAGATAAGGAGGCACCTGTGAACAAGGGACAGACATGTGTGAAAGGTGCGTTTGCTTATCAATATGTCCATGCCCCGGAACGACTGAATTCTCCCATGATCAGGAAAGCTGGCCAGCTGGTGAAGGTTTCTTGGCAGGAGGCATATGATTATATCTCCAACCGTCTGTCTGCTCTAAAAAAAGACTTTGGTCCAGATGCGATTTCGATGTTCGCCTGTGCTCGGACAACAAATGAATCAAATTATATTACACAAAAATTCATGAGGACTGTGATCGGCAGTAATAATATCGATGGCTGTAACCGAACCTGACACGCTCCTAGTGTCGCCGGTCTGGCGACTGTGTTTGGAAGCGGGTTCCCGACGAATACTCTGGAAGATATTGATGAAGCGGAAGTGTTGTTATTAATGGGTTCAAACACTACTGAAGCCCATCCGATTATCGGCAACAGAATAAAAAAGGCGGCCAAAGGAGGTCTCCAAATCGTTGTCATTGATCCGCGAAGTATTGATATGGTCAAATCGGCGCACAAGCATTTGCAAATCAACGTCGGTACGGATATTGCCCTTATTAATGCGATGATTCACGTCATCATCAAAGAAGGATTATATGATCAAGGGTTCATTGGCAAGCATACAGAAGATTTTGATGCATTACAGGCAAAAGTAGCTCGTTATACACCTGAATATTCTGCGGAACTCACTGGTCTATCTGCTGAGGAAATTGCAGAGGTGGCGAGAATGTATGCCACTTCCAGCAAATCCATGATTGCTTACACACTGGGGATTACAGAGCATCATTGTGGGGTGAACAATGTGTTCGATATTGCCAATCTCGCGCTCCTTACTGGACAGATCGGCAAGAAAGGTTCAGGCATTATGCCGCTGAGGGGGCAAAATAACGTCCAGGGTGCGGGCGATATGGGATGTCTGCCCAACCAGCTTACAGGTGCGGTGAGTTTGCTGAATGATGATTACCGCCAGCGGTTTGAAAAAGCCTGGAATGTAGAAATCAGTCAAAAAGTGGGAGATACCCAGACAAGGACATTCGACAAAATTGAAACAGGAGAGATTAAAGCCTTATATTGTATCGGTGAAAATCCACTCCTCGCTGATGTCCATATGAATCATACAAGAACATTGTTAGAGAAGTTGGATTTGTTGATTGTACAGGATATCTTCATGACTGAGACGGCAGAAATGGCAGATGTCGTATTGCCGGCTAAGTCCTGGGGTGAAGTTGACGGAACATACACAAACACAGACAGGCGAGTCCAGCGGGTACGGACTGCAATTGAAGCCCAGCCAAATGTCAAAGAGGATTGGGAAATTCTCTGCGACTTATCTACACTGATGGGATATCCAATGAGCTATCAATCAAGCGAAGGAATATGGGATGAAGTAAGGGAGCTTGCGTGGGAGATGTATGGCGGAATCACATACGCGCGCCTGGAAAATGAGTACGGCATCCATTATCCATGTCCTGATGAATCACATCCAGGGACAAAGATCCTTCACGAAAGATTCCATGCTGATAAAGAAGCCGAGAGACGTTCAAGTTTCGTGCCCGTAGATTTTACGCCGCCTCTGGAAAAACCGGATGAACTTTATCCTTTCACATTGACAACAGGCAGACGTTACGAGTCATACAACACACATACCCAGACCAGGCATTACGCTGCTGGTGTAAAAATTAAACAAACAGAAGAGACGCTCGATATCCATCCAGTGGATGCAGCACGCCTGAACATCAATAATGGTGATCTTGTAAAGGTCAGTTCAAGGCGCGGCTCCCTGACAGTAAAAACTAAGATCACAGAACAGGTGGTTCCTGGACTTGTTTTCATGAGCTTTCACTGGTCAGAGGTGCCAACCAATGTCCTTACCTTGAATGAATATGATCCTATCTCTGGAACTGCAGAGTTCAAAGCGTGTGCAGTCAAGATTGAAACAATCGCATAAAAAAACAGCTAAAATCCCTCGAGGGTTTTAGCTGTTTTTATTTAGGCATTTTTCATAGAAATATGCACAAGTGACCCAAGTTTAGTTTAATGAAAGCCAAATTTTTTTAAAAGGTGAGGTGGAAGTTCGTCGGAAAAATATGGGTAAGGATGAAATACATAGAATAATTTTCAAGTAATCTAGAAATTATACGGACAAAAGTATTATTTTAACTGAATTTTCAGAATATATGACATCTTATCGTTATAATTCTGTTATTCTCGTAACTAAACTTAAATATGCTTGTTCTTTTTCTCCAGAAATTCTATGTTACGATAATTCACGTGATAAAAATTAGCCGATGGGAGGCAAACAAATGAAAAAGTCATTATTATCATTGGTTGCTGCTGCGGCAATTTCTGGAGCTGCCGGCACACAAGCACAGGCAGAGGAAATCGTCGTACATAAGGGAGATACACTTTGGGGTATTTCAATGGAATACGGCGTATCAGTAGAGTCCTTGAAAAAATGGAACAATCTATCCAGCGATGTAATTCATCCAAACGATTTATTAGAAGTTTCTCCAATTAAGTATGCACAAGTCAGAAAAGGGGATACTCTCTGGAATATTGCAAAATCATATGGAGTATCAGTTAATGAAGTTAAAGAATGGAATAAATTATCTTCTGATATCATCCATCCAGGAATGAGTCTGGCTATCTACACAGATATGCCTGCAGAAATTAAAACAAAAAAAGCCAATACCGCTAAACCAGCGGCAACTCCAGTAGCAGCACCTGCAGCACAACCAAAATCAACTCCGGCAGCATCAAAGCCGGCTGCATCATCAAAACAGATTACTGTGGAAGCGACAGCTTATACAGCCAATTGTGAAGGATGTTCTGGTATTACCAAGACAGGTGTAAACCTGAAAACAAATCCTGATGCCAAAGTTATTGCGGTTGACCCATCCGTCATCCCGCTTGGAACTCGTGTGCATGTCGAAGGATATGGTTATGCAACTGCCGAGGATATCGGCGGAGCGATTAAAGGAAATCGCATTGATGTGTTCATCCCTAGCCAGAGCGGTGCACTTCAATGGGGAAGAAAACAAGTGAAAGTTACGATTTTAGATTAGAATAGTGAAAGCATTGGCAAAAAGCTGCCAATGCTTTTTTTTAGTTTTCCTTTTTTACTTTTGTCTTAAACGTTTTTCCATCGATCATTTTCCTCTGGGATAAACTGGGTACGATAAGATTTAGGAAAAACTGGGTGAATTTTGTATACTGATGTTCTATTTTATCCATAATGGCCGTTGCTTTTGCTGATAAAGAAGTATTGATCTCGCCAAGCTGATCGCTAATGGTCCCGCTGGCTGCATCTTGTTTGTCCAGACGTTCCATAATGGTTTCGTGGAAAATTCCCTGTAAATCATCATGCTTAGTGATGATGTTTTGGAGTTCCTCCTGTTTCTTCGCCTGTACAACCAGTGCGGTGGTGACATCCTCGTATTCAAGGAGTTTCCTGTTCAATTCCTGGATCATCGCTTGCTGATGGGCAAGCTGGTCAAGGATAGCCTGATTGGTCAATTCCTTGCTTAAAAACGCCTTAGCAAATTGCTCATGCATTCCCTCCAGCTTAAGGAGCTTTTCATCAATGCCGGAAGTGGATTCCTTTTGTTCAGATATATTCTCCATTACTCGTTCCGAAATATTCTCCTGCTTCGTCAAGAAAGAAATCAGTTCTTGGAATTGGGTATACTGTTCATGACGGTTTTTCTCCAGGGAAGCATCAAAATGGGTAACACTTCCGGTCAATTCATTGTTCAATTTTTGCTGTTCATTCAGTACTTCCTCCAAAAAGTTAAGGCGATATAGAGACTGATTGCTTCGCTCAGCTGCATTTTCATCCCTGTTAAACACCAGCGGTGAAACAGATCCGTTTACAAAAAGTGGCATAGGCATCACTCCAGATAGTAATTAGTCATATATACTATGACTATTGTGGAAAAAATGGTACTTGTTGAACAGCTAACACTTATTACCTTTTATTAAATACCGGCCGTTGCAGCAAGCTAAGAAAAAAGCATTAAAGAAAGGAGCAGCTGATATGCTTACAAATGGCCAGCTGTCGGCATTCAAGGCAGAGCTTCTCAATAATAAAAAGGATCTGGAGTCCCATCTTGACGGCAATGACCACTTCGATTTGACAAGCGGCCATGCCCATGAGTCAACCGGCGAGCTTTCAAGCTATGATAACCATCCTGGGGACGAAGGTACTGAATTATATGAACGCGAGAAAGATATCGCATTGAACGATCATGTCGAATACCAGATCCAGAATATCGAGAAAGCACTCAATGCGATTGAAAAGGGAACATACGGAAAGTGCGAGGTATGCGGAAAAGATATTCCGTTTGAACGCCTTGAGGCGGTTCCTGAAACCACTTTTTGCATCGAACACACGCCAGACAGGACTGTATCCCATAACCGTCCGATTGAAGAAGGGGTATTGATGCCGCCCTTCGGAAAATTTGATTTGGACAATAAGGACGAAAATGTCGCCTATGATGCAGAGGATTCCTGGCAGGAGGTTTCGAGCTGGGGAACTTCGGAGACTCCTTCGGATTTTGTCACACCACAGGACAATTATAATGATGTCTATATTGAATCAGAAGAGAATGTCGGTTATGTCGAGGACTTCGAAAACTTTGTGGGCAATGATATTACTGGAAAAGAAATTACCGTATACCCCAATAAGCAGCATGAAAAATATGAAGATGAGTTGGATCAGGAAGGGATCATGACGACATTTGGAGACCTTCCTGCTTACGAGCATGACCCATATGTGGAAGATGATAAATAAAGTAATATGGCCGCCCTTTCAAAAGGCAGGCCTTTTTTCATTGTCTTTACTGGGTTAATTTATCATGATTAAAACTCTCCATGGCAGGGAAAAGAGAAGCATACAGGATGCCAACGAGAGGTGAGTTATTTGAAAGAAAAGATGATACAATACGGAAAAACACTTATGAAGGAGCTGAAAGAGGACCAGGCTACGGGCTTGGCTGCGCAACAAGCATACTATTATATGCTGGCGCTGTTCCCGATGCTGATTTTATTAATCGCAATTGTTCCATATCTAAATATCGATCCGCAAAAAGCAATTGATGTCGTGAATAAATTGCTCCCATCCGAATCGGCCCAGCTGCTCAGGGAAAATGTAATCAAACTGGTGAGCGAACGGAATGGCGGATTGCTGACATTCGGGATCATCGGAACCATCTGGTCAGCGTCCAATGGCATGAATGCTTTCATAAGGGCAATGAATATTGCCTTTGACGTCAAGGAAACCAGGTCATTCATTAAAGCCAGACTTGTATCCATCATGCTGACAATTGGCTTGATTTTAGCCTTTGTCGTCGCGTTATTGCTGCCAGTATTCGGTAAGGTCATCCTGGATGGAATCCAGGCCTTCATCCATATACCTGCCCCATTTGATGTGATTTTCAATGTGGTAAGGTGGATCGTGGCCTTTGTTGTCATGGTAGCCGTCATTGCCGGATTGTACAAGGTCGCACCAAACAAGCACTATCCATTTAAACATGTCATTCCGGGAGCTATTTTCGCCACAATTGTTTGGCAATTGATCTCACTTGGGTTTTCATTCTATGTCAGCAACTTTGGCAACTACTCAGCCACATATGGAAGCCTTGGCGGTGTCATCGTCCTGATGCTATGGTTGTTCCTGACTGGGCTTGCCCTGGTCCTTGGCGGGGAAATCAACGCGATTTATCACAGAGATAAAACAGGCGAGCCAATCGAAGAAACAACAACCACAGCAAGAGGATAAAATGAAAAAACAGCAGATGATCTGCTGTTTTTTTTTCTGTATTTTAACGAGTTCCAAAAATCAAAAAAGCAATTCATATACTTCGTTCAACTGATGCGCACGTTCTTCATCAAGCTCGTTCTTGGCATATTCAATCGCTTCAGGAAGTATTTTGTTCAAAAATTCGATTTCTTCCATTGTCAGATGTTTAACGAAAGCGCCTTCGGAAGGATAATTTCCCTCTTCCAGCCTTTTATATATTTTTTTACTGAGTGGATAGGTTTCAGTATAATTTGAAACAATCTCGCGCAGATATGCCTGTGTCTTCTCCATGTTCTACTCCTCGAAATATTCTTTGAATTTTTCAGAATCCGTAACCTGATCGTTCCTGTAATAAGGGTTATCCTCAGTAGCGTCACTAGGATCCAGATTTGTTTTTATCACCAGCTGGGGGCCAGTGGCGGGCTGTGCAATCATCCTGTCTGACAGTTCCTTAAAATCGGGCATTTTTTTATTTCCTGGTTGTTTAGGGTCCAATTTTCTACACCTCCATCATTTAAGGTGCTTAAATAAAAGGCACATTATGTACAAGCTAATTATTGGTAAGTCTTCCAAACATGTTTTTTCTAAATATCCATAGGGAAAAATTGAAATGTACTTTATAAGAATGGGGTGGCGAATAGTGAAAGCAGTTACGTATCAGGGTTCTAAAGATGTACAGGTGAAAAATGTTGAAGCACCGAAAATCGAACATGAAAAGGATATGATCGTAAAAATAACTTCTACCGCGATTTGCGGGTCAGACCTGCACCTGTATCAAGGGAATATGCCTCTCCGTCCAGGATACATTATTGGGCATGAACCGATGGGAATTGTAGAAGAAGTTGGGCCTGCAGTACAAAATGTCAAAAAAGGAGACCGCGTCGTCATTCCTTTTAACGTTTCCTGTGGAGAGTGCTTTTACTGCCAGAACCAGATGGAAAGCCAGTGTGACACCACGAATGATTATAAAGATGCAGGCGCCTACTTTGGATATACAGAACAATACGGCAACCACCCCGGCGGACAGGCTGAATACTTAAAGGTGCCTTATGCGGACTTCACTTCTTTTGTCGTACCAGAATCTTGTGAATTAGAAGACGAGTCGCTTTTATTCCTTTCAGATGTCATTCCAACAGCATGGTGGAGCGTTGAACATGCGGGGGTAAAGAAGGGAGATACTGTCATCGTTCTTGGCAGCGGACCTGTTGGGTTGATGACGCAAAAATTTGCCTGGATGAAAGGGGCAAAGCGGGTCATAGCTGTTGACCATCTGGATTACAGGCTGCTACATGCAAGAAAGACGAATAATGTGGAAATTTTTGATTTTACCCAGGAGGATGACCCAGGGAAATTCCTTCAGGATTTGACTGATGGCGGTGCAGATGTCGTCATCGACTGCGTCGGCATGGATGGGAAGAAATCAGCAGTGGAAAAAGTCGAACAAAAATTGAAGCTACAGGGTGGTACTTTGTCCGCCATTGAAATAGCACATACTGCAGTTAGAAAGTTCGGTACAGTGCAGTTGACAGGCGTTTATGGCCTTAGGTATAACATGTTCCCGCTAGGCAGGTTCTTCGAGCGGAATATCACAATGAAAATGGGGCAGGCGCCAGTCATTCATTATATGCCTAAGCTTTTCGATATGGTCGTTAATGGCGAATTTGATCCGACCGACATCATTACTCATAAGATTCCATTGGAAGATGCTGCAAAAGGATACGAGATTTTCAATGACCGCAAGGATGATTGTATTAAGGTCGTGTTGAAGCCGTAGGAATGTCCTATGGAAGACTGTTCAAACCTAAATTCATCGCTGAGACAGGCCGTGTGCCTGTCTTTTTGTTGAGGAAAGCAGGAATTTGTCTTTTCTTGCTGAATAAGCAATTAGACTAAATAAAGGAGTGATAGATTTTGATTGTAAAAAGAAGATCAATACCATTAAGAATTTTAATTGACGAAGCATTATTGCGAAGGCTTCCTCTAAACCATCCGAAGCGGGCTGAAATCTTGCAGGATTTGCTGATCAGAAGAGCCGGCCTCAAAGGTGAGCAGGACCTCGATTACCACATCAACCTCCTCCACGAAACCGACTTTCACATTTTTCAAAGTATCCGCCTTCCATATGGTAAAAACTTTTTCCAAATTGACTTCCTTTTGTTATCCCCTAAATTCATCCTGTTAATTGAAGCGAAAAATATGCCAGGTATCATCGAATTTGAACCAGTTCTGGGGCAAGTTATCCGCACATACAATGAAAAGGTTGAAACGTACGAAGACCCCCTTTTGCAGGTGAAGCGCCAAAGAGAGCAGTTAAGAAGATGGCTGCAAGACCACCATTTCCCCTCCATCCCCATCGAATTCATCGCAGCTTACAGTAATTCAGCAACTACTCTCAGAAATTCCACTAGCGACAGAGAAGTATATGAGCGGGTTTGCAAAGCAGGGAAACTCGTGTTCAAAATCGAGGAGTATAAGCAGAAGTACAGCCATAACTTCTTAACCGATAAAGAATTTAAAAAGATCAGCAAGCAAATCCTTAAAAGCCATATACCGGAAGGTTCCCATCTCCATTTGTTTAATATTGGTCGATCAGATATACTCCCCGGAGTTTCTTGTCCAAGCTGCCACCATATTCCTATGAAGCGAGTTTCAGCAAATTGGCTCTGTACATCGTGTGGGGCAACCTCCAAAGATGCACATCACCAGGCGGTCGCAGATTACTTTCTTTTGGTCAGCCCAACTATTTCTACTAAACAATTTAAGGAATTTCTATTCTTCCCCACCAGGAAAATGGCAGCAGATGCAATTGGAAAGATGGGATTAAAACCAATAGGAGGGAAACGAAATAGGGTTTATATCAGGCCTGAATCGACCATTTAGATACTGCTGGCTGCCCCTAGTGTTTCCCATATTTAGTTAAAAAGTAAATTAAAATAGCAAAAAGATTCATTAATTCTGGAAAAAGGTTAATTAAAATTGGTTATTGGTAAATTAAGCGAAGAAAAAAGTAAATTAACTCGAAAAAAAAGTAAAATAAACCTTTTTATGCGGTAAATCTCCACGTTGGCGCTCCTCTCTTCCTTCATATTCCCAATTATTTTCGATTAAAATGACAAAAGGGTTTTCACTTATCTTCCCCGGAGACCAATTTAAGGGGGTTTTTTAAAATATGGCCAATCAAGGGTGTGTTTATGAAATCCAGCTGTCAGATCTAAGAGAGATGGAAAAAGGGATTGCAGGTCACAATTTTCATCTGTTTCATGCCCTTAGCAATAAACAGGGCATTCTTGTTGGAGTGGAGCCGTTTGAAGTAGAGTTTCATTTCGGCTTAAGCAATGGGCTTAAGGAAAAAATGCCGGAAATCAAAGAAAAAATTCGAACGCTGATTCATGGCAAAGCAGCTGAATATACAAATGGACATGGTTAAGAAATAGCTTTTCCAGGTCATTTTTTTTATAATGATTAAAAATGTAAGATAAGGAGCTTAATTGTGGCAAAATTGTTTGCAAGTTTGTATGACACACTTATGGGGCCGCTTGAAAAAAGATGGATTGCCCGGATCAGGAAACGGATTGTTTCAGGACTTGAAGGGAATGTACTGGAAATTGGTGCGGGAACAGGAGCCAATATCCCTTATTACTCTCAGGAAAAAGTGAGCAGGATTGCTGTTGTGGAGCCTAATCCCTATATGATTGAACAAGCGAAACATAAGGCAAATGGTTATCGTATACCGGTTGAATTTCACCAGGGAATGGCTGAAGCACTGCCCTTTAAGGATGGCGAGTTTGACACAGTGGTCGCTACCTTGGTTTTGTGTTCAGTCAATGATCCGGCACAAGTATTCAGTGAGATCCGGAGAGTATGCAAAAAAGGCGGCAGAATTGTCCTGTTTGAGCATGTCAGAATGGAATCCAGCTACCTTGCCGCTTTGCAGGATGTACTCACCCCTGCTTGGAAGAGGCTTTGCGACGGCTGCCATCTTAACCGTGATACAGGCCGATACATGAGAGAATCAGGAATTAATATAGTAAAAGAAAAGAAGTATTTAAAAGGGATATTCATTGAGTTTGAGGGAATCAATCCGGAATAATTAATACAGGCACAGTAAAATTACCTCGCCATAAACTATTACAGATAGTTTTGGGAGGTTTGACATGTATCCTTATTATAATCATTACAGACAGAATCAAAAGCTGATCAATGATGTTGCGAAAGCCATAAATGGCGAATATAGTGCGACGGTTTGTTATGCAAAACTTGCTGCGATGGCACCGAATTCTGAACAGCGTAATCAAATAAATGAGATTTTAAATGATGAAAAGCGTCATTTACAGCAATTCACTCAGATCTACACAGCCCTTACCGGGAGACAGCCGCAGATGCAAATTACGGAGGAATGCGCTGATACGTATCTCGAAGGCTTGGAAGCTTCCTTGAAAGACGAGCAGGAAACAACCGATTTTTATCTTGATATTGCAGACGAAGCTGCAGACCCTATGATAAAAGAAGTATTTAGGCGTGCTGCACATGATGAACAGAATCACGCTGTATGGTTTTTATACTTTTATGTTAAAGAGAAGTAGGAAATGGTTTTAAAGAGAAGGAGGAGCCGGAGTAATCCGGCTCCTTTTTCCTATTTTTATAGTTTTCACTATTTCTACATATTTAACTCATAAATATCAGCGCTGCCTATACTAGAATGGGTATATAGGAATTGCTTATATACTTTGATTATAGTACATAAAGGAGGAAGCAAAATGAAAAACAGTCTAGCAATCATCATTGGATTTTTAATTTTCGGTTCATTATTCGTTGGCTGGAAAATAAGTCAGGATCTCGGGCCCTCTGAGAAGTCAACTGCACCTCAGCCACAAACAGGAGGCGTAAGCCAGATAATCGAATTCAACCCGCCAAGCATGGAGAATGTGCCTGAGGGCCCGCTTGGCGAAAGCATTAAATATGGGTACGAATTAATGATGGAAACCAATACAGTGGCAGATGAGTATGTCGGTAACAATCTGTCCTGTGCAAGCTGCCATGCCAATGGCGGAACTGTGAAGGAAGAAGCACCGATGGTCGGTTTAACAGCGGTCTACCCGGAATACAGGACGCGTGAAGGAGAGGTCTATACACTTGAGGATCGAATCAATGGATGTATGATCCGCAGCATGAACGGGAAAATGTTCCCGGAAGACAGCAAGGAAATGCGCGCCATGATTGCTTATTTGCATTATATGTCTGAGGGGATTCCTGCTGGAGCTGACATTCCCTGGAGAGCGGCCAAAGAACCAAAACAGTATCCGGTTCCTAGTGCAGAAGATGGAGAAAAGGTTTACGCACAGTCGTGCGCAAGCTGTCATGCTGTTGATGGATCTGGTACAGGTCCAAACACAGGTCCTGCAGTATGGGGTGAAAACTCCTTCAATGATGGAGCTGGAATGTCAAGGCTGACGAAAATGGCTGGATATGTCCAGAAGAACATGCCTAAGGGCCAGGGAGGCGCACTATCTGACCAGGAGGCAATCAATGTAGCCGCATATATTCTCTCGCATGACAGACCGGAATTCGCTGGGCATGAAAATGATTGGCCAAAAGGCGGAAGGCCGGCCGACATCATGAACAAGGAAAAGCGGGAGCAAGTCAAAGATGGCACAATCAACTGGGAAGAAGTTCTTTCAGTGAAATAACATCAAAAACCCCAGCACTTCATTGTGCTGGGGGTTTTTTATAGTTCGCCTCTATAAAGTGAAAGATGGCCGAGCTTGAAAGACACATAAACACTTAGGATCACCACACCAATGAGCATACAGGAGAGCAGCCAGTCCTTTTTTGTTACAGGAATCACTTTATAAAACTCTCTATTCGGCTCTCCGGTGAATCCTTTTGATTCCATAGCAATTGCCGTTCTTTCCGCTTTTCTGATGCCGCTGGCAAGCAGAGGGATGGCGTATTTCTTGATTTGTTTTATTTTATCTGAAAGAGTATGAGACCTGCCTGCACCCCTAACCCGATGAGCGCCTCTGATGATTTCCATTTCCTCCTTCATCAATGGCAGGAATTGATAGCCTGCCATGATTGAATAAGCAATCTTTGGCGATAGCCTGCATTGCTGCATAAGGCTAAGCAAGAAATGGATTGGATTTGTTGTAAGTGCAAACAGAAGGGAAAGGGAAGCAAAGCTTAATACCCTTAATCCGAGTGATATACTTCGCTCTAATCCTTCTTCTGTGACTGTGATGAATTGCCATTCCCATAGGATGTGATCACCCGGATCTACCCGTGGGAATAAGAGGGCTGACCATACATATACCACTGCCATAAACAGAAAGGGCAAGAACAAAAAAATCCATTTTTTAAAGCTGACTTTACCAAAGATAAAGGTGATCGCAATCGTTAATAAGAAACTTAGCAACGGTGTGACTGGGTCGAAGAAAAACGATAGCATCAAGATGCCAACTACTATACTCAAGGCTTTTATGCTTGGATTCATCTCATTTAACAGCATACAGTCCCTCCGAACAAAGCTGTGCCATCTTTTCCATTTCCCTTAGAAAAGGAAGCTTTAATCTGGACTCAGCTAAAATTTCCGGCGCATCCCATAATTTCGATGGAGAGTCACAGAATAACATCCTCCCTTCACCAAGTACCATTACCTTATCTGCATATCTATCAATCAAATCCATATCGTGTGTGATCATTATGATGCTGCCTGATTCAGGTACGGAGTTTACTGTGAACTCCATAATTTCCTTTGCGGTAAGGGCATCCTGGCCAAAAGTCGGCTCATCCATGATCAGCACTTTCTGGCCGTTAATCAGCATAACCGCTACACTCAACCTTCTTTTCTGGCCCTGGCTCAAAGAGAAAGGATGGTTGTGCAGTTGGTCAGTCATACGCAGGGTTTTAAGGATATCGTTGATTTCAAATGCTTGAGTTCCATGTATGCTGGCTTCCAGGCTATAGTTGATTTCATCCAGCACGGAATCAGCTACGAATTGATGTTCGGGATTCTGAAAGACATATCCAAGCCGCGCCCATTTTTCTTCTTCACGCCATTGTTCTAACTCGTCTCCATAAAATTTGATTTCCCCTGCCGATAAAGGAAGCAAGCCGGCCAGGCATCTGGATAACGTTGTTTTTCCTGAACCATTAGAACCTGCAATGGCAAGGAATTCACCTGCTTTCACAGATAAAGAGATTTCTTTTAATAAAGCTTGATGGTTTTTTGTATAACTGATTTTATTTAGTTCATAAATCATAACTGGACTGTCAGTCTTTTCACTGATCCTGTCCTGTTTTAAAAACTTGATCGTGTCAGTAAGCCGACAGCTGCTTTGAATAATCTCTTCAATTGTCAGAGGGAGACTGGAAGTGTTCAATAAATCAGCTTCCAGCAGTTTCAATCCAGCCTCCACGGCACGAGGCAGCCATATGCCTTCCTGGGCAAGCAGCCTGGCGTGTTCGGTAAAACAAACCCGAGTGGGCCCATCAAATATTAATTCTCCTTCAGAATTCAAAATCAAGCAGCGTTCAACCATTTCCAGCCAATAATCAAGATTATGCTCAATGATCAGAATGCTGAATGAATGTTCACGCCTGAGCTCCTTCAACGTTCTCACCAACTCCAGACCAGAAGCAGGATCCAGGTTCGCTGTTGGTTCATCAAGGATTAACACTTCAGGTTCCATGGCAAGGGCGCAAGCTATTGCAAGCTTCTGTTTCTGGCCGCCTGAAAGGGAATGGATCATCCTGTGCTTGAATGCTATCATGTCAACATACTCCAGGGCCGAATGTATTCTTGCTTCCATTTCTGATCTGGGTGTCTGCATGTTCTCCAGCACAAATGCCAGTTCTTCCTCGACAGTCAACATACAAAACTGGGCATCCGGGTCCTGCATGACGAGTCCTATTCTTTGATTAAGTTCACCAGGTTGGAAAGAGGATACATCCCTTCCTTGAAACAGGATATTTCCGCTTTGGATTCCATCTACAGATGAAGGATACAGGTTATTAAGGCAGTAGGCGAGTGTACTTTTACCCGATCCGCTTGATCCCAGCACAAGGATTGCCTCGTTTTCATGTATTTCAAAACTGATATTTTTCAGTACAGGCTCCTGATCTTCATCAAAACGGAACAATAAATCTGAGACTTGAAGAAGGAGTTCATTACGCTGAAATTTCATGATTCTGTTTCGCCTTCCTTACTTCCTTTCCAATAGGGAAGCTGTTCAACGCACCAGTACGTGCAAGACTGTCACTTATGTACTTGCCCAGAAGGCCGGCAAGGATCGCTCCACTTGCAAGTCTCACAATGAACATTGCTGTTACATAACCAGGGGACAGGGCCGAAAAACCACCTAAAAAGTATCCCCATACAAAGCTGGTGACCGAAGAACCCATCCCAGCTGCCACAAGCACCCATAGTGAATAGTTCTTCCACCTCGTTGCTGCAAAAGCAGCCTCTGCTCCTAGTCCTTGAATAATCCCGGCAAGAATCAGTCTGGGGCCCACTGCGTTACCCAGCATAACCTCGATTGCTGCCGCAATTGTTTCTGACATAACAGCTGCTCCGGGCTTCCTGATGATATAGGCAGCAATGATTGAAACGATGAACCATATGCCAAATATCAGATCATAGCCGATCAGTCCGAACATCCCAACAAGGACATTGCCAAGTTGAAGGAAAAGGAGATAAATGACACCGAAAACCACGGCCAAAACAGACATGACGACAACTTCACGAAGCTTCCAATTTCCAAGCATCATTGACCCGCCTTCCGTGAAGGGCTGTTTGCTGACATCGTGACCGTCATTACGATATGTGTTGAGTCACTGTTCCTTGCTCCTTCAAATGCATTTTCCAAAGCCGAGAAAACTTTATTGCCGTCTCCATCCAATCTTGAGGCATAATGAACACCGCCAGAGAAGACGCCCTGCTGATCAACGGTCTTGACCTGATCCATGATGACATCCATATAACCCGGGATCCCTAAAGGATAAAGTGCGAATTGGACTGCAACCTCTTGTTTGATGGAATTGGATAGCCGCTCATTGATCCTTAACGAATCTTCGGCCATGTATGTATCGCCAGCAGTATCACCAGGGCAGCCATTTGAGAATGTAGCATTTAGAACGACATGTTCACCACCGGCGGCGGATGTTAAAAAAATGGCTTTCACCACGTCAAAAACATGTTCAGACCTTCCGCGGACACAGGTGCTGACATCGTCTGTTTCCATCCAAACTTTCTTTGTATCGACCTCCTTCAGTGCTGACAGAATAATGTCGACGAATCGGTCGGACATAGGGTAGAGCGAAAACCTTGCTCCTGTAATTTCACTTGTACCGCAAACATTTTCTTTCATTCGTTCCAACTCCCATTGAATTTTTTAACAACAAAAAACTGCATCCAGCGTAGTGAATGCAGTTGAATGCTATCGTATTAACATGGGAAAAATAACGATGAGCTTCGCCTGCACTTCCCCACGCTGGTATTATCCAGATCGGGTCATAAGGGTCAGAACAACGTTCTTCTCAGCAAAAAGCTCCCCTAGTGCAATAAACTATGCAGTTGTTGTTTTCCACATCATCTTAAAATAAATCTTTGTAGTTGTAAATGAAAAATCAAAAATTTACTATAATCCTACTAATCAGTCGCGGAAGACCTTTCGATGGCGGTAAGCATCTTCGGTGCCCAAGTCTTTGTTCAAAAGCCATTCCATTTCCTCCAACACCTGCTTTGTTACAACTGGATCCTGAATAGACCAGTTCACGGTATAAACAAAATAATAATCCTTGATCCGGCGGAACAAAACGACTGAATTGGGAAAGGCATCAAATTGAGCTTTAATATTATACCTTCTTGTGTAGGACCAATTTGTCAGTTTCATAGTAGATTCTCCAGACATTTTTTCCTTTTGATTGATTTGCTATAAATTTACCCTTTACGCTTATATGGGAAACAAAGGTTAGGTGTAAGATCATGTTACATCCTGCTGGAGTGTGCTAAAATAGAGAATGTTGCCAATCAGTTAGCGACAAATATCAACAGGATATCTGATTGCTAGCAGTTGATAGATTGTGAATTTTAAAGAATTTGGAGGGAAACCATTCCGATGAAAGAGCCCCAGAGAATTCAATTGAATGTAAGAGTAACAAAAGATACAGCAGACAAACTTGATGAAATTGTAGATTACTATCAGGAAAATACGAAGATTGGCAGAATTTATAAAGGCGATGTCTTGACAGATATTATTGAAAAATCATATGACATCATGCAGAAGCAGAAAAGATTGAATCGATAACCATTAGAAGTGTGACAAATTGTCAATATGTAATTGTGGCAAAAATATGAACAAGATGATACACTAGACAATAATGAGTCGTATTATTTAAATAATCTGATAATTATGATGAGGTGGTTATTGATTATGATGCGAATGGCGATTGCTGGTGTAGCAGGTTTTGTTCTTGTGTTCATTGAGTCATATATTGTAATGGTCATTAAACAATATGAGGCAGTTGATTTTGGCGGGATTGCTCCTTTTGTAAGTGTATGGACTATGAATTTCTTCCTTGTCTTCTCCATCCTTACCCATATTAAGTTTTGGTACGAGGAACGGGAAGCGCAGCGTGAGGAAGAAGCTGCCGAACGGGACCGTTTCATCAGTTAGTGGATTGCATTAATAAAGAGAAAGGCAAAAGCCTTTCTCTCAGTTTGTAGACAAAAGGGGTTCGGAATGCTCGCATTCCGAACCCCTTTTTGAGATTTCATCGGTTTTTCAAAGAAAATAGATTCTCTTTGCTTTACTTTTAGGCCATTACTGGACTTCTCCATGTCCAGTTGGCCATCTTCTTCAGGTTCAAGGCAGCGAAAGTAAGCATCGCCTGCATCGACTATTTTTTAAGCCCCCTCAGGGTTGTCCAACGCATGCCATGCTTTTCTTTTGCATCTGCGAATACGCGCTCGATGGTTTCTTTGCGCTTCGCATAGATTTGTTTTACTTCTGGCTTATGCCTCAAGTGGTCTGCCTCTTCCACATACTCCTGCCAGATATGACGCGTTACTACCTTTTGGTGATCCTTGCTTTCTGTGCATTACGCTAAAAAAGGGCAGATGGCGCAAATCTGTTTGGGGGATTTATATTCACGATATCCCTCTTTCGTTGTGGTCGAATACTTCAGGACCTCTCCGGCAGGACACAAATAACAGTCGTAAAATTCGTCATAAACATAGTCATATTTACGGAAGAATCCATCCTTCGTCCTTTTGGTCGGGTATAAGGCAAAGCCGTTGAGAGTTTAATCAAGATAACAGGGTCAATGCTTGGGCGTCCTACTTCCGAATACACATCCTTCACCAAGTCATAAATGAAAGAAAAATCAATGGCAGCTTCCATCTTACGGACTAAATGTTCCTGAGGAACTAGCTGGTCTAAAGCAACCATTTCTAATTGATCACTTGGATTGGATTATTTTTCGAAAGGATCTTTATCACCTCAAGCGTTATATATCTCTATTTTAAAATAGACTTCGGTATAGTTCTACGTTAAGTTGAGAATACACTGTTGATTGGAGTGGAAGGCGCGTAGACTCCTCCGAAAATGCTACCGCATTTCCATCGTGCGTGGGTCTATTCGGAGAAGCTCTTCAGGTCCTGCGGGATCAGCTGGACAGGTGAGACCCCGCAGACGCCAACGGCGGTGAGGAGGCTCACCGCCAGCCCGGCGGAAAGCGAAGCGCCTGGAACGGAAATCAACATCCCCCATTGCAGCTCAACCAAAAAAAAAGACTGCAGACAAGCTCGATTTCCATCGAGTTTGTCTACAGTCTGAGAGAAAGGGAAAAGCCTTTCTCTTTTCTGATTATCTTTCTAAGCCTATATTAATTATTTGGTGCTGTTTTCGTTGCTCAATCGGTCTTTCTCCGATTCCTCTGCTGCTATTCTTAACTCCGCAAAAAATAGCTGGTCATTGCATACCATGCTATGCTCCTGCTCGTCATTCCTGACCTGGGTTTGTTGCTCTCGTTCATGTCGATCCATTTTGTTGGTCCTCCTTCATGGTGTTTCTCTTTCATTTCCCTTTTTGTAAGTATTCATGCAGTAATCTTGAGTTTTCTTGTGTGAACTGAAATATGTAGCTTTTCACGTTCACTTTTATGTAAGTATTTTACATAGAACGGCTTTTCATTCAGAACCTTTTCATGAACCGTAATGAAATGGGAACGCTAAACAAAAAACTTGAGGGAAATAATGAGTGAACTAAAGTCTATTTATCAGTTTAATGATGACGAACAGTACTTGAAAATTGAATTTGAGAACCAGCATTCCAATTTGAATTGGTCTGTACTCGTTTTTGATGAAAATTGGAGTGATCTTATCTCCACAGCAGCGGGGCTATCCGAACTTATGGCTGAGAGTGTTGCGTATGCTTATGAAGCCCTGGGGATTCGTGGAAGGATTGCCATCATGGTTGGTCTAAAGCAGGATGCCCTGGCAGAAATGATTGAAACATCATTGTTCCATTTGCAAGCTTTGCTTTTCTCTTCGGCCGTTGTTTCCCTTGAAGGTATGAGTTCTCTTGAAAGCTACGGTTTTACTACAGTGAATCTGGAGAATGGGCAGGATATCTTCATTCTGTCTTCTAATGAAGGAGGCAGTGATGCTTGCCGTTTTTTGTAGAATGCAGACTCGTATATAAACATACAAAAAGGTGAAATGATGTAGGAGTAATATAAAGGAGTGATACAATGGGTGAAAAAGAGCTTCAGAGTATGTTTGAATGGGCCGGTCTGAGTGATATATACGAACAACACGGCTATAAAATGTGGCTTAGCGGTCTTGAGGATAACATTGACTCTGAATTATTGGATCGGTTTGCAGATGCCTATTCTTTCGAGAATGCTGAGTCGATGTTCTATGATGAGTTTTTGTTTCATTTAAGGATCTTTAAGGGAATCAGCAAACATAACGAGCTTCCGCCACGGTATTGGTGAGCTGTTGCTGAATAGAAGAAGCCGGAGAGGAGATGGAGCGGTGAATACGATCTTAGACCATTTGCGGGAAGGGCTTGAAGTGATTTTTGTTGGCTTTAATCCAAGTATCCGATCATCGGAAACGGGCCATCATTACGCAAATCCGAATAATCGATTTTGGAAAATTCTTTTTGAAGCGGGGATTACCCCGAGAAAATATGATTCTGCTGAGGATTACAAGCTTCTCGAAATAGGTTATGGAATGACGAACATAGTGGCACGCCCAACGAAGGCTGCGGATGAAATCACAAAGGAGGAATACCAGGAGGGAAGAGAAGAGCTAAAGCGGAAAATTGAGGTTTACCGGCCTAAGATCGTCTGTTACGTCGGAAAAGGGGTTTATCAGCAATATAGCGGCAAGAAGGATATTCCCTGGGGGGAGCAGGAGTATTCTGTCGTTCCGGGGACGATTGATTTCGTCGCCCCTTCTTCAAGCGGGCTTGTAAGGATGAAGATGGAAGAAGTGGTTGGCATCTATAGCCATCTTCCGCTTCTGGTCAATCGTTAAAAAAGTAAATATACGAAACAATGCGAAAACAATCTTTAAAATCAGCCTGAAAAGACCCCGTAAATAAACCCCAGGGTCCTTTGTGCAAGTTGGTTCATCCTGAATCGGACAGGGACATCGATAACCGGATCATATCCCTGCACTGAATCCCATTTTCATAAATGGGTTCAGCGTAATTTCTTATGAAAAAATCACGCTCAATTCCAGTAATACGGAAGCCGGCTTTTTGGTATAGGGCGAGCTGATTGATGCTTGAATTGCCTGTCCCGATCTCGATTTGCTGATAACCTGATTTCCTCGCTACCTTCACACCATGCTTCAAGAGACTTGTTCCGATTCCTTTCCCCTGCATCGTCTCCTTGACTGCTAGATTCACAATTTCTAATTTTCCATCTGTCAGCGGCAGAAGAACGATCACCCCTACAGGTGGGCCGGTCTGGGCTTCTGCAATATAGCATGTACCGGCCTTAACATAGGCTGACACCAACTCTTCGGAAGGGTCGGCAAGCAGGAGCAGGTCCCAGGGAGGCTGCTCGTGATTACTCAGTTTTCTGATTCTCATCATTTTTCACCTTTTTTACAGCGAGCATATAGAGGAGTAAAAACAACAAATATCCAATCGCTCCACCTATTGTATTTAGGATGATATCATCAACATCGAAACTTCCTACATGGGTTGCAAATTGCAGCCCTTCCACAAGTGAGGTGGCCAGGAATACGGATCCTAGCGTTCGCCAAAAACCAATGCATCTTTTAAACAGCAAAGGCAGGAAAAATCCCAGCGGCATGAAAGCGAGGATGTTGCCAAAAAGGTTGGAAATCCAGATGCTTTGATTGATATGGGAAGATGCCTTTATGTAGTCTGAAATTGTTTTAAACGGAATGAGGTTATAGTTTTCAGCTCCTGCGGTGTTGATTTCATATGCAGCCTGTCTGTATGGACTTAAAAACAGAAGGGTCAGCGCCAGGAGAATATAGATGATAAACAATGTGTAGGATAGGTAAATTGCCCATTTTCTATACTTAAAATCTATTAAATTCAGCATGTATACTCCTTTACAGAAAAATGTAATTTTACCAATCTATTAAATGAGCAAACATAAATAAAAACCTTACGAGAGCAAGGTTTGAAAATTTCATCATTCAGCCTGCAAAAGCAGGGCCCCTGCCGTCCGTACAGTGGTTAAGTGTCCCGCAACAAGCGAAGGTTCGGCAGAGGCAGTTATATTTTAACACACTGGTGTTGAAAAAATACAATTCAAAGGTGTGGAAACTTTTATTTTTATTTTGAAAAGTGTTATGATAACAATGATTTTATCAAAGGAGATGATTCACATGGCTAAAAAAGGATACATACAAATGCAAAATGGTGAGAAAATCGAATTCGAACTTTATCCAAACGAAGCACCTGGAACAGTTGCTAACTTTGAAAAGCTCGCAAACGAAGGTTTCTATAATGGCTTGAACTTCCACCGTGTCATTCCTGGATTTGTCAGCCAGGGAGGCTGCCCGCACGGAACAGGGACAGGGGGACCGGGTTACACAATCAAGTGTGAAACAGAAGGAAACCCGCATACACACGTTCCTGGCGCGCTTTCAATGGCACACGCAGGAAAAGATACAGGCGGAAGCCAGTTCTTCATCGTTCATGAGTCACAGCCGCATCTGAATGGTGTTCACACTGTATTCGGTAAAGTGACTTCCGGTCTGGAAGCTGCCAAAGCGATGAGAAATGGCGATGTAATGGAAAAGGTCGTCGTAACAGAAGAATAAGCAACTGAAAAGAGCCGCGTAGAAAGGGTACAATTATGCCCCTGATCTATGGGCTCTTTTTGTACTTATTTACCCATTGAACCGAACGTATGCTCTTGTTAAAATGAAAAGGAAAGTCTTAATGAAGGGAACAGTCTAATTTTGAAGAGATTTGACTATACTATCTAATTTTAATAATATTAGATTATATAATCTAAAATCTAATGTTGGGTGGTATGGCAATGGTGCCTGCTTCTGTTTTCATCATGGATATTTCCAAGTCCTCTTCGGCAGCATCCGGGGATGAATTAAGCAATTATATATCGGGATTGGAACACTGGGTGAGGGATTGGTTCCAAGGAAATCGATCCATCCAGGTGAAGCATCGATCCGGGGATGAGCTGATCCTGATTGCCGAAGGGTATGCTACAGCGTTTACCGTCGCTTTTTATATCAGTCGTATTTGGAAATATGAGAATCACCAGCCGTACTTCGGTCTTGCTTTTGGGAGCATTGAAAAGAACGTGGATCAGATTGATATCGAAAAATGGATCCACCCTTTGGTTAAACAGGCTAGAATCGCCAACGACAAACTGAAAAAGCAAAAAGACAGAGAGTCATTTTTGTTTAAGGTTGAGCATCCGGAGGACGAGCTTTTAATCCTGCTGAATGGTATGGTTTCGCTCCAGCATGAATTGACTATTCAGCAAACGGAAATCCAGCGGCTTGTTTGCTCCCTTTACCTAATATATGGGAAACAGAACGCTGTAGCCGAACTTTTGGGCCGCTCTGCCCCAACGATATACAGCCACTTTAAAAAAGGGCACAGTGAGCAGATCCTCAATAGTTATCGGAAAATTAAATTGGCATTGAACTTGATTCAATCAAGAAGTAACAATGTTACAGAACCACACGATCAAGAGGATGACATAAGAAAGTATATCAGGGACAGGGTGGAAAAAATCTTCAGCCTTTAGTGGAAAGGAGCTATTATGCTTTTTTTGAGTTTAATCATAGCGCATTTACTAGCTGATTTTTACCTTCAGACAGACAAAATGGTACAAGAAAAGCTGAAGAATATTAAAAAGCATATTCTCCATCACTACCTGTTGACCACAGTTGTTTTGTCAGCAGGCTGGTTTCTTTCAGGTGATCACCAGCCTCTGCTCAGGGCTGTTGTTTGGCCTGCCATGTTCATTGCAGGAACGCATTTAGTCATTGACCTTGTAAAAATAAAAATGGTTGATGAGTACACAAACCGGGAAAACTTCAGTAAATTATGGTTTTTTATTTTGGATCAGCTGCTCCACCTTGTGATGATTATGATTGCCATTCAGTTATTCTACGGAATGCCGCTTGTTTCAAATTTTAGCAGATTCATAGAATTGCTGTTCGAGGAAGGACGGCAGTTAAGCACGGGGAGCTCAATCTTGTTTTTTGTGGTTATTTTAATTTTAGGAACTTCTGTCAGCGGACATTTGATTAGGATTCTGCTGGGCTCATTGCCTGGACAGCTGTTGACTTTTGAAGGGAAATACACGTTTAAAAATGAATTGAAGGAATCTGGGTATCCAAAGAAAAGAATGAGTGATCAAGGTCTTTCAGAGCAATATAGCTATATGGTTTTCAATAAACACGATATGTCTCGCGGAAAGCTGATCGGCTATATTGAAAGGCTCCTGGTCATCCTGCTCACGTACTATGGATCCTATCCGGCAATCGCCTTCATTGTTACCGCAAAATCAATTGCGCGCTTCAAGCAAATGGATGATCGGGACTGGGCTGAATATTTCCTGCTGGGGACATTAACCTCTATGTTCCTGGGAATCGTCTTAGGAATCTTGTTACGAGAAGTGTTGAATTAAAGGAATAAGGTGGCAGCCATATTGGTGCGCCATTTTTTGTTATTCGAAGAAGGAACATGTAATGGAGTTGGTGCTGGATGAATATCATTCTTTTCCATAGAGATTTGCGAATTTCTGATCATCAGCCGTTAACTGCGGCAGCTGACAGGGGTGAGGTATTGCCGTTATATGTTTTTGAGCCTTCCGAATGGGAAGGGTCCATTCTTTCAAAAAGACATTATCAATTTGTTGTTGAAAGCCTTGCTGAGCTGTCAAAGCAGCTGCAGCAACGTAACGGCCAGCTTTTTTTTGCGCAAGATGAACTGGAGGCAGTTTTGGGGGTTTTGCTGGAGACATATGAATCGATCCATGTATTTTCCCATGCCGACTCCCTGGTTCTGGATAAAGTCACGAAATGGGTAAAACAACACACCCAGACTTTGACAACCTATGGTCTGGAACCCAAAAAGGGGTCAGCAAGGGGCTTCAAAAGAGTCTATGAAACCTATATGGCTCAACCGCTGATACCTGCTCCTGAGGAAATCCATTCACCTTCGCATGTTCCGGAAATCCTGTTTACCGATTTAAAGAAGCTCAAAACAATGAATAGTAAAGGCAGCAAGATCCGTTTTGGGCAGCAGGGTGGAGAACTGCAGGCAGTTGAAACCCTCGATACATTTCTCGATCAAAGATATTTAAGCTATATGGAAAACCTTCAGAATCCTTTAGCCTCATCCCAATCATCCTCCAGGCTTTCTGCCTTTATCGTCTGGGGGAATATATCGGTGAGGACGATTTTCCAAAAAACAACACAAAAACTAGATATGATTGAGTGTGACAAGGAGAGGCTGCAGCTTGAACAGTTTTTATCGGGGCTTTATACGCGGGTGAAAATCTGCAGCTTACCTCAAGCAGAGGTTACTGGCGATAGCAAGATTGAAAGAATATGGAATGATGAATGGTACCTGCGTTGGCTTGAAGGTAAAACAGGTATTCCGATCATCGATGCTTCGATGAGATGTTTGTATAAGACCGGATGGCTCAATTTCACGCTGAGAGGGCTGGTGATCTCATTCGTATCCAATATCCTCCTGCTGGATAGTGAGAAACCATCCGCAAAACTGGCTGGATTATATTTGGATTACGAGCCGGCGATCCATGATTTCTATTATCAGCAAATATCAGGGTTGAAAGGCTGGCCGAAAATTCAAAATCCGGTGAAACTCGGCCGTCAGCTGGATCCGGATGGCTCGTTTATCCGCAGGTACATACCGGAATTGGACGGGATTTCAAGTAAGTACATCCACGAACCATGGCTCTATCCAGGCTTCTATAAGCTTGGATACGAGGCGCCGATGGTGGATGTGATCAAGGCAATGAAGAACGCTAGGATTCAGTCCAAGGAAATGAAGAATACGACAGCATCACGTGAAAAGAAGAAAGGTGAAGCAGAGCAATTATCCTTTGACCTCTGAAGAAGAGTTTTCTGCTTGGATTTTTGCATTTAAGTACGTTAAGGAAACCCCTATAAGAGTAATCACACCACCTATTACCGTCAATGGTGATGGGACCTCTCCAAGCCACATCCAGGCGATAAGGAAGGCAGCTGTTGGTGTCAGATATAGAGAATTTGCTGCTTCCGCTGCACCGGATTCCGCTGTTATATAAGCTATAGCAAAATAGGCGATCACGGTTGGAAACAGCCCGAGGTAAATAGTGCTAAACGTAGCGCCAGGGGATGCTGCAGCAATCTCCTGGCCCAAACCACCGGCAAAGAGGCTCATAAAGATTGTTGCGGCCCATATAGTGTAAGCAGTAAACGGCAATGCTCCGTATTTAGCCAAATAGTTCTGTTGAAACACGAAGTAAATGGATTCTGATAGGGAAGCAATCAAAATCAAACTGACCCCGATTCCTAATCCAAATCCTCCGCCCGACCCAAAAGAGATCAAGAAGATTCCTATCATACTGATCCCAGCTCCGAACCAGTAATTTTTACCGGTCCGTTCCCCGAAGAATAACCTCCCTAGAAGTCCGATAAATAACGGGGAAGTAGAGACCAGCAGGCTGGCAGCACCGGCGCTGACACTTTTTTCCCCGAAACTCAGTGCTGTTTGGTATACCGCGAAACCGAGAAACCCAAACAGGAATATGACTGGCAAGTCCTTTATTTCAGGAAGTATCATTTTTGTAAGAACTGCATAGAAAACAAGGGCAATGGAACCAATCAGCAACCTTAAGAATGAAAGGTGTTCTGGAGAATATCCTTCAAGTCCATGCCTGATTCCTGCGAATGCCGAACCCCAAAATAAAATGACAAGAACATGTGCTGCTGCTATTTTTACATTCAAGTGAATCACCTCTCTAAAACCATCCAATTTAATCCTGATACAACTTTTTCTTTTAAATATAACGGGGTCTTGTTAAAATGTATCCAACCAGTAGGGGTATTATAAAACCAACCAATTTTGAATGGAGCTTAGAAATGAAAACACCTAAATACAAGGTGATTATTGAATATATCAAAAGTCAAATCACAAATGGAACCTGGCCTGTGGGCAGCAGGCTCCCCAGCCAGCGGGAACTTGCCAGGCAATTTGAAGTAAACAGAAGCACGGTCATCACTGCGCTGGATGAGCTGGCAGCTGATGGCCTTATAGAGGGCATGCATGGCATGGGAACGATCGTTGTGAATAATACATGGACCCTCATGTCAGTAAATGCGCCGGTGAACTGGAATGAACAAGTGCAACTGGGTACCCATCAGGCGAGTATTGGTACAGTACAGGCCATCAACAAGGCAGAATCTGACGGAAACTTGATCCAGCTCAGCAAGGGGGAATTATCAAGAGACTTGTTCCCTTTGGAAGAAATGAGAGCTGTGATGACAAAGGTCGGTCAGGAGCTCCAGCCTTTTGGGTATGAAGATCCTAAAGGAAATCCGGAACTAAGGAGAGCGATCAGTACGCATCTGAAATCAAAAGGCATTGAGGTGCCTGCCTCGTCCGTTCTGGTGGTGTCAGGCGCATTGCAGGCGCTGCATCTGATTTCCATTGGCTTATTAGAAAGAGGATCAACCGTATATCTTGAAAACCCTTCATACCTATATTCACTTTCTACGTTCCAGTCTGCTGGAATGAGGCTTCGTGGGATCACACTGGACAAGCAAGGGATCATACCTGAGCTGTTAGAAGGGACTCAAAAATCTGTATTGTACACTCAGCCAACGTTTCATAATCCAACAGGTATATTGATGGAGGAAGAAAGAAGGCTCGAATTGCTAAAGTTTGCTGAAAGTGAACAGCTCCCTATTATCGAGGATGATGTGTATGGCGATTTATGGATAGACTCGCCTCCACCACCGCCAATCAAGTCCAATGACAGGCACGGAAATGTCTTGTATCTTGGAAGTCTGTCAAAGAGCCTGAATCCAGGTTTGCGAATTGGATGGGTTGTTGGTCCGGAAGCGGTAATTGACCGGCTGGCTGATTTGAAAATGCAAACGGACTATGGCTCCAGCTCATTATCACAGCGAGTGGCCGCTGAGTGGCTGTCAAGCGGGTTATACGAACGGCACGTGTTAAAGGTGAGGACGCAGCTGAAGGAGAGGAGAGACGCGGCATTATCAGCATTGGAAAATAATTTGTCTAAATATGCTGAGTGGGAAGTACCAAAGGGCGGATTTTTTATCTGGGTTAAAATAAAGAAAGAAATCTCCTTGCAGGATCTGTATCGGAAAGCACTCTCGGAGGGAGTCTTAATCAATCCCGGGCGGATTTATACCACACAGAACATGCCCTGTTTCCGCCTTTCTTTTGCCAACGCTCCGATTGCAGATATAGAAAAAGGAGTCGCCATATTAGAATCCCTGCTCGAAGACTGATAGAATGGTAGAATATGATTTTTTCAGCAAAAAGGAGAAATTGCATAGATGAAATTTGTATCCTGGAATGTCAATGGAATAAGAGCTTGTACAAATAAAGGGTTTTTGGATTATTTTAAGGAAGCTAACGCAGATATCTTCTGCCTGCAGGAAACGAAACTGCAGGCAGGTCAAATAAATCTTGAATTAGAGGGCTATCATCAGTTCTGGAATTATGCAGAAAAGAAGGGCTATTCCGGGACAGCTGTTTTTACGAAGGAAGAACCCATTTCTGTAAAATATGGCATTGGTTCAGTTGAACACGATCATGAGGGCAGAGCAATCACGCTGGAGTTTGAAAAATTTCATCTCGTAAATGTTTACACTCCAAACTCCCAGCGAGATTTGGCAAGGCTTGGTTATCGCATTGCCTGGGAAGACAGGCTGAGAGAATATTTGCTTGACCTGGACCAGGATAAGCCGGTGATCTTGTGCGGAGATTTGAACGTGGCCCACCGTGAAGTCGATCTTAAAAATCCTAAACCGAACCGGGGGAATTCCGGATTCACTGATGAAGAAAGAGGAAAAATGACTGAACTTCTCAGCAGCGGATTCGTTGACTCCTTCCGCCATCTTCATCCGGACGCCACGGATGTCTACACCTGGTGGTCCTATATGAACAAGGTAAGAGAAAGGAATATTGGCTGGCGAATTGATTATTTCATTGTTTCAGAGAAGCTGGCTCCTGCAATCACAGCAGCAGATGCAGCATGCTTCGTGCTGGGCAGTGACCACTGTCCTGTTACACTCGAATTGAATATCAATGAATGAAGATCACCCCTGGGACTTGGACCAGGGGTTTTTTGTTACACTGGAAAAGCTGTGTGCAGCAGAAGGAAGGAGGATTTTATGGGAATTGCCAAACAGATGAACCAGACCTCCATTTGCATCATCTCAGTCCTCCAATTTTTTAAGTATGGCTTAATGCCTTAGGGTGTCATTTGAGTATAACCTTTATGGATACACTATTTTTGAAGAATTTAAGAATTATTGAATCATTTTCTTTTGATTTTCATTTAAATGTTATATACTATAAATCAATAAGGATAACACATTTAAAAATTCCTTGATAATGTAACATAATTATTATTGGGGGTACGTTGGTGGTGAGTTCTATGAAACTAACAAAACGGCAGGAAGAAATCGTTCAAATAGTAAAAGAGGATGGTCCGATTACCGGAGAGCAGATTGCTGAAAAGCTGAAGCTTACCAGGGCAACACTCCGTCCGGATTTGGCTATCCTTACGATGGCGGGGAGCCTGGAGGCAAGGCCGAGGGTAGGCTATTTCTTCAATAAAGAGAAAGAAAAGCGATTCGAAGCATCAGCAATTCTTGATATGAA
This sequence comes from Mesobacillus subterraneus, assembly GCF_003937825.1. Taxonomy (GTDB): domain Bacteria; phylum Bacillota; class Bacilli; order Bacillales; family Cytobacillaceae; genus Mesobacillus; species Mesobacillus subterraneus. Next base: position 103,923 of record NZ_RSFW01000017.1, on the reverse strand, counting down.
AGTGAATGATTACAAAGGCCATCCAATTGTCGTCCAAAAATCATCTTCTGTTTACGATGCGATTGTGCAAATGTTCCTGGAGGATGTAGGTACCCTGTATGCTGTTGACTCTGAAGGATGCCTGGCCGGGGTGATTTCCAGGAAGGATTTGCTCAGGGCGGCAATCGGGAACAAGAACCTGGAGGATCTCCCTGTAAGCGTGATCATGACAAGGATGCCGAATATTATTATGGTCAAACCTGAAGAGACTTTGCTGCAGGCAGCCAAAAAGCTTGTTATGAACAGAATCGATTCTCTGCCAGTTGTCCGGGAACTCAACAACAAGCCAGATACATATGAGGTCATCGGACGTATTACGAAAACGACCATTACAAAGGTTTATCTGGAAATCGCTGAGCAAAAATCTGTCTAGGATGTGAGTGTATTTTGGAGATGAAGGAAGTTGTCTATGTTGTATCCGATTCAGTCGGGGAAACAGCAGAATTTGTTGTAAAAGCTGTGGCAACACAGTTTAATGGCGGTCAGGTTGATATTAGAAGAAATTCCTATGTCGAGGATGAAGAGGACATTGAGGATATCATCATGGTTGCCAGGCAGGGCCATTCCATCATTGCTTACACTATCGTTGTCCCAGCTCTAAAAGCATATCTGGATAAAAGGGCCAAAGAAGAGGGGATTTATGCAGTCGACTTGTTGAATCCGCTGATGAATGCTTTTGAAAAAAAGTTCAACAAGGAGCCAAATCATCGTCCTGGCATGATGAGGAAGCTTGATGATGAATACTTCAGGAAGATCGAAGCGATTGAATTTGCCGTTAAGTATGATGATGGCAGGGACCCCCGAGGTATTTTAAGAGCTGATATAGTCCTGGTCGGCGTATCAAGGACCTCAAAAACGCCGTTATCGATGTACCTGGCGCATAAGCGTTACAAGGTAGCCAATGTGCCGATTGTCCCTGAGGTAAAGCCTCCTGATGAATTGTTCCAAATCCCAAGAAGCAAATGTGTAGGGTTGATTATTTCTCCGGATAAGCTGAATGAAATCAGGACAGAGAGACTTAAAGCACTCGGGCTTGGTGCAAGGGCAAATTATGCAAGCTACGAACGCATTTTAGAAGAATTGGATTACGCAGAAAAGATCATGAAGCGTGTCGGCTGCCCGGTCATCAACGTTTCAAATAAAGCGATTGAAGAAACTGCAGGATTAATACTCGATATTCTAAAAAGTGAGAGGAGTTTTGGCTGATGTCTAAATTTGTTTATCTTTTTAATGAAGGAAACAGCGGAATGAAAGAAATCCTTGGAGGTAAAGGTGCCAACCTCGCGGAAATGACACGCATTGGCCTGCCTGTCCCATTTGGTTTCACCATTTCTACGGAAGCATGCAATGCATATTATGATGCAGGGAAGACCATTCCAGCTGAAGTACAGGCACAAGTACTGGAAGCGCTTGGTGAGCTGGAAGAAAAGACAGGCAAAAAGCTTGGCAATCCAGAAAATCCTCTGCTGGTTTCAGTCCGCTCCGGTGCGGTTTTCTCAATGCCGGGCATGATGGACACAGTCCTGAATCTGGGCATGAACGATGAAACAGTTGAAGGCATGGCGCAGCTTACGAATAATGCTCGATTTGCCTACGATTCTTATCGCCGTTTTATCCAGATGTTCAGTGACGTAGTTTTGGATGTCGATGTCTTCTTCTTCGAACGCTTCCTTGAAGAAACAAGGGAAGCAAAAGGATATTCAGCTGATCCTGAATTGTCAGCCGAGGATTGGAAGGAAGTCATCGAAGGGTACAAAAATATCGTACAAAAACATACAAGAAAGCCATTCCCTCAGGATCCTAAGGAACAATTGTTTCTTTCCATTAATGCTGTATTCGATTCATGGAACAATCAGCGGGCGATTGTATACCGCCGCTTGAATAAAATTCCTTCGCACCTTGGAACGGCTGTCAATATCCAGAGTATGGTCTTCGGTAATATGGGTGACGATTCAGGAACAGGTGTGGCCTTCACACGCGACCCGTCTACAGGTGAACACATTCTGTACGGCGAATACCTGATCAATGCCCAGGGAGAGGACGTCGTAGCGGGAATCCGTACACCTCAGCCAATCCAGACCCTCAAGGATGAAATGCCTGAAGTCTATCAGCAATTTGTCGAGACATGCCAGCGGCTTGAAAAGCATTACGAAGATATGCAGGACATAGAATTCACGGTTGAACGCGGTAATCTCTTCATCCTGCAGACCCGAACAGGAAAAAGAACAGCGCAAGCAGCAATCCGGATTGCTACTGAATTGGTGAAAGAGGGCATTATCGATAAAAAGTCTGCCCTGCTCCGAGTGGATCAAGAGCAGCTGGACCAGCTTCTTCACCGCAGGATCGATGAGGATTTTGAACGTAATCAGCTTGCCAAAGGGCTGCCAGCATCACCTGGAGCAGCTACCGGTAAGGTTGTATTCGATGCAGATGAAGCGGAGCTGCTTGCAAATGAAGGTCAAAAGGTCATCCTTGTCCGCCCTGAAACGACTCCGGATGATATCCACGGCATTATCGCTGCCCAGGCAGTGGTTACGAGCCGAGGTGGAATGACCAGCCATGCTGCCGTTGTAGCACGCGGAATGGGGAAAGCTTGTATTTGCGGATGTGAAGCGATGAAAATTGACCTTCACGAGAAACAATTCCTCGTTGGTGAAGTGATTGTGAACCATGGCGATATCATTACTATTGATGGAGGAACTGGCGAAATCATGCTTGGTGAGATTCCGATGATCGAGCCTGAACTGTCTGATGAATTCCAGCTTCTCCTTTCATGGGCGGACGAAGAACGAAAAATCGGAGTGCGCGCCAACGCCGATAACCCGGAGGATTCTGCCAAGGCGCTTGAATTTGGTGCTGGCGGTATCGGTTTGTGCCGTACAGAGCATATGTTCATGGACGCTGCCAGGGTGCCGATCGTCCAGAAAATGATTCTTGCCGAGACTTTCGAGGAGCGGAATGCCGCTTTGGATGAACTACTCCCAATGCAGCAGGGTGATTTTGAAGGCATCCTCGAGGTTATGCAGGGACTGCCTGTGACCATCCGTTTGCTGGATCCTCCATTACATGAGTTCTTGCCTGATAAGGAAGAACTGCTGGTAGAGATTACAAAGCTGCAAATCCTGAATCCTGAGGCAAAGGAACTCAAGGAAAAGGAAGCGCTGCTTAAAAAAGTAAGACAGCTTGATGAATTTAACCCGATGCTTGGCCACCGCGGCTGCCGTCTCGGCATGATCCATCCTGAAATCTATGAGATGCAAGCGCGAGCCATCTTCTATGCTGTAGCGAAGCTGGCTGAGAAAGGGATCGAGGTCCAGCCGGAAATCATGATTCCGCTTGTAGGACATGTAAATGAGCTGAAGGAAATGCGTGAACTAGTCAATGCTGCGGCACTTAGCATCAAAGAGGAAACAGGCAAGGATTTTGAATACACTGTGGGCACAATGATCGAGATTCCGCGAGCAGCACTGACTGCGGACCAGATCGCTGAGGAGGCTGATTTCTTCTCATTCGGTACGAATGACCTGACTCAGACGACATTTGGATACAGTCGTGATGACGCGGAAGGCAAGTTCCTTCAGGCTTATATCGAACAGAAAGTCCTTCCTGAAAATCCGTTTGCGGTCCTTGATCGTGAGGGTGTGGGCAAACTAGTTGAAACGGGAGTCCAACTTGGCCGCAAGACAAAGCCGGGCCTCAAGACAGGTATTTGCGGTGAGCATGGCGGAGAGAAGAGTTCGATTGAATTCTGCTACAACGCCGGACTTGACTATGTCAGCTGTTCACCATACCGTGTACCGTTAGCCCGGTTGGCAGCAGCACAGGCAACAATCCGACACGAAAAAAATAATGAAAGAGAAGTTGTTTCTGCAAAATAACCCGATAAATAGGAGCACGTGAAAAGGCGTGCTCCTATTAATTTTTTGGCAATGTCTCCTCTAACTGTCCTTATCAATAGGTAACTGATGGAAAACAGGGTATACTATAAAATATAAGTTAAATCCTTAGGTCTTCTGGTGTTTCAACTCACCGTTTAGAAGGCGTGAGACCAAACCAGAAAGGATGAAGGATATGAATATGCATTTATATCAGGCAAAAGCAGGAGATGGCAGTAAAAAGAAAGGCTTAAGGAGGACAAAATCGTATTTCACGACTCCAGAAGAAGCGGTTTCGGAGGCTTTTGCTTTGAAGGGTGAAATGGACTCCAGGTATGCAAATGAAATTGAATGGGATTATAAAGGATCGATCACGGGGAAATCTGATAAATTAAAATTTCTCAAAGGGTACTTGAATGGCAATAAGGAAAGCACTGCGTTTTATCTGGAGATTCTCCGAGTTGAGCATGATGAACAGATTGTACCGGCCTCTCCTATCAAGCCGAAAAGTGTAACGAAAGAGGATCGGAAAGTATTTAAAAAGGTAGTGGAAATGATACAGTTGAAGAACGCATAAGTCAAGCCGTTCCTCTTTTTTTATTGAAGTATATGATTGTGGAAGGGCACGCACAGAATTTGTGCGGCCTTTTCTTTATATTTTACCATCCAGGGTGATCAGAGATGAAGGAAATGGAAATGATCCATCAGCAAGCTGTAGAGAACACAAAGAATAAAATCATGGAGGATATTGAGAGGTTCCTTGGCGAACAGGACTCCTTGCCTCAATTTGAGGATTATATGGAAAAAAGAAAAACGTATATCCGCCAAATCTGGCATAACGTCTGGTTGACAAAGGCAACGAACGATTTCTCCAAACGGGACAAGAAGGCTTTTTTAAGTGAGAGAGGGTTTGTGGTAGAAGGAGTGGACCGCAAATTAATCAATAAGCTGTTCAGAAATGAAGTGAGGGACTTTGACCCTTTTGATACGGAAAAATGGGCGCGAAAGTCGATCAGCTTTGAGAAATGGAATGACCAGTATGAACAGGCAAGAAAAAATTTTAAAAGGAAACAAGAAGAAAACCGCCTTCTCGAAAAGAAAGCAGGTATACGGGAACAGATTTATGATGTCGCCAGGAGGGTTTTAAACGAATATCAAGAGTCAGCTTACCTGAAAATCAGATATGAGATGGCAAAGGAACTGCAAAAGGTTTTAAGGGAGAATCCTAAATATCAAGATATTGAAACCTACATGCTGGAAGAGAGGTTGACTGAGATCGGTCCTTTCGTTCCAGAGGATTACAGGACGATGGCAGATTTCTTTGATGAATTGACTGGCCAAATCCATCAGACGAATGAATGGGGAAGGTACCACTTTGAATATGAAACTTATTATTATCATTTTGAAAACAGGCTTGTTCAGTATTTCGCAGTAATAGGAGCGGAGAAAGTTCTGGCACATCTCCCGGACAGTGTCTTTAAAGAATATGAAGAAGTTCTTGAAGACAGGCTTACTGTACCGGAAATGAAAAAGATCATTCAAGATTTCACTGATGCATACATTGATGGTTATCTTTACAAACTTCAGGAAGAATACATCAGCGAACTGCTGGGCTTGGCGGAAACTGATTTTGATGAGCAAAAGCATCGGGATATGTACGAACACGATCTGTCTGAGCGGGAACGTAGGAAGGCAGAGGAAGAGGCCGAACTTGAAAGGATACGTGAAGAAGAGGCCCGGATGCTCGAAGACATCTTTGGAAGGGAATATAACCCTTCTCTCAGGAGAAATGTAAGGTATATCCTCCATATTGGTGCAACAAATACAGGTAAAACACACCACGCACTGGAAAGGATGAAAGAAGCGGAAAGCGGACTTTATTTGGCTCCTCTTCGCTTGCTGGCACTTGAAGTTTATGAAAAGCTGAACGCAGACGGTGTTCCATGCTCACTGAAAACGGGTGAGGAAGAGAAACCTGTAGAAGGGGCTTCCCATATTTCTTGTACAGTAGAGATGTTCCATGAGAAGGAGTATTACCATACAGTCGTCATTGATGAATCACAAATGATCGCAGATAAGGACAGAGGATTTTCCTGGTTCAAGGCAATCACAAAAGCGAATGCTGAGGAAGTACACATCATAGGAAGCAAAAATATAAAAGGAATGATGCTCGAGCTCCTCAACCAAGGAGTGGATGAAATATATGAATATAGCCGGGACATTCCTCTCCAGGTAGAGAACAAAGAATTCAGCCTTAAGCATACAAAGAAAGGCGATGCTCTTGTCTGCTTCTCGAGAAAACAAGTGCTTGAGAATGCCTCCAAGCTGCAAAATAGCGGAAGACAGGTGAGCATGATCTATGGAAGCATGCCTCCGGAAACCAGGAAAAAGCAAATAGAACGCTTCATCAAAGGAGAGACCACGGTAGTAGTGGCGACCGACGCAATCGGTATGGGTTTGAATTTACCAATCAGAAGGATTGTGTTTTTGGAGAATGAGAAATTTGACGGGACGAGAAGAAGGAGGCTGACTTCCCAGGAAGTAAAGCAAATTGCGGGTCGGGCAGGGAGAAAAGGAATTTATAATGTCGGCAGGGTTGCCTTCACATCTGACATAGGGTTGATGGCCAGGCTTCTGGATAAAGAGGATAAACCTGTAGAGACATTCTCGATCGCGCCAACTTCAGGAATCTTTGAACGTTTTCAAAAGTATCACCGGTCACTAGCTGTCTTTTTCGAGTTATGGGATCAATTCGAAAGTCCGAAGGGGACAAAGAAAGCTTCATTGTCAGAAGAGAGAGAGCTATATGAATATGTTAAGGGGACCGAAATTGAAGCGAGACTGCCAATGATGGAATTGTACGGTTTCCTCCATTTGCCCTTTTCTTCAAGGGAACCAGCTCTGATCGAGCAATGGCTGGAGACCATGAAAGCCATTGTGGCAGGGGCAGAACTGCCTGAGCCGGTTGTTAAGACTGGTACACTCGAGGAACTTGAATTATCCTATAAAGCAATTGGGCTCCATTTGTTGTTCCTCTATAAGCTAGACAGAAAAACAGAGGCCGTTTACTGGGAAAGAATTCGGACCGGTTTGAGTGATGATGTTCATGAATATCTGAAAACAGAAGTGAAGAATTATAAAAAGAAATGCAGGCATTGCGGGAAGGGACTCCCTATTGATTCACCTTTCCAGATCTGCGAAGCTTGCCACTCAGCTAAATACAGGAACAGGAATGACCGTTGGAATCGGTAAGTCGAAAGCAGGGCAGCAATTTGCCCTGCTTATTTTTGATTGGCAGTAATATCTGGGCGATGCTGTTCCATATGATGTGTAGTAAGAAATGACAAAAAGGTGTGATAAGATGGCTGTCCATGTAGTGAGAACAGGTGAGAACCTTTGGACGATCGCAAGAACATATGGTGTAACAATTGAGAGTATTGTCGAGTCCAATGGACTTGCTTCAGCCAGTTTAATTCCAGGGCTGGCGCTTTATATCCCTGATCAGCAGCCAATCATGCGCTATTATAAAATAAAAGCCGGAGATACTTTGTGGAAGATTTCCTTGCAGTTCAGGACATCTGTAAATAGTATATTGATCGCTAATCCGGGGATTGATCCAAACAGATTGTATATTGGCCAAAACATCAATATTCCTTCTCCGCTAAAGCCGCAATTTTCCACACTTGGTTTTATTGTCCCTGGTTCCCCTCGATTTCTGGAGCGATTGAACACGATCGCACCCAATCTTACTTTCATCGCTATCGTAGCTTTTTCATTTACTGATGAAGGTTACGCATATGTGACAGTGGACGACACGGCAATTGTCCGACGAAGTTTGGAGTTGAATGTGGTTCCGCTCTTATTGGTCCAGAATGTTACAGCACAGGGTTTCAGCAAGGAGCTGGCAGGAAATGTACTTGGGAATCCTGCTTACCGCAGAAATCTGGTAGCCAGCCTTGTGAACCTGGCTAATCAAAGAGGGTATGGCGGGATCAGCATTGATCTGGAATTCATCCCGCCGCCTAACAGGGAAGATTTTAATTCTTTTCTCAGGGAATTGAAGGCTGCGAAAGGCAACCTTATCTTACATGTGAATGTTCATGCGAAGACAGAGGACATTCCGACAAATCCGATTATTGGAGCATACGATTACAAAACGATTGGTGAACTTGCCGACATAGTCGCTGTGATGACAATTGACTATGGCTATCCTGGCGGTCCCCCTGACCCAGTTTCACCTCTTTGGTGGATTGCCCTTGTGGTTAGGTATTCGCTTACTCTCATCCCGCGTGAAAAATTGCAGATTGGTCTTGCTCTTTACGGTCATGATAAGGTCGTTTCGACAAATCAATATCGTGCGCTTTCAGTCTTGGATGCACAAAACCTCGCCATTTCTACAGGTTCTGTGATCCAGTTCGATACAGCAGCACGCTCACCATGGTTCAGGTATTGGAGGGGAACGGAAGAACATATTGTCTGGTTTGAAGATGTACGCAGTTATTTGGAAAAATATCGACTAATGGATCTGTACCAGTTATACGGAGCAACGTATTGGCAGCTGAGCCTGCCTGCACCTCAAAATTGGGCATTGTTAGATAAAATTGATGTGATAAAACTTTGATTAATTCTATTGCATTTCCCGCCAAAGTGCCGGTTTCTAAAGCAGAAACCTGCACTTTTTTTGGAGAAACAGGTGATTCACTCCTGTTTTGGGGTATTAATAAGGAAATAGACTCATATCTATATTTTTTTATTGTGCCGAGTCTGGTACTGACGCGCATTTTTGTTTAATTATGAGAATCCAAATAAAACGAGTCAAAAAAGTTTCAGGAGGTTTTTAATATGAATGATTTTTTAAAAAGTGGTTTTTTACTAGGGTTAGGTGCAGCAGTGACAGGGAAGGAGAAGCTGGAAGAAACCATCATGAAACTGATCGAAAAAGGCAATATGTCTCAGGCAGAGGCTGATACGCTTTTCGATGACTTTTTCAGGAAGGGAGAAGAAAAAAGCGGGGAATGGAATGAAGACTTTATGAAAATGGTGAAAAATCAGCTGAAAGAGTATGGTTTTGTGACACGCGAAGAACTTGAGACAGTGCAGGCACAACTGACATTGCTAAAGGAAGAAATCGCAAACCTTCGAAACAGCAATTTAAATAAAGAATTGGATCAAGTTGAAAGAGGGATGGAGAATATCCCCCCTGGATTTTCAAAAGATGTTGAGTAACAGCAGGTGATGGAATGTTGACTGAGAGTTTGAGACGATTAAACAGATATAGAGAAATAGCCTCAGTATTTGTAAAGTATGGATTTGGCTATGTATTGGAAGAGGTAGGGCTGTTCCATATCCTATCCATAAAAGACCGGATGAAAGCGGAGGTTAAAAACGGGAACACCCAGGAAGCTGGATACAGAATCAGATGTATGCTGGAAGAGCTGGGACCTGCATTCGTGAAACTCGGGCAGCTTCTCAGTATCAGGACTGACATGCTGCCGGAAGAGATTGTCAAGGAATTGGAACTGCTCCAAGACCAGGTACCTCCTGTTCCAATCGAGGAAATAAAAGCAAAAATCCAGCAGGAGTTCAGTAAGCCTGTCGAGGAAATATTCGACTCTTTCAATGAGGATTGTATTGCGGCAGCATCAATTGGCCAGGTGCATGAAGCGGTGCTGCCGACCGGAGAATCGGTAATGGTGAAAATCCAGCGTCCAGGGATTAAACATATTGTCCATACAGATCTTGAAATACTGAGAGATATAGCTAGATTAATTGAACAGCGCTATGATTGGGCACGATATTACAACATTACAGATATGGTTGAAGAATTGTCTGAATCGATTCGAAGGGAACTGGATTATACAGAAGAAGCACGCAATACGGACATTGTTCAACAGCAGTTTGAGGATGATGATTCAATCAAGGTGCCAGTTGTCTACCATGACTATTCTACTTCTCAAATCCTTACATTAGAAAAGGTTGAAGGAATCAAACTTAACGAGCTGGATAACATCGTTGCAGGGAAAGAAGAGAAAGAGATGATCGCCGACTTATTAGTCCGTGCTTTCGTTACCCAAATCCTGAAAGAAGGTCTATTCCACGGTGACCCCCACCCAGGAAACATCCTCTATATCCCTGAACAAAAACAACTGGTCTTCATTGATTTTGGACAAGTTGGCAGACTTTCCGCAAGCATGAGGTATGACGCTGCCTCCATGTTGATCGGAATCATGCAGGAGGATACCCATAAAATCGTCAAATCCATTTTCAGGATGGCCTATGTGCCATCCGATATAGACGAACAGCATTTTTACGACCATGTAGATGGGATTAGAATGGCAATCGGGCATACGTCAAACAAGGGGCAGAGCCTGGGCTTCACTGTCCGGGAATTGTTTGCAGCCGCACAGGAGCACAAGATCCTTCTTCCAAAAGAACTGACTATGGTGGGGAAAGCTTTGATCACCATCGAAGGCATCATTTCAGAGATTGATCCGGATTTGGACATGATTGAACTTGCCAAACCCTATGGCGAACGGATCATGAGAGACAGGTATGATCCGGTGAAGCTGGGTAAGAGGATGTGGGATAAGGCAGAGGACTTATCCGATACTATCACGAATATACCAAATCAGGTAGAAGATGTGTTGGACCAGGCAGCCAAAGGAGACTTGAAGTTTGAAATCAGTCTATCTGAAATTAACCGGATTCTTCATAAATTTGATCGGATCAGCAACCAGGTTTCGTTCAGTTTGACGCTGCTTGCTTTCAGTATTGTTGTCCTGGGGCTGATTGTTGGAGCAACGTTTGGCAATAATACGGTGCTGACTAGTGTCCCGGCAATCGAAATCGGTTTCGTTATTGCATTTGGGATGTTTTTGTGGATCATTTATTCCATCTTGAAATCAGGGAGATTTTAAAGGCAATGTTGATTCATTGCCTTTTTTCATTGGTTTTATATGGGTAAGTTGAAGATGATTGGGTAATTGTAAACTATATCGGAATCATTTAGTAATGGAGGATTCTATTATGCCATGCAAATCTACAGACGAATTAATTGATTTAGTGAAAGAAGCGAAGAAAGTCACTGGCAATGGGAAGGTGGCAGATTATATCCCTGCGCTTGCCAAAGCGAATCCGGAGGAATTGTCTGTCGCAATCTTTCATGATGACGGGACTTGTGTTTCAGCTGGAGATATCCAGCAAAAACTTACCTTGCAAAGTGTCTCTAAAGTCCTGACTCTGGCCCTTGCTCTGATGGATTATGGTGAGGAAGCTGTTTTCAATAAAGTGGGATATGAACCTACAGGAGATCCATTCAATTCAATCGTCAAGCTGGAGTTCAGCCCTTCTAAACCGCTGAACCCTATGATCAATGCCGGAGCATTGGCTGTCACTCATATGATCAAAGGGAAGGACCCCGATGAACGGTTCAAGCGCATTCTCTCTTTTATACAGGACCTTGCCGGTAATTCTTCCATCGGCTATTCAGAGGAAGTCGCAAACTCGGAATATGAAACGGCAGACCTGAATCGGGCACTTTGTTACTTCCTGAAGCAGCATGGCGTGATCGAAGAGGATGTCGAGGAGCTGCTCCTGGTTTATACAAAGCAATGTGCGATCGAAATGGATTGTCTTGACCTGGCAAGAATCGGGTGTGTGTTTGCGATGGATGGTTTAGAACCCGTCACGAACCGCAGGATTATTCCCGCGCATGTTGCCAGACTGTGCAAAACCTTCATGGTGACATGCGGGATGTATAATGCGTCAGGAGAATTTGCAGTCCGTGTTGGCATTCCTGCGAAGAGCGGTGTTTCAGGGGGCATCATGGGTTCCGTTCCCAACCGGTTCGGCATAGGGATTCTCGGTCCCGCATTAGATGAGAAGGGAAATAGTATTGGCGGGATAAAACTGCTGGAAATGATGTCAGAAAAATATAAAATGAGCATGTTTTAAATCGGTAATTTATATGTAAAAATCCAGACAAATATTACCTGGGGTGGTATCTGGTTTTGTGTTACTATAGAGAGGCAATATACCTACTTTGAAAGGAGAATAGTATGTTTGCCCAACAAAAAGTAGTTTCCATTCAGGAAACATTAAAAGGTGCGGCATTCGATGAAATTGGAGAGTTATTTTACTTTGCCAATGAATATTATGGAGAATACCTGCTTGATTTGGTAGATGAATTCACAGGGAAAGCCAGAATGGATGAGAACATATCGTCGATGTTAATACCCCATTTTTTATCCTGGGCGGTTTTTTCTCATCAGCTCCCAAATGCGAAGGAAACAATTTTGCAGTTATATCTCGAGTCCCCACACTATAAAATCAGGAGGAGACCAAGAATTCATCGCATTATCAGTCAGTGGAAGCATTCAATGCCAGGCATCTATTTTATAGAAGAACTTGTCGGTGAAAGGGTCCTCGTTGTGACGGATGTATTTCAAATGAAGGAAAAGGTTGTCGGGATCTACAATGAAATATACCAGCAGCCAAAGGAACGCGATCTTGCCCTGGGATATCTGCTGCCGGCAGGAGATGCCACCCATTCTCCAATCATCGATTTCTTCCACATCCCAATCACCCACAAAAAAGAAGTCTTAATGCAGGTTGTAGATTACTACTGTGAACACGTAACAGACGATGATCATGCATTCTTCGTCACCCACTACCCGGCTCTTCTTTCAATTGTTTCCAAAGTTCTTCAATCCTGAACTGAAATCCCAAAAGTAAAGGACGTGTACTTGTGTACCGTCCTTTTTGTTGTTTCATGATTACCCTCCGAAAGCTTCCAGTATGTCCTCGACGTCCTTTATGTTCAGCAATTTTACTGCATCTGTCTCTTCCTTATTACTTCTTTGTTGGGCAGCAGGCTTGAACTGGTATACCCCATGTTCAAGAATTGATTTAATGTCAGCAAGCTGGCGAAGAATTTCACCCGCACCGCCATTCACAGAAGGCCTAGGATTCAAGTAAAAATGGAGAGCAGCAAACACCAGATGGTTCAATGTGCTGTTTTCGGCATGATATTCAATTTGATCCACTATTTTGGGTGAAACAGAGTATGACTCGCCGGTCTTGACATCAATATATCGTTCAGGGACGGTTATCGCGATCTTATTCTCATAATCTGTATATGTGTTTGACATACCGATCACCCTTCGATAGAGATTAGTTCCTCGGTATTCTCATGTTGTTTTTTTAGTTGATTCATTTTTGCCAAAATCATGAGTCCGAAGACATTCAATTTTTCCAAATTTTCAGGGAAGGTCAGGTCAATAGGCCGGCCCTTGTCTGACCATCTCACTGCGGCTTCCTGGATTTGCTTCTGGGCTAGCTTTGCAGCACCTCCTACAGCAATGTATCTCGAAGCTCCTTTTATCTCACTTGAACTGCTTCTTGCCCGGTCAAAGTGCTCGAGGTATTTAATCGCCATAATCCTCAATTGGGGAATCACATACTTGCTGATATCCTTCTTGACTCCTGCGAAGGGTTCTACATACCATTCGGATTGGCCGGCAAAAAGCTTTTCTTCAAGCTCAGACCTTGAGTCGAACGTGTAAAGTTCATTCTTGCTTACTTTTTTTATAATTGTATCCAGGAATAAGTTGATCCCGAAATGATCACCTTCAACAGAAGCTACTGGTTTATTGTTCTTGATTCCGACAAAGTCGACGGAATCACCTCCGAGATCGCCAATGATGATTCCTTTTTTTGAATCCTTCATCAAGCTGTCATCTTTGATTGCAAGTGTTTCAACATCGCGGATAAGTCCCAGATAAGCACAAGCCCCTTCAGCGCCGATAATCACATCCTTGATCTCTAGCTTTACACTCAGTTCTTTCGGTTCAGGGATTCCAGCTACTTTATGGAGGGTAACTATATGGCTTCCAATCAGACGCTGCTTCAATAATTCCTTCTTTTCCTTATATTGCGTCGTTGGGAGAGATACAGCCAGTTGGTCTATACAATAATTAAGTTCCATGTCATCCGGGTTGATAATCGATGCATGGTAAGCTGCGGCAGCAAAGAGAAGGATATAGGTGCGATCCTCGTCTGCTTTTTGGTTATTGCTTGCAGTCAAGCTGACGTTCCTTTGCTTGGCAGCCGCTTTTCCTGCATAGAAAATCTCTCTTTTATTTGTGACCGCCGGGCTTTTTACCTCTACGATCAAATTTTCTTCGAGGTCCATATCTTCCTCGTCATAGGGCTTTTCATAAAATTCATCATCGTACAATGCGATAGCGTTTGGCATCTGGTATTCGCTCAGTTCTCCTTGATCAGAGGCCAAAACTTTATACCAGCTGTTGCCTATATCGACAGCAAAGTAATTGAAATTGTTCATTTTATCCTCCTCCTTTTGAATTCTATGCACTACGCATGTTCAATTGTGCGTGTACCTATAGATAACAGTTCAATGGAAAGAAAAAGACACTAAACTCTCTCAAAATAATAAAAATCCGCATTTGTTCTGATTCATTTATCTATGCCAAATAATCTAGTAGGAATAGGATAAATTGTACAAGAAATTTTAAAGGAGGAAAAATGAATGACTAATGAGCATAAAGGTCCCCATAAAGGTCCTCGTGGATGTGTTAATGTAAGAAAGTCTGCTTCCATGAATGAATGCGTAAGTACACCAGCAGAAACAGTTGGAAATCCTGCGAATATTGCTGTAACCCTAGCTGATATCAATGTAACGGATCATCTGGTTGCAGAAATCTCATTCCCTGATCCAGTTCTAGAGATTAAGGATATTAAAAAGCGGGTGAAAATTGTTCAGTGCAGATTGCTTTTAGCTCCGCTGCCTGAAAATGGTGATTTCCCTGCAGCAGGAATCCCATTATTCCTTAAAGGCTTCATTCGGAAGAATATTCAATATGCGACACCTTGCTATCATGCAAAAAGCGATTGTGTTTCATCTGAAATGCGCTCTTTGACTGTCGATGTTCCATTTGAGTGTGTTACAGTACTCACCGAAGACGACTTCTTAACTTTACCAGTATTTCCTTCATCCAACACTCGCGCCGAATTCGACTTCTTCAGGTCCCAAAAGCTTGGTCATGGATACCCTGAAAAGGATCATTTACTGTCAAGTGACCTGTCTCAGTTCCATCAAGTCAGCACACAATTCTACAATCAAATCCCGTTTTGTGAATTAGTGAGAAGCGATATTATACAATGGGATGAGTCAATTGATCGCTATCCGCTTCCTGAAAATGGACCATTTGAAGAAGGTACATTCCATACAATTGTAGAAAAAACCTTGCTGCAATTCCGAGTAAGAATATACCAAAATCAGCAAGTAGACCTGAATGGTTTAATAAATGGTTAATTCCTAAAAAGTAATCAACGACTGATCAACGACTGATTAAGGAGAAGCATGAAATACCCATGCCTGTACATGGAATTCATGCTTTTTTCTATATATTCCATACATATTCATGGACACTCCTGTTTGCCAATTTCAATAGAAGAAAAAAATCGCCGAAAAAAATTTTTACTTTCACTGGATGCAAGTACATTGCAAGAGGAATAAAGGGGAAAGAGTGGGTACTTGCCTCAGATTCCGCTGATGCCCACGGGCATATGCCTAGACCCGAATAATCAAGGTGCATAGGATAGAACATCTTCACTATAAGGAGTTTTAAGGAGGAGCCTAATAATGTTTGAACTAGATAAAAATAAGAAAGCCGATTATGAGTGTGCACCATCAAAGGACCATTTTGAATGCAAGCCTCACCATCATCATCCACATGTAAGCCTGGGAAAGATGGTGACAAAAGTGCCGGTGGTTCTTGCTGAATTATGCCTTCAAGCGAATGTTGACACCAAGATTCATTTTCCGGAGCCAGTGTTGGAAATCAAGGATATCAAGAAAAGATTAAAATTAACGCAGTGCAGATTACTGCTGCCGACAAGCAAGCTTTTTATTAAGGGTTTTGTAAGGAAAAATATTCAATATGCAAGCCCTAGCATGGAGATTCAGGAATCAACTTCCTCTACAGTAGCTTCCGATCTTCACTCATATACTGTAGACATCCCATTCCAGCTTGTTACTGATATAAAAGATTATTTGTCAAAGCCTGTTCAACCGAATATGAACAATCGTAAAGAATTCGATTTCTTTGTTTCCAAGCCATTGTCAACGGGATATCCTGAAAAGGATGAACTGCTAACAAGTGATTTATCCCAATTCCACCAGGAAAGCACACAGTTTTATAATGAACTGCCTTTCTGCGAACTGGTATCAAGCCAGATAATTGAATGGGATGAGGCTATTGACCGACAGCCCCTTCCAACATCCTCGCCGATTGATGAGGGTTACTTTAATACAATTGAAGAAAAGATGGTTATCGACTTTACAGTCAGAGTCCTTCAAAATCAACAAATCCGTGTATCTTCTGCAACAAATGATCACTCATACTACGACGAGTCTGAATAATATATCAGTTTCAACTGCGGGGGATTATACTAAGATTTCTATAGTATGTCCCCTTTTGTACTTGAAAAGAGCTGAAAGGAGGGGAGAAGAGAATGCCACCTGAAACGCCTCCCTTTCGAGGCAGATGGACAGCAAGCCTATCAAATCCGCCGGCGCCTATAACTGAAAGACCTGGTCAATCGCAGAAAAAAAATGAAAAAAAGACTGCAAGTCCATTGATTTTGCAGCCCCCAAAAGTTAAGGACGTTGATTTGAAACAATCACTTCCCAGAAAACAATTGTTCCGGGCTGAACCAGAGGAAGAACTAGTCGAGTCTTCGGAATTTGAAACTGAAGAACCTCTTGCCAACAGTGAAAAAAAACCAGGGGAATTCATTCCTTATGAGGATATTTCTGAACTTAACATGAGTAAGGAGGAGGCCCTGGAGGCTGAGGAAAGCTCGGAACACATATTCAGTAACGAAGAAAGTTCTGAAGATTCTTTTTCTCAAGACGAAAGCTCCGATCTACAAGGTACAGTGAAAAGTGAAAAATTTAACAGTAAATCTTATAAATATCCCTTGCTTGACTCAGTATCAGATTTACTCGATGAAAGCGAAAGCTCCGACGAAGGCGAACGTTCCTTGGATTCTTTAGAATCACTGGAGAAAATGCACATGAGGTACGGGGAAAGACCTCATGAAATCAAGGTTAAACTGCCTGTCAATTTAGCTCATGTAAATCTAGAAGTGGATATATTTGATATATTTCCAATAAGCAGACCTATTGAGTCTGTGACAAATGTGGAATGGTCCATTCATTCCATAGATATGGACATTGTTCTTCCCACTGCGAATTTTTTCTCAAAAGGTATATTACTTTTAGATTTAGAGTATGTAGAGAATGCAGGAGATCAAGATTCCGGAACAATGCATTCTTTAAAAATCCATGTTCCTTGGAGTAAGATTTTAAAAGTTGAGTGGCTCATACAGCCTGAACTGTCTTGCAACCATAATAAGGAGTATATGTTTTCTGACCATGATGGCAGTGATCCGACCTTCCACAGGGAATTCAGTGAGAAATTAGTGGATAAACTTAATTTTCAATTGACAAGTCTTAACTGTATCTGGAATGAGCAACTAATAGAAAATGAGAAAATCTTAGTACAGGGAACTGCAAACATGCAAATCGATATCTACCAAAAGCAATGTGTAGATTTAAGAGATTTAGTGTGTCTGCATTGATATATAGGGTGCCTCGCTGGAGACACCCTAATTTGGTTTTAGTCTCTCATCATGTCATAAATTCTTGCATTCATGCTTTTCGGACCTTTGTATTCTTCCTGATAGGAACAAGAGTCTTTGCATTCATCCTTTTTTTCATACTTAGAAGGCAATTCCACCTGCTGCTCCTGCAGTAATTTAATAAACAAGCCAACTTCCATTTTTTCTGTGATGCGAGTGAATCTTCCCCAGGCATCATGATCCTTGTAAAGATCTAAGTCGTTTACAAAGGAGAATAGTAGTTTGCAGTCAATTGGCTGATTATAATACTCGTACGTGTAAGCACCAGAAGTGCAGCTATCTGCTCCCATACCGTACTTGTCAATGAATCTTCTTTCATACTGTGTATTTTTTTGGCTGAATTTTTCATGGTCCGGATGATTTTTTACATATACCGCCTGATTGCAGCTAAATGGTACATCCACACTGTAATCTTTAACATTTCCACTGCAGCTTTCTACATATTGAATGTTTTTGTGGACAACACCTGTAATAAACAACTTGACCTGATGGGGATTCATCTTAGAAGGGATTGCTTTACATTGCTTCAGAGAAACATTTCTGCGCATATGTTTAATCTCTCTTGCTGCTGTTGGAAGGTAAATATCTGCCTCTACTTCAGCTTGTATTTCCACTTCCGCCAATGGGACAGGTACATCCACAACAGGGTATTTAAGATTTTTACCTGTAGGTGGATAAGAATTGTTATCGCAGTCTACCCGTAGAGTTTTTGCTTGGTCACATTTAGGCTGAGGCGGGCAGCCATAACTAGAATTGCATCCTGTATTTCTTTTCATTTTTTTCACTCCTTTTTTTTTATCAAAAGGATCGAGAAACTAGTTAACCTAGCTTCTTTCTTTTGACTTACTATTTTTATATGCCAATTTAAAAATAATGAATAGACGTATGATAGAGGACAAACACATATTTTTAATATTTGTAGACTTGAGTGTTGAGGAAACAAGTAAAAACCCCACTTCCTGTATGAGTGAAGGGGGTATGTGTCTAGCATTTTTGTTAGAAAATAGAGAAATAGTCTATTAACGGGCCTTCTTCTTATATCCGCCGTTTAAAAGTCTATGAGGGTCCATTTTTTTCACAGCAACAGGCGGGAAGCATGTAATGCCTGTAAAATCATTCAGGTCTACTTCAAAGCATGCTCCTGTGGCGACAAATCCTTGTATGCCATGGTTTTTTTCACATCGCTCTGGACATAATAATTCCAAAATAACACAACAATCCGAACCTTTAACAAAATCTACAACTCGGAAAAAGCTAGAACGGATATCAAAAAAACAGCCATTAATATTGACAACTCCAGTGCCTACAAAGGTTTCGCACTCACCTATACATCCGCAAAGCAGTTTAAATGGAATGGTATCATTGTCAGAATGCTTGCAATGGTTGAGCAGCTCTTTTATTGAACGTTCACAGCTAACATCACAGCCGCGTTTCTTGCGTGCTACTTTCTTTTGGGCTTCATTAATTTCTCTTACTTTGTCACAAACACAGCTATGGTCTTTGTGTTTGTAGTCTTCCATGGTATCGGACTCGTCAAAGTGATGCCAGTCATAATCCTTGTGCTTTTTCTTCTTAAAGTCATGACATTCGTGGTGGTCATGACATTTGTGGTCTTTTTGCTTTTTGTGATTCCAGTCATCACTTTCCTCGTGGTCGTGCCGCTTATGGTGTTTATGCTTTTTGTGATTCCAGTCATCACTTTCCTCGTGGTCATGGCACTTATGGTCTTTATGCTTTTTGTGATTCCAGTCATCACTTTCCTCATGGTCGTGCCGCTTATGGTGTTTATGCTTTTTGTGCATCCAGTCATCGCTTTCCTCGTGATCGTGCCACTTGTGGTCCTTATGCTTTTTGTGTTTAAAGTCTTCGCTTTCTTCATGGTCATTATGCTTGAAATATTTGAAGTCTTTTTTTGTTTTGCATTTGCTGCACTTACAATTATGATTTTGATGATCATGGTGAATAAACATTTGGGACTCTCCTTTCATACATAATAGTTGGTCTATTATCAGCATATGGGGAAAAGCCGTTTTCGTATGGGGAAATAACCATCTTCAATAAATTCTTATCCTGCAGAAATCAGTGCGGAATTTGCTATTTCTCTCTTTTACATTCAAAATTAAAGTACAAACTAAAGTTAAAACTGATTCATGGAGGGAAGCCCAGGTGTTAAAAAAAGAAATGGAACGTTATTTCCAAAAGAAGCTTAGTGAAAACAAGGACAGCATTGAACTTTATTACGAGGAGAAAGAGTATGCTCTTAAACATGATTTGATCGATGTGGACTTGATTTCGATCCGCGAGTTACCATCTGAAAATCGATTCCGTAATGCTTATATTGAAAGAGGAAATAAAGAAACAGAGGAGTTTTTGTCCCAGGAAGAGGACGACTTCCTTAAACATAAGATAAGCTATTTTGATGAACATAAAAATGAATTTATCTATATTGAGTCTGAATGGTGGTCAATCGTTGGTATCGATGGTGTTGCTTTTGAAAAAGACGATGTCTTTGGAAATTATGACGTCATGCTTGGTTTGAAGTTGCAAAAGAAACAGGACTCAGCAATCAGGCGATTTCTGAGTGATAATCTAAAAGGTGAACAGGCAACCTACGACTTAATGTTCGATGGAAATGAAGGAGTGTGGAGTCTCAATTTCGCACTGAATGATTTAGAGGATTTCAATGAAGAACTTACAATAGATGAAGCATTCCGGATAATATACAGCTTCTTGATCAAACTGGCAGAAACAATTGAAGGTCTACAATAATTTTTCATAGACGTCTGCGCGGGTTATTTTAAAAAGATTAGAATGTATAAAAGCTAATTCGAGCTATCCAGCGCTAAGCAGGATTGCCCTTATGGACTTCCTTAGTATATTGTGAATCGGGGGTTATTTTTAAAAAAATCCCTTTAGTGTAGCAGTATATCACTATGGTAATATACTAAAATTTACCAAAAGAGGTTGACAGGTGGGGAGTCATGCACATAAAATGAGGGTAGTTATTAGTCAATAGACAAAATTCTGAAATCGGGGTAAGTTATGAACCGAAGTATTTCCATAGGGAAGACAGCGATACTGCTGACGACCTTGTCAGAACAAGAATTGAAGTTATTAAGCCCGACTTTGGATAACGTGAAATTTTGTATTGGCCAGGTTGGATCTATGAATATGCAAAAAGTAATCTCTGCAGTAGAGACAGCAGCTAGGCGGAACGAACTGATCCATTCTGGATTGTACCGCGAAACTCATGCACTCTATCACGCCATCATGGAAGGCATGGAAGGTGTAACCAGAGGTCATTTGGCTATTGGAGATATGAGCAGGACAGTAGGTCTCCGATTTGCTGTTGTTAGAGGAAAGCCTTTTACAAATGAAGGCGAAGGAGAATGGATCGCAGTCGCTTTTTATGGGACAATTGGGGCTCCCATAAAGGGCTCAGAGCATGAAACAGTTGGTTTAGGTATTAATCATATATAGAGTTGCATTGCCTATAGTCAATAGTCATAAGGAGGCGATGATGGTATAACTATGCCATTGTCGTCTCCTTTTTAATTTAATTATTTTATCAGGAGGCAAGTTACATGGTCATTTTAACCGGGTCAGCATTGAATCTTGAACAAGTTAAGCGGGTATGCTTTGATGGGGAATCAGTTTCCGTAAGTCCGGAAAGCATGCAGAAAGTTAAAAAGAGCAGAGATGCAGTAGAGAAAATTGTCAAAGAGAAACGGACAATTTATGGAATTAATACTGGTTTCGGTAAGTTTAGCGATGTAATTATTGATGAACAAGATGTGAATGCACTTCAGTTAAATCTGATTCGTTCGCATGCTTGCGGAGTGGGCGATCCTTTTCCTGAAGTCGTTTCCAGGGCAATGGTGTTATTGCGTTTGAATGCTTTGTTAAAAGGGTTTTCCGGTATAAGGCCTTTAATTGCTGAGCGTCTTGCCGCTTTGTTAAATAATCATATACATCCTGTTGTTCCCCAGCAAGGTTCACTCGGGGCTTCTGGGGACCTTGCACCCCTTTCTCACCTTGCCCTCGTTTTGATAGGAGAAGGGAGTGTTTTTTACAAGGGCAGGATTTGCACGACTGAGGAAGCAAATAAAGAAGAAGGGTTGGAAGCAATTTCTTTGCAGGCTAAAGAAGGTTTAGCTCTGATCAACGGAACTCAGGCTATGACAGCCATGGGAGTTGTCAATTGGATTGAAGCGAATGCACTGGCACTGCAAAGCGAGTGGATTGCCGCTTTAACAATGGAGGGGCTGGAAGGTGTTCTTGATGCATTCCACCCAGCTATACATGAGGCCAGAGGGTATAAACAGCAAATAGAAGTTGCAGAGAGAATGAGGGGATTGCTGGATGGAAGCAAGCTTACAACGAGACAGGGAGAAAAACGAGTCCAGGATGCCTACTCATTAAGATGTATCCCCCAGGTACATGGGGCATCCTGGCAGGCCCTTGATTATGTGAAGGAAAAATTGGAGATTGAAATGAATGCTGCAACTGATAATCCTTTAATTTTTGAAGATGGTGATCTGGTCATATCAGGAGGGAATTTCCATGGTCAGCCTATAGCGATTGCCATGGATTTTATGAAGATTGCAGTGGCAGAATTTGCAAGCATTTCAGAGAGACGGATTGAGCGTTTGGTAAATCCGCAGTTAAATGATCTTCCTCCATTTTTAAGTCCACAGCCTGGGCTGCAATCTGGCGCGATGATTCTGCAATACAGTGCTGCGTCGCTAGTTTCTGAAAATAAAACACTTGCCCACCCTGCCAGTGTTGATTCAATTCCATCCTCCGCAAATCAGGAAGACCATGTCAGCATGGGGACGATAGCGTCTAGACACGCGTACAGTATCATACAAAATGCCAGGAGAGTGTTGGCTATCGAGTGTATATGTGCCCTTCAAGCTGTTCAATATAGGGGCATTGATAAAATGTCTCCTCAAACTAAGAGTTTTTATGAGGATGCGAGACGAATAGTTCCTTCTATCACCGAGGATAGAATCTTCTCTGAAGATATTGAAAGACTTGCAGATTGGTTAAAAAAAAATAATAGACAATGGACAGCTATAGAACAGCGAGAAGTAAACGCTGTGTGAAACAAATAGCTTGCTGTTCAAAGCCATGGTGATTCTTAGAGTTAAGGGCAGTTAATAGATTTTCACTAATAGTACGAAGCATTTATTTGCTTAAAGTTTAGTAAGCTAGCATTCTTTTCAACTAAAAATACTTAAGGGAGTGTAAGAGGATGAAATTAGAATCTACCAGAAAAATACAGGCCAAGATAGGGCTTGAGCTAGAATGCAAAGGGTGGGAACAGGAAGCAGCATTAAGAATGCTCTACAATAACCTGGACCCCGAGGTAGCGGAGAGGCCAGAAGACTTGGTGGTATATGGCGGAATCGGGAAAGCAGCGAGAAATTGGGAGGCATTTGATGCGATTGTAAATACTCTGCGCCGCCTTGAGAATGATGAAACGTTGCTTGTTCAATCTGGAAAGCCTGTAGCTGTTTTTAAAACTCATCAAGCTGCCCCGAGAGTATTATTATCCAATTCTGTCCTGGTGCCTAAATGGGCTAATTGGGAGCATTTCCATGAACTCGATCAAAAAGGGTTAATGATGTATGGACAAATGACCGCAGGAAGCTGGATTTATATCGGCACCCAAGGGATTTTGCAGGGAACGTATGAGACGTTTGCTGAGGTAGCAAGACAGCATTTTGGAGGTTCATTGAAAAATACCATTACTTTGACAGCAGGTCTTGGAGGAATGGGAGGTGCACAACCTCTTGCTGTCACCATGAACGGTGGTGTCTGTATTGCAGTCGAAGTTGATCCTAAGAGAATCCAAAAGCGGATTGATACACGTTATTGCGATAAAATGACTGAATCGATTGAAGAGGCAATTAGCTGGGCGACAGAGGCGAGGCACAAAGGAGAAGCCTTATCAATCGGATTGGTTGGAAATGCAGCAGAAGTGCATTATGAATTGCTGGAGCGGAACTTTAAGGTAGATATCGTAACCGACCAAACCTCGGCTCACGATCCCCTAAATGGTTACATTCCAGTTGGATGCACCCTTGAGGAAGCTGAAAAACTTAGAAGAGAGAATCCTGATGAATATATTAAGCAAGCCTCTTTGTCAATGACTAAGCATGTGGCTGCGATGCTCGAGTTCCAGAGAAAAGGGTCAGTTACTTTTGATTATGGAAATAACATTCGACAGGTTGCCAAAGACCAAGGTGAAGCAAATGCTTTTGACTTTCCTGGGTTTGTCCCTGCATATATCCGTCCGCTTTTCTGTGAAGGAAAGGGACCCTTCCGCTGGGCCGCTTTGTCAGGGGACCCTCAGGATATTTATCGTACCGATCGGCTCATCAAGGAACTCTTCCCCGAGAATGAACCGCTTCAGCGCTGGATTGATATGGCCCAGGAAAAAGTAGAGTTCCAGGGGCTTCCCGCTCGTATCTGCTGGCTTGGTTATGGTGAAAGGGTAAAAATGGGATTAGCGATTAATGAATTAGTGCGCAATGGGGAGTTGAAGGCGCCAATCGTAATAGGAAGAGACCATTTGGATTGCGGTTCAGTGGCCTCGCCCAACCGTGAGACAGAAGCCATGAAGGATGGCAGTGATGCGGTAGGGGACTGGGCAATCCTTAATGCTCTTGTAAATGTCGCTGCTGGCGGATCGTGGATTTCAGTTCACCATGGGGGCGGGGTAGGAATGGGCTATTCTCTGCATGCCGGCATGGTAGCAGTAGCTGATGGTACCGACTTGGCGGAAGAAAGGTTAAGAAGGGTTTTGACAACGGACCCAGGGATGGGAATAGTGCGCCATGCAGACGCCGGGTATGAAAAAGCAATAGATGTTGCTAAGGATAAAGGTGTCGACATTCCCATGTTGAAATAAGGCCAATAGGAAAGGATGGTTAATATGAACTTTGATTTGCTTGTCTACAATATTGGGCAGCTTATTCTGCCCAGATTTACTGGAAATGCTTTAAAAGGAGAAGAAATGAAGCAGTTGGCTGTAAGGGAGTCGGCAGCTTTTGGAGTAAACGATGGAAAAGTGGCCTGGATTGGAAGCAGCACAGAAGCAGAAGGCTACAATGCAAAGTTAAAGTTGGATGCTGAAGGAAAGGTTGTATCCCCGGGTTTAGTGGATCCGCATACTCATTTGGTGTTCGGCGGTTCTCGGGAGCATGAGCTGGCACTGAAGCAAGAGGGAGTACCCTATCTGGAAATATTAGCTCGAGGCGGAGGTATCTTATCTACTGTTGAGGCAACGAAGAATGCTGCACTTCAAGACCTTGTAGAAAAGGCAAGCTTCCATTTGGAGCGTATGGTCTCGCATGGTGTGACAACAATGGAAGCTAAAAGTGGTTATGGCCTGGAAAGAGAAACGGAATTAAAGCAGCTAAGTGTAATCCATAAATTAAATGAGAAATATCCCATCTCCGTAGTCTCAACGTTTTTGGGACCGCACGCCATTCCTCCAGCTTATAAAGGGAAAGAAAATGAGTTTTTGCTGGAAATGTTGGATGTACTTGAAGAGATAAAGGAAAAGAAGCTGGCAGACTTCGCAGATATTTTCTGTGAAACGGGTGTCTTTACCATTGATCAGTCGAGGGTATTTTTACAAAAAGCAAAAGAGAAAGGATTTGGATTAAAAATTCATGCAGATGAAATCGATCCTTTGGGTGGGGCGGAATTAGCTTCATCCTTAGGGGCAGCGAGCGCAGATCATTTAGTTGCAGCATCGGATGAAGGAATCAGAATGCTGAGTGAAAGTGACACGGTAGCTGTACTCTTGCCAGGAACGACCTTCTATTTAGGAAAAGACCAATATGCCAGGGCTAGGAAAATGATTGATGAAGGTGCTGCGGTTGCACTTGCTACAGATTTCAATCCTGGCAGCTGTGTGACCGAAAACCTTCAGTTCATTATGTCCCTTGCAGCTTTAAAATTAAAAATGACAACCGAAGAAATCTGGAATGCAGTCACAGTTAATGCAGCATGCGCAATAGGCAGGGGCAAAGAAGCAGGTACATTGGATGTAGGGAGACAAGCAGACTTCGTCATATGGGATGTGCCGAACTACAAATATATTCCTTACCATTATGGCGTTAACCATGCGAAAAGAGTATTTGTTTCTGGAGAAATGATATGGGAGAGGATACCTTTTGGGGAATTTCAGTTATCTGGAGCCAGGTAAACCTGCGATCTTCAAAGATCAATATGTAACTAAAGTCAACGAATGTATCGTTCCTTTTACGGAAGGTGAAAAAGGAGAAATTGGGTTGATTGGCCTGCCCTTTTCGAAAACATCCATTTCATTTTCCCAGGCAGCAGAAGCACCAAAAGCAATCAGGGCTTGCTTGAGTGGTTTTTCCACTTACTCAGGGGAACAGGAAAAAGACTACAAGGATGTAAAAATGATTGACTTCGGGGATGTGCTGACACATCCAACCAGTACTGATGAGACAATCAAGCGACTGTATACGAGTGTCAAAGAAATGGTTGATAAGGATGTATGTGACCGCTATATCCTGCTGGGAGGAGACCATGGAGTAAGCTATCCAGCGATAAGGGCGTTTCAAGAGAAGTATGGAACTGTAGGTGTCATACAATGGGATGCTCACCACGATGTCCGAAATTTGGAAGATGGGGGCAGAACGAATGGAACCCCATTCAGAAGCTTGCTGGAAGGCGGTTTTATTAAAAGAGATCACCTTGTCCAACTTGGTATAAGGGACTTTGCCAATGCAAAGAAATATCATGAATATACCAAAGAAAAAGGCGTGGCTGTCTATACAATGGCAGATATAGAGTCAGAAGGTATTGTTCACATTATTAAGAGGGAGATTGAGCGGTTGTCAGGACTTGTTGATTTCATCTATTTATCAGTAGACATGGATGCAGTTGACCAGGCTTTTGCACCCGGCTGCCCTGCTATTGGCCCAGGTGGACTTACAAGCAGGGAGCTCTTGTGCAGTATTTCAGAGGCTGCCAGTCATGAAAAAGTTTTAGCAATGGATATTGTGGAAATTGATCCGTCAAAAGATTTTAGGGATATCACCAGCAGACTGGCAGCAAGTTCTATGCTGCACTTTATGTATGCCGCCAAATAAAAAATTGCCAAATATTTAGGCCTGTAGACTTTTAAAAAGTTACAGGCCTTTTTGTTACTTATTATTTAACAATTTATCAAGCATGTTGGAGAGAGAAGAGTTTGGCTGAATGTTTTCCGGAGAAAATTGTTGCTTCAACGCCTCTCTCATTTTCCCCTGGCTATTGTTTAAATTGTCTTGAAGTTTTTTGTAGTTTCGCTTTGATTGTCGTTGCCTCATCAGGTTGTCCATGAGCTGTTCATTCATTTTGCGCATTTGTTCGACCATATCTTTGGTGTTTTGATTATCCATCCCTTAACCTCCTTCTCAGCTGTCTGGCTATTAAAGAACATCCAATTTGACGACTACAGCAATCAGGATTTGCAGAAGGGCTTGAATGTTGACAGCAACATCTGTATCAGTAGTTGTTACCTTTACATGTTTGGAGCTTTCAATAATTGTTTTTTGAGTGTTTCTTTGTTTAGTCTTCATAACTTGTTTGATATCCTGCACAACAGCATTTCCACGATCGGTATCGCCGATAGTGATGCTGATGACTGCTGCAATAGCAGCTTGAAGTCCTAACTGTAAGGAGACAGCCGCTTGTGTATCAGTCGTTTGTACATCAACACCTTCAGAATCTTTAATAATGATCCATTCGAAGGACTGTTGGTCAGTTTTCATAATTTGGTCACCGTCTTGCAAAACTGTTGCTCCGTCATCGCATTTGTCTTTTCCTTTATCGCAGTGATCCAAAGCTCTCCACTTTTTATCTTCACTCATTTTTTTCACCTCTTTTTTTAAAAGTTAAATTACAATACGTCCAGCTTTACTACAACAGCAACCAAAACTTGAAGCAACGCCTGGATATTGACTGCCAAGTCAGTATCAGTAGTAGTTACATTGATATCCTTAGAGTTTTTAATGATGATCTTTTGCTTGTTTGTTTGCTCAGATTCTAGTTTCTGGGAAATCTCTTGTGCAATTTTGCGGCCGCGGTCTGTATCTCCAACAGTAATGCTTACGACTAGTGCGATTGCTAATTGTAAGCCCACCTGAAGAGAAACTGCTGCCTGTGTGTCTGTTGTTTGGACACAAATGTTGCAGGAATCCTTAATCCAAATTAGTTCGTCAGAATCCTGCTCAATTCCGGAAAACTGGAATCCATCCTGGACTACGTCTCCATCTTCTTTATTAGACTTATGTTTACCATCGTCGTATTTATCGCCGTGGTACCCATAACCCTGAGGTTTGCCAAATTCATGGTAATTCTTACTTGCCATTTATCTCACTCCCTTTTTCTTGGTATGGAATATCATATTAGCTTTACTGGAGGATAGATTGTGTATATTCACTAGAAGCCTATTAATTTTTTAAAAAAAAAACGCCCTTTTTTAAGAGCGTTATATTTAGGCTACTTATCAGTATTCTTTTTTGAATTACTTGTGTTTAAGAAAGTGTCTACCTGTTTACTTAAATCCTCAACTAAGTCCCTGATTGCTTGTTTTTTATCTTCTGTTATTTTACTCTTGACATCTTCTGTATTGATGCCGTTTTTCTTGAACAGGTCATTTACGAGCAAGTCAATAATACTGTTTGGAATTCCGTTAGGCTTTTTATCATCTGCCATCTCCATCTCTCCCTTTGTAAATATCGTCGTATTAGACTATGCTGACCAGTTCTGATAAGTCACAAGAGTTTATATATATACCTACAAAGGAAGGCCTTTTTTCTGAAAATAAAAAATATGGTGAGAACCCGTGTAAAAAGAGAATGAAAATAATTGGAGTTTGAAGTATAGAGAGAGGGGATATAACATTCTTTTTTTGGAATTAAATGATTGCAGATAGGGCCTTTCTGATATATGGGGAAAAGAGAAGGATCTAGATGCCCTTCTCCTTTAATATTTTTCTTTAAAAACATCGGCTATGATTTCAAACGACTTCAGCCTTGCATGATGATCAAAAATCTGGGCATTGATGATCATTTCATCTGCCTGTGTTTCGTCAAGGAATTGCTGGAGCTTTATTCTTACCGTTTCACGGCTGCCGACGATAGAGGCCCCGATCCTGCTGTCAAGGAGCATTTTTTCATGCTCGCTCAACTGATTTTCCAAATTTCTGACCGGAGGGAGCAGAGGGCTTGGATTATTCCTGAACAGATTCAAGAACTGTTGTTGCATGGAGGTTGCCAGGAATTGCGCTTCCTCATCCGTTTCAGCGGCAATGACATTTACTCCTACCATGGCATACGGTTCCTGCAGTACCTCTGATGGCTGGAAGTTCCTGCGATAGAGTTTTAATGCACCCAATGTATTCTCTGGTGAAAAGTGGCTGGCGAATGAAAAAGGCAATCCGAGTTGTCCTGCAAGCTGTGCGCTATAGCCGCTTGATCCAAGAAGCCAGATCGGAATGTTCAGTCCCTCACCAGGTATGGCCCTGACACTGCGGTATTGGGAATCAAGCTCAGGATTAAAGTAAGCTCGTAATTCATCAAGCTGTTCTGGGAAATCCTGGCCATCATTGCGCCTTTCCCGCCTTAAAGCATAAGCTGTCACCTGATCGGTACCAGGTGCACGCCCGAGTCCAAGATCAATCCGTCTAGGAAATAAAGATTCAAGCGTCCCAAATTGCTCAGCAATGACAAGTGGTGCATGGTTTGGAAGCATGATTCCGCCAGAGCCGACCCTGATGGTGCTAGTTCCAGCTGCGACATGACCAATGACCACCGAAGTAGCTGAGCTGGCGATTCCAGGCATGTTATGGTGTTCCGCCAGCCAATAGCGATTGTAGCCCCATTTCTCAGCATGCTGTGCAAGGTCCAATGTATTCTTGAAAGCATCTCCTGCTGTGCCGCCCTCAATGATTGGCGAAAGATCCAGGATTGAATATTTTATATCGTTCAACCGTTTAGAGTCTGTCATTTTCATCTTCCTTTTTTGAATAAATTGAAGCAGGAAAGAAACATTTTTACTATTCCCTGTATCTGTCTATATCATAGTATCAATTATCTTTCGGTAATCAAAATAAAATGATTCGAGATGTGTGAAATGAGGATAGGGTGGAGGAAGAAGCGGAAAAGGGGTTTTGCTATCTTAACCTGGAAAGGTATTCGTACACCTCCCGCAAATTTTTATATCCCTTTTCCTCGGCCATTCTTAAATCATGGGACCACAATCGTGCGGCCATTTTAGCATCAGCGAGGGCATGGTGCCGATTGTTCGTCTCAAAACCGTACTCTTCGCAGATTTTTTCCAACGGCTTGGAGGGAGCAAAAGGATGATGTATTCTCCTTAAAAAAGATGTATCAATTATTCTGCGATCGAATTTGAAAGGGAGGAGGCTGCGGTAAGCTTTCTTCATAAATGCTTCTTCATGCTTTGCGTGGTGGGCCACTAATACATTGCTGCCTATGAAATCGAGGAATTTCAGCAACACCTCAGCCTCATCAGGGGCTGTCTGCAGCATGCCGTCGTTTATTTTTGTTAAAAGGGACACTTCTTCTGGTATGGTTCTATGCGGATTCACTAAAGAATAGAAAACTTCATTTTCTTTTATAAGAGACCCTGTCACCTTCACTGCCCCTATGGAGATGATTGCATCTCCTTTTTCAGGGTAAAAGCCTGTCGTTTCGAGATCAAAGACTGTAACCTGTAATTTATCCAGGGGGCAATCAAGTACGTCTTTATTTTTCATCTCTTTTTGCAGCTGCCTTAAGAATGAAAGTTGCTGCGGGTTTGCAGAAACTGGCACTCCTGCGTAGATGTTAGACCCAAGCCTGCCGGTCATCTGACTGAAAAAACGGATCATATTATTCCCTAACAATCACTGTATCCTCCTTTCAATCAGTCTGCTGGTTTTATCATGTAACTCTTTCCCTGCCTTAAGGATCTGCTTGAGTTCCTTTTTATCTTCCTTGGATAAATGTTCTACCCTTATAAAATGGCCGCTTTCATAATCCGTTTGAAGAGCATGGGCAAGTCTGAAAGATAGTAGTGCGTTGAAGTTTTCGATATAGTATTTTTTCTCCTGGGGAGCAATAATGGAATCAGGAACGGAGCTGATTCTAGTTCGAGTATCAGTTGATTCTATGCCGCAGTAAAAGGAGAGCAGCCTGGCTGCATTGACAAATGGTAAAATAGCCGTTTCCTTAATATTGATACAGCCAGAAAAGGGGCCATGGGTCTCAACAAGCAATTGGCCAAGCACCCCGATTCCTTTTTTGGAATGCATCGTATTTTCAAGCATTCTTGTTAGCAGCTTTTCACTTTTTACAGAGTTAGCTGTGTTCTCTTTTATTAAATGGAGTAAACTTGATTCTCCAAAAACAGGCCTGGCGTCGGCAAGAATAAGCAAATGCCTGATAGACTCCCAAGAAATGGTGCTGGTCCAGTGCTGGACTTGTTGTTGCCATTCGGCACGGGATTTACACCAAAGTGGATTGCTCGCCATTACATCTCCACTGCATTTTTTATACCCGGCTTGCTCTAATCCTGCAGAGATTTCTGAACCCAAGTGCAAGAAATACGTAAGATGGTGTTTTGAGTCATCTTCAAAGGCAATTCCATGGTCCTGATCACTCCAAATGGATTGCTCCAATCTTCCTGCGCTTCCCATCACAAAGAAACAGAATGGGGAAGGAGGCTTGCCGTGTCTCAAGGTAAGCCTTGATATTGCTGCTGATATGATATAGCCATAGATGACATCATGGAACTTATTCAGGTTTTCATGCTCCAAAACCAAATCGTTGATTGTTTTCCAGCGAAACTCACTTATTTCCTCAAAAGTTTTCATTTCCATCGACTGTTTATCCCGCCTTTCACTATAAAAAAATACGGCTGGCCCATACGAGGGACCGCCGTATCATGCCGACCCTAATTGACTGTTGACTGCTGTACAGCTAGAGGGGAAGGGGTGTTATTTGCGTTTTTAATGCTTTTGGCGGCTTCATTATTCACCAATTCAGGATAACCGTAGCTTCCGTGCTCGCTGAGATCGAGACCGATGATTTCTTCCTCTTCGGTTACTCGCAGCCCGTTCATGGCTGTTTTCATGACCAATAGAATAATGAACGAAACAAGGAAAGCGAAGGTACCGGACGCTGCTACACCCAGTGCCTGAACCCCCAGTTGCGCTAATCCGCCGCCATAGAACAAGCCTGGTTCCCCAACAGTCGCCAGCTCAGGGGTGGCAAACAAGCCTGTCGATAATGTACCCCACACCCCAGCTGTTCCGTGCACAGATAACGCAAAGATTGGGTCATCTATCTTTCTGCTTTCAAAGAACCGGATACTGTAGAATACAAGGATTCCAGCAACCAGACCAATGACAACTGCCGCCCAGGTATCAACAAATGCACAGGAGGCAGTGATGGCGACAAGTCCTGCCAGTGCGCCGTTAAGCATCATGGGTACATCTGCTTTGCCGACGACAATCCATGAAATCAGGAGGGCTGCGACTGTTCCTGCTGCTGCGGCAAGATTTGTGTTAAGTGCGACAAACCCGAAAAATGCACCATCCACTGAAACCGTGCTTCCTGCATTGAAACCGAACCATCCTACCCATAACAACAGAACACTTAAGGCCGTAAAAACCTGATTATGTCCCTCGATATTATTTGCTGAACCATCTTTGTTGAATTTGCCTATGCGGGGCTTAAGCAGAATGGTCGCTGCCAGTGCTGCCATAGCCCCGGTAAGATGGACAACGGTCGAGCCTGCGAAATCCTGTTTCCCGTGTTCTGCAAGCCAGCCTCCGCCCCAGATCCAATGAGCGACGAAAGGATAGACAATAATAGAGAAAAGAAGTGCGAAAATGAGATAGACCGACAGTTTAGCTCTTTCAGCAAATCCGCCAAATGCAATGGTCAATGATATTCCGGCGAAAGCAAGCTGGAATAAAAAGAAAACGGAACCAGAAAGCCCTAACCCTTCAACTTCATAGCCGGAATAGAAAAAGTCGGAAAAACCAATGATCGAGTTTCCTTCTCCGAAAATAAGTCCATAGCCCACTGCCCAGAAAACAAGCGAGGATATTCCGAATGTCAGGATGGTTTTTCCGGCAATATGGCCTGCGTTCTTCATTCTTGTCGAACCAGTTTCTAACAGGATAAAGCCTCCGATCATCAAAATGACCAAAACACCAGAAATCATGACCCACATACTGTTCATCAAAAACAATGTATCCATTTTTGTTCCCCTTTCAAATAGTGATTTGTAGTTTGTATTCTCGCATTAAAAGTACTGGATAACTACAACCGTGTAAGGAAACCTAACATTGTTTTTGAAAAAATAAGACCTTCCATTCCGGAAGGTCAGTGTTTGCGGACGCCAAATCTAGCGTTGAGCTGGCCTTGAATCATTTTCTTGTGTGCTTCTGCATCTTTGTGTTTCTTATCCCTGATCATTTCCTGACGTATTTCATAGGTTTGGACGCCATCTTCAATTTTATTTGCTATCTCTACAAGCTGCTCTACATCAGCAAAAGAATATCTCCTGCTGCCGCCTGGAGTGCGGTCAGGGAAGATTAATTTCCGTTCCTCGTAATAACGGATCTGCCGTTCAGAAAGTCCGGTCAATTCCTTGACGATTCCAATTGTTATTACTTTTTTCTCTTTATAGGAAGACTCATTTGCCAAGCTTAACACCACACTTTAGTAAAGTTGTTTTAGTTTATGTTATATTTTCTCACATGAAACTGATTTTGCAAAGATTTTTAATTTTTCGTGCACTTAATCTCACGATTGAGTAGATCTTTAAGTTCAGTAACAGTCATCTTTTTTAATTCCGTTTCACTCATATTCGTCATACCTGAATTAAGCAAGTGCTGAATATAATGTTCCTTTAGTTTATCTATGGCAGACCGCAAAAAGATAGACATTGGCAGCGCCTCCTTATTAAAGTTCATTTTGAACATTGCGCAACAACTCGATTGCCTCATTGCCATGCTTCTTTAAAAGTTCCTCGTAAATTTCATCCCTTAGGAGATCAAGAAAGACCAGCAAATGTGCCAGGGTAAAATCATCTTTTTGTGTATTCATGTTAATCCCACCTAACTCTTGATTTACCAATCGTACTCAATTCCCCAGGGAAAATCAGTGAATGTGTGAGGATTTCTGACCGGATTTTGCATTCGAGGTAATGAATGAATGAGAAAAAGGAAAACCTATAATGATTTGTCAAAGGAGGAATGAGGATGGAACACAACAGCCAGCCTGAAAATAGAGGATGGGTCAAAAATGAATACGATGTCCTTAAGAAGGTCATCCTGTGCAGTCCCCAATATATGACAATCCGTGAGGTAATAAATGAAACGCAAAAACATTTTAAGGATGAAGGGATACATATAGAGGTGGCCTTGGAGCAGCATAATGAATTCGTCAGTACCCTGAGAAAAAATGGAGTGGAAGTCATCTTGCTTCCATATCATAAAAAGTACCCTGAGCAAGTGTTTACACGAGATATCGGGTTTACCCTGGGGCAAACCATTTTCGTGGCCGAAATGGCGAGTGAAGTTCGTAAAGGAGAGGAAGACGTACTGAAGCAATGGCTTGAGGACGAGGAAATTTCCTATTATAATCTGCTTGGCGACCAGGTTGAAGGCGGAGATGTTGTCATTGACCAGGATACGGTCTATGTTGGACTAAGCAATCGGACGAATCAACAAGCAGCTGATCATTTACAAGCACTTCTCCCGCAATTCGAAGTGCGCGCAATTCCTTTCAAAGCTGAATATCTGCATTTGGACTGTGTCTTTAATGTGGTGTCCCAGGATGTTGCATTGATCTATCGCCCTGCTTTAACTCAGGAAGATATTGAGCTGTTCAGTTCAAAATATGAGTTGATTGATGTAAGTGAAGAGGAGCAGTTTACCTTAGGAACAAACGTACTGTGCATAGGTAATAAACGCATATTCAGCCTTCCCGTCAATAAAGGAGTAAATGAACAGCTGCGAAATAAGGGATTTGAAGTGATTGAAGTGGATATTACCGAAATCATAAAATCCGGGGGATCATTCCGCTGCTGTACAATGCCAATCCTCCGCGAAAAAAGCACCATGTAGTGTATTCTAAATGACCCAGTCGCACCCTCTTACCCAGTGAGAGGGTGTTTTTGTACAGGCGTAAAAATAGTTTTCTGTTAAATATCACATTTTGATTGTCCTTCCGAGATAATTGTCTTATAATTCAAAATAGAAAGAAATCAATTTTGTAAAGGGGGATTCATTTGGAAGCTTTTATTAATTGGTTAAATGGGGTTTTATGGAGCACACCAGTCATCTATACCATTTTGGGAATAGGGTTGCTCTTCTCCATCCTGACACGATTCTTGCAGGTAAGACACATTAAGGACATGGTTATGCTCATGTTCAAGGGCAGAAGTTCCGATGCGGGTGTTTCATCTTTTCAGGCCTTATCTATTGCTTTATCTGGCCGTGTAGGAACTGGTAACATTGCTGGTACGGCAACAGCAATTGCGATGGGTGGTCCGGGAGCTGTTTTCTGGATGTGGACGATTGCATTTATCGGTGCAGGAAGTGCATTTGTGGAATCAACTTTAGCGCAAATCTACAAGGTAAAACAAGATGGTCTTTATCGTGGGGGTCCAGCCTATTATATTGAAAAAGGGCTTGGAATCAGATGGTTCGCCATTGCGTTTGCCATTGCTGCACTTCTGGCAATGTCGCTGTTAATGCCAGGCATCCAGTCCAACTCCATTGCATTAGGTTTGGAAAACGCTTTCGGCATCAGCAAGACAGTAACAGGATTGGTCGTAATCGCTCTTCTTGCTCTGATTATTTTTGGCGGTGTCAAAAGGATCGCTACAGTAGCACAGTATACAGTTCCATTCATGGCTGTCGGCTATATTCTGGTTGCTCTTGTTATTATCGGTATGAATATCTCTGAAGTTCCAGCTGTCTTCAGCTTGATTTTCAAGAGTGCATTTGGTGCTGACTCTATGTTTGGCGGTATTCTTGGCAGCGCAATCGCGTGGGGCGTAAAACGCGGTATTTATTCCAATGAAGCAGGACAGGGTACTGGTCCTCACGCAGCAGCAGCAGCGGAGGTTTCTCACCCTGCAAAACAAGGTCTTGTCCAGGCATTCTCTGTTTATATTGATACTTTATTCGTATGTTCGGCAACAGCATTCATGATTCTCTTCACAGGCATGTTCAATACTGTCGGTGCAGACGGAGGCTTCCTTGTTGAAAACTTGAAAGGTGTGGAGGCAGGGCCAGGATATACCCAGGCAGCGGTTGATTCCGTTCTTCCAGGCTTTGGAGCAGAATTCGTCGCAGTAGCACTATTCTTCTTCGCTTTCACAACAATCATGGCTTATTATTACATGGCTGAAACAAATATTGCCTACCTTCTAAGAGGAAGAAATGGCAAGGTGCCAATGTTTATTCTGAAGGTAGTTATCCTAGCAGCTACATTCTATGGAGCGGTAAAGGAAGCGGCACTTGCATGGGCGCTTGGGGACGTAGGACTTGGATTGATGGTATGGCTTAACCTTATTGCCATTGTCCTTCTGGCCAAACCAGCCTTGCTGGCTCTCAAGGATTATGAGGAACAGAAAAAACAGGGACTTGATCCAGTTTTCAACTCCAAAAAACTTGGCATAAAAAATGCGGAGTTTTGGGAAGAGGAGTATTCCTACAAGCCGGATAATGAGAAAGTTTCATAAGCAGTACAACGAGGAGCTGGCCCTGTATAGGCCGGCTCTTCTTTTATGAAGGCTCTCTTGGTTAACTAGGGATGCGGTTATATGTTCAAAAGCAACAGTTCTTGTGAGAAAAGCCTTATTAAAAGGATTCTTTCATATTGTTCGGCATGATAGGGAAGGATGAAAATAATATGGACAAATCGGGGGATTCACATGAAACTGTTATGTATTGATGGCGGTGGGGTAAGAGGTGTGTTCCCGATTGCAATTTTACAGGCAATAGAGGAAGAGTACGGAAAGCCAGTGGGGGATTTATTTGATTTGATTGCAGGTACCAGTACCGGGGCCATCATTGCAGCCTCTGCTGCTTTAGGTAAACCAATGCAGGAAGTGATGGAAAGTTATCAGACGTATGGGGAGAAAATCTTCGATAGAAAAGCGAAGGTAGGTTATTTCAAGAGTGTGTACAGCGATCGTTATCTGAGAAGATTGCTCAAGAAAGCTTTTCATGAATTCGCGCTTAGTGACATAAGGAAACCACTCGTCATTCCGGCGGTAGATATTACACATGGAAAGCCGTATGTTCATCGGTCGGATTATGGATTTGCAGAGGAGGAAGAACTCTCAATAAAATTATGGGATGCGGTTTTATCCTCCTGCTCTGCGCCCATCTATTTTCCGCCTAACAATGTCAATAATCAATATCTGTCCATCGATGGCGGGTTGTGGGCCAATAATCCATCACTTGTGGGGGTTACAGAGGCACTGCATCATTTTAAGGCAGATTTGGCTGAAATTAAAATCTTTTCCATTGGAACAGGATTGCAAAATATCGATTTCACCAAGGAGCAAGAATCCCATTGGGGAATCCGACAGTGGCTGCCATTTCATTTTCCATCCATGAAGGTTACGCCAAAATTGTTGGACCTGGCAATGGATTTATCTTCCGAATCTGTGTCATACCATTGCCGGCTGTTGCTTGGCGGCCATTACTTGCGCTTGAATAAAGAGCTCTCACAGGAAATCCCTTTTGATGACTTTACTTATATGGAGGAGTTGGCAGAACTAGGAAGGAATGTCTATCAGCAAAATAAAAAACACATTTCTGCTTTTTTATTTAGGTGATCTTTCGTTTTGAAGTCCTCAGTTTAGGGGAAAATGTCAATGATAGTCGTTATGCTTGCGAACATGTACTTGTTAGTGCGGGCAGGCATTTCATAAAAGATAGGGGGAACAATCATGGAAAAAATCGAAGTCGGGGAAGTTTTCCTGATCAGTGACGAAAATGATGCAGAACAGGAAGTTGAAGTGATTGGAACGGTGACAATTGAAGGGACAGACTATGCAGCAGTAAGTTTTGTTGAAGACCTTCAGGAAGAAACAGACGAGGACATCGATATCTTTTTTCTGAAAGTGGATGAAGAAGGTGACCTGGCCGCGATTGAATCTGATGATGAATTTGAAAAGGTGTCGGCTGCATTTGATGAGATGATGAGCGAAGAACAGTAGAAGGGGGAGGGTGCAACCCTCTCTTTTTTATATGGATTTTTACCTTCTGTAAAACTTTTCCTTTATTTGTTATGATAACTATACGAGGAGAGAGGGGGATATAGGATGAAAGAAAAAGAAGCTGTTAAAGCTCAATTCGGCAAGAATGCAAGCCACTATGTAAAGAGTAAATCACATGCGAAGGGTCAGGACCTGGCCATGGTCGTCGACCTTGTTCGGGAAGCTGGAGTTACAGGAAACCTTTTGGACATTGCAACAGGCGGGGGGCATGTAGCAAATGCACTCGCTCCATACTTCAGCAATGTCACTGCCTATGACCTTACTGAATCTATGTTAAAAGAAGCTGAGAAGTACATTACCTCAAATGGCCATGCAAATGTTTCGTATGTCCAGGGAGATGCAGAAAGCATTTCCTTTGCAGAAGAGTCATTTGAAGTAGTGACCTGCAGGATTGCTGCCCATCATTTTCCCCATGTCGACCGTTTTGTGGGAGAGGTATTTAGGGTATTGAAAACAGGGGGATTATTTATATTGATTGATAACAATGCCCCCGAAAATGATGTCTACGATCACTTCTACAATAAGATTGAAAAAATGCGGGATCGAAGTCACTTCAGGGCATATAAAAAATCTGAATGGATTTCTTTATTGGAGAATTCCGGTTTTAATATCAAGAGGATGTACACCTTTGAGAAAAAATTTCATTATGACACATGGTGCACAATGATGGACCTTCCAATACAGGAGAAAAGTGAACTGACTACATACATGGTTGCTGCTCAGAAAGATCTAAAAGATTACTTTTCTATTGAAATTGCAGGAGGAGAGGTCATTGCGTTCCAAGGTGAAAGCATGCTTCTGTCGGCATTTAAGAAGTAAAAGAGGGAAATGGCTGCTGCCCGTCGAATAGGTTTTTAAAGGAGTTGATAAAATTGGATAGCGTCATACTAGTTACCTTCAAAATCAAGGGTATCCCAATTCCCATTAAAATAGCATCAACAAATGAACCAACGCGGGAGCAAATCCTCAAAAAAATCTCGGATTTGGCCAATGGATATGACTTGACTGGCGAAATCCAATTTAAGAAGCTTCTTAAAGAAAATGGCCATAAAATGTATATATATGAAATCGGTAACCGCAAATGCATGGTTCTTGTCGAAAGACTCGAAAAAATAAAAGAGTTTGAAGAAATAAGTTCATAGTCAAACAATAAACCCAGGAGATGACACTCCTGGGTTATTTCTTTAAAGACAATTGCATTTCAACCCACCACCGTAGTTTTTACTGCCAGCTTATTCAAGCAGCCCATAAACGGTGTCCACCGACCAGAATGGAATCCACTAAAAGAAAAATGAAGCCCTTGGAGGCTTCAATGTTCGTTGCGAGTGTAATAGCGGGGATCACTTTTGTTTTTTAGTTCTGAGGCGATCAATGCAGCAGCACTGTTTCCTCCTTTCGCATCCAGCCCTGCTTCCCACAGCATCAGCCCGCCCAGCTGGTAGACGTTGGCCAGTTCGGTCTTCTTTTTCAAAGTGGAATGGCCATTATAATGATACGTCGTTCCATTCAACTTTGCTTGATCCTTTTTAGCATGTTCAGGATTGGTCTTCATGAGTGCATCGTATGAAATCTGTTTGATGGCTGGATCCTCTGGCTGGGCGTACAATGGAACACCAAGGGTGAGTTTGCTTCTTGGAAAGCCATGCTGATCAAACAGGCTGGTCCAATACGCTGCTATATTTTCAGAATAGGAGTAAGGGGATAGATTTGCCGCATTGTAATCCCCGTCCCAATGCCCGTCATAAGCCATCACATTGACGTGATCAAAGTACTTGAACATGCCGGGATCGAACACAACGGAATGGATTTCGGTTCCCGTCACACTGTGTACCTTAGCGTTTACTGCAATGGAAAGTTCTTTTCCTTTAGGTTTGAGTTTCTCGCTCAGTTCTTGGGCGAAAGCAGTCAGGAATTTAGCGTCTTCCTTGGAACGAGGGTGCTCAAAATCAATGTCGATTCCATCGAGCTTTTCTTGATCTGTTAAACTTGCAAGCTCTTGAACTAATCTTTTTCTGGAATCAGGCTTGGAGATCGCCGTTTTAAAATATTCATAAGATTCCCCGCCATTTATATGAAACCATCCACCGATGGCCAGGATCGCTTTCGTATTGTTCTTGTGTGCCAACGTTACGATGGTGCGTAAGTTCTTAACAGCCTGGTCCCCATTCAGGAGCAAACCGCCCTCTGCTGTAGGATGGGCGAAAGAAAAGATGACATGTGTCAAACTTTTATAATCGATTTCTTGAGGATTCCTGAAATCCTGGACATAACCAATCAGAACCTTTGAATCTTGCTCTTGCCTCTGAGGTTCGAGTTTCGCTTCAGGGTTTTTTAATGAATAGGAAGCAAAGGAACTGCCTGGGATGTTT
The DNA here is from genome assembly GCF_003937825.1 of Mesobacillus subterraneus. GTDB lineage: Bacteria > Bacillota > Bacilli > Bacillales > Cytobacillaceae > Mesobacillus > Mesobacillus subterraneus. The sequence continues at coordinate 63,560 of NZ_RSFW01000017.1, read as the reverse complement.
TTAGGTTTTTGTATATTCGTATATTGAATGCCTGATATAAAACCCCCAATGAAGGTCAGGAAAAGGACCATCAAGAGCAGCATGCGTTTATTCATGTGGATTCCTCCCGAGTTGTATCAACCTCAAAATTGTACCAGAGATGAACGGTCAATTGAGGTGGTAATATCCGCCTGTTACTTCATTCATTCCATTCATAAGGTGTTCTTCAAGAGATTATTAAGCTTGTTTGTGGGAATATATAAATAGATAGAATAGATAGGAGCGGAAAAAATGGAATCCAAAAGTTTACATGCAGGCAATACTGAAATTAGCTTTTACGACCAGGGAAGCGGAAAGCCTGTCGTCCTGGTCCACGGTTTTGCAGGGAGCAAGCTTTATTGGGAGAAGGTTCTCCCGGAGCTGGCGGTTCAGCACCGGGTGATTGCCCTGGATTTGCCAGGTCATGGCGAGTCTGGTATGGGCCAGGAAAAGTATAGTATTGAAGAGATGGCAGGAGTTATAAAAGACATGATTGAGCAGTTAGGGCTGGAGAAAGTGACCATGTTCGGTCATTCGCTGGGAGGTTATATCACCCTCGCTTTTGCGGAGCTTTATCCAAAATACCTAAATGGATTTTCGTTAGTGCATTCGACAGCGAATCCGGATTCAGAGGAAGCTAAAGCAGCCAGAGGGACGAATGCCGACAAGGTACAGGCTGAGGGCCCAAAAGAGTTTATCGACGGCCTTTCCAAGAAGCTTTTCGCACCGGATTATTCTGAAGCGGGTGCTCAAGATATAGCAGAGGCAGCCGAAATTGGCATGAAGACTTCAATAAAAGGTATGGTAAGTGCTTTGCTGGCGATGAGGGACAGGGCAAATCGAAACCATGTCCTGGAGAAAACAGGCTTGCCTGTCCTTCTTATTGCTGGTGAACAGGATCAAATAGTGCCGCCCGAGAAGAGTTTTACAGTGGAAAAACCTAATATCGGGAAATATATTATCGAGGGTTCCGGCCATATGAGCATGTATGAAAAGCCGGATGATTTGGTTCAGGCAATGAAGGGGTTTCTTGAGAAAATATAGCTCGAAACAGTCTGTCCATTCAGGGCAGACTTTTCTATTATTCGATAGAAGAAAGGAATGAAGTCGAGTGGGCAGCCAGTTGGTTCTAGATGGTCAATCGATCCTTTTAAAAAGTATAGATATTAAGCAAGTTGAAGGTAAAATGAGAATTTCTGCAGAATTCAATGTAATAAGCGAGAAGTACCACGAGATTACTACGTTATTGTATAAAGGTATATTTGATATAGAGATACCAGAAGCTGAAATCGCTTTTAGAGGTAAAATCATTGAGTATTCCACATCTGTCACCAATTTATATAAAAGTGACCAGGTGGGAGTTTTTAAAGTGGATTTTTTGGAAGAAAAGGAGTAAGCCATGAAATTGAGTATTCTGGATCAGGCGCCGGTCTCATCGAATCAGTCTGCAAAAGACGCTTTGGAACAATCAATCATGCTGGCACAAGCAGCAGAGGAACTTGGTTATTCCCGTTATTGGATCGCGGAGCATCATGATCTCCAGGGACTAGCCTGCCCTGCGCCTGAAGTGATGCTAGCTGCAATTGGAGCACGTACGAACAGGATTCGGATTGGGTCTGGGGCGATATTGCTGCCCCACTATAAACCTTTTAAAGTAGCAGAACTCTTCAATTTACTCGCGACTTTGTTTCCGGGAAGGATTGATATCGGAATTGGCAGGGCACCAGGTGGAGCGGCAGAAGTGACCGGTGCATTATCTGATCATTTCTTGCAAAATGTCTGGAAGTATCCCCAATCGATAAAGGAATTGCTGCATTTTTTGAACAATGATCATCCCGAAGGAAGTGATTTGGCAAAAATCAAAGCAGCCCCGCTCCCTGATATAAAGCCTGAACCGTGGCTGCTGGGCACAAGCAGGAAAAGTGCTTTGCTCGCAGGAGAATATGGGATGGCCTACGCTTTCGGATTATTCATGAGCGACAAAGATGGCGAGGAGATCGTCAGGTACTATCATGAATCCTTCAAGCCCGGCAGTATCCAAAAACCAGAAGTGATTCTAACCATTTCAGCAATATGCGCTGACACGTTTGAAGAAGCAGAAGACATTGCTCTAAGCTCGCTCATCTGGAGTATCCAGACAGGGAAAGGTGACGGTGGTGCAGGTGTCCCTTCAATTGAAGAAGCAAAGCAGTATAAACTTACAGGTTCGGAAAAAGAAACATTAGAGGACTTGAAAAGAAAAATGATTATCGGGGATCCGCAACAGGTAAGAAAAAAATTGCTTGCCTTGCAGGAGCAATATGGCACAGACGAAATCATGATTGTGACGATTGCCCATTCACCAGAAGATCGCTTAAAATCATATAGGCTAATAGCCGAAGGACGCTCTATCTAGGATTAATCTTAGTTTAGATGAGCTTGAAAAATGGGAATCCCTCCATGGAGGGATTCTGGGACCTGCCATTTAATAACACGATGGCTCAGTCTCCTTCAGAATCTTTCCCCTTAACAAATCCTCCATTTAATGTATAATATTATCTGTGAAAGACTGTGTCCACATGAAACATGTGTGGAACGGGATCTGATATAAGTGAAAGAGAGTGGGAAATATGGGTCGTAAATGGAACAACATCAAGGAGAAGAAAGCGTCCAAGGATGCAAATACCAGTCGTGTTTATTCTAAATTCGCTCTAGAAATCTATGTTGCAGCCAAACAAGGAGAGCCTAATCCTGATTCCAACCAGCCATTGAAGTTCGTCTTGGAAAGAGCCAAGACATATAATGTACCACGGGTGATTATTGACCGCGCGATCGAGAAAGCAAAAGGCGGCGGCGATGACAACTATGACGAGCTACGTTATGAAGGATTTGGCCCTAATGGTTCCATGCTGATTGTCGATGCCCTGACGAACAATGTTAACCGAACAGCATCCAATGTCCGTGCGGCATTCGGAAAAAATGGCGGAAACATGGGTGTGAGCGGATCGGTTTCCTATATGTTCGATGCCACAGCTGTCATTGGTTTCGAAGGAAAAAGCGCTGAAGAGGCACTTGAAATTCTGATGGAAGCAGATGTGGATGTCCGTGACATCCTGGAAGAAGACGATTCTGTCATCGTTTATGGTGAACCCGATCAGTTCCATGCGATTCAGGAAGCTTTCAAGAATGCAGGCATTACTGATTTTACGGTAGCTGAATTGACAATGCTTGCCCAGAATGACATCAAACTTGATCCTGAAGCACAGGCCCAGTTCGAGAAGCTGATCGATGCATTGGAGGACTTGGAAGATGTTCAGCAGGTTTATCATAATGTTGAATTAGATTAAATATTAAAGAACCCATTCCCTTTCAGGAATGGGTTTTTTAGATTCTCTTGCAAATGGTTTGGGTAGATTAAGGGATAAGAAAGGTTCTGAATGGCTTGTGTTTACCCAAAAACGTCTAGATAACTTAACAGAATCATCCGCTCTCATTAAAAGCCGAACGAAAGAAGGTGGTACAGCATGGACAGGCAAGAAAAGCTCATTGAATCGATTAAGAAGCATGGAGTAAGATTCGACACATATGACGATTTGGACGCAATCGTGGAAGCTGCTGGGTATAAGGAGTTTGTATTACTTGGCGAGTCCTCCCACGGCACTTCCGAATTTTATACCATCAGGGCAGAGATCACCAGGAGACTTATTGAGGAAAAAGGCTTTGCGATTATCGCAGTAGAGGGTGATTGGCCTTCATGTTTTACCGTTAATCAATATATTAAAGGCTTTATCCAGGGTGATGCCCGTTCATCATTGAAGGACTTTGATCGCTGGCCAACATGGATGTGGGCAAATGAAGAAGTTCTTGAATTGGTCAAGTGGCTCAAAGACTATAATGATCTAGCAAAAACAAAAGTGGGATTTTATGGGCTTGATGTATATAGTTTGTGGGAATCGATGGAGGAAATCATCAACGTTCTGGAAAAGATTTCGCCTGAAAATGTTGAATCGGCTAAAACCGCCTTTGCTTGTTTTGAACCTTTTGACCGGCGTGGTGAGAACTATGCGATTTCTTCCGCTTATTATGGAGAGGACTGCACTGAAGAGGTCATCAGGGTATTGATTGATTTGCAAAAAAAACGAAAAAGCTATCCAAAAGACAAAGAAGGCGACCTTAACCTCGAAGTGAACAGCCTTGTAATGCTGGACGCAGAGCGATACTATCGGGCAATGGCCAAGGGAGGAGCGGAGGACTGGAATATCCGTGATACCCACATGGTAAGTGCGCTGGAAAAAATCATGCTTGCCCATGGGAATGGTGCCAAAGCGGTTATCTGGGAGCATAATACGCATATTGGTGATGCAAGGGCGACAGATATGGCGGAAGAGGGCCTCATCAATGTTGGGCAGATTTTAAGAGAGAAATATGGCGAGAAAGTGTTTGCGCTCGGTTTTGGCACCCACCATGGCACCGTAATAGCTTCAAAAGAATGGGGAGGCGCTGTTGAGGCAATGGAATTGCCAAATGCACAATCAGGAAGTTGGGAGGATTCCATGCATCGTGCAGCTGCACACGATCAATACTTACTTTTTTCTAAGGATAATGAAATGGAATTTAGTGAGGTTATTGACCATCGTGCGGTAGGCGTTGTCTATCACCCTGAAATGGAGCATTTGGGCAATTACGTGCCATCAAGGATGGCCAAAAGGTATGATGGCTTCATTTATATAGATGAAACATCTGCATTGGTTCCCCTGAAATATTAACGATAAAAAACGTCCCTTGCTTCAGGGACTTTTTTCCTGCCGAGGAAGGCAGCCCTTTTTATGTAAGTTTATCATCTGGGCTTTTCAGGAATAGACTGGTATAACGATTAAATAGGTGGTTGTATATGATTGATTCTTTTATCAGGGATATTTCACGTGATGATATTATCAGACTTGCCATATTTTTGGCATTCATCATGATCGGCAACTGGCTGATCAAAAAAATCGCGAAGCATACAGGTGATAAAGATACCAAATTCCAGCAAAGGGTGCTTCCAGTTATTGATTCGCTTGCGGATTGGGTAACGTTTTATGGGATTATCATCTTGCTCCTGTTTACCTTTTCAAAGACACAATGGCTTTTTTATCCGTTATACACGCATGGTGAAGTGGATGTAACAATTTTGCTTTTGGTCATAGCGTTCTTGATTGTTTCGCTTGCACATAGACTTGTGAAATTGTTCAACAGGTACGTTTTATCTTCCGTCTATGAGTACTATGGGGTAGACAGAGGGTTAGGCTATACGTTCAATCGGATCATTTACTATACCGTGATGTTCGCAGCTATGGCAGTGAGTTTGACAAGTGTTGGCATTAACCTGACTGCGTTGGGTGCGATTCTTGGCGTCCTTGGAATCGGAATAGGTTTCGGGATGAGGAATATCGCAGGTAACTTTGTTTCAGGCCTGATCATTTTATTCGAACGGCCGATTGAAGTAGGGGAAGTCATTCAGATCAATGATAAGATTGGCCGTGTTGAAAGGATACGGCTTCGCTCAACTGTCATCCGCACAGCCAAGGAGGGAGTATTGGTCGTCCCTAACCAATATTTTATCGAACAAATTATCAAGAATCGGACCAGTGCCAAAATGACTGCAGAAGTGAAGGTAAGTGTCGCCTTTGGCATCGACAGTCATCTGGTGGAGAGTCTTCTTGAACGAGCTGTTAAAGACATCAAGGAAAGTTCTCCCGGCATACTCGATTTTCCAGAGCCCAATATTCGCTTCGTAGATTTTCACAGTAAAGCAATGGACTTCCTGATAGAGATCCCAGTAGAAAACTTTGAAATTAAAGAAAAAATAGAAAGCCAGTTAAGACACACGATAGCCAGCATATTCGTTGAGCATAATATCCAGCTGCCGAGTATAAAAGTTCAGGTAAAAGAATGAAAAAAGGGGCGGTTCTGCTGTTTTAACAAAAACAGGAGAACCGTCCCTCTGTTTCGTTTCTCGGCAGATACTTTCCATTTGGAAGCTTCTCTACTAGGTCGAATTCGACCAGTTTTTTTAAAGACAGGTTGCAATATGCTGCGGCATCGTACTTGTCTCTGCCAACTTTCATTCCGATTTCCCTGGGACCGATACCAGGATAATCAAATTCATTTCTTTCTCCATTGGATAATTCACATAGAGCGGCAAAGATCTTTTTATCCTTTTCAGTCAGCTGTTTTTTTGAATGCTTGTTCATGAGGACCTCCAGGAAAATATGTGTTAGGTACTATATATACATAATTCCGGCAAGTTCTCAATTGAACGCTTAAAAGGGAAAACAGTGAATCCATTATTTTTCCCAAATAGCATCCCCTCATTCCGGGAAGAGGAAGCTATTTGGTGTTGAAATAAAAGGGAATCGGGATAATGCTTAAGAGAATTTCCCAATAAATCTAAAGCTTTTTCAGTGCATCTTTAATTTCTACATCTCCTGAAATGAGATCAAACGATTTCCAGAAAGTATTCTCTTCATTAAGCGCTGCGAAAATCGTCTTCGCTACATCACTTCTTGGTATGCTGCCTCTATCCAGATTCTCGGCAACTTTTACTTTGCCGGTTCCTGTTTCGTTGAGAAGTCCGCCCGGCCTGATGATTGTATAATTTAAACCGCTTTGGAGGAGAATTCTGTCTGCGTAGTGTTTAGCTGCGTAATAAGGCTTGATTGCTTCAGACCAGTTTTCCCGATTGTGCGCCTGGAGTGCGCTTACCATAATGAACCGTTTGATTCCTGCTTTCTCTGAAGCCTCTACGGTTTTCGCGGCACCATCCAAATCGATCAGCAATGTTTGATCAAGCCCGGTATGTCCTCCTGAACCTGCTGTAAAAACAATCGCATCGCATCCACATGCAGCGGCAGCAATTTCATCCACCGTGCCTTCAAGGCTGGCGAGTACTGTATCAATTCCTTTTTCCCTGAATGTTGCTTCCTGTTCCTGTTTCCTGATCATTGCCCTGACTTCATGGTGTTTACTATCGTGTATCATCTCGACCAGCTGTTTGCCTATTTGTCCATTGGCGCCTACAACTAAAACTTTCATATAGAATCCCTCCAGACATATAAAGAAGAGCAAATTTAGGCTCTTCTACGACTATACTCTACCCTTTAATTGTGATAATAAAAATGTTACGGATAATATGACGGCTAAGATAGGCGTAATAGGGGATAACAAAAGAAAAGATAGGCTGGAGGTTGATTTTGTTTGGGAGCAATCGAACGCAATGGCTATGTTTTTGAGCCTGAATACAGTGTAATCAGCCAGGATGGAGCCATTCATGTATTGGCGAGTTTATCGAGGAGGTCAAGTTTTCTTTTAATGGCAAGGCACCCGATCTAGATGAAATTCAGCGATTAATTGATGAATACTGCCATAACAATAAGATATAAGAAAAAAACAGCGGCTCTAGAATATAGAGCCGCTGCTTCGTGTTAAGCTGTTACATTTTTTTCCTCTGTATCGATCTCCAGAGTTTCTCCTTCAGAGCGGGCAACATAGACTGCGCATGCGGCGTCACCAGTGATATTTACAGCTGTCCGGCACATATCGAGTAATCGATCAACACCAAGGACAAGAGCAATGGCTTCCACAGGGAGCCCGACGGAAGTTAAAACCATGGACAGCATGATCAGTCCAACACCCGGGACTCCCGCAGTACCGATGCTGGCGAGCGTGGCTGTCAAGATAACGGTCAAAATCTGTGCAATGCTTAAATCTGCGCCATATACCTGAGCAATAAAAATGGTCGCAACACCCTGCATGATTGCTGTACCATCCATATTAATCGTAGCTCCTAGCGGCTGAACAAATCCACTAACACTTTTGGATACCTTCAGGTTATTCTGCAAGGTTTTCATGGAAATCGGCAATGTTGCAGCGCTGCTGGATGTACTGAATGCCACGATCATTGCAGGAGAGAACTCCTTAATGAAGCGGATTGGATTCATTTTACCTAGTAAGGATACGGCTGAGCCATAGGTGATAATCAGGTGGAGCAGAAGGACGAAGAGTACCACGAACATATATTTCCCCATCGCTGCAATCGCTCCGAATCCCTGTCCGCCTATTGCCGTTGCGATCAGAGCGAAGGCACCATATGGAGCGAATTTCATGACAGCCTGAACGAGGTACATCAGCACTTCATTAGCCTGTTCGACAAGCCTGATCAGGCCTGATGCTTTTTCACCGATCCTGGCTATTCCGAAGCCGATAATGATTGAAAATGCGATAACCTGCAGCATAGAGCCTTCTACCATAGCACCAAGCGGGTTGGCTGGAATAATGTTCAGCAGGGTTTCAATAACAGGAGGGGCTTCAGTTGCCTCGAATGTTGCACCGTCCAGCTGGAAGCTGCCAGTTCCCGGTTTAATAATCATCGCTGTTCCAATTGCTAGGACCAGGGCAATTGCAGTTGTAATCAGGAAGAAGGAAATGGTCTTGCCGCCAATCCTTCCGAGCTTCTTCGGATCGCTGATACCGGCAGTTCCAAGGATCAGGGATACTATGACAATGGGTACAACGAGCATTTTGATAAGATTAACAAAGATTTTTCCTAGCGGAACCAAAACATAATTATTGACTGTTTCGAAAGCTGAAGGGAAGGCTAGATTAAAAATAAGTCCGACAATGATACCAAGAGCCATACCATACAGGATTTTCTTAGTTAATGACATTTCATCTCCTCCTAAAAAATATAATGAAAGCGCTTACTAAAACTACCGTTAATTATTAATATTTAGTTGTAGTTAAAGTATGACTTGTTTAGGGTATATTTTCAATATATTTTCTGAATATTTAAAAATCAAAAATTGCTAGATAAATAAATGATATAGTCGGTATATAAACTTCGATAAGGATGGTGCGATATGGTGGATACCAGTGAAAAATGGAACGATAAATACTCAAAGAAAGTATCAGTTGGGCATATACCGATGCCAAATAAGAAACTTTCAGGATTAAAGCCAGTATTAAAAGGGGGAAAGGCGCTCGACCTTGCCTGCGGTCTTGGAGGGAACAGTTTCTACCTGGCCGAAAATGGCTACGCAGTCACGGGGCTGGATATTTCTGAGGTGGCAGTTAACTTTGTAAATAAGGAAGCTGGCCGGCGAAGTATGCAGGTAAAAGCTTACTCTGCGGACTTGTCTAACCAGTTAAAAAATACGGATGACCAATATGACCTTGTCATTATGACCTACTTTTTGGCTCGGTCTTTGTTTCCTACGATCAAGCAGCTGGTGAATACAAATGGTTACTTTTTTATGGAAACTTACTTTAAGGCGGGTCCAGGTTCTAAGGAAACGATATCTGACGCGTATAAGCTGGAATCTAATGAATTGCTGGAGGTGTTCAGGGATTGGAGGATTATCTTCTTTGAAGAAGCTGAAGAGGAAGGCAGGCAGACGATTCTTTGCCAGAAAAAATAAAATAAGAGCAGAAACTGGTGATCCACCTATTTTTGCTCTTATAACTTTTAGTCTATCTCTAAAATGCTTCAGAAACGATCTTTCTTTCTATCTTTAATGCAACGAACAAGAATGAGAAAGCGGCAAGCAAGCGAAAAAGTGAAATTAGGTTCATTGCAGCTGTCATGCCGAAACCATTAAGCAGGTAAACACCGACCAGTGGTGCAATAAAACCAACAATAGAAAGCAGGAAATTATAATTCGCAATGCAATTCGTCCGGTCGGCGTCCGGAGATACCTTAAGGAGCTGGTTGAATAATAAAAGATTTGTTCCCGATACGAATAGGCCGATCCACAAATTAATTAGAGTAAGGTAGATCAGGTTGGTAGATAGCATCGTCAATGCTGGTGCAGTTGCCATCCCAGCGGCTGCAACAAATAATACAAAGGAGTTGCCGCGGCGGTCTGCTGCTTTTGCCCACCATTTAATACTTACGATCTGAGCCAATTGATTTGTGACGGAAAACAGGCTTAGCCACAATGCGGTCGCGTTAGCCTCCTTGATTTGATAGATGCTGAACAGAGACCAAGCCATCTGGGCAGTGAAGCTGAACAACAGGGCTGCTATGACAAACGCTAAAAAGGGCTTATGTTTGTACACATGAAGCGATAGATTGCCCGACTCTACATTTAATACGGCAGCTTTTTTCTCGCTAGATTGCAGCTCTCTGTGTTTCATAAGGAAATAGATTTCTATTAAAGCAAATAAAAATGCGGCAAAAAATAAAATCTGATATGGGAAGGCACTGTCTTTGTCGAATTGCTGCAAGAATAAGCCAGTAGCAAATGTAACAGCCATGGCAGCGATCGTATTATACCTGTTCCTTGAACTGAAAAATTCTCCTCTTCGTTTCTCAGGAACCAGGTCGCCAATCATCGATTGCCAGGACAGGCCTGATAAAGCGCCTGGGAAATTAAGCAGTGCGATCAAGGCGACAAGCGCCCATGCTCCATGGGGAGTTCCCAAAAATGGGACAAATAGAATCAAACTGAACAACAGCCTGGTGAAGAGAGTCGAGACGACTGCAAAATTCCTTTTGCTTTTAACTCTGTTAAGCCAATAAGCTCCAGGAATCAGAGCGAGCATTCCAATGATCGAAGGGAGGGAAATAATCAAGCCGATTTGCTGGTTCGTTGCTCCAAGGACACCTATCGCAAAAAGCGGAATATATCCGTTGACCATGTTAGTTGAAGCCGTTGTTGCCAGGCCGTTATATATACTGAACTTTTCATTTTCGTTAAACTTCAATCCAAAAAATCTCCTCTCAAATAAATCACACGAAATGGATTGTACGATTTTGCTTCTATGCTGACAAGATAATCAGGCAAAAACAGTTCATTCGACATACCTTCTCGATTAAGAACAACCCTATAAAGCACAATGTGAATGAATCATATAAGGAGAATCATATACTGTACATATAGGAAGTAAGGAGGCTGGCTATGTACAACATCTTGTTGTTCACTGATTCAGGCGTCGATGATTCACTTGCGCTTATGTATGCCCTGCTGCATCCGGAACTGAATGTTGTAGGTGTCGTAACAGGATATGGGAATATCAAGAAGCAGCAGGCAATTGAAAATACAGCTTATCTATTGAAATTGGGCGGGAGAGAGGATATTCCGATCATTGCCGGTTCATCCGGACCTCTATCAGGTGAACTTGCCACATTCTATCCGGAAATACACGGACCTGAAGGGCTTGGACCGATCAGGCCTCCAGAAGGTCTCGGCGAAGTGGAAGTCTATGATATCAATAAAATTCTGGAGATTGTCAATCAATACCCTAATAACCTCGTGATTGTAGGGGTAGGGAGGCAGACAGACCTTGCAATCCCTTTTATACTGTATGGCCAGGAAGCTTTTGAAACGGTTGATGCGGTCTATATCATGGGAGGAGCTTTCCTTGTACCTGGCAACGTGACGGCTGATGCAGAGGCGAATTTCTATGCTGATCCGATTGCTGCTAATCAAGTGCTTGAGAAGGCAAGGAATGTATTCCTTCATCCTTTGAATATAACCAATAAAGCAATTATTCCGCCGGCTGTGATTGATTACCTAGCGGAGAACAGCCAATCGCCTTTCAAGGATTTGATCAAGCCTGTATATGATTATTATTTCGAAGCTTACAAAAAGAACGTCCCGGGCATCCAGGGAGCGCCGCTTCATGACGTGATTACATTAAGTGCGCTTGTTAATAAAAACCTGGTGAAGTACCTGCCGAGGAGGGTAACCGTCGAGCTAGCCGGACGTGCAAGGGGAATGAGCATGGCTGATTTGAGACCAAAACCAGAGCCTGAACCAGAGGAAACTCTGGACTGGATTGGAATGGAAGCGGACATTCCTGCTTTTATTGAAGATTTCACTTTAATCTTCATGGGGGCGGGCAAAACAAAAGGCTAAACCAAAAAACTCCCTGCATTTGGGAGTTTTTTATGATATCAGATACTTTGATTTATTTCTTTTATTTTTTTTCTGCCCATGCTTGAATAGAACATTACCAATATACTTGTGGCAATTAAGGTGCCGTGGAAGATCCAAACCATTTTAGGCAGCGAAAAGGCTTCAAGCAGGATGGGGGCGACAACGAAACCCAGAGCAAAGCCCAGTGATTTCAACAGCATACCCACACCAAATATCCTGCCTCTGATGTGATTATCTGTCTTTTGGAGGATCGTAGCATGCAATGTGGTGAAACATGCGTCAAATATGCCAGTAAGGAATGCGAACGCCAATACAATATAGACACTGGTATTCGACAAAAAGGTTATAAAACCGGCTGACATCAGCATTGCTGATAGGAAATAGGTACGGTAAAGACCTGGTCCCTGTAAATTTTTCATTTTTGGAAGGATGGTTGTTGCGAGTACAGCGCCAATCCCCCATATTCCCCAAATGAAACCATAATATAAGCTTTGTTTATCAGGATTGATTGATTCTGCCAATAAAGGTATCCCAAGATTATGCGAAGCACCTGCAAATGCACCAACAAGGAAGACAATATTTACATTTAGCAGCTTAGGGACTGAAAGGATAAAAGAATGGACTTCTTTTAAATCCTTGCCAATCTCCAGAACTTTGTCTTTCAAGCCATTTGATACGGCTTTTGTTGCGGGTACAGAGGTTTGCCATTTCATTTTTAGAAGGACTAGAGCAGAGATGAGATAGGTGGCTGCGTCGATCATTAAGGTTACTTGATACCCGAGAAAGTCCGTAATTACGCCAGCACCGATAAAACCAAACACCAGACTGATGGATGTCAGCCTTGAAATTAAAGCGTTTGTTTCCAGGACTTTATCCTGCCCGAAGATTTGCGGAATTTCAGCACTGTAGCTGACAGCAAAGAAGCTGCTGGTAAGTCCGATCAGGAAGCACACAATCAGGATCATTATTGGGCTAGGGAAGGGGATCAGGCTCAATATGATTATCGCCCGGAAAATATCTGTCCAAATCATAATTTTGCGCCGGTCAAAACGGTCAGCAAGTACGCCTGAAAAAAGGCTTGATAACACACCGCCCAGAGTACGGAAAGCCATTGTGGCAGCAAGCCACGCCGTACTGCCGGTGGCAATATACATCAGCACGTTGATGGCGATCAAGTCCATGAAAGTGCCAAGGTCGGAAAATGCTTTTACATAAAGAAAAATTTTACGATTCATATGTTCTCCTAGTGATTACTCATTGAGTTGTATGAATTCATTTTAATGACATTCAGATTATTTCGCAATACGAAATTGTTAAAAAATTCAAAAACAATAAAATAGACATACCTGCAGGATAGGATACAATGGAATCAAAACTATTACAAAAGGAGAGATTAACCGTGATTGAGGCAACGAATAAAACTGTAATGCACAGTTACCCTGGGATGGTGGCGTTAATAACGGTCTCCCATCAGGATCAGATTAATATCATGGCTGCCGGATGGCACACGTACATTTCCTATGAGCCGCCCATCTACGGAGTAGCCATCGGCCGTGAACGCCATACATATCAGTTAATGAAGGATGCAGGCAGCTTTGCTGTCAATTTTGTTCCATTCGAAAAGGCTGAATGGATTCAGCAAGCTGGTGTTTATTCAGGAGCCAATGTAGATAAATATCAGAGTGCAGATATTGGTTTTATAAAAGGTTCAGCTACAAATTCACCGATTTTAAAGGATGCATATGTAGCGTATGAATGTGAGACAATTGATATAAATACATACGGAGATCATGATTGGTTCGCCGCAAAGATTATTCTGTTTTACAGGGATCATGATAAGTTTCTCGAAAACGGACTTCCAAACTTCGAAGAACTGGCGATCCCGCTGTATATAGGCCGTTCATTGTATACAAAAGTGGATAAGGACAGTAAAATTATCTCATTGAAGATTGAAGAGCATTGACGAAGGTTTAAACGGAGTTAAAAAGAGGGGCAGGTTCTGGTATGTAAAAATCATTTTCCTTAGTTTACATAACCTAAATACAGACGACATAGTTCGACTATTGTGCGAAGGTACCTATATTAAATTGGCTAAAAAAAACCGAGTTATGTGCAGAAATATGTTTTTCTCAGACTTTGGGTTTTCCACTTGCAAGTGCTTTTAGCGCTTTAAATTATAGTTATTTCAGAAATACCAAAACCGCGTAAAGTGGTAAACTTGCTATGTTTTAGTCTTATGAAAATAAATCTAATAATAATTAATTAAGTAGCGGAGTCGTATTTTTTATCGACTCCCTTGTTTTATTTCAAATCAATTTTTTGTACTGCATTAACTCACGTATAAAATGCTAGTAAAGTTTTGCCTATATTAAGGCCTCCAACATACAGCCAATGGATAAATTGTTACAGATAGAAGACCGTTTAACATTGGGTGCCAATACAAAAAAATCAAAGAATAAGCTTTGAATTCGCATCAGGACTTTACGAAACCAAGAGCTTTAGCCCTATGTATAAACATCTAGATAAATTAGGATCTTTTTTAATATTAAGGAGTTTTAAATATACACAAAAATGAAATGATAGTAAGCTGATGTCTCACTATCACTTCATTTATCATAAAAACCTTAAAAAAGTGATGATCATTTATGGATGCAACAAGTGGTAATATTGCTTAAAGCGGAGTGGGCAAGGTCTCTGCAGGCAACCTTGCCCTTTGAGAAAATAATCCGTTCTAGAGGTCGAATTACTATGTCTCAGGATTATGATTGCCGATCTTCGAGGTCAATATCCTAAGAACCAGGCTGATCATTTTTTGCGTGTCGTTAAATCCTAGACGCTTAACTGGCTTTTTATATTAAATCTGTTTTTAGAGTAGAATTAGAAGGATTAAAGAGGAATCATAAGCGCATTTATCGAATAAGGAAAAATAATACATTATAAAGGAAGGTGTAAGTTATGCCAATCCCTACTAATTCAAGCTATCAAGGAATCAAAAAAATCTCAAACATACAGACTGGAGTACATGAAATTCTATCTTCTGAGTTACACATAGAAAATTAGTCAATTACCATGGCTCAAAGGATGGCTTCATACTGTGACGCTATGTAGGATTCAATAGAAAAACATTAAGGTGATGATATACTCAAAAAGCCATCTAAAGGCCGTGGAGCCTCACTAAAAGTTAGATATTATCTATAAGATACAATATTAATCAAACGTGGTAGAATTCTGTAATAAATCTTTGATTGAAGCAATTATAGAAAAATTCCCCTTATACTTTAGTGTGCATTTATCCAAGGAGGATTAGTGCGCATTATTGTTGAAGAAATAATTGAAAGAAGCATAGCGTTTTTACTGAAGGATGGACATTGTGGCACTTTAAGCTGAAACATAAATAGAAGAATGGTTTAATAGAAATGGTTATTTTACAATTAAAGGAATTAAGAACAAAATCAATAAAATGGTTATCCTGGCAATTAAAAAGAAATCAGTTTCTTACTCTACTAAATGGTAATTTTGTTTAGCTAAAAGGTACTTTGAATAGATCTATCTATTTATTAGTAAAAAAATTTTTTAGTGAGGTATAAGATGAACAAAGAAATTGAGTATATTGGCAGGAAGTTTAAAGAACTCAGTGAAGATATTTTTAAAAAAATCAAAACGCCATTAGGTGAAGAAAATTTTAATAACCCTATATTTACCAAAAAAGATTTTTCTGGGATTTCAGAAAAAAACTTATTTATTCATTTAGGGCAGTTTTTAATTAATCCGAATGAAAGACACAAAAATAACTTAATTGCCTTTGTAGAAGCCTTTGGCCTGAAATTAATCAAATCTAAAGCCTCCCTGGATCAATCAATCAATTTTGTTTATCTGACTCGTTGCTCAATTATGGATTTGCTTGAACAAGAATTGCTACAAAATAGGATTTCTATAAGCAGCTTTTTTGAAGTGCTTAAAATAATAGAATACTCCTACCAGCTTATTTCCAAAACACTTTTGAATATCTACAATGAGGAATTGTTATTCATTAAGCTTGCTTTAGATGAGTCTAAAGAGGATTTAAAAATGACACTAAGAGAGCTGGCGGATTTAGAGAGAGTCTTAAATGAAGCAACCATTTTTGCTATTACGGATCGTGAAGATAAAATTTTATATGCAAATGATAATTTTTGCGATTTATATAAGTATACCAGGGATGAATTGCTCGGGAAAAAACATGAAGTATACTCTTCTAACTTTCATCCTCCTTCATTTTTTCATGAAATATGGGAGACGATACAAGGGGGAGAGGTTTGGAAAGGGGATATTCTTAATCAAGCGAAGGATGGGACACAATATTGGTTAGATACAACCATCGTTCCGTTTGTAGATTCAAATGGAGAGCGTTATAAACATATTTCAATTCAATATGACATAACTGAAAAAAGAAAAACTGAAGAAACATTGCGTAAAACAGAGAAACTTGCAATGATTGGACAATTGGCAGCTGGCTTCGCCCACGAAATACGGAATCCGTTAACAACCATTCGTGGATTTGTACAGCTTCTGTCTGCTAATGAGATTGAGCCAAATTATGCAAGCACGATCCTTGATGAAATTGATCGTATCAATTTTATTGTCAGTGAATTCATGGTCTTTGCAAAACCTCACCAGATTTACTTCAGTGAATGTAATATAAAAAGTATTTTAACCAGTGTTGTTAAATTTATCGAGCCTGAAGCAATCATGAAAAATGTAAAAATTAAATACCATTTCCCAGCAGAAGATGTAGTGATTTATGGGGAAAAAAATCAATTGAAACAAGTATTTTTAAATATAATTAAAAATTCCATTGAGGCAATGCCTACTGGTGGCAAAATAGACATTATGATCGAAAGGACAGACCAAAATATATCTATTACAATAAAGGATAACGGTATGGGGATGGAATCCGATCAGGTAAAAAAACTGGGAGAGCCTTTTTTTACGACAAAGCAAGATGGAAATGGATTAGGGCTTATGGTGAGCTATAAAATTATTCAGAACCATAATGGGAGCGTTGAAGTTAAAAGCAAATCGAATACTGGGACAACTTTTAAAATAACATTCAAAACTCAAATGAATAAAGAAAAAACTTATAGTTCCAATATAACTGAGAATGAATAAGTGAAATTCATTAATCAAAGACTCGAGAAAGTAGAATGCCAATCATAAGGCATTCTTTTTTATTTCAGAAGTTTAATTATGCATTTTTCCAGATGGTTATTCCTCTATATAAATGTCCCGGAAAAGCAGCATGAAAATATAGAACATATGGGTAGGATTTAAATGAATTGGTCTGGGTTATTCCAATTATTCTTTTAAGTTCATTTAACATAGTAATTACATTTCTTCCATCAGGTCCGGTAGAGTGGGTTTTAAGTAAATTTGAATGGCATTTAACGTTAGATAAAGAAAGCATCAATTTTACAGCGTTAAAGTGAAGAAGGCAGTGAAAAAGCTTGATTAGATCACTCATTTATGAAGCAACATTTTTAGAGAAATATCATATTTGGCTGGGGACTGAGGATTTGTATTTAATCCAGAGAGCAATAAGACTCCAATCATAATCCAAACTCACAGAGGCAAGACTGATGTTAAGTTTTGGTTTATTTTATAACGATTGCGTTGATATAGTAAAAAAATTCAAAAAGAAAGTAGATGCATATATTCTTCGGTCCTATATTCTTCATGAGGGAATGTCCGCAAGCCGAGGGGGTTCTAACACTGTAAAGTGAGCAAATCAATTTTTTAATACTGATAAAAGGTTTGAGGGAGTGAATTATATATCGCTCCTTCTATCTTTTATTAACATTTTGCATCTAGTATTTATTTGTAGGAGAAACTAACAAATATTGATTTTGAGGAGTGATACCATGTTTATGCAAGGTACAATTATTGCAGGTGAATTTGATTCCTCCATGAATGAATTTTCCTTACAGAAAGTAAAAAATTTAAATACAGAATCTGTTCTTAAAGAAAACCAGTTAAACAATATTTATCATTATTTAAAAAAACATCAGCATGAAATTGATGGGCAAATAATTACCCTTTACGATCAAATGCCTTTACACCTGACACAAAATGAAATTAATGAGTTGATTTGTGATTTGGAGAGAGTAATGTCCATGTACCATCAATGACGGATGCGGCTGCTAATGGTGTGAATAAAAAAGAGGCAAATCCAAATGGATCTGCTTCTTTTTAGATTAAGGATTGGTTGACCAAAGCCCGGCAG
Organism: Mesobacillus subterraneus; assembly: GCF_003937825.1. Taxonomy (GTDB): domain Bacteria; phylum Bacillota; class Bacilli; order Bacillales; family Cytobacillaceae; genus Mesobacillus; species Mesobacillus subterraneus. The sequence continues at coordinate 45,386 of NZ_RSFW01000017.1, read as the reverse complement.
TTTTAACGAATACCCTTGGATTTAATTTTAGGCCGGCTACGATTAATTCAGCAAGGTCTTCTGGCTGCATAACATGATCTTCCTTACCGCTGACAAGGTTAGTATCAATTGCCAGGTCTGTTACAACCGTACTTGGTGTTAAAGCTGTTACACGGATGTTGTGCTTCCTAACTTCTAGCATGAGTGATTCTGTTAGTCCTAAAACAGCGAATTTAGAAGCACTGTAAGCACTTGTTACAGGAGCACCTTTTTGTCCGGCAGAGGAAGAGATATTGATAATATCACCTGTTTTTCTTTCAATCATGCCGGGAAGTACAGCTCTGGTTGCATTATAAACTCCCATTAAATTCACCTGGATGATTTTCTCCCATTCTTCAGGAGTTAAATCAAGAAAACCGCCAAACTTGGCAACTCCAGCATTGTTAATGAGGATATCAATTGGTCCGTGATCAGCTTTAATATGTTCAACTGCATTAATAACTGATTCCAGATTGGAAACATCTGCTGTTGCTATAGAAACTTTCACATCAAATTGTGCTAGTTCAGCCGCTACTTTTTTAAGGTTAGACATATTCAAGCCAAGCAATCCTAAATTAACCCCTTCTTTTGCTAAGGCGATAGCAGTAGCTCGTCCAATTCCTCTGCCTGCACCAGTAACTAAAGCAGTTTTGCCATTTAATGAATTCATTTTTTCACTCCTATAAACAAGGTTTTTACACAAAATTAAATAGAAAGACCGCAATCTTGCATTGATAGTTTGCGGTCTTTCATAGACAATCAACGTTTTATTCTAAATTGGCGTGTTTGCCATACATCTTAGTCGTATCCAAGCCCTTTTTCTCCATGAACCTCAGAATGACAGCATCGCAGAATAGTAAAAGAGTTTGCTCGAATAATGAGCCCATAGGCTGAATGGTATTATAATCACCTTCCGATTGATCCTTAGGTGAACCAGGTAACTTAATCTTTATATCCGCTATTTTTCCGATTGTAGATTCGGGAAAAATCGTTACGGCGGCAATCGTTCCACCTATACTTTTTGCTTTCTCTGACATGGAAACAAGGCTTTTCGTTTCTCCTGAACCTGAAGTGATGATCAAGATGTCATCTTTTTCAAAGTTAGGGGTCACCGTTTCACCTGGTACATAAGCATCTATGCCCATATGCATCATTCGCATCGCAAATGACTTGGCCATAAATCCAGATCTACCTGCGCCAGCTACAAACACTTTTTTTGCTTCAAGAATGCCATTAACCAATTTCTCAGCTTCTTCATCCGGAATGTGGTCAGTTGTTCTGATTAACTCTTTTAAGATCTTAGCTAAATATTGCGACGTATGCATGCTTGACCTTACCCTTTTTTAATCATTTCTTGCATTGTTGCGGCTGCAACTTTTTTATCAACTTGACCTGTAATACCGCCGCCAACAATGACAAGGTCTGGATTTACTTTAATAGCTTCTGGAAGTGTTTCTAATTTAATGCCGCCTGCGATTGCAGTTTTTGAATTTTTTACAACACTTTTAATCGTTTGCAGATCTTCAAAAGAGTTTTTTCCTATTGCTTGAAGGTCGTAGCCGGTGTGGACACAAATATAGTCTACACCCATTGCATCGACTTCTTTAGCGCGAGCAGCCAGATCTTTTACAGCGATCATGTCAACAAGGATTTTTTTGCCTTGTTTTTTCGCTTCTTCTACAGCACCTTGAATAGACATATCTTCGGCTGTGCCTAGAATCGTAATAATATCAGCACCTGCTTCAGAGGCTTTCATTACTTCATAACCAGCAGCGTCCATGATTTTCAGGTCTGCTAAAACTTTTAAATTAGGGAATGCTTCTTTTACTGCCTTTACTGCATGGAGACCCTCGTTGATTACGACTGGGGTACCGATTTCAACGATATCAATATGTTCCCCCACTTCTTTAACAAGCTCAATTGCTTCTGGAATATTGACTAAATCTAAAGCTAATTGTAATTCCATATATGTTCACTCCTATTAATTTTATTCGGATTTTTTGTACAGTTATACTGTCTCCAAAATTAAATAAATCCTCTTCAGGAATATTATCCTTTTGGAGTATTATCTGTGCCAGCAGTCGGAATCGTTCCCAATCGCTGAACAATTGCAAGTATACAACCTATAACATTTTAGTGGAAGTACGCACTTTTATTTTACATAGTGCTAAAAAGTATACTATGGGATATAATAACCGATAGAGGTGAGTGAAATGTCACGAATGCAGGAAAAGATCTTTAACTGTGAAAAGGAATTGACGCTATCAGTTATCGGTGGTAAGTGGAAAATGCTGATTTTATGGCATCTAGGGAAAGAAGGAACCAAGCGATTTGGTGAATTGAAGGCTCTCATGCCAGGAATCACGCAAAGAATGCTTGTGAACCAATTGCGAGAACTGGAAGAAGACTTGATAGTAGATCGGAAAGTGTACCCGGTTGTTCCTCCAAAAGTGGAATACACCCTTACTGAACAGGGGAGAAGCTTGATGCCGATTCTTGATGCTATGTATAATTGGGGTAAAAACTATATGGAGACTGTAGGGTTAAACCCTAAGAAAGAGTCAATTAATTAAAACTTGACTATATAAATCGAGGCAAATAGCACCACAATATAGAAAGGGGCAATGTATATAGCATTGCCCCTTTTTTTTGTTTGCCTTGTAAAAGGCTGACAAAACATATCTATTAAATTGTAAATGCCAATTGTAATGACATACCTTTATTAAACTATGACTAGATGTTAATTTATTTTTTCTTTTTCAAGCATATCCTTAACTACATACTCGATGGTTACATTTCCTAAGACCTTTTCCATCGCTAATTGTGCAGCAGACAATATAGGAATGATCGTATTTTGAATGTTTCTTCCTACAGGACATTTAGGATTTGGGCTTTCATGAACATTAAACAATTCATTATCCTGTACAACATTAACTGCCTTATATACATCCAGCAGAGTAATGTCAGATAAACTCCTTGCAAGCTTAGTTCCCGGAATACCAGGATGTACCTCTACTAACCCTGCTTTCTTTAGCATTCCAATAATTTTCCTGATAAGTGCTGGATTTGTGTTTACACTTTCTGCTAAATATTCAGATGAACTTACACCGTCTTTATTAAACTCTATAAGAGATAATATATGAACGCCTACAGCGAATCGGCTGCTAATGGACATTATTCATCACCTTTCTTGCATCTTCATAAGGATAAATCTTTTCTTGTAATAAAAGTGGTTACACCCTTTATATTATACCTTAAAAAATGACCATTTATAGTTATTGACAAAATCTTAAATTGTAATTATTATGATTACATGTAACCGAGTTGGTTACAGATAATTTAATGTATGCAACTGAAGGATGTAACTATAAACAATTTTATTGGGAGGAATGGAAGATGAGATTGTTAGTAACTGGAGCTACAGGGAAATTGGGCACCAAAATTGTTGATGCTTTGTTGAAAACAGTTCCAGCAAATCAACTTGCAGTTAGTGTTCGGAATCCGGAGAAGGCAGAAGGAATAAAAACCCGAGGAGTAGAAGTTCGCCAGGGAGATTTTGACCGTCCAGAAACTTTAGATACGGCTTTTAAGGGAATAGATCGCTTATTGATTATTTCTGCGGATGGAGACAATGAAACAAGAATCCGTCAGCACAAGAATGCGGTTGCTGCAGCAGAGCGTGCCGGTGTTAAATTTATTGTATATACTAGCATTGCAAACGCACAGGAAAGTAAAAACATGCTTGCACCAACACATAAGGCAACAGAAGAAGCTATTTTGAAAACAAGGATTCCTTATTCTTTCTTACGTAACAATTGGTACTTGGAGAATGAAAGTTCAAGCATTCAAGGTGTACTGGCAGGAGCCCCATGGGTAACTTCTGCAGGAACCGGAAAAGTTGGATGGGCATTACAACAGGATTATGCAGAGGCTGCAGCGGCAGTATTAGCTGGTAACGGGCACGAAAACACTATTTATGAGCTCTCTGGCAAGTTATTTACACAGGAGGAGTTTGCCTCTGCACTTGGCGCTGTATTGGGTAAGGAAGTACCAGTACAACAGGTTGATGATGCTTCTTATGCTGAGGTAATGAAGGGTGCTGGCGTTCCAGAATTCCTCATTCCTTTTCTAGTTGGTATCCAGAAAGATATTCGAGAGGGTACACTTGAAATCGAGAGCAGCGATTTTGAAAAACTACTTGGACGTTCTGCTGCACCACTTAGCGAAGGGTTATCTCAAATCGTTCAAAGTATCCAATAAAGTGATTTTGGGATTTTATTTTGAACCCGCAAATAAAAATCGCCTTTTAATAAACAAATAAACAACATAATGCAGAAAATAAGGAATAGGTCTGGTTTTTGAGTATAAAAATTAAATTAGCATCCGAAGAAGCAGTCCAATTCGCAACTGAATTGGTCTGCTTCTTTGGGTTAATGAGAAATTTTGAATAGGAATGGTATATTAGGCGGCCAACCTATTAATGTTTAAAAGGAGGTAATGATAAATTGTGAAACTGACTATAAAAAATTAGCTTACTAAATTGCCATGGTACAATTTTTAGGCTTTTTTGCATCAGCATTATCTTATATATTTCTTAGAAAATATCAGCCTTGAAGAATAGGGAATGGTTCGAATTTCCGAACATCCATCATCTTTTCGAAAAGGAAAATTTGTTACAAAACATGCACTAGAAAATATATAAATCATATATAGGTGATATCCCGTTTTAAATGGTTGAGGAGGATATCATGAAATCTATGCTGCCTAGTGAAAAATATTTCGGTAATTTAGAACTGGTTCATACATTTTATGGGGCTATGCCTACAGGTGTTAGTGTTTCGGAAAAAGGTCGTATTTTTATTTGTTTTCCGAAATGGGGAGATGATGTTAAATTTACGGTTGCGGAAATTGTTGAGGGTCAATTGCAGCCGTATCCTAACTTACAAACCAATTTGGTTAACCCCGCAAATATCAGAATGACTTTCATCAGTGTCCAAAGTGTAGTTGCGGATGGCAGGGGAACGCTTTGGGTATTGGATACAGCGGCACCCAATTTTTCTGAACCCATAAAAGGTGGGGCAAAATTAGTCGCTGTCGATTTAAAAACCAATACAATTAGAAGAGTATATACCTTTACAGAAGATGTGGTCCTGCCAACAACTTATCTGAATGATGTCCGATTTGATTTTCGTGTTGGAAACGCAGGTTATGCATATATAACGGATTCATCTTCCAAAGGACCCGGAGCTATTATCGTTGTAGATTTAGAAACTGGAAACGCGTTTAGACGGTTAAATGGGGCAAATTCAACTTCACCCGATCCTTATTTTTTACCGAAAGTAGAAGGTGAAATTTTAATGAACCGAAACAAAGATGGTACCACATCACCATTTAGATTGGCGTCTGACGGTATTGCGATTTCTCCCGATGGAAAGGTATTATTTTTTTGTCCACTAACAAGCCGTCATCTGTTCTCGATCCCAACAGAAGCCCTGAGAGACAGAAATATACCGGACATTGATTTACCCTATCAGGTGGGGTACTGGGGAGAAAAAGGTGCGTCTGATGGAATGATCACTGATGCAAAAGGAACCATTTATGCCGGAGACTATGAAAACAACAGTATTCGAAAGATATTGCCAAATGGCACAATGGAAACCATCGCACATGACCCGAGAATTTTATGGCCGGATACTTTTTCGATTGGTCCGGATCAATACTTATATGTCATTGTGAACCAATTACATCGGCAGGCAAGATTTCATTATGGAAAAGACCTGCGACAAAAACCTTATAGTTTAATTCGTATGAAAATTGGTGAATTTCCTGCTCCTACCATTTGATATAGTTGGTTCAATTTTTTTGTAAAATTTGAACGGGTAAGCTTATTATAGCTCTATTCATAAAAGCAAGACATCAAATTTGTAATTGTTAAAGAAAATGGTGGTCGCAAAAGGAGGGAAATCGTATATTTTAATTATTTAAATATAAATGGTTTATTAGGAACAGTTTAGGTGGGTAATGCTAAACTGCTCCTATTTTATTTTTTAGAGTGGGTAAGTTCAATGCTGTATCGATATTACTCAAATCTAAATTGATTTGTTCGTTTGTATCCCAAGCATGATACCATCCTTTTTCTCCCATATATAAGGAAACTTGTTCATGCATATCAAGAGCTTCCGTTAAATGGCGAGTGAGCATTTCAAGTTGGAACCTTTTGACCTATTTAAATTTCTACAAAAGCTTTGCGAAAATGTGGAACGGTCTAATTAACAGGAGTTTATGGGGGCCACTATAATGTGTTTCCATTGGGTTGGGTTAAAAATATCAATATGAGAATGGGACGGGCATCAGTCATACATTTTCTTCTTAAGTTTTTTGAGAAAATAACGAATAACGAGTTTGACCCACGCACAAAGTGGCCTAGGATAAGCAAGTGATGTTTCTCATATGTCTAAAAATGTAGGAACGACTGTATAGAAGTCTTTTTGTAAGTTATCACTAGATTATTGGATAATTCAGCACGTAACTTGGGTAGCAATAGTATGGTGGTCTAAGTGCTATTTTAGACATTGGCCAGGAATCCTCCATATAGACCATCGTTACTTTTTCATTTGAATGGTTTATTAGCAATAACTTTACTTCTGGATTAAATTCATATCTCAAAATAGTAACCCCCTTCCATTAAGAATGTGTGGATTCTCCCCCATCAACATGAAGAACTTGACCAGTAACAAAACGAGAATCATCAGAAGCAAGATAGACAAAGGTTGGTGCGAGTTCAAATGGATGGGCAACTCGTTCCATTGGATTAAATGCTCCATACACAGCGACTTGGTCTGACGAGAAACTTGCGGAAATAAGTGGGGTCCAAATTCGACCGGGAGCGACGGCATTGACTCGGATCCCTTGTTTCACGACATTTTTAGCCAAGGCACGTGTCCATCCAACTATTGCGCCTTTTGTGGCCGTATAATCAATCATTTGTTGCTCACCTACATACGTCACCACTGAAGAAGTGCCAATGATTGAGCTGCCTGGTTTTAAATGAGGAAGCGCTGCTCTTGTTGTGTAAAAATGAGAGTATATATTAACTTTAAAGGTGTCATCGAATTGCTCATCTGTAATTTCAAGCAGACTTAGTTGTTGGAATTGGATACCAACGTGGTTACAAAGAATATCGAGACCCCCAAACGTAGCTACTGTTTGTTCTACAATGGAGATACACTGTTGTTTGTCTCGCAAGTCACCAGGCATTAGAAAACAACGTTGTCCGAGTTGTTCAATCCTCGTTTTTGTTCTATTTGCGTCCTCATGTTCATCTAAGTATGAAATAGCAACATCTGCGCCTTCTTTAGCAAACGCAATTGCTACTGCTGCACCAATACCACTGTCCCCCCCTGTAATAAGTGCTACTTTTCCTTTTAACTTTCCACTCCCTTTATAGTTCGGGTTTTCGATAATTGGAAGGGGAACCATTAATTTTTCCACACCGGGATGTCGCAGCTGGCGCTGTTCGGGTAAACTTATCGGAATTTCTTCGTAACGTGTGATTTTCCCATAGTTTGGGTATATGGGGTAAGGTTGAATTTTCATGTTCGCTTTAAACATTTGTTGCATTTGCTTTATTTGGTCTAATTGACGACTTTTATCCTTTTGATCCATGGAAACCTCCTATAGAAATAATTTTCTTCTATAGAATGTATATTGTCTTAACTGCAAATAAAGTAATAAAAGTGTGAAAAAGTTGTTTACATTCAACACAGAATGTTCCTTACAGTTCTTTAATCCCGTTTTTTCGAGTTGTCAGAAATTAAAATATTAATATAAAAATTAACGCTTCATTAAAAATGGTGATATAAATGCCCGAACCCTTGGGATATATGGGTTTGGTAATTGTTAAATTAGACCCTATTTTGCTTTAAGAAGGATTATCGGCCTTTTTTATTGAATCCCTATTTAAACAATCGAAGCATGTTGGACAAGAGGCAGAAAAAAACCGCAAAATTATTTGCGGTTCACGGAAACAAAATCTATTTTTGAGATTTTTTTACGAGCAATGTCGACTATTTCTGAATTTGCTATTCCCTCTATATACAGCATTACAACCTTTACTTTAGTAAGATATCCGGCAGAAAACTTTTCCGTTTTGAGTTCTATCAGTGGAAGCCTTCTTCTAAGCAGGGTGATATTTTGGTCAATCTGCTCCGTAAAGCTGTCCTTAGGACCGTATAAAATGGTTTCTGATTCCAAATTGTTCAACATATATCCCTAAAGGATTTTCAAGCGGACGGCCCCTTCAGGGACCGGTAGCCAGTATAAATAAGAGAACCGTTCCTGTTGGTTTAGCACGATGGAGGTTAAATGAGAGATACACAAACACCAATAAAAGAAACACTCGTTCAGCTTAATGGCTTTAAATTATTTGCAAAAATATATGGAGAAAAAACGAATAAACCCACTGTCGTAATGGATGCTGGATATGGAGACTATTCAAGGCGCGGGAATCCATTGTGCCTGAAATTACTCCACTTACTCAATTCTCATCTACGATAGGGCAGGATTAGGAAAAAGCGAGAAAAGACCTAACCCTAGAAAGCATATATTTGGTCCAAGAATTAAAAGAGGCCCTTGTAACATTCAAGAATAAGCCTTTCTTTGTAGGGCCTTTTTTTGGCGGAGTGGGTCTTTTATACTATCCTGTCAATGCATGTTTTTGTGTCAGCTGTTGTAATGTATTCTTGCTAAAAGTAAGAAACCACAAAAGTAATTTGGATCATATACAATGATTACGGTGTGAAAGAGTAACAGTGACTGGCTGCTTTTCTTCTTCAACTGACAGGCTGGTTGAAGATCTACCCTTGTAATATATTGAAGGAAAAAATCAGCTGTTTATAGCAGCTGATTTTTTTTGCATTAAACGTACGATACTGCCCCTATTGATCTTTAAGCTTTAAAACAGTATGTGCATCCTGCAGTCTCACATTTATTTGTTCACCTAAATGATTAGGATGATAATATCCATTTGCAGTCATAAAATCCGTTATCTTGGCATGTGTATCCACTGCATTTCTTAATTGCTTGCGAAGAGCTGATTTCAGTTCAGGAGTAGCTGTTTCCGTAATAGCAAATGCGAGATTTCTGACGGCAGATTTAGATGAAATCAGGAAATCCGAGGCGATCGCCTGTTCTGTTAATCCTCCCATCCCAGCTATATTTTGCAGGATATTAGTCATTTTGAGTCTCCTCCCGGTTTGTAATAAAGGTCTGAAGTTGCTTCAGACCTTGACTTCCTGATTCTAAATCACCAGAAAGAATCGTTTTAAGATTTCCATCAGGAAGCAATTTGCTCATAGTTACAGCTTTTGTTAAACATACTGTTTTAAAAGCAATTAATTCGAGTGTCTCCAGCGTTTCATGAAGTCCTAAATATTTTGTCAAGAGTATCTCTCCAATCTTTAAAAACTTCTCTTATCTTGCTTCAGACAGGAGATTAACATTCCACCAAAAATATTCCATAACCAGTAATATTCCTTTGAATAATATTCACATATTAAAGGGATTTTAATTTCAGGAGGTGAAGTCATGGAGAAGAAAAGCTTAGCTTATCATGAAACAATGGAAACACATGAGGTATTAAACCTGAAAACTGTATGCTTATTGAAATCAAAGCTTATGCAGGGACTTTGTTTCGATAATGATTTAAAAGCACTGATGGAAAAAGATGTTCAACAGTCAATTGCAGCGATAAATGAACTTAAAGATTTTTATAAAGGGGCAAGAACCAATTATATAGAATGAGGTGAAGAAAAATGGAAATGGATTATTTGGATCCCCAAGGAGCCGAACATATGCCAGAAATGGCAGATTCGGGCATTGCATTGGAATTTCTTCTTTCAGTTAAAACGGGCATTCATACATATGCCATTGCGTTAACTGAAACATCAAGCCTGGAGTTAAGAGAGGCATTATACAGGCAAATGGAACTATCTATTGATTTGCACACCGAGATATCTGAATTGATGATAAGCAAGGGCTGGTTGTATCCGCACGATGTTGGTAAGCAAGTTGAGTTAGATCTTAAATCTGCCGACAATGCTTTAATGATTGCCGGGATGAACTTATTCCCGAATGATACGGATAGACTCGGAATGTTCGCAACGCCTAATAAATAAGGGAGGTTAGAGAAAAATGAAAGCTGTCACGTACCAGGGGAGTAAAAATGTCCAGGTTAAAGAAGTAAAAGACCCAAAAATCAAAAATGGTGATGATATCATTGTAAAAATAACATCTTCTGCTATATGCGGTTCTGATTTGCATTTGATTCATCAAATGATTCCCAATATGCCAACTGATTATGTAATAGGCCATGAACCCATGGGGGTAGTCGAAGAAGTAGGACCGGAAGTAACAAAATTGAAAAAAGGGGATCGAGTGATTATTCCCTTTAATGTAAGCTGTGGGCAATGCTGGTACTGTAACCATGACATAACCAGCCAATGTGATAATTCAAACCCTCATGGTGAAATGGGCGGTTTCTTTGGATATTCAGAAACAACCGGTGGATTTGCTGGCGGACAAGCTGAATATATGCGAGTTCCATATGGCAACTTTACTCCCTTTAAAATACCGGAGAATTGCGAAGTAGAAGATGAAAAGTTAGTGTTACTTGCAGATGCAGCCTCAACAGCCTACTGGAGTGTAGATCACTCTGGTGTCAAAGCTGGTGATACTGTTATCGTTTTAGGATGTGGTCCAGTAGGTCTCCTTGCTCAAAAATTTGCCTGGTTTAAAGGTGCTGAACGTGTTATTGCGGTCGATTACCTCAACTACCGGCTTGAGCATGCGAAACGGACCAATAAAGTGGAGACTGTGAATTTTGAAGAACATGAAAACGTTGGAGAATATTTAAGAGAGATAACACAAGGCGGAGCAGATATCGTTATCGATTGTTCAGGTATGAGTGGCAAGATGACACCTCTTGAATATCTTGCATCCGGAATGAAACTACATGGCGGAGCAATGGGTGGTCTAGTTATTGCGTCACAGGCTGTACGCAAAGCAGGGACCATTCAAATTACAGGAGTATATGGGGGACGTTATAATGGTTTCCCGTTAGGAGACATTTTTCAAAGAAATGTTGACCTAAAAATGGGTCAGGCCCCAGTTATTCCGTACATGCCTTTTCTTTATAATCTTATATCTGAAGGAAAGGTTGATATTGGTGATGTAATCACACATGTACTTCCATTAGACCAGGCCAAGCATGGATACGAAGTTTTTGACACAAGGACAGATAATTGTATAAAAGTCATTTTAAAACCTTAAATTGAATAAATCCAAGATGAATTCCCATAAATCCCTTTAGAAATGGAGGTTTGTTATTTTGAATAACAAGGACTCAATATTTGGGATGGCAGTTTTTGGCATACTATTAACAACTATCTACACAGCAATACTTGCATCCCAACTAATGGCCACAAAACAAAAGGTTGATTATCTTTATTTCAAAAATAAAATTAACTGAAAGATAAAACAATCAATTAAGGCGGTGATTCCATCGTCTTTTTTGTTGAATCAATGATTTCTTAATATCCGTTAATTATTATGTTTATGTCCATTTTTCAAAATACGAACTAGCCTTCATCACTATAGGGCGCGTTGAACCTGGAAGTATTAAGGAACCTTTTTGCTGAATTCCTTATTAAACAAACGGGGCAGCATTCCTGTAATAAATTTAAGTTTGGGAAGAAATGCACGAAGAGAACAGTGATGAAACCCGGTCCTTATATGGACCAGGGTTATTCCAACTTTATATGAAACCTATACATTATCAAGATCCAAGTATGTTAAATTACCAAGATCCGGTTCAACAAAATGGTGTAATCATGAATCCATTCCATGATAGCGATACTACTTACATGAGTAAAGCTATTTTCCACCCGCAATCCATGTATATTCGGGTGCACGGAAGATTAGAAGGAATCAGTACATCAGGGTAAACAAGCGAATCATGTAGCACAGGGGGATTATCAACAAACAGGATTTTATTCGGGAAACGAAAAACTCGGTCACATCAATCAAAATGTCCAAAGTACAACCATTCAATGTCTTTAACGGAACCACTTTACTATTGGCCCTTCCCACGGTTTACAAATGGGGGAAAGGCCGAATAGTAATGAGAAGCGCTCCCAACAGTTAGGTAAGGTTCCAACTTCTAAGGATTATGTAATGATTAATGGTTTTACGGAAAATGAACAGAAAGGAGTTAAAAAGTGATCTGCTTATTAGGCTCCTTCAAGAACGTTTCGATGGGTTTCTTTTTCTGCTCAAAATCCACGTGGGTATAAATGGCTTTTGACGCAATGCTGTCATGAAACAACTCCTGAATAAGGTGGATATCCACCTTATCCACATGTAGATTTAAGTTTCATGACGTTGAAAGTGATGGGCAAAGGGAAGAATTCCAGCAAAGATCAACGAGTTCCTGCCTTTTAAGGCGCGTAGTGGCCAGGAATTTGAATAGCAACTCATTTTTAAGGGGCAGAGGGCCGGAACCATTTTCTAGGTATTTAAAGAGCATCTTAAGTTCATCAAGGTTCATGTTGGCAAACGCTTGTCGAATTTAGGGTTCTGATATCTTCCTGGCACAGTACAGGCTTCAGATTCTTTTTGAGTACCAATTTCTGGATGAATCAACGGACAGTCGATGGACTGTGATCCTCGATTTGCTGCGAGCGATTATGACGGATCAAAAAGTCCTGGAATGTCATTTGATCGAGTTCATAACTGGATAACGTATTTGTAGATAAATTCCGTTAGACTTGAAGGTACATTAAAAATTCATCACAAGCTTCAGTGAACATCATAAAAACAACCTCATAGAGTGTTGATGAGTGAACGAGAAAACAAATTATTGGTTGAGATAAAGGAATTATCGTTCAAAGTTTTAAAACGATAATCAACGGAAGGAGACAATGATTATGAGGAACAAGAGGGAACGTAGTTCCAATTATTCATTATTACGGAAATTTAAAGGGATAAGTCTCCATTCAACAATAAGTTATTGTTAGTTTACATAACATAAATTCTAGGAAGTTATAGATCGAATTTATGTTGCTGTCTCAATAACTAAGTATACTTAAGTTAGTGAGATGGGATTTGAAATTTGAGTAATGGTTTATAGTTTGATCATTTTGTTAGTCGTAATCTAAATTTCTGTTTATGGTTGTCTGTTGATTTATTTCTTAAAGTTTCTGTTTACTTTTTTTCTCGAGATCTATTTCATGTGTTTTTTGTTTTCTTGATGGCTTTGTATGGTCAATATGCTTTAGATTTAACCCTCGGCTACAATTTGCTGAATTTCCGTTTCACTATTTTGCTGTACCCAGTAATTACGGCCACTTATTCGTTATTCTGCAATTCTCTATTATGGAACCCTTATGGATTTAAAATCCAACATTAGTTTACATAATATAATTATGTTTTTATTTTTCGCTTCTGCCTCCCACGTCTAAAAACACCAGAAGCACAGGCTTATGCCTGTGCTTCTGGTGTTATTTCTTTGTTGACCAAATTCAAATACTTTCTCGGAGTGCCGTAATATGCTACTTTATTAAACTCCGGATAAATGGATGAAAATTGAACGTAAATTGGTGCGTCAAGCAGCCACGGATAGTTTGTGAAAAAGGTTCTGTCTCCATAGATGATCCCTGTTAAAGCTAAATCAAGCTCTCTCTTGAAGATCATATACCTGATTCTCGACATATTTGGGTCGTATTCTCCATTACTGATATAAACCTTACCGTACAGCATGTATTCACCGTTCATTGTTACCCAATCGGCTAAAACTTCATCGCGCATTTTATAGTTGATGGCTTGATAGTCATACACATTGCCGATGGATAAAAACAGTTCCCCTGTCATGTCAGAATGTGTAAGCGTGTATTTTCTGCCTTCAAGAGGCAGAAATCCGGTTGCTGGAGGGATAAAACAAACGTTTAACTTCTCAGGATTGAATTTGCTCATGGCATAAGGCTCCTTCCACAAAAGAATCCTTTTACCCTTAGCATATGTTGATCATATAAAAACGTGACAAACGCCTAGATCATGGTGTATCCAGGCTTTTCACCTTCGTATCGATCAGATTCCATTTTCCTTTGTCATAGAACCATGTGGATTCGACCTCTGCAATTCCATCTGCATTGTATGCTCCGTTGATTCGCTGGCTGCCTGCCAATTCATATTGGTTTTCTTTGACGATTACAGGTTTCAAAACCCCGTATGGCAGGACCATTAGTTCTGTTGGTTCATTCAGCTTGCCATCCTGATAGAGTCCGAGACGGTCATAATCCTCTTTCCTGTCGCTCAGGTCAAAACTGTATGACTGCCCCGTTTCCGCAATCGTTATGGACGCCTTATAACCATCTTCAAACTGGCTGGTGATTGCAAGAGGCTCAGGTACGGTCAAATCCTTTACTTCAAAATCCTTCAGAGTATATAAATAAAAGTTGGATAGGCCTCCACTGCCTCCAGTCGGTATGCTGATGAACATATCTTTTACCTTGTCATGGTTTAAGTCTTTATAATCAATCGTAGGATCATATCCACCCTCAAGCTCAATTTTGTAGGTTTTCCCATCAGATGCCTTCACCTTGAGGAAGATTCTTTTCAGGAATTGAGCTCCTTCCTCGAAAGGAACACCTTTAACATAAATCAGGTCCCTTTTCCCATCCCCGGTTACATCTACTTGATCTTCGGATAAGGTCACGGTTTTCTCAGTAGATTCACCGGCATAAACACCGGTCAGCGCAGTTAATGACATAAGAAAAAAAGCGGAGAAAGTAAGTAAAAGCTCCCTTTTCATATGCATCCCTCCAATCTATATACACTTAACATGTCCAATAATGGAAAAAAGATGCAAAAAACCCTCTGATAAGCTTCAGAGGGTTTTTTACCGTATTATTTAGTTTCTTGTCCTTCAGTTCTATTTTTTGGTTCCCATGATTCAATGCCGGTTAAACCAGGAATAGAATCCGAATAAAATACTGGGTCCTTTCCTTGTTTGCGCTGATCCCTGTAATCCCTCAATGCTGCCATGGCAATTTTGGCGAGCAATGTGATCGCTGCAAGGTTGATCAATGCCATCAGCCCCATGAATAAGTCGGCCAGGTTCCAGACTATTGATAACTCAACGATTGAACCGAATAACACCATCCCGATTACGGCCAAACGATAGATCAAAAGGGCGGTCGGGCTTTCCTTGATGAACTCTATATTCGTTTCACCGTAATAGTAGTTCCCGATAATTGAGGTGAATGCGAAAAGGAAAATTGCTCCGCCAATAATCGCTGGTGCCCAGTCCCCTATATGAGCTGAAAGAGCAGTTTGGGTTAACTGGATCCCATCAAGATCGGGACTCGTATAGGCTCCGGAAAGAATGATAATGAACGCTGTAGCAGTACAGATTAAAATAGTATCAGTGAACACGCCGAGGGTCTGGATCAACCCCTGTTTAACCGGGTGAGTGACTGCTGCCGTAGCAGCTGCATTAGGAGCACTACCCATTCCGGCTTCATTTGAGAACAAACCCCTTTTGATTCCCATCATCACGGCCGCACCCATTCCGCCCCCAACTGCCTCCTGAAGGCCAAATGCATTCTTGATGATCAAGCTCAGCATGGCAGGGACTTCGCCGAAGTTCATGATTACAATGATGAATGCGAGAATTACGTATAAAACAGCCATTATTGGAACAATGATTTGGGAAACAATAGCAATTCTTTTTATCCCTCCAAAGATGACTGCAGCTGTCATAACAGCTAAAATGATTCCCATCCAGAAACGGTCAAAACCAAATGCCTGGTCAAAAGCCAGGGAAATCGTATTCGATTGAACAGAGTTGAATACTAAACCAAATGTAAAAATGATAATTACTGCAAACAGGATTCCCAGCCAGCGCTTATTCAAACCCCGCTCCATATAGTAAGCAGGACCCCCACGGTATTCATCCTGGTCTTTAACTTTATAAATTTGTGCAAGTGTGCTTTCTATGAAGCTGGAAGCTGCACCAATCAACCCGATCAGCCACATCCAGAAAACAGCTCCGGGCCCTCCTGCAGCAATGGCAGTGGCAACACCGGCCAAATTTCCTGTGCCCACTCGGGAAGCCAGACTGACAGTGAATGCCTGAAAAGACGATCGCCCCCGTTTTCCTTCGGCTGAAACGGTCGCTGGATCTTTCAGTACCCTGATCATTTCAGGGAAGTATTTGAATTGCACGAATCTGGTTCTGAAGGTGAAGTATGTACCTAGTACGACAAGTACGGCTATTAAGATATAGCCCCACATAAAGTCATTTAGCTGTGAGATTATGTCGTTGAAAATCCCCATTGAAAAACTCCTTTTCTATTTTAATTTTTTGCGCGAAGCTATTTTGATATAGTGTTTAAGATACCAAAAATAGCACAGCTTCACAATGGCAGAGAACTTCCAAGCTGGCTTTTCCAGGGGCGGTTCAGGAAGTTCCAGGTTTATTTACCCTTATTATGGTTAAAAAAACGAAAAAACACAGGAAAACTCCTGTGTTTTTTCAACTTTCTATTCTGCTTCCTGTTTGTTCCCGCTTTTCCAGATTTCTATCAACTTTCCGGATTCACTTTCATCCACGAGGAATGATCCATTCGTATAACGATCACTGAACCTCAACTCTGATGCTTTAAGTGATACGATCTGCTGCTTTTCAGACTGGAAGAAGATTTCATCCTGATCTTCTACAACCTCTGCGCCAATGATTCTGTGCGGGTTGGCTTTTAGTTCCCTGAGTGTCACAACACCGCGTTTAGCACGTGTGGTTTTTTCGAATTCAGTAAGCTTCATCTTCTTCACAGCACCACGCTGTGTTGCGACGACAATGGATTGCATCTGTTCAGGATCAATGACTTTGCCACCAACGACATAATCGCCGTCCTTCAGGTTCATTCCTTTAACCCCAGCAGCCCTGACTCCAATTGGGCCCACTTCTTCTTCACTGAACCATAGTGCATAACCAAGGTTTGAAACAAGGAACAGGTCTTTGCTTCCATCAGTGATATGGACATCAATCACCCGATCATCGCCTTTAACATTAATGGCTGTCAAAGGCTTGGAGTACCGCTGAGCTTTATAGGCATTTAACTCTGACTTCTTCACCATGCCGTTCTTTGTCACGAATGTCAGGTACACGCTTTGGTCAAAATCCGTGACTTGGATTGCTTTTATGATCTCCTCGTCGCGATCAATCGGAACAAGGTTTGCTACATGCTGTCCGAGATCCTTCCAGCGGATATCCGGAAGTTCATGGACAGGCAGATACAGATAGCTGCCTTTATTGGTGAACAGCAGGAGAACGTCCTTTGTATTCATATTTAGCTGGGAAAGGAGCCTGTCTGTATCCTTCATCGCAAAATCCTGTCCATTTGATGCGGCATACGAACGCTGGCTTGTCCGTTTAACATAGCCATCCTTTGTGACAGTAACAATCACGTCTTCACTTGCGATCAATACCTCGAGGTTGATTTTGATTTCTTCAATTTCTTCCTCGATTCTTGTGCGGCGTTCATCGGCAAATCGCTTTTTGACGTCTTTTAATTCTTTTTTGATAACGGATAAGAGCTTTTTCTCGCTTGCGAGAATAGCAGTGAGTTCGTCCACTTTCTTCGCGAGCTCCTGTGCTTCCGCCTGCAGTGCCGTTATATCGGTATTCGTTAATCGATATAGCTGCAAGGAAACGATCGCTTCAGCCTGGACCTCTGTGAATTCGAACTTCTTGATCAGGTTATCCTTTGCATCCCGCTTGTCCTTTGAAGATCTGATGGTTGCGATGACTTCGTCAAGGATGGACAAGGCTTTCATGAGACCTTCCACAATATGCTGACGGTCCCGGGCTTTTTGCAGGTCGTATTGGGAGCGCTTTGTCACTACATCCTTCTGGTGGTCGATGTAGGCATCCAGCAACTCGGCAAGCCCCATCAATACTGGTCTTTTTTTGTTGATTGCGACCATATTGAAATTATAAGTGATTTGCAAATCACTATTTTTATATAAGTAGTTCAAGACTCCGCTGGCATCCGCATCTTTCTTCAGCTCGATAACAACACGCAGCCCTGTTCGGTCTGTCTCGTCACGAACCTCGGAAATGCCCTCAACTTTGCGGTCAAGGCGGAATTCGTCAATTCGTTTGACCAGGTTCGCCTTATTGATCTCATATGGGATTTCAGTGACGACGATTTGCTGCTTTCCGCCCCTTACGTCCTCGATCTCAGCCTTTCCGCGGACGATGATTTTTCCTTTACCTGTCTGATAGGCTTTCTTGATGCCTTCGACCCCCTGGATGATTCCCCCTGTTGGGAAATCCGGGCCCTTGATGACATTCATCAAGTCTTCGATCGTACAAGCAGGATTATCCATCCTCATGATGACACCATCAATTACCTCAGCCAGGTTGTGTGGCGGAATATCAGTAGCATAGCCTGCGGAAATCCCTGTCGAACCGTTGACCAGCAAATTCGGGAACATAGCTGGAAGAACAGTTGGCTCGCTGGAGGTGTCATCGAAATTAGGAATGAATTCAACGGTCCTCTTTTCAATGTCCCTTAACAGTTCGCCAGCAATGGCGGATAACCGCGCCTCGGTATAACGCATAGCTGCAGGCGGGTCACCATCGATACTTCCGTTGTTCCCATGCATTTCAACAAGATAGTTCCGTACTTTCCAATCCTGGCTCATACGGACCATAGCTTCGTATACAGAAGAGTCACCGTGCGGGTGATAATTGCCAATTACGTTTCCGACGGTCTTGGCAGATTTCCTGAAGCCTTTTTCGCTTGTATTTCCTTCCACATGCATCGCGTATAAAATCCTGCGCTGAACAGGCTTTAGTCCATCCCTGGCATCAGGGAGGGCACGTTCCTGGATAATATACTTACTGTAGCGTCCGAACCGGTCGCCCAGTACGTCTTCTAAAGGGAGGTCACGAAACTTTTCAACTGAACTCATTCGCCAGCAACCTCCTCTGTAACTGAAATGTTTTCATTTTCTAGAATGTTTCCATCTTCCTCGAGACCGAATGCCACGTTGGATTCAATCCATTTCCGCCTCGGTTCGACTTTATCGCCCATAAGAGTCGTGACTCTTCGTTCTGCTCTTGCAGCGTCATCGATCCTTACGCGGATCAGGGTACGGGTCTCAGGATCCATCGTTGTTTCCCACAGCTGGTCTGCATTCATTTCGCCCAGACCCTTATAGCGCTGGATGATATAGCCTTTTCCCACTTTCTTCATCGCATCTTTAAGCTCTTCATCGCTCCAGGCATACTCAATGACTTCTTTCTTGCCTGTTCCTTTGCTGACTTTGTATAGCGGCGGAAGGGCAATGAATACCTTGCCTGATTCAATAAGCGGCTTCATATAGCGATAGAAAAACGTCAACAACAGGACCTGGATATGGGCACCATCCGTATCAGCATCTGTCATGATGACAATTTTGTCGTAATTGATGTCATCGACATTGAAATCCGAACCTACACCTGCGCCAATGGCATGGATGATTGTATTGATTTCCTCATTCTTGAAAATGTCCTGCAGTTTGGCTTTCTCGGTATTGATGACTTTACCCCTCAGAGGAAGTACAGCCTGGAACTTCCTGTCACGCCCCTGCTTGGCTGAACCGCCGGCAGAATCTCCCTCTACAAGATAAAGTTCATTTTTGGCAGGGTTTTTAGATTGCGCCGGTGTCAATTTACCGGAAAGAATTGCATCAGAGCGTTTCTTTTTCTTGCCGCTCCTCGCGTCCTCGCGTGCCTTTCGGGCAGCTTCTCTCGCCTGGTAAGCTTTGATGGATTTTTTGATCAGCATCGTACTGATATCCGGATTTTCCTCCAGGAAGTAGGAAAGGTGCTCAGAAACGACAGAGTCAACCGCCGACCGTGCTTCACTTGTTCCAAGCTTTCCCTTAGTCTGGCCCTCGAACTGAAGAAGTTCTTCAGGAATGCGTACTGACACGATTCCGGCTAGTCCTTCACGGATATCCGCGCCGTCGAGATTCTTATCCTTGTCCTTAAGGAGGCCGACTTTACGCGCATATTCATTGAATACACGTGTCATCGCTGTTTTGGCGCCTGCCTCATGGGTCCCGCCATCTTTCGTTCGGACATTGTTTACAAAGGACAGAACGTTCTCTGAATAGCCATCATTGAACTGAAAGGCAAATTCCACTTCGATTTTGCTGTATTCCCCTTCAAAGCTGACAACAGGATGAAGGACGTCCTTTTCCTCATTCAGGTATTCAACAAAAGCCTCAATGCCTGTTTCGTAATGAAAAACATCCTTCGCATCATTGCGTTCATCGATTAGTTCTATTTTTAACCCTTTTAACAGGAAAGCGGACTCTCTAAGACGTTCAGAGAGTGTGTCGTAGTTATAAGTCAAGGTTGAAAAGATTTCAGGATCAGGTTTAAAGTGAATTGTTGTTCCTGTCTGGTTTGTCTTTCCAATCTTTTCAAGCGTAGTGACCGGTTTTCCTCCATTTTCAAACCGCTGTTCATAGACGAAGCCATCTCTTTTAATCGTCACAACCAGCCATTCGGACAATGCATTGACAACCGATGCACCTACACCATGAAGGCCTCCGCTTGTTTTATATCCGCCCTGCCCGAACTTTCCGCCTGCGTGCAAGACGGTAAGGATGACTTCCGGAGTAGGCTTGCCTAATTTGTGCATCCCTGTAGGCATGCCTCGTCCTTTATCCTGGACGCTAATGGAATTATCTTTATGAATTTTAACTATGATCTGGTTTCCGTATCCGCCGAGCGCTTCGTCAACCGAGTTATCAACGATTTCGTATACGAGGTGATGAAGTCCTCGCGTATCAGTACTGCCAATATACATGCCTGGTCTTTTACGTACGGCTTCCAGGCCTTCTAATACCTGTATGGCATCATCATTATAATCAAAAGCTTGCTGATTTCTTGCCACGAACATACCCCTTTCATTTCTTGCAAACAACATTGACGGTTTTTATGTATAGTGTCAATGAATCCGTTAAGTATTCCTCATTCAGTAAAAAGAAGCGGCTGTTTTAGTTGCTTTTCTTCCGATGCGGAACATCTGTTCTCTTTTTATTTTACCATAAGAATGGCGTCTATGCTTAATTGTAGCGATTAATTCAGATTTGGCAAACGGATTTAAAGAATTAATTGGAATTTTGTCATAAAAAATCGGCTTTTTGGAGACTTGCCTGATTGTTTTTTATGTCATTTTACCCATTTTTCTCGATTAGTCTGCCTTTGGCAACTACCAGTGATTCCCGTCATTATTTTCGCAAGCTGAACTGCAATATAAGAACAAACTCATTTTTACGGGGGCTACTGATATGAAGAGAACGAGGGTTATTATACTTGCGGTGTCATTCATGCTTCTCCTGGCCCTTACAGCAGGAGGAGTATTCAGAAGTGATTCGAAAGGCAGACAAAACGCAGGGCAGTCTGCCGGACAGCGAACCATGGCAAACTCAGACAGCCTAGGCAGGCCCATAGCTAAGATCAATACTGTTCAAATCAATAATGTGCAAATGGGAGAAAGAATCAAAAACCAGCTGGATCAACAAAATGAGGTCACCCTCATTTATCATAATAAAAAGAACACCAGCCACTATTATGATCATGAGGCTGCAGTTGATTTTGTCCATCAGCCAAGTGCGGAGGAAATTGATGAAATCACTACAGGCATAAAAGGCTGGGTCATAAAACAGCATCAAGATGACATTTATGTATTCAGGTCGACATCGATGGAAACTCCGGAGATGATTGATTACTTTCAGCAAAGACCAAACATTGAGTATGCAGAGCCCAACTACATTTTAATGCAAAATCAAGTGAATGGGCCAAATGATTTACTTTATCAGGAAAAATATCAATGGAATTTGCCAGTCATCGGTACAGAACAGGGCTGGCAGGTGACTCGCGGTAAAGAAGAAATAGAAATTGCGGTAGTGGATACTGGAGTTGACCTTGATCATCCTGATTTAAAAAATAGGCTTGTCAAAGGATACAACGTCATAAATGAAAGAGCTGAACCAGATGATGACAATGGCCATGGAACACATGTAGCCGGGATCATCGCTTCTGAGACGAATAACAATGAGGGCATTGCCGGCATGACTTGGTACAATAAAATCATGCCCATTAAAGCAATGGGAGCTAAAGGATATGGCACGACCTTTGATATTGCAAAAGGGATTGTCTGGGCGGTAGACCATGGAGCGGATGTCATCAATTTAAGCCTTGGCAACTACCAGCCATCCAAGGTACTTGAGGAGGCCGTCCGATATGCTTACGACAAAGGTGCAGTCATGGTCTCGGCTGCCGGGAATGATGGCTCCGATCAGCCGACCTATCCATCAGCTTTCCCTGAAGTGTTAAGTGTGGCTGCTGTGGATTACAATGGGAACAGGGCGGAATTTTCAAACCATGGCGATTATATCGATATCGCAGCACCTGGTGTGTATATCCCGAGCACCTACTTTAACCAGGAATACGCTGCACTGTCAGGAACCTCTATGGCGGCACCCCATGTGGCCGGCCTTGCGGCATTGATTAAATCCGCAAATCCAGATTTGGATAACAAAGAGGTCATCAGGATTATAAAAAGCTCAGCAATTGATCTTGGCAGGAGAGGAAAAGATACTGATTATGGAAATGGCTTGATCGATGTAAATTTCGCGCTGCAGGAAGCGAATACCGAAGGTTCAACCTTCAACCAGCGAGATAAAACCATGCTAAGATGGTTCAGATAACAAGAACGCCGCCAGATCATTAATCTGGCGGCGTTTTCTATCTAATTTCATAAAGATTTTTGTCAACCTGCTCAATGAGCGGGCTCAATTGCCCGGCAGACAGAATGTATAGTTCATGCATGGCCCTTGTGCAAGCTGTATAAAACAATTTTCTTTCTTCATCTCTTGTATAAGAGGATGAATCATAAATGATCACCGCATCAAACTCAATCCCCTTGGCCAAATAAGTCGGTACCACATTAGTTCCATTCTCGAAAGTCAATGTTCCCTTCTCGATCAGCCGTACATCATGGGTTTGCTTGATTGCAGTGAATGCAGTCCTGCTCTCTTTTGCTGTTTTGCATATGACCGCGATGTTCTTGTGACCAGATTTTTGAAGCTGTTCTATCAAATCATTCACTTTGTTAATGTGGCCTTTAGGGTCACGTGTTTGTATGGCGACAGGTTTTGGACCAGGCCTGTTGAAGGGCTCGATCATATCGCCTCCCTCGATGAGCTGACGGGTAAACTCAACGATTTGCCTGGTTGATCTGTATGTCTTGGTCAGACTGTAGGTCTCCCTTTCCCCAAAGTCAAGTTCAGGTTGGGCGAGGATGGCCGGTGCCCCTGTAGGCCCTGAATAAATGGCCTGGTTTATATCCCCAAGCAGGGTCATCTTACTGTAAGGGAACAGCATTTTTATATAGGCAAACTGGAAAGGTGTATAATCCTGGGCTTCATCAATGAATACATGACGGATGGATGTATTGGACTTCCTGCCTTCGATTAAATCCTGAAGATAAAGAAAAGGAGTTGCATCCTCATATGCGATGAAACGATTTTCGAGATTAGCAATGGTTTTAGCGCATGAAGTAGACCAGTTAACAGGCAGGTTATCTGTTTTATGTTGGTACTCTTTAAAAAAGTCAATATAAATCGATCGTATGTTAATGAATTTCAATTTCTTCACTAGGTTGAACAGTGGTTTGAACCGCCTTTTCACAACCACTTCAGACAGCCAGCGCTGTTCTCTGTCATAATCATGGAAGGTATCATCGTCGTTTCCCTGCTTTTGCTGGCTGTGTTTGAAGGACTCAAGATAATCTTCTTTTTCAAGGAATTGGATTTCCTTTTCAACCCATTCTTTTGATTGTTCCACCTTGGCTTTCTTCTTAAGCTGTATGAGAAGCCATTCCTTTACCAGCTGAATTCTGTTTGGTATTGAAATATTTCCGTCAAGTGAATCGTAGTACTCAGCAATTTCTTGCCCGGAAATGATGGTCCTTTTTTTAAAGCCAATATTTTTAAAACTAAGGGTTTCCTTAGTTAATTTCTCAATATAAGTGTCCAGCAACTCTTTAAATTCAAGACTGGATTTAAAGCGGATACTTTCAACCCTGTTGTAAAAATGTTCATCTTTTTTTGCTTCAAGCAAATATTCCATTTGTTCAAACGGATCTTCCAGTTCATACTGGCCTCCGAATCTCGTTGCCAAATACTCCTGGAACGTTGCCTGCTGCATATTTTCCTCGCCAAGCTCGGGCAATACAGTGGCAACATAGCTATTGAACAAAGGGTTAGGTGAGAATAACATGATGTTTTCTGATTTGATGATGTTTCTGTACCGATACAGCAAATAGGCGACCTTCTGCATGGCGGCTGACGTCTTGCCGCTGCCTGCGACACCCTGGACGACGACCAGGCTGCTCTTATCATTTCGGATTATTTGGTTTTGTTCTTTCTGAATCGTGGCAACGATTGTTTTCATTTGAGTATCAGCATTGTTCCCCAGTACTTCCTGGAGCATTTCGTCTCCAATGGTAACTCCTGTTTCAAACATTGCTTTGATTTTGCCGCCTTTGATGACAAACTGGCGTTTTAATTCCATTGTACCCTCAATGGTCTCAGTTTCGGTCTGATATTGAGCCGGTCCTGGTGAGTAATCGTAATAAAGGCCGGAAATCGGTGCTCTCCAGTCGTAAATCAGAAAATTCTCCTCGGTCTCGTCCATTAGGGAAGCGATGCCAAGATAGATTTTCTCTGTATTGCTTTCTCCTTGTTCTTTGAAATCGATCCTGCCGAAATACGGAGAGAATCTTAAACGCGATAAGGTCTCCAGCTGTTTGATCATCTGGGTCTGAGTCCGCTCACGTTCGGAAAGAAGGGCTGCCTGCTGCTTGATGCTGGTAAAGGTTTCTGCAACATCATCAGCCTCATCAAAATTGACCGTTACATCTTCCCAGAAGGTCTTCCTGATTTCCAGAGCATCTGAACCAACCCCGGTAGAGCTCTCTTTCCATTTAGCCGCTTTTTTATCGATTTCTTTAGTGATCGCATCGACGCGATTCTGCTCCTGTTTTAGCGCAGTCCTCTGTTTTTCATCCATAAAATCACTCCCAGGGTTATGCTGATGAGTCTCAATTGACAATTAAGTAATTTTGTGTTATTGTTATGTTAGAATTTTTGTGTCTAGACTAACTTTGGTTTTTAAGCCAACTTTCATTTTACTATGTACCAGATCTTAATACAAATACTTGCAACCAAAGCCACCTTTAAAGGTGCTTTTTTAGTTTTAGCAATTACCTAGTTTATATTTATTCGAAATCAGTTCTTATTAAACATCAAAAAGCCGCAAAGCTGATTAACAGCTTGCGGCTTTTCGTTTTTACTTTTACATAAGCTATTTACTTAGTTTGATAACAGATGCAATATTTGTTGATAGTCTTTCTACATATATGTTTGCATTTTCAAACGCATTTGCTAAAGTGACAACTCCCGGGACGATACTAAAAACAGCATCGATTCCATGCTCGTGTACTACATGGCTGTCAGGCGAGACATTTCCCGCAATCGCGATGACAGGAACCTGGTGTTTTTTAGCTGTTTTCGCTACGCCAATTGGTGTTTTGCCAAAGATCGTCTGGCCGTCAATCTTGCCTTCCCCGGTAATGACAAAATCAGCATCCTGAATATGTTCTTCGAGTCTGGTCGCTTCAATGACAATATCGACTCCGCGTTTCAGTTCGGCTGACAGGAAGGCCAGGAGTCCGCCACCAAGGCCTCCTGCAGCCCCTGCCCCAGGGATGGGTTCGATATCTTTTCCTAAGTCTCTGCGAATGATAGCAGCAAAATGATGAAGGTTATCATCCAGTTCTTTTACCATAAGAGGTGTCGCTCCCTTTTGCGGTCCGAAAATCGCAGAAGCACCTCTTGGACCTGTCAATGGATTGTCGACATCGCAGGCGACCTCTATTTTTACCGATGCCAAACGTGCGTCCGCACGGGAAACATCAATCCTTGCCAGGGAACGAAGAGAACCACCGCCTTCTGCGATTTCCTCTCCCGAAGCATCAAGCAATTTTATGCCTAGAGCCTTTGCCATTCCTGCGCCCCCATCATTGGTGGCACTCCCTCCGATTCCGATGATGATACGCTTTACACCATAGTCAAGAGCAGCAGCGATCAGTTCTCCTGTACCTCTTGTTGACGTTATCAAGGGATTTCTTTTTTCTGCTGGAACAAGATGAATTCCGGAAGCGGCAGCCATTTCAATGACTGCTGTCGATTCATCCCCTGAAATCCCGAAAAACGCTTCAGCCGGATCCCCGAGTGGTCCTGTTACAGTCTTTGAGATGATTTTGCCTCCGGTAGCATCGACAAGGGATTGTACGGTCCCTTCTCCCCCGTCAGCCATTGGAACTTTGATGAATTCCGCTTCAGGAAAAATCTTTTTCATGCCATTTTCTATTGCCAGTGAAGCCTCAAGCGCTGTCAGGCTCTCTTTGAATGAATCTGGTGCTATTACAATTTTCATGCTCCTCTTCTCCTTGTCTGAAATGATGGAGTGTTATGAAAGGAACAGCCTGGAGATCAATCCAGACTGTCTGTTTTTTATCCAAAAAACTTAAAAATACCAAAGATGAAAGTTGAGACGATTGCCAGTGTCAGACCAACTGCAGTTTCGTAAGGGATTAACTTTAATCGTTCCTTGATGTCCATGTTGACGCTTCCGCCAGTCGCATGGAAGAAGCTGCCGTGCGGAAGGTGGTCAAGGACAGTTGCACCCGCATGTACCATTGCTGCCCCAGCAAGTGCTGTTACGCCCATTTCAAGGATGGTTGAGCCAAACACCTGTGAAGCCACTGCCGTGCCTGCAGTAGTGGACGCAGTCGCCGCTGACATGAAGATACCGGATACGGGTGCAAGAACGAATGCAGGAAGACCAAGTGCATCAAGTCCATTGATCAAGACATCCTTCAATCCTGAATTTGCGATGATGCCTGCCAGGGTGCCTGTACCAAGCAGCATGATGGCTACGCCTGACATTTTCCCGAGACCTGCAATGGCATAATCATTGATCTGCCTGATGCGGCCCATCGCCAGCGCACCTGCAATGCCGCCTGCCGGGAGTGCAATCATCGGATCGATGTTGATATCGAATAACGGTCTAAGTGCGAGAAGGAAAATTGTCACCAATGGTGCGACAATAGCCGGAACTATAAGCGGGTGCTTGCCTTTGACTGCTGTTTCGCTTTCCTCTGCAGTCACTTTTGAACCTTTGTTCACAAGCCTTTTAGCTAAAATGTAGGTTACGGTCAATCCGAATACAGCCGGTATGATTCCTGCCGCCATGACTGATGTCAGTGGGATTTGAAACGCATCAGCCGCTGCGATGGCATTTGGATTAGGTGACATGATATTGCCGGCCTTTCCGCCGCCAATCATTGCCAGCAATATAGCTGTTTTGGAAATTCCTGCTCTGTTTGCGATCGCCAGGGCGATTGGTGCAACTGTGATCACTGCAACGTCAACAAAGACTCCAACTGTAGTAAGGATCATGGTCGCGATTGCCAGTGCAAGCAACGCCCGAGTCTCCCCAACTTTTTTGACGATTGTTTCTGCAATTACCGCGGCTGCTCCTGATTCAATCAGGACACCTGCAAGCACACCGGCTGCCAGGATTCTCAGTACAGCGGGGATGATCCCTTTTGCACCCTCCATCATCAAAGTAACGGTGTTCGTGATATCAACTCCGCCTGCCAGGCCGCCAATAAGGGCACCAGCGATCATTCCATATGCTGGTGATACTCTCTTTAAAATTAGGAAAATTGCAACGATTAGGGCTACGATGGCACCGAAAGCGCTTACCTGAATATCCACGATGTTTCCTCCTTTAATCTGTTTGTACCTCCATTGTAAGCGCTGCCTTTGGGTTTTACATTAGTCAAATCATCAAAAAAAGACCTGTATTAGTACAGGTCTTTTGTGCATTTGCACAAATTTCATTGCAGCTCACTGGTCAGGTAGGATAAATAAAGATGCAGCAAATCAGTCGTTTTGCGCGGATCCTTCCCTGTAATTTCGGTGATTTTATCAAGCCGGTAGCGAAGCGTATTCCTGTGGATATACAGCTTTTGGGCAGCTGTGTTCATATCTCCGTTTGTCTCGATCAATATCCTTAACGATTCTGCGAGTTCTCCCTTTGAATCCTTCTTTTTCAACTCCTGAAAAAGAGGATGGATTCCTTCCGTAAGCCCGGCTTTAGATGCAGTCAGCAAGAATACCGGAAGATAATAATGCTCAAAAGGATAGATGCTTTCTTTTGAAGCAAGTTTTCGGCCGGCTGCCAGAGAATGGTCCGCTTGCTGATACGACTTTGCCAGGCCAGCTAAGCCGCTCTGATATTGACCAATGCCGATCTTCACCTGCAAACCGGTTGTCCGGCTGATGCCAGTATGCCAGCCTTCTGCTATTTTAAGAAGATATTGCCCCGACTTATAAGGAGGCAGACTTTTTAAAATGATGATTCGATCCTGCTGCATTAGCAAAAGATCTTCTTTTTCAAGTCTGCCCTTTATATAGGAATAGGTTTTCTTGCGGTCAGAAGTCAATAGGACGATTGCCGCCCTTGGCAAATCCAAATCGATGCCAAGCCGGGCAGACCTTTCAAGGAAAAGCGGATCAAGCTTCCCTTCAAAGTGGATGATTTGGCTGACAAGCTCTTCCTTAAGGCGCTCATCCCACTGGATTTCATTCATCAGTACGGCTTGCCGTAGGCTTAATTCAGCAGCCATGCGAACAAGTTCTCCAAAGCTGCGGATTTCTTCGGGCGGTCCTGTAATGCCTATGACACCGACGATTTTTTCATCGAAAAAGATAGGCAGGTTAATACCAGTTTTGACGCCATGCAGTTGTTCAGCTTTCTCTTCCGTTATTTCGAATCCTGTCCCCTGGCTGATGACAATTTTCGCTCCTTCATGGATGTCATCAATACGAGCCTGATCGCCTGACCCGATAATTACGCCACGATGGTCCATGACATTGATATTCCTGTCGATGATTCTCATCGTCCTGTCGACGATTTCCTGGGCCAGCTGTTTATTCAGAAATTCCATATCTATCCCCCTGCCAACACGATATAGGTATCTATTCATTATGGACCATAATAATCCCAGTTAAAAGAGAATGCGTGAGAACATATGTCCTCACGCATTAAGGTGATTATTTTGTTATTGCATGCTCTACCTTGATGCATCTGTCCATGATCACGGTATAGCCCTTTTCCTTTAAATAGTGATACGCTTCTTCGTCTTCAAGTCCCAGCTGTGCCCAGTAGACATCTGCATCAATCTCAGCAAATTCCTTTGCAACCCCCATTAGATATTCAGAGCGGCGGAAGACATTGACAATATCCACGTGTCCTTCAATTTCTTTCAATGTCTTGACAGCCTTAACACCAAGTATTTCATCAGCAGTTGGATTGACTGGTATGATTTCATAGCCGGCTGCCTGCATCGCTCGAGATACCATGTAGGAAGTTCGTTGAGGATTATCGCTTAATCCGACGACTGCAATTCTCTTGGCCTTTTTTAATATTTTGCCAATTTCCTCTCTGCTTGGATTTTCAATTGCCATTTTCCATCACTCCTGTCCAATTTGCTCAAAACCTATCTATATTTTAGCGTACCAGTCCTCAAACACACAAAATCTTGCTTATCTTTCTGAGGCATATTGGTGATTAGACAGATTTGAATTCAGCCATTTTCCGTTTCTTAGCAAGTGTATATTGATCCGTGATGACCGCAATCAGAGTTCCCAGAATAAGTCCATTATTTAATATGGACACAAGGGCTGGAGAGACATTGCTGAACGCCGCCCCTGGAACGAACATCACTCCTACTCCTGCCAGGAGCGAAATTCCAATGACCATTCTGGTCCTGCCTCTGTCTTGTTCCCTGTCAAACTCAGAAAAAGCGATTCCCATCATATTGGCAAAAATCACGAAAGTTACTGAGTAGCCAACCGGTGCAGGTAGCGAAGCGAAAAAAGACATTACATGGGGCAGCATGCTGGCCGCTATAATCATGATTGAACTAATGATAAAGGGCATAAGCCTGGTGATACCTGTGGTGGCGATAAATCCTGCCGCCCCTGAAATTGGTACCGAACCTATTGCCGAGAAGATACCTCCAAGGAATTGGTTTATTCCGGCTGTAAAGCCGCTGGCTCGGTAGCGGAGCTCACCGCTTTCTGAGTCCATATCTTTTAACACCTGTCCCGTTACCCTGATGCTGGCAAGCATATTGGTGATTAGCAAAAATGTGATGAAAATTGAGGTTACCATCAGGCCTGAATCGAAGGTGGGCATGCCGAAAGCAAATACTTCCGGCAGCGCAAAGGCAGGTCCTTGATAAGGGTGAAATGTTTTTCCTAAACCAAAAATGGAGAAGAGCACCCATCCAGCTGCAAGGCTGATCAAAATTCCATACTGGCTGACCCACTTTTTCCGGTGGCGAGTTAAGTAAAAGGTAATCCCAACAAGAGTGATGCTGAACAAGGCGACAGGAAGATTCACTTTGTTCTGTCCGCCTCCAATCCCCATCATTCCATTCAGGAACGAACCGCTCAGCTGGATGATTAATAACAAAAGGTAAATTCCGCTGACAACTGGTGTGAAAAGCTTTGCCAGTTTATTGATCAGCTTGAAAAAGCTTAACAGGAAGAAAACCAGGCCGCTGATGATCATGGCCCCTTCAAGAGCCTGCAAGGTTTCCAGATTGGAAGAAAATAATGCTGAGCTTAAACCGGCATAGATAGTAAACACTCCCCACCATAATCCTGCCGGACCTTCATTAATGGGCAGCCGATGTCCTATGGTTGCCTGTAGCAGGCCCGATATGCCCAAAACAAACATGGTCCGCTGCACCAAGCCGGCGGTCTCCATTTCACTTAGATTAAATAAATCGGCAATCGCGATCGGAGCAACAATGGAACCCGCAATGATAAAGGCCATCCATTGAATGGCTGAAAGAAAATTTTTCATGTGATTAACTCCATTTATGTAAAATTACAGGCACATTGATTTAATGCCTATTAATATATCGTACTTAAATGGATTGGAAATGAGAAGAATTATTTAGCGCTTCAAAGTAATTCACAGAAAAAAGCATCCTATTACGGATACTCCCTTCAATCCATAGCATTAATAGCTAGTAAACCTTAGTGCTTTTTGTATCCAATAGACTAAATACTTGACGACAGTCATGCTGTCCTTATTCTCTTCATAATCTAATGTGTATGTCGCTCCCTCGTTATCCCAAAGGCGGTTGAAGTAACGAGCCACATCGGTACCAACCTCACTATTGTCAGGAGCTGTAATCTTTAAGTTCGTTTCAAGATTAAAATCATCCAGATTTCTCCGGGTGAAATTAGCAGAACCGCCAAGAATAACGTGCTCCTTATCGCGATCAATATAAATCATTTTCGTATGATATTGTTCCTCCCCAGCGTTATACCATTTTATCTCAATGTTCTCACTGCCGAGCTGTTGTATTTCAGCGGCGACCGGAATGTTGGGAAGTCCGGTCTTTTGGTTACCGAATGCGTTCGTATTCGGATCCAGAATAATTTTAACTTTGGCGCCTCGGTCAGCAGCCTTGTCAATTTCATCAATTACACTCCGTTCGGCAAGGTAGAACATGCCGATCCAGATTTCGTCGTCTTTCCCAGTTCTTTTTAGCTCGTCCAGCAGATGATTAAATATTTTGCCCTCTGTCAGGATTTGCACCTTTATAGGTCCGTTTTCTTTCACAGGCTTGAATTCCGGAAGTTTGCTTCCTTCCGAGAAATCAGCAACAGCTTGTTCAGATTCCAGGATATCACCGATGATATTGCCGCTTGTCTCAAATGCAATATTGGAATGAAAGCCGCTTGCGTCATGTGGATTAGCCGAAGCAATGATTGCGGTTTTTTCGGTCACGAAAACCTTTCGGTGATTGGCTTTTAGATTCATCAGTTCAAGATATGAGCGCAGGGTAACATCTGGAGCGTTTTTTGCCATTGGGTTAGGGATCCATCCCTCGCCTGATTGGCCGAACCACTGGAAGAATACTCGCCAAACCCCTGTATAAAGCGGATTCGAGTCCCGCAATGGGTCAAGGTTTGTAAAGGTAACCTCTATGTCATTGTCGCGCAAATCTTTTAGCAATCCTGACCGATGTGCTCCGTAAGTCAGGTTTATTTCATCTGTAATGAAAACCACTTTAAGGTCCTTATGCTTTTTTTTCTGCTGAATCAGCTTCTCTCCAATACTTTGGCTGATTTCCGGATAGCCCATGTCTTCCTTGTAATAGCCGTTGAACAAAAACATATCCAGAACAATGAATTGTTCTGCTTCCTCTATTCTTTTTAGAATAGTATCAAATATTTCATGCTCGAATTTTTTCTCTCCATCTTTACCTGTATAGGTTAAATCATATAAAAAGCGGACATCCTTTACCCTGTGGACCTCTCCTTCATAGGACAATCCTTCTGGAAGGTCTTTATGTGTATGATGGTAGACCGTAACGCCAACCACAAAAGCAAGAATCAGCAGGATCACCAGTTTCTTGCTCCTTAAAATATTTTTAGCCATCCTCATTGATAGGACTCCTTAATAACATGATGTAATACTTATTCACTAATTGAGCTGGTTATAAACTTAGCAAGCAATAGCGTTTGTTTAAGATTTACATGGAGTTTTTGATAGAACATGGTAAAATAAAAGAACCGTAATTTCTTTAAAGGAGAATATTTCATGGCATTAAACGCAATTATTATTATACTGGCTTATTTGCTTGGATCGATTCCTTCAGGCCTGATTGTTGGGAAGATTTTCTATGGGAAAGACATTCGCGAACATGGGAGCGGGAATCTTGGAGGAACAAACACCTTTCGGACACTGGGAGTAAAAGCGGGAATGGCGGTCAGTATCGCAGATGTCCTCAAGGGGACGCTTGCAGCATCTTTGCCGCTATTGTTGGACTCTGAACTTCATATGCTGCTTGTCGGTATTTTTGCTGTCATTGGCCATATGTATCCTGTTTTCGCGGGCTTCCGTGGCGGTAAAGCGGTTGCTACCTCCGGCGGAATTCTTTTGGCTTATGCCCCATTATTATTCGTCTTCATGCTTGTTTTCTTTTTCATCAGCCTGTACATAACCAAATATGTTTCACTGTCTTCGATTCTGACCGCGATCGCCACTTTGATTTATGCGCTCTTCACAGGCGATCCCCCACTGATCGTGGTCGTTGCTGTACTGGCGATTTTCGTCATTTACAGACACAGGGCCAATCTAACAAGAATTCGAAATGGTACAGAGCCTAAAATCAAATGGCTGTAATGTTACCATCAATCAAGCCGGCATACCTAAAAGGTATGCCGGCTTTTATTTTCGTACAATTCCGAATGCCTTCAATGCCTGCCCGAGATTATTATACATTTTCACATTATCGAAATGGATACCAAGGGT
Organism: Mesobacillus subterraneus; assembly: GCF_003937825.1. Taxonomy (GTDB): domain Bacteria; phylum Bacillota; class Bacilli; order Bacillales; family Cytobacillaceae; genus Mesobacillus; species Mesobacillus subterraneus. The sequence goes on along the minus strand of NZ_RSFW01000017.1, from coordinate 11,770 downwards.
AACGACGGAATGGGCTAATTCTGGACGCATTCCTGTCAGGTTCACGTCGACCCCTGTCAGCTTCAGGCTGTCGATGATTTTGAACAGCTCCTGAGCAACCATCGTATCCACGATGAATACCCCAGAGAGGTCCAGGATCAAACAATCAACTTCAAGCCTCTTGGTTTCATGCAGCGTATGTTCCATTAAATGTCTTGCTCTATGGGTATCGATATCTCCAATGACCGGAAGTACTGCTACGCCATCAACAATTGAAATGATCGGGGTACTTAGTTCATCGATCACTTCTTGTTGTGCCCTTAGTCGTTTATTGGCAAGCCCTGTATAAGAATGAGCGAAAATGAGAATCAGTCTGTCGACAAAATTATTGACGATTTTTCCGAGCTTCAAAATCTGGCCAGGATTTATGAGATGATCTTTCTCACCTATAACAGAGAGCTCCTCCCATAAAACGCTGCGAATCAGATTAAAATGCTCGACAGATTGATTAAGAGAAAAGCCAAGGCGGACCTTATCTTCACTCACCCTTTTACCCCAGTCCTCTATTTCCTCATCAGAAGACTCTCCAATCGTAAATTTACCAAGCATATGGATGAGCTGTTTTATTTGTTCCATGTAAATAGCTGGTTTTGTTTGGTTGGTAAGTTTAATGAACGCCTCAGGCTGGTACTGATCAATGGTATCAAGAATCTTGGTAACTAGATCGTCATCTCTCTCCATGATAAAATCTTTAAAAAATCTCCCTGTGTTTTCCATAGCTGTCTCCTTTAGTAATCGCTCTGTTTGTTCTTTATAAAATATTTTTTGTTCTATATATAAAAAATAGTGTTTTTATTGGTATAATTTAAAAGAATATGTCATATACATTCGAAAGAAATCGAATTTAGGTTACCCACATTCCAGGATGTGCATCCCTGTTGAAAATTACCCGGTTGTGTATCGGTTGAAACTAATCCATAGGTAAAGAAGGAGTTTGGATGATTAAAATGACTAACACTGCTAAATATGAAGGTGCGAATATTATGATTGAAGGAGTCTGCTCGTCAAGGTACATGCTTCATCCACTGAAAATGGCGGCCAACGACCATATCCAGTCAGATGGTGACACAGCTTTCAGGAAACAGACATGGATTGATTTCACAGCTCTCGTGAAGAAAAAGGCTGAGTTAGAGCGTGAAGCATCCCTTCTCGATCAGGAAATCATCCGCAAACAGGAAATACTGGTTCAAATGCAAAATATGCTTCAAACTGCCGGCCGGGAGCTCCATGGTCAATCTGCAGTCCAGTTGGCTGCAGGTTTGGCGCATGAGATCAGGAACCCTTTAACCACTATTAAAGGATTTATCCAGCTTCTGCAGCCAGAACTTGAATCCTCCGTTAACCAGGAGTTTGCTGCTGTCGCATTAGATGAAATCAACAGGGCAAATAATCTCCTGACAGAATTCATTTCCGTCTTGAAACCCAGATACTCAGAAAAAACGAAACTATGCTTCAATCAATTAGTAAGCAATATGGTAAAGTTGTTTTTAAGTGAAGCTTTGCTGAAGAATATCGAAATAAAACTTCAAAATAACGCAAAGGACCTTTACGTATTTGGAGATGAAGACGCACTCAAACAAGTCATCATCAATTTATTGAAAAATGCAATTGAAGCAGTGGAAGTGTCTCCAGCAGGAAAAGGAATGGTTGCTGTAGAGGTACGCGAAGAACAAGGGTATGTCGGCGCATGTATTGTGGATAATGGAACCGGGATTGATGAATTTTCTTTAGTAAAAATTTTTACACCTTTTTATACAACAAAAGTAAATGGGACCGGCATAGGTCTGACCATCAGTAAACAAATCATCGAAGAACATGGCGGAGAAATGGAGATTCATACAGAGCCAGGCAAAACTTCCTTCAAGTTTAACCTGCCGAAAATGGCTGAATAAAGCCTCGTGATCTAATATTCAAAAAATTGTCATAGTGGTTCCATTCATATACCTGCCATCGTTGATAAAATATAGGTAGAACAAGATGAAAGAAGGCTGGCTGAAAATGGAAGAAGTGATAAAGTCCACCGACAATCTTATATTCACTACCTCAACTGCTGAGGTGAAGTCGCCAGATGACTTCTTGGTTGAATTTCTTGTTGATTTGCCAAATCAGGAACAAACTCCTGTAAAAGTTAGAAATGTAGATGAATTGATGGATTTCCTGGATAAAATGGATTGGTAACAAAGAAAAATGCGGATTGCTGAATCCGCATTTTTTTCGGTAATTAAAATTGCCTACACCCTAATTAATTTAAATTTCCCCAACCCGAATGGATCGCGTACATAGTCCAGCTCTGTACCAGTGAAGTAGTCGTTATCACCTTCATGGATCAGGATCGAGATTCCGTTAAATGAATGGATTTGGTCCTTTGTCAATGGCTGCTCCTCCAGAGCAACTCTCAGCTGGGGCCCTCCTCAGCCGATGCCCATTGTGAGGCGGATATACAGGTTCTCTCCCTCATTGCTTTCCTGGATGACTGCTTTTCTTAGGACTTCGTGTGCTCGATTACTTATGCTGAACATTTGAATCATCCTCTCTCTTTCTTTTGAAACTTTTCCCATTTTGTCGAGAAAATAATCGAATTATGACAAAAGTATGAAATTATACCTGAAATTTATACATTTATCATCATACTTATAATATATTATCCTTAGAGGCTAAAAAATAAAGATGCCTCATAATAGATCTGGGGAGATTATTATGAGAAAAAAGAAGAAAAAAACGGCTTTTGGTTTATCCATTGCTGCCGGGTTAGGGGTTCTGGCTTCGGTTTTGACTTTCCAAATGTATCATGAAGCCCAGGCAAAAGAGCCTGTGGTTTCGGTCAAAACACTAAAGCCTCATATTGAGAGGAATGTAGATGTTTCAGGAAAGAGTTTTACAGAAAAAATCACATTGGGTGCCATCGGTGATATCCTGATTCATGATACCGTCTATGAGGATGCATATGTTCAATCAGGATACGACTTCAAACCTATGATCAGCAATGTGAAGGATTTTTTACTAGAACCTGACCTGTTGCTGGCCAATCAGGAAACCATTCTTGGCGGAGTGGAGATCGGGCTGTCAAGCTATCCTATGTTCAACAGTCCTATTGAAGTGGGAGATGCTCTTTTGGATGCCGGTGTTGACATTGTTTCGAATGCAAATAACCATTCCCTTGATAAATCAGTAAGAGGTGTCATGACTTCAATCAGCAACATGGAAGCTGCCGGCCTCCCTTATGTCGGTTCCTTTAAGGATGAAGCTGACAAAGACAAGCTGCGCATACTGAATAAAAATGGAATTGAAGTATCGTATCTGAGCTATACTTACGGAACAAATGGCATTCCTGTGCCAATCGGTAAAGACTACTTGGTCAACCTGATTGACCGGGAACTAATGAAAGCTGAAATCCATCGTGCTAAAGCCGATTCGGACCTCGTCGTGATGAGCATACACTGGGGAAATGAGTATCAGCGCTTCCCTACAAATGAGCAAAAGGAACTCGCCCAGTTCCTTGTCGACGAAGGAGTGGATATTATCTTTGGTCATCATCCCCACGTCCTTCAGCCGATGGATTGGGTGACGGCTGCTGATGGAAGGAAGGCATTGGTTGTCTACTCTCTTGGAAACTTCCTATCAGGTCAAATGTGGGACTATAAGGATATCGGGGGACTTGCTACTGTGGAGGTCACGAAACAGATTTCCCCCGAAGGAACAGAGATCAGTCTAGAGAATCCTGGATTCCTCCCTACTTTCGTTTCCAGCAGCAGGCAGCGCAATTATCGGGTTGTTCCTTTAAGAGATGCCGGCAGGTTTGGCCTTGCTGACGCTGAAAATAAATATAATGAAATCATGAATCATATGACTCAATTCATAAAAGAATAGGATTGCAGGTGCCCGGCCATGATGACCGGGCATTGCTTATGGTATAATCGGGCTATCTGATATGGAAGGAGAACGATATGAAAATTACAGTTAATGATGAAGCTGCAGCCTGGTATGAGAATGAGATGGATCTGTCTACCGGCAGCTATCTGCGTTTCTTTGTCCGCTATGGCGGCTTCAGTACAATCCAGAAAGGCTTTTCATTAGGAGTCTCCAAGGAAGAACCTGATCATATTGGGGTAAAAACCGAAAAGAACGGTGTCACTTATTATATTGAAGAAAAAGATATCTGGTATTTTGATCAGCATGACCTGATTGTAGGACTTCACCCGGTTGGGAACGAACCAGAATTCACGTTCGAAAAAAATGAGGCAGACGCATAAGCGCCTGCCTCATTTTTTTAGCAGCGGAGTCAGTACTCCCTCTAGTTCCAATACTTCTGCCTGCTTTTCGCCAAAAAGATCGTAATGCGGATAATCCTGTCTCCTCTTATCAATCCATTCAGGCTTCAAGCCATATTTGCTGCCCCATTCTGCTAATTTGACCAAATCCCTGCAGCCTACTTTTGTTACCGTCGAACATCCTGGGAAACGATCATCAATCCAGTAATGGGTCAGAAAGGCGATTTCTCCTCTTTCAATTTGTGCTTTCCACTCTTTCAACTCATGCCGTTTGATGCCAAATGCCAATCAGACCTGCCCCATTTCATCTTCGGGCTTTTTCATCGCATTCAAATAGGCTTGATGCCAGTCCGGATAGGTCCTTTTAAGGGAAATCGGTCTGAAGCTGTCTTTTTTTACACAAACATGCTTCGAACTGCCAGTAAGAGCGAGCTCTCCAGCTCCGTTGAAAATTTCATAATGATAAACTGCACGAATTCCATCGTATTCTTGCACCCATGTTTTAATTGTCGCAGTGTCACCATATCTTAAGGGCTTTTTGTAGGAAGCTTGAATATCAAGTACCGGTGAGATGATTCCGTCCTTTTCCATTTCAGCATAACTGAATCCAAGATCCTTGATCAGCTGTGTTCTGCCAAGTTCCATCCAAACGAGGTAATTGGCATGATACACGACGCCCATTTGATCTGTTTCTGCATAACGAACCTCAATTTCCCTTGATGCTATTTTCATCTCTATTCCCCTTTTATTTTTGTTAGTGCTGCCTCGAAATCCTGTTCTTCCAGATGAAGAACGTTTTCATCAAAAGCACCTTCGTGTTCAGCGCCGATCAGTCGAAACGCCTGTGATTGGATTGCTTCATCAACCAGATTGGTGGCAAAACGTCCATTGCCGTTAATTTCAGTCTTAGTTAACTCCACAGATAAGAACTTAACCGCTTCGTCTGTTGGTTTATATTGATATTTACCAGCATAATTCCTGATGATGACAATTAATTCCTCAACACTATAATCAGGAAAATGGAAGAATTTCTTGAAGCGTGAACGAAGACCAGGGTTGCTTTCAAGCAGCCTTTCCATCTCATTCGGATAGCCGGCGAGGATGACCACAAGATTTTCATTATGCCGTGTCATTTCATCGACAAGTGTATCGATCACTTCTTTTCCGAAGTCCCCGGATGTTTGTCCAAGCAGTGAATATGCTTCATCGATGAAAAGGACGCCTCCAAGGGCTTCGCGAATCTTCTTTTTTGTTTTAATGGCTGTCTGCCCGACATAACCGGCCACGAAATCAGCCCGGCTGCTGACGATTAAATGCCCGCGTTTCAGCATTCCGCATTCCTTAAGCAGTTCTGCATAGATTTTTGCAACTGTCGTTTTACCTGTTCCCGGATTTCCGGTAAAAACGGAATGGAGCTGAATTGGAACAGCTGGCAGCCCTTTCTCCTTCCGCAGCTGCTGCATTCGTACAAATGAAATTAGTGTTGTGACCTCTGATTTGACAGTATCCAATCCGACGAGGTCATGCAGCCTGTCCAAAGGTTTCTCTGCTGTAGTCGAGGAAGCTGATTCAAAATCTTCTTTTTCCAATAATGTATAGATGGAGAAATCGTCTTCCTCAACCGGCCGTGCGCCTTTTTTGAAAATAGCCTCCAAAACGAGGTTGCGGACTGTACGTGCGTTTCCGAACGTTTCATCCACCCGTTCTTTTTCGATTCTCTCCTTAAGCTCAAGCTTTGCACCTTCTGTCATGGCAAAATCATTATCTTGTGCAGCCTTTTCGGCAATCTCCATCAATTCATCGTCTGTGTAGTCAGGCAGATGGATGAAGTTCGATTGAGGAAAACGTGAACGAAGGCCAGGATTGGCATCGAGGAATTGTCTCATTTCCTCGGGATACCCTGCAAGGATCACCGCAAATTTTCCTCCATACTCTTTACCTGTCATCAGCGAAACAAGGGTATCGATGGCAGTCTGTCCGTAATCATTTCCCGTTTGTCCTTCCCTTTTCAAGCTGTACGCTTCATCGATGAACAGTGCACCCCCCAATGCCTGCTCGACGGTCTTGCGGACGTTTTCTTCTGTTTGTCCTACATAGGCACCGACTAGCTGGGAACGGTCTGCTTCGATGATCTCCTCGCGCGGCAAGACACCAAGATGGTGATAGATTTTCGCCAGAAGTCGTGCGAGCGAGGTCTTTCCTGTTCCTGGATTCCCGGTCAGGACCATATTCAGGCTTTGGTCATCCTTTGTTTGCAGACCAAGTTCTTTCCGCTTTTGCTGATATTTAAGGTAACGATAAAAGTCGTTCACTCGTTCTTTAACGGTTTCAAGTCCAATCATTTTGTTAAGCTCTGACAGAGGGTCCCCATCCGTCTGTTTGGTGTCGTCCTGTTCGCTGGAGAATTCAGATTCCCACACTAGCTTCAACTCATCCAGGTTCTTCAAGCGGTTCTTGATTTCCTCATAATGGACGGCTGTATGGAAAACTCCGGTCACAGACTCCTCGTAGAGTTCTGTGGCTTTAAGGAGTGCAGCAGCTTCTTCGATCGCTTCTTCAAGTATTTGAATCAATTTTCCGAATTTCGCTGCAGATTCTGATCCAGTATCCATCGGCTGGGCTCGAAGCTCATCCAGCTCTTCTTCAGCATTGGATAGGAATTGCTGAGAAATATAGATATACTGCTCTGCTGTTTTCTTTTTCAACGCCCTGTTGTCAGTTTCTCTAATTCGCGGAAAAACAAGCTGTTCAAATATACCGCCTTTATTTTTCCAGTGATTGCTTGCCAGCAAGGATTTAGCTTTTTGGTTTGCAGGGTTGAGCTGTACTGCTTTTTTTAGCCATGCCACTACAAGCGTGTCGAAACCATTCCTTAACGATCTCGATTGCGCAGCAAGCGTAAGCAGTCTGGATAGGTTTGTCGTTTCATCCGCTTTTGTCAGCAGCTTCATAGCTTTTATCAACTCTGCTTCATCACGGATATAACCGTCTTTTTCTATTTCGTCTTCCCATAAATCAAGCTGTTCATTGAGGGAAAGCAGTCTTTTTTGTTGGTCCATCATATCACTTCTTTATTCATTTTCTATGTAAGTCGTATTCATTTGGTACTTTCCACATCTTATCACATTTTACTGTAAACAGAAAAAAACCCGCCTTGTACAGCGGGTTTTTCTCTGTTTTAATGTTGCTGGTTATGTGCTTCGTCTTTAATCTCGGCCCTGAATGCATCGATGCTATCCCGGCGGCGTTCATTCTTCGCCTTAATTCTTTCCTGGTCTTCGGGGCTGGAATTGACCATTGCTGCTTCGGCATCCTCCATATTCGCAATCGTATGGTGGATCATGGATTGCAGCTTCTCGACATTATCGCTGCGGTCATCTGGCTTAGGTGTATGGTTTGCCATTTGGTTGTACCTCCTTTTAAAAAGTACATCAATAGTATGTGACCAATCATTATGATTATGAGCGGAAAACTGTGGATTCGGTACGATTGTTCTCAAAGTTAAAGGCCTGCCGAGTTGCTGGCAGGCACATTCCATTTTGGTTATTCACCTTTTGTCTGCATGACCTGGGCATGTTCGCCAGATTTATCGTTCATCTTCTTCCCTTTGTTTCCGCTGAAGCCGCGCGGCTGGGTACCAAGATGGCTGGGAACATGGTGCTTGCTGTCCCTTTTAGGATTGCTCATGAAAATCCCCTCCTCTATAATCAGTTTGACCTAAAGAAGGGGGATTCATTTATGGAAATGTATGATATTACTCAGCTTTTTCTAAACGTTTTTCTTCCAGCCGGGCCTCGATTTTTTCGAGTGCGTCACGATCATTCAAAAGCTGACGTTTATTTTCCATTACTAACTCCTGAAAAGAACGTTTTCTTGGTTTCCTCATCGTGTTCACCATCCTTTATCATCATTGTAACAGTTATTATGTCCGGAAACGGTTGCAATTATTACAACTTTTTGAAAATTTAATCGTATTTTATTCTTACCCCTTCTTTTCGTGATTGTTCCATGTATTTTTTTCCATAAAAAAAGCACCAGTTCAATACTGATGCTCATTTACTGAGTTCAACCATTTGATCATAGGTCATGGATCCGATATGTTTTTTCTCAATAACCCCTTTTTCATTAATGATGAATGTAGTTGGAATGGATAAAATAGAGTACGTATTCTGCATCGCCCCGTTTTGATCCAATAAGATTGGAAAGGTCAAACGGTATTCTTTTACAAACGAGGAGACATCATTTTGTGGATCAAGGTTAACGGCAAGGATTTCGATATCTTTTGAGTAGTCCTGATAAAATTGCTCCATAGCAGGCATTTCTGCTTTACATGGCGGACACCATGTTGCCCAAAAGTTCAGCATGACCTTTTTCCCTTGGTAATCCTTAAGGTTCACTTCCTCACCAGCTAGATTTTTCAAAGTAAAAGCAGGTGCGGCCATCCCTGCCCCAATTCCTGAAGAAACTTGGGAGGCCTCAATCGCTTTGGGTTCTTCCTCTTTATAAAAATGCTGGAATACAGCAACCAGGACAAGACCAGCAAGGATTCCGGATGCAATCGCTTTTTTGACCATCAGAATAACTCCTTTATATACTTGTATTACACGTAGTTTAACCCAAGTATACTAAGCTAATGAAAGTGGAAAGGTTATAATTTTTGAGGATTATGTGAATTTTTCAAATGGAGATGGATTCGAATTATAATATAAAAAAGCCATGGAATTGGTACTCCATGGCATCTCGACTTAGTTTTCGAACAATTTAGGCAGTTCTTCAGAGTAATTGCCTCGCAAAATGCCTTTTTCAGTAATGATGGCCGTGATCAGGTGATGTGGTGTTACGTCGAATGCTGGGTTAAAGACTTTGACCCCTTCTGGTGCAGTTGATTTTCCGAAGCCTGCGGTGATTTCTTCAGCTGCGCGTTCTTCGATTGGAATTTCCTTCCCTGTCTCAGTCTCAAGATCGATGGTGGATAAAGGTGCTGCCACGTAGAACGGAATGTTATGGGCCTTAGCCAGCAAGGCTACACCGTATGTCCCAATTTTATTTGCTACATCTCCATTCGCGGCAACGCGGTCACAGCCGACAATTACTGCTTGCACCATCCCTTTTTGCATGACCATCGCTGCCATGCTGTCTGTAATCAACGTAACATCGATGCCTGCCTGCATCAATTCCCAGGCAGTGAGTCGTGCTCCCTGAAGCAATGGGCGGGTTTCATCAGCAAACACCTTGATATCCATCCCTCTTTCTTTTGCGAGGTAGAATGGTGCCAGAGCTGTTCCGTATCTGGCAGTCGCGATGCCGCCAGCATTGCAATGAGTCAAGACAGTCATTCCATCTTCAAACAAGGTGAGGGCATTTTCGCCGATTGAGCCACAAACGTTTTCATCTTCCTGGCGAATCAGGTGTGCTTCTTCGGTAAGTGCCACTTTGATTTCGGCTACTGGTCTGCTGAACTCTGCCTTAGCTCTTGAATCCATCCTTTTTAGCGCCCAGAATAGATTGACTGCGGTAGGCCTTGATGTAGCTAGGTAATCTGCCTGTTTCTTGAAGAAGGCATAGAATGAATCGGAATCCTGCTCCGGAGCATCCTTGATTCCCAGTACAAGCCCATAAGCGGCAGCAATTCCAATTGCAGGGGCACCCCTTACCTTCAATTGTTTGATCGCATCCCATACATCCTCAATATTTGTGATCTCAAGAAATTCTGTTACTTGAGGAAGTTTCGTCTGATCTAAAATATATAATTTCTCACCGTCGTATCTAACGGATTGCAAGTATGTTTCTTCCATGCTGCTCCTCCTTTGCCTTTTAAGACAATTCTGAACTAAATATCATTTTATCAATTATCTTAAGATGAGCAAATAAAAACTTGTTTTAAAAGTTTAAAGAAGAGTTGCCTCGCCAGGACATTTTCAAGGAAATAGAGTCATTCACAAATTAAAAATAAAAAAACAGCGTCAGAGACACTGTCTTCTATTCCTTTCCGGTCATGTAATACGGAGGCACTCTCAGCCAGCCTTTTTCCTGCATTATGACTTTAAAGGTCAATGAAAAAGTAACTTTCATCATGTGATACTTAGCGAATAGATAGCCAACATCCGAGCGGACGGATTCAGTGATTCCTCTGGTTGCGGCCGTGATGCCAACAACCAGATTGTAGGCAATCAGGTTGGCGATTTCCTCATCATTTAACTCTGCACCCTCCGGCATACCCTTATATTCTCCGATGATCTTTTCTGGACCGACATAAGGAAGCGGTATTCCTTCGTCTTTAAAGAATTGAGTAAGTTCTTTGATCATAGGTCTGTGGACATTCTCAATAATATCCTCTATTTTTTTCTTTAAATCAGGATCCTGAGCGAGATTATATGCATGCTGATCATAGCGAAGTGTTTGTTCCGTACCGTGCAGGTAAAACCACAAGTTCATGACTTCACCGACATGCAGCGGCTTTTTATCGCCATCAATGAAAGGCATAAAAGCGTCCTTCATAACTTCAAATAGATTCAACTTAGACAGCTCCTATTTTTGCTGAAATATTTGCTGTTATTGTTTGGACTTTTTAACAAATTTATTCGGAGTCATCTAACTGAAGATTTATCTTAACAAGCTCAATGAAATTCCTTGCTGGACGCGAAAGGTGATGCTGATGAAGCCAAATTAAACCAACAGATGATTTTAGTGTAGAATTGTTTATTTCCCTGGCATAAAGATTTTTGTATCCGTATGAATCGAAAACTGATTTTGGAATGATGGTCGATCCAATTCCAGAGGAAACCAACTCCATAAGTACCTTCATATCGGAACATTCACAAACAACCTGTAGCGGGAGCTGGGCTTTCGTGAAAGCTTCATGAATGATATTGTAGCTCCCTAGGCCCTCCGTACTGGGCAATATCAAGGGATACCCACTTATTTCCTCTATGGTGATCTCCTGGTCTTCTTTTTTTCTGCTGACGAAAACAAAAGATTCCGTATAGAGCTGCAAATAACTTACATCGTGATTTGGCAGCGGCAGCCGAATTAGTGCGAGCTCGATCGTGCGGTTTTTTACCAGCTCGGCTAAATAGGCAGAATCATTCTGGACAACCCGCAAATAAACAAGTGGGAATGCAGCATGGAAATCATCAAGCCAGCCAGGGAATTGTGGGACGGACAAAGTATTGATGCCAATCGACAAGTTCCCTTTCTTGCCCTCCGCTGTTTCCTGGAGTTCATTCTTAACCTCCTCAAATGAATGGACAATATTGAGAGCGTGCCTGTAGAGAACCTCTCCCTTGTCCGTCAGCTCCAGCTTCTTGCCTTGTCGTTCCACAAGCATGACGCCCAGCTCTTCTTCCATTTGTTTCAACTGCAGGCTTAACGGCGGCTGGGACATATGCAGTTTATTGGCCGCGGCAGTTATATTCTTTTCTTCAGCGATTGCGATAAAATATCGCAGTTGTCTAACATCCATG
>NZ_RSFW01000016.1 GCF_003937825.1 Mesobacillus subterraneus | reverse complement strand
CCTCTTTTTCAAAATCACGGGATTTAAGGGAACCAATATCAGGTTGTAAGAAACCCCCAAAAAGGTTCGGAGACAGTCCCCCGAATCTTTTCCAACCAATACGAAAGGCCAACCATCCGGTTGGCCTTCCATTTGTTATGAACGGGCTTTTCTTACTGCGTGGATAACACTTGCAGCAAGGCCTCCCCAGATAATTACCATACCTACTACCATCATTACTACTGCACTAAGATCCATTATTTTGAAACCCCCTTGTCTTGTGGAATTTCGTATAGTGATTTATCCCATTTCTTTACATTGGCGAAAATGAAGCCGGCGACGATTGCGCCGATTGCCACTAGCCAGCCGGAATACACATTGAACATGACCGGATAGCCGCCGTAGCTTGTTTTGATATCTGTCAGGATATTCATCACCATCATGATCCCCAGTACCACTGGCGTGATGTACTTAAGAGAGATGTTCCACCAGCTGCCAAGACGGATGTCAGAGATGGCATCTGCATGGCCGCGAAGGTTATCAAGCTCCTTGGCAACCCATGCAATGAATACGACCTGGACAAGACCAGCTAGAGCTACACCGTAGTTGTTGATGAAAGCATCTGCTGAATCAAGGAAGTTCAATCCGCCCTGTGTTGCAAACAGGATGGAAATCAAAGCAGATAGTCCGCCGCCGATTGCGACTGCTTTAGTACGGGAAACATTGAACTTATCCTGTACACCTGCAACATATGTTTCAACGATTGAAATCAGTGAAGATAGTCCTGCAAGCGTCAAGCTGACGAAGAACAGTACGCCGAAAGCAGCGCTAAATGCAGGAAGCTCATTGATAATTTGCGGGAATACCGCGAAAGCAAGGATTACCCCTTTGCTTACTACTTCATTAACTGGTACGCCTGACTGCATCGCCATGAAGCCAAGTGCTGCGAATACCCCGATACCTGCCAGCAATTCGAAAGAAGAGTTCGCGAATGCTGTGATGAACGCATTGTTCGTGATATCTGATTTTTTAGGAAGATAGCTTGAATACGTGATCATGATTGCAAATGCAATTGATAAACTGAAGAAGATTTGTCCATATGCTGCTACCCAAACCTTGCCATTCAGGATCTGGCTCCAGTCTGGCTTGAAGAATGCATTGACGCCATCGATTGCTCCATCGAGTGTCAGGGCGCGAACAACGATAACAAAGAATAAGATAACAAGTGCTGGAATAAAGATTTTGTTCGCGACTTCGATCCCTTTCTTGACTCCTTTTAACAAAATGCCAAGAGAGATGACCCATACAATGACAAGCGGTACGAATACGCCTGGAACGATGCTTCCTACCTGGCCTGCATCAACGACTTTCAAGTAATCGCCAACAAGGAATGTAAGCGGATCGTCACCCCACTGCTTGCTGAGTGAGAAATACGCGTATGACATTGCCCACGCAATAATGACTGCATAATAGGTTGAAATGACAAATGATACAGCGAGCTGCCACCAGCCGATCCATTCAGACTTCTTGTTCATTCTGGCAAAGCTTAGCGGTGCGGAACCACGGTACTTATGGCCGATTGTGAATTCCAGGATCAGGATCGGAATACCTGCTGTCAATAGTGCGAATAGATATGGGAAGAAGAATGCTCCTCCGCCATTTTCATACGCGACACCAGGAAAGCGCCAAATATTTCCCAACCCTACTGCCGATCCTACCGCGGCAAGAATAAATCCTGCCCTCGTCCCCCATTGTGGTCTATTTTCCATTATGAATCCCCCTCGCCCTTCTAATCCTCTGGTAAACAATGATGAATTAGAAAGTTTTATATTTTCAGATTATTTTGTCTAGGAATAGTATAGCTAGTTTTTTGGGGCTTGTCAAAATATTATTTTGGTGATAATAAAATTATTTTAAAAATATTTTTCCCAACTATACCAGTTGTCCTATTATTAGGATTCTATTCCCATTTGTTTAAAAATATGAAAAAAGCTGCCTGAAATTCAGACAGCTTTAATCGTTATTCTGCAAGATTTTCTTTTAACACTTCTTCGTGTGTAGTTTTGCTTCCGAAAATGAAAGCAAATGCCACAAGCATCAGCGCCACCACGCCAAGAGCAGCCATTGTGCTGCCAGTGAACCCGATGACCAGGAATCCGACAGAAGAAATCGCAGCAGAGATCAGCGCGTAAGGCAGCTGGGTAATCACATGGTCTAAGTGATGTGCCCCTGCGCCTGTAGATGAAAGGATCGTTGTATCAGAAATCGGCGAGCAATGATCGCCGAAAACAGCTCCAGCCAGTACGGCTGCCAATGCCGGAAGCATAAGGCTGATGTCAGAAGCTGCCGCAATATCTCCTGCGATCGGAAGCAGGATGCCGAATGAGCCCCAGGATGTCCCTGTCGAGAAGGCCATGATACCGGCAACGAGGAACAGCAGGAATGGCAGGAATGAAATATTAATATTAGAGCTTTCCACGATACCTGCTAAATACGTTCCAGTTTCAAGTCTTCCAATCAAATCAACGATCACCCATGCGAAGAACAGGATGTAAATCGCCGGAAGCATTGATTTGATTCCCTCAACTAGTCCTCTTCCAAAAACATTGGCGTTGATTCCTTTTAGAACGAATGCTTGTCTTGCAAACAAAATCAAAGCAGCTGCAAGGCCAAGCAAGCCTCCGATAACGAGTGATTTCGTCACATCCGTATTTTCAAAGATACTGAAGATGGTCACAGTGCCTTCTGTTGCTTGCGCGCCAGTCCAAAGCATCATGCCAACCGTACCTGCAACAAGTGCCACGATCGGCCATACAAGGTCGCCTACAGAACCCTTTGTGCTTGTCGGAAGGTCATCCTTCAGTTCACCTGGCACAGGCTTGTCCTGAGGAACAACAATTCCTTCAAGAATCGCACGTTCCTCATGCTTTCTCATCGGCCCGATTTCGATATTGCGAAGGGCTACGATGAAGACCATCGCCAATGCTGCAAGAGCGTAAAAATTCATTGGCGCCATCTGAATGAATGCTGAAAATGCCGTATATTCACTTACTCCGTGTGCAGCAAGAATCGTTCCGATCAAGGCGATGATATACGCGCCCCAGCTCGAAATCGGAGAAATGACACAGACAGGAGCTGATGTGGAGTCAATCAGATAAGCCAGTTTTGCACGTGAAACCTTCTGGCGGTCCGTAATTGGACGTGTGATCTGGCCGACAGCAAGTGCATTGAAATAATCGTCAATGAAAATAATAACTCCTAAAACCGCACCGACAAGCTGGGCCCCAACTCTTGTTTTAACTCGTTTCATTGCCCATTCACCAAACGCACGGCTTCCGCCGGAAATGGAAATGAAAGCTGTAATTGTACCTAATAATAATAAGAAAAGAATAATGTACAGGCTATATGTGTTCAGTTCGCCGTCTGCGACGAAAATCCCCTTGATGGCATCCCACATAATAGCAAAGGTCTCTCCGATATTGAATTCAGCGAGCAAAAATGCCGCTGCGATGATGCCTGTCCCAAGAGACAGCAGCACCCTTCTTGTGATTACTACCATTAAAATTGCCAATAATGGCGGCAGTAATGATAAAATTGTGTTCTCCATTTTTTCTCCTCCTTGTTTTTGACAGGGGGAAACTTTTACATGAGAGAGTTTAGCTGCTTTTCTGCTGATAAATAAAAAAGGGCAACGATAGAGAACATACTATCGTCGCCCTTAATAAGCAACTAGTTTCTCCATCACGATCTGTAGCTCCCCATTATGGATATACCTCCATAATGACAGTGATACTCTTGTTCAAAGTATCCCCAGCAATAAAAAATGTGACTCACTTTTCATTGCTTCGGCAAAATTCCCTTTCAGCTGCGTTCAACGTTGTCATCCTCACACAGCATACTTTTGAATCCTGCTCCTCTACCCCACCGGAATGATAAGGTTTGTTTATTCAATTGATTTTATAATATAACAATATCGCTAACTTGACAACTGTAATTATTGACCTGAATTGCCAGGAACCTGAATGGCTGGCGGGACGGTTCCTCCGCCATTGTAAAACTGTGGTACTTTTCCTGGGTAATAGAAACTGCCAATCGGAATGTTTTCCTGTACGGTCGCTATTTTGGTAGCGAATGGGATGATGATTTGGACATTGACCTTGACCCTGACGGAAACATTGATCAACGTATTGTTGATTCCATGCTCCTCTGTTTCCCAGACGACATCGGATGTTACATCTCCGATGGCATTGAATTTAACCGGTACCCTGGGCCCCATGTTCCCGAGGAGCGCATTATTGGTTGCCTGCCCCAGCGGCACATAATAGATAATTCCTGCTTCCCGCGACTCATCATCCGTCACGAGCTCTACATCAGAAAGCATCTCTAGCGAAGTAAGGTTCCCTCTCTCTGCTTCCTTCAGGTTCATTTGTACAATATTCGTGGTTTCAGCTTTTACCCGGTTGATGATTTCCGTGTTGAATTTCACAACTGTAGTAGCACCCCCGTCTACAGGGACAAACTCGATTACTTTATCAATATCCATCCCGTTGGCAATCTTTTTATTGATCGCCTTATTGATGACAAGGGTCGCAATCTTCCTTGTCTGGGATTCGGCGTATTTCATCAGTGTAGGTTCCAGCCCTTTATCGATGATCCAGAGTCCCGCCGCTGTCGAAAAGGAAAAAAAGACGAAGGTCAGCAGGAATACATATCTGAAAGGCAAAGGTCCTTTTCGAGGCAGCCGCCGGCCGAATTTTGCCAAAACAAATCCCCCCTCTAAAGCTATATGTATGCTTTAAAGGGGGGAACTAGCCTTACTTTTAATAATTATTGGCGTATTCATACTTGATGATCGTGTCACAGCTGGCGATCATCAATGACAGGTTCGTTTTTAAATCGAGTTCATAAGGTTCGACTCTGCGGCCATTTTCCTCAAGAATCCTCACCATGGGCCGTTCGCTCAAACCTGGATTCTGGGCTGAGACGACTCCCCTTCTGCCATCGCTTAAGAGGACTGTCAGACCGACTGGATAGATGGCTACCGCCTTCCGGAAAGCGTCTACCACCTTAGCATCGAACAGACTGCCAGAGCCTGAATAAAGGATTTCCAGCCCTTCATGCGGCAGCATCGCCGGCCTGTAAACACGGTTGGAGGTAACAGCGTCAAACACGTCTGCGACTCCAAGGATTCTGCCGAACAAATGGATTTCCTCCCCCTTCAGCCCGCGGGGATATCCTGCGCCATTCATGCGTTCATGATGCTGGAAGGCGCAATGGGCAACAATCAACGGTACTGTAGGAATATTCCTGAGCAGCTGGAAACCGTCCTCAGCATGAGCCTTGATGATCTGGAATTCCTCTGCAGTCAGCTTGCCAGGCTTTGAAAGAATCTCTTCCGGAACCTTCATTTTGCCCACATCATGCAGGATCGCACCAAGTCCAAGCTGTTCAAGCTCCTTTGGCGGCAGCTTCATTTCGATGCCAATGGCCAGGGCATAAAGCGTAACGTTCAAGGAGTGCGAAAAAATATAATGGTCATGCAGGAACACATCTGACAGCAGGTTCAATAGTTCCTTGCTTTCCCTAAGCTCCTCAAGCAGGATGCTGATCAGCTTTTTGAACTTCCTGGCAGATTTTTCGAGCACAAAGGTATGGGAAATCTTCGAATCCAGCTGGACTTGCTTGAACGTATCTCCGATCGTCTTGATTGCATTTACCCGCATTTCATCCGAAATGGAGTTTGTCAGAATGATATCATCGGTATCTGGATCTTTGATATAGATGTAATCAATACCAAAATCCGAGAGCCGGCTGAGTATCCTTTTCTCAAGGCGAGCCCCTGCATTTAAGAGGATCTGACCCTGATCATTATAAATGGCTTTTCCGAGTAAAGCCCCTTCCCCTGCTGAAGTGGTGGCTATCAGTCTCATGTCAATTCCCACTTTATCTGTTAGTTGTCGGCTATTTCCGCCGGATTACTAACGAAAAAAGCCAAAGAAAATTTTACATAAAACGACAATATTTTCTTTTATTCTACCATATTCATTTTTGGTTTGGTGATTACTTTATAAAAAGGGAGTTGGGAAATATGTCGCATGTTTACTTTTTATATCGGTAAAATTCTCCACAGTTTTATGCTTTTTACGACAAAAAGACAGCCTTTATGGCTGTCTTTAATTCATGAGAAGTAACGCTTCTTTTCCAATCATGCCTTTCACTGCGCCCAGGTTCTCAGCTTCATATGTGACTGATTCCAGCGGGGCTTCGAGCAATTGTTCAATGGTCTTCACGCCAACAGCCCTGCCGGCAATGACTTTGCGGTCTTTCAGCTTTTCATTGAGAAGCGCGACATCCAGGGCGCCGCACATAATGTATCCTTTATCACCTGTAACAACCAGCAGCTTCGTCTTAGGCAATGCGACAGAAATGCATAAAAAGGTTCTGCCTTCTATATCAATAGGGTACATGTCAATCATGAACAAACCCTCCCTTCCTTCAATCCCAATAACACTGTATGAAGAAAGGGCGGAAAGCGTGATATTTTACAAGCTATTCAGCATTATAAAGTTCGGCCAGCTTCCATTCCAGCAGATTCCTCAGGAACTCCGGCAGCCAGTATTCCTTTTCCTCAGCCCGCTGGATTTCCGGGAAGAACCGGCCAAAGGTGAACATATCGGGAATGGCAAGATTGTATTGTCTCCTTGGCTCAACCAGGCTTCCATTGATATAAATCTGCAGTACATTGCCTTTCGGCCGGAATTCGATTCCGTCATATTCCATGACTCCCATGACCGTTCCTCTGAAACCAAGCCCTTTAATCTGCATATGCGGCCATTTTTCGTCCCTTGTCTGCAGGAGCACTTCTTTCAGCTCCGCCCCTGAAAGTGTGACGGTGCAAGGATTGATCGGATGAGGGCAGATTTCAAGCAGATCGTATTTCGTAACCTCGCCAGCGTCCAAGCCCTTAAGAAGCATACCCGCGTTCATGAAGGAACAGTCCGCCTCGCACCATTCCCTCAAGGCCTGTGTCAGCATTTTTGACAGTTCCGAATGCTGGAGTGGCTCTGCTTTTAAGTCAGAAGGGAGATAAGCTACTTTTTCAGCCAGAAGTTCTTTTCCTTCGATAAAATAATCCTCGGCGATATTGTGCTCATCCTCATCCTGGTCAGCCTCATTCATATCGTAAAGAGAAGCATTCTTCTTCAAAATCAGCTTCGAATCTGGATCTATCTGCAAGGTCACATGGCCAGTATAGTATCCGTATTTCCCTGCTCCCGCCAGCGTGGTGAAGCCGACTTCTTTCCCTTCATGTAAAATGTGATGGGTGTGGCCGCCAAGGATGACATCAATTTCCGGGAACATGCCGGCAATCAGTTCATCATCATGAATGCCAAGATGCGAAAGTAGAATGATAACGTCTGTTTTCCCTTTTAACTCCTGAACACATTTCTTCAGCTCTTCAATCGGATCATTCAGCTTCCAGCCAAGCTGCGCATAAAAACGGGCAAAGTTCACGGTCACACCAATGACACCGATTATGGTCCCGGATTTTGTTATGTAAATATGATACGGTTTCGCCCACTCCGGCCGGCTACCATCAGGATAATAGAGATTCGCCACCAGCATTTCGAAATCTTTTTCGAGATACATCGTGTCGAGGTCCTCAAATGGAAGCGTGATCCCCTCGTTATTCCCTATTGTCGCGGCATCGTACCCAGCCTGATTCAGCAGGGAGCAATTCGCCTTTCCTCTTGTTGCATCTGATAAAGGATGCCAGCGGTCCATATGGTCGCCGATATCAAAAAAGAAAACCTCATCCCCAGCTTCTTCGTGCCACTGCCGCCGCTCAGCCAGGAGTTTATGGATCCTTGGCCAATGCTCGAAATGGCTATGCAAATCATTCGTATGGTAAATATGGATTATCTCTTCCATCAGTGTTCCATCCTCTTTTTAATAAGGCTCTTTTCGCTTACGGTTTAAAGTTTTGATGCCTCGTGCAATTCGTGTGAACGAGCAGCAAGAAAAGGGCCTCGAATCTTGATAAAATGCGATTTAAAGATGATTTACGAAAAGAACTATTAATGCGAAACAGCCTTTTACAATTGAAGTGCCCCTGCCTGCGAACGGTAGGGGTCCTGTTTTTGATGGGATGATTAAAACAAGTCCAGCTGCCTCGGATTCAATCCCTCGTATTCAATGTCCAATATGTCAACCATCTGTTTGGCATTATCAGCAGCATCCCCGCCGGAGTTGTTATTGAACAATGCGAACACCTGCGATGTGCTCTCGTTCAGCTTTTTCAGGTTTTCTGCCCACTCTTCCAATTCTGCCTGATTGTAGCGGTATAAATACCTGACCTCACGCCAATCCTGGCCTCTGCCCTTCTTGTTCCAGCCATGGACATTTCGGCCGTGGAAGCGGACCAGTACTTTATCAGGCGATGTTGATTCAAGGACAGTCGGAATCGACCCCTCACCCGCCTGCGGTTCATCACAGATGCTGTGGATCCATTTTTCCGCTTTCATGAAATCCACCGTCTTCTCGCGCATTTCACCCTCAAACCAGGATTGGTTTCGAAACTCAAGTGCGCAATCAATATCCCCCATCTGCTCCCGGCACCAGCGTAAATAATCAACATTTTCCCGGCGAAGATCGAACCAGGGAGGGAACTGGAACAGCGTCATAGCATGCTTATTCGCCTCAAGATAAGGCTTGAGCGACTCTTTGTATGCGGTAAACATTTCATTTTTATCCTTAAAAGGGATTTCGCCGCGCTGATGCCCGGTCATTCCCTGGTAAGCCTTCACAATAAATTGAAAATGATCAGGTGTATCTTCCACCCATTTCGCAGCATTTTTCACAGGCTGCACAGCGTAAAAAGAGGCATCAACCTCGACTGCCGGAAAGTGGCTGGAGTACTCCTTCAGTTTATCGCGCGGAGAAACCTTGCCATCATATAAACCGTCATGGTCACCCCAACCCGTTAAGCCAACAATAATCATCTGTGCACCTCCAATTTACCTTCATGATAGCATAGTTCGCTTCAGTATTAGAACTAAGACACCGTTTAACCCTAATTCCCGGTAAAAGGCAGGTAGAAACACAAAAAAATGCTGATTAGTAAAAAGAGAATAACAAATTACGATATGGGGGCAGGTTGTTGCGATTATTGATGGTGATTGCTCTGGTTTTAATGTCAATCACTACGAAATTCGAGTGAGATTTGGACGTGAATCACTACGAAAGGGAAGAAATTCACTACGAAAAAGTGCACAATCACTACGAAGTGAAGGTTCATCGCTACTTTTTACAAAGAATAGTAAAAAAGCTGCCACGCGATGAGCTTCATAATTATGGACCGCACGAAACTTCATTTATTCGCACACTCAAACTAGATTATTGCGCAGTAGCGTGGCGGAATTTCGTGAGATGACGAATAATTGCACGAACAATCTACTTAATTGCGTGAACAGTCACCTTAATTGCACAACCTCCCAATTAAAGGTAAAAAAATCCACCTGCCAAAGCAGGTGGATTCCCGTAACTATTAAGATTAACCGATTGAACCTTCCATTTCGAACTTGATCAGGCGGTTCATTTCGACTGCGTATTCCATTGGCAATTCT
This sequence comes from Mesobacillus subterraneus, assembly GCF_003937825.1. GTDB lineage: Bacteria > Bacillota > Bacilli > Bacillales > Cytobacillaceae > Mesobacillus > Mesobacillus subterraneus. Next base: position 6,023 of record NZ_RSFW01000016.1, on the reverse strand, counting down.
TTTGTGAATGGCTCGATGAAGCCCATGACGATCATTTCTGTTGCTTCTTCTTCGGAGATTCCGCGGCTCATCAGATAGAACAGCTGCTCTTCTGATACCTTTGAAACCTTCGCTTCGTGCTCAAGAGAAATGTTGTCGTTCAGGATTTCATTGTATGGAATTGTGTCTGATGTAGACTTGTTATCCATGATCAGCGTATCGCACTCAATGTTAGAGCGGGCGCCGTCGGCTTTGCGTCCGAAGTGGACGATTCCGCGGTATGTTACTTTTCCGCCTTGCTTCGAGATTGATTTTGATACGATGGTTGATGATGTATTTGGTGCAAGGTGGATCATTTTCGCACCTGCATCCTGGTGCTGGCCTTTACCAGCGATTGCGATTGATAATGTCATACCGCGCGCGCCTTCACCCTTAAGGATGACAGCTGGGTATTTCATTGTCAGCTTGGAACCGATGTTGCCATCGATCCATTCCATTGTCGCATTCGCTTCACAGACTGCACGCTTTGTAACAAGGTTGAAGACGTTGTTTGCCCAGTTCTGGATTGTTGTGTAACGGCAATATGCGTCCTTCTTGATGATGATTTCAACGACCGCACTGTGAAGAGAGTTCGTTGTGTACACAGGAGCTGTACATCCTTCAACATAGTGTACGTGCGCGCCTTCATCAACGATGATCAATGTACGCTCGAACTGACCCATGTTCTCGGAGTTAATGCGGAAATACGCCTGAAGCGGAGTTTCCACTTTGATTCCTTTTGGAACATAGATGAAAGATCCGCCAGACCAAACAGCAGAGTTCAATGCTGAGAACTTGTTGTCTGTTGGAGGAATGACTTTCCCGAAATGTTCACGGAAAATATCCTCGTTTTCTTTCAGAGCAGAATCTGTGTCTTTGAAGACGATTCCCAGCTCTTCAAGCTCTTCCTTCATGTTGTGGTATACAACCTCTGATTCGTATTGCGCAGAAACACCCGCAAGGTATTTTTGCTCCGCTTCAGGAATCCCAAGCTTATCGAATGTCGCCTTGATTTCATCAGGAACTTCATCCCATGATTTTTCAGAGCGCTCAGAAGGTTTAACGTAATATGTGATTTCATCGAAGTTCAATGAAGCCATGTCCCCGCCCCATTGTGGCATTGGCATGTTGTAGAAGTGCTCCAAAGACTTTAAGCGGAAGTCGAGCATCCATTGAGGCTCTTCCTTCATTTTTGAAATTTCTTCAACGATTTCACGCGTCAATCCGCGCTTAGACCGGAAGATGGAAACGTCTTTGTCGGCAAAACCGTATTTATAATCACCGATCTCTGGCATTTTTTTAGCCATCGTCGAATTCCTCCATTCTTAAAGCAGGGAAAACGAGGTTTCCCGCTTTGTAGTTGTACTGCTGCAGGCCAATCCCCTACAGGCTCTTTCTGTAAAAATCACCCTGAGATGATTTTCTTATTGGCTGTCTTCCTCTTCCTTCAGGCCTTTCTCCATTGCCTTCCATGCAAGAGTAGCACATTTGATCCTTGCAGGGAATTTCGCGACACCCTGGAGGGCTTCTATATCGCCGAGGTCAAGATCATCCTCATCATATTCCTTGCCCTGCATGATGTCGGAAAAAATCTGGGATAGCTTTAAAGCTTCTTCCACGTTTCTCCCTTTGATCGCCTGTGTCATCATAGAAGCAGAGGACATGGAAATCGAGCAGCCTTCCCCTTCGAATTTAGCGTCCGATACCTTGCCATCTTCGACTTTCATCGTCAGCTGGATGCGGTCGCCGCATGTTGGGTTGTTCATGTTGACAGTCAGGCTGCCTTCATCCAAAACACCTTTATTGCGAGGGTTCTTATAGTGATCCATAATAACTTGCCGATAAAGGTTATCTAAATTATTAAAAGACATCGCTGAAATACTCCTTTGTTTTGACAAGGCCTGCTACGAGCTTGTCAATATCTTCTTCCGTGTTGTACAGGTAGAAGCTTGCACGTGCTGTCGCGGACGCTTTCAGCCATTTCATCAGCGGCTGTGCACAATGGTGGCCCGCGCGGACGGCGATTCCTTCAGCATCAAGTACTGTCGCTACATCATGTGGATGCACGTCATCAATATTGAATGTTACGAGTCCCGCACGCTTGCCGGCTTCTTTCGGCCCATAAATGGTCATGCCTTCGATTTCAGACATTTTATCCATCGCATAAGCCGCAAGAGCGTGTTCGTGCTTCTCGATATTGTCGAGACCAATGTCGTTCAGGAAGTCGATTGCGGCACCAAGACCGATCGCACCGGCGATGATTGGTGTCCCGCCTTCGAATTTCCACGGCAGCTCTTTCCAAGTTGACTCGTATAAACCTACGAAATCAATCATCTCGCCGCCAAACTCAACTGGCTCCATTTTTTCAAGAAGGGCCTTCTTGCCATATAATACCCCGATTCCTGTCGGTCCGCACATCTTATGGCCGGAAAAAGCGAGGAAATCGCAATTCAGGTCTTGGACGTCAATCTTCATATGCGGAGCGCTTTGTGCGCCATCGACGACCATGATCGCACCATGCTGGTGGGCAATTTCGGCAATCTCCTTGATTGGATTCATGACACCGAGTACGTTGGAAACCTGCATGATGGAGACGATTTTCGTATTCTCTGTAATCGTTTCTCTTACAGTATCAAGTGAGATCGTACCATCTTCCTGCAGGTCTAAATATTTTAACTTTGCACCCGTCTGTTTCGCTACCTGCTGCCACGGGATGATGTTGCTGTGATGCTCCATGTAGGAGATGACGATTTCATCGCCTACCTTCAGGTTGTCACGGCCATAGCTTGCAGCTACCGTGTTCAGCGCAGTAGTCGTACCGCGGGTGAAAATGATTTCTTCAATTGATTTTGCGTTAATGAACTTTCGGACCTTTTCCCTTGATCCTTCGTACCCGTCAGTCGCTCTTGTTCCAAGAGTATGGACGCCTCGGTGTACGTTGGAGTTGTATTCGCGATAATATTTGTCCAGTGCTTCGATGACCTGCACCGGCTTCTGGGATGTAGCCGCGCTGTCGAGATACACGAGCGGACTGCCATTGACTTCCTGATTTAAAATCGGAAATAGTTCACGAATCTCGCGGGCGTTCATTATTTAACTTTCCTTTCGATGACTTCCACCAATTGCTTCTTAACTCCCTCGATTGGAAGCTCATTAACAACCGGAGCAAGGAATCCATGGATGACAAGGCGTTCGGCCTCAGTCTTCGGAATACCACGGCTCATCAAATAGTAAAGCTGAAGCGGATCAACGCGTCCAACAGAAGCCGCGTGCCCTGCTGTTACATCATCTTCATCGATCAAAAGGATTGGGTTCGCGTCCCCACGTGCTTTTTCGCTAAGCATCAATACGCGTGATTCCTGTTCAGCATTGGACTTGGAAGCACCATGTTCGATTTTTCCGATTCCGTTGAAAATAGAAGTCGCGCTATCCTTTACAACACCGTGCTTCAGGATATAGCCTTCTGAGTTTTTACCGAAATGGATGATGCTTGTCGTGAAGTTCTGCGTCTGTTCTCCACGGCCAACAACAACTGTCTTTGTGTCGCCGAATGAACCGTCACCAACAAGGTTCGTGATGTTCTCGGAAACTGTGTTGCCATCGTTCATCATGCCTAGGGCCCACTCAATACGAGCATCCCTTCCAGCATGTCCGCGGCGGTTTACATAAGTAGTAAGGCCTTCAGCCAGAGTATCAACCGCACCGTACTGGATTTTAGCGTTTTGGCCTGCAATCGCTTCTGTCACGATGTTGACAAGGCCGTTCACTTTTCCAGTAGTAGAGATATAGTTCTCAACATAAGTCACAGAGCTGTTGTCTTCTGCAACAACTAGGACATGGTTGAACAGGTTCGCTTCTGCATCATCGTGCAGGAAGATTGCCTGGATCGGGTTTTTCACTTGAACATTCTTAGGAACATAAAGGAATGCTCCGCCGTTCATGAATGCTGCGTGAAGGGCAGTCAAACGGTGCTCATCACTTTTAACAGCTGTCATGAAATATTTCTTCAGCAGGTCGCTGTATTCGCGTGCCGCTGTGAAGATATCTGTAAAAATAACGCCCTGCTCCTGCATCTCCTTAGAAAGCTGAAGGTAAGCAGGCTTGTTGTTGCGCTGAACGTAAAGGCTGTTTTCCTTCGCTTCCTGGTCAACAAGCGCTTTTACTTCTTCAGGAAGTTCATCAATCGATGAAAAAGCATCACTCTTAACAAGCAGCTTTTCAAATTGAGTGAAATTCCATTTATCAATCTTTGTTTTATCCGGTTTTGGCATTGAGAGATCTTCAGCTTTTGCAAGAGCTTGCGTGCGAAGCTCTGTTAGCCAAGCCGGTTCGTTCATTTCTTTTGAGAAGGAAGTAATGTACTCCTGGTCAAAAGCCCATTTCGTTTCCGTAGTCATTATAAATCCCCCCAACGCTTAAGCTTCTTGCCCAACTGTTTCGTCTTCGATGCCCAGTTCTTTCTTAATCCAGTCGTATCCTTCTGCCTCTAAGCGCTGTGCAAGTTCCGGTCCGCCGGACTTGACGATGCGGCCCTGCATCATGACGTGTACATAGTCAGGAGTAATATAATCAAGAAGGCGCTGGTAGTGAGTGATGATCAAGCAGCCGAAATCTTCGCCGCGCATTTCGTTGATTCCTTTAGAAACAACTTTCAATGCGTCGATATCAAGACCTGAGTCGATTTCGTCAAGGATCGCGATCTTCGGTTCAAGCATCATCAACTGAAGGATTTCGTTACGCTTCTTCTCACCGCCGGAGAAACCTTCGTTAAGGTAACGCTGAGCCATATCAAGATCCATTTCAAGGAATTCCATTTGCTTATCCATCTTGCGGATGAACTTCATAAGAGAAATTTCATTTCCTTCGCCAAGACGGCTGTTCACAGCAGAACGCAAGAAGTCAGCATTCGTTACACCGCTGATTTCGCTTGGATATTGCATCGCAAGGAACAAACCAGCGCGAGCTCTTTCGTCCACTTCCATTTCAAGAACATCTTCGTTATCAAGAGTAACAGAACCCTTGGTTACTTCATATTTAGGGTGACCCATAATTGAAGAAGACAAAGTGGATTTACCAGTACCGTTTGGTCCCATGATCGCATGGATCTCTCCACCCTTAACCTCAATGTCCACACCTTTTAATATCTCTTTACCTTCAATCTCAACGTGAAGGTCCTTAATTGATAATACAGATCCTGCCATAATATTACCTCCGTCAATATAGAAAAGATTTTAAGCCGACTCCAGCCGTCAAAAACTCTATTCTCATTTTATTCTCATTACAATCTTATAACAAATGAAAAGTGTTAGCAACACTTTAAGAATGGAAAGAAATACATCGAAACCAGCAGAAATGTGTCGCTTGCTCCAAATGATTTTTGGCTCAGCAGCTTTTCAGCTCGCTGAAAAGCCAGTGAAGCGTCAGCTTCACGACAGCGAGCCAAAAATCAGCACAACACTCAGTGGCAATGCCACCATTTACAGCAGGATTCAATTAAAACTTCTTTCTATTCTCGCACCCCGCCTTTCAGCTTGCTGAAAGGACACACGGTATCACCTTCACTGTCACCAGTTCTTTTAACTGAACCGCCAGTTTCGTAAAAGTCAGATATACAGAACAGATTCTTCGGCCAACATTATCAGCTTAACATAAATGTAGGTCTCACCATAAGCAATAAACCGCTTAGGCGCCACATTTAAAACAATAAAACGTATTCTAATGAGAGAAAGTAGTCATGCCCTCGGTCAACATAACAAATTATCATTAACTCTTGGCGTGCATCATTTTATTTTTTACTTTCCAATAAAATTTCATGTACCATTGAAGTGGCATTCGGATTGCTTTTTGGCATGAGACTCGAACTTGTCCCATCGGAGGATTTCGAGGACAACTTTCTCCCCAAATCCACAAAACCTTACCGATTGGTGCGCTCTCTCGGACAACTTTCCATTCAAATCCTCAAAACCTGTCCGATTGGATGCTTCTCTCGGACAACTTTCCACCCA
>NZ_RSFW01000015.1 GCF_003937825.1 Mesobacillus subterraneus | reverse complement strand
CTTTCATGATTTAAGGCGAAAAGTTGTCCGTGAGACCGCTCCAATCGGACAGCTTTCATGATTTAAGGCGAAAAGTTGTCCGTGAGACTGCCCCAATCGGACAGCTTTCATGGTTTCAGGGGGAAAGGCTTTCACAAAGCCTTTTTCCAAAAATATGCAGGACTGATTTTCCGAAACAAAAAGACTTTAGACAAACTCAGCAAGTTCGTCTAAAGTCTGAAGTGTGAAAGGCACTTAAATAACTGCATTATTCCAGCTGATCCCGATTGTATGCTCACCTGCATGTACTCCGATGACCGCCCCAATTGGACAGCTGACAAAATGTATGTCGGAAAACTTGGCTTCAAGCTGGCTTTGCCACTCATCCGCAACCTCTTTGTGCAAACCGTAAAGAATGTACACTTCCTTAACCCCATATTTCTCGTGTGAGCTTTTTAAATAATCAAATATTTTTTCGCGTGCTTTTTTATCGCTTCTTACCTTCTCTTTCGTATTCAAGCTGCCATCTTCTATACTGATGATTGGTTTGATGCTAAGCATGCTGCCCAGGTAAAACTGAACGCCTGACATTCGTCCGCTGCGATGAAGCTGTTCCAGACTGCCTATCATGACATAAGTCTCATTGGAGTCACGGATGATTTCGAGCTTTTCCTGGATCTCCTCGAGAGATGCCCCTTGTTCAGCTAATGCAATTCCCTTCTTTAGTTGGGAAGTAAGCGGGTAAGTCAGAACCTTCGAATCAAATGTGATGACAGGAATATTGACAGACTGTGCTGCCTGGACACTCGAGGCGACAGTGCCGCTCAGCTTGGACGAAATGAGCACAGCAAAAACGACATCATAGTCTTTCTCAAGTTTCTCATAAAGCTCCATGAATACACCAGCAGGTGGCTGTGAGGTTTTTGGAGGTGATTTCACTGATTTTAATTTTTCATATAATTGTTCTGCGGTTAAATCCTTGCCATCGAGATATTCCTGGTCATCTAGTACGATTGTCATCGGTACTTGATAGACGTCCGGATGGTTCTTCAGTTCTTCATCTAAATATGCTGTACTGTCTGTTACCCAAGCGATTTTTTTCAAATAATCTCCCCCAATCGATAGATTGATATGTTGGCTTCCTTTTTTCTTTCACTTTTGCTGTTACTGTGACCAATTGACTGGATAACAATATTCGTATCAAAAATACGATGAGCAATTTAGTCTAAGTAAAAACCATTACATTAATAGACTATTCTGAAAACAACAAGCAAATTCCTGCCTAAAAGGCAGGAATTATTATTCATGCAATAATTTTTTTTAGTTTCTTCAGTGACTCATTCATATAATCAACCATGTTTGTCAAATCCTCGATTTGTTCCTCATAAACAAGACGGTCGAAGGAAATGACTGCCTTATTATGAATGTGCCGTGAATTCTGCAGGGGGCTGTGCCGGACATTCTGAATAATTGCCCGATCCTGTCCCCAAACTCCTTGAAGCGTGTCCTGAATATCCTGAAAAACTTCCAAATCATTTGAGTGGTACAACGAGAAAAATATTTCTACCTTGCAGCCTGCGAGCTGATTGGCACTTTCGGTACCAAGCAGCTCAGCAGAAAGGTTTTCCAGCCCTGCTTCAAGCACCAGGCCTGCAGACAATTTTTCTGGTACAAAGCCTTTAACCGTAAAGGAAATCTCGTATTTTCTCGACAGCTTGGCAGTATTGATCCAGTCATCCCGGTCGATCACCAGAATTTCACCGCTCAAATCCCTGTCATAAATATCGCCCTCGATGACGACTTTTATATTCTCAAACGCTGTCGGGTCAAACATGAGCTCCACTCCTTTTACGTCTAAAACAAGCCTACTGCATTTCCCTCTTCATCGACATCCATATTCAGGGCAGCCGGAAGCTTTGGAAGGCCAGGCATCGTCATGACTTCTCCGGTCAATGCGACAATGAAACCTGCGCCTACGGACGGCTTCAATTCTCTGACTGTGATCGTGAAGCCGGAAGGTCTGCCTAATTTCTGGGGATCATCGGATAGTGAATATTGCGTTTTAGCCATACATACAGGAAGGACTCCCCAACCATGGCCTTCGAAATCAACCAGCTGTTTCTTCGCCTTTGGTGAAAACTCAACTCCATCGGCACCATACACCTGGCGGGCAATTTTCTGGATTTTATCCTCTAGTGAATCCGACAAATCATATAGATGCGCAAATGTATTCTCATTCTCTTCAATTACCCCAAGGAGTGTTTCAGCGAGTTCCAATCCTCCGGCTCCGCCTTTTTCCCAAACTTCAGTAAGGGCAACTGGTATACCCGCATTTCCGCAAAGTTCTTTCAGGGTATCTGTTTCAAGTTCTGTATCGGTAATGAATCGATTGATTGCGACTACGTATGGCAGTCCAAAGCCTGCAATTGTCTCGATATGCTTTTTCAGGTTCGTAAAACCGTCTCTTAACGCCTGGATATCTTCATTCACAAGTTCAGTCTTCTTCATTCCCCCGTGCATTTTCAGCGCACGGATGGTTGCCACGATGACAACAGCTGCAGGCTCGATTCCCGCCGCTCTCGCTTTGATGTTCAGGAACTTTTCCGCGCCAAGATCTGCTCCGAATCCAGCCTCAGTCACGACAAAATCTGCCAGCTTAGATGCTGCTTCTGTCGCGATGACACTGTTGCAGCCATGGGCAATATTCGCAAACGGCCCGCCATGGATCAAAGCCGGTGTGTGTTCGATTGTCTGCACAAGGTTCGGTTTAACCGCTTCCTTCAGCAGAAGCGTCAATGCTCCTTCAACGCCTAGGTCACCTACAGTAACAGGCTGTCTGTCATAATTATAGGCAACAACCATCTTGGCCAGTCTGCGTTTCAAATCTTTTAAGTCGCTGGCAAGGCAGAGAACGGCCATGATCTCAGAAGCCACCGTAATATCAAAGCCATCTTCACGCGGCACTCCCTGCAGCGGTCCGCCAAGCCCAATCACCACTTTCCTCAAAGCCCGGTCATTCAGGTCAAGCGCCCGTTTCCAAACGATTCTCCGCTGATCTATATTCAATAGATTGCCTTGCTGCATGTGGTTGTCGATCAAAGCAGCAAGTGCATTATTCGCAGTTGTGATCGCATGAAGGTCTCCAGTAAAGTGGAGGTTGATATCCTCCATCGGAAGCACTTGGGCATAGCCGCCTCCAGTAGCGCCGCCCTTGATTCCCATCGTTGGACCCAGTGAAGGTTCGCGCATGGCAATCATCGTCTTTTGCCCAAGTTTATTCAATGCGTCTGCCAGCCCGACTGTAACAGTCGATTTTCCTTCTCCAGCCGGAGTCGGATTAATCGCCGTAACAAGGACAACTTTCCCGCTCTCCTTCGTTTTTAATCTGGCGAGTACTTCTGACGACAATTTGGCCTTATACTTTCCGAACATTTCGATGTCATCGGGACTGAGGCCAATCCTCTCAGCAATTTCTACAATAGGTTTCATTTCACTTTCACGAGCAATTTCGATATCTGACTTTACTTGAATGTTTGTTCCCATTTCCAATCCCCCCAGATAATCTCTATATGCTTACCACTTTATATTCTACCATCAGAGATTTACTATCAGGGGAAAAATATTCAACTGTAATAAAAATTTCCCTTTAGCCAATTGCTCCAGAAAAGAATTCTGACTATAATAAATAGTAAAACTTCGACTAAATAAGGAGGTTATCCATTGCCAATCAAAATCCCACAGCACCTTCCCGCCAGAGAAATCCTCGAGAAGGAAAATATTTTCATCATGGATGAGGGGCGGGCCTCACAGCAGGACATCCGCCCATTGAATATCGTGATCCTGAACCTGATGCCTGAGAAGGAAAAAACCGAAAGACAACTGCTGAGATTACTCGGCAATACACCTATTCAGGTCAATATAACATTCCTGAAAACGGCTACATATGAATCCAAGACTACTTCCAAAAACCACCTGGAGGAATTTTATATGGCCTTCAGAGATATAAAAGAAAAGAAATATGATGGCATGATCATTACAGGTGCACCAATTGAACTGCTGGCTTTCGAGGAAGTGGATTATTGGCCGGAGCTGAAGGAAATCCTCGATTGGACCAGTACGAATGTGACATCTACCATGCACATCTGCTGGGGAGCCCAGGCTGCATTATATCACCATTATGGTATACAAAAGTATGAGCTTCCTAGAAAATGCTCAGGAATATACAAGCATCGTGTCCTTGATCAAAATGAAAAGCTGTTAAGAGGATTCGACGATGAGTTCCTTGCTCCTCATTCCAGAAACACCGATATTAGCAAGGAGGAATTGCTGGGCAGCAACGAATTGAAACTGCTCGCAATATCTGAAGAAGCAGGCCCATTGATCATTTCCTCCAATGACGGGAGAAGAATCATGATCACCGGACATCTCGAATATGAAGCTACTACACTTGCAGAGGAATATAAGCGTGATCGGTCCCGAGGCATTGACATTCAAATGCCGGATAACTACTTTCCAGGCGACAGTCCGGAAATGCCTCCAGCCAACCGGTGGAGGTCTCATGCCCACCTCTTCTTTTCAAATTGGCTGAATTACTATGTATACCAGGAAACTCCTTTTGAATGGGATTAGAAAAGGCATCGATTTTAATCGATGCCTTTTTTATATCATATACGAGGATAGCAGGGCGGCCTGCCGCCATTTGATTGTACCTTGCCTGAATTTCAGCTGCAGTGGATTCAAAAATTGGTTATATGTCAGCTTAACTCTGAGGAGTATAGTAAACTTCTTCGAACGGCTGGACGACGACAAACCCCTGGCCGCTGAATTTCATCTGGATTGATTCGCCGCTGCCCCGGCCAATAAAGGTCTTGAACGAAATATCTGTCACAAATTCCGGTTGAAGGTTTCCTGACCAGGCAACAGTAGCATTCGGATCTGTATAAACGGGATTATCTGGTGTCACCAGCAGGGTGAGTGGTTCATAATGCGAGGTTATCGCGACCATCCCTGTCCCTTCAAGACGCACGTTGAACAATCCGCCTGAAAGCATCCCAGCAACTCTGCGCATCAGTTTGATATCCCAGCTGATGGAAGGTTCGAAGGCGAGAAGGTCATTACCATTTACAAAGATAGCGTCATTTTGCAGATTCAGGATTGAGATCTTTTTCCCCTGATCCGCCAGATAGAGTTTCCCATTCCCTGTTGCCTTCATCAGGGAAGTCCCCTCACCGGTCAAGGCTTTCTTGAACATTTTGCCCAGCCCGTGTTCAAGCACCCCTTCACGCTCGAATTTAATATTGCCCCTGTACGAGATCATCGCACCTGCTTTGGACCAGATCTGCCCATTCAGGTTAATCTCGAGCATCCTTGCGGTTTCTAATTCGAAAAGTCCTTCCCCCTTATCCTGCTGCCTTGTATTTTTTACGAAATCTTCAATTGAATATCGACTCATCATTCTTCTCCTCCTTCTTTTTGAACCTGGAACATAAAGACCCACATAAATGAAAGTGATTGCTGGAGCTCTGTTGGAAGCGATCCGAGGGAAAGCTGGTCTGCCGCCTTTTTGAACACACCGAACTCCCCAGCTTTTCTCCATCCGTTTTCCAGAGCCAGCCGTTCAAGTTCCCATGGCATGATCGTGCTGCAGATGACCTCTTCCCCATACAATCTTCTGAAGCTGTTCTTCCGGGGACCAGCAGTGGGACCCAGAATGCCGATACATGCGTGGCCGCCAGACTTTAAAATCCGGGCCATTTCCTTTAAGGACTCCATAGGGCTGCTCGTCCATTCAAGAGAATTAATCGCCATGACAGCATCAAATTCATTGTCAGCTATTCCAGAATCGGATAAGTCCGCTTTTATAAATAAAGCCCTTCCATTGTTGGCAAGTTTCAGTCTGGCTTTTCCCAACATTTCCTCGGATACATCAACACCTGTCACTGAATATCCTGCTTCCGCCAGCTTTACTGAACCGCTTCCATCCCCACACCCCAAATCGCACACACTTGAGCCGGGAGAAACAAATCCTCTCATAAATGGGACGATATCCTTGCGGCTTCCTGTTTCCCACATTTCTTTGCTTCTAGAGTTCCAGGAAGCTGCCATCCTATCCCATTGTTTTTCGGATTCCGCTACCCAATTAAAATTACCCATACCATCACCTGCCAGATTTTTTTCCTTGTGAATAACTTCGATAAAAAAATGCTAATTCCTTTTAAGTTTATTTTTCTGAACGAAGTGCAAGAATAGGAGGATGAAAGGAAAGGAGAGTTTATATGGAACAGGAACATTTGATTGCAATCCACAAAAACCACGCCGGGGAGATCATCAGTTTCCAGACATCGAGCGGAAGGATCATTTCCTATCGAAAAGCAATGATGGAAGCTTCTACAGGAATGATAACAGGCGTCAATATCGATGAATCTGATGATGGTTCAACTACTTTATCTTCTGAAGACGGTGCTGGTTTTGGGCATTACCCTGATATATATTGAACAAAAAAAAACACCTGAAACTATATCAGGTGTTTTCTGTCATTGCTCATCGTTTTGAGCCTGTATGGCTCTTAGGGCTTCAATCCTGGATTCGTCTTCCTCAAAGTATTGGACAAGGTCACCGATCCTGTCGATAGCGTCCCAGCTTAGATGATGTTCGATTCCTTCGACATCATTATAAATGTTTTCTTCTTTTACGCCGATCACTTTTAACAATTGTTCAAGCAACTCATGGCGATAAACTAGTCTTTTTCCTGTTTTTATCCCCTTGGGTGTCAAGACGAGGCCCCTGTATTTTTCGTATACGAGGAATTGATCTTTATCAAGCTTCTGTACCATTTTTGTAACAGAGGAGGGATGGACTGACAATGCCTCGGCAATATCCACGACCCGGGCATAGCCTTTCTGTTCTATCAAAATGAATATCTGTTCAATATAATCTTCCATACTAGGTGTTGGCATCCCATGACCTCCAATGCTTAAACAATAACCATATTAAAGTGTACTATAGAACATCTGGGGTGACAAGGCGTTATCCTTCCTGCTTGACAGGATCATTGGCCAGGTTGAACTTCAGCCTGTTTTCCTCCCCGTCCCAATAAAGCTTGGCATCAAAAGGCCTCTCTTTCCCCTGGAAGCCTTCAATCATGTCTGTGCTGCCATCCGCCAATAACTTTTTAATATGTTTTTGCGTAAGAGTTTTCCCAAGGATCTGTTTCGAGAGAGTAAAATTGCATTTCGTTTTTTGATAGTTTGAACATCCATAAAAGGTACCTTTGTCCACTACCATTCCGTTACATTTTTTGCAATTCCCTAGATTGGCGGCCCGCTTGGATCGCCCGCTCTTCTTCCCAGGAATAAAGGCACTTGTCAATTCGTCCGAAAATACCCAGCTCGATGAACCCTCAGTCGTTTCAGCCACAAGATGCCTGATCATTTTTGAAGTCTGCTCAATGAATTGTCTCGGAGAGGCTGCTCCCTCACCGATTTGATGAAGCCTTTGCTCCCATTTGGCGGTCATTTCAGGGGATGCAAGAACTTGTCCTCCTACGGCAGCCACAAGTATTTTCGCTTTCGCTGTGGCATACACAAGGTTTTTGCGGACGTCAATATAAGCACGGTCCTTCAGCATCGTAATGATCCCTGCCCTGGTAGCTTCTGTGCCAAGCCCTTCAGCCTTCATCAATACTTTTTCAAGTTCCTTATCCTCAATATGCTTGCCGGCTGTTTTCATCAGGGTGATTAACTGTCCTTCAGTCAGCCTTTTGGGCGGCTGTGTTTTGCTTTCTTTCACTTCCGTTTTCATCACAGTTCCTGTTTCTCCCTGCTCGACAGCCGGCAGTTCAGGTTCCTTGTCCGATTCCTTTTGAGGAAGGACTTTTTTCCAGCCTTCATCTAACTGGACTTTCCCTTTTGAAATAAACTCCGCCCTGTCTTCAACGACCGTTTTGATGGTCGTATATTCTGCCTTATAAGGACCATAATGAGCTGTAATCAAAGTTCTTGCCAGCAGGTCATACAGTTTTAGCTCATCTCCCGAGAGCCTGCTAATATTAGGGACTTGTTCTGTCGGGATGATGGCATAGTGGTCTGTGACCTTTTTTTCATTCACGTAGCGCTTATTATTTTTAATCGACGAAATTGGCAGTGGAAAAAGCGGCTGATATTCCGGAATAGCCTGCAATTTGCTAAGAATGGCTGGAAAGCCTTCTGCCTCCCCTGGTGTCACATACCTTGAATCGGATCGAGGGTAGGAGACGATTCCCCGCTGGTAAAGCCCCTGCAGGATGTCCAATGTCTTTTTGGGCGACATCTTGAAACGCCGGTTGGCTTCTGCCTGGATCGCCGACAGATTATATAACAGCGGCGGAAGGAATTCTTTCTTCTCGGAAATCACTTCTGAGGCTTCGGCCGCTTTTCCATCGCAAAAACCGGCGATTTTTTCTGCCATCTCCTTTGAAGAGATGCGTGAATCACCGTTTTTCTCCCACTTGCCGCTATATTTCTTGCCATTGATATTAAACTTCGCATTCACTTCCCAGAAAGGTTCGGACACGAAGTTTTCAATTTCAAGTTCTCTTTTTACAATCAAAGCAAGAGTGGGCGTTTGCACCCTGCCAACTGAGAATACATCTGAATAGCCTTTGTTCTGGAGCAGGAGCGTATACAGCCTTGATGCATTCATGCCGACAACCCAGTCTGCACAGGCCCGTGTGTATGCTTCATAATACAAATTCTTTGTTTCTGCTTCACTCAAAAGCTTCTGAAATCCTTCTTTAATTGCCTTAGGTGTCAGGGAGGAAATCCAAAGCCTTTTCATTGGCTTTGTACATCCTGCCAGGCGAAGGATATTCCTGATGATCAGCTCCCCTTCGCGCCCGGCATCGCCTGCGTGGATGACTTCAGATACCTGTGGGTCAGAAGCCAGTTTTTTTATAATATTGAATTGTTTCGCTTTCGATTTTACTACTTCATACTGAAACTGCTCAGGAATGATCGGCAAAGTACCCAGTGACCATCTTTTCCAGGAAGTATTGTATTTCTCAGGTGCCGACAATTCTGTCAAATGTCCGATCGCCCAGGATACAAAGGCACCTTTTGGAAAAATTTCATTTGGCAGGATTTCAATGAATCCTTCCCGTTTTTTTGTTTTGAAGACGGAGGCCAGCGTTCTGCCCTGGTCAGGCTTTTCCGCAACAATCAATTTCATATTTTCCTCCTGTGGAACTGTTATGTGCCTGCTTTTTTGAATCTAGAACTCTATTTTATCTTTTTTTCATTAAACGCGTAAAGGACTTTTATCGCCGCGCCCTACATGCTGACAAAGCATCGCTGCAGCGATATCCTTTGTATCCGGAAACCAAAAAGGTTCAGAGATTCTCAGAATCCGTTCAGGAGTACTCTTCATGATTCAAATTGGCGGAAACCAAAAATTAAACAGGCAGCTGATCACTCAGCTGCCCTTCACTATTTATTCTCATATGGTTCAACTTTATTGTTTTCATTGATGTACCATCGATCCCTGGATACGGCTGCCGAAACAGTCAGTATCAATGAAGGAATCTTCTCAATCCGTACCACAATAGCACCAACCAGCTTCTGAAAGATCACAAAAGATTCTCCATGGCTGAAAGCAGCCCATTGCGGGCCCATGATGGCGATGGAACGAATGATTTCCTCCTTTTCATTTTGCTCGAGGGAAAGATGCGAAGAGAAAATAATAATCCAATTCTCATCACCTATCGAAAAACGGTACATGCCCTCACCCTTCACTTCATCATAATTGACTACTAAAAGATATGAAGGGTGGCCGAGGATTATACCCCGACAATGGAATCATTTAATACCCTGGAAATCCTCAGGCCACGATTCAGCCTTAAATCAATCAATGAATCCCCAGCTTTAATCAATGCTCTTAATGGCTCATATGGATCGACCATAAGGATTGTCCCTTCCTCCCCATTGCTGAGGAGAACACGCCTGCCAACCAGACTGTCCATGATCCTGTACAGGAAGACGACCATGATAGAAGGATCGAATTTCCCAAAGACATCATTTTGCATCTGGGAAATCACAATGTGGAACGGCTCTGCCTGATGATATACCCTGGATG
The DNA here is from genome assembly GCF_003937825.1 of Mesobacillus subterraneus. Lineage (GTDB taxonomy): Bacteria > Bacillota > Bacilli > Bacillales > Cytobacillaceae > Mesobacillus > Mesobacillus subterraneus. The sequence continues at coordinate 118,612 of NZ_RSFW01000015.1, read as the reverse complement.
ACGACATCGCGTGATACACATCTGCGATTGCAACAATCTTGGCTAGCTTGTCTATTTTTTCACTTTGCAGACTCAACGGGTAGCCAGCCCCATCTTCCCGTTCATGATGCTGAAGGGCAATCAACGCTACCCTTTCGCTGACCTCGGGGATATCCAGCAACAGCCTGTAACCATAAACAGTATGTCGTTTCATCTCCTGGTATTCTTCATTTGTCAGTCTTCCGGGCTTGTTAAGAATCTCCGCGGGAACTCTCGCTTTTCCTATGTCATGAAGGGTCGCGCCAAGGGATAAATCCGTTAATTCTCCCTGGCTTAATCCCAGCCACTTTCCAATCAAGGTTGAGATGATGCCAACACAGACAGTATGCCTGTATGTATATTCGTCTTTTGCTTTCAGTTCATAAAATAAATGATAGATGTGAGGAATTTCCGCTGCCTGGCGGATTGCTGGCATTATATCGTTTTTTATTTCTTCAACAGGTACAACTCCTGTCTTTGCAACTACATCAAAAATCTCTTCCATTTGCCTTGAAGCTTCATCAATCTTCTTTGCAACAACCTCGATCTTGCTGGTAACGGCAGTCTGTGAAGTGTGGTCCTGTATGGCATTCCCATTCCTGATTGAATCAAGCAAAGATTCAATTTCGAAATCAGACAAGGACGTTAACGTGGATGGAGTGGTCTTCTTCATTCGTACCCTCCTCTTGTTTTTAATGATAGTTTAATAAAAAAATTCTCTAATTGATTAAGCAAATAATAACAAATTTTTACCAAAATAGGAACTGTAGGGACGTAAATTTCATTTTATTTATAATTAATTAAATTTTTAGATTATTTACTAGTTATGCGCTTACATTTCTTGACTGACTCAGGACCTGTATTGTATATTTAAGACATCATTTAATAGATTATATTTGCCTTGTCAAAAATTGCAGGTGTATCCGTTAGATGATAATATTCAACTTTGGCACATACATTGTGCCGCGAAAGACATGGGAGGAAAGTTTAACATGCAAAACGGTAAAGTAAAATGGTTCAACAATGAAAAAGGTTTCGGTTTCATCGAAGTAGAAGGCGGAGACGATGTATTCGTACACTTCTCAGCAATCCAGGGAGATGGCTATAAGTCACTAGAGGAAGGCCAGGAAGTTTCTTTCGAAATCGTTGAAGGAAACCGTGGACCACAAGCTGCAAACGTTGTAAAACTATAATTAAAAAAAAGTTGAAGGCTGGCGCAGGCGCCAGCCTTTTTTGATTGAAATTATTTTACTGATGGCTGTTTTCAGGGATTAAGATATCTTTTCTTGCTGTTCCTTCCAAAAGATTGATAAAGAAAGCAGCAGTGCAGTTTACGAAAAAGCGTATCGAAAATTATTTCAGTCTGTTGCCGCACGCTTTGATTTGATTTCCGACCGTGCATTCTGTGATGCAGAATCGATGTGCATACCTTTTTCCATTTTCCTGCTGATGGTGCTTCTTCAGGAAGCAGCCATTGCAATAAGTGCTGAGCAATGTTTCCACCTCAGCAAGGATTTGCTTACGTGTCAATCTCTTCCCGCCTTCCGTTGTTATAAGATCTGCATCTTGCTATGGATCATCTTGCCTTCAAGTGCCTGGGTGGCCAGTTTATCTGCTTCTTTGTTTTCTTTCCGTCCCACGGCATTGTACCTTGGATGTAAACCGAGCTCCTTGATTTTATTTTCAATTCGGTCAAGCCAGCGATTGAGAGTTTCCTCATAGCATGGCCATTCTCCTTCCAACTGTTTTAAAACGACCTGGGAATCCCCTTTAATTTCACAGGTCATATTCTTGACTCCCATTTCCTCGAGAATGGTCAAAGCAAAGTACAATGCTGCATATTCCGCTTCATTGTTGTTTTCAAGCTCATCAAAAACTTCGTTCGCACGCAGCCTGTATTTTTTCTTCCCCTGCTTGAAGTAAATGATCGCACCCAATCCTGCCTTGACATGGTGGCTGTCAAAGCCTCCGTCAAAATAGACCGTCAAGTCATGCGGCTCCTCTTCAACCTCAGCAAGGAGCTTGCGCATTTCCTTCATGCTCCACGATGTTCCGATTTCATCAATGAATGAAATTTCCCCTGACCGTCCTGTTTTCTCCAATTCATCCGCAGCATGGAGGGCATGCTCTCCGTCAAGAAAATCTGAACTGAAAAGGATCGAATCCAAACCCTTTGCCTTGAATTCCCATTCTAATTTATATTTCATGTCATCATCCCCCGCCTTCTTTTCACGATTCTTAACAGACTGTTGTTTTTGTTATCTTACCCATTTTTTATGCTCGTTACAATGAAAACGATGCATGCAGACTGGCTTATAAAAAAAATTTCTTCATGTTTTTTTAGGACCGTTTTTTATAAATAAAGGGCGCTATTATGATACACTATCTATTATCTGTATAAACAATCGGGAGTGATCTTTTTTGATCGAGGTATACATCGATGGTGCCAGTGCCGGCAACCCAGGACCAAGCGGTGCGGGAATTTTCATCAAAGGGGAAGGTGAGGTTTTCAGGTATTCTATTCCTCTTGGAGTCATGTCTAACCATGAAGCTGAATATCATGCCTTTATAAAAGCTTTGGAAATCTGCCTGGAAAAAGGTTTTACCATCGTATCGTTCAGGACAGATTCCCAGCTGGTCAATGCTGCTGTCGAAAAGGAATTTGTCAAAAACAAACTGTATGCTCCATTGTTGGAAAAAGCATTGAAGCTATCCAGCCAATTCGATTTATTTTTCATGAAATGGATTCCATCTAGCGAGAATAAAACCGCTGATGAATTATCCAGGAGAGCAGTCAGGGAAAACACCATGAAAGGAACAGAAAATTAATGAGATCCACTACATTTGCCGATTTCAGCTTATTGTTCGTTGCGCTCATTTGGGGCGCCACTTTTGTTCTTGTACAAAATGCAGTCTCGTTCCTGGAGCCTTTTTCATTCAATACAGTCCGGTTCACCATGGCTGCTATACTTCTGGGGATATGGCTTGTTGTACTTGAAAAGGACCAGTTTAAAAAACTGGACAAAAAGCTGCTGTTATCCGGTTTGATGCTCGGTTTTTGGCTGTTTATCGGGTACGCATTCCAGACCCTTGGCCTGGTGTATACTACCTCATCCAAGGCTGGCTTCATTACAGGACTCAGCGTAATCCTTGTCCCCTTGTTGATGATCGGAATCCTAAAACAAAAACCCGGAATCAGTTCCATAATAGGGGTTTCTGCTGCTACGGCAGGACTTTACCTTTTGACCATGTCGGATGTTTCCAGCTTAAATATAGGAGATGCATTTGTTTTGATCTGTGCAGCAGGTTTCGCGCTTCATATTGTCTTTACAGGAAAGTACAGCAGCAGTTATCCCACTCTGCTATTGACCACTGTGCAAATTGCCACAGTAGCCGTTTTGTCGGGACTGTCTTCCGTCATATTCGAGGACTGGAAAAGGGCCTTCAACCCTGAAGTCATTTTTTCCGCTAATGTCATCATCGCCCTATTGGTGACGTCGATTTTGGCAACGGCCCTGGCATTCTTCATCCAGACGAATTTCCAGAAACATACCACTCCAACCCGGGTTGCTCTGATATTTGCGATGGAACCGGTATTTGCCGCCATTACTGCCTTCTTCTGGGCAGATGAAAGGCTCGCGTTCAGTGCATTGATCGGCTGTGCCCTTATTTTTGCAGGAATGATTTTTGCAGAGTTGCCGCAAGGGAAACTTGAAAGCTGGTTCCGTAAAAAACTCGAAAAAAAAGAAGCTGACCTCAAAGCGTAAATGCTTTGAAGCCAGCCTTTTTTATACGGCCAATAGCTCGATTTTTTTCACAAACTGCAACGCTGCTTTGCGCGAATGAATTTTATTAGAAGCGAACGTTTCAAGCAGCGAGATAAAAAAACTTCCGTCAAAGCCTTTTTGGGCTTTAAGAGTGATTTCAATTGCTGCATTGGTGATTTCATCTGTGGAATTGGTATACTGCTGCCCAAAATAGATAAAACCGATCGCATCCTCGCCCAACTGAAATCCTTTGCCCTTCAAATGAAGCAAGTAATCTTCTACTGTCCGCACTGACTGAATCAATCCTCTCTTCAAGCCATCTTCTAGTAAAATTTTACCGCATAATTCGAGCTTTTTCTACCGTTTTTTTGTTAAATAGTAACCAGCAAATCCCATAGCCATGCCTAAAAGGGCTCCGCCAAGCACCTCTTTTGGCTGATGGCCAAGCATTTCCTTTAAAGGATCTGGCGACTTTTCCTCAAATTCAACCGGATCATCCTCATTGATTTTATCAATCAATTCATCAAGATCATTCACCTTCAATGTGAGTTCTCCCGTCTGCCTCCTGATTCCCTGGGCATCATACATAACGATCATCCCATACACAAGCGACAGGGCAAAATCGTTCGATTGGAAGCCTCTTGTAAGGCCGATATACGTAGTCAAAGACGAGACACCCGCAGAGTGCGAGCTCGGCATTCCACCTGTCGCGATGAATAAATTCGGCTTCCATTCTTTTGTTTTAGCATAATGAATCGGTATCTTTAAAGCCTGAGCCAGGCCTATACTCGAAAGTGCAATTGCCACACCTTTGTTCATCATCCGTCACCTCCATATTATTTTGAAGAAAAATGAGTGCTTTTATTCCCGGCTGCCCATAATAACCTTTAGGCTGTACCAGGCAGACAACCTATACAGGTTATTTCACAAATCTCGGCATTTTTAAACAAAAATTTTTCAGGAGGGAGCAAACAAGATGAGTAAAAAAGGCAACCGAGGAACAAAGGCGCCAGGTGTCAATCCACAGGGCTATGGACAGGATGCGGAATTCGCTGAAGAACCGAAATCAAAGCTTGAAAATGCTGCTAAGAAAAAGAATACAAAATAAAAAACGGCTGATTTTTCAGCCGTTTTCCTTTTACGCATACATCGTATCATTTTCAAACAGGCGGTGAAGACCCCTCAGTTCCACTTCCGTGAATTTGGCAAGAACCTTTTCCCTGTCGACCCTGAAAAGGGCCTCGTCTATCTTACATTCTACAGGCACATCGCATTTGATTTCAGCAAGCTGTCTGCTCATGTGGAGCATCTCCAAATCGGCTTCGATTTTGGCACGCTGAGATTTTGTCAGCAGATGCAGGTTTGCAAGGACTCCTTCCACGTTGCCATGTTCCTGCAGCAATTTAATAGCTGTCTTTTCGCCAATTCCCCGGACTCCAGGGTAGTTATCGCTCGGATCTCCCATAAATGCTTTCAAATCGATCATTTGTTCAGGCCAAATGCCTTTTTCGGCATAAAGAGTTTCACGATTATGGACAAGATAGTTCCCATATCCTTTTTGGAGCAGAATGACTGAGACACGGTCATCAATCAATTGAAGGATGTCCTTGTCCCCTGTCAGGATGGATACCGAGTCCACTTCCATAGCGGTGCGTGCAATTGTGCCGATGCAGTCATCTGCCTCATATCCCGAAAGTCCTATATTCGGGACGTCGAGCGCTTCGACGACCTCTTTGACGAGATCAAATTGCGGCAGGAGCTCGACAGGCGCTTCCGGCCGGTTTGCTTTATAATGACCGAACATTTCCGTACGGAAGGTCTTGCTGCCCATATCCCAGCATACTGCCGTATGGGTCGGCTTGAATTTATCAACCGCGGTCGCGAAGTGCTTTACGAAGCCGTGAATTGCGTTTGTGGGAACACCTTTTGAATTTATCATGAATTGTCCGGTAACAGCTGTTGCGTAAAAAGACCTGAACAGCAATGCCATACCGTCAACAAGCAGTAGTGAAGTTTTATTTTGGTCCAAGTTGAAACCTCCAATTGAGATTATTTGAGCACGAGCTGCCCGTTTTTAATCAACCTAAACATTATAACATATCTAAGAGCTCACCTTGATAAATTCCAAAAAAACCAACCCAAATGGAAATTATTCACCTTTTTCTACAGGGTTTTCCTCATATGAGACCCAATCGCTGTAGCTGCCAGGATAAAGCCTGACATTTTTAAAACCGGCTGCCTTCAAAGCAAGGTAATTTGGGGTCGCTGTGACACCCGATCCGCAATAGACAATGACTGGGCGCTCCTTATCCAAATCTGCGAACCTCTTCTCCTGTTCCGCAGGGGATTTGAAATATCCATTTTCCATTCCTTCCATCCACGGCTTGTTGATGGCTGTCGGTATATGTCCTGCAATTCTGTCAATGTGCTCCTCGATCCCCAGATAGCGCCTGCTTTCACGGGAATCGATCAGGATGGCATCCCCGCTTTTTTCAAGGGCAATTTTCCTTACTTCGTCATAGGATGCAAGCATTTCCTTATTTTCCGAAATGGTATACTCTGTTTTCTCATAGCTAGTTTCTGCCCTATCGACAGGATATCCTGCCTTTTCCCAAGCTTCAAAGCCACCATTCAAAATATAGACTTGCTGATGTCCTGAATAGTTCATCAGCCACCAAAAACGCGAAGCAAATGCCCCTTCTTTTGCATCATAAGCTACCAGAACCGTATCTTTTTCGATTCCAGCCTCTTCGATCCTTTTCTTCAGTTGGCTGGACTCAGGAAGCGGGTGCCTGCCCCCATGTTTTTGAACAGTCCCGGAAAGGTCTTTTTCAAGGTCAAAGTAGACTGCCCCTGGAATATGGCATTGCTCATATTGCCTTTTGCCAAAACCACCCTCCCCCAACTTGAAACGGCAATCGACAACCCTGACATTCTGATTTTCGTAATGTTCTTTAAGCCATTCCGGAGAAACAAAATAGTGCAAGGAAACCACTCCTCATGATTATTTTTTTGCGATCAGTTTTTTCACGTTCTCTTTAGGGTCCCAACAATTAAACTTGTAATGGCTCTTCGTTTCGTAACCAAGCCTGCCGCACCAGTACTTCATCTTGCCTCCCTGCTTTTCAGCCTGAAAGTTGATGCATGTCGCACATGCATGGAATCGGTTCCTGTTCATCATCCTTACAACCTTTATTGGTAGTTTTTAATTTTAGACAAAGCCGTTTTAACAGCATCGATCGAAAAGTGATCTTCCAGTGCTGAAGTGATTCCTTCAAAGTACTCAGTGAGTTGTTCAGAAAGATCCTGGATGACTGCTTCAAACTCACTGCTCAATTGCGGCAAATAATGCTCTTTCAGCCTGGAATTTTCGTCTTCAAGATACGTCCCTGCTGGTTCAAACAACAGTTTTTCCAGTTCTTCTGCCATCAGCTTCTTTTCATTCTTTTCAAAGAAGGATTTTGGATTCTTGAACATGGCCAGTGCTTTTTTAAACAAATTACGGTCCATGTTCTGGAAAGCTGTTTCAAAATCAATCCCCTCAATTGCGCCATTGTCGGTAACTGTGATTGAAACAGCAGAATTGACTTTTAACAGTTCAGCAATCAACCCTTGCTGGTATTCCCTTAGGCTCCGTTCCACAAAAGCTTCCATCCTGAGTGATGTCGCCCTCATCTCTTGAGAAAGGTCAAAACCTATGCTTTCAAGGAGCTCATCCAGAGCAGATTCCAATGCCTTTTTCAGGTTACGGCCATCATCCTTAAGAAGAGCAGGATTGAAAGACTCTCTGAAAAACTCCCCAAAACGGATGAATACGCGCTGGCGGATATAATAGGTCAGCTCATCAGCCTCCTGTATGAACCGATCTTTCAGGACTTCTGCATTCTTTTTTGATAGAATCTGCAGCATCTCGTCCCGTTCGGAAAGGAGTTTGCCCCTTTTCGCGGCCTTTGCTGCCTTGTCTTCCACAGCAGAGGCAATCATTTCCTCAATCACATGGACAGCCTGGCGCCATTTAGTTTCAGCTGCCTCTGCAGCCATGGTCATCAGATCATTGGCAATAAAGGAATAGAACGCCTGTTCAAACCTGCTGAAGAACTGGTCACCTTCAAGCTCACCATTCAGCTTGGCATTAAGCCCCTTCAGACTTGATACCGGGTAAAGATGCGGTTTTCTAATCCCGTATTGAACTAGCTGGTCCTCTACATATTCGAGGACAGCTGCCTGCTCTTCTGGAGAGTTGGCTAAATCTACGGCATTTACGAGGAAGAACATTTTATCGAGTTCAAAGGTGTCCTTCACCCTTCCAAGCTGGATCAGGAATTCCCTGTCCGCTTTTGAAAATGCATGATTGTAGTAGGTAACAAATAAAATTGCATCCGAATTCTTGATATAATCAAAAGCCACACCTGTATGCCGAGCGTTGATGGAATCAGCGCCAGGCGTATCAACAAGTGTGATTCCTTCTCTCGTAAGCTCGCAATCATAGTAGACCTCGATCCATTCGACGAAACAGGATTTTTCCTCCTCCGCCACATACCCTCGGAATGACTCCAAATCTACAGACAGCACTTCCCCTAATTGTCCTTTAAATTGGCTGTAGCCCTTCAAAAAGGCCTGGAGGAATGAATAGTGGGTTTTTTCAACCGCACTGTACCCGCTATCCTCCCATTTCAACGTATTGATCTGATTGATCGCTTGCTCAAAATCAGTTGTTGTTTGCCCAAACAATCCTAAAGAACGTTCCAGTTCTTTGAGCAGCTCCTGCGCATTCTTTATTTTTACAATGACGGTTCCGTGTTGATGCTCGGCAGTTACTGGTTTGATTTTATTGATAGCAGCCGTCGTAGGGTTTGGAGATACAGGCAAAATCCTCTCCCCTACCAGGGCATTCGCAAAGGAAGATTTCCCTGCACTGAAGGCACCAAACAAAGCGACCGTGAATTCTCTTTCTTTCAATCTTCCTGCCTTTTCCTTCAGTTCGCGTGAAATCTTTCTTAATCCAGGCAGGCCTTCAATTTGTTTCGATGTGAAATTCAGCTTCTGGATCAATTGCTCCTGTTTTTCATGATAATGTACTCTATCTGTGACTGGCTGTTCATCAGAGGCTTCTACAGATTCAGCACCCTTTTCTTCTGCCTTGCTTGAAACCACAGTCTCAACGTTGGTGATCACTTCAGGTTCGTCATCTACAGAATGGAAGATTTCAAAGTCGGACTCGTCGTACTTAATCTTTGAATCTCCATACAGAATCTCGGATACCTTTCTCCTTTCGTTATCAAGATGATTCTGGATGAGTGTCAAGCCATCCCATGCATCCACAAGTTTCTGGCGCTTTTCTTCCTCGTCAAGCAGATGTTCAAGCTCTTCATCATCATTCATTTGTACGTGCTCAAGAAACTGTTCTTTCAAGAGTTGCAGCATCCTTCTCGCAATGTTTTTCAGGGCTTCTGCAACGTCATTCGTGTAGTTCAATACATAATCGCCTGACAGCCTTGCTCCAGGTTTGACTGCATTTTCGAGCAATTCTTCTCCAAAATCAATTTTGAATCCATTGGCGGCGCTCTGCAATTCTGCCTGCGTAAGCTGGTGCTTTCGGAACAGCTTTGTTAAGAAATCTTTGATATGCCAGTTTAGCTGGGATTGTACCTTATCCTCCAGATCACTGTAGAAACGATTTAGCCGTGCAGTCTTTTCCTGCTCGGTTTTTTGCTTCGAGAAGAACAAGCCGACCTTGAAATCGGGTTGTCTTGCCTGCAAATAGGCCTCTGCCAGTTCACGAGTCTGGAATGGCATTAAATAGGCATTCTTAAGAATTTCATTAATGCCCAGTCGGAATTCTTTCTCCGGATCGCGCTCATCCTGGATTTTTTTCTTCTTTATCCGGATATCTTCAAGTTGGGACGCAAGATGCTTCCTTTCCTGTTCCGGAATCTTTTCGAGGATGCTTTCCAGATCACTTACTTTTTCTGCTTCATTTTGCTGGAGATAGCTCAAATGGTCTTCCGCCAATTTTTCCATCGACTTGAAGACAGAAACAGGCAAAATTTCTTTCCTTTTGCTTTTCCGCTCTGTGATAAATGCGCGCAGTTGCCTGAATTGGTTGTGCTGATATTCCTCATTTTTTAATGATGTGTAAAAAATGCCCTTGTGGTTGACTCCCCAATCAGCAAACGAAGCCTCGACACTTTTCCTGAATTGTTCAAAAGACAGCTCCGCATCCTGGTGTTTATCAATTTGGTTTATGATCAAATATAGTTCTTTACCGGCATCCGTCAGCTCTTTGGTGAATAAAAAGTTCAATTCAGACTGTACATGGTTATAATCCATCATATAAAAAACGATATCTGAAAGATGGAGTGCTGATTCAGTGGCAATTCTGTGTGCATCGTCAGTAGAATCAATTCCCGGTGTGTCCATTATGACAGCCTCTTCAAGGAATTCAGCTCCCTGATGACTGATCTCAATCGCCTGAATCTGATCTCCATCCTTTGCGTATGACTTTACAGTTTCATAGTCATATGGTGCTGGATAAAGCCTGGATCCGCCATTCTTAAAGATTACCTTTGCATATTCTGCGCCAGATTTGATCCTCACTAAATTGGCGCTGGTGGGAATAGGGCTGGATGGCAGGATATTGTCGCCAATCAGCCTGTTGATCATACTCGACTTCCCTGCGGAAAAATGTCCGCAAAAAGCAATCGAAAATTCCTCTTCAACCGACTTCCTTCCCAGCTCCTTAACTTTTACAGCTGTATCTTCATCATGATTGGCAAGCATTAAATTATAAAGTGATCGTACTTTCCCAAGAAGGATTCGATCTTGTTGCGCAACAGTCTGACTCATTATTTTTACCCCTTGTGACAAAATTGTGAATGACTTTATTTTATATGATTTTTCGGTTTATTCCTATTATTTCATTTTCGTCCGTAAAAAAAAGAAAAGCCCGGACCTGTGTCCGGGCTAATCTAAATGAGAATGTATTTTTTATTGAGGCTTAAGTACATTGTTCAAAACATATTTCATCACTAAAGCATAAGCAGCTACAGTCGACACAACCATCATGGAAACCATTGATAGAACACCATCCTTGCAGTACTTTAATTAACTGAGAACTATTTTCATCTCTAAGGAAAGTGTAGCACTACTGATTATCATTTTCAATGGATTCTCTTTAATTGTCACACTTATTTAACAAATTCGGTACGAAGCGGCCTTGCTGATGAAATGCTGTTTCATATTTTGTCAATTCTCTTAATGCTTTTTCCTCTGCCGGTATTCTGATCGATAAAATGATGATATTCAATAGAGTGAAAACAATCATCGTGATATAGGCGTTAAACATTAGCGGGATGACGATAAACTCGACTGCTACGATCAAATAGTTTGGATGTTTAATGATTTTATAGGGTCCTTTTTTAACCACATCTGCTCCTGGCAGGATGATGATTTTTGTATTCCAGAACTTACCGAGTGATGACAAGGCCCATACCCTCATGGCCTGTGTAAAAATGAACACTGCCAGCAGGATCGGCCAGTAGGAAGAAAGGCTTTTATCAAAATAAATCACCTCAAAGATGAGAAAGATGAAAAAAGCCGTATGGATTGTCACCATCGCTGGGTAATGCCCCTTGCCGAATTCGATTGCTCCCCTTTTCTTCATCCAGGATTCATTTCTTCTGGCAATCACAAGTTCCATCAACCGCTGAAAAATAATCACTCCAACAAAAATATAAAACAACATGCTATTCCCACCTCATCAACAGCAATTCCGAACTAAAGCCAGGACCGAGTGCTGCCGCAAGACCGATGTCCCCTTCACCGGCAGACTCCATGAACCTTCTCAACACATAGAGTATGGTCGCAGAAGACATATTCCCATATTCCTTCAGCACCTCCAAAGAGGTTTGTGTCATACTTTCAGGAAAATGGAGAGCCGAAACGTATGCTTCGAGCACCTTTTTACCGCCAGGGTGAGCGATAAAATGATTCAGGTCCTGAACGTCCAGTCCGTTTGAATGCAAAAACCGGAGGACATTAGGCTGAAGCCAATTTTCAATGATGGAAGGGATATCTTTTGAAAAGATGACAAAAAGCCCTTCATTTTTGACATCCCAACCCATTACATCCAGCGAGTCAGGCATCGTAGTGGATTGTGTCCCAATAATGTTGGGCGCTGCCTGCCTTTTCATGAATTTTTGATAATCCGAATCATCTCCGCAGACCAAAGTACATGCAACCCCATCAGCGAACAGAGATGTCCCGATTAAATTGCTTTTGGAGCGGTCATTTCGCTGGAAGGTCAAGCTGCAAAGTTCAATAGACAGGACAAGAACTTTGGCTTTTGGAAACGCTAAACAATATTCATAAGCACGGGATAAACCCGCTGCCCCTCCGGCACACCCCAATCCCCAAATAGGAATCCTTTTAGTATATTGAGATGATGGAAGGATATTCATGATTCTTGCATCGATGCTCGGCGTCGACAAACCTGTGGTACTGATTGTGAAAATCGCGTCGATGTCTTCAAAATGGACCTCATTCTTAAGGAATGCATCATTTTTTAAACAATTGGAGATTGCTTCGGCCCCAAGCTTCACCGCAGTTTCAATATATGCATCATTCTTTTCCTCAAAGGTATGGTCCTTCTCGAACCATTCTAGATCCTTAGCAAAATGACGCTTCTCTATTTGCCCGTTCTGAAAAACAGTCAGCAGCCTGCTTATATCTTTGAAAGACTCACTGAATAGTTTTTCAGCGAAATCCATAACTTTGTCCTGTTCGATCGCGAATGGCGGAACAGCTTCTGCAGTCGAAATGATTCTTGGCATGTCTATACTCTCCTCATCTATATGTACGGTTACTTTTTCCATTTACCCGGAGAGTATACGGTCAAACAATGGAATGAAAAAAAGACTTTCCCCATAGAGGAGAAAGCCTAACGTTTTGAAGGAGTTGCTGTGCAGTTTCATTATACAATGCAGCGGTTGCTTGTACACTATAAAATCTTTACCAGTTGACACCCAGACAACCTTCTCGCGGCACAATTAAATTCTTGATCAGATTACGTTGCTGATGAGGAAAGTTGATGATTCAAATCAAAATCCATGAATCGTCATCCCGCCGTCAACGAACAAAGTTTGGCCTGTCATATAGTTCCCGGCATCCGAACTCAAGAATACGACTGGACCAACTAGTTCTGGCAATTCACCAATCCTCTTCAATGGCGTTACTGAGAGGATATCGTTTACATAAGCTTCATCAGCCAAGAGCTTTTCAGTCAGCGGGGTCTTGAAATACCAAGGGCCAATTGCATTCACATTGATGCCATACTGTCCCCATTCCATTGCGAGGACTTTTGTCATTTGCATGAGTGCTGCTTTTGTCGCGGCATAGACAACACCGGTGCGAAGTGCGACTTGACCGGCGACAGAGGCAATGTTGATGATTTTGCCGCCCCCCACCTGATCCTTCATCATTCTCCCGGCTTCCTGGGACATCATGAAGGCAGACTTCAGGTTGGTATCCATGATAGTTTGCCATTCTTCATCCGTTACTTCCAGGGCTTTTGAACGGATATTCATCCCTGCATTGTTCACAAGAATATCAATTTTTCCCCATTCAGCTTTCACCTGTTTAATTGCGTTATGTACTTGTTCTCTTTTGGTCACATCAGCAGGAATGATCAATGATTTTCGGCCAACTTCAGCCAGGATTCCAGCTGTCTCTTTCAGGCTTTCTTCTGTTCGTCCAAGCAAAGCCACATCAGCACCAGCTTCCGCTAGTCCGATGGCAATTGCCCTGCCAATCCCCCTTCCTGCTCCTGTGACAATCGCCGTCTTTCCTATTAGTTCAAATGAAGGCAAAAACATGGCCATCAGTCCTCCTTTTATTGATGCATTTATTTTACCATAGGTTTTCTTCCAGTCCTGCAAACAGGAAAAGCACCGTTCATCTCCGGTGCTTTTTTACGGGATCATTTTTCGCCAGACTGCTTTTGGACTTCGATCCAAATTTCCTTCTCCGCCTCACTGCCGCAATTAGTGCATATCCTCATTTCATCATAAATCTGACGGCAATGTTCACAATAATATTTCTGCATGAAAGTCACTTCCTGAAAAACCATTTTCTATTATTCTATTGTGAATTGGTAAAAATGGTGTAACCCGTTTTTACTTAATAATAAAAAGTCAACACGATTCGTCACACCTTATTCTCTGTCCGTTTAATATGATCAATATTTCACATGCTCATTTTCACAGATTATTCACATTTCCCCCATGTACCTTGTGACTTAAATCACTGTGATGACGCGTTTTCACCATTAACATAGTAAATATAGCAGGTATGAACAATTTGTGAACTGACTGAAACCATATTTACGTTTCCAAATTGTTTTGTATGATGAGAATGTACTTATCAAAAAAATTAACTACCGACTTATCTATACGAAGGGAGTGGACCGGGATGGCACAGCCTGAAATCGGTAAGAAAACGAATACGAAAGTAGAAGACCAATCTTCTCTTAAAGGAACACTTGCATCCGTTTTCTTATTGGGGTTCTTTTTAATCATTACTTGGGTAGGCGTATACTTTTTATTTTTAGATCGTTTCTAAGAGAGACCAAAAGGGGAGAAAAAAGATGCACATTCATAAGTTTGAAAAAATTTGGCTGATATTCGGCATCACGACATTACTCGTTTTCCTAACAGTCGTTGGCGTGAGCGCATTTTACATGGGCAATCAGCCTCCAAGCTGCCTGGCAACGATCAATCCGGAAAAGGTGGACACAACTGCTCCTTTCGACGAGCCAGGATTAAAGAAGGTTGAAGGCAAGGAATGGGATTATGAACTTATTTTCGTTGCTTCAGCTTTTGCTTATAACCCTGGACAGGTAGAGGTACCTAAAGGAGCCAAAGTCAAGGTAATCGCTACCACGAAAGATGTCATCCACGGTTTCGAAGTAGCAGGTACGAATATCAATATGATGCTTGAACCGGGATATATCAGTGAATTTGTCACTACTTTTGACAAAGCTGGCGAATACCTGATTGTATGTAATGAATATTGTGGTGTAGGCCACCACATGATGTCTTCCAAGATTGAGGTGGTAGAATAATGAAAAGCGTAAATACGATCGTTGACCGCCGAGATGGCAAGCTGGTAATGGCTCACTTTTATGTAGCGTTCATCGCACTTGCGATTGGTGGTCTTGCTGGTTTACTTCAGACTCTTGTCCGTTCTGGTAAATTCGAATTGCCTTCATGGACTGGTTATTATCAAATCCTGACGATTCACGGCGTTGTTCTGGGGCTCGTCTTGACTACTTTTTTCATCATGGGCTTCCAGCTTGCACTAGTAAGCAAGACGTCAGGAACATTAACCGCTAAGCAGCGCAAGACCGGCTGGATCGGGTTCTGGACAATGACGGTTGGTACAGTCATGGCAGCAGTCATGATCCTTATGAACGAAGCTTCTGTCCTTTATACATTCTATGCACCGCTTCAGGCACACGCTTTATTTTATATAGGCCTTACTTTGGTGGTTGTCGGAAGCTGGATCGATGGTGCTGCACTGATCATGGCATATGCTTCATGGAGAAAAGCGAATCCTGGCAAACCAAGCCCGCTGTTGACTTTCATGGCAATGGTAAACACGCTGATGTGGATTGTCGCGACAATCGGTGTAGCTGCAACAGTGTTGTTCCAGCTGCTTCCATGGTCATTGGGCCTTGTTGAACGCGTCGATGTTCTGGTCAGCCGTACTTTATTCTGGTACTTTGGACATCCGCTCGTCTATTTCTGGCTTCTGCCTGCTTATATGGCATGGTATGCAATTGTGCCAAAGATCATTGGCGGGAAGATTTTCTCTGATTCATTAGCAAGGATGTCATTTATCCTGTTCTTATTGTTCTCTATACCAGTAGGTTTCCATCATCAATTGACGGAACCTGGCATTGATCCAGCATGGAAGTTCCTTCAGGTTGTCCTGACATTCCTTGTTGTTATTCCATCACTGATGACTGCATTTTCTTTATTCGCTACATTCGAGATGTACGGACGTTCCAAAGGTGCAACTGGCCTATTTGGCTGGTTAAAGAAGCTGCCTTGGGGTGACGCACGATTCGTTGTACCTTTCATCGGGATGCTTGCATTTATCCCTGCTGGTGCCGGTGGTCTTGTTAACGCATCTCACCAGTTGAACCAGGTTGTCCATAACACAATCTGGGTAACAGGACACTTCCATTTGACATTGGCAACATCCGTCGTCCTGACTTTCTTTGGAATTTCCTATTGGCTGGTACCTCACCTAACAGGAAGAGTACTGACAAAGGCAATGAACAAGCTGGCAATTATCCAGGGTGTTGTATGGGCGATCGGTATGACATTCATGTCAGGTGCGATGCACGCTGCGGGTCTTCTGGGAGCTCCACGCCGTTCTTCCTTCTCTACTTACGGCGGATCAGAACAAGCGATGGAATGGATTCCTTACCAGGTTGCCCAGGCAGTCGGCGGATCAATTCTCTTCCTTGGAATTATCCTGATGCTGTACATCTTCATCAACCTTGCGTTCTTTGCTCCAAAAGGTGAAGAAGAGTTCCCTGTCGGAGAAGTCTCTGATGCAGCAGAAAAAACTCCTATGGTTTTCGAAAACTGGAAGCTTTGGATTGGTATTACAGTCCTGTTGATCCTCTTCGCATACACGATTCCGTTTATCGATATGATTGAAAATGCACCAATCGGATCGAAGGGTTATAAATTCTTTTAAACGCAAAAGCACTTCTCTCTTTCAAACAGGGAAGTGCTTTTTTTGTTCCCTTTTAGGAAGTGTTATATTTACAGCGATCACAGAGATAATGATCATGGCTGATCCAAGCAGCTGGAGGCTGCCAAGGCGGTCTCCATACACAATCATACCCAACATCGTTGCAATGACGGGTTCGAGAGTAGCCACGACTGCAGCTGTACTGCTCTCAGTTCTTTCCAGTCCCCAAGAGTAGGCAAAGTACGCGAGGACAGTCGGAAAAATTCCGAGTCCTATCGCATACAGCCAAATGTCCCCGGTGAAAACGCTCGATGCCTTACCAGCAATACCGGTAGTAGGAACAAGGGCTGCCGATGCAACAATAAAGGTATACATTGTTACTGTGAAAGGATGGTAACGTCTTAACGCAATCTTGCCAAAAATACTGTACAGTGCATAACCGAAGCCTGCTCCGAGGCCAATCAGGATACTTGAAACGGAGAATGTCGCCCCTCCCTTTCCCGTTATCCCAGCAGCCAATGTACAGCCAATGACAGTCAGCACAATCGCCAGGAGCTTTTTCCGATTAATGCTTTCCTTGAGAAAGAGAAAAGACAAGATTGCCACGAATGCTGGCGAAGTATACAGCAAGGCAACAGCAATCGGGATACTCAATAAATTAATCGCAGTAAAATAGGACCAATTGAAGAAGACGATGCTTAAAATTCCTGTGCCGACAAATAGATATAAATCCTGCAAGCGAATCTTTAAGTGATTACGATAATACACTATTCCAACCAGGATCAGGATAATGGCTGCAGTAAGCACGCGGATTGCCACGATTTCCATGGCACTGAATCCCGCAGCCGTAAGTCCTTTTACAAAAAAGCCGATAAGGCCCCACATTGCGGCCGCAAATGCAATCATAATATAAGGTAATTTACTGGTCATATACTCACCACACAGAAAAGATGGCAGAAGAACTGCCATCTGTATTTTTATACTAAATTATATACCTTATTGTATTTTTCGTATAAATAATCTACCAGGTATTTCGCGTTTAGTCCTTCCCCTGTTACATCTGTTAAAATCTCCAGAGGTTTCTTAATTTTTCCGTGCCTGTGGACCTTTTCGGTCATCCAGTCCTTCACAGGCTGCAAGTTGCCTTCCGCAAGCAATTCTTCGTAGTTCGGCAAATCCTTCAGCATCGTATTTTTAAACTGGGCCGCATACATATAGCCTAATGCATATGAAGGGAAATACCCGAAGCTTCCACCTGCCCAGTGGACATCCTGAAGCACACCTTCTGCATCATTGCCTGGCCGAATCCCCAGATATTGTTCGTATTTATCATTCCAGATTTGCGGCAGGTCCTTCACTTCGATCTCATCATTGAACAAACCTTTTTCAATTTCGTATCGAACCATAACATGGAGCGGATAGGTCAGTTCATCTGCCTCAATTCTGATCAGACTTGGCTTGGATTCATTGATGGCACGGTAAAAATCATCCACTTCAACCCCGGAAAATTGGCCAGATGAGTATTCCTGAAGCAGACTGTAATTGTGCTTCCAGAACGAAAGATTCCGGCCAACAAAGTTTTCATAGAACAATGACTGAGATTCATGGATTCCCATGGAAGTGCCAGAACTCAAGGGAGTGCCGATCAGCTCTTCAGAAATGTTTTGTTCGTATAGAGCATGGCCTCCTTCATGAATCGTTCCAAAAACTGCTGTCCTGAAATCCGACTCGTCATATTTGGTCGTAACCCTCACATCTCCTGGATTAAGACCCATGGCGAAAGGGTGAACCGTCTCATCAAGCCTTCCTGCGTCAAAGTCATATCCCATTTGTTTCAAGATTTCGAGGCTGAACAAGCGCTGCTGCTCTTTAGGGAAATGTTTGAACAAGAACCCAGTCTCGGGCTTGTCAGCAGAATTTGAGATTTCCTGAACGAGAGGGACAATCTTTTCACGAAGGTCGCCGAATACTTGATCCAACACTTCAACAGTTACCCCCGGTTCGTACATATCAAGCAGGGTATTATATTTGTTGTCTTCATACCCCCAATATTGGATGAACTTCTTTGTGATTTCCACCAATTTTTCAAGATAAGGTCTGAACATTTCAAAATCAGACCTTGCTTTCGCTTCCTCCCATACCGTTTCGGCTTTTGACTGGAGGATCACAAATTCGCGGTACTCTTCTGCCGGTATTTTTTTGTTACGGTCATAGTCCTTCTTGCATTCTTCAAGAGTTTTTCTTGTAATTTCTGATAATCCAGGTTCATTTGATAGTCTCGCTATGTAGGATGCCATTTCTTCTGAGGTCGACATGTTGAACACTTCCGAGGACAGGACACCAATTACCTCTGACCGCTGTTCTGCTCCTTTTCTTGGAGCACCAGTCCTTAAATCCCAGTAAATTAGGGACAGCGCTTCTCCATATGCCGCCATTTTCTTTACATAATCCAAAAATCTCTGTTCTGCCTGCTTATAATCACTCATCCATCTTCACCCCAATTTTCTCATTCACCACCATCTTATCATATTTTTCTGATATTTTGGTTTACGAAATAGAAAAACAGCAGGCAAACCTGCTGCTAGGGAGAATCAGAGGGTATTAAGTATATTTATTTCGTCTTCCCGATCGCTACTCTCCAGGTTTCAGGTCCTTCTTCAAGGTACTCCCAGGAGAAAGTTTCCGGACGCTCCATCATAAACTGATATTGAAGCGGCCTTGGATCATGGTCATTTACAATTTGCATGAATTCTCCTGGTGCAAGAGAATCGAAGTTCTTGAATATAGTAGGGTGTTTTTCCCGCGGTGCATAATCAGGTACATTGATCACAACGTTAAAAGTCATTTCACTCTCTCCTTTACGGAACTTATTTTCTTTACACTATTATTATAGAATCGGATCCATCCAGCAGTAGTGAGCCGGGTCACAGTTGCGCTATGATATTGTTTGTGAATAGATGCAGGAAATGATTCGACTGGTACTTTTCTTTTGGTGTGCCTGTCAAAAACTCTCCTATTTCAGGCAGCTTTGGGAACTTCCCTTGCTAACTTGTCCAAAGGTACACCTGCTTCGGACAAGTTCCTATTCTTGAAAGGAACTTCCAGGCATTATCCCGAACTATAAAACCAGGAGGGGATCAACATGAAAGAATTTGTAGGCAGCTGTCATTTGTGCGGCAAGGAAATTTTCTGCATGGATGGCTTTTTAAATGGGATACATACAAAAGAAGGAAAAGTACTTTGCTTTGATTGTGATGTGAAAGAGAACGATTACAAAAACAAGGAAGCATAAAAACCGCAAAGCGCTGTCGCTTTGCGGTTTTTTTATCGTTTATTCTTCATCAACAGCAAGATCGATAACCGGAAGCTTTTCTTCTTCTTTATGAGTGACCTTGCGAAGATTGAACAGTGCCTTGATGCTGAAGATTGCCAGAGCAGCTACGCCTATCAGGAAAATGGTGTCTGGAATCGCCCTTAATGTCAGCAGCATCTCGACTGTTTCCTGCTGCAGGAACTGTGATGAACGGGAAGCTGCATAGCCGTTGAAATAAGCTTCTTTAAGCTGAAGGTATCCAACTGGGATAAGCGACAGGAATACCATGCCCGCCAAGCCAACATTAAGCATGATGACAATGAATTTTACCCATTTGTCACTCCACTTCTCAGGTGAGACGATGTTTCGCAGTGAGTAGACGAGCACCGCGCCTGCGAACATTCCATATACGCCCATCATGGCTGCGTGTCCATGTGCTGGTGTCAGGAATTGGCCGTGCTCCAGGAAGCTTACTGCAGGCAGGTTGATCAAGAAGCCAAGTACACCTGCTCCCACAAGATTCCAGATGGCTACAGAGATGAGGAACCAGAATGTGCCTTTGTAAGGGAAATTCACGCCCCCGTCTCTCATCATTTTAAATTGTTCATACGCTTCAAGAATCAGCAGGGTTAACGGAATGACCTCGAGAGCCGAGAAGACAGAACCGAGTGCGATCCATACTTCTGAAGATCCGTTGTAATAATAGTGGTGGCCAATTCCGATTACCCCAGCTCCCATCAGGAGGATCAGCTGGAAGTATAATGCTTTTATTGTTGATTTTTTTGTAACAAGCTTCATTTGTACCATCAAGAAACCTATGACAACCACTGCGAAAACTTCAAAGATTCCTTCAACCCAAAGATGGATGATCCACCAGCGCCAATAGTCGGCAAAAGTATAATGCGTTCCAGGATTGATCATGAAAGCAAAGAAGTAAAATGCTGGTACCGCAATGGCTGAGTAGAACAGCAGGTGAATCAACCCGCCTTTGTCGGATTCCCTTTTCAAGCCGCTCTTGATGCCTCGGAACACGATAAACAGCCAGATGAGCATGCCGGTAGCGAGGATGAACTGCCATACTCGGCCCAATTCAAGGTATTCCCAGCCCTGATGTCCTAATAGGAACCAATTGTTTCCGAGGTAGCCATTGGCACCAAGCCACTGGCCGGTCATGCTTCCTGCCACCAGCACTACTAAAGCCCAGAAAAGGATATCAACCAGCAAACCCTGGCGTTTCGGTTCATGCCCGCCCACAAGCGGAGCGACGAAAATGCCCATTCCTAGCCAGGCTGTAGCAATCCAGAAAATTGCCAGCTGAAGGTGGAACCCTTTCGTGATGTTGAATGGCAGGATATCGTGAACCCACTTCATCCCGAAGAAGCTGTCTGGCTCAATGTAATAGTGGGCAAGCAGCGCGCCGAACATAGCCTGGACAAAGAATAGAACAGATACAACCGCGAAATACTTACCTGTTTTCAATTGTGAAGAAGTAAGCGGCAGCTTTCTTAAGTCAATGTTAGGGAAATTCCCTTCTGTATATGCCTCTTGCATCCCCAGGTGATAACGGTAGAAGACAAACAGGATCAGGCCAACAAACAAGATCAATATGGTCACACTGGCACCGCTCCACCAAATAGCCGAGAATGACATCGTGTTTCCAGCGTCTTCATAATATGGCCAGTTATTTGTATACGTGATATCATCATCGGGTCTTTCTGTACTGGATAACCATGCAGTCCAGAAGAAGAAGTCAGCTATCTGTTCAATCTGGTCGCCTTTTGAAACCCAAGCCCGAACACCATCTGGCATATGCTTTTCTTGAATCAATCCGGGTTTGAGGCCCCACTGGTCACCCTCCGTAAAAATCACATGGTAAAAGTCCCTTACTTTGTGATGTCCGTAAACCTGGGCATCTGTCAGTACCAATTGATCAGCATCTGCCTCGTAACGGTTTTCCCGCATTTCCTTCATTACTTGATCACGGATGATTGTCTGATCATCTACGGTCAATGCTTCAAAATTTTTCTGATATTTTTCCTGTGCCTTGAAGTCTTGCATTCCATCTGTATAAATTTTCAAAGCTTCTGCCGTGTAATCTGGTCCCATATACGAGCCGTGGCCCAATACAGTACCATAATCCATCAAACCATATTTCTGGAAGACCGCCTGTCCCCCCATGATGCTTTCTTTTGTTAAAATAATCTCCCCTTTTTCGCTTGTGACCTCAAGCGGCCTGGGAGCCATGTCTTTAAAGATCCAGTATCCGCCTGTGAGCAGTACTGTGAAGCTTAATAATAGTGTAATGATAAGTACGGATTTCAGCAGTGAGTTCCTATTTCTTTTTACCACTGCTTTTGTCGATGTTCCATGCTGGATTTCCATCTTCCATACATCCCCTTCCCTGATTGTTTTACACACTAATCATAAGGGTAGGCGGATTCGAACATTGTGAAGTACCTCATTTGTCAGGTGTGATATTTCACACAGGACTGAGAATTATTTTCAAAAAATCGTCAAAATATGATTCAGGTCACTTAGTCCTTTACATACGGTTGATAAAATTTAGCTATAAACTTAATTCGTATATAGAGGAGAAGATGATATGCATATTACCCAGATCAGACATCAATTGAAGGCTGTGCCGATTTTCAAAGAATTATCTTCAGAGGAACTGGATCCGATCGTTGAAATCGCCCAGCCAAGATTTTTTAAACACAAAATGTACGCTTTCATGCAGGGTGACACGCTAGATCGTGTTTTCTTCATCCATTCAGGAAAGGTGAAGATCTACAAAACAGATTCTTCTGGAAGAGAACAAATCGTCTCGGTCCTGGACGCTGGCGAAATGTTTCCGCATGCCGGCTTTTTCCGAAAAGGACAGTACCCTGCCCATGCTGAAATGATGGAAGATACACAGATGATTGTCGTTCCTATTTCAAAGTTCGAGGAAATTCTTGTTGCCTATCCGGAGCTTTCCATTAAATTATTCAGGGTCCTCGGAGAGAAAATCATCGATTTACAGGCTCGTCTTGAGGAGCAGATTCTTCATAATACGTACGAACAAATCATCATGATGCTCTTGCGCCTGTGCAAAACCAATGGAGAAAGGAAAGAAGACGGCTTTAAACTGACAACCCATTTTACCAACAGGGAATTCGCCAATATGATCGGAACATCTAGAGAAACCGTCAGCAGGACAATCAATTATTTAAAAAAGAAAGAGTACTTGAGTGTCGATGCTGATGGCTGTTACCTAATCAACCACGAAAAATTGCACCAGGAGTTGTTTTAATTTCTAATAGAGCTTACTAAGTGATGAGCATCACGGACATATCTACTGAAAATGATTGTCATTTAAATAGACAAGCAAACAGTTATAAGGAGCTGAAGAAAATGGAATTTAAAACAGTGGAATTAGATGTAAGAGAAGATATCAACAACAAGCTTGAACCATTCCAAAAAATCATGGAGGCCATTTCCAATCTGCAAAAGAATGATGTGCTGATCCTCCATGCACCCTTCAAGCCTGTTCCATTGTACGGGGTCCTGAAGGCAAAGGGATTTGAGCACGAAGCAGAAAAAATCGAAGCAAAACATTATCGAATCACTTTTACCAAAACAGGAGGGAAATAGGATGATCCTTGACAACCGTGGACTAGAGCCTCCCCAGCCAATGATGAGAACGCTGGCTGCACTGGAAGAATTGGACGATGGCCAGACGCTGGTAATCATTAATGACCGGCGCCCCATGTTCCTGTTTGAACAGCTTGATGAGTTGGGCTATCTGTACCTTACGGAGCAGCAGGAAGATGGAAGCTATCGAGTGACGATTTCCAAAAGAGCGGGGTGATTTCAATGATTCAGCCAACTAAAGGGAACGAGACGAACATAAAGCTTCCATTCTCGTTCATTGCCTTCAGCATGATTGCATTGATTTTATCTCAGTTGCTGATTTTGCTAAATGGAGATTTGCTCATTACAGGTACATTTCGTTTGCCAGCCATCTGGTCTGCCGCACACCTCTTTGTACTTGGCTGGGCCCTGATGGTCGCAATGGGAGCAATGTATCAACTGGTGCCCGTCGCTTTCCTGACCCCGATTTGGAATGAACGGTTCGGGTTTTGGCAATTTGCTCTCACGTCGATTGGGATTGCTTCTTTTGCGGCCACCCTTTATATCAATCCCCAGGACGCCCTTATTCCAGGGTTGCTGACATTGGCGGGCATATTGATGTTCCTGTTTCAAATGTTCATGACCTTAAGAAGCCAGGCAAAGCCGAATATTCTTACCTTGTTCGTCGGGACTGCTCTTTTTTCTCTCCTGTTGACCATTGTACTCGGCATCACGCTTGTCCTGAGCATGAATACAGGCTTCGCCTCAGCTTATTATCATGCAGTTTTTAAAACTCATATCCTATTAGGGACAGCCGGCTGGTTTTCGTTACTGATTTTCGGCTTTTCTTATAAAATGGTGCCGATGTTCTCACTTGCTCATGGTTATTCCATGAAGCCTGCTAACTATGTTTTTACTGTGTATTTTATAGGAATCATCCAACTGGTCTTTTCATTTATAACCAAGATCCAGTTACTTGAAATAATCGGCACCTTCTTCCTTTCCGCAGGTTTTATGGTTTTTGCCTGGCACGTCAAAAAAATCATTGATAAGCGCGTCAAAAAGAAACTCGACCGTCCGTTTATGTTTGCGTTATTGGCGATTGGTTTTGGGGCTGTCATTCATTTGGCCGCGTTTGCCGGCAGCCTGGCTGATCGGCTTCCAGTCATCATCGGACCGCTTCTCATTTCTTATCTGATCGCCTGGATCGCCTTCAGCATAATAGGCTATTTATATAAAATTGTCCCCTTCCTCTGGTGGACACACAAATACAGCAAGGAGATTGGCAAACAAAAAGTACCATCACTTAAAGACATGATGGATGAAAAGTTAGCATTGCCTCTCTTTACACTTTTTATTGCCGGGACGTTATTCCTTTTACTGAGCTTCTCCGTAAAGCTCTTGCCCGTCTTTTACCTGGGGCAGGGATTGAACGTAGTAGGAGCTGTGTTGTTCAGCTATATCATTGCAAAAGTTGTCATAAAATAAGGAGGGCTTAACATGATGGAACTAAAGGAAAAAATTAGGGAAAATTTGAAAACGGTATATGACCCTGAGTTGAATATCAATGTAGTTGATCTTGGTCTAATCTATGACATCGAAGTTCCTGAACCTCGTACGGCCAAAGTGATCATGACTTTGACGACTCCGGGCTGTCCGCTTCATGACAGCATTGCGAGCGGCATCAAATATTGCGTGCTTGGCATGGAAGAAATCGATCACGCAGATATCCAATTGACTTGGGAACCCGCCTGGACACCTGACCGGATGACTGAGGAAGGCAAAAAGCAGCTGCAGGGATTTTAGAATAATAAAAAGAAACGCTTGAGTCCAAGCGTTTCTTTTGCTTTTTAGGATTATTTAACCTGAAGCTGCTAAAATGGGCAGGTTATGCCATTATTTTGGATTTGACAAGCCAAATGACAATGCCTGGCGAAAGTTGCTTTCTGCTTCCTGCAATTCAGCCAGCTGGTCAACATCTGCCTGAAGTTCACTGCGCAAAGCTTCAGTACTAGAAGTAAGAGCTTTAGAAATTCTATGAAAATCGATATAAGAATAATTCATTGCCATCCCTCCACTCAATAAAGATAAAACTAGTTTATTCCTGAACCATTCCATTTATTCCTGGAAGGTGCTTTACACAGCAATGTTTTAAATTTGGACAGCTTTGCACTAATATCCTCTCTCCCAGTCCTTTTGGCAGTCCCTCACGGACAGCTTTGTCCCTTTTCCTCCTCAACCCGTCCTTTTGAACAGCCTTCACGGACAGCTTTGTCCCTTTTCCTCTTCAACCTGTCCTTTTGAACAGCTCTCACGGACAGCTTTGCACCTTTTCCTCCTCAACCTGTCCTTTTGAGCAGCCACTTACGGACAGCTTTGCACTAATATCCTCTCTACCTGTCCTTTTGACAGCCCCTTACGGACAGCTTTGCACCTTTTTCTCCTCAACCTGTCCTTTTGACTGCCCCTTACGGACAGCTTTCCGCCTGGACACTTCTACCCTTTCCATTTACTGACAAAAAATTCTTTCAAAAAGAGCAAAGAAAAAAGCCACATTTTATCATGTGGCTTTTTTTGCACTGGATTATTGTTCTGTCCGAGGCGGGCGTTTTCCCCAGTACTGATAGTAATCTGTACGGATGAATCCGTTAAATAATTTTCGTTTTTTGGTCGCTGGCTTTCCATACACCTGCTCGAAATTCTCGTTGGATGTGAGGATGTAAATGGACCAGGTGTCAAGGGATGCAAAGGTACGGCCCATTTCACTGTACATGTTTTCCACGGCTTTTTTCTCTCCTAGTCTCTCTCCATATGGAGGGTTTCCTACAATGACGCCATATTCTTTAGTTGTCGTGAAGTCCTGAACACGCATTTGCTTGAATTTGATCAAATCGCCAAGTCCTGCTTCAAACGCGTTTTCCTCGGCGATTTTAACTAGCCTGTGGTCGATGTCCATTCCGCTTATATCAAGTTGCTGGTCGTATTTTGCCAGATCTTCCGCTTCCACCCTGACTTCATCCCAAACGGAGTCAGGGATGATTGGCCAGCCTTCGGAGACAAATTCACGGTTGAATCCTGGTGCAATGTTCTGGCCGATCAGCGCAGCTTCAATCGGAATCGTCCCGGACCCGCAGAATGGGTCGACAAAAGGCTTGTCCGGATTCCAGTTCGTCAGCATGATCAAAGCTGCAGCCAAAGTTTCCTTCAGTGGCGCTTCCCCCTGCCCAGTTCGGTAACCGCGCTTATGAAGCCCGCTTCCGCTTGTATCGATTGTAATCGTTACAACATCTTTAAGGAGTGCCACCTCAATCTTAAATAAAGGACCGTTTTCCTCAAACCATGAAGTCTTTTTATAGGATTTCCTCATTCTTTCCACAATTGCCTTCTTCACAATTGCCTGGCAATCCGATACACTGAACAGCTTGGATTTTACGGATTTTCCGGATACCGGGAACTCGGCATCCTCCGGTAAAAACTGCTCCCACGGAAGAGCCTTCGTTTTTTCAAACAGCTCGTCGAATGTATAGGCTTTGAATTCGCCAACCTTGATTTTTACTCTGTCGGCAGTCCTGAGCCACATATTGCTTCTGGCAATGGCCCAGGCATCTCCCTTATAACTGATTCTCCCGTTTTCGACCTGGCAGTCATATCCCAGGTCACGGACTTCCTTGGCAACGATCGCTTCTAGCCCCATTGCCGAAGTTGCGATTATATCAAAATTCTTCATCATTTCACCCTTTATTTCAAGTATACTTATGTATCCATTATTACATTGCCCAATAACACTTAATATACATAAAAAAAGCTCTCCTGGCAAAAGGAGAGCTTTCATAAACACTCATACAAACCCATTAATAACGTTCTGTAAGCCATGTTTTGTACCATCGTACTGCAAACGACCAAAAGTCTCGTACTCCGGCGGTAATCATCTATCTACAGATGATGACTCATCTGTCCTTCCCTTTGTTCAGTTCCTCCAGGAAGGTGCCCCTACCATCGTTTGGGTTTCTCGCTCGTGGGGTTTACCTCGTTCCACCCTTCCAATTTCTTGGAAGGCTCCGTCACTGTGGCACTTTTATAGGTATTCATGCCATATCGTTACCGACTTAGGCATTTTCCCGGCCGTCAGCCGAGCGTGAGCCCGACTGCCCTGGCTTATGAATTGGCCAGGCACGAACACTACAGGCATCTCAGCCTGTGCGAGCATGGACTTTCCTCTGCAGCAGAGCTGCAGCGATTACCCGAACGTTATTAACAGCTACAAAAATTATTATATGGAACTTCGTTATGAAAAGCAATGGTAATACATTTCAAAAACTAGCAAGAAATGGATTAATCGTACAGTTTGTCACCAAACACATGCTTTTCAAGGTTGGACAGTCTTTTCAGGATGTCAAAATTCGTCGTTCCTGCAGCCTGCGTGCTTGGGCGGCGTGAAGCCTCGTCAAGCTGTTTCTTCAGGCGGAGATTGTCCTGTTGCAGCTCTTCAATCTCTTGCTGCATTGCTTCATAATCCTTAATGATCATATCAAGAAATTTATCTACATCTTCGGGCTTGTATCCACGCATTGCTGTCTTGAATTCTTTTTCTAAAATATCTTTAGCAGTTAATTGAATTTTATCTGATAGCATTCCATTCACCTCAATATACCCCAATCGTCACATTCATTTTTTCAAAAACAAGACGATTTGTCAATTTTCTTTTCTTTTCTGATTCTTTGCTTTTTAAGATGTCCATGATTTATGGTTTAGACGATAGCACGTTATTTAAAATATCTATTACCATTAAAACCCCTGCTGCTTCAACTGTTCTTCTTCTACGACTTCCTGCAAATCATATAAGGTGATCAGTTTTAATTCATAATTACTGGATTCATGCTGTTTTTTTGCTGTTTCATAAATGAACTTAGGACTGCCTTCCTTTTCAGGATCATACAGCAGAATCATTACATCGCTTTTTTCTACGAAAAATTGATTCTTAAGCTTGAATTGCCATGGATTTTCGTAAGGCTTCCGGGTTATGGAATCCACATGGTCTGCGCCAGCAAGCACAGATTCATACCATTCCTTGTTGGCCTCTTTCCAAGCTTCCTCCTGATTCAAGAACGGTGTGAATACGGACAGCTTCAGATCTGGGAATTCTTCCTGCAAATCGAGTACAGCCTCTCCTGCCCATAACTCAACACCAAGCTGACCACTGATCATCACCCATTCGAGACCTTCATCAATTAAAGGCAGCAAGCTTTTTTTTATAGCGATTTTTATGTATTCTGCCGCTGGATGATCATGCTGGAAAATGCCGAGTTCAAAAGGTTTGTAACCTGATATCGCAGCTATTTTAGCCATATAAACCCCTTCGCGAATTTTTTATTGCGTTATTCAATGCCTGAAAGTCGGGCTGAAATCAGACCTGTAAAAAAACAAGGGCTTTTTATAGCCCTTGTTGCCTTCATATTATCGACCAAAGCCCATTCCTGGACCAGGTCCAAAGCCCATTCCCGGACCAAATCCTGGGCGCGGTCTAGGACCGACAGGAGCAACTCCAGGAACCGGACCAGGACCGCCGTAATGGTTCTGGTGTGTCACCTGGTTCACTGTTGACTGAGTATGCGGGAAATAATGAACATGGTCGTAGTTGATGTGATTAACATTTGTTGTATGTGTTGGATGAACATGTGGTACGACGTTGTTGACAAAATTATGGTTCACACAGCATTTTGTAGGGTGTACCACAGTCGGTAATACATGTGTTGGTTTGCAATGCATTGTGCATAACTCCTTTCCTCTAGACTTATTGTTTACATTATCAGCCTATGAAGAAGTCATGCGTCTTGTACTAATGAAAACACCTATTTTTCAATAGAAACTTTAATTCATCGGTTGCCGTCCAGCTTAGAGGAATGTGTAGAAGTTGTCCTTCAAACCGCTGAAAATAACCGCGATGAGGGTGATGACAACAAAATAAAGAACCAAAACCGCTTTATACAATCTTACCAGCCCCGTAAATAATTTGATTTTTAAAACACCATACAATTCTACATTTTACAATGTCCCAAACCTACATACAACAGGATATTACAGGATTTATGCTGGTAAATGTTAAAATTTTGTTACAATTAAACAGAACCTGACGAATCTTGGCAAAAATACAGTTTCAGTTTGACGAATCCTGCGCTTGCCCGGGAAATTGTTTCCGGGAAATCCTCTTCAATCTTTTCTCTAATTCCACGGTAAGTTTCATGTCTTTTTTTGTTGAGCGGTGATTATCCTTATGGATATTCTCTGCCAATCGGCAATACCTCAGAGCAATTTCCAGATTCTTTTCCCGGTGTTCATAGTGCTTGGCAAGCTCAATACTCGCTTCAAGCCGTTGGATCGCGCTCCCCTTCTCAGTACATTCCTTCCAAAGGGAAACGGCTTCCCCCCACTCCTTTTGGCGCTTATGTTCAAACGCAAGGGCGTGCTTAGCTGATATTTCCTCTTCATTTCCTGCATTTAAAAGTCCGCTGAATGTTTGCTTTGCCTTGCCTGATTCACCAAGATAGGAAAACCAGCGTCCAACCTCAAAGGTTTCCTTTGCTGATCGGGATTGATCTCGGCCAAGAAGCTGGAACGATAAATGGGTATACAATGTCACCAATGAAAGGATATCCGTTTCATTGTGTTTGATCACGCCAAGAAGCCCTTCCGGATTCTTCCGTTCCAAAAAATCAAAATAAATCATAGGGGCCAAAAATCCAGGTATGTCATCCTTTCTTTCAAGGCCCAGCACTTCCTGTTCAACTATGCTCAGTTTCATCCGTTCAATCTTATGCTTCCACATCCGCCTTGCAGCGTGGTATAGATCAAAGTGTCCATAAGCAGGAAGCTTAGGCACATGATCCCTGACGAGCGTATGCCGCGTTTTAACCTGGGGCCAGTCGAAAGCCTTGCCATTATACGTTACAAGAGTGGTGTAATCTACATTTTCCAAAAAACTCTGGTATAAAGCTACTTCTGAACCAGGTCCCGGAAGAATATGCTGTTTCAGGTTTAAAGAACTACCCGAGATGCTTGCATGCCCCAAAAGAAAAATTGTATTGCCTGCTCCGCCGCCAAGACCTGTTGTTTCCGTATCGAAAAAAATGAGGTCACCAGGTCCATGCCCTGCAGCTGAAAGAGGGTGCAGCGTTTTCTCCCGGTTCCATAGTGAAACAGCTTCCAGCAAATCTCCAAACTGATAATCGCCATGCTGATGGTCCAATGGATAATTGACTTCCCTCACAAGACAGTACTGGCCGTCAAAATAGAAGGGGGAAACCTTTTCTTGTTCCCAAACTTCCCGAAACGGAATCTCTGGTGTTTCTTCCGCTTTTTTTAACGGCTTCCCCTCAGGCTTTTCCCTTCCACTCGATATATGCGGTTTCAGGCGGTTCAACTTGTTTTTGAGGCT
Source organism: Mesobacillus subterraneus (assembly GCF_003937825.1). Taxonomy (GTDB): domain Bacteria; phylum Bacillota; class Bacilli; order Bacillales; family Cytobacillaceae; genus Mesobacillus; species Mesobacillus subterraneus. The sequence continues at coordinate 87,705 of NZ_RSFW01000015.1, read as the reverse complement.
CATCTTTTCCCCCTCCTCTCTTTACATAGCTGCTTTTAGGAATAAATCCAGTATTTTTACTACATCCTTTTTTGAATGAATCGATGTTGTATCCGTTCCAATACACGATGGGCACCCTTCGGCACACTGGCAATTCTTGACCATTTGCTTTGTCTGGCTAAGAATTTCCTCGAGACCTGAATAGATTTTTTCGCTTAGCCCTATTCCTCCAGGATAACGGTCATAAAAGAAAATGGTCGGTTTTTCATTATGGGCAGCTTTTACCTGTGGAACGACATGGACATCCGAAGGGTCGCACATCACGAAAAGCGGAGCAATATGCTTTAACGCCTGGGAAGTGCCGATCAATCCTTCTTCCAGACGGTCGTCACCAAACTCGGAAAGTTCTTTGTTCAAGGAAATCCACGCCGAACTCGTATGCAGTTCCTCCTCGGGAAGAAAAATCGGCCCTGAACCGATATTCTCGTGGGTTTCAAATCTTATTTTCTTGAAGATCGTGGCCATCGCCCTGACACTGACATCCCCAAAACCGATTTCTGTATCTTCATTCCCGCGATGCTTATCTTCTTCCAGCACGCTTAGCTGTACAGCAAGATTTGCATCTGTAAAATAATCCACATCAACTTCTCGAACGAATGCTTTCTTTTCCTCCCAATCCAGCTTTTCAACCTGGAATTGAATGCCCTGATGAAGATAAATAGCTTCCTCATGCAATAAAGTCATAGCCGAGAATGTATCCATTTCTCCAATTACCCGGACATTCGCGACATCGGATTGGTCGATGATGACCACATTTTCCTGGGATGCGGAGCGCAAGCTGATATTGTGAGCCGGAAAGGCATCATTCATCCAGTACCATTTGTCGCCGTTCTGGTGAAGGATTCGCTCTTCCGTCAAATATTCGAGTATTTCTTCGATTTCGGCCGCACCAAAAGTCTCTCCTTTTTTAAACGGCAATTCATAGGAAGCACACTTGATATGATCGATGAGAATGATCAGGTTATCAGGATTAATCCTTGCTGTCTCGGGGCTTCTATTAAAGAAATAATCCGGATTTTGGATAACGTACTGATCAAGGGGACTTGAGCTGGCTACCATGATCACAACTGATTCCCCATGACGGCGGCCGGCCCTGCCCGCCTGCTGCCAGGCACTGGCAATGGTCCCGGGATACCCGTTCATGATGCAGACCTGAAGCTGTCCTATGTCTACCCCCAACTCCAGGGCATTTGTACTGACGACTCCATATATATCACCTGATCGCAGCCCTTTCTCGATTTCACGTCTCTCTGTCGGGAGATAGCCACCCCTGTAGCCTCTGATCGCTTTCGGGCCAAGTTTATGTTTGACGAGCTCCTGAAGATACGTCAGCAGGATTTCGACTCTGACCCTGCTCCTTGCAAAGACAATTGTCTGGATCTTATTTTTCAAGAACTCTCCTGCAAGCTTCCTTGTTTCCAGCGTCGCACTCCTGCGGACATTTAGCGGGATATTGACAACTGGCGGATTATAAAACAAAAAGTGCTTCCTTCCTGAAGGAGCGCCATTATTATCGATCAGGACCATTTCTTTTTCGGTTAGTCCTTCTGCCAATTCCAGCGGGTTGGCAATTGTTGCGGATGTACATACAAATACAGGGTCACTTCCGTAATAGTTGCAGATCCTCTTCAATCTTCGGATAACATTGGCGACATGGCTGCCAAAAACGCCTCTGTATATATGCAGTTCATCAATCACGACATACTTCAGGTTCTCAAAAAGGGATACCCACTTTGTGTGATGGGGAAGGATAGCTGAATGAAGCATGTCTGGATTTGTAATGACGATATGCCCCGCCCTCCTTACCTTCTGGCGGATATTTGATGGAGTATCACCGTCATATGTATAGCTATTGATCGCAAGCTCTGCTTCCTGGATCAATTCGTTGATTTCACTCTTCTGATCCTGGGCAAGCGCTTTAGTAGGGAACATATACAATGCTCTTGCGTTTGGATCATTAATGATGGATTGAAGAACAGGCAGGTTATAGCAAAGTGTTTTCCCGGAAGCGGTCGGTGTAACCGCCACAATGCTCTGGCCCTTCATGATTTGTTCATACGATGACTTCTGGTGGGTATAAAGGCGGGAGATCCCCCTCCGCTCAAGGGCACTTCGCAAAATTTCACTCAAGTCTTCCGGCATATCTTTTGTCAATGCTTCCTTTTCCTCGATTGTATGCCAGTGGACAATATTCCTCTTCACCGATTCACTTACCTTTAAATCTTCTAATATCTCCTGCATACTTTTCCGGACTTTCATATCGTTCACCTCGTTATCCCTATTTTAGCGAATAAACGTTCGTTACAAAAGAAAAATATACAATTTATACATCTGCTAGTTTTTGGCATCAACTAGTCTGATTGAAAATGATTAAATTTGTATTTACCCTACGTACTGTCTGGTTTTTTGTTAAAATGATAAAGACAGATAAACCGCTTGATACTGGGGTGTTTCATTTGAATAAAAACGAAATCAAAGAGGTATTGTCCAAGTTCTCTCTGTTCAGGGACCTGGATGATTATGAACTAGGAAAAATTGTTGATATATCGATTGCCCGCGAATGGAAGAAGAACAGCCATGTTTTCATGCAAGGTGATTCCCTGGAAAATGTGTATTTCATTCATGAAGGAAAAGTGAAAATTTACAAAAGTGATGCGAATGGCCGGGAGCAAATCGTGGCGATTTTAAAGAAAGGTGAAATGTTCCCGCATGTCGGTTTCTTCCGCAAAGGCGGATATCCGGGCTATTCAGAGGTTTTGGAACAGGCAAGCCTGGTGGTCGTTCCGATTTCACAGTTCGAGAAGGTGCTGGTTGAAAATCCGCACCTGAGCATTAAAGTTTTCAAGGTGCTAGGGGAAAAGATTGTTGACCTCCAGGAAAGGCTGGAAGCCCAAATCTTGAACAACACATACGAACAAATCATCAAACTTTTGATCCGGCTCGGTGAGCTTCACGGGGAAAAGCAACAAGACGGCACAATCTTCCTAAAAGCGGACTTCACCAACAAAGATTTGGCAAACATGATTGGAACAACCAGGGAAACTGTTAGCAGGACGTTAACAAAAATGAAAAAGGATGAACTCATCGCTACAGACTCTGATGGCAATATGATTCTGGATCTCGATGTCTTGATGGATGAGCTGGTTTAAGACAAATTTAAGCCCGCAGCGATTGCTGCGGGCTTCTTTCTTTTCCTGATCTTATACTGTCTTGCTCAGTTCCATCATTGTTTCAAGATCTTCCTGTGCTGATGTAATGAGTTTCAGTCCAAAAGTTTCCTGCAGGACTTCCATCACGCCATCAGAAATGAATTCTGGCGGCTTTGGCCCAATGCGGATATCCTGAATGCCGAGGCTGAACAATCCAAGCAGGATCGCTACGGCCTTCTGTTCAAACCATGAAAGGACAATGCTGACAGGCAGCTCATTGACATCACATTCAAATGCATCAGCTAAGGCTTTTGCGATTTTCACCGTGGAAACAGAGTTGTTGCACTGTCCTAAGTCTAGGTATCTCGGGATATTCGTTCCAGGTACTACCCCATAGTCCACATCATTGAAGCGGAACTTACCGCAGGAAGTTGTCAGGATGACAGCCTCTGGAGGCAAGGAAGTGGCAAGTTCACGGTAATATTCCCCGCCTTTTCCTGGCGCGTCACAGCCTGCAATCACGAAGAAGCGTTTGATTTTTCCTGTTTTCACAGCTTCAATCACTTCCGGTGCCAGCCCAATGACAGTTTCATGGTGGAAGCCTGTCACCAAAGTATCTTCGGATTCCATGTTTGCCTCTGGAAGTTCAAGTGCCTTTTCGATTAACATCGAGAAATCATCGTTTTCAATCTTCCTTACGTTCTCAAGGCCTGCTACTTCGTATGTAAACATACGATCTGCATACGTTCCCTTGATTGGCATTACACAGTTTGTCGTTGCCAGAATCGCTCCCGGAAATTTTTCGAACAGACGGCGCTGGTCGAACCAGGCCTTCCCGATATTCCCTTTCAAATGCGGATATTTCTTCAATGCTGGATAGCCGTGTGCCGGAAGCATTTCAGAGTGTGTATAGATGTTGATGCCTTTACCTTCCGTTTGTTTCAGCAATTCTTCCAGCGCGAACAGGTTATGCCCTGTGACCACGATGCTCTTACCTTCAATTTTGTTTTGGCTGACTTTTACTGGCTGTGGAATGCCGAGACGGCTTGTATGTGCTTCATCAAGCAGCTCCATTACTCTGACAGCTGACTGGCCAACCTTCATGGCCATATCAATATGTTCCTGGACGTTAAAGTTTGAGTTCGTCAATGTCATATATAAAGCTTCATGCGTAGTCGCATCAACAAAAGGGTCTGTAAATCCGAGCTGATTGGCATGCGTCCTGTATGCCGCAATTCCTTTCAGCGCGAAAATAATCGTATCCTGCAGACTTGCAATTGTTTCATCTTTCCCGCAAACTCCTACTACCTTACATCCGCCAGTTGGCGTTTGTTCACATTGATAACAAAACATATGTGAATCCCTCTCTTCAGCTTTATTTTCTGTTCTCAGCATACAGAGGTTCACGGGGCTCTTATGTGACCTAAATCACACTAAAGGCACTTTTCACAAAGTGTTCAAAAAGCCAAGGCGGCCGAATAAAGTGAAAAACAGCCTCTTTACTGCAATTAACAAGGACATTCCCCATCACATATCCTATTATAAGTATTTTGCAGAGGAGGATGTGTACAGATGGCAACCAACCATCCTGATCGCCCAAAAAGACATGAAGCACTTGAACAATGGTTCAAATCCATGAATCAACTAATGCAGGAGAAGCCTGTTAAAGGTATACTGCAAAGCATCGATGATTTTTTCAGACAGCCTTTTCCCCACTCCCATTTCAATCTTGATATCGAGGAAACAGAGAAACATTATATTGTGACAGCAGAACTTCCCGGGGTAAAAAGAGAACAAATCTCCATTGACGTAATTGATAACACCCTTACGATCATGGTAAATAAGACCGACTTGACTGAAGAGATCAATGAGGTCGCCAGGACCCACAGGCAAAGGGCGGCGGTGCAAAGACTCAGCAGGACGATCCCTTTCTCCCATCCGATCAACGAGAAAAAAACCCGTGCATCCTATCGTGATGGACTGCTTGAAATCAGACTAGCCAAGAAGCAAGGAAAGAAAATCGATATTTTGATAGACCAGGAATAGGAAAAAGCAGGCACTTTGCCTGCTTTTTTTCATTGCTTTTATGCAATATACAGCTGCAAAATGCAGCCCCCATTTAGATGTCCTTCTCAATTCTTTCTTCTTGGGCAAAGAACAAGAGCCCGGCTGCCAGGCCAGGCTTTTAGACCATTTGTTCAATCATAGCAACTCACTTGACTGCTAGACCTTGAACATTCCGCCAAGACCTTTTACAAGAGAAGATACCTGGGTTACGGCATTCATCATTTGACCGGCGGTATCCACCATCTTATTGACATCGAGGCTGCCATCCTGCCCTTTAAAAGAGTTCATGATTGATTGCATGCCAGAAGGCTGCTTTGGCATGAAAGCATATTGAGGATAAGGGTTAAAGTTCTGGTAATCTGCCTGCGGGTTATAATACCCATAGATTGGGTCATCTTCAGACTGCAGCGGGTTTTGGAAAAGCATCTTTGCGTAATTATTTTTATGATCAGCCATCGGGTAAGCCTGATTCATTTGAGGCATGCCCTGCATATAAGGGTTCATTGGGTAGCCCTGCTGCATATATGGAGTTTGCCAATTCCCCTGCATCGAACCCCCGTAGGGATTATATTGTTGAGGGAGCGGCTGCTGCCGGTTCAACCCTTGGTTATTCCCGTTGAGCAAATTCGAATCTAGAAAATATTGATTTTCCCACCACTGCGGCTGATAGGCATTCATCTTATTCCTGCGGCCAAACATGGGCGAACATCCTCCTCCAATTATTCATTACGATATAATATGTTGCTTCCGCCCAGATGGTGATTGGATTGGAAAGGAATTCCGATTTTGTCTAATGGTGAAATATATTGTCGGAAGTTTCAATTTTTGAAAAACAATTGACCAATATGTTTTCGTGGTAACATTGTTTTAAATGATGGAGGAGGATGAAAAATGAACGTTCACGAACTGAAAAATCTGTTTGCCCAGACAAAGGAATACACTCCGGAACATGTTAATGAATTACTCGATTTCACAAAAAAGTCGTATATTCAGAATGAAATCACCATTCTTGAATACCGGAACCTTGTTCGTGAGCTGGAATTGCAGGGTGCCTTCATTCCCGAGGATCAAAAAGAAATTACTATCTAATGAAAGTTGAAGCACCAGATCTCTCTGGTGCTTCTTTTCTGATGACTATTCTCTCTTCTGATCAACAGCCAGGATCATACTGTTCAATATGAATTCAACTGACTGAAGCTGGTCAAGGAATCTCTTTTTGCTCGTTTCCGGAAAAAAGGCCTGAACCGAAATAACTTCCAGGTAATCTGCTGCTGTCTCAATCTGGTTGACATGCAGGTTCCTTGGCCTGTTATCTGTGAGCCATTTTATTGCCGCTTCTCTCCACAGCTCTGCCGCTTCCTTCACTTCGTCAGCAAATGGTTTGACCTCCATATGGAAATCTCCCCTTACCCCTTCTTGCTTTGCAGTCTGGAACCGTTCAGCGGCTGCAGCACTATATTTTAAAAGTTTCCTTGATAAAGTTATGATTTTATCTTTCTGTTCCATCCAACCATCCCGCTTTCTGTAAATCCTCAAAATAAAAAGTAGCCTTGTAAAAAAGCTACCAAAGAATGAGTCTATTCTATTATAGCTTAAAAACTTAATTCAAGTTTTAAAGCGGAGGTCTCTTGCTTGCCGCTCGTCGCCGCCATAGGCATTTTAGCTTCCATCCTATCGACAAGCACTCTTAATTCTTCCAATCTGAATGCATGTGATTGGCACATCTTCACACGCTGCACTTGCATGGATCCATGCATGTTCATATCTGTCTCATCGAGGCTATGGGCCATCTTGGTCAACAACCTTAACATCTCTTCCTTCTCAATTCCTGGCTTCATTTTAATCTCTCCTAACATCGTGTCATGTAAGATCTCAAAGCTTGGGACCTCTCCTGCAAGAGAACCAAATGGCATACAACACAGTAATCTATACACACTAGAATTCTACCTGCCATTAAATCCTCCTTCATGACTGACAAAACTAGAAGGAATTCGCCAAACAAAGTGTTTTTCAGCAGGAAGGGTTTCATTCTTCGACAACCGATTCGCCGAATGAAAAATACAATAATGAACAAACTAATCTCGGGAGGTGTTCAGATGAATAAAAAACAAAATAAAACTGCCAAGCAGCCGAATAACAATACCGAGAAAAAAGTAGGTTATGGAGACAAAAAGCTTGAAGGACCTAATCGTCCTGCAGAATGAGGCAAAAAGCAAGGGATTCCCTTGCTTTTTGTTTTGCTCGAATCCTGTTGCTCAGGTGTTAAATAGATCCTTTAAGGCGATCAAGGCATGCAGCTGCTTTTGCTTCTGCTCGTGCCACTTTGTTAAGTGGGTTGGATGCCTGTGTTCCACATCAAGCTTGATCCATTCCCGCTTAAACGTTCTCTCCTCATACCAGTCCTTCTGCCCCTGGTCATGATGACTGATGACCGGGTAGGTCGTTCGCAAAAATGGAGTATCCCTTTTCTTATGGACAGGAAAGTATTTTTCATAATCATGCCTTGATGCGGTGTGCTCAGTGTTAAGCGCAAACTCAAGGAAATACGGGTAAAGCCCCGGATTGAACAGAATGTCTGCAAGCCTCTTCCCTAAATTGATCCTTTTGCTGATCGACCTGAATCCATTCACACTCGCCCCAAACAGTTCCCCTTCACAAGTTGGAAATAGCACCGTACTAAAATGCAAATAATCCTCAAATGAAAACATGAACGTATTGAACACCCGCTTTTTATAGACAGGGTGCTTGATTACCGGTTTATGAATTACATTTTGTTCGTTTATGATCAGTGCTGTCATCAGCCGTTTCTTGTTGCCTCTTTCCCAAAACAAGCTCCATTCCGCCTCCATGAATTGCGAGACATCCAGGAATTTCAGCAAGTGAAACATTGGAGCGTTTTTTTTCGTCGAATATGAGTATAGAAGGAGTTGAGAAAAAGCATCACGGAAAATTAGCCAATTTGCCCTTTCATAAGTCAGGAATAACCGGTGCCTCAAAGGTGCCTCAAGCATCTTAGGAAACCAGTCTCCTTCCAGGTCACACATGTTATAGCCGCCGTTCCTTGAAACCATGCTTGCCAGGAACGACCAGATCATTTCGGGATATTCAAGATAAAAATCCAGGTAGGCTTTTGTTCTTGAGATATTGTCCAGATTTTTTTTGTCCGTCTCAAACTTGATCTTTTGGATGATTTCCGCCTCATGATCCGGGAGTTGTAATAATTGAGGATTTTGGGTCATTGACACACCTTTTCACTTCTTATTCTATAGGTTCTTTTTAGGTTGATTTGAAATGGGGCTTTTTATTCAACCCAAAGGGCTTCATATTTGGTATGATATAGAGTAGTCTGCGAGGTGGCCAACTTGATTTTTAATTATCCAAACGGAAAAAAATATATCGCGAATGCGAACACGGACCAGGTCAATAAGGTCAAAAAAAACAAGAACGCGGCATACAGCAACAGGGGGATGACGCTCGAAGAGGACCTGAATGTAACGAACTCCTTCTATCTGGACCGGGGAGTGGCGGTCATCCACAAGAAGCCTACGCCTGTCCAGATCGTCAATGTGGATTATCCGCGCAGGAGTGCAGCCGTCATTAAAGAGGCATACTTTAAACAAGCGTCTACTACAGACTACAATGGGATTTATAAAGGGAAATACATTGATTTCGAAGCAAAGGAGACAAAGTTCACAACATCATTTCCACTGAAAAACTTTCATGAACATCAGATTGCCCACATGAAAGCCGTCCTGAACCAGGAGGGTATCTGTTTCGTCATCCTGCGTTTTTCAACGGAAGAGGAAGTATATCTTCTTGAAGCGGCCCATCTGCTCACATTTTGGGAAAGGATGGAGACTGGCGGCAGGAAGTCAATCACCAAAGAAGAAATCATGGAATACGGCCACCGGATCCCGCTCGGACTTCACCCGAGAATTGACTATATTAAAGTTATCGATTATCTTTATAAACTTAGCTAGCTTTTTTTACTGCGAGAAAGGAATGAACTATATATGGCACAGAAACCGCAAACAAGAGAGGAGCGGCGCAGACAGCAGGCAGCCAAAAACAAAAAGCCTGCAGGCAAGAAAGCCAAAAAAGGAATGTTTAAGAAAATCTTCCTGGCGCTGATCGCCCTTGGCATCATTGGCATGCTTACTGGAATCGCTACCTTCGCTTTTATGATACAGGATACGCCAAAGCTGGATGAATCCTTACTCAAAGATCCGATCTCTTCAAAGATTTATGATATGGATAAAAAACTCGTTACAGAAGTGGGCTCCCAGAACAGGGACTATGTCTCCTATGAAGATATACCGAAGCTGGTCGAAAATGCTTTTCTGGCAACAGAAGACGTCAGATTCTATAAACATAACGGCATTGATATTATCCGCCTTGGCGGAGCCGTCATCGCCAATGTCACCGAAGGCTTTGGTGCTGAAGGAGCTTCGACGATCACCCAGCAGGTCGTAAAGAACTACTTCCTTGGATTCGAAAAAACCCTTTCAAGGAAAGCACAGGAAGCATGGCTTGCCTACCAGCTGGAGCAAAAATATACAAAACAGCAAATTTTTGAGATGTATGTAAATAAGATCTATATGTCTGAAAACATGCATGGTGTCCTAACGGCTTCGAAGACTTACTTCGGCAAGGATGACCTGAGCGAGCTTGAGCTTCATGAAGCTGCCCTGCTTGCAGGCATGCCGCAAAGCCCTAACAACTATAATCCTTTTACAAACCCGGAAAAAGCGGAGCATCGCCGGAACGTCGTTTTATCCTTGATGCACCAGCATGGGTTCATCACAAAGGAAGAAAAAGAGAATGCACAGAAGATCCCTGTTACGTCCACCCTTGTAAAGGAAGAGGACCGAAAGAACAAAAAAGAAGAGCCTTTTGATGCCTTTGTTGATATGGTCATCGAAGAGGTTACCGAAAAAACCGATTTTGATATTTTCTCCGACGGATTGGAAATTTATACGACACTCGATCCTAATGCACAAACACATGTTGAAAGCATCCTGAATACTGACGCTGCAGTCCAGTATCCAAACGATGACATGCAGGCAGCCATCACACTGCTTGATACACAGACCGGCGAAATCCGCGCAATCGGCGGCGGCCGCAACCAGCAGGTAAAACGTGGATTGAATTACGCTATTGATGAGAAGAGGCAGCCAGGTTCCACCATTAAGCCGATCCTCGATTATGGTCCGGCCATCGAGCATCTGCGCTGGGGAACCTACCATATGCTCGAAGATAAGCCAATGACATATACAACCGGTGAGCCAATTCGAAATTGGAATAATAAGTACAATGGCGTCATGACAATGAGATCAGCCCTTGCAAAATCGATCAATATCCCTGCGCTTCAGGCATTCCAGGCCGTCGGCGCGGAAAAAGCAAGGGAATTCGGAGTTAATCTTGGCTTGACTCTGAAGGATCCAATTTATGAATCAGCTTCAATCGGCTCGCATGAAATTGCACCGATTGAAATGGCTGGTGCTTATGCAGCATTCGGCAATAATGGATTTTTCACTGAACCATATTCTGTCAAGAAAATCGTTCTCCGTGACAAGACAGAGATTGATCTGACTCCTGAGACAGAAGTTGTCATGAAGGATTACACAGCGTTCATGATTTCCGACATGCTCAAGACTGCGATCAAAGAAGGTACCGGAGCAACATACGCGAATATTCCTAGACTCCATGTGGCGGGAAAAACCGGAACAACCAACTACACTAAAGAGGAAATCAGCGAATATGGCATCCAAAACGGAGGCGTTCCCGATTCATGGTTTGTCGGCTATACAACCAGATACACGGCTTCTGTATGGACCGGCTATAAAGACAGGAGAACAGCTCTTTATGGTAACGAACAAAAGATTTCACAGATGCTCTTCAGGAATTTGATGACGCATGTCTCAAAAGATGTCGATACACCCGATTTCACCGTTCCGAAGAGTGTAGAAAGAGTACAGGTGGAAAAAGGAACTATGCCTGCCAAGCTTGCAAGTGAGTATACTCCAAAGGACCAGATTCTTTACGAATGGGCAGTAAAAGGCAATGTTCCAAAAGAAGTCTCCAAGAAGTTCGATAAAATCAAAACACCTGGCAAACTTGAAGCAAAATATGATGAAAAGAAAAACGAAATCATCCTTACCTGGGAATTTGATCAGAAAAATACAACGGATATCAAGTTCGAGGTTACCGCTTCCCTTGATGAAGGACCTGAACAGCCACTGACCACGACAACTGATACTGGATTAAAAATTGCCAATGCTGTTCCAGGCGGAATCTATTCGTTCAAGGTTACCGCTGTCAGAGGTGAACAACGTTCTGATCCTGCGACTATTAAAATCCAGGTACCAGAGCCTGCTCAGCCTGAATCGGATGAAAACGAAGATGAAGTTGAAACGGGCAATGAGAATGGAAATGGCAGGGGCAACGGCAACGGTAATGGCCAGGGAAATGGAAACGGCCAGGGTAACGGAAATGGCAACAGTAACGACCCTGCAGATGCAAATGATGCAAATGATGGAGATGATGGAGATGATGGAGACGAGGAAGGGGATAATGAATAACTCCTCCACTCTTCCCATCGGATCATCCCTATAAAAAAGAAACGTCCTGAATTTACTCAGGACGTTTCTTTTTTGCTTTACTCAAGGCTTTCTGCTTTGCAAACTGCTTCTCTTGCTCTGCAAACAATTCAGAGAGCTGGATGTATGAATGATATAATTTCGGCCTGGATGAAATGAAGTCGATTCGTTCCCGGAGATTGACAGGCTTGGCCTTACAATCATCAATGGCGCACTCTTCAGGATCCAGTCCATTTGTTGTGAATAGCAGCGCTTTAAAAAGTTCAATTGCCTTTTTCATTTCAGGCTGAGCCTTCTCGATATTCCTGGTCTTATAGTACTCTGCAAGTTCGTTTCTGCACTGATTCCACTGACCTAAGATTGCTTCCACTTCGTTCTCATTCAAAAATTGCCTGTCCCTCATTGTGTCTTACCCTTCATCCGTTTTTTGCCTTCCCTGCACACTTCAAGCAAAGGACAAGTCTCGCACTTCGGATTCTGTGCCTTGCAATGGTATCGTCCAAAGAAAATCATTCTGTGGTGGGTAATGGACCATTCCTCTTCGGGAATTTTCTTCATCAATGTCTTTTCAACCTCGAGCACGGAATCCTTCCATCGGCAAAAAGCCAGGCGCTTGCTGACTCGCTCGACGTGGGTATCAACAGCAATCGCCGGGACGCCGAATGCAACGGACACCACGACATTTGCTGTTTTACGGCCCACTCCTGGCAGCTTGGTCAATTCATCCCTGTCAGCAGGAACCACGCCGTCATAATCATCAATCAACATCCTGCAAAGCTTTTGAATATTTTTCGCCTTGTTCCGATACAATCCGATTGATCGGATGTCCTGCTGGAGTTCTTCAAGTGAAACACTTAAGAAATCTTCAGGGGTTTTGTATTTTTGGAACAAGTCTTTTGTCACTTTATTGACCAATGCATCTGTACACTGCGCGGAAAGAGCGACAGCAATAACCAGCTCAAAGGGATTGGAGTGCACCAGTTCGCAATGTGCTTCCGGGAACATCCTTCCCATTTCATCTAGACAAAACCTGATTTGCTGTTTATTCAGCATGTTTTTCACCACATTCCTAATGAACTATATTTTCTTAAATTCTGTTTTCCCATTGATTGTTGCTTTTCGTATTCTACACTTTACCGCATTTTGTAAGGCTTCGGGACTCTCTTCTTACTGCACCTTAACCAAATAGGCTTTAATAACCCGTAAAAAACCCAACCGATTTTTACTTTTGTGTCAGGAAGGGACAAAGTTTACGAAAAGAGCTTAAAATAGCTTAAAAAAAAGAGAGAAATGAATTCTCCCGTAGCGATTATTGTTCAAGCCAATTATAGAATGGAACTGGATTCGCCGATACTTTCGGTTCCTCTTTCGCAATCCTGGTTGTGTTCTGATGCTGCCTGAATTTCCGTCCATAGCTTTTGGCCTGTTCGATCGTCTTGATCCCATTCTTCTTCCATTCAAAAAGAATTCGGTCTATGTACCGAAAGTTCAATTTTCCCGAAATGACAGCTTCTCTTAAAGCAGCCTTGATAATGATTGGGTCGTGGTGGTCATCGTCCATCCACATGGCAAGGGATTCGCATTCAAACGGTGATAATGGCCGTCCGAATTCTCTTTCAAAGGCTGTATACAGGTCGGTTTCTTCCTTCCTGTCCAATTGCTCTTTCTCTTGCTTCCGCTTAAGCATGAACTGGTCAAAAAGCCTTTCCCAAAGCGGCTCGAGAGAATATTTTTCATATCTGATCCCATCAGCTGAATCTCCATCATTTATGGAAATAAATCCTCTTTGAATGAGTGCGCGGAGCAAATCTGTGCATTCGAATGCTGATATAGTCATGCGGGCTGCAAGTTCTGTAGGGGTAGGAAATTCATTGCCTTTTTCCGAAAAATAGAAGACATGGAGCAGCAAAGCTAGTTCTTGTTCATTCAATCTCATTTCTTTGTACTGTGTCAGAAGCACAGCGGGAATCGTCACATTCCCTTCTTTCAGCCAATCTAACATATCTGCTTTTTTCATTCCGGACACCTCTTTTCATAGTATAGCATGAACAAGCCCGGCTGGTAATAAAATAGAAGAAGATTAAAAAGGGAAATTAGTCGAAAAATAGCGATAAATGTTCCTGGCCATTATATGTTTTGGGCTCTTAATAAACTATATTTTAATGGTTGTGAAATTTCCCATCGTTACGAAAAAAATACAAGGCCCGTAAATAATTTTACGGGCCCTTTATTTTTAAGGATATAGACGGTTCAGCAAACGCGGGAATGGAATCGATTCACGTACGTGCTCAACTCCGCTGATCCAAGCTACGGTTCTTTCGAGTCCAAGACCAAATCCTGAATGCGGAACAGAGCCAAATTGGCGCAGCTGCAAATACCATTCATATGATTCTAAAGGCAGGTTGTGCTCTTCAATGCGCTGCTTAAGTAATTCATAATCATGGATACGTTCAGAGCCACCGATGATTTCTCCATAGCCCTCAGGTGCGATCAAGTCAGCACATAGCACGACATCATCACGATCTGGTGCCGGCTGCATGTAGAACGGCTTCAGGGAAGTTGGATAATGGGTAATGAAAACCGGTTTTTCAAAGCTTTCAGCAATGGCCGTTTCATGAGGCGCACCGAAGTCGTCTCCCCATTGAATATCATCAAATCCTTTTTCATGAAGGAACTTAATCGCATCATCATAGCTGATGCGCGGGAACGGAGCCTGGACCTTCTCCAGCTTGGTAACATCACGGTTTAATGTTTTCAGTTCAATCTGGCAATTTTTCAAAACTGACTGGACAATGAAGGATACATACTCCTCCTGTACTTTAAGGCTGTCTTCATGCTCGTAAAAAGCCATTTCCGGTTCAATCATCCAGAATTCGATCAAGTGACGGCGTGTCTTCGATTTTTCAGCACGGAATGTCGGCCCGAATGAGAACACCTTGCCCAATGCCATTGCAGCAGCTTCCATGTAAAGCTGGCCGCTCTGTGACAGGTATGCATCTTCATCAAAGTATTTAGTGTGGAATAATTCAGTCGTTCCTTCCGGAGCACTTCCTGTTAAAATTGGCGGGTCCACTTTTGTGAATCCCTGCTCGTTATAGAATTCATAAGTCGCACGAATGATTTCGTTACGGATTTTCATGACAGCATGCTGGCGTTTCGAACGCAGCCATAAATGGCGGTGGTCCATCAGGAATTCCGTTCCGTGTTCCTTCGGGGTGATTGGATAATCCGTTGCCTGCTGGATGACTTCAATTCCATTCACCTGAAGTTCAAATCCAATCGGTGACCTTTCATCTTTCGTGACAGTCCCTGTCACATACATGGATGATTCTTGTGTAACTGATTTAGCAAGCTGGAATACTTCTTCGGCTACCTCGCTTTTGACGACGACTCCCTGGATAAAGCCTGTCCCATCACGAAGCTGAAGAAAAGCGATTTTGCCGCTTGATCGCTTGTTAGCGAGCCATGCGCCAATCTTCACTTCTTTGCCTTCATATTTATGGACTTCTGCAATTGTAGATTTAATCACTTATTGTTCCCTCCAAAACTAAACAAAGCTGGTAGTATGTATTGTTTTCATTATACATTTGCCTTTTGGTACAGGCAACAGTGAAACTTGATAAACGGAGAACCGTCAACCGATTCTCCGTCCATGGATTTTTACACACGGCTTTTGATAAATTGATCGATCCGGCTGATTGCCTTCTCCAGCTGGTCGAGCGATGTCGCATAAGAAAGGCGCATGTAATCCGGCGCTCCGAACCCTGAGCCTGGAACAACTGCGACATTTGCTTCTGACAGCAATACTTCAGCAAACTCGTCGACATCCTTGCATCCTGTCATCAGAGCGGCTTCCTTTGCGTTCGGAAAAAGATAGAATGCTCCCTGCGGCTTGATACAGTTAATGCCAGGGATATTATTGAGTTTTGCATGGATGATTTCTAGCCTTTCCTCAAAAGCGGAACGCATCGTCTCTACCGCTTCCTGTGAACCGGAGTAAGCGGCAATGGTCGCATATTGTGCCGGAGTGGTAGGATTGGATGTACTGTGGCTTGCCAAATCGGTCATCGCATTGATGATTTTGCTGTTTCCTGCAGCATAGCCAATCCTCCAACCAGTCATGGAATGGGACTTTGACACACCATTAATGATAATCGTCTGTTTCTTTAAGTCCTCTGAAAGTTCTGCGATCGAAACATGTTCGGCATTTCCATAGATCAATTTTTCATAGATCTCATCAGAAATGATCAGGATATCCTGCTCCAGGCAAACCTGGCCCAATGCTTGCAATTCTTCACGGCTGTAAACCATCCCAGTTGGATTGCTAGGGGAATTGATGATGACAGCCTTTGTTTTGCTTGTGATCTTTTCTTTCAGCTGGTCCGGCGTAATTTTAAAGCTATTTTCTTCCCGGCCTTCCACATAAACCGGATTCCCTCCAGCCAACTTTACTTGTTCTGGATAGCTGACCCAATAAGGAATGGGGATGATCACTTCATCACCTTCATCAAGCAACACCTGAAAAAGTGTATAGAGACCATGCTTCGCTCCACTCGTAACGATGATTTCATTTGGCTGGTAATCAAGCCCCTGATCTTGCTTTAATTTAGCCGCAATTTCTTTCTTAAGCTCTGGAAGCCCTCCAGATGGGGTATATTTGGTGAATCCCTCATTCATTGATTGTACAGCTGCATCAATAATATGCTGAGGCGTATTAAAATCCGGCTCACCTGCACCCAGGCCGATTACATCTTTCCCTTGTGCTTTTAATTCCTTTGCTTTGGCTGTGATGGCCAATGTTGATGAAGGAGTGAGTGCTCCCACCCTGCTTGCTAACTGGATCTCCATCCCTTTCCCTCCTGTGAATGATGAATTTCATATTCCTATTTGACCTAATTTGTTGATAGCCAGACTGCGACAACTTTATAAGTTATCTATAGCTCTTAACTTTTCACCTGTATCGAAATCAACATAATAATAATTGATGGTGTTGTTCTTGTTGCGATAATAGATTTCCCAGGCCGGCCTGTCCGTCTTTTGAATTCTGGCCATACCCAGTCTTACTTCAATAATTTCAGACGGATTTTTTTCCTGATATAGTTTATTTAAAGCTTCTTTTTTCGTGATACCATTTTTTACATTTCTTGTTATTACTTTACCGGTTTCTTCATTTACCCAAATGTACACATCATCCTGTTTGGCATTTTTCCCGGTCATGACATAGTAGGTCTCTTCGCCGCTATACAGGCTGAAATCACGGAAATCAGACAGGTTTGTTTCTTTCAATGCCATTTGTACTGCTTTCTTTTCTGCGGCTTTTACAGGTTCTACCGCATTCAAATATACGTTTACCAGGATTCCCGTCACAATGGCGATGAAAAGAATACCGAGCATAATCCATTTCTTCATATGAATCCCTTCTTTATGTAAGCTCATTTTCCGATTTTATAGGTTTTTTACAAAAAAACCTATAACCATTGGAAATCATGTACGATAAATAGTGAAAATCGCTTTTTCCCGGTCGTCCTGGTCCAATGCAAGTCCAAACATAAGGTCATCTCGTTTCAATGTCCTGTTCAAGGCGTCCACAATTTTATACAGATCAGGACTATTCTGAACCTTGACCGTAGAGACGATTTCGATTTTGCTTTCCATGCCCTTTCCTCTCCTTGCACAATTTTTGTCATTTATAGTTCAGCTCAAAGCTGGCAACAATACAATTAACACCACTCATTATAGCAGGTGAAGCACCTCACAGGTAAGGATTTACCCACACAACAAAAAAACATTTCTAGTCCACACACATAAATGGCTGCGCAGCTCATGCGCAGTTTTTATTATGTTTCGTTTAGAGGCATATTTCTTTTTTAATTCGGTCAGATGAGGGATAAAAGAGCAGATCATTTATCATTCCTTGCTCATAATTGTAATGACGTCGTAGTTTGAATCAGTAAGCTTAATTGTAACAGTACCATGCTGTTTTGTGAAATAAACATCAATCCACGCTTCGTGGAGCATTTCTACCAAATCGGGATCAGGCTTGATGGCAGAAGATTTGAAAATAACAGCCAGCTGCGGATCCAAATGCTCGATCAGCAGGTCGGAGAAAGTATTCTTTGCAGCATAATGAGGCAGCTTGATGATATTCACATTTTTCAATGGTTCAGCAAGGAAGTACTGTTCGGAATTATGACTTGCCGAACTTATATAAAAGATTTGATGATGGAAAAACTGAAAGGATACATCGGTTCCTTCATTTTCCTCCATCCCATCAAAAATCACTTCTGCATTCAAGCCAGGCATCAGCTTCACTACATCTCCCTGCTTCCACCCCTTCCATTCAATATCTGATGGAATCATCTTGTCAGCAAGCCCCTGAGTTGCAGAGCCTCCGGCCAAGACCTTGCGCACATGGTAGGTAGTGATGACTTCACTGAGATTTTCCAGCCCCTCCTTTGAGGTTATAATAACTGTCGAAATATCTCTGACATGAAAAAGGGTGAGCAGGCGTTCAAGCTCCTTCATCGTACCCTTGCCTCCGGTATTCACCAGGATATTTTCTCCATTGGCGTGCTGGATCAGTGCGGCCTCTCCATCGCTTAATGCCAGGAAGGTAAAAGCTAGTTCATTTCTCTTCAGGTTCACGTCTACTCCTTCCACCTCGACAGGAGCAGAAGGAGATTCATACGGAATATAGTACCAGTTCATAAAAGCAAGGATAACAATTAACAGCTTCATGTACACTCCTCCAATTACTTCTAGCTATAGAGTGCGTCATTTAGCTGAAAATATAAAAGGCTTTTCGAAAAACCATGATGTTGGGCATAAAAACACCCATCCCTCAAAGCCATTCATGGATTGAATCAACTATTTCGGAAATCGAACCCTTCTCGACCGGTACATCCGGTATCGATTTTAAAAATGCATAACCATATGATGTCGTAAGAAGCCTTCTGTCAAAGACAAAGATCAAACCACGGTCTGTCGATGTCCTGATCAGCCTGCCGAAACCCTGCTTGAAGCGAAGAATCGCTTCTGGCAAGGATAATTCAGAAAAAGGATTTCCTCCTTTTTCTTTGATCAACTGGCATTTTGCCGCAGTGAGAGGTTCATCCGGCGGCGAAAAAGGGAGCCTTACGATGACGAGGCAAGAGAGATCTTCACCCGGGATATCAACGCCTTCCCAAAAACTGCTGGTTCCGAACAAAATCGCCTTATCGAAGCGCTTGAAGTTCCTGGTCAGCCTCGTCCTGCTGCCAGCTGTGATCCCCTGTGCAATCAGGATAAATTCCTCAAGCAATCCGCTCTCCTTGATCAATTCATAGGTTTTTTTCAGCATTTCATGCGATGTGAACAAGATTAGCATGCGGCCTTTCGTTGCTTCTGCGATCGAGATGATATGTTCCGTGATCGCCGCCACATAATCATCATTTGATACCGATTTTATATCCGGCAAGTCATCTGGAACGACAAGCTTTAACTGTCTTTTATATGAAAATGGAGATGGAATCTGACTTTCACACAGGACTTGCTCAAGTCCTAACTCCTTTTTTATGAATCCAAATGACTGGTTAACAGAAAGGGTCGCCGAAGTTACCACTACGCTTTTCTTTTTAGCGAAGAATTGCTGTGACAAATAGTCAGCAACATGAACAGGACGAGCGAACACAGTTGTAGAATTCTGCAGGGCCCTTGTATCTGCCTCAATCCATCTTACATAGTCGCTGCTCTCCATGAATAGAACCCTGGCAGTACTGCGAATCTTTTCGAGATCTGAACGCAACTGCACAACCTCCTCTAACAATGCCTGCTCCTCCATGGTGTATTTACGTGAATTGCGCATTGCTTCCGAGAGCCTTTGTTCGAGTGCGGTACTCAGGTCTTTCACAAGAAAGTAGAAGCGTTCGGCGGTTGTTTTCAGAGCCGTCCAATAACGGTTGTTCCGATCAGCAGCCAGGCCGGCATGGATTTTGCTTCCTGATGGTTTGGATTTTATTGATTTCCTCGCATAGGTACCAGCCAGTTTAAATAATTCGTCCGTTTCATATACGAGATCTGCAATCAACTGGTTGATTTCAAATGCATGCGGTTGGTCTTTCTGCATACTTTCCTTTGGCAGCATTTTCTCAAATTTATAAAACAGCTGCCCCTGGTCATATTGTCCTAATTGATTGAGTACAAGCTTTACGGCCATAAAGTCGAGCGATTCCCCAAAATATCTTCCAGCGGCTTTTTCGAATTGATGGCCTTCATCAAGAACTACATACTGATACTCTGGCAGCATACTGTTATCTGAAGTCAGATCCGCCAGCAGCAAAGAGTGATTCGTTATTAAAATGTCAGCTTCCCTGGCCTTATCAATCGCTCGTTTGTAAAAATCATAGTCATCCCAATGCCTGGTCTTCAGGAACATGGATGGTTCATTTTTCACCTTGTTCCAATAAAGATTTCCCCCGCTTGATAAGTTGAGCTCGTCATAATCGCCAGTCTCTGATTGTGTCAGCCAGACAAGGATCTGCATTTTTGTAAGGGCCGTATCGTAATTCTCCTCGATATCCCTCAGCGACTGTTCAAATCTTGCCATGCTGATATAATGGCTTCTTCCTTTTACCAGTGCCGCCTTCATTCCCATTCCCAGCATTGCTGCCAGTTTAGGTACATCATTTGTTAATAGCTGCTCCTGCAGCTGTGTGGTATACGTACTGATAATCACAGGGACTTGATTACTCAATGAATATACCGCAGCCGGAACAAGGTATCCAATTGACTTTCCAACGCCTGTACCCGCTTCGATCAATGCGTGGCCATTGCTCGAGAATGCTTTATAGACAAGATCCATCATCTCGTATTGGCCTTCTCTAACCTCAAAAGCCGGAAAAGACTGTTGCAACAACTGCCTTTTTTCTTCCACCGAAGCCGGATAGTTTATTGAACATTTTACTTTATTGCCAGTTGGCATCTTTCTTTTTAGAGCAATTCCCCTGTATATTTCTAAATCGTCCGGCAGGACCTCAATCCTGCTCTCTTTCTCATTCAATGCATCCTCGAAGATTATATGCAGGTCGCTTTTCAACCCTTCAGAAAGCTTAGCCAGTTCTTTAAGGGTGACATGCGGCAGATGATGAACCGCACCAAGCATGATCAATAGCAGCTCTGCCGTAACTTGCGCATCACTGTCCGCCTGATGCGGCCTGTCATGGCTTAAGCCTTCTTTTGCAGCCAAATCTCCTAGCTTAAAGCTGTCTGCTGTCGGATAAAGAATCCTTGCCAGTTCGACCGTATCAATAACAGGACCATAAAACCCTTCGCAGCCGGCCTTTAATAGTTCTTCTTGCAGAAACGAAAGATCGAACAGAACATTGTGAGCCACAAAATATGCGTCTTCCAGCATACTGGAAACATGGGGAGCAATTTCCTCGAACAATGGGGCACCTTTTACCATAGAATCCGAGATGCCCGTCAGCTCTTCAATGAATGCAGGAATTTTCTGCTGAGGATTGACAAGTGACGAAAATCGCCCTGTAATTTTCCCCTCTTCAATGATGACTGCCCCAACTTGTATTATTCTGTCTCCCTTTTTAGGGGAGTTACCCGTCGTTTCCAAATCGATCACTACAAATTTTTGGCTCATTCCAATACACCTCTACCATTCAGTCAAACAAAACCGTAACACAAAATTTATAAAAGAGAAAGCGGAAGGCCGACTTGAATCATAACCATATGACTTTAACGGTCGCACACGCTGACCTCATGCCTCCGACTATGCTTAGTCTTAAAGTTTCCCGCTAAGGATATGTATGAAAAAACTCCCGATGAATCGGGAGTTTTTTGGCGTTATAGATAAACCGTTCTCTCAGGTTCAGCATTCAGCATTTCAACGATGCGGTTATTCTCATCCATCAATGCTACTTTTGGCTGATGAGTGGCGATTTTCTCTTCAGAAACCATAGCATAAGAGATGATGATGACCACATCTCCTTCATGGACAAGGCGGGCTGCTGCTCCATTCAGGCAGACAACACCACTGCCTCTTTCCCCTGGGATGATATACGTCTCGAAACGGGCGCCATTATTATTATTTACAATCTGGACCTTTTCATTGGGTACCATCCCAACGGCGTCCAAGATCTCACTGTCGATGGTGATGCTGCCAACATAATTCAAATTTGCCTCTGTGACTCTAGCTCGATGTATTTTAGCATTCATCATGGTGCGGAACATAGATTGTATTCCCCCTATAAAAGTTATTCTGCTTCTAAAATAATATTGTCGATCAGCCTTGCTTTTGAAAACTTGACTGCAAGGGCAATGATGATTTTCCCTTTTATTGTTTCGAGCTCCTTTAAATCAGGGTATGAATAGATTTCAATATAATCAACGGCCCCTGTTGTGTGATCATTAATATGTTCAGCCATCAGGCGAATGAGTTGCCCGGGGTTGCGTTCTCCGCTTTCGATCGCTTCCCTTGCTATCTGCAGACTCTTGTTCAGCTCTGGTGCCTGCTTTCTTTCTTCCTCACTAAGGTAAACATTCCGTGAGCTTTTTGCAAGACCATCTTCTTCTCGAACAGTATCCACCGGTACAAGCTCAATCGGGAAGTTAAAATCTTTTATGAGTCCGTCAACGACAGCAACCTGCTGCGCGTCCTTTAATCCAAAGTAGGCACGTGTCGGCAGTACAATATTGAACAATTTCATCAGGACTGTTCCTACTCCGTCAAAATGTCCCGGCCTGGACTTGCCGCATAAAACATCTGTCCGCTCTACTACAGAGATTGAGATCGACGCCTTTGAAGGGTACATTTCTTCTGCAGATGGGTAGAAAATGATATCCACTCCCTCCGCCTCGGCCACTTGATGGTCCCTTTCGAAATCCCGGGGATATGCATCGAGATCTTCGTTCGGCCCAAATTGAAGGGGATTCACGAAGATGCTCAGGACCAAAATGTCATTCTCAGGACGAGCCTTCTTCATCAATGACATATGTCCTTCATGCAGGTAGCCCATGGTAGGCACATAACCAATGGTTCTCCCATCAGATTTCAGCCTTAGCATTTGCTGCTGCATTTCTGCAATCGTAGTTATGATCTTCATTCCCTGCCTCCATATAATGCCTGCAATTCTTCTTCCTTCATGGTAAAACTATGTTTATCTTCAGGGAACGCTTTATGTCTCACTTCAGCAACATAAGCATTCAACCCTGCAGTAATTTGCTCATTTACATTAGTATATTGCTTGACGAATTTCGGTACCCGGTCTACTCCATAGGTGATAATATCGTGGTATACAAGGACCTGGCCATCCACCTCTGCTCCGGCTCCAATGCCAATTGTCGGAATTGACAGGGCCTGGCTTACATGTTCGGCCAGCTGTTTCGGAACACATTCCAGGACAATGGCAAAGGCTCCTGCCTCTTCACATTTCCTTGCATCCTCCATCAGTTTTCTAGCGGCATCCGCACTTTTCCCTTGGACTTTATATCCTCCAAGGACACCTACTGATTGCGGAGTCAGCCCAAGATGCGCCACGACAGGTACACCAGCATTCGTTAATGCCTTAATATGATCAATTACATCATCTGCACCTTCGAGCTTAACAGCATTTGCTCCGGTCTCCTGCATGATCCTGGCTCCGTTCAAAAGCGTATCTCTGATGGACAGGTGATAACTCATGAATGGCAAATCGACTACGATGAATGTACTGCCTGCACCGCGTCGTACGGCTTTGGAATGGTGAATCATATCCTCCATCGTCACAGGTACTGTGGAATCATAACCAAGTACAACCATGCCCAGGGAATCTCCCACCAGGATCATGTCAGCCTCTGCTTGTTCAGCATGTTTAGCTGAAGGATAATCATAGGCTGTCACCATGACGATCTTGCTGCCGTTTTGCTTCATTTTTAAGAAATCAGTTGTTTGTTTCATTTTCGTTCCTCCTTTTTGTGAAGAGGCGATAAAACAATCCATCAAAGCCACACACTAAAAAAGGACCCATCTATGCCAGAAGGACCCTTTGAAGCCTGTTCTTGTTTCATCCCTCTGTCCCAGTCCGCTGTCGGATCCAGGCAGAATTATTTTATTATCTTGCCAAACAATAAAAGGTGCAGTTCTTGCGATACCGCCCAGATAAGATTATAGCAAATCACTATTATTTTGGCTACCTGACGAATTTATTCTTCAATTCTGATATCAGCAGAATAGATATTATGAATCTTTCCTTCGGAATCCTCAATCAATAATACTCCATCTTCCGTTATTCCGATGGCTTTTCCTTTGATTTCACCTGTAAGAGTGCGGGCAGTAATATTTTTGCCAATGCTTACTGCATAGCTTTCCCACAACAGTTTAATCGGGAAAAACCCTTGCTCGAGATAGACTAAATAAAGTTTTTCGAGCTTTTCTAAAATCGTCCGGATCAGCTTCTCCCTGTCAACAGCCTGGCCAGATTCAATTGCCAAAGAGGAAGCAATCTTTCCAATCTCCTCCGGAAAATCTTCTTTCTTTGTGTTCACGTTGACACCAATTCCGATAATGATGGAATTGATTCGGTCAGCTTCAGCTTGCAGTTCCGTAAGGATACCTGTTATTTTCTTCCCATTGATCAATATATCATTGGGCCATTTGATTTCAGGCAAAAGTCCAGCTACTTCCTCAATTGCCTGAACAACACCGACAGCTGTAATCAAGGTTAACTGCGGTGCTTTGGGAATTGGGATCTTCGGGCGAAGGATCAAACTCATCCAAATTCCAGTGTATTTCGGGGAATGCCATTTCCTGTCCATCCTCCCCCTGCCTGCAGTCTGTTCCTCTGCGATCACGACTGTTCCTTCTTCAGCATGGTTATATGCAAGCTGGTAAGCAAGTTTTTGGGTGGATTCAATACTGTCGTGATAATGTAAATTACGGCCTAAAAATGCTGTCTTCAATCCCAGATTAATTTTATCAGCCGTCATTTGGTCGGGGATGGACACAATCTTGTACCCCTTTCTTCTCACTGCCTCAAACTCAAACCCTTCACTGCGAAGGTCTTCAATATGCTTCCATACGGCAGTTCGTGAACAGCCAGCAATGTCAGCCAGATGCTGGCCAGACAGATATTCCGATTCATTATTGGTAAAGGCATCTATTAACTTTTTTCTGATTTCCGATTGAGCCCGTTCAGCCATACCTTAATTTTCTCCTTGTCATTTGGTACCTTGCCATTAATCACTGCTCTTTCAACTTCCTCAAGCACATCACGAAGCCATGGTCCTGGCTTTTCGCCCAGCCATGACATGATATCATTTCCTGACACCATCAGTTCCTGCCTATTTCGGATCGGCAGACTTTCATACAGATGAATGATCCTTCTGCTTTCATCCTTCCCAGTATGCAGGCACGTGAATACCTTTTCAGCACTCAGGGCAATGTCTATGCCTGCCTTATATACAGTTTCCACGGTCCAGCTCTGGCCATTGTTCCGTTCCAGTACCCACGAGTAAATGAGCTTGTACCTTTTGATCGTTTGGACTGGAAGCTTCCAGGATCTCAGGAATTCTTCCACTTCCTTCCCCTTAAGTTCCAAATGGAATAACAGCAAAACCCATGCTTCACTAATTTGAAGGTCTTTGAACAAGCTAACAGAAAACTGGAATAATGGCTCTGTATGATTTTTCAGACCCGGCAAATACTGATGCATTCCACTTGAAGCCAATAACCGGATGGCCTCGTTCCTGTTCTGCCCCTTCAGCATTTTTTCGAATTCTACTGTTTTCCGTTCAACGGCGATATTATCCAGAAGATGGCACTGTTTTACAAGCGAATCATAAGTCCGCTTTTCTATCGAGAAGCATAATTGGGAGAGGAACCGGACAGCCCTTAGCATCCTTAAAGCATCCTCACCAAAACGCTCCTCAGGATTGCCTACTGTGGCAATTTTCTTCTGCGAGATTGCCTCTACCCCTGAAAATGGGTCAAGGATGTTGCCTTCTTTATCCATCGCAATGGCATTCATCGTAAAATCCCGGCGCTGAAGATCATCTCTCAGCGACCGGATGAACGATACTTGATCCGGTCTGCGAAAGTCTGTGTAGCCGGCTTCGGAACGAAATGTCGTGATTTCATATGATTCGCCTCTGTAATGAACGAGTATTGTCCCATGTTCAATTCCGAGATCAACCGTTTTAGGAAAAATCTCTTTCAGTTCATCCGGCAGAGCAGAAGTAGCAATATCGACATCCGAGATTTCACGTCCAAGAATGTGGTCACGGACAGACCCTCCGACAAAATAGGCTTCAAATCCGGATTCTTCTATTAGTTCCAATACTGGTACAGCCTGAAGGAAGGGCTTCGCGATCATTGCTCATCCACCTTAACAAGGCTGTAGTAAATATCTTCGTATTCAGAAACGATTTGCTCAGCGCTGAATTTCGTTAATGCCCGTTCAACTGAGTTCATCGAGAAACGTTTGTGGATGTCAGGATTTGAGAGGATCTCCACTGCCTTCTTCGTAAACTCTTCTATATTCCCCAGTTCACAGATGTAGCCAGTTTCACCATCAACAATCACTTCAGGAATACCTCCTATATCTGTTCCGATACATGGAACCCCACATGCCATTGCTTCTAACGCGACCAAACCAAAGCTTTCTTTTTCAGAAAGCAAGAGCATCAGATCACTCAGTGAATATAACTCCTCGACTCTTTCCTGTTTGCCCAGAAGGAGCACCTGGTCACGTACACCAAGCTCACTTGCCAGACTGCAGACCCCCTTCATCTCAGGACCATCTCCGACAAGTAAAAGTTTCGCCGGCATTTGCTTATGGATTCCGGCAAAAGTCCTGATGACATCTGGAACCCTTTTGACAGGGCGGAAGTTAGACACGTGAATGATCACTTTTTCATCAGGGAGGATCCCATATTCCTTTCTGAGCTCTGTGGAGTCCGTACGTTTGTTGATCCGGCTGTCAATGAAATTGTAAACACAGCCAATTTCCTTTTTAGGCTTGATTAAATCGTGAGTTTGCTGAATCAGAGAGTTCGACACAGCTGTTACACAATCCGATTTCTCAATGCCAAAGCGAATGGCATCCGTCAGGGATGGGTCATAACCTAGTACCGTGATATCAGTGCCATGGAGTGTTGTCACGATTTTCAGGTCCCGCCCGCTCATCTGGCGTGCCAATATTGCGCAAACGGCATGAGGGATGGCGTAATGAACATGGAGGACATCGAGATTCTCCAGAACGGCCACCTCAGCAATTTTGCTGGCAAGAGCAATATCATATGGAGGATATTGAAAGACAGAATACTGGTTCACCTCTACCTCATGCGAGTAGATATTGCGATACACCTTTTTAAGGCGGAATGGAAGACTGGAAGAGATAAAATGTATTTCATGCCCTTTTTCTGCCAGCAGCTTCCCAAGTTCTGTAGCGACTACCCCTGACCCGCCTACCGTCGGGTAACAGGTAATCCCGATTTTTAATTTCTTCATTTTCCTTCCCCTAACAGATCCCTATGGATTAACAATGGTTTTTTGGACAAGAAGCCTTCTGCGTATGAAACACCGACTTCCTTGCCAAATAGCTTTTCACGAGCCTCCACCGTTTCGATATAACCGTTCACTAGCGGTGTGTCGAAAGTGCCTGCACCTTTTGAAAATTGACTTTCGTAGGCGTTAAGTGAGGCGATTTTTTTATCTATATGATTAGAAACATCAATCACGAAATCTGGTTTATGAAATCCATTGATCATATAAAAATACAAAGCTGCAGGCCTGTGGGGACTCAAGCCGCTGTCCTCATCAAACTTCCGGACTGCCGCCGAAAAGACCGCCTCCTCGACAAGGCGGGAACAGCTGCCATGGTCAGGATGACGGTCGTCAAAATATGGCGCGAACACTAGATTCGGACGATAGGTCCTGATGACTTTTACGATTTCTTTTATGTATTCTTCTTTTATATACAAGCCTCTGTCAGGAAGGTCCAGGGTGACCCTCGTATGGATGCCAAGGATTTCAGCTGCGGTTCTTGCTTCATGCCCCCTTGATTCGACCGTGCCATTCGAAGACATTTCTGCTTTCGTCAAATCACAGATTCCTACTTTTCTTCCTTCAGCGGCATACTTAGCAATCGTTCCGGCCATGCCAATTTCAACATCATCAGCATGGGCGCCAATAGCCAGGATATCAAGCTTCATTGCTTCCATTCGTATCACCATGTTCCTCTTTCACAATATTTCGCCATTCGAGGTCGCCTCTTTCGATCCCTTTGATCAGGACCTCTGCTGTACCCATATTGGTCGCAAGCGGCACGGAATATACATCGCAAAGGCGGACCAAAGCAGTTACATCCGGTTCATGGGGCTGCGCAGTAAGCGGATCCCTGAAAAAGAATACTGCATCCATTAAATTATTTGCAATTCTTGCTCCGATTTCCTGGTCGCCCCCGAGCGGTCCAGACCGAAATCTTTCCACCTTCAAACCTGTGGCTTCCATTATGCGCAATCCGGTTGTACCGGTAGCAAATAATGTATGCTGTTCAAAAATCTCCTTGTAAGCCACTGCAAATCCCACAAGGTCATCTTTCTTTTTATCATGGGCGATTAAGGCAATATTCATTGTTTCTCCCCTATTCAATAATATTCTCTAATCCGTATACAAAGGAGTCCATTTTCATGACTGTGTCAACGGCAAGCTTTACACCGGACATGAAGGAGTTCCGGTTGTATGAATCATGACGGATTGTAAGTGTTTGTCCGTCTGCACCGAATAAGACCTGCTGATGGGCAATCAAACCTGGAAGTCTCACCGAGTGAATATGCATCCCCTCATATTCAGCCCCGCGTGCTCCCTGGATGGTCTCCTTCTCATCCTTGTGTCCTTGTTTTTTAGATTCCCTGACATCGGCAATCATCTGGGCTGTTTTCACTGCAGTTCCCGACGGTGCATCCAGCTTCTGGTCATGATGCAGTTCAATGATTTCCACGTCGCTGAAATATTTAGCAGCCATTTGCGAGAACTTCATCATCAATACAGCGCCCACCGCGAAATTAGGAGCGATGATACAACCTGTTTCCTGTTCCTGGCTTAACTGTTCAAGCTCCGCCAGGTCTTCTTTACTGAACCCAGTGGTTCCAACCACCGGCCGCACTTTGTATGTAAGAGCCGTTTTTGTGTGGTACATTCCGACTTCAGGAGTCGTCAAATCGATCAGCACGTCCGGTTGAACGTCCTGAAGACATTTCTCGAAGTCCGTGTAAATCAATGCATCACTTTCCGGGAAACCGTCGATGTCGCCTAATTTCATTCCTTCATACTTCCTGTCGACTACTGCTGACAATTCGTATCCTTCCGTTCCCAGCACCAGATTGACTGCTTCCTTCCCCATTCTTCCCCTTGGCCCTGCAATGACAATTTTTACTATATCCATCTTTCCGTCTCCTTTAATTAGCTGTCTTTTCTTGTCCAGCGATCCTTATCCCTGGTATTGAACTTATTCATTACCCTGTTATGGGCTTCTTCGAGGTCAATATTTAATGAGTTGGCGAAACAAATCATCACGAACAGCATGTCACCAAGCTCTTCCTCTATCGTTTTCTCTTCTTCATCACTCTTTTTTGGCTTTTCTCCATAATGATGGTTCACTTCCCTTGCAAGCTCCCCAAGTTCCTCAGTCATTCGTGCCGTCAATGCCAGCGGACTGAAATAACCTTCTTTGAATTGGCCTATATAATCATCCACTTCCTGCTGAAGTTCTTTCATCGTTTTATGTTGACTCACATGACTCACCCTACCTTAACTATGTATGGTTATCTATATCGATGTTAGCTTAATGCAAAGGCTTTGACAAATATTTTTATTTCAAGCTAATTCCTCACTCCTAAATATATTATGGCCAACTCCCTCCATCAATCTGTCATCGTATTCCTTTCTCAATGGACTTTGCGTTCATTAAGAATAATACGAATATTCCCACTCTTTACTGCGATTCTGTAAAAGATTGCCCTTGTTGGGTATATTTTATATAATGGCTCTGTCTGTATAACCTTTTTGATTCCAAAAGGGCCCGCCACTTGGAATTAAATGAATCAAACATCGTTTACTTGAGCTTCTGGGAGGAATAATCTTGCTGTTTGGCCTACGAATAAAAAATATTTTCTTCATTTTACTTGGTGCCGCGATCTTTTCTTTTGGCCTGGTTCATTTCAATATGCAAAACAACCTGGCAGAAGGCGGATTTACGGGAATCACCCTTCTTCTCTACTTTGTTTTCGGCTGGTCCCCTTCAATTACGAACCTTTTGCTGAATCTGCCGTTATTTTTCATCGGCTGGAAGCTGCTTGGCCGGAGTGTTTTTCTTTATACAATTATCGGAACGGTTGGTGTATCCATTTTTCTGGCCATCTTCCAAAAGTATCAAATCGAGATGCCTTTATATGAAGATTTATTTTTAGCCTCATTATTTGCAGGTGTCTTCATTGGGATTGGTCTCGGCATCATTTTCCGATATGGCGGGACGACAGGCGGTGTCGATATCATCGCGAGGCTGGCCCAGAAATACTTTGGAATGTCAATGGGCCGTACCATGTTCATGTTTGACTTTGTCGTCATTACCTTATCCCTGATTACATACCTTAATTACCGCGAAGCGATGTATACGCTCGTCGTTGTATTCGTCGGAGCAAGAGTCATTGATTTTATGCAGGAAGGTTCATATGCAGCAAGAGGAGCGATGATCATTTCTGATAAAAATGATGATATTGCCGCAAAAATCATGAAGGAAATGGACCGGGGAGTCACCAGCTTGAAAGCCGTCGGTTCGTATACGAAAGCAGAAAGAGATGTTCTATACTGCGTAGTGGCGAAAAATGAGATAGTCCGGCTGAAAAATGTCATCAATTCGGTTGATCCTCATGCCTTTGTATCTGTTAGCGTCGTCCATGACGTCTTAGGGGAAGGCTTTACCCTTGATGAAAACAAACTTCCTTTGGAGAGATAAAAAAAATCCGGACTTTTGTCCGGATTTTTTTATTCCTCTCTTGTCATTCCTGTATAAATCAATACCAAGCGAACAAGTTCAAGGACTGCTACGGCTGCAGCGGCAACATATGTCAATGCAGCGGCATCGAGCACTTTCTTCGTTTCCCTTTCTTCATCATTCCTTATGATTCCTGCAGACACCACTTGTTCCATTGCCCGGTTGGAAGCATTGAACTCTACTGGCAGCGTAATGACCTGGAAAACGACCGCTGCTGCCATGAACAGGATACCGAGTAACAGCATGCCGCTCAGGTTGGCGAAAATACCGATGAGAATCAAGATCCATGAAAAATTGGAACCCAGGTTGGCAACAGGAACCAAAGCATGGCGGAAGCGAAGGAATGAATAGTCCTCTGCATCCTGGATCGCATGGCCTACCTCATGGGCAGCAATTGCGGCTGCAGCGACTGAATGGCCGAAAAAATTATCTGATGACAGGCGAACAACTTTTGAACGAGGATCATAATGATCACTCAGATATCCTCTTGTTTCTTCAACACCGACATTGTAAAGCCCATTATCATCTAAGATTTTTCTTGCGACTTCCGCACCCGTCATCCTGGAAGAAGACGCGATTTGTGAATATTTTTTATAAGCTCCTTTGACCCGGAATTGTGCCCAAAGCGGGATCAAAATGATAATCGCAAAGTAAATTAAAAACATTGAGAACCTCCTTACAGCTCATGATGTGTTAATTCTATTGTATAAAGGCTGAAAATTGGTGTCAATTTTTTCGCTCTTTTTGTACATTCTTCGTTTTTTCGCGATCTCCTTTATATTTTCTCCAGCCAACATAGGACAATGTAAGAATGATGACACTTCCAGTAGAAATAATTACCCACCATAAAGAAGGGTCTGCCTCATCCTCCGTCATTTCATCAAAGATATTCTGAAGGTCAGACTCCAGTGTTTCTAACTCTTCCTGGCCAGACGCTTCAGTCAAGACTTGAGGGCGATATTGATCGATAAAGCTTACCCTGGCATCAATTTTCTGGATCGTTTCAGGATTGATATCAATTTTCAAGCTAGGATATATCACATTATATAAAGACAAGAACGAATTTAGGTTGGAATGGAATTGGTCATTGTTTCCCTCAAATGCCGCCGTTTTCATCTCACTGAAAACGGTCATGATCGGACCTTCCATTTCTGTCCATAAAGGCTGATGGGTTGAGGAAATTGCATCGATGACCAACCTGAATTTTGTTACCTTGTTCATTCTTTCTGCATGTCCCATATCAGCATTGGCTACCGCTTCAACGGCTTCATCATGCGCTACGGTTATGATGCGCAGCTCATCCATGGAAAAAGGCCTGCCATCACCTGTGATTGTCAGGAATTCCTCCGAAAAATGCTTCAATAGCCTGTCCGCATCTTCGTAACGCTGAAGCTTCACCATTTGCAGCGCTTGATCAGATATATTGTCCAGCTCTTCCACAGGCGACGTTGGTTCTGCGAATGCTGCAAACGGCGCCATAAGCAAGAGCACCGAAAATAATAAAAGAAATTTAATCCTCATTCCTGTCCCCCCTCTAAATACTATTAAAATGTATGAGAGGTGGGACAAGGTTAGACCAAATTTCCTCGCTTACCGGTATGTTTTTATCGAAAGGCTGAACCTGCCTGGACGCAGCGCAAAATAATAACCGACGCCAACAGAAGCAATGCTGAGCCAAAATGTGAAGTAGCCGATTTGATCCATGTATAAATCCAGTGTATGGTACCTCGGCATCATTTTGAATACATAATCAATGATTTCATTATGAAGCACCACAATGGCAGCAATGATTAAATGCCAGGGTTTGATGCGGTAAAAAGGGGCATACAGGACACCCTCTACAGCCATGGCAAAATGGGAAGCCATGAGCATGATGCCGATCCAGTCAAGCTGGCCTGAAACGAAATACACCATCAAATTCATCACTACAGCCCAAAGGCCATATTTAACCAGGCTTACGATTGCCAGCGCCTCCATCAAAGGCCAGTTCTTTCCAAGGAGGAAGGCACCGAGAACAAATACAAAGAACAAGCTGGCAGTTGGGCTGTCAGGAACAAACAGAAGGAACCTCGGAGGAGTATCAACAAGCTGCCATTTATACCAATAGTACCCATAGGCAGTACCTAACACATTCACCCAGAATAACAGCCACAGAACCGAACGGTTGGCCAGCAAAGGATAAAGATTTCTGATCATCATATTTATCTCCATTCAAAGTTTTCTATCACTATTATTGCAGTTTCTAGCAGATAATCCAAGGTCATCCATAAAAAATGAGCATAAAAAGAGAACCTGCAAGTTCCTTGCAGGTTCTCTCATTGCATTATTCGTTTAATTCGACGATAAACTCAGCAAGAGTCTGAAGTTCTTCGTCTGTACCCTTGAACACTGCAGGCATGCTGCCTTTACCATTCTTGGCAATGTCAGCGATTTCCTCAGCAGTCAAGTCAAGTTCAAGCAGGCTAGGTGCCGCCGCACCGCCGGCAAGTTCCCCGCCATGGCAGGAAGTACAAGTCTGTGCTTGTGCAATCTTATAGCCATCAGAGTTTTTATCAATCTCAACGTCCACAATCGCACCTTGCTTTTTCGCTGCTTCCCAGTCATGGTGAGCAACAGATTCCCAAGTAAGGTAAAAGACTGAAGCGATTGACAACAGCATAAAAGCAGTTGCAAGCGGTCGTTTTGATGGTTTGCGCTCAGGTCCGCGGTCAATGAATGGTGCGAGCATCAATGCCCCAAATGCAAGACCTGGAATAACGAGTGCTCCAATGACAGTATAAGGACCAGAAGCATAAGAATATTTCAGCAATTGATATAAGAATAAGAAATACCAGTCTGGCAGCGGAATATAAGCCGTATCTGTCGGATCGGCAATCCTCTCAAGCGGTGGCTGATGAGCGATAGTCAGGCTCAAGAAACCGATCAGGAATACAGCTCCAACCATCCATTCTTTTAACAGGTAGTTTGGCCAAAACGCTTCCGTTTTGCCAGGGTATTCCGAGTAATCTTTCGGAATATTAGGCTTGCGCTCAGCAGGGACACGAGAGTCGCCTACGAACTTCATACCTTTACCACGATGCATCGAGCAATCCCCTCCTTTTTCCGTATCGTTGAGCGATTATGAAACGCCCAACATGATCATTCAAATTTTACAATGGACCAGAAATACCTTGCTTACGAATCATCAGGAAGTGAGCTCCCATCAAGCCCAGCAGTGCTGCTGGCAAGAAGAACACGTGAATCGCAAAGAAACGAGTCAAGGTCTGTGCACCAACGATCGTTGAATGCCCGGAAAGCAGGACTTTAATATATGGTCCAATCAAAGGAACCGCTTCTGCGATCTGCAGGGTAACCTTAGTTGCGAATAATGCTTTCATATCCCATGGAAGCAAATATCCAGTCAGGCCAAGGGCTAGCATTACGAAGAAAATTAAAACTCCGACAATCCAGTTCAGTTCACGAGGTTTCTTATACGCGCCCTGGAAGAACACGCGAAGCGTATGTAAGAACATCATGACGATTACAAGGCTGGCACCCCAGTGGTGCATACCGCGGACAATTTGTCCGAATGCTACTTGGTTTTGAAGATAATAAACAGACTCCCATGCGTTTTTGATGTCCGGAACATAATACATTGTCAGGAACATCCCGGATAGGATCTGGATGACTGTGATGAAAAACGTCAGACCGCCGAAGCAATACACGAACGCAGAAAAATGATGCGCCGGGTTAACGTGCTCAGGTACCTCATGGTCCGCGATATCCCGCCACAAAGGCGTAATATCCAAACGCTCATCTACCCAATCGTAAATTTTGTTTAACAAGGATTACGCCCCCTTCCGTGGTTCGGCTTTTCCTACATATAGGAACCCGTCTTTTTCTCTTGTTGGATATACATCCAATGGTGCCAATGGCGGTGTGCCTGGCACGTTTGTTCCGTCCTTTTCATAAAGGCCGTAGTGGCAAGGACAGAAGAACATATTCGGATTTTTCTTATCCGTATTCCAGTCTACAACACATCCAAGGTGCTTACACACAGGAGAAAGTGCGACAATCTCCCCTGCCTCATTCTTGAATACCCAAGCTGTTCCTGTTTCTTCGGATTCATACCATGCATCTTTTTGAGTGAATGAAAAGTTTACTTTTTGCGGCTCAGCCGTGATATCTGCAACTTTCAATGGAGTCGCGATAAAATCACCAGCATCCTCTGCCTTAAGCATAGGATCAACGGCAAATCGAACCATTGGCATCAGCATACCTGCAGCCATGAAACCGCCTACACCTGTTAGAGTATAGTTTAAGAATTGACGTCTTGAAACACGATGCTTACTCACGCTATTCCCCCCTCTATTGCCAAGTTAAGTCCCCAACGGACATAATTTAAACACAATTTAAAACTAGGACATAACCATGATATATCAATCTGATTACAAAATCAATATAATACTATGTTGAAAACATTTTTCGCAGTGATATAAATAACAGCTTATTTATCCCTCCTGCCATTTCTCGGTGAATAGTGATAAAAGCTGCTTCACCTGGTCATCTACCAGAGAAACCTTCTGCTGGTCCGGCAAGTTGTCCAGCGACAGCGACGGAAGCCAGAGCAGGCTGCCTCCAAGCCCCTTTTCATGCTGCCTCCAGCTAATGTCAGAGGTAACGTAAAACACATGTTTGAACTGCTTGTCCAATAAAGTATTTTCCCAATTCCGAAGTCCTTCCAAGCTTCCTTCATGCCCCTTGAAGTACACGAATCCCGGCATAAGGAATATCCGTCCTCTGAATTGTTTTTCAAGCTGTGTTGTCAGGATCCCAGCAAACTCCGCCATTGTGGCATGCTGTTTCATGTCATCGCCAAAAGATACCGGCATGAGCGGGATGACAGCGGTATCCACATATTCAGCTGCCTTTTGGTACATCTCCACATCTGCAGCCATCCATTTCATTTTACCAACTCCATCTATCTGGGATGTTCCGAATCGCTTAACAAGAAGAGCTTGCAAACAGACATTCTCTATAACATCCTCCTATTTAATCCAATTTCTATCATATCATTGAGGTGAAATCAGAGGCAAAAGTTTGAGAGAAAAATTTATATTCTTTAGGGTCCAAAAAGATATTGTATGTATTTTAGAAATCTATGTTCTTATTTGTTTTTGCACAGGAGAAAACGCCGAATTGCAAACAAAATAAAAAGCCTGCTGTCAAGAGCAAGCTATAATGTATTTACTGCACTTATTCTTTTTAATTGTTCTGTAAGGTATTCAAATGCTTCCTGGTCCTGGCTGTCCAGCGCCTCGTCGATCAAGGTGAGTAGTTTGTCTTTTTGGAACTTCTGGATGCTCTCTTCGAGGAATCGTTCTGCTACCATTTTGTCACTCTCGCTGATTTGGAGCTGCCCTGGCATGTAAGGATTTTCTTCTAGTACGGCCGCAAACTGATGGGCCTTATTTGAAGCGTGGAAATTCAATTGGATATAAATTTCCTCTTCCCTGTTCAGGCGAATGTCATGAAAGGACTTTTCAGCATCCGTTGTCATGACATTTTCTTTAAAGAAACGGAAAGGCACTTCATCAACACAGTGGGTAGACATCACCAACCCCCTTGGGCAGTATTGTGCATTGTCTACAAAGTGTACTTTTTCCATCAGCTGGTCATGGCTCATCAAATAGTTTAGGATCCAAACACATTCCCGCCTTTTCAGCTGATAGTGGTTCAAAAACCAGCGGATAAACTCCTTTTTCTCGTTGACAGATACAGGGGTTGTCATTTTTGAATCCCTCCTCTGCATAACTCAATTTTTTTGATCACCGATTCTCCGTCATACGCTCCAATAATTCACGGAATTCTTCATTGCCAGGTTCTTTTTCAACTAACTTACTAAAAATTTCGGCAGCCTCGGCCATTTTTCCTTCTTCAATTAAAAAATATCCATAATCCGTCAAAAATTCTTGGTTGTCTTTAAAGAAAGTATATGCCAGTTGGTATTTGTTTAATGCCTGTGAAAAATGTTCAATCTGCTGGTATGCAACTGCTTCATCCCAAAGCAGCTGAGGTTCTTCTTCCTCCTCATTTATATCGGCTTCCCTGATCAGGTCCAGCACATCTTCATAACGTTCCTGTTTAATCAGCAATTTGTTCAGGACGAGTACTCCTTCAGTGAAACCCGGGTCGACGGCAATTGATTCCCGCAACAACTGTTCGGCCGCTGCCTCATCCGGGAGTTTGAGAGCCAATTTCCCGCCATAATAAAACAAATCCTTGTTGAATTCATCCTGCTCTATTCCAAGCTTAAATGCTTCAAAAGCTTCTTCAACCATTTCTTCACGCTCATATGCCTTTGCCAGGTAAAGATAAAGTGAATGGTATTCAGGGTCCAAAGCCTTTAATTCTTCGAACTTTTCGATAGCTGTTTTATTATAGCCTGCCTGCAGGGCAGTAAAAGCAAAACCGAATAATGTATTTATTTCCAGCTTCTGTTCAATGGCTTTTTCATAGAATTCCAATGCTTCTTCAAATGATCCTCCAGCACTTAACGTTTCTGCCATCCTCTGGTTGATGTTCACTCCGCCAATTTCTTCATGATGTTTCAGGACGGCTGTATAGAATTCGATTGCTTCTGCAAGTTTTCCTTGATGTGCATATAATTCCCCAAGGGCAAAATCAATGACTGTTTCATCTGGAAGCAGCCTTTTTGCCTCAAGCAATTTGTTTTCACTCACCTCAAACAGGCCTTCCATTTGATAGAGGTCTGCCAGCAGCAGCAATGCCTGAGGAAACGAAGGGTCCGCCTTGTCCACATTTTCGAGAGTAAGCATCGCTTCTTCTTCCCTGCCCAGCTCAATTCTTGTTTCGGCCAGCATCACGTGCAGCTCGCCTTCCTCAGGATATCGACGCAACAGATTTTCCAACAGAGCTTCAGTTTCTTCCATGAAACCGAACCGAAAGAGTTCCTCTGCAAGCGTAAACTTTTCCTCATCGCTGCCTTTATCCATTATTCCCTGATAGGCGGACATTGCCTTTTCAAGTTGTCCATCCTCAATAAATTGTATTATTTCCTCTACTCCAACCATTACGATCATCCTATCCTTGAATTTAAGCTTTCCTTTCTCTTCGCTGCATTCAAGAACTAAACGCAGCATGGGAAAAGCGCTTCAATAATTTTCGGTAAAAAAACCTGGTGTCTTGATTATAACATTCTCTCCCTTCCCGGGACGATAATAAACCTCTGAGCCTGCCCGGAGGACCTTCCCCTTGTCCACTGTCACAACAAGATGCTTTGATTGGTAAAACAGACCTCGTTCATCCCTGTGTGTCGTCTCTGCATTTTTTTTGTAGAGGTTATAGCTTAGTTCGCCACCGCTCTGCAGGTTGGATTTAAGTGGAAAAATCCCTGTCTTTTTTAAGATAGACTTGGAAATTGGGACTGCCTCATCTAGATCCTCTGGAGCAGATGGTACCTTCTCTTTTTTCATCAATTCGCTCCATACGTTGATTTGGTACATGCGGTCTTTTTTGCCGCTGCTTTCAGGAAAAATTGGTATGAGTGGACAATTGTAAGGAAACAATGCTTCCCTGATCCAGCCCCATGGCATTTTGCCCAATTCACTTATATCCTGGATTTCCAAAAAGATTGCCGGTACCCGTGCACGTTTACACTTCCGGATAAATCCAGGAGTCAGGATCCTTGGCGGAATGCTTACAGCAAGAACGAAATCAATCGGGCTATCGATTAAATCGCTTTTAGCCTCCTTGAGTTTTTCTTCGAGCTCCCTTTCAAAACGGACGGTCACAGTCGTTAAAACAACCGTACTCCCCTTCATGATGAAGTTCCTTAAGTAGTATTCTTTCCTTTCCTTGAATGAACCTGTAAATGGAAGATTGGGATCAAAGAGGACATGAGTCGGGGTCATAATATACTCATCTGCATCCATGCGCAGATAATTATATCTGTTGAACCCAGATTTGGATGCTAAAATCCGTTGACCTTCAACAAGCATGCTGGTTTCTGTTAATGCTTGTCCCTTCATGAGGTGGACATTGTCTATAATGTAAGCCATAAAACCACTCCTTAATTGGTCTTATGACAAACTATGCTGGATTTCATGGATTATAACGGGAAGGCGTAACTACTTTTTTCAGTGACAGTTTTTAAGCATTAATGAATTGCATATTTCCTGCATGTGCTTCAGAATCAAAATGACCTTTAACAAAAAACATAAGGCCATCCTTGTTCCAGGATTGGCCTTTTAGAGGTTTAGCTTTAAGCTAATGAATACAAGACATCAAAGAATCCTGGATAAGAAACCGCAACAGATTCACTTTCTTCCAAGGTTACGTCGGATTCACAAAGAAGGGCGGCTATTGACAGCATCATGCCGATACGGTGATCGCCGTGAGCCGATACTGTTCCTCCATGGAGGTTCACTTTCCCTTCTATGATCATGCCATCCTCCGTTGCTTCGATTTTGGCACCAAGTTTATTTAATTCATTGACGACTGTATCAATACGGTTTGTCTCTTTCACCTTCAACTCAGCAGCATCTTTAATGACTGTTCTGCCTTCTGCCTGGGTTGCCAGCATCGCAATGACCGGAATCTCATCAATCAGGCGCGGTATCATTTCCCCTTCGATCGTTGTTCCTCTCAGTTCTGAGTACTTAATTGTGATATCTCCAGCTGGTTCTGAAGCTCGATCGCCATATTGTGCAATTGTGATATCTGCCCCCATAGAAGTGAGGACATCGATGATTCCTGTCCTGGTCGGATTCAACCCGACATTCTTGAGGAGGATATCACTTCCGGGAACCACTGCTCCTGCAGCGAGGAAAAAGGCCGCCGAAGAAATATCTCCTGGCACCGTGATACTTGCGGCCATCAGCTTCTGGCCGCCTTTTACTGAAATGATATCTCCATTACGGTCAACTTCCCCGCCAAATTGCCTGATCATTCGTTCGGTATGATCTCTTGTTTTGACAGGCTCAATTACGGACGTTATCCCATCAGCCTGCAGACCCGCAAGCAGGACTGCTGATTTCACCTGCGCGCTCGCTACAGGCAGTTCATATGTAATTCCCTTCAGCTTGTTTCCTTTTACGATCAGAGGAGTATACTCCCCGCCATTCTTCCCGGAAATATCCGCTCCCATTTCGGTTAACGGAGCGGTTACTCTTGTCATTGGCCTCTTGGCAATTGAAGCGTCACCTTCAAGGCGTGATTCAAACGGAAGTCCCGCTAAAATCCCCATCAACAGCCGGATGGTTGTTCCGGAATTCCCCACATCCAGGATTTGCTCTGTTCCTTTCAACCCTTCCGTTCCTTTACCAATGACAGTCACATGGCTGCCATCCTGGAGGATCTCAACCCCGAGTTTGCGGAAGCAGGAAATTGTACTAAGGCAATCTTCTCCCGGAAGGAAATTTTGAACCTTTGTGACACCATCCGCAATTGAACCAAACATGACGGCCCTGTGGGAAATCGATTTGTCTCCAGGCACTTGTATTTCACCTTTCAAAGAGGTGGTCTTGGTCGTAAGTTTTTTTGCTGACATCCTTTTTCTCCTTCAGTCTACTCTGCAACAGACGTTTCATAGTCTGTCAGGTTTTCGATAAATTGCCTTGCCCTGGCTCGGTCTTCAGGTGTTTGAAAACTAATCACCAGCACCCCATAAATATCTTCACGAGTTTCTATGATCCTAATATTCGTAATACTGATTCTTTCTTCAGCAAGATATCCTGTAATCTCGGAAATCACCCCTGGATAATCCGGAACATCGATGAATAGATCATAAAAGCTGGGAATGGCTCCTTTTTCCCGGGCAGGGAGGCCGTCCCGAAACTTTTTTGCCGAATCGAAGAAATTGTAGATAAGATCTTCATCTCCTCCGCTGAGAAGATCTTTCACCCTGTCCATTTCCCTCTGCCATTCAACCACAAGGGAAATAAGGACATCCCGATTCTGGATAAGGATATCCCGCCACATCCGGGGATTGCTCGAAGCGATTCTAGTAATATCCCTGAAGCCTCCTGCTGCCAGTCTTGATACTAGCGCATTCCCTTCGTTGGCTTTCTCGGCCTGGTGGACAAGGGAAGCTGCAATAATATGAGGAAAGTGGCTGACTACACCTGTCAGGAAATCATGTTCATCTCCATTTACATGAAGGAATCTCGCCTTCGTTCCCTTGAGCCAGATTGTTAGCTGCTGTACGGCTTCTTTACTTACTCCAGAAGCGGGGGTAAGCAAGTAAAAGGCATTCTCGAACAGGGTATGCTTTGCAGCAGCCACTCCGCTTTTGTGGGAACCTGCCATTGGATGGCCCCCAATGAAGGGAACCCCTTTTTCCGTCAGGCAGTTGGCTCCCTCCATGATCAATCCTTTCGTGCTTCCGGTATCGGTAATGAGTACACCTTCTTTTAAAGGCAATTCTGCTAACAGACTCATCATTTCCATAGCAGTTTTAACAGGGGTTGCAATAATGATTAAATCAGCTGCCACAGCGCCTTCCACTATGCTATCTGCAGCTCCATCTATAATGCCAAGCATTTTTGCCAGATCCACCTGATTCTGATTTACATCGAAGCCAATCAACTCGGATTCAGGATGGGCACCCTTGATGCAAAGTGCAAGGGAGCCTCCTATCAATCCGAGGCCGATGATCAATACACGGCCCTTCAAAATAACCACACGCCCTTAATTAGAAATGGGGGTATGAACCCGCAAATATTCTTTTATTGCTTCAATGACGCCCGTATTTTGTTCCATGGACCCAACCGTAATCCTTACACAGCTAGGAAAGCCGAGCGCCTTCCCCGACCGGACAATATATCCGCGTTCAAGAAGGAATTGGAACACATCCTGACCGTCAGCGTTAA
Source organism: Mesobacillus subterraneus (assembly GCF_003937825.1). Classification (GTDB taxonomy): domain Bacteria; phylum Bacillota; class Bacilli; order Bacillales; family Cytobacillaceae; genus Mesobacillus; species Mesobacillus subterraneus. The sequence goes on along the minus strand of NZ_RSFW01000015.1, from coordinate 45,961 downwards.
AATCGATAAGTATGAAGTTTCCCTGGGATGGGTAATATTCCAACCCCGCCTGATCACAAAATTGATAGAATTGCTGTAACCCTGCACTGTTAGCCATTTTACATTTCTCTATGAACTCCTGGTCATCCAGTGCAGCAATAGCTGCTGCCTGGGCAAGGGAATTTACGTTGAACGGCTCTCTGACAGGCTCCAATGCTGCAATCGTTTCCTCATTGGCAATTCCATAACCAACCCTGAAGCTGGCGAGTCCATATATTTTGGAAAAAGTCCTCAAAACGATCAGGTTCTTATACCGATTAAGCAGCTGGAAAGAGTCATGGTAATCTTCCGCAGTCACATACTCAAAATACGCTTCGTCCAGTACGACGAGTACATCCTCTGGGACTTTTGCCATAAAATTTGTAAGCTCTTCATCGGTTATATGAATTCCTGTAGGATTATTTGGAGAACAAAGCCAGACAATTGAAGTACTTGCATCAATGGCAACCGCCATCGCCGCAAGGTCGTGTGCGCCATTCACCAGCGGGATTTCCTTAATATCACAACCCTCAATAATTCCATTGTGTTTGTACTGAGGAAATGTAGGTACAGCCATTACTGTATTCGTACCAGGGGAAAGCAGCCCTCTGGCAATCATCTGGATGATCTCATCTGAACCATTCCCTAGAATAAGCTGATTTTCCTTTACTCCAAGGTGATTCGCCAATTTGCTCCGAAGTTCTGTAGCATATCCATCAGGATAAATTGAAAATTGGCCATTAAAATCTGCAATTGCAGTTTTTACTCTATCTGAAGAACCAAACGGATTCTCATTGGAAGCCAGTTTTACGATCTCTGCTAGACCGTACTGCCTCTTTACTTCGTTAATTGATTTGCCAGGCTGGTACGGTTTTAGCTCTAGAAGCTGCTCTTTCCATCTCATCTTTTATCCACCTCATCTGCCATACTCTTTAATTCTCTATCTAATTAAAGTGATAAAGAATCTATAATCATCATACACCGTTTGACACTTCAGAAAAAGTATAAAATTATAAATCTGGTCTCAATCCAGCTGCACCTTCAAGATACACATGCTTTATTTCAGTTTGTTTTTTTTCCGTGTTCACATGGATCATGATCCTGATACATTTTTGAAGTGAGCCAGGGACATCCAGCTCCTGCATGCACATGACTGGAACATACGTCCAGCCCTCAATATTCCTTAACGCCCTGGCTGGAAAGGCTGCATCCACGTCTTCCGTTGCGGAAATGAAAATTGAGGCAACGTCATCCGGAACAATTTCGTTGGCACTGATTGTCTCGCTTAAGAGCCTTTCAGCTGCCTCAATTATTTCTTTTTCATCATTTTCGTTAACTGTTATTGCTCCTCTTATTCCCCTGATCATGTTCTCCCCTCCTCTTCAAACTTTTTAAGGTTCTTCATCAGGATATCTTCCTCGACTTCTTCAAGGACCGGTGACCCGACCTCTGACAAAAGCACAAAACGTACTGTGCCTCCGACTGATTTCTTATCCTGCTTCATTCTAGTGAGGAGACGTTCTGCTGAAAGGCCTTCTGGAATAGAATTCGGGAAGCCCAGACTTCCCAGCCAGCTCTTGAACATTTCAATATCAAACGCCAGGCCCTTCAGTTCGCTGCTCAATCGAAGCGCAAAGAGCATTCCGATGGCTACTGCCTCGCCATGCGTGATTTTTCCATAACCTGCTTCTGCCTCTATTGCATGGGCCAGTGTATGACCGAAATTCAAATAGGCCCGTACGCCCATTTCCTTCTCATCTTCCGAAACGACCTTCCCTTTAACCTGAATTCCTTTCGTTAAGCATTCAACTAATAAGTGATCTTCTATCTGCCGCAATGAACGTATTTCATTTCTCAGCCAATCATAAAATTTCACATCACTGATCAGGGAATGTTTAACCACTTCAGCGAATCCGGACCGTACTTCTTTTTCAGGCAGAGAAGATAAAAAATCCATGTCATAGACGACCGCCTCTGGCTGATGGAAAGCCCCAATCATATTTTTCCCTAAAGGATGATTGATTGCGACCTTTCCCCCAACCGCACTGTCATGCGCCAAAATGGTAGTTGGGACTTGTATGAAACGTATTCCCCTCATATACGTAGCTGCTACAAAGCCGGCCAAATCACCAACAGCGCCGCCACCAAAGGAAATTATCAGCGATTTCCTGTCGAGTTTATTTTCAAGTGCAAATGACAGACAGTCATAATAGACATCAAAGGTTTTAGCTTTTTCCCCTGAAGGAACGACTTTTACTATCAAGTCATTGGACATTCCCGATTGTTCCCGAAAATAGGAAAGGTGATGCTTGGCGACTGTTTCATCGGAAATCACCAAGGCTGTGGTGTATTCCACTGCGTTTTTTTCGAGGATTTCAGCCAAATTCTTGATTATTCCTTTTCCTATATGTACAGGATAGGTTTTCGAGTCAGTATGGATGGATATTTCCTGCATTGTTAAGATTCCCTCGCAGAACTTCTCTGTTCCTCGATTGATGCCTTGAGTGTTTCGAAGCGATCGGAATAAAATTGTTCGACCAGAGCAGAAGCAAGTTCCCAGGCCACTACATTTTCAGCGACTACGGCGGCGGCTGGCACTGCACAGCTATCTGATCTTTCAATACTCGCAGCGAAAGGTTCCTTGGAATCAATATCCACACTCATCAAAGGTTTGTACAGGGTAGGAATTGGCTTCATGACACCGCGGACAATGATTGGCATTCCTGTAGTCATGCCTCCCTCAAATCCCCCCAGGCGATTGGTTTTGCGGTAGTATCCCCTGCCTTCTTCCCAGGCAATTTCATCATGAACTTGACTGCCCGGTTTCCGTGCCGCTTCAAATCCAATGCCAAATTCAACACCTTTAAAAGCATTGATGCTGACAATAGCCGCAGCCAGCTTTGAATCGAGCTTCCGATCATAATGTACATAGCTGCCAACACCAGCTGGCATTCCCTCGGCAATGACTTCAACAACTCCTCCAATCGAGTCGCCGTTTTTCTTTGCATCGTCAATTGCGGCCATCATCTTTGCGGCTGCGTCAGGATCGTAGCAGCGGACAGGAGATTCTTCCGTTACTTCCCGCAGCTGCGATAATGAGCTGAATTCCAGTTTTTCAGCTTTCACCCCGCCAATCTCAACAACATGGGCCACGATCCGGATGCCAAGCAATGACAGCAATTGTTTGGCTGCAGCCCCGGCTGCCACTCTTACGGTCGTCTCTCTTGCTGAAGAACGTTCAAGTACATTCCGCATGTCCCGATGCCCATATTTGATTGCTCCATTCAAATCGGCATGGCCAGGCCGCGGACGGGAAATCTTCCGTTTGACTTCATCCGAAGTAAGATCACCCAGGGGCTCAGGTCCCATGATTCCTGTCCAGTGCTTCCAATCGTTATTTTCAACTACGAGCGCAATCGGTGATCCAAGCGTCATTCCATGCCTGATACCGGAAGTTATCTGAACCTGATCTTTCTCGATTTGCATTCTTCTGCCACGGCCATAGCCCTTTTGTCTGCGGCTAAGCTCCTGGTTAATGTCTTCTGCTACAAGCGGCATGCCGGCTGGCATACCTTCAATAATAGTTGTTAGCTGTGGGCCATGTGACTCTCCCGCTGTTAAATATCTCATACACTTTCTCCCTTCAACTCGCTAAAGGATTTGTTTTACTATATCACACACTTCAATAGAAAAATAGCAATAAATTTAATTATTTTGAAATTTATATTGAACCCTTTTAAGAATGAAGTCATTTTATCATGAAGGAAGGTGTCTCGCAAAAATTCATCGTCCTGGTTCAGATTACGATCCTCATGCTGGTATAAATTCTTCATTTATGAATTCGCACAAAAGAAAATGCTCTGTTAAACATAGTGTTGATTTTCTTTCCAGGCGCTTCGCTCTCCGCGGGCAGTCGGGGAGCCTCCTCGGCGCTTTTTGCGCCTGCGGGGTCTCCCCATGACATGCTCATCCCGCAGGACATTGAGTAAGCTTCCTCGAACCTGCCCACGCACGATGGAAATGCGGTAGCATTTTCGGAGGAGTCCTCGCGCCTTCCACTACAATCAACAGGTCTTTAAAACAACATTGGGCTTTAACAGAGCCAAAGAAAAAAGGAGCACGGGCATCCGGCTCCTGCTCTATTTCTTTCTGTAGAAAAAAGTATCTGCTGTTTCAAAATCGTATGTAGCAGGATTGAAAATCTGTTCGGTGCTGCCGACAAATAGAATGCCGCCTGTCCGCAATGCGCCGCTAAACTTACGGTAGATGCTTTCCTTTGCATCCTCTGTAAAATAAATAAGGACATTCCGGCAGACGATCAAGTCAAACGGACCGCCAAAATTGTCTGCAAGCAGATTTTGCTTCCTGAACGTCACCGTTTTTTTTATTTCATCTGCCACGGCAAAATAGGCTCCATCCTGTTTAAAATACTTTTGGACCATTTCCTTTGGAACTTCGTTGAGAGAACGTTCAGAATAAACGCCAAGCTTTGCTTTGGCAATAACATTCTCATCGATGTCCGTTGCCACGATCTGGACTCTGGACAAAGGCATTTGCTTCGAAAGCACCATGGCCAATGTATATGGCTCTTCTCCCGTGGAACAGGCAGCACTCCAGATTTTTGGATTCGAATTTTTCCTCAGCAACTCTGGCAGAATCGACTTTTCAAGAACTTCCCACCTTTTGGCATTTCTATAAAACTCAGATACGTTGATGGTCATCCTGTCCAGAAATTCATTCATAAGCTGTTGGTCGTTGTTTAGTGCCTGAAAGAACTCCTGGAAAGAGGAGTAGCCCTTCTTTTGATAGAGTGAAGTCAGCCTTCGCTTCATTTGGGCTTCTTTGTAAAGAGCAAGGTTAATACCCGTCTTTTGATAGATTTTCGAGATGAAGTTTTCATAGTCTTGCAGCATTTTTTTGCTCCTTATTCTTAACTAGAAAAAGTTGGACAATTTTATTATAGCGAAAAATGGTGAAACGGTAGAGTGTTTTTTTAGAACGCTGCTTTTTAAAAGAAAAAAGGCTGTCTATGGTCATTGACATGACCTGATAGACAGCCTCCATGTGGTTTTTAGTTAACCCACTCATTGATTAATTTGCTGTATTCTGCCAATTCTTCTTCTTTGAAGAAAAGTCCGATTTCGCGCTCAGCGCTTTCCGGAGAGTCAGATCCGTGAATGACGTTCTTCCCTACCGTTACACCGAAGTCTCCGCGGATTGTCCCAGGAGCTGCGTCCTTAGGGTTAGTAGCACCCATCATCTGGCGGGCAGTTGCGATTACGTTCTCGCCTTGCCATACCATTGCGAATACTGGGCCAGAAGTGATGAAATCTACTAATTCGCCAAAGAATGGACGCTCTTTGTGTTCGCCATAATGCTCTTCAGCAAGTTCTCTAGGGATGTTCATTAGTTTTGCGCCAACAAGCTGGAAGCCTTTCTTTTCAAAACGGGCAACCACTTCACCAATCAGGTTACGCTGCACACCGTCAGGCTTGACCATTAAATACGTCTTTTCCATGAGTTCCACTCCTAATTCATATATGTATGTGAACCGCTTACAAAAGCAACCCTTGAAAATAGTATCATTTTTTTGAAAAATTCGCAACTTGCTAATACTTGCGTTTGCCAATAAATTTAGCGATATCGCGCAATGACTTTTTCGCCTTGTTTGGCGGGAGTTCGTCCAGGATGGCAAGTGCTTTTTCGAGATAGCGGTCGCTGATTTCCAGGGACTTCTCGATGGCTCCTGACTCCAGGATCAATTTCAGGATATAATCAAGTTCTTCCCTGTCCATCCCTTCGTGAACTGTTTTGATTCTACTCCTGATTTGTTCATCCTTCATTGCATACAGTACAGGGAGTGTGATATTTCCCTGCAGGAGATCTCCGCCTGCTGGCTTTCCGAGCTCCTTTTCTGTACCAGTGAAATCGAGAACATCATCAGTAATCTGGAATGACATGCCCACATAATATCCGAACTTATACAGCTTTCGGTGATCCTTTTCCGATACTCCCGATACAACCGCTCCCAGCTGGCAGCTTGCCGCAATCAAGAGAGCTGTTTTCCGCTTGATCCTCAGCAAATAGTTGCGAAGATTCTGGTCAAAGTGATATTTGTCCTTGATTTGCTCGATCTCTCCAACACTCAATTCCACGATCGTATCCGATAGGATCTGATGCGCAACCGGGTTATTAATTTCTGTCATGAGTTCAAGTGCTCTCGCAAAAATATAATCCCCTGTATACATGGCAATACGGTTATCCCATTTAGCTTTGATGGTCGGCTGTCCCCTGCGCAGCTCGGCATCGTCAATCACATCGTCATGCACCAATGAGGCCATATGGATCAATTCAAGAGACACAGCAACGTTCTTGATGATATTTATATCGTATTCCCCAAACTTTCCCCCAAGCAGCACAAATACGGGCCTGATCCGTTTGCCTCCTGCTTTCAACAAGTGAAGACTTGCCTGTCTGAGCAGTTGGGAATCAGCCTGGATTGTCTCCTCCAGTTCTTTTTCAATAAGTGTCAAATCTGAATTCAAATATGTATATAACAGCTTCATTTTCATTATTATCCACCCAGCTTTTGCGTCCTGTACCTTATTTCGGAGCAACGGTGCAATCCATATACAGGAGGGAATTTTTCTGCTCGGGTTCACCGCGAGCTTCAATGTTCGTTTCCTATTACCATGGCGGCCAGGGTCAAATATGCAGGCAGCCATGGTAATCACGAGTCAAGCAAAATTAAAACAGGCCGACCTTCCTTGCCGAGCGAATAAGAAAAGGGCAGCCAGGGTCTTCTATTATTATTTACGGCCGATATGGACGGCAGCCACTCCGCCGCTATATGGTTTATATTCGACGTTTTTGAAGCCAGCATCCGAAAACATCTTTGCAAGTTCCTTCATAGCCGGAAAATCCTTTGCTGATTCCTGGAGCCATGAATACTCATCATAACTTTTGGCGAACAATTTGCCAAACATCGGCATGATGAACCTGAAGTATAAACGATATGCCTGTTTGAATCCTGGCATGGTAGGCTGGGATGTTTCAAGGCAAACTGCCATCCCCCCTGGTTTAAGGACTCTGTACATTTCCCTGAGCACCTGGTTGTAATCCGGGACATTCCTCAAACCGAACCCAATCGTCACATATTCAAAACTGTTATCTTCAAAAGGAAGTTCCATTGCATTTCCATGGATCAACGAAGCCTGTCCAAGCTCCCGGGCTTTCAGTTTTTCTTCACCGATTGTCAGCATATTCTTGCTGAAATCAAGCCCGACGACCTTCCCCTCTTTACCAGCAGCCTCTGCCAGCGCGATTGTCCAGTCCGCAGTCCCACAGCATACATCGAGTGCGCTTGCTCCATTTTGGACGTTCATTTTCTTCATAGTGTCATTGCGCCATTTTATATGCTGCTGAAAACTGATGACAGAATTCATTTGATCATAATTTTTATAGATCTTCTCGAAAACTCCATGAACTCTTTCTTCTTTCGATTGCTGCATTGCATTACCCTTCTTCCGCGAATTTTTTAGACATTGATTGGTGCTGTACGTCAATTAGCTTGATCCGATCTGCCAGCAGCTGATTCATACCCGGGAGATTCTTTAAAGCTTTATTGATGTTTGTCATGGAAAATTCAATATATCTCGCACAAATCGTCAATAAGTATTTTTGCTGTTCGGAAGATAGCTCTGCTGTACTCTGATCCAATTTTGGAAGTGCAATTTTTTTCAATGCATTGAACACCAGCGAGTTCCCGTTTTTCATGAATTCCCTTTCTTCCGAAAGCAGCCTTTTGACAAAAAGCCAGTTAGCAGCTATCTCATGCCAATCTGATGCATCAACATGATCCGCTACTTTCCCTACAAGGGTCGATTCAATCCGTTTCACAATTTGCATCAATTTGTCGATCGCTTCCGCATCTTTTTGATACAGTGAAATTTTAAGTTCATTGACTTCCTTTACACCGGCAGCCAGTTTCTTGATCAATTCAATATCATCCGTATCGGCCAGCAGCTTATAATATAGGCCGCTGAAATATATGCCTGCCAGCACTGTCAATTGACGGCGCTTATGGCTGTCATCCTCTTCACCTGGCAGTGAATTCTGGACATTCTCATGGGTATCAAGGGCGATTTGCAGGAGCATTGTAGTGATGGTGAAATTCACTGCTGTTTCTTGCTTAACCCCCCGCTGCCCAAGCAGCGAAATGAGAAGCAAGAGTCGATCATCGTCTATAACAGGAGATTCTACATGCTCCAGCAAATATGGATGCGAAAGTTTTTCGAGAAGAAGCTCTCTGATGCCATCTAATTTGTTTTGTAAATCTAGCAAAATAAATCACCCTTGTTCCCCTTATTTATGGTTGGATTGCCGGCGTGGGCAGAACAATTGAAAATTTAAAGGCTTTTTCTTAACTGTGATGCTCGAAAAAAAATCGACCGATTTCCGAACAACCGCATGGAAACCCAGAAGGCCTTGCCAGCGAAGGTTTTTGAGGAGCTGGTCAAGTTAAAACAGAACATAAAAAAAGCGCCTAAATAACTAGTTTGCAGTTTTACCGAACATTCCAAGGCAGTGACAATTATATCACAAATGATGTTAGCATGAACGCGATAATGAAAATTAAAGACTTTTTACAAGATTTTCACCGGATTTTGTAACAAAATAGTTGAATTTTGGCACCATCTATTTTTTCTCGCTCTCAATTTCCCCGAACGGTGTCACAATCTTCGCATGGCCTCTGATTTTTATTGCTGATGTATGTTCCGTAAACTGGGCGATCATGACTTCGCCCTGGTCAAGCTTTTCAGAATGGTGGAATCTCGTGTCCGTCCCTCTAGTCAGGCCAATCACATTCACTCCATCCTCAATCGCCTTAATCACGACAAAATCTGTATTCATACTAGATTTCTTATCCATTATTATCCCCCTTGCAGGATAGATTATGTCTGCCGCATCATCTCCATGTTACCGGCAGAATAAAGGCCAAAAGATACGGCAAAAGGCTAAAAGTATCCCTTTCAGCCCTGAAAAAAATTATGACTTGATTAATGACAGGATTTCCGCTCGTGCATTCACATCTTCCGCCAGTGTCCCTCTTACTGCCGAGGTGACAGTTTTAGAACCTGGCTTCTTTACTCCGCGCATGGTCATGCACATATGTTCTGCTTCCACGACGACCATCACTCCATGAGGATCAAGCTTCTCCATGATTGCATTCGCAATGGTTGAGGTAATCCGCTCTTGCAGCTGTGGCCTTTTAGCAACAGCTTCCACTGCCCTTGCAAGCTTGCTTAAGCCTGTTACCTTCCCGCCCCTAGGAATGTAAGCAACATGGGCTTTGCCGAAAAACGGCACTAAGTGATGCTCACACATTGAATAGAATGGGATATCTTTTACCAGGACCAATTCCTCATGATCCTCACCGAAAATGGTCTCGAAGTATTCTTTAGGGTCCTGGTTCAAGCCTGAGAAAACTTCCTCGTACATCTTAGCGACTCGCTTGGGTGTATCCAGCAGCCCTTCCCTGTTCGGGTCTTCACCGACCGCTTCCAATATTAAACGTACCGCCTCTTCAATTTGGGCACGATTGACGTTTGACATCTGCGTATCCTCCTATGTTCCACCAATCTCATTATAACCCTGCATACAATGGCAACTATTTGATTATAATATTTTCATCTTAGCATAACCATTTCCACGCAAGCAAAACTTAATGTTTTGCGCATGGAAAAAAGGCCGCGAACGGGTCGCGGCCTTTTTGTTTTAAGCATACGCTCAATGCGTCGTATGTAATTATTTCACTGCATCCTTAAGCGCTTTACCTGGTTTGAAAGCAGGCACCTTGCTTGCAGAGATTTCGATTTCGTCTCCAGTTTGTGGGTTGCGGCCTTTACGGGCAGCACGCTCACGAACTTCGAAGTTACCAAAACCGATCAACTGTACTTTGTCCCCATCTTTAAGTGCATTTAAGATTGAATCAAAAACAGCGTCAACTGCTTTTGTTGCGTCCTTCTTTGAAAGCTCGCTCGCTTCTGCAACTGCATTGATAAGTTCTGTTTTGTTCATGCCATTCACCTCCTCCCAAAGAGATCCCATTGCTCAGAAATTAAGCATCTTTACTACATTTCTAAACAAAACATATGAATTCTATACGTTGTTGAAAGATTTTATTTCCATAGTTTGCAAAAAACTATGGAAAGTGAACCTAAAACCGCCAGAACGCCTGTTATATAAGGGTTTGACAGCCACAACGCTAATTCTGTTAAAAGATTATCATAATGTTTTAGTCTTATCAAGATAATTTCAATAAATAATGGGAATCTTTTCTTCTTTGAAACATATTTGTAATATGTTAACCCTTTTTACATACCCGAGCCCTGTAAATTCAAACATTGTCAATACATTTTAAGGCTTTTTTACTGTCTGGCTCTTCCTTCTGAAACTGCCTGATTACCTAGAGAAAATTATTTTAGAAGATTTTTACGATAAATCCATGACTATCCTGGTTCGATTCTCCAGGAATGAATGTACAAAACAAAAAGACTCCCATAAGGAGTCCCATTATAATATGATGGCAATCAGGCCGCCGGAGCCTTCGTTTATGATGCGTTCCAGCGTTTCTTTTAGTTTGTAACGTGCATTTTCCGGCATCAAGCTTAACTTGGCTGAGATCCCTTCTCTTACGATGGAACTCAAGCTCCTGCCAAAAATATCTGAATTCCAGATTGATAGCGGATCGTCCTCGAAGTCCTGCATCAGATAGCGGACCAGTTCCTCGCTTTGCTTTTCTGTTCCGATGATTGGCGAGAATTCTGATTCAACATCCACCTTGATCATATGAATGGATGGTGCGACTGCTCTTAAGCGAACACCGAAACGTGCACCCTGACGGATGATTTCCGGCTCCTCGAGGCTCATATCAGTCAGTGACGGGGAAGCGATTCCGTATCCTGTCTGCTTAACCATCTTCAGAGCATCAGATATCTGGTCAAACTCCGCCTTAGCATATGCGAATTCTTGCATCAGCTCCAGCAAGTGATCTTTGCCGCGGATCTCGACACCGACAATTTCCTTCAGAATATCATCATAAAGATCATCTGGCGCGTAGAGATCAATTTCAGCAACGCCCTGGCCCATTTCAATGCCTGCGAGGCCTGCACGGTCAATGAACTCAAAATCGCTGAATTGATGGACAACTCTGTCAACATCACGCAGCCTCTTGATGTCTTTGACTGTCTCTTTGACTGCTTCCTGGTAGCTCTCACGCAGCCAGTGATTTTCGCGAAGCACCATCACCCAGCTTGGCAGGTTGACGTTCACTTCAAGGACAGGGAATTCATACAACGCTTCCCTCATCACATTCATGACATCTGATTCTCTCATGCTTTCAACACTCATCGCGAGGACCGGAATATCATACTTATCAGCTAACTGGGAACGCAGTGTTTCCGTATTAGGATGATACGGCTGGGCACTGTTTACTACCATGATAAACGGCTTGCCGACTTCTTTAAGCTCTTCGATCACTCTTTCTTCTGCTTCAATGTAATCCTGTCTGGGGATTTCCCCAATTGTCCCATCCGTCGTAATAACGACACCCAGTGTAGAATGCTCCTGAATAACCTTCCTTGTTCCAATTTCAGCTGCTTCATGGAAAGGGATTGGTTCCTCATACCAAGGTGTGTTGATCATTCTTGGCCCATTTTCATCTTCATAACCCTTTGCTCCCGGAACTGTATAGCCAACGCAATCAACGAGCCTAATATTTACATCCAGACCCTCATCCACATGGACGGTTGCAGCCTGGTTCGGCACGAATTTTGGTTCAGTTGTCATAATAGTTTTACCTGCTGCGCTCTGTGGCAGCTCATCAAGCGCCCGAGCCCTTTCAGCTTCATTATTGATATTAGGTAAAACCACCAGCTCCATAAACTTTTTGATAAAAGTGGATTTTCCGGTACGTACTGCACCGACAACCCCCAGGTAAATATCGCCGCCAGTCCTCTCGGCGATATCCTTAAAAATATCTACCTTTTCCAAGTGATCCCCTCCCGATCATAGAGTTAGTGGGAATAAATTCATCCAAATTAGTAATCTGGGACAATATATATTTATGATGTTGTCCTATATCAATATGACAATTTTTTATATTTTTACCTCCTTAATTTTTTTATTTCACAAATAAAGACTCTTACAATTCCCTTTTATGAGAACAATTGATTTCTGTTTAAAGGCAAAAAAATAACCCTTCTTCTACAATATATTTTGCAGAAGAAGGGTTATGACTATTTTGCTAAAAACACTGGCTCTTTAGTAGACTTGTCAATGGTATATGGCAGAGAATAGGCTGGGACGAACATGGAGCCGTCAACGAGGAGGCCGCGGATATCCTCGCCTTCCTTGAACTCCCGATCAGAGTTTTGCAGTGCCCTGTACAGGTCGCTTCTGTAGTCCACATATATTTCCCCATCCGTCGAGAGAATGAAGTGCAGATTCTGGTTCGTGAAAGGACTTGTAACCACTGGCTCCTCTTTATAACCTATTTTCTTGAAATCAATCGTATAAACATGATCCGCGATTTTTTCCTTGTACGGAGGATAGCCTGTTGCATTGATCCTCATTTTTATTTCACGGATTGTTTCCGCCATTCTTAAATCAAGCAGCTTCACTGTAGGATTTGTCTCCACATCTACCAGGACATACTGAAACAGCCCGCCATTTTCATAGGCGTTCCCGGGAGCTTCGGAAAGATACCTTGGAACAATCTTCTTGAAGTCTATAGGATACTTCTGATAAATCGGTGTCTCAGCATCTTTCGTTTTGATTGGCAGGAGTCCGCCATTCGCTTCCTTGTATTGATTGACAGCAGATTGAACACTGTCAAGCTGGTCTTTATAAGGCACCTGATTCTGGACAAGTTTTTCTTCAGGATACATACAGCCAGTCAATGTCACTAAAACGAGTATGACTGACAGGTAAAAACGTACTTTGTTCATTGACCCCAACCCTTTAATCCTATGTATTTTATTCACTTGTCGGGCCGCTGAACACAACCAAAAAGATAATTAACCCGGCTGTGATCATCAACACGTAGGCAATGATTGCCGTCGCTACTTTGAAAAATCCCTTCAGCTTGAAGCGGCTTAAGTAAATCGCAAACAATGATGCAATCATACAGCCCATTCCAAAAAAAGATATATACATTTTCATTAATGCGGGTGACAAACTGAACCCCTCCCTTTTCCGAGAAGTATTATAACATAAGCAAGCAGTACTAATGCAATTTTAGCACAAATATTTGCCGGTCCAGGGCAAAAAAAAGCTGAAGTAAAGAAGGGGCGGTCAACTTTACTTCAGCCTATATTGACTAAATACCCTAACACCCAGTTCAAACCACCAGTTTGCTTCGTTGCATCTTATGCAAGCATGGTCGAACTCGCATCCTCGAATGCCTATATTGACAGCAATAATCTTGAGAAAATTTTTTCTTTAGTCCCTGCTTCCAAGAATATCAGCCAAATCTTCCATCTCATGGGTTTTATCCCTTGACATCAGCCCATCCACTGCATCTTTTGGATTGATGCCGTTAAAGAGAATATTGTATAGAGCATTGGTGATCGGCATATTGACTTCGTATTTCTCCGCAAGCTGGTAAGCTGCTTTCGTTGTCCGGACTCCTTCAACGACCATTCCCATGTTCTCAAGGACTTCCTCCAGATTCTGTCCCCTGCCGAGAAGATTTCCTGCACGCCAGTTCCTTGAGTGGACACTCGTACAAGTCACGATTAAATCACCAATCCCAGTCAATCCGGAGAAGGTCAAAGGACTGGCACCCATCTTGACTCCCAGCCTGGCTATTTCAGCCAATCCCCTTGTGATCAAGGCAGCCTTGGCATTATCTCCATAGCCAAGACCATCCGAAATCCCAGCTGCCAGTGCGATAATATTTTTTAGCGCACCGCCAATTTCCACTCCAACCAGATCCGGGTTTGTATATACCCTGAAATTGTTGTTGATGAACAGATCCTGGATTTTTTCTGCTTCTTCCATGTTTTTTGATGAAACAGTAACCGTTGTCGGGTGGCGGAGACTGACCTCTTCCGCATGGCTCGGCCCGGAGAGGACCACGACACTGTCAAGAAGGTCCGCAGGCATTTCTTCTTCGATCATTTCAGAAATACGCAGCAAGGAATCCGGCTCGATTCCTTTGCTCACATGCACTACTACCATAGGTTCCGAGGTGACTTCAGACATACTTCTGATTACTTCCCTGATGGCCTTGGTTGGTACAGCCATGATCACAGTCTTGATGCCTTCCACGGCCTCTTTCAAAGAAGAATAACCAATGATGGTTTCAGGCAGGGCAATTTCAGGAAGATATTTCTTGTTGGTATGTTGTTGATTGATCTCATCAATTTGGACAGGGTTATGCCCCCATAAACGCACCTCATGGCCATTGTCAGCGAGGACCATTGCCAAAGCTGTACCCCAGCTTCCAGCACCAATAACAGCTACTTTCTCCCTCTTCCTTTCCATTCAAACCACAACCTTTACCTTATTTTCTTTGTCTTGCGAAAATCTTGATCGGTGTTCCTGTAAAGTCAAATGCATCCCTGATTCTGTTCTCGAGGAATCGCTCATAGGAAAAGTGCATCAATTCAGGCTCGTTTACAAATACAACAAACGTAGGCGGCTTAACTGAAACCTGGGTTGCGTAGTAGATCTTCAGCCTCTTTCCTTTATCCGTCGGTGTTGGGTTCATGGCTATTGCGTCCATGATCACTTCATTGAGGATATTCGTTTGAACCCTCATTGCATGGTTCTCGCTCGCCAAATTGATCATTGGCATCAAGGTATGGATCCGTTTCTTTGTTTTGGCAGACAGGAATACGATTGGCGCATAGCTAAGGAATTGGAAATGCGCCCGGATTTTTTCTTCGAACTCCTTCATCGTTTTCTCATCTTTCTCGATGGCATCCCACTTATTGACGACAATGATCACAGCTCTGCCCGCTTCTTCAGCGTAACCCGCAATATGCTTGTCCTGTTCAATGATGCCTTCTTCTGCATTGATGACCACAAGGACGACATCAGAGCGTTCAATTGCCCTTAACGCCCTCAATACACTATATTTTTCAGTGGTTTCATATACTTTGCCTTTTTTGCGCATCCCGGCCGTATCGATAATGACGTACTTTTGGCCGTCATATGTAACCTGGGAATCAATCGCATCTCTCGTCGTGCCGGCAATATCACTGACAATGACCCGTTCCTCACCAAGGATGGCATTCACCAGGGAGGACTTGCCAACATTCGGACGGCCGATCAGCGAGAACTTAATGGCGTCTTTATCATACTCATCTTCCTTAGCTTGCGGGAAGTGCTTGGCCGCTTCATCAAGCAAATCTCCAAGCCCCAGTCCGTGCGATCCTGAAATTGGCATCGGTTCGCCGAATCCGAGAGAATAAAAGTCATAAATCATTTCTCTCATTTCCGGATTGTCAATCTTATTTACTGCAAGTACGACAGGTTTTTTGGAGCGGTAAAGGATTTTTGCCACTTCCTCGTCAGCAGAGGTAACACCTTCTCTGCCGTTGACAATAAAAATGATCACATCCGCTTCGTCAATCGCAATTTCTGCCTGCTGGCGGATTTGGTCCAGGAATGGCTCGTCTCCTAAATCAATTCCCCCAGTATCAATAATATTAAAGTCATGTGTCAGCCATTCAGCCGAACTGTATATACGATCTCTCGTTACTCCCGGAATATCTTCAACGATCGAAATACGTTCACCAACGATTCGGTTAAAAATCGTAGACTTGCCGACATTCGGACGTCCAACGATTGCTACCACTGGTTTCGTCATGAACTTCACCCTTTCAAATTCTATTAATGCAGGTCACAGACCTGGCCATAACCATTTCAAACTTTCCATGTTTTCATCGTTAATTTCAGGTCACTCACGAGGAGGACGCTTATAAAATAAACCCTTCTTGGTATACAGAAGGGTCTGGCTTAATCAGTTTATCAAAAGATGCCGTAATCAGGCAACGAAAACATTTAATGTCAATGTTTTACGATGATCAAAAGCTCCTCGGTCAGCGCGTGGGCAATTCCATCCAGGATGGCTTCAAGATTTGCGGCCACCGTTTCCATTTCCTCCTTTGAATCACAATGGAAAACGGCCGTTCCGGAAGGGACTTTCTTGGGGTTGGTGGTTACGGCGGCAAGGACGAATTTCTCGAGCATCATGCACCCGCACCTCCTTCATTGTTTTTCTTCTCTGAAGGCATCCTGATCGCATTCTCAAGTGTTGGGACATCACCAATAACCGTAATCGCACGTTCAATATCCCGTTCCTGAGGGAGCACAAATATGCCAACTCGGCCATCATCAAGATCTCTCTTAGCCAAAGGGACCAGGGCGGGGGTCCCGGAATCCCGATATACCCCAAGAGCCGTCGATAAATCATGCAGAACGGCCTGCCTTTGGCCCAGGTTCGCAATCGTTGTACGGGCGTTCATATTTTTTGGTTTTAAAATAAACCCCATCCCATAACGCAAGACTTCTTTCTGCCTTTCGGGCAGCCCAATATTCATGATATAAATATTATCTACATACAGGCCGGCACCATCAAATCTCGGCTCTATATATTCAATTTCAACAAGATCCTTCAGCTTTCCGCCAGACATGAGTCTATGGGAAATCAGCAGCGCTGCTATAGCAGCAATGATCCCCACCCATATATTGAAGATCAGATAAGCAAGAGTACTGATGAGTGAAGTGAAAATGACGAGATAATTTCGGCTTTCAAAAGCGATCGCAATTCCTTCTATGTATGTTTTCCCTCTGGAAACAAGCTCATAGCTGTCCAATTCGGTAAGCGTATTTCTTTCCATATTCCTGACTTCCCTGAACTGTGAAGCAGCAAGAGTCAGGAAGGTAATGGCCGTGAACTCCTCTTCCATTATCGCAGGTCCTGCCACTGTTCCAAGGCCAGCTGCAATAAAACCAAGGGCAACATGGATAATCTTCCCGTGCAGGTACGTTGGATATTGTCTGTAATCCGTCCTAAGCATAGATAACCTTGTCAGCGTCCCTGTCATGAGCCCAAAAACAATTGGCAGTGTGTATTCATTCATGATGTTTTTTGTTCCTCTCCTTCTGCGTGGGTTATTGTATTTTTTGACATAAAGGAAATCACAGTTTCAACCGCTGACCATAATACAAGCATTGCCAAAGATATAAACAGGATGTCCAAAAAAGCGAGTGACGCAACAGGATATGGGAAATGAAATTTGGCTAATATCACCGAATACATAATGTCCCCCAGCAAAAAGCCTGAAATCAAGGATAACAAGCGGTTATGCCTGTCCTTATGCAAAAGGACTGCTAAATAGAATCCCAATGCTCCCAGCATGATTTTACGGTCGAATAAGACCCAGATGGGATCGAACAATTCGAACATTAAAAAACTCGTATAAGCCAGCATAATGATGAATGAAGATAAGAACAGATACAGAAACGAGCCCGTTTTTTTTCGCTGTGTGGAAAAAAACAGGAACAAGGCAATTCCGAAAGCAGCTAAGCTATATTCCCCCATCAGAAACTCAACTTCAAATGGTGCCAAAAGGATCACGGACAAAATAAAGAAAGATAGACTATGCCTTAATGGATGGTTTTTATCCATCATAAAAGTTGTCCAGACCCAGCTTATCCAGGCCAGCCAATAAAAATAAATCCCTTCCATTCAACCCCTCCTATCATTTCCATTATGGGAATTGCTTATGTAATTTAATCTTTTTTGCATAAACTTTTTTACCTGTTCCATGTTAAGAAAAAGCGGAAGGAATCTTTCTGGGTAATGACCGTAATTTAAAGAATGGATAACCACCAGCCACGGCTCATTCGCAACCGCTTTTTTCAAACTTTTCCCGTGATATTTGCTTCTGCATCACTTTATCCTCATGGGTCCGGAAAAACTGAGTAAATGGATGAATGAGATAGCAAGAATCCACGGGATATAACCACATTAGGAGGTCTGGATATGGGAAGAGACAGACAGGAAAAAAAACTTAAAAAGAGCGGCCGAGTGGAATCTGACCGCGATCAAGCATTGCATTATCCTGGGGCAACCAAATTGCAAAGCCCTGAAGAGGCTCGCTCTTTAAACGATGGCAAGTATAGCTAAGCGGAATATTCTTCACAAGGCACCATTCAGTTATTTATTGTAGCCAGTACAAAAAGCCCCCTGCACGAAACATGCAGAGGGCTTTTATTATCATGATTTTTGAAAAATTAAAGTTTACCTTTGGGCAAATGCGGAGGGATCGATCCCTCTCTGGTTAAGCCAATGATACGTATCCCCGGATACTACCAGCGGGACTTTTTGGAGACCTTCAGGCTCATGGACTCCTAAGGCCGCCATAAGAATGGCTATTTCATTTTTTACTGTTTCAATTTCTTCAATCAATCCGTCTGTTCCTTGTTCCATCAGGACCTTTAATAAAAAACCCGCCAAAGCAGCAGCATCGGCACCTAGAGCAAGAGCTTTCACTATGTCAGCACTCGTCTGAATTCCACCTGAGGCTATAACCGCAAGTTCCCGGCAAGCTGTTTTCGTTTCAATGATCGATGCTGCCGTAGGGATACCCCAGTCTTCAAAGAATCCCAGAAAGCGCTCCCTGCGTTTATTCTCAATAGCAGCAAAATTCGTGCCGCCAAATCCCCCTACATCCAGATGGCGAATTCCTGCAGAATAGAGCTCAACTGCCGTTTCAGAACTTATTCCAAACCCAACCTCTTTGACGATCACTGGCACACCTGCACTATGTGCAATTTCCGCAATTCGTTCAATTGCACCTTGGAAGTTCCTGTCACCCTCCGGCATCGTCAGTTCCTGGATGACATTCAAGTGAATCTGCAAGCCACTTGCTTCGATCATTTCAACTGCTTTTTTTGCCTGATCGACCGTTGCTTCGCTGCCCAAGTTGGCAAGGATGATTCCTTTCGGATTCATTTCTCTCACTACCTGATAACTTTTGCGCTCGGAAGGATCCTTCAGCGCTGACATCTGTGAACCTACTGCAATCGCAGTTTCTGTTTCTCTAGCGGCTATTGCCAGTTCCCGGTTTATACGATAGGTTCTCTCCCCGCCGCCGCCCGTCATTGCATTTATAAAAATTGGCGAACTTAAAGAAAGTTCGCCAATTTTAGTCTGCAATTTAACTGAATCAAGATTCGAACCAGGCAAGCTTTGGTGCACAAACTTAATATCGTCAAAACCTGTCAGCCTTTTCTGGCCTGTTTCAAGGGCATATTGGATATGATCCCATTTCCTTTTTGATCTTGACACCATTTATCACCATTACTGTTTCAGATTCTTAAGCTTGTCTCCAATCATATCACCAAGGCTGAAGCCTTTTGATTCTTCCGGAAGCTCGTAATCGATTGCTTCATTCGATTCTCTTTCCTCGAACTCCTTCATGCTAAGGGATAATCTTTGGTCAGCCTTATTTACATCCAGCACCTTTACTTTTACAGTCTGCCCTTCTGAAAGAACTTCATGCGGTGTGCCGATATGTTTGTGAGAGATTTGCGAGATATGCACAAGCCCTTCAACACCTGGGAAAACTTCAACAAACGCACCATAAGATACAAGGCGCTTCACTGTTCCTTCTAGTGTGCTTCCCTTTGGTGCTTTTTCATCAATGTCAGACCAAGGTCCAGGCAATGTTTCTTTGATGGAAAGAGAAATGCGCTCATTGTCGCGATCCACACTCAGGACTTTCACCTTTACCTGCTGCCCTTCCTGGACAACATCTGATGGCTTTTCCACATGCTCATGGGAAAGCTGTGAAATATGGACAAGACCATCGACTCCGCCGATATCAACGAATGCACCAAAGTCAGTGATTCTTTGGACAGTACCTTCGATTACCTGGCCTGGCTGGATAGCAGCAAGAAGATCCTGCTTTTTCTTGCCCTGCTCTTCTTCCACGACGGCGCGGTGTGAAAGAATGAGACGATTTTTCTCTTGTTCCAGCTCGACAATCTTAAAGCTTAGTGATTTCCCTTTATAATCTGTAAAATCCTCGACAAAGTGAGATTCTACAAGGGAAGCAGGAACGAAGCCGCGGACGCCCAGGTCTACTACCAGACCGCCTTTTACGACATCTTTGACTTCTGCTTCGAAAACTTCTCCGCTTTCGAATTTCCCTTTCAGTTCTTCCCAGGCTTTTTCAGCATCTACTTTTCTCTTTGAAAGAATTAAAGCTTCCTCTTCTACTTTTTGGACTTCCAGCTCGAGTTCATCGCCTACAGAAACAGCATCTTCGGCTTTTTCAACATGAAGGCTTGATAGTTCACTGATTGGAATGATACCATCCAGCTTGCTGCCTTCAATATCTACCAAAACTTGCTTTTCTTCCACCTTTGTTACCTGGCCTCTGACGCGGTCTCCAGCCTCAAAATTCTTTACCTCGATTTGGTTCATATCTTCTGACATATGTACTCCTCCTTAATCCATGACTGCTGCAAAATATATGCTTTGTGGCATTAATCGCCACTTAGAAAACACCATAATTTAGATACTAAGTGAAAATTCTAAAAATATCTCTTCTTAATAACTTCTTACAAACAGGCATTTTTGTCAAGCAAGAAACATTACTTAAATTGGTTGATCAACTTCTGGATTTCACCCATGATAAAATCCGTTGTCTCCTCGGCATTCAGCTTTTTTTCTTTAATCGATGCCATATCAATAGGCTTTCCATAAACAACCTTCAGCTTGTTGAATGCTTTATAAGGACCAATGATTGCGCAAGGTACGACATGTGCTTCAGAACGAAGAGCAAAGAAGCCTGCTCCTGCGAGACCCTTTCCTATTTCCCCTGTCTTGCTTCTTGTTCCCTCTGGAAACAATCCTAAAACATTTCCATCCTTCAAAATTGCAAGGCCCTTTCTTAGGGCTTCCCTGTCGCTCATTCCTCGCTTTACAGGGAATGCATTCAAGTGAGGAACAATTTTCCCAAGTACCGGAACGGAAAAAAGCTCCGCCTTAGCCATGAAATATACTGGCCGTGGCGCAGTGATACCCACCACTGGCGGATCCAGGTTATCAATATGATTGGCACACAGCAGGACACCGCCATCGGCAGGTACATTCTCCCTGCCAATGACTTCAATCCTGTAAATTGGTTTTAAAACAGTATTTACGACATTTCTAGCGAATGAATAAAACGTCAATTTCACCCGATCCTTTCAAGCGCCAATGCGAGGATTTTTCCAACTACATCTTCGATGGACAGCGATGTCGTATCAATCTCAACAGCATCCTCAGCTTTTTTAAGAGGTGCGACTTCCCGTTCAGAGTCAATCTTGTCCCGTGTTGCAATCTCTTCTTTCAGCTTTTCCAAATCTGAAGGGAACCCTTTCTGGATGTTTTCAGCATGCCTTCGCTGAGCTCTTTCCTCGACGCTGGCCAGCAGGAATACCTTTACCTCTGCATTTGGCAGTACATGGGTTCCGATATCCCTGCCATCCATGACAACTCCGCCATTCCTGGCAAAGAGCTGCTGACGCTTGACCATTTCTTTTCTGACTTGTTCATGGATCGCCACAAAGGATACCTGGTTCGTTACCTCTGCACTCCTGATTTCGCCGGTAACTTCCTGGCCATCCAAAAACACCTTTTGCCCCGCTTCTCCCGGCATTAACTCAATAGTTGTCTCATTAAGGATATTCAATAAATCCGCCTCGTCATCCAGGCTGATCCCCTGATTTATAGCCTTGTATGTAAGCGCACGGTACATGGCTCCGGTATCAATGTATATATACGTTAGTTTCTCGGCTAAAATCTTCGCAACCGTACTTTTACCTGCAGCCGCAGGACCATCTATCGCAATCGATATTCTTTTTGTCATAATTCCTCTTGGCACTCCTTGCTGTATCTGATTATTCTTGGCATTCTTCGTGTTCGTTCCTGATTTATGGAACATCTATTGTTTACGAAAAAAGCTTTATTCTTTTATATTTTAACACAAAAGTGATTTAATCCTCTTCTATCCTTTCTTTTTTTAAGGCAGTTTTTCAAAAGTTTATCTTTTTATCTCAGATCTCCGCTAAACAAAAATAAGCAGGCTCTACACCCGCTTACTCTTTGCTTCTTATCGTGTTCAGTACTTCAGAATGATTGTTGTCTGTGACTCCCTCATATTGCGTAATCTGCTTCAACTCCGGAAAAGCATTGAATTGGTGAAAAAACAATTGGGCAATGATGAGGAAGACAAATTGGATGATCGCAATCTTAATTAATATTCTTTCAAAGGTTTTCATTGGTAATGCTCCCATTTATAGTTTTTTTTCTATTATTGGAGCAAATAAGGGGATTTATTCCATCTATACCGGAAGTCCTTTTTTCTTCATTGCCAGCTGTCGTTCAAAACAGAATCGCAACAGCAGTTGGCGGTCAGTACCGGAAGAATCATAGAATTGGACGGATGCTTTATTCATATGTCCCTGCCCTTCGATGATCCTTACGATTGTGCCACGGAATTTCCGATATTCATTCTCGCCATTTTGCATCGGCAGAGCTAACCAGCAATCGAGCTCCATCCCCTGCTTTAAACTGCTGCTCTTGTCAATTAACAGCGCGGCCCCGCCGGCACTGATATCATCAGTAACAGTAGTGAAAGGGACGAATTCTCCTTTCGCCGAATGCACAGCTACGTCAACAGACGTCTCAACCCTCACGAATTGCCTGCGCTGAACCTTAATGAGATGATCTTTCCCGGGATAGGAAAGAATCACCATCGGAATATTGAGCTTAACCCTGCCCTTTACTTCAGTCTCAAAGAAATAATTAATACCAGATTCGGTTGTGAAAGTAGCCTTCAAAGGAGTTCCTTCCAATAGGAAGACAGTACGATTGGTACTTGTATTTACAGGATAATCAATATATAGATCATTGCCTCTCTGTTCAACAAGTTTGCATTTATATTGCTCATAACTTTCAGAGTATTTATGTTCCAAAACAATCATATTGCCGATTTTTATCATAGCTAGCCTACTTCCCCTTTATTGTATCTATGGCATATTTATGATCTGAACGTGCCAGATAATATTGGCATTCAAGCCCTCCAGGATTTTTCCATATATCTTTTTATCGGTTCTGTTCACATTATTTACAGGAAAATTTTCTTACAACAACGTTCTCTTTACTTTTTAATTAATGGCCTTCTTATTTAGAGGCTCTGTTGAAAGTCCTCGAGATTATTATGACACGGGATAATCGACGATGGCAATAGAAGCTTATGGATTAATTTAACAGAACATATAACTTTATACCTACCCAGCCTTTTTACCCTTTTACGAAAAAAAGAAGAGGAAAGCGTTATGCTCTCCTCATACAACATCTTCATATATCGGTTCTGCATTCTGCAATTTTTCCACTTTCTCTTCTGTTCCATCTTCAGCATTGATATAGATTCTGAAGGTGTCCTCACCGAGGACCCCTGAGAATTCATGGCATAACACTTCTTCATTTAAGTCGTTCATAATGATGGCTTTTTTCTGGTCCATAATCTTAAGGTTAGGATTTACCTTTTTCTTTGCTTCTTCGATGGTAATTCCCGGCTGAGGAATTTCTCTCGCCTTATGAGATTTTAAGTAATCCTCCGCAGAAAAGCCGATTATTTCTCCATTGTCCAAAGCCACTTTCATATTAATTGCATCAGGATAGATTCTAACGTCGTCTTGGACCGCCACGAAAGTAAAGACCCCAATATTATCGTATTGCGCGCTTTCAAAAAGATCAAGGCCCTCAAAATCGTGTTCCTTCAAGAAGCTTATCGCCTTATTCGATGCATCATTTAAACTAATCTTTTGCTTATTTACCTCTCTGTCAAGCAAGAACCAGACAGGATATCCGCCTTTCTTGGTAATATCCATGTTCGCTTCAAGCTTTGTTCCCGGATCCTTGATAGAAACGCTATAGAATCCATAATTTGATCCCTTGCCGTTTTCTGTCACCCTGACTTCGCCGCCGTTCTTTACAGGCGCATAATTCCTGGTGATCCGGACCGCTTCTTCTTTCGAAATGTTTTTGCCAGGAAGCTTTTCAAAGTTTTCGTCTTTCTTTTGCAAATTGACAGCAGCTGGGCCAAAATCAGTCTCTGTATAACTTTCCACTGTTTTTTCTACCGTTTTGAAGCCATCTATGATGGTATTATCCGATTGCCCTTTTTCTGTTGCCAGGGCAAGTTCTACATCCATCCATCTCAAATTGTTCTCCAAAACCATATGCTGAACTTTTCTAAGGTCCTGCTGAATTTCTCCGGATTGTTGATATAACGTCTTCAATGTTTCATATTCCTTGTCGTTCAGTGGTTCTTTGTCCAGATCTCGAACGGCTGTCTTATAACTGAAGTTTCCGATATTCGCTAGGAACTCTTCTGTTTTATTGAAGGGTAAAAGAGTCAAAGGAAGCTGTCCAACATCACTATGTGCCTGCGAAGTGATCTTCCATACCTCTGCCAGCTGTGGTGATAATGAGCTTCTCGAATTCATCGCAAGCGTCGTTCCAATCTTGTCATTCAGCAAATCCATTTGATATGTCAAGTCATGGAAGGCTCTTTGGTAATTATTTTCCGCGTTAATGAGTACGGCTGTCTTTTCCCTGTGCTCCTGGTAACCCCAGAATGCAGTTCCTGCTATTCCGATCACCAGGATGGCTATGGCTATTCCTCTTAGCATATTAACTCACCCCTATTTACAAAAAATATGTTTTCCGATCTTTTTGATCTGTGGTCGCGTCCAAATCCATGCGCTTGTGGCAGTATCGGGATTAAAGTAATATAAAGCATTGCCAGTAGGATCCCATCCATTGATCGCATCAAGGACAGCTTTTCTTGCAGTTTCATTTGGTGTAAGCCATATCTGGCCATCCGCAACAGCAGTGAAGGCCCTTGGTTCGAAGATGACCCCTGATACCGTATTCGGGAAGGTTGCGCTGTCCAAACGGTTCAAGATGACCGCCGCTACAGCTACCTGCCCTGTATATGGTTCACCTCTTGCCTCTCCATAAACTGCATTCGCCATTAGCTGGATGTCATTCTGAGAAAAACCATTCGGCGTATTTGTTGCCGTTGCAGCAGGTTTAGGTGCCGCAGGCTTAGCGGTAGCTCCGCCACCCGCGGTTCCGCCTCCTGTTGTTCCTCCTCCAGTTTTTCCACCTCCGGCCGTTTCACCGCCCCAATAAATCTTGGCATTAGGCGTGGCTTTCGTAAGCTTAATCTTTGTTTGCCACCCGGCAACCCCGTCGACCTTCAGGCCGAATTCATATTGGAAGTTTCTAAGAGCCCAATAGGTCCCCCAGCCGAATACACCATCAACTTTCCCGGTATAAAAGCCAATATGTTTGAGTCGTGATTGTAGTTCATTGACATCCTCACCTACAGCACCATGCTGCAAAACCTGATCAGTAAACGCTTCAGCACGCTGATCAACCTCGCTGAAATGCGCGAAAGATAAAATCAGCGCCATTGAGGCTAATACTTTCAAGATTGACCGAAAATTTTTCATCTAATGCAACCCCCAAGATGTAAACTTATAAGATTAAACCTATTTTTTGTTAAGTGCTGTCTTTTATTCCATAAAACAAAAAAACCCTCCATTTTTTATAAATGAAGAGTTTTTTATATAGTGTATTGTTTTTCGATGTGCTGCAGTGTCAGCACCCTGGCTTTCTTTACTTTTCTCAGACCGAGCCACCACAGGAAAATCATGAATGGAATCATCAAAATCATCCAGTCTTCCCTTGTCATCAGAATGAAGTCATACACTCCATGGAGCAGGACGGGGACGCTTAACGAAAGCAATACCCATTTTTTTGGTGAACCAGCTGAAAACTTTGCCTTTCCAATATAGTACCCCATGATGACTCCAAAAAGTGCGTGGCTGGAGACTGGAAGCAGTGCCCTTCCAATTGCATCCTGCACTCCGTTTGCAACTAGATAAAGTATATTCTCTGCCGATGCAAACCCCAGCGAGACGGATACACTGTAAATAATCCCATCATATGGTTCATCAAAGGAAATATGCTGAAAAATCGTGTAGTATAAGATAAACCACTTAAAGAATTCTTCCAACAAGCCAACTGACCCAAAGGCTTTCGCAAAATTCCCCTGGAGGATTCCTTCTGCAGACAGGACGTATTGAATGAACATGAGCGGGAATACAAGAAGCGCGCCGAAAATGAACATTTTGAACACTAAAGAAAGGGGCTCTGAACCGTATTGGTCCTTCAAGTAAAAATAGCTTAATAACGCCAGACCAGGTGCCAGACCGGCAGTAACTATTCCCAGCATATGCTGTCCTCTTTTCAATTCGTTTCTTTAATCGTATCATGTAATTAGAAGAAAGAAAATGGATTATTCTTCTTTCTCACTGGTCTTTTTGGAGGTATTCAACATGAAGAAAAATATTTTATTGATTCATACAGGCGGGACTATATCTATGAGTGAGGACACAAGCGGGGCAGTCAAACCCGGTGAAAAAAATCCCCTGACCCAGGGGACTGAGCTACTTTCCAGCCTTGCCAACCTTCACGTCGAGGAGCCATTCAATCTGCCATCACCACATATCACCCAAAAAGAGATGATGAAGTTAAAACTCCTGCTTGAAGAATATGATCAGCAAGGAAACATTGATGGAGCTGTCATCACTCACGGAACTGATACGCTGGAAGAAACGGCTTATTTCCTTGACCTTACTTGCCAGGCAAGTTTCCCGGTAGTAGTCACAGGAGCAATGAGGTCCAGCAATGAAATTGGATCGGACGGCCTTTACAATTTAATTTCGTCTATAAGAGTGGCCTCCAGCGAGGATGCGAGGGGACAAGGTGTCCTCGTAGTCCTTAACGATGAAATCCATACTGCCTTGAACGTGACCAAAACACACACAAGCAATATATCCACATTCCAGAGTCCCCAGTATGGGCCTATCGGGATCGTAACAAAAAGGGGTGTGCTTTTCCATCATACTCCAACAAAGCACGAAACATATCCCGTCCAGGTTATCGATAAAAAGGTACATTTGTTAAAAGCGCATGCCGGGATGGATTCTTCCCTCCTTAAAGCGATGCTTTCCATGGAGGTCGATGGCATCGTCATCGAAGCACTGGGACAAGGCAACCTCCCGCCTTCTGCACTCGAGGGAGTTACAGAATTCATCAAGAACAATATCCCTGTTGTGATCGTCTCCCGCAGCTACGCCGGAATCGTTCAGGATATATACGGCTACGAAGGAGGAGGCAAGCACCTTAAGGAGCTAGGCGTCATATTCTCCAATGGATTAAATGGACAAAAAGCCCGGATTAAACTGCTTGTAGCCCTGGCAAATACAAACCGGATGGATGAATTAGAAGAAATGTTCATGTTTTAACCAAAAAGTAAATATGTTATCATTTAAAAATTCTTTTAATGCGGCTTCTTTCGAATGAATTCGTTAAGGATAACAAAATAGGGATTTTGTTGTTTTTATTTTGCATTTACAAAAGTTGAAACAAGAAACCTGAGTTGATTGGAGTGTAAGGCGCGAAGACTCCTGCGGGATCAGCTGGACAGGTGAGACCCCACAGACGCCAACGGCGGCGAGGAGGCTCACCTCCAGCCCGCGGAAAGCGAAGCGCATGGAACGGAAATCATCGGATCGAATTTCAAACTACCAAAAAACAGGAGGTTGCCCAAAAGTTTTATCTTTTGAGACAACCTCTTGACTGTTAGTTAATGAAAAAAAATTAACACAAACCTAAAAACTGGATAATACAAGAGAAAAGGCGACTCACAGGTTAAGTTATTCAACCTTTTGAGTCAGCCTTTTTTTATCCTTGGTTACTATTCGCAATAGCTTCTGCAATCAGGCCTCCATGGAACCGTCCATTTTCAATGAAAATTTCATTCGCATTGTTTCCTGCGGCTATTACTCCAGCGATGAAGATGCCCGGCACATTCGTTTCCATTGTATCAGGGTTAAAATGTGGCCGACCTGTTTCCTCCTCGATTAAAACACCCATTTTTTTAAGAAACGCATGGTCTGGGCGATAGCCAGTCATTGCAAAGACATAGTCATTTTTCAGCTTTTCAGACTGACCTTCTCTTTCATATATAATCGATTCCTCGGTAATCTCTGTTACCACAGCATTAAATACCATATTCACCATCCCCGTCTTGACTAGCGCTTCAAACTCCGGAAGCACCCACGGCTTGATGCTCGGTGAATATTCGGAACCTCGGTAAAGCACGGTAACTCTCGCTCCAGCCTTAACCAATTCAATAGCTGCATCGACACTGGAGTTTTTCCCGCCAATGACTGCTACATCAAGATCAAAAAACGGGTGGGCCTCTTTAAAATAGTGTGATACTTTTGGCAATGATTCCCCTGGTATCCCCATATTGTTAGGATGGTCATAATACCCTGTAGCAATGATGACATTCTCAGATGAGTATTGAAGTTTATCGGTTGTGACTATAAAGCCGGCATCGCCTTTTTTTGCAACATTAGTTACCTTTTCAAATTTATTGATCCGCAACCCTTCTCTTTTGACAACTTCACGGTAGTACACAAGTGCCTGATTCCGTTTAGGTTTGTGGTTCTCGGTAATGAATGGCACATCACCGATTGCTAGCTTTTCACTGCTGCTGAAAAAAGTCTGGTGTGTCGGATAATGATAAATCGCATTCACAATATTGCCTTTTTCAATAATCAAGGGATTTTTACCATGTCTCTTCAGGGCAATTGCAGCTGCCAAACCACATGGCCCTCCGCCCACTATGACGATTTCTTCCTTATTCATCTATGCAAACTCACTCCTTATGGATCAATAGGAAACATATTGTTGATGGATCTGGATAGCAATTCCATTTCAAAGGGAATAGAAAAAACCCCTATCCATTGTATGATAGGGGATTTTTTCTTAAGATTCAATGAAGAACCCTTTATTCCTGTATGGCCACCAGACCAGGTACTTAAATCCAGCCTCTGAAGCGGCTGGCTTCAGCCATTTTTCTGACACCGACCATGTATGCAGCAAGACGCATGTCTACTCTACGGGTTTGGGCAGTCTCATAAATGTTGTCAAAAGATTTGACCATAACCTTTTCAAGTTTTTCCTCGACTTCTTCTTCAGTCCAGTAATAACCCTGGTTATTTTGAACCCATTCAAAGTAAGAAACTGTTACGCCGCCCGCAGAAGCGAGTACATCCGGCACAAGCAGGATGCCGCGTTCTGTAAGGATTTCGGTCGCTTCCAGCGTTGTTGGTCCGTTAGCGGCTTCAACAACGATGCTTGCCCTGATGTTGTGGGCATTTTCTTCCGTAATCTGGTTCTCAATCGCTGCCGGAACAAGGATGTCACAATCCAGTTCCAATAATTCTTTATTTGTAAGTGTATTATTGAATAATTTAGTTACTGTTCCAAAACTGTCGCGTCGGTCCAGCAAGTAATCGACATCAAGCCCATCGGGATCATGGAGAGCACCGTATGCATCTGAAATTCCAATGATCTTCGCACCAGCATCATGCATGAACTTGGCCAGATAGCTTCCTGCATTACCAAATCCCTGTACAACGACTCTTGCGCCTTCCAGCTCAATTCCCTTTTTCTTCGCTGCTTCGCGGATACAAATCGTAACCCCTTTTGCGGTTGCTGATTCACGACCATGTGAACCACCGAGTACCAGCGGCTTGCCTGTAATGAATCCTGGAGAGTTAAATTCATCAATACGGCTGTATTCATCCATCATCCAAGCCATAATCTGAGAGTTTGTGAAAACATCAGGTGCCGGGATATCCTTTGTTGGTCCTACGATCTGGCTGATCGCGCGGACATAACCTCGGCTCAATCTTTCCAGTTCCCTGAATGACATATCACGAGGATCGCAAACGATCCCGCCTTTACCACCGCCGTACGGCAGATCGACAATGCCACATTTCAAGCTCATCCAGATTGATAAGGCTTTTACTTCTTTCTCCGTTACGTTTGGATGGAAACGTATTCCTCCCTTTGTTGGACCCACTGCATCATTGTGCTGCGCCCGGTAGCCAGTAAAGACTTTAACAGATCCGTCATCCATTCTGACAGGAATTTTCACTGTCATCATCCTGAGCGGCTCCTTTAAAAGCTCAAAAACCTCATCTGGGTATCCGAGTTTTTCCAAAGCCTTGTGAATAACAGTTTGTGTAGATCGTAAGACGTCATGTTTGTCTTCTTTATTTGGATTTTCATTACCGTTTGCGGCTACCATTGATAAACCTCCTAAATCACTTTTGCGGATGTTGTCTGCTTTCATGGATTAGTATACACCTTTGGTTATTTTATGCAAGAAGAAAAAAACAGTTTTCCGCATTTTTTGATTATTGAATGTAAACGCTACCAACCAAGTCCTTATCACTATTGCCTTATGAATAAATTGACTGAATAATAAGACATTCCCTGCTGTTTATCTGTTTCTTTTAGTTGTTGATTTTCGAGTCAGGAACAACAATCACCACCTGCATAATATATCCCTCCCAAATAAAAAAGCCGAAGCTCTAATCCATTATTATTTAAAATAATGGA
Source organism: Mesobacillus subterraneus (assembly GCF_003937825.1). Lineage (GTDB taxonomy): Bacteria > Bacillota > Bacilli > Bacillales > Cytobacillaceae > Mesobacillus > Mesobacillus subterraneus. The sequence goes on along the minus strand of NZ_RSFW01000015.1, from coordinate 15,312 downwards.
TTAGCGTTTCGACTGCGCGTTCTTCCATAATCTCCTTGCCATATTCGAGCAATCGATGGATGCTCAAGATGGAAGGAACTCCATATTCCGCCATAAGAGACACTGTTTTATCCGCCTCTTCCGGTCGTATTCCATTCATAAGCAGATAATAGCGATTGTTCATGAAATGCAAGCTTCCCCCGGCGATGCCGGCATGGCTTAGCCGGTTGGCCAGCTGGATTACGTCTTCGATATTATCGAATTCAAACAGTATATCCTCTATACCGTCAACCGTGACCTGCATTTCAATAATGCCATCATCAAATTGCTCTTCATCTTCATCCTGTTCGATCATCGTGACAATCATCACCATACCCTGTGCTTGCAAAGAAAATATCTCGACAGCGACAGACCCGATGATGTCCAAGTCAAATTCTTCGCTGGCTTCTTCTAGCATATCGTGAAAAAGCTGATGCCACTTAAGGGAATCCTTCCAAATATCCTCCTTAGTCAATCCCCTGTCAGAGAGGTCATCTATTGTCAGGAAAATTTTTATTTTATTGTTTGTTAAGCGTTCCAAGCGCATAATCATGCCCCCTGCCATCGACGAAGCTCTTGTTTTAGTTTATGAAAATATTGCAGGTTGGTGAGTTATTTCAATGAATCAATGCGCTTTTTCAGCCAATTTTCCCATTCCATCCTCGTCAAGCCGACAATGAGTTCCTTGTACTCCTGTCGCTCGTGGTCCGGGATGGAATCAATTCCTATGCCTCCCAACCCAATGGAGAGCTGCGGATAGTCCTTTGTCATCCTATCTGCTAGCTCCAGGGTTGCCGGCCTGTTTTCTTCAAGTGTGCAGGATAAGAAGAGGAATTTTGGTTTCACCTTATCAACCACTACTTCCAGATCATCCTCCGCAAGGCTAGTGCCGAGAAAGACGACTTCAAATCCTTTACGCCTCAGGTACATCGTGAAGATCAACAGCCCCAGTTCATGTCTCTCTCCCGGACCGCAAACCGCGATGGCCTTCGGAAGGAACGAACTGTGTGGGATGGAATTTGACAAACCCTCAATTCTGGAACGTAAAAATGAAGAAGCAAAATGCTCATGTGCAGTCGTTATACTACCCTCTTCCCATAAATCGCCTACCTTAATCAGGATCGGACCCAATAAATCGATAACAGTCTTGTCAATCGTATATAAACCAAAGGCCTCATTGACTAGCTCATGAGCTTTTGAGCCGTTAAAATCAAGAAGAGCGGCCAGCAGCTTGTCCCTCATCTCTTCAAGGATGTCCCTTTTTGGCAATTCAGCAGTCTCAAAAGGCGGTGAGGTATTCTCCAGCAAAGAAACAGCCTGGCTGATCGTAAAGCCTTCATTCACCTTTGAAATCAGCCACCTCAAGGTTTTCACATGTTCATCTGTATACAAACGGTGGCCGGATTCATTCCTGACAGGAGCGATCATCTGGTATCTTCTTTCCCAGGCCCTTAATGTCCCAGGCTGGATTCCAAGCATATTGGACACTGCTTTGATATTAAATTTCCCCTCGCCGTTTCCCATCCTCATTCCTCCGTTACTTCCATACACTACCGATTATAAATATACTGTTCTCTCGTTGTAAAACTTCAATCTGCTCCTTCGGTTTCCGGCAGCAAAGTGATGAGATGCGCCTCCGCTTTTGCTCCTAATCTCAACGGCACGCCAGTAGTTCCGTAACCATTGCTTGTCAGTACTGTCGTACCATTCTTTTTTTTGATTCCGCCTAATTCATATGGGCCAAAGCCGAATATCCTGATTTGCCCCCCATGTGTGTGGCCGCTGAGGACAAGGCTGATACCATGTCCTTCACCAAAGTCCTTAACGATAAAGGGACTATGGCTGATCAGTATTTTAAACCCTTCCTCTCCTGCATCCTTCAATGCGAGATCCAGCCTGCTCTTTTCAGTTCCATAATCATCAACACCCAAGATAAACAATGGATCACCGGCCCTGGATTCAAACTTTACCGCCGTATTATCCAGGACCTTGACTCCTGTATGGTATAGTAGCTGATCGAGTTCATGTACGTTAAATTCGTAATCATTATTTCCCCATACGAAAAATACAGGGGCAATGGTTTTCAATTTTTCAATGTTTGCCGCAACCTGTTCAAGCGAAACCCCTTTTTCTGCCAAGTCTCCTCCAATGATAACGATATCGGCATTTCCTTTTGCTTCATTTATGATTGAATCGGAAATGATCCTCTTGTGGATATCTGAAATGAAGAAAATCTTCACCGATCCGAAACTCGGAGGAAAATCCTTGAACCGGATTTCCTGTCTCAAGACTCTGTCTGTAAATGCCTGCCTGTACATATATAATAAAAGGAAGCTGCCAATCAGCAGCACACCAAGTAAAAAATAGACGATTTCCATTTTTGCCTCCCCATAAAACTATTTCCCATGATCTTTCTCCATCTTGTATGGACTAAAAGAAATCATACCATACAGCAAACAGAAACCGAAAAAGACGCTGGTCTGCCAGAATCCATATTGAATCAATAGAGAGAAGCAGCCAAAACATCCGATAGCAAGAATTATATCAGAAACCACTACCCTTTTACCTTTAAATATGTTCATGAAACTCCCAAGACCTTCTCTTAGCAATCCGCCGATTGCATACATGCCAAAAACAAGCGCCATCGCTCCCGCAAAAAATTCAATCGGGTGGAGAATGAAGTCACTCACAAACTCTTCTTCATGGCGTGGTTTGAAGTCCGGCAGCCAGTTCACCACCAGGTAACCGCATAACAGTCCAAAAAACAGCCTGAAAACTTTCCAAAGCATAGAAAAACCTCCCATACACAATGTATGAAAGGCTCTTGTCCTTATTTCCATATAGAAAAATCAAACTTCATGAATATCAAGAATCCGGAAGCCCGAATCTTCCAATTTTTTTATGAAACGGTCAATATTGTCCTTCTTTTCAATCTTCATGACGATTCGGCGAACCAGTTTATCCGTCTCATCGAAGGTGACAAGGGAAATGATATGCTCATGGAACTGGTGGGCAATATCTGCCAGCCTGGCGATCCTACCTTCTGTTTCCACGGATGTAAACGCAATCCTGACCCCTTCCCTATGTACTCCGAAAGCGCTTTGGAATTGATCAAGAGCGTCAGAACGGGTTACAATCCCCTGAAACCTATCATATTCATCAATTACCGCCATGAGCGGAATATCCTTCAGCTTAACAAACGTACTTTCAAAAATCTCACTGCCATGCAGGATTTGTTCCTGCAGAGTCAAGATGTCTTTAGCAGTTGTATTCTGAAGAAATTCATCTTTATTATTCCCTGTCTCAAAATATTGCTGATAAATACCGTGTCTTGTTACGACACCGACATATTTGTCACCATCCAGAACGGGGACACCATCGATTTCGTTTCCATCCAACTTTTCCAGCACACTATGCAAAGCTTCATCCTGCTGCGCGGTTACACACTTATACCTCGGAATCATGATACTCTTAACAAACATTCAAATCACCTCTGGTTTTAAAATACTGCTTATGACTTATATAATTCTGCATATTTATGAAATTCCCTGCACAGCCAGATAAATTTAACATGAAATAAAATTCTGCTCATAAAATGAAATGAAGTTTAATTAGAGGAGGGCTTAGTTTGTCTACACATAGAAGAGTATGGTACCCGTACGCCAGTCCCTTCGACCCATGTCCGCCAATCACGGCGAAAACCTATTCGACACCACCCAATCTATTCCTGGGATTCCAGCCGCCAAACCTTGAACAATTCACACCGATGCAAGCATTAAGAACAGGTACACTGTGGAAGGTTTTTTATGATCCCTGGTATTCCCCTTACGAAGCTCCAAGGGATGGTGACCACATATGAAACAGCTTCCGCAGGAATTTTACGCCACGATGGAACAGCTGCAAGCGGTGGATTTTGTCCTGGTTGAACTCACTTTATACTTAGACACCCACCCGGATGATTATGAAGCGATTAATCAGTTTAATCAGTTTGCCAAAGAACGGAAACGGCTGAAAAAAGTCATTGAAAGCACGTATGGACCTCTTCAGCAGTATGGCAACAGCTACTCGGGTTATCCATGGAATTGGAATGACGGTCCTTGGCCATGGCAGCTCTAAACTGAAACTAGGAGGGGGTAAGGAACATGTGGCTATACGAGAAAAAATTGCAATATCCTGTAAAAGTAAGCACCTGTAACCCCATGCTCGCTAAATTCCTCGTCGAACAATATGGCGGGGCAGATGGAGAACTCGCAGCAGCATTGCGCTACTTAAACCAGCGATACACAATCCCAGATAAAGTGATCGGCCTATTGACGGATATCGGTACTGAAGAGTTCGCTCACCTGGAAATGATCGCTACGATGATTTATAAATTGACGAAGGATGCCACACCTGAACAAATGAAACAGGCCGGTCTCGATGCACACTACGCAAACCATGACAGCGCCCTTTTCTACCACAATGCTGCCGGTGTTCCTTGGACCGCGTCCTATATCGCGGCAAAAGGAGACCCGATCGCCGATTTATATGAGGATATCGCCGCCGAAGAGAAAGCACGGGCAACCTATCAATGGATTATCAACATGAGTGATGACCCTGACCTGAATGACGGATTGAGGTATCTACGCGAACGCGAAATCATCCATTCCCAGCGCTTCCGCGAAGCAGTCGAAATACTTAAGGATGAGCAAGGAAAAAAGAGAATATTCTAATACGAAAGAAGCATCCCGTCTGGATGCTTCTATTTATTCTCATGGTACAGGTTGATATCAAACTTTTTTTTCATCATATCAAAAACAATATGGCGGTTCTTCCACTCCTCTTCCCTCTTCCACAAATCCTTGCTGCGATCGACGATTTCACAGCGGAGCGCCTGGTATTCTTTCTCAGCCTTTTCCCGTTTTTCTTTCAAAAGGACCATCAATCCATACGTACCGACCGTCACAATCAAAAAATACAGATTGGCAGAATTCTGGACATATACAGAAAAAATCTCTGCAAACGAGTAGGAATAAGGCTTCATTATGGTTACATAAAGGTAATAGAAATAAATTGATATAAGCCCAATGGTCACCCAAACAGACAAAAGGTGCCTTGACTTAAAACGATCAAACTTCTTCTTTCTGTCTATTAAATTTTGAAGCATCCTTTTGGTTGCAGGATCTGTTTTTTCATCCAGGTTCATGATATCCGGTTCCATGGCAAGCCCTCCCCTATGTAAAAATAGTATGAGCTTGTCCGTGAAGTTATGATATTGTCATTAAAAAATGTAAATAACCACTTAAAAGAAGTACTATTAATCTTTTTCTGCTGGATTTTTCCGAAAATGTCGATTATGTTCCCGCTGAGTTGATGAAATCTCTCAGTGCAGGTGCTTTATTCCCCGTTGGGCCAACTTTATTCCCCGTTGCGGACGATTTATTCCCCGTTGGGCCCATTTTATTCCCCGTTGCAGACCACTTATTCCCCGTTGAGAGTAATCAGCAAAAAAAAGCTGGGCCAATTGAATTGGCCCAGCTTTGAAACTATATGTTCATTTATAATAGACTAATTTTTTACAGGGATTTTCAGCACTTGCCCTGCCTGGATTTCATTGCCCTGAATATTGTTGGCTTTCTTGATGATTGGGATTCCGTCCTGGGATTTAAAATACATCATCGATACCCGGTACAGCGTTTCACTTGGTTTTACCGTATGGTAGATAATCTTTTCGTCCTTGTCTTCACCCTCGGCTTCTGGGGCGGCAGTTTCCTCTGCGGTTTCAGCCTCTTCTGCAGGTGGAGAGGAAGCTTGGACAGTTTCTATTTCTGCTTTTTTCTCCTTCTCAGGAGCAGAGTTTTCGGTGGTATCTTTATCGCCACTGCTTGAAGGAGCCGGGGCGGCAGATACAACCTCTACTTTTTTTGCATCTTCAATTTCCTCAAAGACTGGAGCTGCATCGTCCTCTTCTTCCTTTTCACTGTTCTTTTCAACATTGATCAGTTCCACACCTGCACGTTCCAACGTTTGTTTCAAAGGTCCTTTTGTACCCTCCAGATAAGAAATGACGCTAAAAAAAGAGATCGGCAGCAAAATGAAAAAGAGTGCCATCAATCTGATGACGGGGTATTTCACTTTCACTTTTGTCTTTTTCTGTTTTTGCCGGTGGAGTGAGCTCCTAGGTGGCAGTGTTTCTTTTTTCTCAACTGCATGATCAGTTTTTCGTTCAACTCTTTTTCTCAGGCGCTCTGCCTGATCTCTGATAGGTTTTTCTTTATTCAACGTCAGTACCCCCAATTGCTGCTCGTGCTTTGAATTTAATAATCAATCCTAAAAAGAAGTCAATGAAAAAGTGCATGACAATCGTCACTGCAAGATTTCCTGTCACTGCATATATATAACCAATCAAAAAGCTTAAAACAACAATATTCATGAACAAAAACCAGTTGAATAAATAGCGGTAATGGACTACTGCAAAAATGATGCTCGAGATGACCAATCCAGTATGTGTCTGGATGATTCCCCGGAAGAGGACTTCCTCGCTGACGGCCACCATGGCAGCAATCAATGCGATTTGCAGCGTACCCCTATTGCTGAAAATCCGCTCATTCAGTCCCCCATCATCATAATAAGAACGAGGAAGGTATTTCATCAGCAAAAGGTCAACAGCTACCACCAAAGCTCCAGCACCGAGCCCGTATGTTAGGATCCTTCCATCATCCCAGCTGAAAATCTCCAGAAATTCAGATACACTATCAAACAATATCATACCTAAAATGGCAGAAATCGTTAATAGTAAAATTTGAGTAGCAATCAAATGGAAAAGCAGTTCTTTTTCAGTAAGTGCCGCAACAGTTTCCTTATATCGATCCTTCATTTTATCCGCTCACTTAATAATAATATGGAAGCAAGGTCCTGTTTCCAGTCCAGCTTTATAAGCATTTCATTATCGCCAGGTTCCATCTTCTTATAATGGTCCATGTCAACGCCACAAATGCTGCAGCAATACTCAGGCCGCTTTTCAGGCTTCTCATTAAAAGCTTTTAAAATCACGGATCTTTTGCATTCTTGAGCATGCACGTACTCTATCATTTTTCTGACTTTTCCATTCTTGACTGCCAGCCGCCTTTCAATCATTTGGATTAAGCTATGCGAATCAAGGTCCAAATCAGTATGCGATAGACTCGATAAGTATTCTTCAACAATTCTCCATTGAATTTCGGTAAAACCACAAATTCTGATTAGGTCTTCTGTATACTGCGCAAGTTCTTTATATCCTAATTTATGATCCTTCAGATAGGCAAATAGCCGTTCAATCTGATAACGGTCAGGCAGTTCTCCCTCTGCCAGCTGAAAGGCTAGCTGTTCATCTCCTGGAGAATAAATCAAAATAGCAGTTGAATCCTTGCCATCCCTTGCCGCACGGCCAATTTCCTGGAGGTATGATTCAATTTGCAATGGCATATGAAAGTGGATGACAAACCTGACATTTTCTTTATTGATGCCCATTCCAAAAGCACTCGTAGCACAGACTACATCGAGCTGGCCGTTGATGAATTGCTGTTGGATCAGGATCCTGCTTTCAGAATCAAGTCCGCCATGATAGGCCATCACCTTGCGCACACCATTTTCTCTCATGTATGCTGCTGCTTGTTCAGCAATCTTTTTGCTAGAAAAATAAACTATTCCAGGCCCCTGTAAAAACTTCACTAGCTCAACAGTTCGCTCAAGTTTTTCCTGAAAAGTGTCCGCATGCTCGATAACCATTGAGATTGTAGGACGGTCCACAGAATAGACGACCTCTTTCCATTGATCAAGACAGAGCTTTTCGGCGATGTCTGCCCTAACTTCCCTCGCGGCTGTTGCCGTCAAGGCAAGAGTCAGAGGCTGTCCAATTTGCTGCCGTAATTCACCAAGCCTCAGGTAATCAGGCCTGAAATCATAGCCCCACTGGGAAATACAATGGGCTTCATCGACAACGAAGAGAGAGATTTTCAGCTTCCTCAAGCTAGCCAGCACGAAATCCATTCCGAGCATCTCCGGAGAGATGAAAATAAATTTATACCGTTCAAGTTCCGTTAGGGCTTTCGCTTTTTGCTGAGGTGTCAAAAATGAGTTCAAAGCGATCACCCGCTTCTCTCCCATTGCCATCATTTGCTCTACCTGGTCCTGCATAAGTGACAGCAAAGGCGAAACAACCAGGATCGCTCCATCCAGGAGATAACCTGGCAGCTGATAGCAGAGGGACTTGCCCGTTCCCGTAGGCAGCATGGCAATCGTATGACTCTCTGTTAGGACTGATTCAATCGTTTCCTGCTGCCCCGGCCGGAAATCATCAAATTTAAAAAATCCATTTAAATATCCCTTTAATTCCATTGCTCCTCACCATACTTGGCCATCACTAGCCTGATTTCAAAATAGGTTGCATCAGAGACCCGTTCTTTAATTTGCTTTAACTTCCTTGCTGAATTATCCCTGGCTGCCTGGAGAATTTTCTTCTGCTTCTCAGGAGACACATAGGCATCAATGTTGAAGCCTTTGATAGATAGAACAATTTCCACTACATGGTCTTCAATTGTGCTTTGTTTCAGGTTCCTTGCGGCGGCAATTTCTTCGAGACTATAACCTTTCTGGATCAGCCCGTATGTTTTATCGGTCGATAGTGTCAAAGGAACCTCTCTTTCTCCCTGACTGACCAAGCCAGAAAGCAAGGGATAGTCAGATGCCTTTTCAAGAACGGTATCCAACATTGCATGCAAGGTGTTCAGAAATTCAAAATGGTAATGTGAAGGTTCCAAACCTGCCATTTCAGCTGCCTGAGTAATCGTCAAGCCTATTTTTTTGTATCCTGTCAGTCTCAAAACGACCAATTCAGGTCTGGTATTTTCATGATCAAGAGCTGACGCCAACTCCATGTAAAGTCTTTCAGCAAGTATGTAGCGGTTAATGCCTTGCTTACTTATATACTGTTTCACCCAGAAAAGGGTATCTTTCTTATTCCTAACCGGAATATAACTGCTTTCATGGTGTACAAGGTTTGAACAAACCTGGACCAGAAGCGTAAGCCTTTCCCAGAATGGTTCTGTTGTCTGGTGATACTTCCATCCATTCATAAACACAGGAAGCGGTTTTTCCTTCAGGCTTCGTTCAAGCGTCTCCATACCATATTCAGTCACGATCACTTTAGATTCAGCCGCTTCCTTTACCAGGTTCCTATCTCTAAGGCTTTTCACCATTCTCTCTAGGCTCTCCCTGGTAACACTCGGAAAGACTTGAAAATATGGCGTGATCTGATACAGGTGCGCATCCTGGATTGTCTGCGAAGATCGTTTTCCCTGGAAAAGATGGTATAAGGAATAAATGGTCCTTTCACCCTTTATTGTTTTTAATAGATACAGGACAACTGATTCTAAATAGGTAACGCCCATAAAATCACCCTTGATAAAAATCAATGAATTGAGCCTAAAAACGGCCGGTATCTCTTTATAGCAGAAAAATTATATAATTTTATTTTACCATGAAAATCACTGCCAAAATGTTTTATTTTCTTGGGCAAGAGCACGCAATGCCTTGTGTGATAAGCATTCTCAATACTTTTTTTATTGAAAAGTTGGCCATACAGTTTTACAATAGGTATGAGGAATACGTTTTCACTTTTTTTGTGAAGACAGCATACTATTGTTAAACACTTGGGAGGAATTAGATCATGGCTAAGTATACGATTGTTGACAAAGAAACTTGTATTGCATGCGGAGCTTGCGGTGCAGCTGCTCCAGATATCTACGATTATGATGATGAAGGCATTGCATTCGTAACACTTGATGAAAACGAAGGTATTGTTGAAATTCCGGATGTTCTAATTGACGATATGATGGATGCTTTCGAAGGCTGCCCAACTGACTCAATCAAAGTTGCAGATGAGCCGTTCAACGGAGATGCAACTAAATTCGAATAAGACCCTACATAATTCCCGCTCTTTGCGGGAATTTTTTTTCTGGAAAAATGAAAAGCAACGGTGCAGGCCGTTGCTTTTTGTATATTTTCTCATCTGAGTGGATTATGCACTTTTGAAGGATTGCTGTTTCTCAATCCAGGTCTTCATTCTTGAGAACATAAGCATGAATACAACTGACATCAGAATGCCCTTAAAGAAATTGAACGGCAGGATACCGGCTACGATAAACTGTCTGGCTTCCGGACCTGACATCGCAGGCATGTTCAAGAACATGGTGTAGGCAGGAAGGAATACATAATAATTCAGTACACTCATCAGGATTGCCATACTGATTGTTCCGGCCACAAGGGCGAATGTCATGCCTTTAGTTGTTTTAAGTCGCTGGTAGATATAATAGGTTGGCAGGATGAACAGCACTCCTGCAGCAAAGTTGGCTGCATGGCCAACTGGAACCCCTGTTTCGCTGCCTGTCATAAAATAATCAAGCATATTCTTCAATAACTCTACCAAAATACCGGCTGCCGGCCCAAAAATCAACGCAGCAATCAATGCAGGAATATCGCTGAAATCGACCATCAAGAATTTTGGAAACGGCGGCAGCGGAAAGTTCAGCAGCATCAATAAATACGATATGCTGCTCAGCATTCCAATTGAAACCATTGCTTTGACACTAAATTTTTTCATTTTTCCTCTCTCCTTATAGAGATCCATCTCACATAAAGAAGAAAGATTCAGCAATCACATACCCATAACAAATAAAAACCCTCAAGTTATACGCTTGAGGGAGATTTGTGAAAGGCATGCTTAATAAACGTTCAAAACCTGCATTTTTTGAACGTCTGCAGAACCTCCATCTTCTCCCATCCAGACTGTACTGTCGGCTTTGGAATCGCACCAAATCCTGCCCCAAAAGGCTCGCGGGCTTAGAGAAACATCATCTCATCACCGCCGGTCGGGAATTGCACCCTGCCCCGAAGATAGACCATATTTAATTTAACAACTTTATTATACTGAAAAAAAGAAAATTTGTGAAGGTGTATGCTTGTGACGTTTTTTTGTCATCGATGTAAGGAGTGCTCATCATAAATAATTGGATCCAGAGCGAAGTTTAAAACTTTTTTTCGTAAGGTAATTAATCAGCCACAATTTCCATCCTATTCCATCTTTCTCCGGAATATGAATAGGATAACGGCTTTTGTTTAATAAGAAGGCGCACCGTTACCTGAGGAATAATTGGTTTGTCCCGCGGAAAGCCAACCACATCAAAACCAAATTTAAAACAGCCAATAAAAAAATTCGGAAAAACGGTATGGTTTTAACAAAAATATACGTATTCAAGTAAGCGTTTTCAAACAATCATGAACATTAAGAAGGATTTGACAAAAGAATATTCGTCTTGTAAAATAATCAGAAAATTATTACTTTATGGCAGGAGTGAGCATTGGATGTTTCACGTTTTAGCAGTTGATTCGATTAAAGAAGAGGGTTTGCAGCCGCTGTTAGAGATGACAGAAGCACAGGTACATATGGGACGAATTGAGGATGATGCCGTAGATTTGAGTAAAGTAGAAGCTCTTCTAGTAAGGAGTGCAACCAGTGTGGATGCTGACTTGCTGGATTCTATGCCTTCGCTTAAAATCGTTGCCAGGGCAGGCGTAGGAGTAGATAATATCGATATCACCGAAGCAACCAAGAGGGGAATTGTAGTGGTTAACGCACCTGATGGAAATACGATTTCCACAGCTGAGCATACTTTTGCGATGATGGCCTCTCTTATGAGAAATATTCCCCAGGCTCACTCATCTGTCAAGAGTGGTGAATGGAAGCGAAATCAATTCATTGGAAATGAGCTGTTCGGAAAAATTTTAGGGATCATTGGAATGGGCAGAATTGGGTCAGAGCTGGCAAAGAGAGCAAGAGTTTTCGGTATGGCTGTCAAGGTTTTCGACCCTTTTCTTACCAAGGAACGTGCTGAAGTTCTTGGCGTACAATTGTCCACATTTGAGGAAGTTCTCAGCGAAGCAGATATCATCACAGTCCACACTCCGTTAACAAAGGAAACGAAAGGGCTGCTAAATGAAAAGACGCTGAGCCAGACGAAAAAAGGGGTTTATCTTTTAAACTGTGCAAGAGGTGGAATCATTGATGAAGCTGCCCTTGCCCATTTCATTGAGAAAGGACATGTCGCAGGTGCAGCATTGGACGTTTTTGTTAGTGAGCCCCCTGGTGACAGCCCTTTGCTTCAGCTGGATTCTGTCATCGTCACCCCGCATCTAGGAGCCTCCACAAAAGAAGCACAGCTAAACGTTGCCACCCAGGTTGCACAGGAAGTCAGGACATTCTTCGAAAACAAGCCTGTAGCGAATTCAATCAACTTGCCCGCCATGTCAAAAGAACTTTATGAAAAAATACAGCCGTTCCACCAGCTTGCCAAAGAAATGGGCAAGATTGTTTCAGAATGCCATAATAAGGGAGTCAACGAATTGACTGTCACCTATTCAGGCACAGCTGCTGAACTGGAAACATCTTTTTTGACAAAAGCACTTTTGGCGGGTTTTTTTGATAACCGGATTGATAAAAAAGTTAATGAAGTAAATGCTATCCATATCGCAAAAGAACGTGGCATTATGGTTGGCGAAAAGGTGACCGGAAACTCTTATGGCTATGCCAATACCCTTACAGTCACAGCTCGGGGGGACGGTGAGTCCTTTACCGCAAGAGGCACTTACATCGACCATTATGGACCAAGGATCGTCAATCTTGACGGATTCAATATTGACTTCCATCCTTCAGGCAACCTCCTCTATATCCAGCATATGGACCGTCCAGGTGTCATCGGCCACGTAGGGAAGATTCTCGGTGATCATGGTGTCAACATCGCAACCATGCAGGTAGGCAGGAAAGAAGCGGGAGGAGAAGCAATCATGGTTCTCTCCTTTGACAAGCCGCTTGAGGAGAAAATGATTGAAAAACTTGAAGCATTGCAGGATATCGTTACAATCAATGGGTTTACCCTTTAACAACGCGAAACAGGCCTTATTACAAGGCCTGTTTTTTTATTCACTTATCTATTGCTAACCTAAAGGATGTGCTCTTCTTTCCCCTTTTGAGAAAGTCATGATTTCTTGATAGCCCACTTCCCTGGCAAGTGATAATGCCTGATCAAAATCCGCACCAACATGCTCCGGAACATGCGCATCTGATGACAAGACAATTGGGATTTTCTTATCAAAACACATTTGGAGCAGTCTTTTATCCGGGTAAAGCGTCTGTGTTGGCTTTCTTAAGCCTGCCGTGCTAATTTCAACACATGTCTTCGACTGGGCCAGTGCAGTCGTCGCCCTGTCATATTGTTCAAGCAGGAAGCTTTCATCTTCTGGAACATACTTAAATATTTTAACAAGATCAATATGCCCGATAATATCAAACAGGTTGGATTGAGCAAGAGTCTCTACTTGATCAAAATAACTGCTGTAGACTTCATAGATATCCCGTCTATCCCATTCTTTTCGATACTCAGCCAGATCAATCCCGAAATCCCCGATCCAGTGGATGGAGCCAATCACATAATCAAAATCATAGCGATCAATGAAAGATGCCATTTCACTATGTTTCCCAGGAGTATAATCCATTTCGATCGACATTTTCACGTCGATGCCATTCCTCCAAGCTTCTTTAAAAAGGTTCACATAGTCATCCATATCATAAAATCTGCGTTCATCGACCCAGGGATTGCGCAAAATATCCTCAGTCTGATAGAAATGGTACGCATGCTCAGAAATACCGAAATGCTCAATTCCCTTTTTTTTGGCTGTATCAGTAAATTCCTTCAAATAATCAAGCGTTAACGTTCCTCTTTCGAGATGATTATGGTAATCTGTCAGCATAAACTCCCCAGCCCCCAATTTGATTGTTTTCCCTATTATACTGTCGGGACTTGTCAGGGGACAAGAAATAGATTATCGAATAATCAGAATTTGTTCCGGCTGGATTGTATCAGATTTCAATTGATTCAAAGCCATCAATTCCTGCACTGAGGTATTAGTCTTCCTGGCAATTGAGTGCAGCGTATCTCCTACAGTGACGATATAGCTGTTTCCTGAAGCTTTCTCAATAGTCAAAACATCACCAGGAGCAATATGGTTGTTCTTAAGGTTATTATTTTCGGTAATCGCTTTTACCGAAGTCTTATATAGTTTGGCGATTGACCAGAGTGTATCACCTTTTTTGACAATATGTTTCTTCTGACCAGTTTCTTCACGTTTATCTGCTGCTGTATTTTGATTTTGACTTTCTTTTGACTTGTTTTCATCAGCATGCGCTCCGATAGAACGATCGTCAATCAAGCGTAGTTTTGCAATGGTTTCCATTGATATTTCGTCACCAGTTTTGCCAAGTGCCAATACAGGCTGCCCAATTGCCGCTTCCCCAAATACATTATTTGGATCGACCGCATTCTCTTTTCCATATGTCCATTTTTCTTTATGAATTTCAAAATGCAGATGTACGCCAGAGGAATCCCCGGTATTCCCCATAGTTCCAATGACATCCCCTTGCTCTACAACTTGTCCTTCCTTCACATGTCTCTTTGCCAGATGAGCATAAACGGTTTCGAGATTGTTATCGTGCTTTATAAATACGACATGGCCATAAGAGCCGGAGTAATAGGATTTGGTCACGATCCCTTTATCTACTGTATGTACAGGTGTCTTATATTCACCCGCAATATCCATTCCTTTATGATGGCCGTGCCGAGTGCCGTAGAGATCTGTCACAATCCCCTCAACCGGCCAGACCCAGTGAGAAGTCAATTCTTCTATATCCAGCATTTCTGCCTGAGAGTGCTTTCCCCCGAGAAATAGCAAGCTGATACAGAGTGCCATTAACCCAGCAATGAGTAAACGCTTTATGTAATCCTGCATTGTCTTCCTCCTTAATTTTGTACTCCCTCTCCATCCCTATGACAGCCCGTACAAGAATAGAACCGTTAAGGGAGGAAAAGCAGCAGCTAAAAAAGCACATTCGTTATATTTGGTGTGTTACTGCTTTTTTATGCAAAAGAAGGAAAAATAATTGGAGAATGCTGCACTGCAGCACGAGGATATTTGCGAAAACACAAGACTTAAAGTCGTTATGGTAAAAAATGGGCGATAACCTTAACTGGCAGCAAAATTAGTCCAAATCTGACTCTGCTTCGGACATTTTACGGAGATGGACCTCTGATTTTGTCCGAAGTTGCACCTGCTTCGGACATTTCACTGAGATGGACCTGCGATTTTGTCCGAAGTTGCACCTGCTTCGGACATTTTACGGAGATGGACCTCTGATTTTGTCCGAAGTTGCACCTGCTTCGGACATTT
>NZ_RSFW01000014.1 GCF_003937825.1 Mesobacillus subterraneus | reverse complement strand
TAGATGATTCCGGCGAAAATGGATTATGTTGCATTGGCTTCTTTGCGTGGGCAGGGGGTTGGGTCTGTGGTTGATTGGTTTGGGGGGCGGTTGGGTTCTTTTTATCGTCTGGGTTGGTTTTATCTGGGGGATCCGCAGCGGGTGGAGGAGCTTTTTTATCGGTCGATTGTGCGGGTGCACAGGGAGTTGCCTCGTTTTAAAAATGATGTTTCGTTCGATTTGTGGGTGACTTCGGTTTTCATTGAAAATTGCCGGGTGCTTTCGCTAGATGGTGGCAAACAGGATTCGAAGCTGCACATAGCATTGGAGAATCTGGAAAGTGCAGAAAAAGAGGCGTTCCTGCTTACATATGTAAAGGGATTTTCCCACGAGGAAACCGAGTATATTCTACGAGGGTCGACGGAAAAGGTGAAGGAGCTTCTTTTCACCGCGATTCAAACCGTCAGGCAACAATTGGACGGAGGAACCTATCTTGGCTGCGGGAAGTATCGTAAGCACTACCTCGACTACCTGGAGAAATCCATGGACCGTCCGAAGAAGATTGAGTTTGAGAAGCATCTTTACCATTGCTATGATTGCCAGGATGATCTGGCCAGTTTTCAGGATGTTACGGTCAGCTTGATGGACGAATCCAGATGGGATGTTGATGTACCTGACCGGGCTAATTTTATGGAGAATGTCCAAAAGAGGCTGACAGAGAAAGATGAGCATAGTAAGCGGAAGAAGAAAAAACGTCTTAGAATGGGCCTTGTTTTTACCAGTGTATTCGCCGTTATCTTCGGGCTGGCTTTCATTACAGGCGCTTTTCATTACGCCTACTATGGATTAACAGAAGAAGACGAGGCGTTGCGGGTTTATTTACAAAAAGGCCTGGGGGAAAGAGTGAACCTGGAAGCTGAAAACAATGGGGTGAAGGTCAAAATCACCGGGGTGGTCGCAGATGAAGTTCAGACGCTTGTTTTTTATAAAATTGAAGATACCAGTGAAGACAGCCAATATTTTATGAATTATGAGGATGGCCTTTATGTGGAAAATGAAAATGAAATCATGAGCCATGAAACCTATCCGGGATTTATTCTTCCTGATCTCGAGACGAACATGAATAAAAGAGAAAGCAATGTGTACTACGGAAAGGTGGCTCTGCGACCGCTCAGAGAAGAGAACGGGACTATGAAAATCAGAGCCTCGAAACTCACAAAACTAATGCCTGCAGATCCCTCTGTATCATTTTTATTTAATCAGGAGCTTAATTATAAAAATGGTGAGTGGGTCTTCGAGGTCCCAGTGACCAAACGCCCTTCGATTGAATATGTCTTGAATGGACAAACGGAAATAGAAGGGGTTCCAGTGCGGTTTGAGAAATTGATTCTTGCTCCTACCGCTACGATTTTAAGATTTGGAATTCAAGCAGAAAAGCCAGAACGAAGGCTGGACTTTGTTAATTTAGGCGACTTGGAAGTGAATGATAAAACATTCAAGGCGGACCGATATAGCGGTGCCCATACGTATTTACAGCCAGCTGGGAATTGGAATCCTTTTCAGACACATTATGGATCGCTTTTCGGCGAAAAGCCAAAGGAGGTCAAGGTGCGTTTTGAATCTGCTTATTTTACATTCGAAGACGATAAGGTCATCGAACTGGATGTCAATCAGGAGTATCCTCAGACATTTGAATACGCAGGAAGCACCATCAGTATTGATAAAATTGAGGTGGGGCGAACGACCAGCTTTGTCATAAGCAATCACGACGTTCAGAATCGCGGATACGAATCTCTTCATTTAAATTTAATAGGTGAAAATGAGCAAGATATCCAGGAGATGCAAATGTATGGGAAGAGTATAATCGTGGACAAAAACGGAGTCGAATACGACACGGAAAAAATCGGGCCACTCGACTTCGAAAAAATCGAACAACCGCGTCACTTCTTGATAGATCAAACCATCAAACTAAGCGGCGACAACCCGATTCCAAAAAAACTCATCATCTCAGGCTATAACACAATGAAATACCTGGACCAGGAAGTGAAATTGACGGTGCAGTGAAACACGGGGACGGTTCTCCTGTTTTTCCAAAAACAGGAGAACCGTCCCTCTGTTTTCTGGAAATAAGAACAAATTCATCTATTATTTGTAAATACTTTATGTATAATGTATTTAGGTATAATCACGTGACTGATTCAGTGATGTTATACATATGTTTAAAGGGTGGAGGCGAGGCGTTTATGTCTAATGAGCATGAGGTTTTATTGAATAATGGGGAGCAGGGCAAGCCGAAGGTAAGGGTGGAAAGGAAAGAGGGGGAACCTACTTCGGCCTTTAAGGGTGCTTCATGGGGAGCGCTGCTTGTTGGTGTTTCAGGATATCTGATCGGGCTGTTCAATGCTGGGATGGAACTGAACGAAAAAGGGTATTATTTTGCCGTTCTGATCTTCGGTCTTTATGCTGCCGTTTCTTTGCAAAAAGCTGTACGTGATAAGGAAGAGGGCATACCAGTTACAGGCATTTACTATGGCATCAGCTGGTTTGCGCTTATCGTATCGATTTCCTTGATGGCTATTGGACTGTACAATGCAGGCAGCATCATTCTAAGTGAAAAAGGCTTCTACGCTATGTCATTCGTACTCAGTGTTTTCGCAGCCATAACCGTTCAGAAAAACATCAGAGATACACAAAAAGCAAGAGAAAGAGACTGAATGAATAATAAGTGCGCCGATCCTGAGAGGATTTGGCGCACTTTTTTTGAAACACGGGGACGGTTCTCCTGTTTTTCCAAAAACAGGAGAACCGTCCCTCTGTTTTTCCGTTTAATGAATATCTGAAATGAGGATTTTATTAGCTTTTAAGGCTTGCTTTAAGTTCGCCTGGGTTGGAATCTTGTTGAAATTAATTCCTAGTTGGACGGCTGTCTGGGCTATTTCTGGCCGGATTCCGCTGATATGTACATTTACTCCAATTAGCTTTAAAATGTCGGTTATTTGGAATAACTGGTTTGCTACCATGGTATCTATGATGGACACACCTGATAAATCAATAAAAAGATGTGTTAAATGATAATCTTTGCTTTGCATCAATACAGATTCTGTAATGTACCTCGCCCGCTGAGTATCAATTTCCCCTATAAGCGGCAGTACCCCTATGGTATCTGAAAGTGGAATGATCGGGACGCTCAATTCATTGATCAATTCACTTTGAACGGAAAGTCTGCCGCTGTAATAAGTAAAATATTGTTCAGCGAAAGTTCCTATAACTGTATCGAATGTGGAATGGATCAAAGAACTCCAATGAAAAATGTCTGACTCGGAAATTTCCCCTTTATGCTTTGAAACAAACTCACGAATATGGTCCCAAAAAATACCTCTAAATATCTTGAATTGGTGAATGACTTCGTGAATGGGAGTCCTGGTTTCTACACGGTCCAACGCAACGGTTTGTGCCCATGCTTTAATCTCTTGATTAACTGTGTCCTCGCTTGCAATGAGTACATTGGCTACCGTCCGGATAAAAAGACCATTTTGCTCCCTTAATCGGCCTTCAGCTTGATGATTATCGCAAGAGTATACACTTGATGGGGTGTTGGCTCTCGTGCTTAACCATTTATCAGTGAGAATCGAGGGGTCTTCAGTAATAAAATCATAGAGTTTCTTATTAATAGTTATATTCATTTTTCCTCCTCCATTGCTAGAATATCTCACGTTCCATAACTTAGTTAAGTTAAATATAAAGAATTGGTAATATAAAAGCAATTTTAAGTATATGCGGGATTGGGTATTTTTCATGCTATCAATAACTTTTTCTTATGTATTATGATTTAAAACATTAAATTTTCTTATCAACTCACCAGCCATATAATTAAGTTAGGAGGTGTAAGAATATGGATTATGTCATTCTTTTTTTAATCGGGGTTTTTGCAACTGCGATTGGGACGATAGCTGGAGGCGGGGGATTAGTTAATCTGCCTGCGATGCTTCTCTTAGGGATTCCCGTGCATTCAGCGATTGCCGCGAATAAAGTCTCGAATACGATCAGTTCTTTTTCTAGCTTTTATTATCTCTATAAAGAAAAGAAATTGACTCTGAGGGAGTCGTTTTGGATTATTCCTGTAAGCTTGATTGGCGGAATTAGCGGTGGGTTTATTGCCTTAAAAATATCAAGTGAAGATATGTATGTTGTTGCGATTGGCCTGCTGATTTTTGCTTTCATTGCTTCTTTTATAGGGAAGGGGGATTTCTCCGGCGATGAGCGAATGAAGGTAAATGGTAAAAGCGTGACCGGCTTATATGCCATCGGGATTTATGACGGGCTCTTTGGGCCGGGTCAAGGTACGCTCATGTTTTATTTATTTGGTTATTTAAAAATTGGTTACATCCGGGCGGTGGGATACGTCCGCCTTGCAACGTTTTCAAGCTGTTTCGGCGCGGCCATTACCTATATATCCACCGGCACGGTGATCTGGCCAGTAACCATCGCTCTCATGCTCGGCTCTTTGACCGGAGCACAAATCGGCGTCCGGCTAGCCAGCAAACTCCAGCCTCGCTTCGTAAAACCAATCCTAAGGGTCATGACCATCGCATTAGTCGTGCAAATGCTTGTGTGAAACACGGGGACGGTTCTCCTGTTTTTCCAAAAACAGGAGAACCGTCCCTCTGTTTTGTGTTAACATGATAATATGGTATTTTAACCCATTTTTACAAGAGGGGGCTATGTGTTGGAAGTGTTATCGATTACTGATTTAAGGAAGTCCTATGGGGGCAAGGCGGTGCTTACGGGGGTGGATTTAAAGGTTAATAAGGGTGAGATTATTGGATATATAGGGCCGAATGGGGCTGGGAAGAGTACGACGGTGAAGCTGATGCTTGGGCTGGAGGGCGGTTATTCTGGCAAAATCGAGATTTTCGGAGAAGACATCGCCACGCAGGGTGAGGGCTACAAGAAAAGGATCGGCTATATTCCGGAGACGGCGGAGATGTATGATTCGCTTACGGCGCAGGAGTATTTGACGTTTGTGGCGGAGCTGTACGGGATGGATTATGATGATGCGGACCGGAAGGCGAAGGCGATGCTCGAGGTGTTCGGCATGGGGGATTCCTATCATTCTCGCATTTCTTCTTTTTCGAAGGGCATGAAGCAGAAGACGCTGATTGTTTCGAGCTTTCTTCATGATCCGGATCTGCTGTTCCTTGATGAGCCGCTGACGGGACTCGATGCGAATAGTGTGATGGTTTTCAAAGAGATTCTCGCCAGATTCGCGGCGGAAGGAAAGACGATTTTCTATTCGTCCCATATCATGGATGTCGTCGAGAAGATCAGCAATCGCATCGTCCTGTTGCACGGCGGCTACATTGTAGCCAATGGCAGTTTTGAAGAATTGAAGAGTCAGAGCCAGGAGGGGACGCTGGAAAACATCTTCAACCAGATGACAGGGTTTCATGAGCATCAGGAACGGGCGGCGGAATTCGTCTCGATTGTTAAGGAGGGGTGACGGGTGGACCAATTTTTCATTTTAAGACTGCTCGACCTCTTTCAGCCCCTCTTTGAAAAATTAGGGATTGAATACAAGACGATGCGGCGGATTCTCCAGGTCAAATTGACGATGGACCAGCGCCGGAAGCCGACGGTTTTTCAGCAATCCGGGAATAAGAAAGACAAACCGGAGAAAAATGAGTTTTTCAAATCATTATGGATTTACGCTTTATTCGGGTTGATGCTCATCCCATTCTTATTTTTCAAGGATACATACCTTTTTCAAGTGTCGATCCTGTTCAGCATCTTCATGTTCATCGTCATGACGACGCTGATTTCCGATTTTTCATCAGTGCTCCTTGACCTGCGCGATAAAAGCGTGCTGTCGACGAAGCCGGTGAACTCGAAGACGGTGAGCATGGCGAAGCTGCTCCATGTGACCATCTACATGCTGTACATCACGCTTGCGATTACGCTGATCCCATTGATTGTCAGCCTGTTCGTCAAGGGATTCCTGTTCTTCTTGCTGTTGTTGGGTACATTCGTGCTGGCCGACATCTTCATCATTGCGTTCACAGCATTATTATATCTGTTCATCCTCCGATTTTTCGATGGCGAAAAGCTGAAGGATATCATCAACTATGTACAAATTGCCCTGTCGATTGCGATGATGGTTGGATACCAGGTGGTCATTCGGTCGTTTGAATTCGTGGATTTGACTTATCAGTTTGATTTTAGCTGGTGGCAGCTGCTGCTCCCGCCGCTGTGGTTTGGCGGACTGTTTGACCTTTTACTGGGGGGAAGGACGGCGACAGGAATCATCCTGCTGGCAGCATTTGCTGTGATTGGGCCGGTCGTTTCGATTGTCGTTTATTTAAAGATGATTCCTGATTTTGAACGGAATCTGCAGAAGCTTTCCAGCCAATCTGGCAAAAAGAAGAGCAGCAGCAGGTGGAAGCTATTGCGGTCGGTGCCTTTCTTTGTATCGAAGGCAGAGCTGCAGTTTTTCCGTTTTGCCAGCAGGATGATGAAAAATGAGCGCGACTTCAAGCTGAAGGTCTACCCTTCACTCGGGTTTGCAATCGTGATCCCGTTCGTGTTCATGTTCAACAGCTATTCGTGGATGACTTTTGAGGAATTCACAGCCAGCCGGAACTATATGACGATTTATTCCGTCTTGCTTGTCATCCCTGCATCTGTGATGATGCTCGCGCATTCCGGCTCGTACAAGGGTAGCTGGGTATTTCAAGTGGCACCGGTGGCCAGCCTTGGAATCATCAACAAAGCAGCGTTAAAAGCGTTTCTGTTCCAGCTGTTCCTGCCGCTCTACCTGCTGGTATCAATAGTGTTCAGCATCCTGTTTGGAGTACGGATAATAGACGATCTGTTTGCCGCGCTGATCGCTGCATTAGTTTATACCGTCCTGTGCTTCCTGTTAGGGAAAAAAGAACTCGCATTCTCACAGCCATTCGACGCCGTCCAAAAAAGCGGAGACATTTCCGTCTTCCTGCTATTCCTGATCATCCCCATCCTCGTCGGCCTCCACTTCCTGGCACTGACATTGCCATACGGAGTGATTGGATATGCAATTGCATTATTCATAATCAATTTGGTGCTTTGGCGAAAGCTGTGAAACACGGGGACGGTTCTCCTGTTTTTCCAAAAACAGGAGAACTGTCCCCATGTTTTTTGTTTACTTATTTTTCTAAAAGGTGTAAAATTACACATATAGTAAAATAAAGGGGGCATCTTTTATGAAAAAGATATTGTTACCTATTGTGGCGTATTTGATTGTTTGTGTTCTTGTTGTGTTTATGCCTGCGTCGGAAGGATATAACACGGTTGGATGGAAGCTGTTCGTCGGGCAGGTTTATGCCATACCGGTGCTACTCATTGGAGTTGTGTGGGCGTTTTTTAGGTATAAAAGTAATGCCAGCCAATAGGTAAAGAGGAGATTTTTTATGAACAAGACTTGGATTATTCTTTTGGGGATTATCTTCATTGTCATTCCTGCTGGCTTCTTCTATGTCCTTAACTTCGGTAATCCAATCATTAGAGCATTAGCGGACCACAAAATTCCTGAGTACTTGCATGGAAAAGGGTATGAGGCAGATGAGATTCAGGAAATGAACTATGTGGAACCAAAACATCTGATTAACTCAGATGTATTTCATGGACACTACAAAGTGATCTTCAAAGATGAACCTGATCTTGTATACTATTATGGCATTGTAAAGAAAGACAGAAGCGTTAAGCAATTTTGCGAAAAAGAAATGCCGGTAGAAAAAAGCCTATTATCCAGTTACACAAAGCATAGTGAAAAAAGTTGCATTCAATCATTGGAGAATAGAGGACCTATAAAAAATAGCTAGTCCACTTTAAACTGGCTGTTTTTGCTTTAAAACAGAGGGACGGTTTTAGTGTTTTAAATAAAAACACTAGAACCGTCCCTCTGTTTCATGATAAAATTAATATATAGACCAATCGTTATAATGGCGAGGGAGTGGGGGAAATCGATGAGTGAGAAAGAAAGTTCACGGGATAAATTAATCAAGGCTGCCTCGCGGCTGTTTCAGCTGCAAGGGTACCATGGAACTGGTCTCAATCATATCTTAAAGGATAGCGGAGCTCCAAAAGGGTCTTTGTATTATCACTTTCCTAATGGCAAAGAACAGCTCGCTGTAGAGTCCGTGCAATTGACGGCTGAGTTAGTAAGAAGTGGCATTCAGAGAAGTATGGAACAAAAGGCAGATGCAGTTGAAGCTATCCAAGGCTTCATTTTGGACTTGGCAGGACGTTACCAAAATGACGGCAGCCATGAGGGAGTTCCAATTGCAGCTGTAGCTCTTGAAACGTCTCTGGTTAGTGAGCCAATCCGGGCAGCCTGCCAGGGCGGCTATGAAAGCTTTCAACAAGTCTTCGCCGAAAAATTGATCGAATCTGGCTATGAAGAAACCAGGGCAAGAGAATTGGGAATCGTCATCAATTCGATGATCGAGGGTGCCTTTCTGCTTTCGTTTACGATGGGAAGCAACGAACCGCTTTTATTGGCAGCAAAGAATGTCCCGGCACTATTGAGGTAACAGGTGCTTGCATTCTTTTTTATAAAAATTATATAGACTGGTCTACAAATCAAAAGAAGAGGCGGTATTCAAATGAGCATATTAGTCACAGGCTTTAATGGGAAGATTGGGCATGAAGTCGCCAGGAAATTAAGGGACAAACAAATACCGATAAAGTGCGCCGTTAGAAATGTAAATATCGCGAGGGAAAAACATGGGAGCGAATATGACTTTGTAGAGCTTGATTTTTCTAAACCTGATACATTTGAGGACGCGTTGGAAGGAATAGATGGGATTTTCCTTATGTATCCGCCTGGAGACAGTATTGAATTTGAGAAGTTTATCGCTTTGTTCCAGATAAAAGGAGGTCGCCATATTGTTTACCTTTCGGTTAAGGATGTACAATTCATGCCCTTCATACATCATTATAAAAATGAAAAGCTAATTAAAAAGTATAAAATCTCTTACACATTTTTGCGTGCAGGCTATTTTATGCAGAACCTGAATGATTTTTTGAAGGATGAACTAAAAGAACGAAAACGCATCTTTGTACCGGCAGGAAAAGGGAGAACGAGCTTTACCGATGCTAGGGATATTGCGGAAGTGGCAGCAATTGCATTAAGGAGACCAGAAGAACACAAAAATAAAAAGTACACGATAACTGGTGATGTGGCTTTGGATTTTTACGAAGTGGCCGAAATGATGACAGAAATTTTGAACATGAAGGTTGAGTACACAAATCCTGCAATAAGAGAATTCAAGGATCACATGACTTCAACTGGAAGTGACCAAAGTTTTATAAATGTAGTCGCAGGAATTCATATACCGACTAAATTTGGGCTTGCAAAAGGCATAAAGGATGACTTTGAAAAACTTACAGGCAGAAAGCCATCCAGCATGAGACAGTATATTGAGGATTATAAAGAATCTTGGATGTGAAACAGGGGGAAACAGAGGGACGGTTCTCCTGTTTCTGGAAAAACAGGAGAACCGTCCCCGTGTTATAACCCTGCAATGTTGTGCATGAATTGTCGGGTGAGTTGTTTCAGGTCTTGGTATTGTATGTTCAAGGGGGTTGTGGCATGGATATGCTGAAGAGTATGAATCAGGCGATGAGTTTTATTGAGGATAATTTGACCGAAAAGATTAATTTTAGTGAAGTAGCGAGGCGGGCGTATTGTTCGGAGTACCATTTCAAAAGAATGTTCTCATTCCTCGCTGGCATTCCGCTTTCTGAATATATCCGCAGGAGACGGCTAACGCTGGCGGCCTTTGAATTGAAGGATCCCGAAGCTAAAGTGATTGATGTGGCGATGAAGTATGGCTACAGTTCTCCGGATTCTTTTACAAGGGCGTTCCAGGGCTTGCATGGCATTCCACCATCGGAAGCGAGAAATCATGGCCATTCCTTAAAGGCGTATCCGCCAATGACCTTCCAGTTGACAATAATGGGAGGATTTGAAATGAATTACAGAATAGAAGAGAAAGGCGCGTTTCGCATTGTGGCCCTTAAGAAAAGAGTTCCGTTGGTCTTTCACGGTGTGAATCCGGAGATTGCTGAGATGTGGAAGAGCTTGAATGGAGAAATGATCCAGGAGCTTAAGGGCCTTTCGGATACAGACCCAAAGGGCTTGATTAGTGCCTCCACTAACTTCTCGGAAGGCAGGATGGAAGGGAAAGGGGAGCTTGACCATTACATCGGCACAGCGACCACCAGGGTGGCGCCGGATCATTTTACAACTCTCAAGGTTGCGCCAACCACCTGGGCAGTCTTCGAAGCAGTCGGCCCATTCCCGGAAACCCTCCAAAATGTATGGGGACGCATCTATTCCGAATGGTTCCCATCCGCAAGCTATGAGCAAGTAGAAGGGCCAGAAATCTTGTGGAATGAAAACAAAGACACAACATCCCCACAGTTCAAGAGCGAAATTTGGATCCCGGTGAGGAAAAGATAAACGGAGGGAAAACAGGGGGACGGTTCTAGTGTTTTGAAACGAAAACACTAGAACCGTCCCTGCGTTTTACTCGTAAATATACCTGATAACATCTAATGCCTGTTCAACGGTTTCTACGGTTACGTTTGCTTTGTTGGATAGTTCTTTTAATGGGTGAATCAGGGATTGTGGTCTAATGATGATGGTGGGTTTGTTCATGGCGATGGCGATGCTGGCGTCCATCGCTGTGTTCCACTGTTTGTATTTTTCACCGAACAGGGCGATGACGATGTCGGATTTTTGCAGTAAAACCTGCGTTCTGAAGTTGTTGATATCAGAGGCCGCATCATCCTTGTAGAGGTTACCGGGCTGCGTGCCAAGGATTTCCTCGCCGATCTGGTCGGAGCGATCGTGGTTGGTTTGAGGGCCAACAAACGTCAAAGGTAACTCCAGTTCCTTTGCTTTCTTTGCCACCTGGTCCCGCCAATCATCATGAATCTGTCCCGCCAAATAAACCGTTAATTCCATTCAAAATCCCTCCAATTTGTATGTACTTGTATACTAATCATATAAAACTCCGCTGGGAATTAAAAGGAATTGAAACAGAGGGACGGTTCTCCTGTTTTTGGAAAAACACAAGAACCGTCCCTGTGATTTAGTCCATTTTTACATAGAGAAATTCATTGAGAGACTCTACATCCAATAGCCTCATTTGTCCATCCTTAAAGGACTGGATGCCCATGATGGCAGTTTTTCGGAAATCGGTTAATGTTTTTCCGCCGGAAACGGCTTCATCATTCGTAAAGTACAGAGCGCCTTTTTCGTGATCGTATTTCCATGTACCAGTAAACAAATCATCCTTAGAAGGGTACGTGCCATTGGAATAACCTTCATAGCTGCCATCTTGATGTAAAACAATCGAAGGAGTGGAGCCCTCAGGCCCCCATTTCCCGACTAATTCCTTCCCGTCTTCAGAGATATTGGCCCATACTGAATCGCGGTCGATGCCGGCTGCTGCATCAAGAGCTTTCAAGTCCTTGGCTGTGATCGTTCCATCTCCGATCGGGAGAAGATCCTGCAGCTCGTAGTATGCCGCCACCCAAAGGTCGAAGCCTTCTTTGATGGGCTCATTTCCCTGCTTCCAAAGCTTATCATCTCGCTTCTCAATCGATTGGCGAATCAGGGCAATACCCTCGTCGTAATGTTTCATAGCTGAAAGGTATTGATCATGGACTTCCTTATACTTATCCGGAGCGATAATCGATTTATAACCGTTAACCGTTTTTTCGATAAAATCGACTTTTTCAATCAGGCGCTTCTCCCGGCTTTTGTCATTGGGATCCTCCTGTGCAACCGAATTAAGGTCTTTGAAGCCTTGGTCCAAGGACTTGTTCAACTCTTCGATTTTATTCGGATATTCTTCCTCAGAAATTTCCACTGGTTCAACTTTAAGTGGCTCCTTCTTTTCAGCGGTCGGCTCAGCGCTGCAGCCTGCAATGATGAGCATTGCCAACAAAGATAGGCCCATAAGCTTGATTTTCATTCTTTGACTACCTCCGTTATATGTAAAAATTCAGACCGTACTTTTTTGATATTAAGAGTTTAGGAAAAATATGTAAAGTAAAGATGGTGTGATTTCCAGTTTTTGAGACTTTTATACTATGAAGACAATATTACTAAGGTGCGAGTGAGGGGGAGTTTTACGGCATTTCAAAAGGGCGGATGCAAGTTGTGTAATACACATATCAAGCAATCAGCAGGTTAAATGTTTTAATATCCAATAAAGAAGTTTTATAGACAACCAAGCGAGCGTTGGTTTCAAAATGGTTTTAAGCTCAATTGGAATCCTGAACGCGAGAAACGTCCCATGTGTTCGTGATATGTTAAAAACAGGAGAACCGTCCCTCTGTGTTCGTGAACTGCCAAAAACAGGAGAACCGTCCCTCTGTTTTACCTTGCCTTGTTCGGGTAAGGTCTAATAGATGACAGTTGTCGGGGGTTTTTATGTTGTGGATTAATAAGCCATTTTTTCAGTATGCTACTGGGGCTTTGATCGTGGTGGTCACGCTTTATTATTTAGGTAAGATTGGATACATTGTGAATCCGTTGCAGGAGTTTATTGCGACGATTTTTTTTCCTTTGATTTTGTCTGGGTTATTCTATTATTTGCTCCGTCCGGTTGTCCATTTTTTGTCTAGGTTCCTTTCCAGGGCATGGAGTGTCATCGTTTTGTTTATTGTACTGGCAGCGGGTGGGTTTGCAGCGATTTATTTTGGCGGCTCCGTGCTGGCTTCGCAGATGAAGGATCTTACAGAGGATTTCCCTGAACGCGTTACCGAGCTTTCGAGTCAGCCTGGGGAAATTCTTGAAAGCTATAATATTAGCTTTATTGAAGATGCAGATTTAGAGGAAAAAGCAGTTAATTATATCAGTTCCATTTTCGAAAATACAGGAGAGACAATCTTTGGGATCTTAAACGCGGTCACCAATGTTGCAGTGATTTTGGTCGTGGTTCCATTTTTATTATTCTTCCTGCTGAGGGATGAGGGGAAAATAAAGGCGAGTTTCCAAAAAATGATTCCTGCAGGATATGAAGAAGAGGGAAATGAAATTTTGGAAGATGTCGATCAAACATTATCCACTTATGTGATTGGTCAATTTCTGGTTGCTGTTAGTGTCGGTGTGCTGATGTATATAGGCTTTTGGGTGATCGGCATCGAATATCGGCTGGCACTGGCGCTATTTCCGCTGATCCTCGAAATCATTCCCTTTTTTGGCCCGATTTTGGGAATCATACCTGCGTTGCTCGTCGCCCTGCTTGATAGTCCGGGAATGGTAGTGAAAGTCATTATCCTGACGCTGATCGTTCAGCAGCTCCAAAGCAATCTGATTTCCCCATACATCATGGGGAAGAAGCTTCATCTCCATCCAGCGATCGTCATTTTGCTGCTTCTGGTAGGAGGCTCGCTTTATGGTTTCGTTGGCATTCTGATTGCTGTCCCTCTGTACTCAGTCTTGAGGGTGCTGATTAAGGACTTTTGGAAAATATACAAACTGAGAAAACGTGAAGATAAAATTATTACTTGATATGGAATGGTACTCTTGTGTTTGATGCAAGGGGACCATTCCTTTTTTTTATTGAGTGGCATCTGTCTCTTAGTGTCTTGGCGAAAAAAGTGGATGCTGTGTTGAATTTCCAAAAACAGGAGAACCGTCCCCGTGTTCCGGACATGTTTCTAAATCCCTATTCCTCGAATACATTTATTGGTAACAGGTTTTTGCGTGGAGAGGGGGGATTCATCTTGTTTTCTGTTACGGGGATGCAGGGCTTTGTGTTGTTTTCGCCGAGTCATTTGTTTACGCTTGGTTTGTTCTTTGCTGTTTGTCTGGCTCTGGTGCTTTTTCGCGAAAGGCTTATGCCTTATAAAAATATTTTAAAATGGTCGATTTTCTGGACGTTGGTGGTGTGTGAGGTGTCGGCCCAGTCGTGGCTGATTTTGACGGGGCAATGGGAAATTGGCGATTTGCCTTTGCACCTCTGTTCGATGAGTTCGTTCCTGGCGATTTACATTTTCCTGAAAAAGAGTGTGAAAGGCTTTTATGTTCTGTACTTCATCGGCACCCTGCCGGCCATTTTGGCCATGGTCACACCTGAAATGTCCTATGTTTTTCCTCATTTCCACTATATCGAGTACTTCCTTCACCATTCTGCCATCCCGATCGCCGCGTTGTATTTCATCCTTTTCGAAGGCTACAGAGTTCCCCGGAAAGCCATTCTGTTCACTTTTCTCGTCGTCAATCTCGCGGCTGTGCCAATCTTCTTTTTTAACCTGCTCTTCGATACGAACTACTTTTACCTGGCAAGTCCGACCGAATCGAAAACCATCCTATCGTTCTTCGGCAGCGGAATTCTCTACTATCTCAACCTTGAAGCAGCGGCACTGATTGTCTTCAGCATCACGTACGCACCGATGTGGCAGCTGATCAAAATGGAAAATCGCCGTAAGTTGAAGGCGATTTATAAATAAAACAGAGGGACGGTTCTCGTGTTTTTCCAAAAACAGGAGAACCGTCCCTCTGTTTCTTCATGATGATTATCATGAATCTCGGCATCTCCCGAGTCTTTTTCATGACAAAAAGAAGGGAAAGCGATGTTTAGTGGCTAATGTTACATACTGACAAAAGTGAGCAGAAAATGACCGGAGTATGAATGGGATCCTTGATAGGATGATGATAAGGGAGTGAGTCATATGGCGTGGATAGAGGCGTTGCAGCGGGCGATTGATTATATGGAGGAGCATTTGCTGGAGGACATCACAATTGAAGAGATTGCGAGAGTAGCGAATTCATCACCCTTTCATTTTCAGCGCACGTTTTCCATTTTGACGGACAGTTCCGTCAGCGAATACATGAGACGGAGGCGATTGACGCTGGCGGCTCATGAGCTGGGCAGCACGGACGTGAAAATCATTGATCTTGCGCTGAAATATGGCTACGATACTCCCGAAGCTTTTACGAAGGCTTTCCGCAGGCAGCATGGCATTTCGCCAAGTGAAGCGCGGAAGTTCGCGGGGAAGCTGAATTCATATGGCCGCCTGGGAATCCAGGTGAGTTTGAAAGGAGTCGAACCGATGCAGTACAGAGTGGTGGAGTTGGAAGCTTTTGAAGTGATTGGTGTGAAAGAATCATTTTCTTATGCCAATGGAGAAAACACGGCCGGCATTCCAAAAATGTGGGGCAAAGCGAATCACGATGGCACGAGCGACTTTTTGCTTTGCAATAACAATGGAACGGTAAAAGGATTGCTTGGGGTCTGTGTGGACCAAAGCAAGGTAAAGGAAAAGCAGATGGATTATTGGGTGGCGGCAGCCTGCGATGGTGAAACACCTGATGGTTATTCGAAAATGGAGATACCGGCATCCAGATGGGCAATCTTCGAGGTCCATGGCCCGATGCCAGATGCGATTCAAAAGGTATGGAAGCAAATCTTCACCGAATGGTTCCCGGCCAATGGATATCAACATGCCGGCACTCCAGATCTCGAAGTGTACACAGCCGGAAACCCGACGGACCCGGACTATTACTCCGAAGTGTGGATACCGGTGAAATAAAAAACAGAGGGACGGTTCTCGTGTTTTTCCAAAAACAGGAGAACCGTCCCCGTGTTTTAATCAAACGTTTGATTAAATTGATATGAAGCTTGATATCAGTGCGTTTTTACAACTATATGGGCAGTCCTGCATTGGGCTGTTTCTTTTATAGGGGGGAGTAAGATGATATTGGTTAGTTCTTGTTTAGCGGGGTTGGAGGTAAGGTATAACGGGACACATTGTTTAAACAGTAAGATCCGGCAGATGATCGCTGAGAATAAAGCGGTTGCTGTGTGCCCTGAATTGCTTGGCGGTTTTTCGACTCCAAGGGAACCTGCCGAGATTGTAGGCGGTGACGGGAATGATGTTCTGGACATGAAAGCCAAAGTCATTGAAAGGTCGGGAAGAGATGTTACAGAGTTATATATAAAGGGAGCTTACAATACTCTGCGAATCGCTCAAGAGCTCCAGGTCGATACGGTGGTACTTAAGGAGTTCAGCCCGTCCTGCGGAAGTTCCAGTATTTATAATGGGGAATTTCAGGGTAAAAAAATCTCGGGAGATGGGGTTAACGCTGCTTTATTAAAAAGAAATGGAATCAAGGTCGTTTCAGAAGCAGGGCTTGCTGGATTGTTGTTAATGGTGCATAAGGGCAGGTGAGTAATTTAATTAAATAGATCACGCTTATTCAGGTAGGATTTCCTTACTTTTTATGGAATACATAGTTTGTAAAAGAAAAAATGGGATGTGATTGAGATTAAAGCAGTTATTTTTGACTTTGATGGAACTCTGGCTGATACTTTGCCGGTGTGTTTCGAGGCATTTGAAACGGTATTCAAAAACTTTGATAATCGAGTGGTAACAACAGAAGAGATCAAGGCTATGTTCGGGCCCTCGGAGACTGGGATTATCCGTGAAAACTTAAAGAATAGTAAATTGGATCAAGCGATTGAATTATATTATCAAGTCTATAAAGAACGACACGATCTCGTTCAAAATAATGAGGAAATCAGCGCATTGCTGGGACAATTAAAAACAAATGGATATCAACTTGGAATCGTCACCGGAAAAGCAAGAAGGAGTCTTGATATATCTTTGGATTGTCTTGGATTAAATAATATCTTTGATGTGATTATCACAGGCGATGACGTGGAGTTTCCAAAACCCCATCCAGAAGGTATAATCAAAGCGTTAGACGTTCTGAACGTGTCGCACAATGAGGCGGTCTTCCTGGGAGACAGTGATGCAGATATTATGGCTGGGAACCAAGCGGGAGTGCATACAATCGGAGTACATTGGCTGCCAAATTATCAGACAAGTGAGTTTACCCTTCAACCGAATCAAGTATTTAGCAACATCAATGACCTCCTTCCCTCCCTCTTGGAAACTAAGGTGAAAAGTGTTTGATTTAAGAACTGGAGTGGCTTATGTCAACTAATGTATGCTTTTTGTTGGCTGCCACAAAGCACATTTGTTTGTATTGTATAAGCAGCAGCATTTCTGTGAAAAAATAAGTCATAACCAATATAGACAGCGTTGATCCAGGTCGGGTTAACGCATTTTTGTGTTGTTTTCTTGTTAGACACTCATCAAACGGTTTTATTAAGGGAGCAGTAAAAATGGGCAGATATCTAATAGGTATTATCATGATTCTTTCAAGGATTCTTCTGATAATCATGACACAAGGTAAAGAAATCCAAGAAGTTGAGCAATCTTGGTGATCGCTTATTCATTTCTGGTATTCGGCTTTATTTACATAGTGGTTAAAGTAATAACCAGGCGATAAGCGGTTTTCTTTTAAAAAGAAAGCTGAAGATCGTCAGCCGATCTGCAAATGAAGCAATAGACATGATTGTGTCCCAATAGGAAGGAGCTGCCTTTAATTGAACCAATATTTCTATATACTAATCCTATCTTTAATCTTCTTTGTAGGGATGTCAGCTTACCTATTTCGTCTCATCAGGAAAAAAGAAGAGCGGGGATTCTTATAAAATACCAGTAAAAGATGGATTTATCCTGGTCTTGTTTATTTTTCTATCAGGGTCAGTGTTTATTTATACTTTATTTGATTTGCCCAATGTCTTGTCTAATAAAACGGAACAATATAAAGGGAACTGTGAGATTTCGATATTTGAATCTTCTAAGGGAGGGCACACTTCAGTGGATTTAGGAGAACGAATAATAACCTTCTCTGAGAATTACCAGGGGATAGAGGAAGGGAGTTACTTCTGTGAAGTCGAATACTATCCAGGAACTGAAATGGGTAAGTCATTGAAGGTTCATGAATTGAGAGGTGGAAGCGAGGGGAAGTAAGGGGAAGCAACGTCTTGGTTTAGGAGGAGATAAATAGATGGGTAAAGTTTTCTTTTCGGTTTTTTTAATACTTTTGGGGATATTTTGCATATGAATGGCCATTTTCAGTAAAAAAAGGACCTCAAGGAGTTTGGGCCGGGTATACCAACGAATGCATTTGAGGTTATCCTACTAATCATTTATAAACTTACTCCGTCTATAGTAAGAAGAATATTTATATTCTTGTTAGGGATAGGTATTGAAGCTGTTGCTTTTATCTTTTTATTACGTTAGCTCTCATAAAAAGTTTAAAAAGCCACCCAACAAATATGTGTACCACTTGTGAAGGAAAAAGAAGATAGTGAATTTGGCAAGTTCATTTGGGTTGAGGATCCAGAAGGCAGACTTGTGAGCTGTGGGAGAAATAAATTCTTAGTTTGTTGGGCAGACTGGCTTTTTTTTGTTCAGCAAAGCAAAGAAGGAATAATAGCGGAAGCAGGAGAGAATATGGATAAGGTTTTACAAGAGATTGCTAATATGATTAATCGTACCGATAAAAGAGTCGTCGTCGGGATTTCCGGGCATGGAGGATCGGGAAAAACGACGTTTGCATATAATCTTATGAAGTTCCTGCAACCTGCAGAGGTGAATTATATGAATACAGATTCCTATATTGTAGGTTCGAATCTTAGAAAGTTCACTTCAATTGAATATGAATATAAGAATGAACTCCATCATGATAAAATGACGGCTTGTCATCCGGCTGCTCATAATATACTTGCTCTTGAAAGAGATGTACATATGCTAAGGGATGGGGTTGATTTTTATACAATAGGGACCCATTATTCAAAGAGTGAGTTACTATCCTCAGATAAAAAAATCAATATTGTAGAAGGCATGAGCATGGCTTTTACAAATCCCGATTTATATGATTATAAAATATACTTATATACTGATGGAGAAACCGAGTTGGTGAGAAGGAGCAGCCGTGATGTTTCCGAAAGAGGAAGCGATCTTGGGTATTTAAGAAAATCCCATGACCAGCGCAGAATCCAGTATGAGGTATTCATGCATCCTTATCATCAAAACTTTGATATCGTCATTAAAAATTCCAACGAAGATTATACCGTGGAAAAATGGAGTTGAAACAGAGGGACGGTTCTCGTGTTTTACGAAACACAAGAACCGTCCCTCTGTTTTTATTCCTGCATTCTGGCGGGAAGGCTTTGGATGGATTGGACGACTGTGTCGAGCTTCGCCTCGATGCGGTGAAGCAGGTACAGGGTCACGACTATCGGGAATCCTACCTCGCTGATGAAGGGAATCAGCTGTTCCATGTGCATTTCCTCCTTTATTTTATGGAATAGATTTAATAAAAGCCGGTCTCGTTAAGAAGACCGGCTCTGGTTCTTTACACTAGTTCGTAATCGGATACGTTGCGTTCGACGACGCGTGCGCTGTGAACGGCAACGATGGTGCCATTCGTTGGCAGGAACGCATTGGAAGCGATGATTTGCTCCATTGCTAGCTTAACCGCTGCGGGATCAACCGGTTCCTTCGGGCTGTCAACCGTCAGTTTAGCGTACTTGCCAAGGTCGGTCGTGAATTGCAACTCAAGTGTTTTTGCCATGTTTTTCACCTCCTATCAAATTAGTAGAATGGCAGATTAGATGATATCGAAGCTGTCATTACGCT
This sequence comes from Mesobacillus subterraneus, assembly GCF_003937825.1. Taxonomy (GTDB): domain Bacteria; phylum Bacillota; class Bacilli; order Bacillales; family Cytobacillaceae; genus Mesobacillus; species Mesobacillus subterraneus. The sequence continues at coordinate 336,813 of NZ_RSFW01000014.1, read as the reverse complement.
CGACTGAACTCAGCATGTAATCGCTAAGACCGCCAAGAGCGATCGCTGCCTGCTGAAGCTGTTCAGCAGTCGCTTCCTTCCTTACATTTCGGTATGTCTTGGCTTTGTAGATCGTTTCGCCATCGCCGTCCATCCCCGCATCAAACATCAATTTCACATTCGAACCCTTTAAGATTGCCGCTGCCATTTGCCTCACCTCCTTTCACCTTCTATATACAGATGGGGAGGGGAAAAGGACATGGGGGAGAAAAAATTCTTGTTAACTATTGTGGGATTCCTATAATATGGAAAAGGGGAATGGGGGATTTGAGTGGGGAAAATAAAGAGAAGAATGCAGAAGCCAACTGTTAAGAAGCATGGTAGTGAGTATTTGAAAATGGCCTTTGGGGATGAGTATTATTTTAACGAGAAAAAAGTAAACTTTACATATGCCTGGAAACATCCGATTTTAACTTGCTTTATGGGGATTAAGTATATCTTCCCTAACTTTTATATGATGACCACACATTCCTATATGAAGGCGTACGGATGGGGATTGTATACCTGGGTGCTCTATTTGCAAATTGTCTTGCTGTTCAACTGCAGTACAATTATCGGATTTTTTATCCATAGAAAGTTCCCGTTTGAGGCAACCAGTGACGGATTAGCCTTTTTATTCGCAGGACCTTTCCTCATCATGTTTACCATCTTCTCCGCCTGCAGGCTGGTCATTTTCATCCTGGAAGTGATCCGGCTGTTCAAGGAAGATAGTAAACTACTATATGGTTTAAGTGCCATCATGTTTTACGGAGTCATCCTTATGTTAGCAGCCGGCATGGTGTTGGGGGAGAAATAGAGTGAAACAGAGGGACGGTTCTCCTGTTTTTGGAAAAACACAAGAACCGTCCCTCTGTTTTAAGCCTTCTTCTTCCTCCATGGTCTTATAAAGGAAATAATAAAAATGAAGATAGTGACGGCGATTTGGAAGTAGACTGCGAGTTGCCTGGTTTCGTGGTTTTGAATGAACACGGGGTTATTTAGAGCGGCTTCTTTTTGTGCTTCCAATAGCTCCATGTTTTCCATCATCAGCTCGTCCACGATAAAAATGCCGACAAATGTTTGGATGAGATATAGAATGAATTTCACGCCTACCCATCGGTGCTTGAAAAAGCCCCAATTTGTGAAGAATCCGTATGTGAATCCGACGAGCAGCGTTCCGATGGCGCCCCAGCGGACAATCTGGTCACTGACGGTGACGATGTTTTTATAGCCGAGATAGGCCTCGTCATACCGAGTGAAATCAATGTGGAGATTTAACGCCACCGAACTCAATATTCCTCCAAAGAATAAGACCACCAGAAATACGTGAATCATTTTCAGCCATTTCATACCCTTAGGTCCGATTTTCCTCATGTTGATTCCTCCAACTTGTTTTAGTGACGAACCTCATTATAATGGTTGAAAAATAGATTCATAATGAGCCACAGCCGTAATGGAGGCTACTTCTGTGGTCGTATTTTGAAAACAGGGGGACGGTTCTCCTGTTTTTGGAAAAACACAAGAACCGTCCCCCTGTTTTAAGACAATATCCTCTTTTCGCCATCGATGGCCTGGATTGGGTCGATGTTCTGGGTGAATTCGAGTGTGCCCATGTATTGGCCGTCTTCATCGCGAATGGCAAAGTAACGGATGTAGACGTATTTGTCTCGGAATTTGATCCAGAAATCCTCGGTGTCTTTTGTGCCTGCCTTGAAGTCTGCCAGCAGATCCTCGACGACATGGACGCTTCGCGGCGGGTGGCAGTTTTGGACGGTGCGGCCGATGACAGCTTTTGTCCGCGCGAAGATTCTCTCTTTTCCATGGGAAAAGTAGCGGACGACATCATCCTGGTCGATGAAGGTGATGTCGACAGGCAGGTGGTTCATGATCAGTTCAAGCTGCTTCAATGAAAGGATGCCTGTTCCCATTTTGATAAAGCCTTCGGAAATGGCATTGGCGTCAATTTCTTTCCGCGCTGGCTTCCATTCCTGTGAAGGTGCTGTCAAACAATAGCCAATCTCATCACTTTCGCGGGCGATTTTTACCCATTCATCTTCGGTAAAATTCTGCATCGCCATCGGGAAGAGGATGTTTTCCTCTCTGTAGATCATTTCATTCACTTCTCTAAGCACAAATTGGAGCTCTTCGATGACGCCATTTTTGTCCCCGTCATAATCGGCCAGCTTCTTCTTCGCCAGCTTGATTCCGTCCCGGATGAAATCATCGATCCGCCACATATTTGTTGTCGGGCCATATATCCCGTACTTTTCCAGGTAGGGAAAGATTAAGTTCTCCTTGCGGCTGTAGTGCTTATCGATGTCATAGAGCAAATTGCAGTCCTCTAGCAACAGATTGATATTTTCAGCGCTGTCTTCGAGCGTAAATTGCTCCAGATGAACCCGAAGCCTATTTTGTAAAAGCTTTTCGATTTCCCGGTTTTCCAATTCGAATGTATGAACCGGATGCCCTGGTTCGTCTTCAGGCCCTTTTATGGAATAGGTTTCTTCGCCTCTAAAAAAGGAGTGCGCTTCGTACAGACGCTTCATCTCATCCACAGAAAGATTGCCCTCATCTTGCTGCAGCTGAGAAATTTCCTCGATTGTCACGTTTCCAATCAGCGCATCAAAATGTGCTTTCACTTCATAAGGATTTTTACCCTCATGCAAATCCTTGAAAAGCTGCTTTAAAATCACCTTCCGTTTAGCCGAATCGATCGCTTTCAACTCACGATTATTAATCATCTCGCTCATGGCTAGGTCCCCTCCTGAATCTATATAAAAGTAGTCATAGATTGATCATGTCTCTCAAGATAAAAGTACCACGGATAAAAATCGAAAGTAGTGATGTAAATCATAAAACAGAGGGACGTTTCTTGTGTTTGCGGTTAAATATGGAAGAAGAGATGTGTTACGATAAAGAAGAACGGGAGGGGGGTGTGATGGTATGTTCTGAATCCAGATCGCTACCCGCCCGGAATATTCATTCAAAATAGGAGGGGAACCAATGACTGAAGATTTTTTAGACCATATCCATTATTTTCGCATCCCTGTTAGCAATCTTGAACAATCAATTCAATGGTACACTGAATATTTAGGCTTTCAAATGAGGTTTAACCAGGGGGAGTTAGCTGTTTTAGAGCTTAAAACAGGACCTCTTTTCGTTCTAGTACAAGCAGATCAGGAATCGCGCGGTCATTTTACGAAAAATGGACAGCCTGAATTTTCGGTTGGATTCTCCACATCAAAAATCAAAGAACTGCATGACCACTTAAAAAACAAAGGTGTGGAAGTCGAACCGATACAAAAAGATCACGGACATCATTACTTTTGCTTCTATGACCCAAGCGGCAACAAGCTGCAAGTACATAACTGAAACAGAGGGACGGTTCTTGTGTTTTCGTTGAAACACAAGAACCGTCCCTCTGTTTTAAGGTGTCCATACGGCAATATCGTCACCAGGAAGGGCGACGATGAGCCAGTCGTCGTTGGGATGGACTCCGGCTTGCGAGCATTCATATTCATGGTCTCTGCCATTGATGAAAAGGGTGGTTCCGTTTGTGAATGTGATAATGAGATGCGGGGAGTCAGCTCCCAGCTCTATATTCACAGCTTCTTGTCCTCGAATATCATCAATTTTCCTGAGGGCTTCACGCTCTGAATAGCTCTCGATTTCATCTTCGCTTTTCGGGTAGGCTTCAGGTGGGGAAGGGAAGAGGCACCATTTCGATTCGATATTCAAATAAAGCTGTCCATCCGCGTGATCTAACCTCTTAAAAAAAATCCTGTTAGTGCCCAGCTGTAATCCGTCCACTTTCGCTCCGATAAAAAGTTGCCTTAATACCTTTTCCGCAAGTAACCGATCCTCGTTTTTCATCTCAGACTCCTTTTGGTTTGATGCCTAAACTATCCCACATTTTTTGACTTGTGTGAAGCTGAAACAAAGGGACGGTTCTACTGTTTCAAAAAACAGTAGAACCGTCCCCGTGTTTTTTCACCGAAACACAAGAACCGTCCCTGTGTTACGCTGCTTCGCTTTCTTTTGAGTGGACTTGTTTCATGAATTCGTTTACGTCGGCTGGGACTCGGCGGTCGAGTTTAGAGACGATGTAAACGGATAGGAATCCGATTGGTACGGTGATGATTCCTGGTACGTTGAATTGCAGGAATTCTGGCAGTGTTGTTTTGAAGAAGATCATGTACATGGATGCCACGAGACCGATGACGAGGCCGGCGATGGCTCCTTTTTCGGTCATTCCTCTCCACCAGATTCCCAGGATGAAGATTGGTGTGAATGTACTTGCGGCTACGGTGAAGGCCAGCGCGACCAGGTGGCCGATGGAGGCTTCTTTTACCATCAGCCCAAGGATTCCGTACAGCACACCGAGTACAATGATGGAAACTTTACCAGCGATAACGCGCTCTTTTTCCGTGATGTTTTTACGGAAGAAGGTGGCGTACAAGTCATGCGCTAAAGCACCAGAGCTTGCGATGAACAGGCCGGACAGGTTTGAAAAAACAGCTGCGAATGCGCCAGCGATGACAAGTCCGAGCAGCCATTCTCCTCCAAGAGCCTGTGCCGTTGAAGGTACAACCATGTTGTTTCCGCCTGCAATCAGGTCCTTCATGACAGCCGGATCAGCATCTCCAGTCAAGAAGATGGAGCGTCCAACTACTCCAAGGTAAACCGCGAACAAGAAGAATACGCTCGCAATTCCGATTGCCATCAACGCAGATCGGCGTGCAGCTTTGGCGCTTGGGTTTGTGTAGAAGCGCAACAGGATGTGCGGAAGACCGATCGTACCAAGCGAAAGGCCGATTGTCATCGAGATCGTCTGCCAGAAGGACGGGAAGTAGTTGCCTGTTCCAGTCCAGACAGAGCCGTCGAACGGAATGTCTTTTCCGTCAGCCGTTAAGCTTGCCGTGCCAGTGATCGTCCCTTTGAATTCATTGATGGCTGCCAGGATTTCCTGGTAATGCAGCCCGCCCCAGATGGCCGCGCCAACCATGAGCAGGAATGCACCTAGGCGGATCCATAGTTCAAGCGCCTGGTTGAGAGTGGTACCTTTCATGCCGCCGATGCCCACATAGAAAATCATGACGGAGCAGGTAAAAATGATTCCGAATTCGTAGCTAGTCCCAAAAAACATGCTTAGGATCTGAGCGGCACCAAGCAGCTGTGGTGCTGCATAGAAGCCGGAAATCGCAAGGACGACAGCAACGGCCGCAAGACGCGCGCGGCGGCTGTGGAAGCGATAAGCTAAAAAGTCAGCAACAGTGTACGCTCCAAAACGGCGAAGCGGTCCAGCGACGAAAATCGCCAGCAACGTCAAACCGATGGAGAAACAGAAAGCATAATAAGCGCCATCATAGCCGAGCTGGTAGGTGAGGCCGGCAATTCCTAGGAAGGTTGCCGCGCTCAAGTAGTCGCCGCCAATCGCGGAACCATTCGTGAACCAGCCGAAGCTGCGCCCGCCGACGAAATAATCGGAGGCTGTCGCGTTTCTTTTTGTCAGGTAGGTGATGTAGACGATGGTCCCCATCAGGATCAGCGTCATGATAAATTTCGGTTCAAGGAACATCGACATCAGCCAATCCTCCTTCCATCAGCAGGAGATGTTGATTGCTCTGACTGATTTTTTTTCAGACGCTTTTCATATAAAGTGGTATGGATGAATGCAATGATAAACGCCATCGCCATCGCGACGATGCTTGTGAAAAACCAGCTGTAAGTCATGCCGCCCCACATCCGGGAGAACATGAACTCTCCGGCATACCAGTTCAAAATAGGAATGGAAAGGATAAAGACATAATAAAAGAGCGTAAGTTTAATTCCTGTACTGAATTCGCTTTTCATGATTTTCTTCGTTTCCGGATCGAGCGGCTCGAGCTCGCTGACGTCAATCGTATCAGCTGCTACATAATTATACTCTTGATACTCTCCTGCCATCTGGTAGTCCCCCTTTAAATATTTTGGCTGCCGGCGTCTTCAAATATTTCCCTCCTTCAGGCAAGCCATGGTATGATTAAGTTGATTTTACAGGAGAGAAATGTCCAATACCTTACAATAAATTATCAGAAATATACAAATATTTAATCTAATTTAGATTTTTATACGATAAAGTGAATAATAACAAAGGAGGTATAAGGGGTGTTTTCCATTTGGCTGGCGGTTGAAAATGATGAAGAGTACGGGAAGATGGCCGATTGGATCGCGGAGGAATGCCATGAGAATTATAAGCTCGTAGAAAACGAGAATGATATACATATTGCGATCATTGAAGTGAACAAATGGCATGATTGGGTAAAAATACATCGGTTCCGCAAACGGAACAAAGGCTGCCGGATCATTCCGCTGCTGGATCCGTCCCTGCTGTACACCTCTCCGCTGGCGATTGAGTTCAAGCTGACCTATCTGTTGGTGAAATCGGTGAAAAAACGGACCTTCCTTCGGATATTGAAGAAGGCCCTTGACGAGATTGCCAGTGAGAATGCTAGATTCACTGAAAGTGAGGAATGGTTTCATCCAATTGACGGGGAGCACGGTGTTGCACTGCCTTTCAAGGAAGCTTTTTTGCGGAGGCTGCTTGCTGGGGACGTGAAAACGGAGGAGGAGTTGCTGCGTTCGAGCTTTTTCCTGCCGGGAGAAGCGGTACCGAATGTCGTTGTTTTTATCCAGGGCTTCGTCCGCTGTCCGTCGAAAAGGATGGAAGAAGGCTGGCAGGCACCAACCGTCATCCAGGACTTTTTAAAAAATCAGTTTGAAGATTTTCCGTTGACATTCCTTTCCTATAGGAAACATTTGCTGATGCTGCTCCAGGTCCCGGCCGAATTCGGCTCACTGAAGCACTGGAAAGTGGGAGAGGAAAGGATTCTAGAGGCAATTGAAGAACTTGAAAAGGAGTACGGAATCCAGCTTTATATCGGGGTAGGGTCCGTCTATCGCGAGCCGCTGCTGCTGCACCACTCCTACAAGGAAGCATGCAAGGCACGGAGGACGTCGCCATACGAGCGGCTGCAGTTCCGTTACTTCGAGGAAATCACAAAGGACATACAGATTCAAAAGTGCATCGATTACATAGCCCAGTACTGCACCGAAGATTTGTCAATCAAGCAGGTCGCCGACCACATCAATCTCAGCGTGCCATACTTCAGCAAGATTTTTAAACAGGAAACCGGCCGCAGCTTCGTCGAATACGTCACCTTCGTCCGTATGCAGCGCGCCGTCTGGATGCTGCGCCACACCGACCACACCGTCGAAGCCATCGCCGAAGAACTAGGGTACAACACTCCCAACTACTTCAGCGGCACCTTCAAAAAATACGTCGGTCTCTCACCAAGAGACTACCGCGCCACCGAAGAAATCATCTTTATCTGAAACAGAGGGACGGTTCTCGTGTTTTTCGAAACACGAGAACCGTCCCCTTGTTTTACGCGAGCTGCTGTTCAGCAAACTCCCTATATAAATCATGCTGCTGGATGAGCTCATGATGTGTGCCCATTCCGGTGACTCTGCCTTTTTCGATAAAGATGATTTTATCAGCATTGACGATGGTGGAGAGTCTATGCGCAATGACAAATGTGGTCCGGCCTTCCATCAGGCGGGCCAGTGCTTCCTGGACGATGCCTTCTGACTGGCTGTCGAGACTCGCGGTCGCTTCGTCCATCATCAGGATTTTCGGATCGCGGAGGAAGGCGCGCGCGATCGCGATTCGCTGTCGCTGTCCGCCGGAAAGCTTTACGCCCCGTTCGCCGACTTCGGTATCCAGACCTTTTGGAAAGTCAGCGATGAACTGGTCAGCATAGGCCATTTTCGCGACCTCCCACAGGCGTTCATCCGGAATTTGATCGCCATTTTCCAGCCCGTAATACAGGTTTTCACGAATGGTCCCAGCCATCATCGCGCTTTCCTGTGACACATAGCCAATTTGGCTGCGCCATGAGTTAAGCGATAACTGCTGGATCGGTGTGTTCCCGATGCGGATTTCTCCTGCAGTCGGCTCGTAAAAGCGTTCAATCAGACCGAACATCGTCGTTTTGCCGCCGCCGCTCGGGCCGACGAATGCGACCATTTGGCCAGGCTGCGCTTCCAATGACACACCCTCAATAACAGGTTCCTCATCACTGTAAGCAAAAGAAACCTGCTCGATCGTCAGCTGGAGATTGCTGATGTCCATGTCAATTCCTTGCTGATCTTCCTCAAGGCGTTGGTCCAGAATCTCGATGATCCGCTCTGTGGCACCCTTGGCTTTTTGCAGCTGGGTAAAGAACATCGCAAAAGAAGTGATCGGCATGATGATCTGGAACAAATAAAGCAGGAATGCAATCAGTGCCCCCGTCGACATCGTCCCATTGACCACGCGCATGCCGCCGTAAGCGATAATCAGAACAATCACGACCATGATCATCAGCTGCATGATCGGCCCAATCAACGCAAAAATGCGTGCTTCCTTCAACCCGAAGTTAAAAAGCTTATCAATCCCGTTATACCCATTATCCTCTTCCACTTTTTCCGCAGTGGAAGCCTTCATCAGTCGAATCTCGCCAAGCGTCTGGGTGATATGGCCGGTAAAAACAGCCGTCTCATCCTGCAGGCCGCGGGCTATCTTCGCCATCTTCCGGCCAAGTGGCATCATGATTGCCAGTGTGAGCGGAACAGAAATCAGCATTAAGAGCGTCATCTTCCAATCCATGATCAACAAGATGGTCACCGCACCGATGATCGAAATGATTCCCGTTGCAAAGTTCGGGAAGTGACTGGTGATCAACTCTTTCACTATGCTCGTGTCATTCACGATCCGGCTGACCGTTTCCCCGCTCGAATGCTTGTCAAAATACCGGACCGGCAGGCGGATCAGCTTCGTCCACATCCGCTCGCGCAGCCTCGCCACAACCTTCTGTCCAACATAACTGAGCAGATAAATCGAAATTCCGCTGATCAACGCCTGAAGAACGAAGGCAGCAGCAATCGCAAGAACAAGCGGAACGCTGAGCGCTTCTACCGAAAAACCGTCAACGAGATTCTTCGTCAGGATTGGAACCGCCAGGCCTGTAAGAGTCGTCACAAGACTCGCCGCCAATCCGGCTAAAAGAGCCCCCTTCGGAATATTCGTCGATAAAATAAGCAAAAAGAAAGGCTTCAAGCTTGTTTGTTGTTTCTCCATGATAAGTCTCCTATACGTATCTGATGATTTCATCATAAACCACTTTCAATACAGATGGAAATATAGATGCATAAGGATGACAGGCAGGGTATTCGCCTTTTTTTCCTCCAATAAGAAACGAACAGTTTGGTACATGCATAGTATGTAGATGAACAAAGGATTGGAGGTGGAATTATGAGTAATGGAGTTCATGCTGCCTGCAGTGTGTTCGAATTATTTCTTGGAGTTCTGGTAGGCATCGGATTGATTCTGTTGGTCGCTTTCGGTGTGATCGCGGGTCTTCTCTCTGGACTAGGAGCAGCGGCTGGTACTATAGCTGCAATTATAGGCATCATTGCATTAATCCTGGTGTTATTGTTTGCCTATTGCATTTTCCGTCGATTATGGCGTTGCTGCTTTGGTGGGGGAAGGTGCTAATACCATACTTCAAAAAAACAGTCTCTTAGTGAGATTGTTTTTTTGTTTTGATAAAATTCGAGATTTATTGGAACTTTCAACCAATTTTTCTCGTAAATGATATACTGAAAGGAAGGTTTTGGTTTCCGCTGTTGTTGGTGAGTAGGTTGAAATGTAGGAGAAGCAACTGAAGCTCCCGCTGCACTTTTAGCAGAACTGGAAAAAAACAAGCGCAATTACCAGTTCGCTATAAAAAGATGATTTTCGCTATAATAATGAATATTTCGCTATAAAAAAGAGATTTTCGCTATAAAAGTGTTTCAAAGGAGTTGGCTTTGCCTTTTCCCCCGTAAATGAGGGGAATCAGGTAAGGATTTAGTTCAAATTTGCTTTGCCAAATTTGAAAGTCTGTTAATAAGGATGTGAAATCAATGACGTGCCACTATTTTATTGCAACGATGAGACCAATCGAGAAGTTCCACATTGAGGGTAAAGATTACCGATTTTTAAGCGGAGAAGCTTATAAAAAGGAACTCCCGCTTTCGCTTCCTTATGTGTATGAATACGGAGGGGAAGACATTGAGTTTCTCGTTTTCTTGGAAGAATTCATGGAGTATGGCGATGTCGTCGAGCATTATATCTATGAAGAAGGAAAAAGAGGAAGAGCACTTTCTTCCAATCATCCTGATGAAGCCAGGACAATCAATCTTTTAAAAAAGACATAAGGATCAATACGGAGAATACCGGTTAAACGAGGAGAATTGGAAAGAAGAGCTTGTTTGTCCGACAATTGCTTCGAATCGGAGCATCACTGCCTTTGTAAAATACTGAATATAATTTTTATAACCTAGGAATCTAGGGAATTGTTATAATTGGAAATATAATCCTCAGGAGGAACTAAGAATGAAAGCTTTTAAATGGGCAATTTTGATTGTTGGTCTGCTAGTGTTGCTGATTTTTGCTCTTGCAGCTCCGATTGCGCTGATTGGCGTAGTGTTTTACATAGCAGGGATGTGGCTGTTTGCCCAGGAGCAGAAGGGGAAGCATTACAGGGAAAAGCCGTGGATGGGCTTCACACTCGGGTTCATCGTAACTCTCGTCCTGGCGCTGATTTTTGTTGAAGACGTACCGGAAGAGCCAGCCGAAAAAGGAAAGACAGTTGAGGTTGAAAAGAAGGATCAGGAATAACAGCCCTTGTTGTCAGGCTGTTTTTTATATTGGAGGTGTGGAATTGAAACATTTTGCAATTGTATTTCTATTTTTGCTTGTATTGGCAGGCTGCAGCCAGCAAAATAGTGATTTGGAAAAATCCATCTATTCCATTGTAGAGTATCCATCCAATAGTCAAGTAGACATAGGTTCTTTAACCGACTTCGAATGGGACAAGGCGTTTTTGTTTCCGCCCTATACCTCGCCGGAGGAAATGGAAGAACAGTTAGGGCGCGATTTCAAGGACCCAAGCAACATTCAAAGCAGAGATGATATCTATTTATTGGTTTTTGTAAAAGATGACAAGGTTGTTAAGTACGCCGAAATCGACCGTCAGCAAGCCGATTTTTCCATAGGGAATAAAGAATACCTGACTCCGGATGATTCTGTCTTCGAAATTGAAAGATAGCTGAAAAGCGTTCCTTTTCCCTGATTCACGGTTTGCTATATAATGGAACCAACGATACACGGAGAAGTCAGGTGAAATGGGATGAATACGACGATTAATGATATTGCCAGGCTGGCGGGGGTGGCGAAGAGTACGGTCTCGCGGTATTTGAATGGCGGGAATGTCAGTGAGCGGACGAAAGCGAAGATTCGCAAGGTGATTGAGGAGACGAATTATGAGCCGAATTCGTTTGCGCAGAGTCTGAAGGCGAAGAAGACGAACTTCATCGGGGTGATTGCCCCGACGCTGGATTCCTATGTTACGTCTACGGTTCTGATGGCGATTGATGAAGAACTGAGGAAGCAGGATTACACGACTTTGATCCTCAGCACGAGCAAGCAGATCGACAGGGAGATTGAGAGCCTGATCAGCCTTTCGCGCCAGAAGGTGGATGGAATCATCCTGATTGCGACTGGGATGACGGAAAAACATATTGAGACGATTCAGTCGCTTCACATTCCGGTTTTGATTGTTGCCCAGGAAGTGGAGCAGTTTAACTGCATCATCAATGATGATTATCAGGCTGGATTCGAAATGGGCCAGTATGTTGCTGGAAAAGGGCATCAGTCTGTGGCCTATCTCGGAGTGACCAAGAGTGATATTGCGGTCGGCCAGAGGCGGAAGCAGGGCATCCTCGACGGATTGAATCAGGGCGGTGCAAATGAGGTGAAGGTTTTTCAAACAGAGTTTGATCTTCAGGACGCAGCCAGGATCACGGAAGAACTGCTTGAACATTTTCAGCCTACCGCGATTATTGGAGCAACGGATACGATTGCCTTTGGGGCATTGAAAACATTGTCAAGGCTCGGTAAAAAAGTTCCTCAAGACATTTCGTTATCTGGTTTCGGTGGATACAATATTTCGGAGGTTATCCATCCGGCATTGACGACCATCCGGTACAATAATCGGGAGACTGGCATACTGGCAGCAAATACCATCATCAAGATGACAAATGAAGAAGTGGTACCGCCGCTGCAGGTTTCAGGCTTTTCTTTTATCGAAGGAGAAAGTGTCCAAAATCTGAAAGGGTGATAACGTTTTCAAAAAAGGGTTGCACAAATGGCAATCCTGTTTTATTATCAAATTGTGGAACCGGTTCCCGTCAAACAAAAACAAATGACGGGAATGATTTTTACAAACAAATGGAACCGGTTCCGATTCGATAAGGGGAGGAATTAGAGAAATGGCTAATTCAACTATTAAGTCAAAATACCTGCCTACCGTCCAAGAAATAATCCGATTAATAGGCGGAAAAGAAAACCTTCAAGGAGCGGCTCACTGTGCGACGAGACTGCGACTTGTATTAAAAGATAATTCATTGGCTGATACGAACGCGATTGGACAGCTTGACCATGTAAAAGGCTCATTCGTTGCCGGTGACCAGCTGCAAATCATCATCGGAGCAGGAACGGTCAACGATGTATACGCTGTCCTGACTGAAGAAGCGGGGATCCAGGGAATGTCTCTTGGCGATGTCAAGGAGCAATCAGCTCAGAAGCAGAATGCTTTCCAGCGAGGAATCAAGGCATTGTCTGATGTGTTCGTTGAAATCATTCCTGGCCTGTTGGCTGCAGCACTTCTTATGGGTGTGACCGGCCTGTTGAGCCAGCAGGGGATTTTTGGTGAACAATCTGTAGTCGAGATGTATCCTGCCATCGAGGGCTTTAACCGTTTCATTTCCATTATGTCCACGGGGATTTTTACAATCTTGCCATTGCTGGTTGTTTACTCGGCAACGAAGCGTTTTGGCGGCAACCCTGTCCTTGGTTTGGTGCTTGGGGCGATCATGCTTCACCCAGACCTTGCGAATGCCTACCTTGTCGGTAATGGCACAGTCGAACCAGAAGTCATCAGTATTTTTGGCTTGAACGTATCACTTGTTGCCTTCCAGGGCGGGATCATCATCGCCTTGATGATGGGTCTTGTCGTGGCGAAGCTTGACCAGTTTTTCAGCAGGAAAGTTCCTGATATCATCAAGCTTTTCCTTGCTCCATTTTTAACGATTGTTGTCGCTGGATTCCTTTTGTTCACAGCAGTTGGACCATTGGGACGTTTGCTTGCCGATGCGATTACATCTGGACTGATGTGGTCGGTGGATAACCTCGGAATTGCCGGATTCATGCTGTTTGCCGGTATCCAGCAGGTCATCGTCATCACGGGTCTCCACCACGTCATCGGAGCGGTCGAAGCTCAGCTGATTGCGGACACAGGCTTTAACTTCATCATGCCGTTAATGTCAGTTGCCCTGATGGGTCAGGGCGGTGCCGTACTTGGCTACACTCTGGGTTTGTGGAAAAACGAAAAAGCAAGGCAGATTGGTGTTTCCGCATTTGCTTCCACTCTGTTCGGAATCTCGGAACCGGCATTGTTCGGGGTGAACGTAAAATATAAATTCCCGCTGATCATGGGTATGATCGGTGGCGCAATCGGCGGTGCGTACGTTTATATCACAGGCATCAAGGCGCTTGGTTTTGGTGCGACAGCTGTTCCTGGTTTTGCGATCGTCGCTGCCCAGGGCGGAGGACATCTCAATTACGTGATTGCCAACCTATTGGCACTTGCAGTTGGTGCCATTTTAACGATCATTTACCTTAAAGTGAAAAAACCGACTTTAGATTAAACACCGTGATGAGAGGAAGCCATTCCTCTCATCGCTATTTCAGCGGGAGGAAACAACATGACTAGATATACAGAACCGAAATATAGGACGATTTTTGACGCAAAGGAAAATGAACTTGAGCAGCTTCGGGAAAAATCGGCGAAGTCCCCGTGGAAGCCTGCGTACCACATCCACCCTCAGTATGGGCTGATCAATGACCCGAATGGACTTGCTTATTTTAACGGCGAATTCCATGTGTTTTACCAGTGGTATCCGTTTGATGCGATGCACGGAATGAAGCACTGGGCGCACGCCAAATCGAAGGATCTAGTGAACTGGGAGAGGCTTCCGGTTGCGCTTGTACCCGTTGAAGATTACGAATCCCATGGTGCTTATTCTGGCGCTGCACTTGAGGTTGACGGCAAGCTGTACATGTACTATACAGGCAATATTAAATACGGACCGGTGGAACGTTCAGCAAATCAGTGCCTGGCGATCATGGAACAGGACGGCACGATTACGAAGTATGACAACAATCCGCTGATCGAAGGAGTTCCGGAAGGCTATACCGGACATGTCCGCGATCCGAAGGTGCTTGAAAAAGATGGCCGCTACTACATGCTGCTGGGAGCACAACGCGAAAACCTGACCGGAGCGATTATTGTTTATGAATCTGACAATGGTATTGATTGGTCTTTCAAAGGGGAACTGAACCTGAAGCTGGATCTCCCGGATTCCGTCTACATGCTTGAGTGCCCCGATTATTTCGAACTGAACGACAAGGACGTAATTGTCGTTTCACCTCAGGGGTTGAAGCCAGATGGGCATGATTACCATAATATTTATAATGTCATTTATGTTTTGGGTGAATTGAACATCGATACCCTGACTTTCGAAGTTGAGGATTATCTGGAACTGGATAAGGGCTTTGATTTCTACGCGCCCCAAACCTTTGCTGGTAAAAATAACGAGCGTTTGCTGTTCGCATGGGCTGGAATGGGCGAAATCGATTACCCGTCCGACAGCGAGCAATGGGCCCACTGCCTGTCGATTCCGCGTGAACTGGACATCGTGAATGGGAAATTAACGCAAAAGCCTGCTCGGGAGCTTGAACAGCTAAGAAAAGATTCAACAGCTGGAGAGGTTGATTTGGAAAAGGGAAGCTCCGTAACAATTGGTTCAGGCGAGCAGTATGAGCTGGAACTGGATTTTAGCAAAGTAGGTTCAACACAATTTGGGTTGGAGCTGTTTGCCTCCGAAAATGAAGGTCTTGTTTTAGAATTCGACCGTATGAAGCAGACTGTCAGCTTGAACCGGGAAAAATTAGCTGCTGCCTTCGGCGGGGAGTATGGGTTTGTAAGAAGCTCTGAGCTGCAAATCGGCGAGACACTAAAGGTACAGGTCTTTGTCGATCGCAGTATCGCTGAAATCTTCATTAACGATGGCGAAGTTGTATTCACCACTCGTGTTTTTCCTAAGGAAGAATCGAAGGGAATCAGGATTTTCGCAGATGGCAAATTAAACTGCCGTTATCAGAAGCATGAACTGGCACAGGGCATTTCGATTTAGGAGTGAAAAGGATGACAAAGCTTTATTCAATTGGAGAAGTACTGATTGATTTTATCCCACAGCAAAAAGGCGCGGCGCTGAAGGATGTTGTTTCTTTTGAGCGCGCACCGGGCGGGGCTCCGGCGAATGTTGCGGCGGCTGTCGCAAAGTTCGGGCATAGGGCTTCGATGATCACCAAGCTGGGCGAGGATGCATTCGGAGATTTTCTGGTTGAACAGCTGGAGCAAGCTGGTGTTGAAACGGATAAGATCCTGCGTACAAAGGAAGCGAATACCAGTCTGGCGTTTGTTTCGCTTAAGGAAAACGGAGAGCGCGATTTTTCTTTTTATCGAAAGCCGTCTGCAGATTTGCTTTTTACCGAGGGAGATGTGAAAGCCGATTGGTTTGGAGAAGGTGACATCCTCCATTTTTGCTCGGTTGATCTGGTGGATAGCCCGATGAAGCAGGCGCATAAACAGGCGATTTCCCTCATGACGGAAAACGGCGGACTGATCAGCTTCGATCCGAATGTAAGGCTGCCGCTCTGGGATGATCCCGAGGAGTGCCGCAGAGCCATTCATGAATTTCTGCCCAAGGCCCACATCGTGAAAATTTCCGATGAGGAACTTGAATTCATCACGGGAATCAGCGAGATCGAGGACGCAATCAGCTCCCTTTTTACAGGAGATGTTCAGTCCGTCATATACACGAAGGGTGCTAAAGGTGCCGACTTGTACGTGAAGGAAGCGAAATGGGAGTCATCCGGCTATAAGGTTGATGTACAAGACACAACTGGAGCTGGGGACGCGTTTATCGGCGGCTTCTTGTACAAGCTGCTTGAAGCGGGTGCGAATCCAGACAACCTGCTTGAGGTTCTAAAAGAAAAACAGGCAGAAATCCTCCAGTTTGCCAATGCCAGCGGTGCGCTTACCGCAGCAGGAAAAGGAGCGATTTCCGCGCTGCCAGAGAAGAAACAAGTACTCAACTTGATCAATGAATATCGAAAGGCCCTTTCTTAAGGGTCTTTTTCTATGTGTTTGAGAGAAGGTAATTTTCGCGGATGCCCGTCCGGGTTTCCCAATGTTCGCCAATTGCCCCTTGTAAATAGCTAACTGGCGGGATTTCTGCTATATTAATAGAAGTTAAAATTTAGGGGGAGCGGGGGAGAAGATGGGCTTTAAAAGGAAGCAATATGTGGGTTTGGGGCTGACACTGTTATTTTTGTTCATCCTGTTGTTTACGATCCTGGCGATGATGAATTCCATCAAGGGAAACCTGCTTGAGATTGTGGAGGATCGTTATACGAAAGTGAGCACGGTAACGGACGTAAGGTAGCAGCTTTACCAGCGGGACAGGAACCTTGTTCAGTTGATTACGGAGTACGGAGATGCGGAAGGTGCCAACATTCAGGCTCCTCAGGCTGCCGGGGACCAGCTGGGTATTAGCCAGAGGCTGGTCGAGCTGGAAACGACGCTGAACCGGAACAAATCAAAGGTGCTTGTGGCTCAAGTCCAGGAAGCGTATCAGGAATATGCCCTCATGGAGAGCGATATTTACAACCAGATGGCTACTGGGACTAGTCGGGATGATATCCGGGCGATTTACCAGGGCAAGATGCTGATCAGGAACCAATTATTCGAGAAGATAGACGAGTTCAAAGAATATCAAGAGACGTTAATGGGCGAGGCCATGAAAGAGGCGACCGGGACATATGACAACCTTGTCATGGGATTGATCGGCCTTGTTGTCCTGGCGATTGTCCTGATCACAGGTGTGATGCTGTGGGTGATTCGTGACACGGTAGGCACAGTTAATTCTTTCACCGAGTCCATCAAGAAGGTCGATTATGATGATTTGTCTTCGATTCCGCGCATGGATGAAGACGTTAAGGGCGAGTTTGGAGAGATTGCCCGGGCCTACAATTCGATGGCAGTATCCATCGAAGAGCTCACTGAGAAGGAAAAGAAATATAATGAAGAAATGCAGGAACAAAACTGGATTCAATCCAACTCGGTAGAGGTTGTGAAGCTCTACAGTAGGGAAGTGACGGTTTCCTCGCTTGCAGAAAACTTCATGAAAAAGCTGACGCCAATCATGGACGGAAACCTTGGCGCTTTTTACCTGAAGGATGAATCGACTGGTAAGCCTTATTTTAAAAAGGTTGGTTCATACGCTGATGAAGCAGGACGTGACGGCTTTGTAGCCGGCGAAGGGATGATTGGCCAGTGTGTGGAGGAAAAGCGCACGGTTGTGATGAATGACATCCCTGCCAACTACAAAACGATTTCTACTGGACTGGGCAATGTACCGCCGAAGAGCATAGTGATGGCGCCTGTCATGCTGAAGGATGAAGTGGTTGCGGTTGTGGAAGTGGCGAGCTTGTCCGGGTTTGCGCCAGCCAGCTTGAAACTTCTGGAAAATGTCCTTGAAACCTTGGGGATCGGGCTTGCCAATATCATTGGCAGGATGGAAGTCGAGCGCTTATTGCTCGAATCCCAGGCCCAGACGGAAGAGCTTCAGGCACAATCTGAAGAGCTGCAGTCCCAGTCAGAGGAATTGCAGTCGCAGTCTGAAGAATTGCAAATGCAGACAGAAGAGCTGCGAATGATGAATGAGCAGTTGGAGGAGCGCACGCATGATGCGGAGCTGAAATCAGAAGAGCTCCAGGCGGCCAAGGAAGATTTGGAACAGAAGGCAAGAGAGCTTGAACAAAGCTCATCCTACAAATCAGAATTCCTGGCGAATATGTCCCATGAACTGCGTACTCCATTGAACAGTATTCTGCTTCTTTCCGAGATGCTGCTTGATGATGAGGAGCACGGTCTTTCCGAGGAACAGAAGGAATTCTCGAAGGTCATCCATTCTTCCGGCCAGGATTTGCTGAACTTGATCAATGACATCCTGGACTTGTCCAAGGTCGAAGCAGGAAAGCTGGAAGTAAGCTTCGAAGAGGTCTTCCTTGATGAGTTTACGGAACGGATTGAACGCCAATTCGCCCAGGTTGCGAAGAACAAAAATATTGATTTTACCGTTGAAAAATCTGACGATGTCACGCCGATCATCTACACAGATGAACAAAGACTGCAGCAAATCCTGAAAAATCTGCTTTCCAATGCCTTCAAGTTTACGGAAAAAGGCTCTGTCAGCGTAAAAATTGAGAAGGCTAGTGAAAAAGAAACGCTTGGGTGCCCGCTGAAAGGGCAGTCAGATGCATGGGTGAAGTTCTCAGTGAGGGATTCGGGGATTGGCATTCCGAAAGATAAGCAGCGGATGATTTTTGAAGCGTTCCAGCAAGTGGATGGCGCAATCATGCGGAAGTATGGCGGAACAGGCCTCGGCTTATCGATTTCAAGGGAGTTCGCGCTTCTTCTCGGCGGAATCTGCAAGGTTGAAAGCAAGGAAGGCGTGGGAAGCACCTTTACGGTGATCATCCCAAACCTGCCGGATGGCTATCCTGCCATTGTTGATATGGAAGTGAATGACCAGGTAGCGGCAGCTATTGAGCAAACAGCCGAACCTAAACCGCTTTTACCAGAACCGCCCCAAGCGGAAGAAGAAATCATCGTCGGAAATACGACAGTCCTGACTGGTAAAACCGTTGTCATTGCTGACGATGACCACCGCAATATTTTCACCCTGAAAAATGTTCTGCAAAAAGAGGGAATGAATGTGGTCACAGCGGATAATGGAGCTGATTGTCTCGAAAAAATGAAGGAAACCGGCCAGGTCGATATCGTCCTCATGGATATCATGATGCCGGTCATGGATGGATACGAAGCGATCAGGCAAATCCGCAGCAACGAAGGCAACAAGGAGCTGCCAATCATTGCGCTGACCGCTAAGGCAATGAAGGGCGACCGTGAAAAATGCCTTGATGCAGGAGCGAATGATTATATCAGCAAACCGATGAAGCTGGACCAGCTGCTGTCAGCTATGCGGGTTTGGCTGTCATAGAAGATTGAGACGATCAGGATGAAAGCAGAGGGTTGAAAGGTGAAAAACGAAGAATTAGAACTTGAATTGCTTTTGTTGGCGATCTATCGCCTGTCCGGCTATGACTTCAGGAACTATATGCGCTCCTCGATTCTGAGGCGAACGACTGCTAGAATGCATGCTGAAAAATTGCATACAATCACGAGTCTGACCGAAAAAATCATCCATAATGAGAGGGTTTTAGACGACATACTCAAAGATTTCTCGATCAATGTCACGGAAATGTTCCGCGACCCTACTTTCTTCAAGGCATTGCGTGAAGAAGTGATTCCGCTCTTGAAGGAGCTTCCGGAGATCAGGATCTGGCATGCGGGCTGTTCGACCGGGGAGGAAGCCTACTCGATGGCGATTTTAATCGAGGAGGAAGGCCTTGCCGATCGAACGAAGATCTATGCGACCGACATGAACGAAGTCGTCCTGGCGAAGGCTGAATCAGGGATTATGCCGCTGCACAAAATGCAGGCCTATACGAAAAATTACATCATGGCCGGCGGGAACAAGTCATTTTCCGAGTACTATGAAGCGGACAGTGAAGTGGCCCGCCTGAAGCCATCCTTGAAAAAGAACATCGTATTTGCGCAGCATAATCTGGTGACAGACGGATCCTTTAATGAATTCCATCTCATTATTTGCCGCAATGTCCTGATTTACTTCAATCTGGATCTGCAAAAGCAGGTATTCCAGTTGTTTGACGAAAGCCTCAGTAATGGAGGGTTCCTCGGTCTCGGAACGAAGGAAACCGCCAGGCCGGAACTTGGCTTTTTGGAAGCCTTTAATTCGAGGGAGAAACTTTACCGTAAAAAATAATTTTGTGCAAAGCAGTGGGAGAAATTCCACTGCTTTTTGTATTTTATTGGAACATAACATGGTAAAATTGGGAAAAATGGTAATCATGCTTGCATGGTCAAGACGGAGGTCAAAATGGCATCGGGTGTTTATACAATCCTGTTCATTGGAAGTATCCTGTTTTTAGCGCGGAAAAAGGCAGAGGAAGAGGCTAATTTCCTGCCCAAAATCATTGGATACTTTGTGCTGGGTTCATTGAACCTTACTATTAATCAGGTTTCAGTTCCGCTTGGTTTTTTCGTGTATATGTTGTTTTTTCGGCCGAAGCTGAATGTGGAAGTAAAGCGGTGGGCTGCTCTTCTTGGGTTGCTGGCTTTTATCCTGACCTTTTGGATGATCCCATTTGCGAATCATCAATGGGAAAGCAGACCTAAATCCATCGAAAGTGTACTTGGCTCTGTGTATACAATGGACTTAAAAGGTGAAAATGAGCGAATCAGGCAAGAACTAAAACTTGAGGATCAAAATTGGGGACTTGAGGATTTTGAAGTGGATTATGATCAAGATGGCAGAATCATAGATTTACGATGGCAGCTCGCAGGACAGAATGAAAATCATTTTGATCTGTATAAAATTCGTTATGATACTGACAAGAGCAACTATCAAGTAACTTATAGTCGGGCTGATACATGGCTTCAATACGATCGTTTGGTTGATGCCCGCCGTTTCTTTGAAGTGCTCGATGGACTGGATCTTAAAGCAATTACAGAAGCGAAGGGAGACTATTCATCCTATGTGATACGAAGTGAAGGGATGCGGGAGGGGTATGCCGTAAAGGATCAAGCTAACTTTATTGTTTCTGATGGGAAAATAGAAGAATTAAAGGATGAGCAGCTGCCTGTCGAGGCATGGTCGATCTCAACCTTTGGGCTAGAGAAAATCAGCGAAGAAAAAGATGAACGAGGAAATATCACTCAGGAAAGCTTTCAAGGTGCCGGGGCAGCCATGTATCTATTTGATGTAGAGTATATGGAAGACGAGAATTGAGGGGTGATCTTGTGAGACAGATTCAAGCGGTTTTTTTAGATAGAGATGGAACCATTGGCGGTGATGACACAGTCCACTACCCTGGACAATTCGAGCTCTACCCTTACTCAGCCTCGCTAATCCAAAAATTAAAACAAGACAATGTAAAGATCTTTTCTTTTACAAATCAGCCTGGCATTTCAAGAGGGCTGGCTAAAGTTGAAGACTTCGAGGAAGAGCTAAAAACGCTTGGTTTTGATGATGTCTATTTATGCCCGCACAGTCATCATGACGGATGTTCCTGTCGAAAACCCAACACAGGCATGTTGCTCGCAGCACAGCAAAAACACGATCTGATTCCCGAAAATTGTGTGGTCATCGGTGACCGCTGGAGCGACCTGGTTGCCGCAGAACAAGCAGGGTGCCTGAAGATTCTCGTCAGGACCGGAGCTGGTGAAGCTGCGCTGAATGAACACGCTGATCGATTAAAAGACGTGAGAATTGATTATGTAGCGAAGAACCTTGAGGATGCGGTTGGCTGGTTATACAGGAATTTTACTATAAGGAATAAAGTCGGCTAAAGCGCTTCAAAGGGTGAACGAATATTCTAATTGAGTAACTAATCAAAGGGAGATCATGATATGGGGATCATTCAGGGGAAATCATTGAAAGAGTGGAGAAACTTTTTAATCGCAACGGTTTTAATTATTGGGGCAGCATCATACTATCAAGTTTTCTTTAAACCTAAGAATTCCCTCGAACTCTATCAAGCCATTTCGTTTGCCGAGGATTTTGAAGAAGCAACAAAGCTAACCCTAGAAGGCTATGAAAATAACTTTAAGGAAAAAGATTTTGATTATATAAATAGGATCGATACATCTGCCAACAGCATAAGCCAATTCACATTGTTCGAGTATGATGAAAAGACGTATGTCATTATGACCTCACCAGGCACTGAAAGATTAAAAGTCCTCGCAGTTGAAGAATTGCCAGCAGATGTGAGAGATTACTTTCTTGATTTAGCGCGATAAAAATGTAAAAGCTTATCCTATTTTCAATTCAATCTTATATTCATTGTTCATACCCGGCTGTACGAAGGTAAAGAGTAGTGGCGGAATGCCACTACTCTCCAGCTCGATCTTTTTGATTGCCACAATTGTGAATACGCAGTGCGGTCTTGACTAATAAAAAAGCCAAAATCAATTCCGGAATCACTACTAAAAAGAAAAGAACATTAGCGATCCTATCTACTGCCTCAGGCTGTCTTGCTATCCCTTCCAAAGCTGCAGCACCTGCAACCCCAAGGCCATAGCCTATCCCAATGAAACCCAATAAAGCCAATCCAGCTCCAATACAGCATTGGATGAAACTTTTCATAATATCACCATCTCTCAAATAAAGGTTTTTAACATTATATTCAAGAGATCGTGAGCCGGTATGGATAAAACACTTATGTAAAAATGCTCAACTTTAACTGCTTATCGTTAAGCTCAATGAGGAGTGGTGAAATGGAGTTATGGAGACAATCTCTTAAATGGATCTGTTAAGCTATTTTTGAGTTATGGAATATTAGATAAATTTATATCAGATATTTCTCGTGGAGGATTTGATATCTATACCCTCGATTGTTCAATGTGGGACCTAAACAACTATCACAAGGACTTAGCATCCACCTTAGATTTTCCCGACTATAAAAGGAATTGGATGCAGCGAACTTTTCTAAAGGAGCCTGTTAATGAGGTTGTATTGCATAAATAATCCTTTTTCTGAAAAAATACTATCAAGAATGATCGAAAGTTTGGTGTGAATATCGACTGTTAAATAATTTATGTTCCTTTGGAACATAATTACAAAAGGATTGGACCAATATATGTTTCCGTCTCTAATTTTTTCTTACGGGATTGTTCTGATGTTAGCTTTTATATTAAAAAAGAAAAAAATGCATATGTTAGAGATAGTATTTGTATGGATGATTTCAATTTTTATTTATAACAATCTCGCCTTTTTAGCAGTATTAAATTATTCACTGATAAAAATACCAGATCATAATCACGGATTTCTTGCATACGAAAATTTCAGACTGTTAATTGTTCCTCTATCCATAATATGGTTCTTAGATGTGAATTCCTCTTTTAGTTCTCTAGGAAGAAAAGTTATTAATACTCTAGGTTTTATCCTTTTGATGTGTAGTTTTGATTATCTTCTTGAAAAATTTAGGATCGTTACCTATACAGAATCTTGGAATATGAATTATTCCATTGGTTTTTATTTAGGCCTAACACTTTGTATATATGTTATTAATGCTTTTTTTCACAAATTATTTAAAAAAGAGGTGTTACAAAAGTGAATTCACCTCAAAAGTTTGACATAAATGAATGGTTTATCATCATTGGGCTACTTGGATCAATCATATTGATGATATTGCTTCCAAAAAGGTTTCCCCATACAATAACCGTTCTTATATTGATGTTTTGTATGGTTACTCCAATTATCTTAGATACTATGATAGCAACAAAACCGTTTGACTTTTACGATATAAACGATACTTCGAAATTTGAATTGTTTGATTTTCTATTATGGTTTTTTTACGCTCCTTTTGGTTATTTTTTTCTATACGGTTTGGATAAATGGAACCTCCGAAGTTTAAGACTACTCATTTACATCATTGTTTCTTCGATGGTAGCTGTTGGGTTTGAATTTCTAACATTGAAAGCACATATCTTTACTTTTAATGGGTGGCATTCATTTTATAGTTTTCCTATTTACCTTGTAGTTCAAAGTGCATATATAGCATTCTACATATGGATAAAAAACCTTTTTCTTTCCACAAATCCTTCAGATTTATCTTAATTGTATTGATTGAGCGGGTGCTAATTTACAATAAAGAGCGGTTTTTTAACTGATTCAAACAGTATTCAATAAATTCTTTAAAACACGAAAAAACAGAGTGAAATCCACTCTGTTTTTTTGTATCCACTATCTCGCCTGAATCAGCACAGTGCACATATCGTCTGACCCGGCTTCTTTCTGCTCCGGTGTCAGGATCAGATCAAGCGGCTCTTTGTCTCTGGCCTGATCCAAAAGCTTCATTGTGACGTTTTTCAGGAATTCCGTGCCTGCTTGCTCGTATTTGTCGATGGCTTCGTGGACGCCGTCGGTGCAGATCAGGAGTTGCAGGGATTGGGAATAGGAGATGGTTGTTTTATTTGTATGTATATCTGGGAAAAATCCGACCGCGCATGTATTGCTCTTCAGTTCTTCAATATGCTCGCCGTCAATCAAAGCATGTGCTGTTGGGTGGCCAGCGTTTATGTATTCGATTTTTCGCTGTGCTGTATCAAGTGTCAGATAAATCGCGGTGAAGTAATAAGGAATCTTTTGGTTATGCAGGTTCAGGGAGTTCATCCATTTGTTCAGTTCGCCAATCACATACTCGGGGTCAGGATTCGAGCGAATGGCGTCACGAAGGACAGAGGAGATGAACATGCACACCAGCGATGATGAAATCCCGTGGCCCATCATATCCAGCTGGATGACGGCGTACCGGTGCTCATCGATTCTGTGCCAGTAATACAAATCCCCGGCGAGCTTGTATGCTGGAAGATAGGATGCTTTGATTAGGAGATTCTCTTCCTCGACAGGCTGGCTGAGCAGACTGGTTTGCACCTGCATCGAAAGTTCCAGCTCATTGACGATTTTTTCTTCCTGCTTCTTGTGCCAGTCTTTTTCATATTTTAACCGAAGGGCGACCCTGATCCGGGCGAGAAGCTCCGTCTTCTTGATCGGCTTCATCAGATAATCCATCCCGCCGGCATCGAGTGCCTCAACCACCTTGCCTGTGTCCTCAAGGGCGGTGACGAAAATGACGGGGATATCTTTCAGGTGGGGGATTTCCTGCAGGCGTCGGCAGGCCTCGATTCCATCCACCTCAGGCATCATGATATCCATCAGGATCACATCCACCTGCTCCGCAACGATATACGGGTTATCCGATTCCAGATAGCCAAATAAATCATGGGCAGATGTAAATGAGAGATGCTCCTTGTATCCGGCTCTATTTAAAAGTTTTTCAATTACAAATAAATTCGCTTCATTATCATCGACGATCAGAATACTCATATGTAATTCCTCTCCAACATTGATTCAACATATTTATATACCCATCTTAACACGTGCTTAAACCCTTGTTGAAAAATAAATACGTCTGTATGTTAAGAAATACCAGTGTAACCATAGTTAGGGAAAGCCGATATATAGTGAAAGAAATGGGTTTGACCAGGGATGGGTGATTTTTTATGGTGCCAGATTTAAATAGCAGCTCTCTTTTTGATGTGTACCAATCGTTATTCAACTACAATCATGATGGGTGCTACGCGCTGGATCTGGAGGGGAATTTTACATTATTCAATGAAGCAGCAGAAGAAATGACGGGATATTCACGGGAAGAGATTTTACAAATGAATTTTGTCTCGTTGATCCATGAGGATGAGCTCGAGAAAACGCTACAGCATTTCAAGCGGGTGCTTGAGGGAAATCGCGAGCGATTTGAAACGACGATTTTGAAAAAAGGAACAGGGGAACGAGTGGATTTATTTCTATCTGTGGTCCCAATCAAGGACGGCAATGAAATCCTCGGTGTCGTAGGATGCGCCCAGGACCTGACGGAGAAAAAAGAGCTCGAGGCCCTTTTAAGCGGACAAAACGAAATCCTTCAGCTGATTGCCAAAGGTGCGCCTTTCCAGAAGGTACTGGATGATATCATTCATTTTATTGAAAAGTTCACGCATGGAGCGCATTGCTCGATCCTGCTGACAGATCCAAGCGGGCAGAAACTGGTGCATGGCTCGTCTCCGAGTTTGCCGAAGGCATACAACGAGGCTGTGGATGGAATTCCAATTGGTCCGTCTGTCGGTTCGTGCGGAACATCCGCGTATTTGCGGCAGCCAGTCGTGGTGAAGGATATAGGCACAGATCCCCTGTGGAAGGACTACCGGGATTTGGCTTTGTCCCATGGGTTGAGGGCTTGCTGGTCGTCTCCGGTTTTTGATGATGACCAGCAGGTGATTGGCATATTCGCGATGTATTACTGCCAAGCCAGTTCACCACGTGAAAAGGACCGGAAAATCATCCAAAAGGCAACCGACCTCACGAGCCTGGTCATCCAGCATTACCGGGCAAAGGACAGAATCGATTTCATGGCCTATCATGATGCACTGACGGAGCTGCCGAACCGCAGGCTTTTTGACCAAAAAGTAAAGGCAGCGATTGCCTCGGCGAATGTGGAATCAGGCGAGAAAGCCTGCATTATGTTCCTTGATCTTGATCGCTTTAAGGTTGTGAATGACTCACTAGGCCATTCGGTGGGCGACAAGCTGCTACATCACATTTCACAAACGATGAGGAGCTGTCTGGGGGACGGTGCCATATTGTCCAGGCAGGGCGGCGATGAATTTTCGATCTTGCTCGAGCGTACGACCAGGGAGGATGCGGAGGCATTGGCGGCTGCCATTTTACGAAAAATGTCCGAGCTTGTGCTGATTGATGGCACGGAAATATATATCACCACGAGCATCGGAATGAGCTTTTACCCGGATGACGGTGAGAGTGTCGAGACGCTGATCGGCAAAGCAGATGTCGCGATGTACCAGGCAAAAAAACAGGGGCGGAACACCTTCCAGAGCTATGACGTCATGCTCGATAAGAAGGCGCTGGAAAAATTGCAGATTGAGAACGAGCTCCGGAAAGCATTGGAGCGAGGCGAGTTCGAAATCCATTACCAGCCAATCATCAACCTCTGTAAAAATAAGGTGACCGGAGCAGAAGCGCTGATTCGCTGGAACAATGAAAAATGTGGGAATGTACCCCCGAATCAATTCATTCCAATCGCCGAAGAGACGGGGTTGATTGTCCCGATTGGGGAGTGGGTTCTGAGGACAGCGCTGCTTCAGCTTCGGGACTGGCACTCTGGCGGGATGCCTGGCCTGACGATGTCGGTGAACCTGTCGATTCGCCAATTTTACCAGCCGAACCTGGTTCAAACGATCAGGGATGCACTTGAAATGAGCGGGGTCGAACCGGAGTTTTTGACCATCGAGATTACGGAAAGTATGACAATGGATGTGGAGTCCGCAAGCGTGATTTTACATGAACTGAAGCAGCTAGGCGTCAACATCTCGATTGACGATTTCGGGACAGGCTACAGCTCGCTCAGTTACCTGAAAAAATTTCCGATTGATCATCTCAAGATTGACCGCTGCTTCGTGACAGATATCGCCGAGAACAAAAGTGATGAAAACATCGCCACGACCATCATCCTGATGGCCCACAATCTTGGATTGTCCGTCATCGCCGAGGGCGTCGAGACTGCGGAACAATTAGCGCTTCTGAAACAGCACCATTGCAACGATGCACAAGGATATTACTTCAGCAAACCCGTCCCGGCAGAAGAGTTTAGTAAAGTGAAAGTTCCTTCCTGATGTGGGAGGAACTTTTTTTCGTTGAAAAAACAGGGGGCTTTTCTCGTTGAAGAAGCAGTTCATTGACGGAGAGAGCTTTTTTCGTTGAAAAAACAGTTCATTGACGGAGAGAGCTTTTTTCGTTGAAAAAACAGTTCATTGACGGAGAGCTTTTCTCATTGAAAAAGCAGTTGTTGACGGGGAACTTTTTTCATTGAAAAAGCAGTTGTTGACAGGGAACTTCTTTAGCCGATAAAGCAGTTCCCTTCCTGGCATCGGGAGGAGCTTATTTAGGAGGCAACTGGGAGTTCGCCAATAAAAATCGATTTTCGCCAATAAAGCAGGTGGTTTCGCCAATAAAATCTGATTTTCGCCAATAAAGTTGTGAACTTCGCCAATAAAAATGAAATTTCGCCAATAAAAGAGATTCGCGCCAAAATGGGTCGCTGATTTCCAGCCCTTTTTGCAACAATATTGGATTATTTTTACTAAAACCTGAAACACCGGTTGCGAAACCCCGTCTAATTTTACAAGGGGGTTAAAAAATGATGAAAAAATGGTGGGTTTTGAGCGGTTTGATTCTTGTTTCGATTGTTGCGCTGGCGTTCTATGCTCTTCCTCAATTTAAAGTGGTCAATGCGTGGGATGGAGAGCAGGTGGTCCTGCCGAATAAGGTGTGGAAGCTTGAGTTTTCCGAGAAAGTATCATTGAAAAGTCTTGATAAAGATTTGATTTACATCACCAATGACAGGGGAGAGAAGCTGGACACCACGCTGGAGTTGGGTGAGGACCAGAAGACCATTTACATCAATCCTCCGGAGAACGGCTATGATCTGAAATCAAAGGTGTTTACGGTTCATTTTAAAAAAGGAATACAATCCGCTTTGGGGAGGGAGTTGAAATCTCCGCAGGCGTGGAAGTTTGTTGTTAAGGAGACACTGCCAGTTGTCGGCTCGCAGGAGAAACTGGCGAGCTATTTTGAGGAAATCATAAAGGAGCAACAGAAATCCCATGGCTGGTTCCGCACGGTGAAAGAGTCGTTGTCAGCCACCGAGGATAAGGCGACGGAGTCATCGAGCGCGGACAAAGCAGGCGGCGGTGATGTTTCGAGAACCAATGTGCAGGTCCAGGGAGTCGATGAAGCGGATATTGTCAAAACAGATGGCAAGAGCATTTTCCAGGCTGAGCATGATCGGGTGAGGATCATTGGGGCCGTACCTGGCGGCCAGATGAAGCTGCTTTCAACGATTAAGTATGATGAGACCTTTTCACCAAACCAGCTTTTCCTGGGGGATCAGCAATTGTTGGTCATTGGGCAACAGTATTTTAACCACTATAAGCCTTACGAAAAGCAGGCAAAAGATACAAAAATCGCACCTATGAGTTTTTCAACAAAAGTGCTGATCTACAATGTCGAAAACCCGGCGAAGCCAAAGCAAATCCGTGAGGTCAGCCTGGAGGGTTCCTTTATGTCGGCCAGGAAGGTTGATAATCTCGTATATTTCATCACGCAGCATTATCCGGATTATTGGCTGCTGAAGGAGGAGCGGGACATCGATATCAGGCCGAAGTTCACCGACAGCATCCACAATTCCGAGGAAAAAACAATCGGGTATGATGAGATACATTATTTCCCTCAATCACGCGAGCCGAACTATACGATGATTGGCGCGCTTGACCTTGATCAGCCTAAGAAGGAAGTGGCCATCGCGACGTACTTGGGCAGCGGCAACCAAATTTACATGAACAAGGAAAACCTGTATCTGGCTGTCCAGAATTACGGAGAGATGGAATTTGAAGACCGCGGCGTGATGGCTCCGGACACCGATGTCCACAAATTTGCGATCAATGGCATGAAGGTGACATACCACAGCTCTGCGACCGTGCCGGGGACGGTGCTGAACCAGTTCTCAATGGATGAGCACAACGGCTTTTTCCGTGTGGTGACGACGAAAGGCTATGCCTGGGATGAGAAGCGGCCGTCGTCCAACCATCTGTACATTTTGGATAAAAACCTAAAAGAGACCGGCAAGATTGAAGGTCTGGCAAAGGGTGAAAGGATTTATTCAGCGAGGTTCATGGGCGACCGAATTTACATGGTTACCTTCAAAGAAACCGACCCGCTGTTTGTGTTTGATGCAAGTGATCCGGCCAATCCGAAGGTGCTTGGCGAACTGAAAATACCTGGATTCAGCAATTACCTGCATCCATATGATGAAAACCACATCATCGGCTTCGGCCAGGATACAAAGATCGTTGCGGAAAAAGGTTCCTCCCAGCCGCGGATCCTGACTGATGGGGTGAAGATTTCGCTGTTCGATGTCAGCGATATGACGAACCCTAAAGAGAAATTCACGGAAATCATCGGCGGCAGGGGGACGTATTCGCCGCTGAACTATGACCATAAAGCCTTGCTTTTCAATAAAGATAAAGACATTTTCGCCTTCCCGGTTTCCGTTTACCGGAACAGCGAGAAGAACGAATTCGAATCGATTTTTGAGTATCAAGGGGCATATATTTACAGCATCGATCCTGCGACCGGATTCAAGCTGAAGTCAAAGGTTTCCCACATCGAAGGTGATATGCCATATTACGAAGATTGGGAGAGCCAAATCCAGCGCCTGCTGTATATCGGTGATACTCTGTACGCTATATCGCCGGGAGGGGTAAGCAGCTATAAAATGGGCAGTTATCAACAGATAGGAAAGCTGGAATTCGGCAAGAGCGAGCGGGAATGATGAAGTTGGAGCCAGGCATTCGCGGTCTGGCTCTTTTGAGATTGCTTTCGTTTTCAGAAATTTCCTATTGTCATATAATTTATATTCTGATAGTATTAACGGTAATTTCATATGATCTTATCAGATCGGTGAGGTAGAGGAGCGAATAACAAGAGTAGTCCATCGGAGTATGACATCGTTGATGGTGGATGAAAGGGTTGTTTGCCGAAGCGTGGCCAGGGTCAAACTGGTTACTGCTGGGATGCTTCCTGAATAAGGAGCAGACTGTCATGCTTGTTTTTGTGCATGGAGAACTACTGATCGAAATGGAGGATAACGTATATTGTAAAAAGCAATGATAGGTTATTTTCTATCATTGCTTTTTTGCATGCTAGAGCTTTTCCACTATCCCCTTCTTTCAAACTCCTTTTGCATACATCCGTATGCGCACTTCGAACATTTTTCAAGCATGATCTGGCTCACTTTTACCAAAGGAGAGAATCATCTTGAGAACCATCTATACGAACGGAACAATTTATACGTTCAATTCACGCAATCCGATTGTACAAGCGGTCGTCATTGAAAATGGCCGATTCATCGATATGGGAACTTCAGCTGATATGGTGCTGCAATGGGGCAGCCACACGCAAATCATCGACCTGGAGGGAAAGACTGCGACTCCAGGCTTGATTGACAGCCACCTTCATCTATCCATCATGGCCGACAGTTTTATCAATCTTGATTTTGTCGGCGTCACCTCCAAGCATGACATGCTCGCTAAAATTCAGGAAAAAGCCAGTCAGCTTGAGCCAGGCCAGTGGATTGTCGGCAGCAGCTGGGATGAGAACCTTTTTACAGACGGTACCATCCCTACGATTGCGGAGCTGGATTATGTGGCACCGGCCAACCCGCTGTTTATGACGAGGACCTGCCTTCATGCGGCCATCGTGAACAGCAAGGCGCTTGAAGTGAGCGGCTATCATCCGGCGATTTCGGTTCCGGAAGGCGGAACGATCGTGTTGGATGAATGGACGAAGCAGCCGACCGGACTGTTCCTGGAATCGGCGATGAACCTGATCAGGCAGCATATTCCTGAACGCTCGTACGATGATTGGAAAAACGCGATGCGCCAGACGATGCATTTTGCGATGAGCAAGGGGCTGACGAGCGTCCATACGAATGACCCGCTCTATCTTGGCGGTCTTGAAATGACATGGAATATTTTCAATGAACTGCTGAACGGGGAACAAGTGGGCTTGCGCAGCAACCTGCTGATCAACCATGAATTCTTAACCGATTTAAAAGAAGCCGGAATGTACACGGGCTATGGCAATGATACGCTGATCATAGGCGCTGTTAAAATTTTTGCTGACGGAGCTTTCGGAAGAAGAACGGCGCTGCTGTCAGAGGAATATAGCGACGCACCGGGCCATTACGGCGATGCGATGTATGACCAGGAACAGATGTATGAAATTGTCCGGGGTGCAAGGGAACTGGACATGCCGATTGCGGTCCATACGATTGGCGACAAGGCCCTCGAAAATGTGCTCGACGTGCTCGATCAATTTCCTGCAGCAGCCTATCGCGACCGGCTGATCCATGCACAAGTTCTGCGGGAGGAACTGATTCCGCGCCTGAAAGCACCGAGCCGGATCGCCGATATCCAGCCGCGCTTCATTGCCAGCGATTTCCCTTGGGTACAGGAGCGCCTTGGCGAAAAGCGGATCAAGCTATCCTATGCTTGGAAAACGTTGATGGAGGCTGGCGTCATTTGCGCTGGCGGCTCTGACTCTCCGGTCGAGCCGGTTGATCCAATCCTCGGAATCCATGCAGCCGTGACACGCAAAAAGCCTGGTGAAAACCATGAAGGTTATGTGCCAGAGCAGAAGCTGTCGATGGTGGAAGCTTTCCGCTTGTTCACCGAGCTGGGTGCGTACCCAACGAATGAAGAGACAGTAAAAGGAACAATCGCACGCGGAAAATTAGCCGATATGACAGTTTACTCTGCAAATCCATTTGAAATGGCAGATCCAGATGAACTTTTAGCGATGGACATCGACATGACGATCATTGGCGGGGAGATTAAGTATCGCAAGAATTAACATCAGCGGAGAAATTAATGATCAACTAACAGCAAAGGGGAGACATCATGGATCACGTGTTATCAAGTTTATCAGCATTTTTATGGGGATTGCCGTTAATCCTCACAATGGTTTTTGTCGGGCTTTATTTTACAATCGGAAGCGGCTTCTTTCAGTTCAGGCACCTGCCACATATCCTGAAGGCGACCTTCAGCAGCATGTTTAAAAAGGAAAAAACAGAGGATGGGAAAAAAGGGGTTATCTCATCCTTTGAAGCGGTATCGACAGCGATCGGTGGATCTGTTGGTGTCGCCAATATCGGCGGTGTGGCCACGGCCATCGCGGTCGGGGGACCTGGCGCGATTTTCTGGATGTGGATGACCGCCCTGCTTGGAATGATCATCAAGACAGTTGAGGTTACCCTTTCGGTTTATTACCGAACCACAGATGAAAATGGCGACCCGTATGGCGGGCCGACTTATTACATGGAAAAAGGACTCGGTGAAGAACGCAATTTTAAATTCTGGATTTTCCCGGCGGTCATTTTCGGATTCGGTATTTTTTCAACATTCTTTATTACGATGCAGAATTACACAATCTCTGAAGCGATCAGCTCTACTTTTGATATCGGGATGATTCCGGCATCGATCATCTTCTCGATCCTGGTCTATTTTGTTGTCTGGGGCGGCATCAAGCATATTGGAAAGCTGGCGTCGAAGCTTGTTCCGGCGATGGTTCTGTTCTATGTGGTGGCAGGGCTATTCATCATCATTTCGAATATTACCCAGATGGGCGACGTCTTTGCGCTGATTTTCGACGGAGCATTTGGCGGAACGGCTGCGGTGGGCGGCTTTGCCGGTGCGGCAGTGGCCCAGGTGATCCGCATGGGAATGGCGCGCTCGGTTTACAGTAACGAAGCGGGCTGGGGAACTTCTCCGATGATTCACTCGACTGCGAAGGTCGACCACCCGGTAAAACAGGGCATCTGGGGTGCTTTTGAGGTATTCATTGATACGATTATCGTATCATCGATCACCGCGTTCACAATCATCATCACCGGTGCGTGGTCAACTGGTTTGACTGGAGCTGACCTGACGCTCACGGCATTTGAAACGGGGATCGGTTCATTCGGCCGCATCACGATTGCCCTGTCGATCCTGTTGTTCGGTCTGACAACAGTGACAGGCTGGTACTCTTATTACGAAATCGTCCTGCGCCACCTTTTAAAAGGAAAGACAAAGGTAAAAAACAGGATTCTGAAAACGTTCATCTATTTATACCCAATCCCGGGAACATTGATGGTCGTGTACGGAGTCGCATTCGGTTTGCCGGGACAGACGGTCTGGTATTTCGCGGACATCTCATCTGCCATTCCTACCTTCATCAACGTCGTAGTCATCCTCATCCTCGGCAAGCAGTTCTTCGCCCTTTTGAAGGATTACAAAGCAAGATATCTTGGAATCGGAAAAATCGATCCGGACTTTGCGTTGTTTTATGAGGATAAGGTGGAGAGAGATAAAGAAAAGAAGATTGGTTGATTTTAAAACGCCTGGATTTTTCTTGAATCCAGGCGTTATTTATATTGATCCTTAATATAGGCTATTGTTTCTTCAGCGTTCCGGCTATACTCCTCAACCGACTCCAAAATCTCCGCGATAAAATCGACCTCGCCGAGCAGCTTCCCATATTTATTGATTACATGAATTTTGTTGTCATTGATGCCGATCCAATTGCCGTTGTAATAGTCCCTGCCGATGATGAAATACTTGTTTGCGATTTTTCTGGGAGCATAGGATTGATTTATATAAATGACATCCATCCCGAAAAACGCTTTTTCTTTTTGGGAAAAACCTTCCCACAACCCGAGTGGCAGGCCAAAGAGGGAGAGGCAGCCTGATTCAAGGGAAAAACCGTTGCATTCTTTGATCAGTTCTTTGTAGACTTCAGGGAACTGGTGCTGATTTTCTTTTTCCAGCGTCAATATAGATTCATCCGTGGCAGGAGCAAAAAAAGCATGAGCAACATTGTCGGGAAAAACGATGTTCCGATCCTCTTTTAATTCTTTTGATAGATAAACAAGCGTTAGTCCGCTTTGTTTATAATTTTCCACCGGGCCATTGAATTCAAGGATTTTATCGATTATTTTTTTCATTTAACCTTTACCTCGTTTCTATCATTCTAGTTAATTAATTTTCGCATGATTCTAAAAAGGATGTCAAAAGCCCTAAAAAAAACGGGGTGGAAGCCGAAATACATAGTAGATAGAATACGGTGCGATTTGCGCTGCTAAGGAGAGCGGATGATGAAGATCAAAAAGCGATTCAAGGTTAAGCAGGTTAAGCTCAATACGAAGTTTACGGTTCGGAAAAAACTATTTGCCGGCTTTTTCTCTGTATTGGCGTTGCTGGCGTTAGTGGCGGTGATTACTAACTTTCAATTTAGCAAAATGAACAGCCAGTATTCGTCCTCGATTGATGACCGCATGAAAAAGTTTAATCTGATCGTCTCCATGAAGGATGCGACCATGAGAGAACAACTGGCGCTTCAAAAATTCCTGGCTGTTGGGGACGGGGAAAGTCTATTGGAGTTTGAAGCTGGAGCAGATGATTTTGCAGAAAGTGCGGAGGCATATTTGAAAATTGCCACTACTGCAGAAGATAAACAGGTTGTTCAAGAGTTAATTGCGGCCGAGGAGCAATATTATGAAGTCGCTCAGGAAGCCTTTATTTTAAAAAGGGATGAACAGATTGTAAAAGTCACGCTGCTGATGCAACAAAAAGCGAATCCGCTCATCTTCACGCTCAACGAGGCAGCCAAGGAAGCGTTGAAATTCCAGGAAGACAGTCTGCAAAAAACAAGCCGGGCCCTGTCCAGTGAAGTGAGCACCGTTGCCTTGGTGATCATCGCACTCAGTGCGATTGCGTTTGTCGCTGGAATCGTCATTGCCCTATATATAAGCCGGATGATTTCAAAGCCTGTCCAATTAGTGTCACAGGCGGCAAAAGAAGTGGCGAAGGGCAATCTTTCAATTGGTGCCGTCCAGGTGAAGAACAAAGATGAAATCGGCGAACTTGCCGATTCGTTCAATGAAATGACGACCAATCTAAGAGATTTGATTTACAAGGTGAGCAGCACGTCAGAACAGGTGGCAGCATCTGCTGAGGAAATGATGGCGAGTGCCGACCAGACGAGTTCAGCAACAAATCAGGTGGCCACAGCGATCCAGGAAGTCGCGAGTGGAGCTGAGACTCAGAGCAAGAACACCGAAGAAAGCGCAAAGGCAGTAAGTGAGATGTCCGCGGGTATCCAGAGGGTGGCTGAAACGACGTCGAATGTTGCAGAGTCTGCGGCGGAAACGACGAAACAGGCACAGCTGGGCCATGAGTCATTAGAAAAAGTCATTGAGAAAATGAAGACGATTAATCATACAACAAGCGAGACAAATGCAGTGATCAAGGATTTGGACCGCAAGTCGGCCGAAATCGGGAAGATCATTGAGGTCATAACGGGGATTGCTGACCAGACGAATTTGCTGGCGCTGAATGCGGCGATCGAGGCAGCGAGAGCTGGCGAGCATGGCAAAGGCTTTGCTGTCGTGGCCGATGAGGTCAGGAAGCTGGCCGAGCTATCGAGGCAATCAGCCAGCCAGATTTCCGGTTTGATTGAAGTGATTCAAAAAGAGACGCACCAGGTCGTTGAAATGATGAACAAAGGAACTGTTGAGATTTCAGATGGTGCTTTACTGGTTGAAGACACCGGCCGCACTTTTGAGGATATTTTGAAGTCGATCGAGGGCGTTAGCGCAGAAATCCAGGAAGTTTCCGCGATTTCAGAGGAAATGTCAGCGAGCGTCATGCAGGTGAACGCCTCCATCGATGAGGTCACCAGAATCGCCCGCGGCTCCGTCGCCAGCACAGCCGAAATCGCATCCGCGACAGAGGAGCAACTAGCTTCCATGGAAGAAGTCGCATCCTCCTCATCATCCCTTGCGAGCATGGCAGAGAATTTGAGAGAGATGGTTGCGAAGTTCAGAGTTTAATAGTTTGCGAAGCATGGGGGCCGAGAATGGCACTCATGCTTCTTTTTTTGACGGAGAGGATCCGGGAGCGACTTTAGTGGGCAATTTTATCACCTGGAAAGGGCTATTTAGGAATATATTCGGAAATTAAGGAATATCTTTTGGTTTTTCAGGAATATATTTTAAATTTAAGGAATATATCTATTAGTTTCAGGAAAATAATCAAATTTTAAGGAATATCCTATTTTGCGAGAGTTTGTTGGTACCCATTTATAAGTGGCAAGCCCTCATTGGCGCCCGTTTTCGTGATAAGAAGCCGAAACCAGGTCACCCATAGCGTTGATTAGTGCCCAATTTTAAGAGAGAAACCGAAACCAGGTCACCCATAGCGTTGATTAGTACCCAATTTTACGAGAGAAACCGAAACCAGGTCACCAATAGCCCCGATTGGCGCCCAATTTTAAAAGAGAAACCAAAACCAGGTCACCCATAGCGTTGATGGGTGACCAATTTTAAGAGAGATGCCGAATGCAGGTCACCAATAGCCCCGATTGGTGCCCAATTTTAGAAGAGAAGCCGAAACCAGGTGACCAATAGCTCTTATTAGCGCCCATTTTCTAGAGACAATCTCAAACCAGGTCCCCAATATCCTGTACCATCTCCCACCGAGAATTCCTGATCCCATGTGCATTCGCCCAAGCCAAACCCGTGACAGATGCATATAAAAATAGGGAATACAAAGAGGGAGGTTAGCCGTATGCATGCATATAGACATCCATATTCATATCATTCACAGGATCAGAGATTTGGCTGGGGTTTTGGATTGCCGTTTTTAGGTGGATTGGCTGGGGGATTATTAGGTGGGGCTTTGTTTTATCCGCGCCCTTACTATGGAGGATTTTACCCGCCATATCCGTGCTGCCCGCCGCCAAGATATCCGTATTACTATTATTAAAACCAGGAATGAAAAGGGGAGTAAGCCATCATGGCGTACTCCCCTTTTTACCATTTAACTGATATTCGCTTTTTTCGTTTTGTATGTGTCCATAAAATCGAGGGAAAGCTCGTTGAATTCATCGGCTTTTTCGATATTGCAGACGTGGCCGCATTGAGCGAGGATCACTAATTCTGAACTTTCATCGCCAGTCAGGTCTTCCTCGAGCTCCCGGACAAACATATGGTCCTCGGCCCCGGAGATATAAAGCTTTGGGACATCCTGGCTTTGTTCCTGGACCTGGCTGTAAGTGGCCTCCACATCCCCGGCAAGCGGGTACCAGGCGAGGAAATTGGCCCGTTTCATCTTATAAGCTTCCTGGATGAAAAAACGCCGTGAGTCTTTATGGTTGTTTTTCGGCATCAGGATTAACGCTAATATGCGATACAGCCATATGAACGGGAGAAAGTCCTTGATGAGCCATGCTAATTTAATCAGAGATTTTCCAAAAAAGTTCAATCTGGTAATCGCACCGCCGAGAACCGCCGACCGCACGCGTCCGGGTTCTCTTTGAAGCAGGTGATGGACGATGATCGTTCCGAGTGAGATGCCGACGAAATGCGCCTTCCGAATCGAAAGATGGTCCAGCGTTTTAACAATCTCACTGACAACCATGTCAAAGGTGAATCGATCTTTATATGAATCAATATCTGGCGAGGTTCCATGGCCAGGTAAATTGATCGCCAGGATATTATACTTTTTAAGAAAAGGCTTCAGCTGCTTGTAAAAGATGTTGGAGTTTCCGCCGATTCCGTGCAGCAAGACAATGTATTCGGAACCGCGTCCTTTATATAATCTGTAATCTAGCATCGCATCTCCTTAATAGATCGTGATAAGTTAATCATACCCTTGAGAATTCATCTAGTAAACCCATATGGCAGGATGGTTTATTTTGCAAAAAACAGGCATCATCCACATTTGGACGATGCCTGCCTACTTCTTATTTCTTCTTGCCTTTATTGTCGACCTTGATGACCACTGTTGTCAGTGGGTCAAGCGTCAGTTTGTCTTTTGCCAGCTTGAAGCCAGATGGCTTGGAAACTGGTGTTTTGCCGGCTTCGTCGTTGTCGACAAGGACCTTCGCTTTGGAGAAGTCAAGGTCGCCTAATGTCAACGTACGTGACTTTGTATCAGCGTTCACGAATACATAGTAGGTGCCTGTATTGTCAGTTGATACATTTTCGTACGCAATGACCAAATCGGTATCCTTGATTTCAGGAAGCTTAAGCAAACTCACATTCTTGTCCACCAGGTCTTTTTCGCCTAAGCGGAAGGCATTCGTTGATTTTCTCAGTTCAATCAAGCCTTTAGTATAGGCACTGGTTGTCGTGTTGATGGAGTATTTCTTTTTGTTGGTTGCTTTTTCCCAGTCGAACATGTTGATGGCATCGGATGAATCATATGAGTCGTGGATGAAGTATCCGAATGATTTTCCTTGCTCATCCTTCAGTTCGTGGTATTTCTGCTCTGGTACTCCATCGGCTTTCCATTGCTTTGTTCTGCCGTATTCCTGTCCTGCGTGCAGGAAGGCTGTTCCCTGTGATGTTAAAATAAGCGAGTTTCCGACGCGGATGCGCTTGTGGATTTCAAGATTATTTTCAGGGATTGCCGGGTCTTTTTTGATTGATTGGGCAATGACATCATAAAGCGTCATATTATCATGTGCCTCGATGTATTGAACCATATCGCCCGGGTCGTCATGTGCCGTGTTGGACGGCTGGCCTTTGATGTTGTTGAAAATCGTCTGGACGCTTCTAGCTCCGCCAGTGATGAAGCGTGGCTCACCTTCAGAACCGAAGCCTGACTTCAATTCGTTGCGGATCTCATCAGAGAATACGCCAACATCGTCTGTCTTGTTCATCCAATCCTGGTCTGCGCCCATGCCCGCAAGCTCTGGCTCAGCAATGTGGCCAGCGAATGTTCTCCAGCCTTCGCCGATGAACAATGCATCAGGGTTCACTTCA
This sequence comes from Mesobacillus subterraneus, assembly GCF_003937825.1. GTDB lineage: Bacteria > Bacillota > Bacilli > Bacillales > Cytobacillaceae > Mesobacillus > Mesobacillus subterraneus. The sequence goes on along the minus strand of NZ_RSFW01000014.1, from coordinate 297,401 downwards.
GCTGCTGCATCATAGGCATTCTGGATGGAAGGATAGGTAGCATCACCCATCATATCAAAGCGCATGCCATCAATCTTGTATTCTTCGAACCAGTATTTCACTGAATCTACCATCAGCTTTTCAGCCATTTTGTGGCTTGTTGCCAGGTTGTTTCCGAAGCCGCCAAGGAAGTTGCCCTGAGCGTCCTGGAACGCATAATAGTTAGGAACGATGTCATTCAGCTGGCTGGCTTTTGCCATGTGAGTGTAAACGACGTCAAGGACGACACCCATTCCAGCATCATGGATCGCATCGATCATTTCCTTCAGTTCTTTCACGCGCTCTTCCGGATTTGATGGATCCAGTGAATATGCGCCGTCTGGCGAGAAGTAGCTGTGCGGGTCATAGCCCCAGTTGTACTCGTTGCCGCCAGCGGAGTAATCAAGCTCTCTCTGGCCCATCTTCGTTTCGTCGCCGTAATACCAGGCCATTACCGGCAGCAATTGAACGTGAGTAACGCCAAGAGACTTAATGTAATCCAGCTTGTCGATGAAGGCCTTGTAAGAGCCCCATCTTGCGTTCAGATCGCCTTCGATAGAAGGATCTGACGTGAAGTCACGTACGTGAACCTCATAGATTACTGCGTCTTCACGTTTTTCATAGCCTTTGATTTTTGCGTGATCGAAATCTTCAGGATTCGTCTTACTCAGATCCACGATCGCTGCTTTTCCAACCGTGTCACCGTCAGGACCTGGTTTGCCTTCTGTGTTGACCGTGAAGGCTGCCATCGATTTAGCATAAGGGTCCAAGACTTTGTTCGTGATTCCGTCATTCGTTACTTCATACTGGTAAAAATAACCCTTAAGATCGGCTATGTCCAGGTCGCCAGGTGCTATCTCTGCAGACCAGACACCTTTTTCACCTTTTGTCAGTTCAATGCTGCCAATTTGCTCTGCTGCATTGTCTTTGTTGAAGAAGTTTGCGACTACTTTGCTCGCTTTTGGCGCCCAAAGCTTCAATGTAACAGCTCCGTTTTTATAAGTGGCACCAAGGTCATCGCCATCGTAACCAAACATTTCATCGAGCATTCTCCAGCCGGATGAAGCAGAAACCGTTCTGCCTGAATACGTGATGGATAATGGAAGCTTTTCTAAATCAAATTGAGCTTTGACTTCGACTTTTTTGCTTCCTGCAATTTTTACACTATCAATGTTAACCGTTGTACCGTCTGCGTCTTTAATTTCCAGTTTCGACTTTAAGTCTTCAGCTGTTAACCCGTCTGTCATCGTAAAGCTCAGTAAAATCGTATCCTCGGAAATGATTTCCGCAGATGTCAGGCCTGTTGCCTGCTCCCAATAAGGAGAGACATAAACATTGTCATCGCCCTGACGGACCCATACATGATTGTACTTATCAAGCAGATTGAACGATTTATCTCCGCCGTCTTTATCTCCGTTGGTCTTATTGAGTGTGATCATTCCCATGGACTTCGCGTTTTCATTTAGCTTGATATCAACATACGCTCCGTAACGGTCTGTACCCGAGAAGGATGCAGCACCTGTCGGCCAGCCATCAGAAGGGGATGCAACATCGCCCCAGTTCCAAAGACCCCAGTTCTCATAGTCAGCGTTGTCACGTACATAATGGACGCGGACTGTGTTGGCAGGAAGGTCGACTGGTTCATAGGTGTACACCTTGTCATCGCCCTGCTTGATGAAAATTTCATTCATTTCTGGTGAAGTGATGGTAAAGCCTTTGTCACCGCCGTCTTTGCCAGCATCGCCTTTCGTTACATCCATAACGAGGAATCCGATGTTTTTCGCGCCTTCTCTAAGCTCAACATCAATATAAGCGCCATAGCTGTCGGTCTTTTCAAACATTGTAGCGCCTGTTGGCCAGTTGGCAGAAGGGGACTTAACATCGTTCCACAGCCATGCACCATAGTTATTGTAGTTGTTGTCAGCACGCTTGTAGTGGATACGGATATGATTTTCCGGAATCGGATCCACATTGCCGTTGCCAGAACCAGCTGCTGCGGCTGTAATTGTGCCGTTTTCAACTGTCAGTAAAACTGTACCGCCATCCGCCTTTGACGGAATGGCCAGAGTGACTTCGCCAGCTTCTGTTGCTGTGTAGGTTTGACCTGAATAATGGTCTGTAACAACCGCCCCAGCGTTGACAGTCAGCTTCACTTGCTTTGCTGCGTCAGCAACGTTTAACCCGACATAGGCAGCGTCATTTCCATGCTTGCGTGCAAACATCATGAACTTGTCGCCATTGGAACCACCGATTGTCGTGCGATCACCTTTTGCAAAAACCTCAGAATGGTCAGCCCTGAAATTCAGGATCTTTTTATAGTGGTCCAGAACATCATTGCCTTCAACCTTATCCCAGGCTAAATCGTAACGGTTGTCGTATTGCGGATAGTTATTCGCTCCGCTTTGGCCAAGTTCTTCACCATAATAAATGACCGGCTGTCCTTTGGCTGTTGCCTGCAGGGAAGCAGCGACCTTCAGCTTGCCCTTGTCATTTCCGGCATTATGCAGGAATCCATCTTCATCATGGCTGCCAAGGAACTGGCCAAGAGTAGCAGTGTTGTCGATTTTGCCATTGCGGGCAATCAGGGCATCATTTGCTGCCTTCAGGTTGCCGTTGACGAAATCATGGGCGATATTTTTAAAGTCAAAATCAAGCAGGGAGTCCATCATGCCTGCTTCAAGGTAGCCGTAGTCGTTATTGACATTCGCTCCCCACGTTTCACCAATCATCTTGTGTTCAGGCATTTTATCCGTGATCGCATTCTTGAACGCCATCCATGTTGCATCTTCAACGTGCTTCACTGTATCCACACGGAAGTAATCGATTGTGTTGCCTTTTGCAGTTTTCGCTTTTTCAATCCAGTCAGTCTGCCATTTGATGATCGCATTGCGGACTGCAGGATCTTCTGTCTTGAGGTCAGGAAGTCCGGCTAATTCGCCAACTACTTCGTCACCTCCGACATTTCCCTGGCGAAGCAGGCTGCTGAACTTGCTGCGTTCCGCATCAGTTGGATAACCTGCTGGCGGATTTTCCATCGCATTGATTTCTTTCAGACCGTACCCAGTATGGTTCAATACGACGTCCACCATGATTTTGATGCCGCGTTCATGGGCAGCGTCAATCAGTTGATGGAAGTCTTCCATGGTTCCAAAGTGAGGGTTCAGGCTTTCAAAATTGCTTGCCCAGTAGCCGTGGTAAGCATAATAAGAGTGGCCTTCTTTATTATCAAAACGAACATCGTATTTGATGTTCTCCACAACAGGGCTGATCCAGATGGTGTTAACACCAAGGTCGTCCAGGTAATCCAGCTTTTCGGTGATTCCTTTAAAATCACCGCCCTGATACGTGCCGCGGTCAGTTGTATCATAGTTCAGGTTATAAGGATCATTATTGGAGGCATCTCCATCAAAGAAACGGTCTGTCAGCATGAAATAGATAATTGACTCATCCCAGTCGAAGTCATTCTCACCAACAGATTGTCTTGTTTTAACAGAGACATTGGCTGTGCCACTGTGCTTATTGCCAAATGAATCCGTTACGGTTAACGGAATCGTTTTTGTGCCTGCCGTTACATTGTCATCGACCGCAATCGTGATTTTGCCTAACGTAGGGTCGACTTCAAGAGCCTTCGATCCGCCAAGTGCGGAAACGTCAGCCGTGATCTTCCTGACTTCAATTCCATCTGTCAGGCCATCTACATCAACCTTCAGCACCGCATTTTGGTTGTAGTCAATCTCCTCTGGCTGAACAGAACTCGAAACAGTTAATTCAGCGCTGGAGTAAGAAATCGTCGACTTTCCATCAACGGTGTTGTATGGATCTGTTACTTCTTTTGTTTCGCCATTTTTCGTGACGAGGTACGTATATTCATTTGTGCCATTTGGAATGTTTTCATAAGAAGTTATGAATCTCTCATTCTCAGGCTCATAGGTCATTTCGATTGTTTCGTTATTGAACTTCAATTCTACTTTTTCAATGGTGTTCATTGCATCATTTGCGAAAAGCGCACGATCACGATAATAGAAAGTAGCGTTTCCATTCTCAATCACTGGAGCTGATCCATCAGGAACGATGCGGATTTGTTCAACACCACTCGTGATGAAGGCTTTTGTGATGGAGTCGTTTTTGCTTACTCTGATAAAACGGTCTCCAAATTCTTTTTGGGCAGTATCCCAATTGTATGTGCTGCGAAGGACGAATCCCATTTGTGCCGTATCCTGGCCAACTGGAATATCCACTACCGCTTTTTTGCCTACCCTAGTTGTAAAATCTACCTGTCCATCCTGGACGCCGGTATTCCAGGTCCAAATGTTCCATTCGCCAAAGTTCTGGTCTTCGCGAATGTAGGTAAAGCGAACTTTGCGATCGTTTGTCTCAGACGTTACAGTACTTCCTTCCGCATTTGCCTGCTGAGCAGGAATAAAAGGAAGCCATAAGCTCAGGATCATGATCGCTGTCATGAAAATAGAAAAGCTGCGTTTTGTGCTCTTTCTCATGCGAATCTTTTCCTCCCTAGATAAATTAATCTTGCAAGAATAGTAGAAGAAGTCCTCCTTTCTTTTACAATGAATTCTAAGTGAAACCGTTTGCACAATCAGATAAAAAAATTTAAGGGCGCAGATTATGCAAGCGCTTGCAATAAACTTTCCTTTTAATTTTACAACACAATGACATAACCAGCAATGGAAGGGAGAAGGTACGAATCTATGTAAATAGTGCCAAATTCCTACATAAAACGAGAAGGTGAGAATCAAATTCTATTAATTTTCACAAAACTTTCAGAATTTGATCCAGACCTAGATGCGGTTCAGGTCGAAAGTTGTCTGAATTACGATGAAAAATAATTCTAATGACCTATAAAGAAATTTGCGCTCCAGATTAGGAACAGCACATACCTTTCTTGTATTCTTATGTATATAGAAAAAAAAAGAGAGGAATTGAATCATGAATGATTTAAACCGTAAGTTCCGTGAGCGAATAAACTTTCCTATAGATACCCCGATTACTCTTAAGAACCTTGATGACCTTCTTGAGAAGACTGCGTCCTCTTTACCATTTGAAAACTTATGTCCCCTTTCTGGTGACATCGATGATTTAAGTGATGATTATTTGTTCGAAAAAATCATTCAAAGAGGAGAAGGCGGCCTCTGCTATGACCTGAACGGCATCCTGTATTTGTTTTTAAAGGAGAACCAGCTTGAAGTCCAGCTGGTACGCGGTTCGGTGTATGTTCCCGATTTAAAGGGCTTTAGTCCGACGGGCAGGACCCACGCAGCAATTTTAATGAATGAAGGAGTCAAAAGGTATCTGGTTGATACCGGATTCGGCGGGAATTTGCCGTTGAGGCCAGTACCGATGGATGGAAGTGAAATACAAACTCCATCCGGATCTTTCCGTGTGAAAAAACAAGACAGTGAATTCGGAGATTACCTGCTGGAGATGAAGCTGAAGGGAAAGGATGCTGACTGGAGAGTTGGATATGCGTTCGATTCCAGGGAATCTGTAGAGGTGCAGGAGCTGACAGAAATGAAAAAGGTCATCACGGATCATCCACAGTCCCCTTTCAATAAAAAGCCTTTGATGACGAGAGTGACAGCTGACGGAAGCATGGTGCTGACGGAAACAAGTTTCACCCAGTGGAAGGATGGCGAGATGTTCAAAGAAGATATTGATTCAGAACAATTCAAGGTTCTGGCGAAGAAATACTATAACCTCGAGATAAAATGAAACCTTCCTACAGTATTAACCGTTAATATATGTAATTAATGATGACAGGTGTTGAATAGAGATGGATTCACAAGACTATTTATTGAAGGAATTAAAAGAAATTGAAAAATGGGAAAAAGACCAGAAGGGACTTTGGTTTTGGGAACGGTTGACCCGACTGCCGTTCAAGATGCTTGACCGGTTCACGCCAAAATTCATCCAGGAAAAGGTCGGTACCTTGCTTGATGAGCTTGGGAGCTACATACAGACGGGCGGACAATATTTATCGAGCGAGAAATCGGTGTTCTCTTTTATCGAAAAAAAGACAGGCAGGGTCATCAACGAGCTTGCAGACCTTGAGAGTGTGCCGGTCGAAGAGATGAAGAAGGTTTCGCTCGCGATTGGAGAACAACGCAAGAAAGCAGCAACAATTCAAGGAGCAAGCACCGGAATCGGCGGGATCTTCACGCTGGCGATCGATATCCCTGCCGTGCTGGCTCTTTCGCTAAAAACGCTTCAGGATATTGCCCTCGTCCATGGATACGACCCGAAGGATAAAAAGGAGCGGGTGTTCATCATCAAATGCCTGCAATTCTCTTCAGCAGATGTCGTTGGCAAACAGGCAATATTAAATGAACTCACCCAGTTCAACAGCGAAAATAAATCACGTGAAGTCATCTCCGAGCTCCAGGGCTGGCGCGAAGTCACCCTGACCTACACCGAATCCTTCGGCTGGAAAAAACTCCTCCAGATGGTGCCCGTGGCTGGCATCGTATTCGGCGCCTTCGCTAACCGCTCGATGGTCGGTGACCTGGCTGAAACGGGGACGATGCTATATCAAAAGAGGAGGATACTGGAGAGGCTGGCAAACATGGAAACAGAGTTGATTGATGAGTAAAATTCCTAAATCTCAGGGAAGCTGGGATGAAGCATGAAATCATGGGATATCAAGCCTTCAAGGCTAAGAGAGAACAGGACCTTCCGCGATAAAGTTAGCCTGAATCCTCAGGCTCTATTTTTTTTCAGTGATCCCTTAATCTTTTGCAGCAGTTGATAGGAAAGATACGATAAAACAAAAACAAGAGACGCATCCAGCAGGTTCAGCAGCAAGTTATGGGTGCTCTGTCCCAAACCGATTTTTCCAAAGAAGAGATCAACCATATCAATAAAGAAAACATGAATGGCATATATTCTGAGTGAGTTACCGCCTATCTTATTCAGCAACAAGCCCTTTCCGAGATTGGGATTGCTTAAGGCATACAGGAACAGAAATAAGGTAAGGAAAATCGTCGAAAAGAAGTACTCTCCATGTCTGGCATCCAACCCCTTTACAAGCCAGAAGCCCTCTGAAATCTGCAGAATGGTAAAGAAACACAACAAGTAAAAGTAAACCCTCCCTTTATATTTGCGCCATGTTTGAACTGAAGCCAGCCAGAATCCCATAACGGTATAGAACAGGCTGACATAAAGAGCGGCCCTTGTTGTGCTTACTGGCAGCTCATCAAAGATGGAATAGGACTGTCCAAAAAGGCCCAGAAGATTGAAACAAAAGGCAATCACCAATAACAGGCTCACTCTTTTCAGTCTGTAAAAGAGGTAGATAATCGCGATGCTCCATACCAGTGAATTCACGAACCACAGCTGATAACCGCTTGTTCCCTGGCCATAGTAGAGGAGGTTGAGGGCCGTCATATTCTCCATGTATTTCGAAAGTTCAGCTGGAGGATTTTCATTGATCAGCATGATTCTCGCTACATCATAGATGAAATAGAAAGCAAGCCAGCTAACATAAATCTTCAGGATTTTCGTGATATATTTTTTGAAGTAAGAAAAGGACTGTGGATTGTTCCTCACCTTAAGACTGAACAGATAGCCTGAGGCAGTGAAGAAAAAAGGGACTGCGAACCTCGAAAGGTTATCAAGAACAAAATAGCCCGGCTGATCATTGCCAGGGAAGGTATGTATGATGACGACTGCCAGGATCGCAAAGAATTTGATGAAGTCGATGGCGAAATTTCTTTCCATTCTAGGTCCTCTTATCAATTTTTGATTACCTTTTAGTATCTCCTTAGCCAAAAAATAAATAAGTTATTTATGCATGGACAGTGCTAAAGCTGAGAATTTGCGTGAGGTCCAATTTCCTGCTTTGTAGGAAAAGTTTATTTTAAAGTATTCGTATCATTCCTCCAGCAAACGATGGACCATTCGCTTTCGGTCATCAAAAAACTGCTTCATAATGATGTAGTGATTCGTTTCCTCAAGGGCTCGCAGGTGGATTCCATCTTCGGTGAATTCGTAGATGGCCGCGTCCGGATAGGCCATGATGATCGGAGAATGGGTGGCGATGATCAGCTGTGAGTTATCCTGGACCAGGTCATGGATCCTGGTTAGCATGGACATCTGGCGCAGCGGTGATAAGGCTGCTTCCGGCTCGTCCAATAGATAGATGCCATTCCCGCGAAACCGGTGTATGAAGGTTGCGAAGAACGACTCGCCATGGGATTGTTCATGCAGCGACTTTCCGCCAAATGAATCAATAATTTTTGGTGCGCCTCCTTCTGCATCCATCTCTTCAATATTGGAAGCGACATTGTAAAAACTCTCGGCACGCAGGAAGAATCCATCCTGTGGCTTTTCGATGCCCCTGATGACTCTAAGGTAATCAGCCAGTTCTGAATGTGAATCGAACGTGGAGAAGTTGAAGTTCAAGGACCCGCCCTCCGCGTTGAACCCCATCGCCACCGCCATCGCCTCAAGCAAAGTCGATTTTCCCATCCCATTCTCACCAATGAAAAAAGTCACCTTCGGATGAAGCTCCAGCTCCTCCAGCGTCCTCAGACTTGGAAGGTTAAACGGATAATGCCGGAACGTCGGCACCTGGTCACGCTTCAACCCAATTCTTCTAATGTATTGCCAGCTTAAATTGCTCATCGCCATAACCCCGAACTCGTTTTTTTTTATCATAGCATAAGAGAGAATAGCTTTACGAAGCAGCAGGGAGAATAAGAGGGCGAGGAAGGAGGTATCCCATGGATCCGAACAAAAGACCACAAGAAGAATCTAGCCAGAGTAATCAGGAAGAGATGACTAAAAACGAACAAACAACTGCCGAAACAGACGGCTTTCGCTATGATTATGATGATTCATCAGACGTAAAATAAGAGGAAAAACCGATGCCGGTTTTTCCTCTTATTATTTGTGCTTCGAAAGTAATCTTATGTGCCCGGTTTGGAGGGGACCAGGGTGCCGTTTTGATTGCTTGGCAAGATAATTTCTACAAGGAACCCGCAAACACATTGATTCATTTAGCTGACGGTCATCAGGAGGAATTCCATCATAAACTCGCCGGAATGTTGATTACCTGGCCTGGAAAAATCAAATTTGGATCAGTAATCTGGGGATTGATCCGCATGATGCTCTCTACAGTCACTCCAAACCAGGCGGCGATGATATAGAGGGAGCTTCCAGGACGGACCATGTATTGCGTGATCGCTGGCCTCGGTTCACATTCAAACCCGAGGGAATACCAGGTGTTTGTGTCAACAATCCCTGAGCTGATTTCGATTTCCTTCACTGTGCTCTGCCACTCCTTTACAGCCGAATGTGTTAAAGGCCCAAAGATGCCATCAATCCGCCCGCTGTAAACTCCGAGAAATTGAAGGAGAATCTGGATCCGGCTAACGTCCGGTCCTCGGTCACCAAGACGGAGAGTCGGGCATAACTTCGGGGGAATCTGGGTGGCCTGGCCGACAAAAATGATATCTGGATTCTCGATTTGAGGATTATTAATAATAAGGTCACTCAACCTGACCCTAAATCTTTGAGCAATCAGATAAAGCTAATCACCGGGCTGGACTATATAGATCATGAGGGAAGCTCCTGAAAACGTCTTTCCCATACTTTATGTGCCGATTGCATGGGCGGTTCAGGGGAGATAGGCAGGAAATAATGTGGCCTTCAGCGAATATAGTGTTAAAAGACGGAAGCAAAAGGAGTCCCTATGTCAAAAAAAGATTTTTTCATAGCGTCCTTGCTTGGCGGCGCGGTTGGAGATGCTCTTGGTTATACGGTTGAGTTCATGAAGCTTGATGAAATTAAAGCAAAATACGGTGAAGAAGGTATTGCAGACTTGGAAGTAAATCCTTATTCAGGCCATGCGCTGATTTCGGATGATACCCAGATGACATTGTTCACAGCGGACGGTATGATCTGGGCTTACGAGCGCATGAGGGACCGCGGGATTGGCAGCTATGCCGGGAGCGGGGTCTATCAATCGTATCTTCGCTGGCTTTATACGCAGACGAAAAGGATGCCGGATGAACATTACGACTGGCTGCTCGACCCTCAGCCACATGAGGGGAAGCACAGAATCTTAAACTATAGAGAGTTGTTTTCAGCCAGGGCGCCGGGGAATACTTGCTTATCTGCGCTCGAAAGCAACAAAATGGGAACGATCGAGAAGCCAATCAATAACAGCAAAGGCTGCGGCGGTGTCATGCGGGTTGCACCGGTCGGCTTATTTTTGCACAAAAATCCTGAACAGGCATTCAGAGTGGCTGCAGAGGTTGCGGCTATCACACATGGCCATCCGTCCGGCTATCTGGCATCAGGTGCGCTAGCTGTTATCATTGCAGAATTGATCAATGGTAAAAGCATGGCAAACAGCGTCGAACAGGGGATAGTCATTTTAAAAAGTTACCCGCACCATGAAGAAACACTGCATGCGTTGGAGGCATCGGTCGGGTTTGCTGGCAGCGAAAAGCAGCCTGAAGACGCAATTGGAGAGCTGGGTGAAGGCTGGATTGCTGAAGAAGCACTCGCGATCGGCCTGTATTGTGCCCTGAAAGAACCGGACTTCAAGAAGGCGTTAATGATGGCTGTCAATCATGATGGAGACAGCGATTCGACGGGAGCAATCTGCGGGAATATCATGGGCGCACATAATGGACTTGAGGCTGTGCCCCAGGAATGGACGGAGCAAGTGGAACTTAAAGAACTGATCGTTGAGCTAAGCAATAGATTATATGATTTAGCGGCAGAAGCCAGATAGGAAGGGGAATCGGCGGTTGGCGGATCAAATACAACAGGCCATGAAAAATGCAAAGGCCCAGCTGGAACTTTCAGGCAACAAGGTAAAGGTTCACCACACTGAATTGGTGAGGAAGGTTTTAAGCAAAGAAATCACAAACGAGGAATTCCTGGAGGAAGCGAAGCTGTTGGCAAAGGAGAAAGGGCGTGAACCTAAATGAGCGAACCCATCGAAAATAAACTCGCCGATTACCTGGATTCGATTCAGAAGTTCATTTTAATCACAGCGGACCAGGAAATTCAACAGGAATTAACGGTTGTTTCGGATGCCCTCGAATGCGGGGCCATAAGCCTGGACACCGCATTGTACTGGGATCATATCGAAGCTAGGAAACTGCTCCGAAAAGCCTTTTCAGACGCAGATTTCCTGAATGTGAAAATGAGAGTGTAATGCTCTCGTTTTTTTGTTTGTTTTTTCAAAAAAAAGATAGTAAATCACCTTCCCGCGTTGTAAAATAAATTGAAAAATTGAATAGAGTGTAAGATTCGGTTTTGTCATCCATTTTGAATTACAGGAGGAACCAACAGACAATAAGAATGAATGATACTTTCGCTTAACTATCAATCTAATTTTTTGAAAAATCTATTAATTAAGAGGTTGATGAAAGTTGACAATGGATGCTATGGATGTAATGGCAACGAAAGAATCTACGATTTTTAATCATATAGGGAACAAAATCAAAACCGACGATCGAGAGATCAACATTATTGCCAGAATGGAAGAACCGCTTATCGTCATCCTTGGGAATGTCTTGAGCCATGAGGAATGCGACGAGCTGATCAAGCTGTCGAAAGACAGGCTGCAGCGCTCGAAAATCGGGAATACCCGTGAGGTGGACCAGCTCAGGACAAGCAGCAGCACGTTTATCGAAGAGGCTGAAAACGAGATTGTCGCACGGATTGAAAAGAGAGTCTCGCAGATTATGAACATACCAGACGAACATGGTGAAGGTCTGCAGATTCTGAATTATAAGGTCGGCCAGGAATATAAGGCTCATTTTGACTTTTTTGCGTCTAACGTAAGCAATCCGCGAATCAGCACACTGGTCATGTACCTGAATGACGTGGAAGAGGGAGGAGAAACCTATTTTCCAAAGCTCAATTTCTCTGTTTCCCCTCAAAAGGGAATGGCCGTCTACTTTGAATATTTTTATGAAAATCAAACTCTGAACGATCTGACCTTGCATGGCGGAGCACCAGTTGTCATCGGCGACAAATGGGCCGCAACGCAATGGATGAGACGGAAAAGAGTGAAATAAACAATGAGAAGCATGTTCAGCATGCTTCTTTTTTATTCGGAAAAGAAGGATGACGCCTCTTCGAACAAAATGAAAGGGAGGAGCTGAGAAAATATCCGAAGTTAGGGTTACCTCGGACAAAAATAGAGGGAAGAACTGAGAAGTCATGGCCCTTCCGAAAAAAAAGAGAGGGTGCCGCCGCATAATCGGGCAAAACCTTGGCAGGAGGATGGCCGTGGCTTTTTTCGCGAGGGAACCTTGAGCCACAGCAGCCAACGGGGAATAAATGCCGCTCAACGGGGAATATGTCGCGGCCAACGGGGAATAAATGTAACCCAACGGGGAATAAAACGCCGCCAACGGGGAATATACCAGCTCTCGCAGGATAAATCGTTGCGAACGAGGTATAATCAGCAGACATGAGGGGAATTAAAGCATAGTCAACCGTAAATAAGCTATGAATTTATTAGAAAACCACGACTCATGCCTGCATATTTTAGTGAACAGATACTAGAATAGTATTTATTTCGCCGCTCTACAGCTTCTGAAGACTTTTACTATTCCGTCTTAAAGGATAAGCCTTTCATTTATGTCAGATACCCTCTATAATATAAACCGTTCTGTTAGATTACTTGTCTGAATATTTATATTAATTTGAAGGAGGGCATATCTTGGAAACGACAAATAAAAAAGGTTTTATCCTGCGTTCACTTGATGTGATTGAGCGTGTGGGAAATAAATTGCCTCATCCGGTCACGCTGTTTGCGATCTTCTCTGTGTTGGTCATCGTGCTGTCTGCGATGTTCTCAGCGATAGGCGTGAAAGTGGCGGACCCTATGAATGAAGGGGAATTTTTAACAGTCAAGAACTTGTTAAGCAAGGAAGGGATAGCCTACCTGTTTGAAAGCGCTGTCACAAACTTCACGGGCTTTGCTCCGCTTGGAACGGTTCTTGTGACGATGCTTGGAATCGGGATTGCGGAACGTACTGGCTTGATCAGTGCGGCACTGCGCGGCCTGGTTACTTCCGTTCCTAAACAATTATTGACTGCTGCATTAGTATTCGGCGGCGTTATGTCCAGCATGGCAGCTGACGCTGGTTATGTTGTTTTGACTCCGCTTGGTGCGGTATTGTTCGCAGGTCTTGGAAGGCATCCGCTTGCCGGTTTGGCTGCAGCCTTTGCTGGTGTATCCGGCGGCTTCAGTGCGAACCTGCTTCTGACTTCGCTTGACCCGCTTTTGGGCGGATTGACGAAGGATGCTGCGGCGATTTTTGATCCTGCATACGCTGAAAACATCAACTATGCAATGAACTACTACTTTATGGTGGTTTCTGTATTCCTGATCACAATTGTCGGAACATTGGTAACTGATAAAATCGTTGAACCGCGCCTTGGCACATTCAAAGGCGATGTAAAAGAAGAGGTTCAATATTTATCTGCTGTCGAGAAAAAAGGTCTTTGGGGTGCGTTGATCTCTGTCATCATCACATCAATCGGGATCGCATTGCTTGTTATTCCTGAATGGGGACCACTGCGTGGCGGCGAAGAGAACATCATCAATGCGCCATTCTTCCACTCCCTTGTTCCAGTCATCCTGATCCTGTTCTTCGTTCCTGGCTTTGTCTATGGAAGAATCACAAAATCCATCAAGGATGATAAGGATGTAGCGGACCAGCTTTCCGACACAATGGCAACAATGGGTTCATACATCGTTCTTGCGTTCGTTGCAGCTCAATTTGTTGCTTACTTCAAGGAATCAAACCTTGGTTTGGTGTTGGCTGTAAACGGTGCAGAACTGCTTGAAAGCACAGGCTTCAAAGGAATCCCGTTAATCCTGGCGTTCATCGTCATTTCAGGTTTCATCAACCTGTTCATCGGCAGTGCGTCAGCTAAATGGGCAATCATGGCTCCGGTATTCGTGCCAATCATGATGCAAATCGGATACACTCCTGAGTTCACTCAGCTTGTATACCGTATCGCAGACTCAACTACGAACATCATCTCACCATTAATGCCTTACTTCGCAATCGTCATCGCGTTTGCGCAAAAGTACGATAAGAAGGTTGGTATCGGTACACTGATCGCAACCATGCTTCCGTACTCCATCGCATTGACCATTGCATGGGTATTAATGCTGATCATCTGGATGCTGACAGGCGTCGACATCGGTCCTGGATCTTCCATCTACATGCCATAATAATGGTAAAAAAAGTGCCTGGCTCAATCGTATGAGCCAGGCACTTTTTGCTTTGTGCTAATTCCTTAAAATGATATAAACCAAGTAGGCTATATATCCTGCAGCAAGGATGGCGCCTTCTACCTTTGAAACCTTGAACTTGGTCCGTGAGAACATCAGCAGGACGATGGTCAACACAATCATGATGCCGATGTCGGTGAAAATTTTATCATTGACCGCGAGCGGTGAAATGGTTGCCGCCGTTCCAAGGACGAAAAGGATATTGAAGATATTGCTGCCAACGATGTTGCCGAGCGCGATTTCGCTTTTCTTTTTCAAAGCAGCGGTAATTGAAGTAATCAATTCAGGCAGCGACGTGCCAACAGCAACAATCGTCAGTCCAGCCAATGTCTCACTCATCCCCCATGATAAGGCGATTGTCAAAGCATTGTCGACGACCATATCGCCGCCGAAAATGATTGCAGCCAGGCCGCCGAGCGTGAAGAGAATATTCTTTCCCCATGTGCCTCCCGCTTTTACAGCGGCAGCATCCGCAACCGGTTCCCGATTGTTAAGCGCAATTTCAATAATGTAATACAAAAAGATCATGAAGAAGAGGAGCAGGATGATTCCTTCACTTCTCGTAATCAGATTTGTATTTGTCACTTGCAATGCAATATCATTGGCAACCACTGCCAACGCCACACTTGCCAGCATTGTAAATGGAATTTCCTTGCGGATGGTGGTTGACTCGACAGCGAGGGGCGTAATCATGGCCGTAATCCCTACCACCAGTGTGATATTGAAAATATTGCTTCCGATAACGTTCCCCATCGAAACCTCACTGCTGCCTTCAAGCGCTGCGATGATGCTGACGGTTGCCTCGGGAGAACTCGTTCCGAAAGCCACAATGGTCAACCCGACCAAAAGCGGAGGAACCCGCAGAAGCGTTGCGATATTCGAGGACCCCTCCACAAAGAAATCCGCCCCCTTGATCAACAACGCGAATCCTATAATCAAAAGTAGATAACTCAAGTAACAATCCCTCCTCTATAAAAGACACAATAGCAAAAATTGGGGTTTTTGAAAAATTTTAAGGGGGAGGACAGGTTGATTTTTTTTTCGAGTATGAAAAAGACGGCTCTCCATTAGTAGGAGTAGGCCGTCTTTTATAAGTGCGATTTATTTTACACCCTTCATGAATACCTGAATCTTAGGTGACAGGACGAACAGGATGATTCCCAGTATGATCGATGCTCCGCCGATTGTTCCGAAGTAAGCTGTTTCGGTTGCAGGTGAGTAGAACTTAACGATCTGTGCGTTGATCGCCTGGGCTGCGGCACTTGCAAGGAACCAGAGGCTCATTGTTTGGGCAGAGAAAGCAGCTGGCGCCAGCTTCGTCGTTGCTGACAGACCAACTGGTGAAATCAGCAGCTCTCCGAATACGACAATCAGGTAGCTCAGGACAAGCCATAATGGGCTAACCAGTGCTTCAGTGCCTGTTAAGTAACCAGGGATCAGGATGACAAGGAATGAAAGGCCCGCGAACATCAATGAGAAAGAGAATTTCTTCGGAATGGATGGCTGGCGGTCTCCAAGCTTCACCCAGAATCCAGCAAAAATTGGTGCGAAAATGATGATGAACAGTGGGTTCAATGACTGGAAAAAGGCTGGTGAAATTGTCATACCAGCAAATTCAAGCTGTGTACGCTTGTCCGCATAGTTCGCAAGGATCGTTGAGCCCTGTTCCTGGATCGCCCAGAACATGACTGCGGCAAGGAATAACGGGATATAGGCAAGAACGCGTGAACGTTCCACTTCTGTTGTTTTCGGGCTGCGGTACATAATGATGAAGTACGCAGTCGGAATCAGGATTCCAAGGATCGTTACAGTATTAATGAAGCTTTCAAATGTTAAAAGTCCAGCAGGAATTAAAATAGCACTTAAAATACCAATTGCGACAATTGCAATACCGGCCCAAGTGAAGGTTTTTTTCTTTTCAGCCGGTGATAGCGGGTTGGGTACATTCGTACCAGCAAGCCCAAGGTTCTTTTTCTTTGTTAAAACAAAAACAACTAGACCAAGGAACATCCCAATCGCGGCGATCGAGAAGCCGTAATGGAAGTTGTAGGCGTCGGATACAGCACCGACGATAAGTGGTGCAAGGAAGGCACCTGCGTTGATCCCCATGTAGAAAATCGTGAAACCAGCATCGCGGCGAGTATCTTTTTCGCTGTACATTTCACCGACAACGGTCGAAACGTTTGGCTTCAGCAAACCAGTACCGATGACAATCAGGACCATGGAAACGAAGAACATGGCCACACTGCCTGGTATTGCAAGCGCGATATGACCGAGCATGATTAAGATTCCGCCGTAAAATACAGCCTGTGAAGTTCCGAAAATACGGTCAGCCATCCAACCGCCGATGATTCCGGACATGTACACAAGTGAGCCATAGATGGACATGATGGAAAGAGCCAGTGTCTCATCAAGACCCAATCCGCCTTTTGACACTTCATAGTACATGTAGAAAACAAGGATCGCTCTCATTCCATAGTAAGAGAAACGTTCCCAAAACTCAGTGAAGAAAAGAGTGAAAAGCCCTCTAGGATGTCCAAAGAATCCCGTCTGAGGCACACTATCCACAATTTTCTGCCTATTAAAGTTTGACATGATTACCCCTCCTAATTTCTATTTCAGGATACTTTTAGTGTAACGAAATGTCAAAAACAAATTCAGGCGGAAATTTCAATATTTCCCGTTATATCAAGGTTTTTCATTTGTGTTTAATAAAAAGAAAGTTTATTTAAAATCATTTAATTTATATCAATATACAAAATAAATTGAAAATATAGGGAAATAATACCGCTTAAACCAAATACTCCATAGGCTATTTGTAGTAGCGAGTGAATAAATCGCACTCGACAGGGTAAGGGAGGTATAAAGGATTATGTAAGGAGGAATTCAGATGAAAAATAATTACGGCAGATTTGGCTTGATGGTCCTTACATCGACGGT
The DNA here is from genome assembly GCF_003937825.1 of Mesobacillus subterraneus. GTDB lineage: Bacteria > Bacillota > Bacilli > Bacillales > Cytobacillaceae > Mesobacillus > Mesobacillus subterraneus. The sequence goes on along the minus strand of NZ_RSFW01000014.1, from coordinate 280,153 downwards.
CATTATGCTGATTCTTATGTACTTAAATGCCTACAGCATTGATCATGTTTTCTTTAGTGAAACAAGATTCTATATGGCCTTGATCATGGGCGGAGTGATGGCCATCGTCATGCTCGCATTCATGCATAAAATGTACACCAATAAAAAAGTCAACTTGGGGATTTACGCCGGGAGTGCATTGCTGATTGCGGTTTCCTTGTTTCTCGTGCGCAGCCAGACAACTGTTGACGATCAATCCTGGATGAAAGCGATGATCCCGCACCATTCAATTGCCATCCTGACAAGTGAACGCGCAAAAATTGAAGACCCTCGGGTAAAAAAACTTGCTGACGAGATCATCGAAGCACAGCGGAAAGAAATCAGTGAAATGAAGACGCTGATTAAAGAGTTGGAAGAGAACGAAAAGTGAACAATACCTGAAAGAGCTTAATCCACGTGATTATGCTCTTTTTTTGAAGGATTTGCATCAAAGCCTGGCGAATTATCCTGATGAATTGAAATGTAGGAGTGCATAAAATGAAACCGAAATTGATTTTAATAGAAGGACTTCCTGGATCAGGTAAATCAACCACCGCGCGACTGGTCCATGAGATCCTCACGGATAAAGGTATGGATGCCGAGCTTTACATGGAAGGCAACCTGGATCATCCCGCCGACTATGAGGGAGTTGCTTTTTTTACCGAAACGGAATTTGAAGAACTCCTTGCAGAGTGCGGAGATTTAAGGGGGATTTTTCAAGAGAAGGCTATGCTTAAGAGTGGACGATTGCTCGTGCCATATATGAAATTGAAAGAAGAGCTTGGCCATGCATTTCCGGACGATTTGCTGGTCAGGATTTCCCGAAATGATATATATGAGTTGCCTTTTCAGCAGAATGTCGAAATCATTACGGACAGCTGGAAAGAGTTTGCAAAGAAGGCGGCAGCTGAAGAACAGGTCTATGTTTTCGAATGCTGCTTCATTCAAAACCCAGTTACCATCGGCATGGTCAAATACGGAGCACTGGAGCAGGCGAGCATAGATTACGTTCAAAAACTCGCAAAAGCTGTGGAACCTCTGCATCCGCTGATGATCTATGTGAAACAGAAAGACATTGAGACATCCTTCCGTAAGGCGGTAGCTGAAAGGCCTGAGGACTGGTTCAAGGGATTCGTTCATTATTATACATCTCAAGGGTACGGTGCCGAAAATAGCCTAAACGGATTGGAAGGTACGATTGAAGTGCTTAAGGTTAGAGCGCAATTGGAAAACAAGATACTAGACCATCTGCCGATCCCTATATCGGTTCTGGATAATTCGCAGTTTGATCTGGAAGTGCATAGGAAGTTGATTGAGGAAGTATTGCAGGGTCTTTTCATTAACAGCCAGTAATGGCTGTTTTTTTCTAATCAAGGGGAATTTTGTCGAAATAAAAATATTTTTCCTGGGTATAACGGACGAGGAAAAGACTGGAACCCATCGAATACAATTAATTGGAAAAAGTAGAATTTTCTACTTTTTCAACTATTAATTTGGGGGAAGATGAATGGTCAAAAAAGTAGTGTTTTTGCTGTTGTCGCTGGTTTTTGTCATGTCTGCAGCATTGGGGAGCGTCAGTGCTGCTCCAAAAAAGGAAGGAACTCCACAAACCGTTAAGGGTTCCTTTAAAGAGGATGGAAAGTCTCTTAAAAACAGTCTCGTGATTTTGCAGCAAAAGGGGAAGAGGGAGCATATTTTTACAGCCACAGATGCGGGCGGAGCTTTCAAAGCGAACCTTGCAGACGGGACCTATGCTGTGAAAGCAGTAAAAGGAAAGAACAGTGACTGGTTTAGTGTGAACAAAACCTTCGTAGTAAAAGAAGGAAAAATCAAAGGAAATAAAGATGGGGACATCCAGCTTTCAGACACAACGCAAAAGAAGAATCCGACAGCTAAGACTAGCAATTTCACAGGCGTGCTTAAGGAAGGAGACCAGGGTCTCAAAGGTGACTTAATCATTGCTAGAGCTGGCGAATATGATGAAGAAATCTATGTGGTCTCTTCCAAAAGTAATGGAAGCTTCTCTGCCTACCTTCCCGATGGCAATTACTATTTTTTAGGAATTGAAGAATCAGGTGGTTTTTACCGCTATGAGAAACAGTTTTTTGTAGCTGACGGAGCAGTGCTGGTAAATGGAGAGCCACAAGCAAAATTAGAGATTGCCATACCTGCTAAAGCACACAGTGGTAAAGTGGGCGATTCCGCATATCCGTTAGCAGGAGCAGCTGTCATCTTGGAAAAACTGGTCCTGGGCCATGAATACGAAAGTGAATTCATTGAGTATGTTGAATCAAACAAGAAGGGTGAGTTTTCTTTAAGAAAACTGGAGGATGGAATTTACTCCATCGGTATCTACCATGACACCTACTCATCCTGGAATCAGTTGACCTTCGAAGTCGTCGATGGAGACATCTACATAGATGGAGAAGTGTCTTCTTACCTTCAAATTCTAGTTCCTGACCTGAACGTAAAGGGCACAGTAACAGATGGGAAGAAAGCAATTGGGAATGCCTATCTCCTGATTGAAGGGGAAGCGGACGGGGACTTTTTTGGATATTGGACTTCAGTCGATTCAAAAGGGAAATTCCAATACCGCCTGGCAGATGGTCATTACACAGTTTACATGGTTGATGAACAAAACCGTACTACAATGGTGTACATCCCATTTGAAATCCGGGACGGAAAGATGTTTCAGGATGGGATTGAAGTTTCTTCATTGAACATTGTTCTGCCACCGGTAACATTTACTGGAAAGCTTACAGCAGATGGTACTGCTATGCAAGGAGTAATCGCTGTAGAAGCTGTGTCTGAGAATGGCGATTATGAGTGGTATGATGCCTATACAGATGAAAAAGGCTTACTGTCATTACGCCTGAAGGATGGCAGCTACCGGGTAGTATTCGGTTACTTATTTGAAGAAGAAGAAGAAATAGCTTTGTCCTTAGACTTTGAGATCAAAGGCGGCAAGCTCTATGTCGATGGAAAGCAACAATCAGTCCTGGAAATAGAGGCACCTCCAGTAAGTGTATATGGATTGGTGAAAGATAATGGGGTACCTGTTGAAAATGGGTATTTAAGTGTTGTTTCAGAAGATTACGATATATATATAGGAAAGAGCATTAAATCAGATGGAACATTCACCATGCGTTTGCCTGATGGCGAATATAGAATCAGCCAAATTCATCTGAATCGCAGCAGTGGTCCAATGAATCTTGAATTTTCAGTGCAGGATGGTAAAACCTATGTAGCTGGAGAGCTAAAGGAAGTCCTGGAGGTCAACGTTCCGCCAGTGACGGTAAAAGGTACGCTTTCCGAAGCAGGTACTCCGCTGATGGGTGAGATATACATTATGCAGAGGTATGAAGCGGACATGCCAATTGAGATATGGGGATATACAGATGAGAATGGAACTTTCGAATTCAGACTTCCTGATGGGGAATATTCTGTATATAGTGTATATCTTTCTGACAATAGCTCGTTTCATCCAAATGTTGTTTTCAGCGTGGAATCAGGAGAGCTTTATGTAAATGGCGAGAAGCAAGCACAGCTAAACATAGAAGCCCCTCCGGTTTCAGTAACAGGAACGCTGACGGAGGAAGGGATGCCTGTTCACGGTGGTATTGCCGTTACAGAAATCAATAATGACGAGAATCCTTATTATGCGTGGACATGGGCAGACAATGGTGTTTTTCAGCTTCGTTTGCCGGATGGAGATTACAAAGTTATAGAGGTATACCTGGAGGATGGAACAAGCTTCAATCCTGGAACTGAATTCAGTGTTGTTTCAGGGCAACTCTATATCAAAGATGAATTAGCTGACCAGCTGGATGTTATCGTACTTCCTGTAACTTTGACAGGTGCAGTGTACAAAGGCGAAAGTCCGTTGACAGAAGGTTATGTGACCATTACTTCAGTCGATGGTGAATTTATTACAAACAGCTGGATTTATGAAGGTTCATTCAACGGACGCCTTCTAGATGGTGATTATAAGGTTTCAGAGATCTATGATTTCGAAAACGGACCATATTACTTTGACCAGCGATTTACGATCGCAGATGGGAAAATCTATGTGGACGGCGAAGAAGTAGAATCCCTTAGTCTCAACCTGCATGACGGCTGGCAAGAGCCTTAATGGCGTAGTGAAAGAACAAGAGATTTAAAGTTTAATAGCATGAGAAGCATGAAGATCCGGTTTAGGCTTTCATGCTTCTTTTTTTTAGGGGATAACCTTATGCAAACTATTTCCGTGGAATAGGTCATTTAGGAATATATTGAAAAATTAAGGAATATAGTTTGTGTTTTAAGGAATATATCCAAGAATTAAGGAATAAATCTACTGTTTTAAGGAAAAAAAACAATTTTTAAGGAATATCCTACTAAAATCTTTTTCAAGAAGGTTGTTTGGCATACCAAAAACGCGATCAGGAGAAAAAAAGGTGCTCCAAAACGTTGCCAGGAGAAAAAGAGGTAACCAATAGAGCCGATTGGTGCCACAAAAACGTTGCCAGAGAGAAAACAGGTCACTAATAGAGGCTATTGGTGACCTAAAATCAGAGCCAGGAGAAAAACAGGTCACCAATAGGGGGTATTAGTGACCAAAAATCACAGTCAGGAGAAAAACAGGTCATCAATAGGGCGTATTAGTGCCCTAAACTTGTAACTGGACAAAAAACAGGTCACCCAAAAAACTAAATAGCAACAAAAAGCCCCCACCATAAGAAAAAGTAGCTTATCAAGGAATACCCAAAGAGGAATTTTAATATTTTTACAGAAAGTAGATATAAAAACAGACGGTGGTGAGGGCGATGGAGGGTTTCGATTATAAAGCGTATGATGGTTTGGGCCTGGCTGAGCTGGTCAGGAGGAAAGAGGTTAAACCGATTGAATTGGCAGAGGAAGCAATTAGATTAACAGATTCCATGAATCCGAAATTGAATGCGGTCATCAATAAGATGTACGAGCAGGCGCGTAAGGATGCTGGCCAGCAGCTGGCCGGTCCTTTTGCCGGAGTGCCGATGCTTCTGAAGGACATCTCGCAGGAAATTGCAGGGGAACCGATCACGGCAGGATCCAAAGCGTTTTTAACATACCGGGCGAAAGCAGATTCAGAGTATGCCAGACGCCTGCGGAAAGCAGGAGTCGTTTTCCTGGGACAGACGAATGTGCCGGAGTTCGCATTGGTTGCGGTAACGGAGCCCGCTCATTATGGTCCGACTCGCAATCCATGGAATCTTGGACACACTCCAGGCGGGTCCAGCGGCGGGTCGGCTGCTGCTGTAGCAGCGGGAATCGTCCCGATCGCAGGGGCCAATGATGGCGGAGGCTCGATCCGGATTCCGGCCGCCTACTGCGGATTGTTCGGCTTGAAGCCAACCCGCGGCCGAACGCCCGTCGGTCCGAATTATGGACGGGCATGGCAGGGAGCTTCCGCTGAGCATGTCCTGACGCGAACGGTCCGGGATAGCGCAGCGATGCTGGACGCCCTCCACGGCCATGAAAAAGCCGGTGCATTTTCTGCCCCGCCATTCGAAGGAAGCTATCTGGAAGCGGCAGCTACTCCTATCAATAAAAAACTGCGAATCGCTTTTTCTGTAAAATCACCGATTGGCACGGAGGTGGATGCTGACTGCAGGGAAGGGGTTCTGAAAACAGTCAGGCTGCTTGAATCGATGGGCCATCAAATCGAAGAGGTCGAGGCGCCAGTTGACGGGCACAAAATCGCGACAAGTTATCTGACAATGTACTTCGGAGAAACGGCCGCTCTTTTAGCGTCATTAGAAGAGGTCCTTGGCCGAAAAGCGACTGCATCCGATGTTGAACCGACGACGTGGCTGCTCGGATTGCTGGGCAAGGCGACTTCCGCAGAAGAATTTGTTTTGAGTTTAAGAGAGTGGGATCGAGCAGCATTAAAGATGGAAACCTTCCATGAAACGTACGACTTGTATATAACGCCAACAACGGCGTACCCTCCAGCAAAAATCGGCGAACTGCAACCGACCCAAGCCGAAAAGTTCCTGATCAGTTCTGCAGGAAAGATGGGGCTCGGAGGAGTTTTAAAGAAAGCGGGAATCGTCGATCAGATTGCTCAAAAGAATCTGTCTAGAACTCCATTCACCCAGCTTGCCAACCTTACTGGACAGCCAGCGATGTCGCTGCCGCTGCACCAAACCAAAGACGGACTTCCAGTCGGCGTTCAATTCATGGCAGCCAGGGGACGCGAGGATTTATTGCTCCAACTGGCAGGTGAGCTTGAGGAATCCGAGAACTGGATTGATGTGAAGAGGAATCCTTTGTTTTGAAAATCATTTTATTCAGCGATTAAAAAAGAAGCAGAGCGGGGGAATTTGAATGGAAAATCAATTTTTCACATGCACTGAAATTGAAAAGGGAGTATTTGCAGCAATTGTAAAGGGTGGACAGGGTGCTCTCGGCAATGCAGGTTTTGTTGATCTCGGCGATGAGGTCCTAATCTTCGATACCTTCATGATTCCCGAGGCTGCTTCAGCGCTGCGGAAGGCGGCTGAAGAGCAGACTGGCAAAAAAGTAAAATATGTTGTGAACAGCCATTATCACGGTGACCATACAAATGGCAATGTCATCTTCAAGGATGCCGTCATCATATCTACTGCAGTCACAAGGCAGAGAATGCAGGAAAGCTACCAGACCCATGATATCCCAGCATTGAAGGCAAGTATGGCTTCCTATTTTGCTCAGCTTGAAGAGCGAATCGCTAACGAACAAAATGAGCAGTTGCGGATCGCGCTTGAATACGATCTCTCTGATAAGCGCAAGTACGCAGAGTCGCTGGATTTAATAGAAGAAGTTCTCCCATCAGTTTTATTTGAAGAGAAACTTGTCCTTCAAGGCAGTGAAAGGACAGTCGAGCTTTACCATTTTGGAGGAGGCCATTCAGAAAGTGACCTCTTTATGTACCTGCCAGAGGAGCAAGTACTATTTGCCGGGGATTTAGTGTTCGTGAATAACCATGCCTGGATGGGCCATGGCAACCCTCATGAATGGCTCACTATATTGGAGAAGCTGGAACAATTTGATGTCAGCAGCCTCATTGCTGGCCACGGCAAGGCAGGCGGTCATGAGGATATTCAAAACACGAAGGATTATATTCGGGATATGATTCACTTTGTTTCTGAAATGAACGAAAAGGGCAAATCGATGGAAGAACTGATTGCTGAGCCGATGTTGGAAAAATACAGGAAGATGGATAGTCCTCATGTCTATGAGTGGAATCTGAATTTTTTATATGGATATTTGAGACAGCAGGCGGTAAGCCATTCTTAATCAAACGTTTGATTAAAAAAGGGGCATAGAAAAGAGGCAGGTAAAGCTGCCTATTTTTCAGCATAAAACGATGATTTGGTAAGGCGTCGTCTGCGCGGGAATGCTGAAGGTGGAGGGACCATACACGACGAGCAAATTCCTGTTGGCCGGACTTTTTGTAAAGGCCTGCCCGTTTTCCAAACGAATCTGCGTTCCAGTTGAAAGATTGAGTTTCAGCATTCCATCACTGCTGATGAGCTGACTGTTGAAAAAGTCGACTTTCACATTACGGTCGGTCCTTTCTTTTACCATAATAAGCGCACGGTATTGCGGCGGATAAATCATCGGGACAGGCGCATTGGCATCATGGTAGCCTGTTACCCGGTCGCCGACTCTGACCATTTCGCGGTCAAGGAAGTATGTCTTTGGTTCCACGATGAAATTGACTTGCCGGCCGGTCCCGTCGATCACGGCCACCATTTTGTAGCATCCGTCATCCGCTCCGTTTGCTGTAATCGGAAAATCGCTGATGCTGACAATCGTCCCGCTGAAAGACTGGTATTGAATCATTGACTCCACACTCCTCATCCTGATGCCTATATCCTATTCGTAAAATAGTTCTGGTGTTCGTTAATGTATTTTTAAAATGGGTAAAACAAGATTAAAAAGGACTGGTACGATGCCTTTCAATTATGATCTCGATTTTGACACCATTGACTTCCGTGAGCAGCCTGAACTGTATCGAGTAGGCAGGGGCGAGCAGGGTGTTCTGCTTGTTGAGCCTTATAAAGGTGAAATCCTGCCGCATTGGCGATTCAAGACTCCGGATATTGCCCGGGAATCATCTGAAAAAATCTATGAGATGTTCCTCAATTATAAAGCGAAGAATGATTTTGTCGGCATGGATATGGCGAGGAAGTTCCTGCAGATGGGCTACACGCGCGCGCGCCGCTATACGAATTATAAAGGCGGCCGGAAATATGACGAGGACGGCAAGGTGAAGTAGCGCCAGAACGATCCGGTGAAGGCTGAATCTGCAGCGATCTTTATGAAAAAATGGAAGCAGGCCCGAACAGACCCTGAGTATCTGGATATGAAGAAGGAACATCAAAGAAAATACGGGTAGCAAACCTAATCCGCCGGTGATTAGGTTTTTTTATATTATAAAAGAAACCAGTTTCTGGATGTATAATAAGACATGGAAAAAATTTTTCGTCTCTTTAAATCTTTTTTCAAAAATTCTCGTTAGCTTAATGGAGGTGAGGATATGACCGATCAGGAATTGATTGCTGAGATATTGCGGGGGAGCCGGTCGAGCCAGGAGGTTCTGGTGAGGCGGCATTATAAGCTCGTGTACAGTTTTATCTACCGGATGACGGGGGAGAAGGAGATTGCGCTAGATTTGACCCAGGAGGTGTTCATTAAAATCCTGAACAATCTGGGGAAATACAAGGGTTCCGGGGAGTTTAAGAGCTGGTGCCTGACAATTGCTAGCAATCACGCGAAGGATTATTTCAAAAGCAAGGCACATCAAAACAGCCGGCATACATACGAGCTTCATGAACACGATGCGAAAACGGATAAAAGTGTATCCTCCATATTTGAAAAAAATGAGAAACGAAAAGAGATCAAAGAGGCACTCGATATATTGCCAGATTTCCAGCGTGAAGCCATATTACTTAAATACTATAACGATATGAAAATATCCGAGATTGCCAGAGTGACCAATGCGACTGAGTCGACAGTGAAATCGCGGCTAAAGCAGGGTCTTGGCAAACTGAAATTATATTTGGACAGGAGTGAGATGGATGAGCGGCACACAAATGGATCATGACGTCAAAGAGTATCTCGATTCCTATAAAGTGGATTTTCCGAATGAAGACGAGTTGGAGGCTTCCATCGAATTCATCATGGCCAAGGTGCCGGTGAGGGAAACCAGAAGCGAAGTCATTAAGCGCAAAGCAAATTCCCTCATGCTCAATAGTGTGCGGGAACTGTTGAACTTCGGCTGGGCGTTCTGGACATTGAATGGCGCATTCCTGCTGCTTGGCATGATCAGTCTGATTCAATGGAGTGATGAACCGTATACGATGATTTTCATGCTGGCTCCGCTGCCTTTTATCGTGGGGATCTTTGAAATCATGAAGAGCCGGGATAAAGGGATGATCGAGCTGGAGCTCACGCTCAAATATAATGCCCAGCAGATCCTGACTTCCCGTCTGTTTGTGGTCGGGCTCTACAATCTGCTGATGAACGCCGGCCTTTCAGCAGTCCTTTTAACAGTCAATCCGGAAATACAGATCGCCAGGCTTTTCCTGTCATGGACAGTGCCATATGTACTGGTGACAGGTATCGCGTTTCTTCTGGCGTTAAAAACGAAGGGAATTCCGGCTAGCGCCACGTTCATCGCACTATGGATTGCTGTCTCGGCTGCCGGTTTCAGATTGCCGGGCTTATCCGAAATGTTCATCAAGATCGGCGTCCTGCCGGCTGCAGGCCTGATTTTCGCAGGAGTCCTGGTTTGGGTCATAAATATCGCAAGTATCAGAAAGATGGGAATAGGTGGGGAAAAATATGAGAGTTAAACTTGAGGATGTCACGAAAGTGTTCGGCGATAAGCGGGCAGTTGACGGGGTAACAACAGAGCTGACCAACGGAGTCTACGGGTTTCTGGGAGCGAACGGTTCAGGAAAAACCACTCTGATGCGGATGCTGGCTGCAGTATCGAGGCCGACTTCCGGAACGATTACCTTGAATGGAGAAGACATCGGCAAAATGGGGGACCGGTATCGTGACATGCTTGGCTATCTTCCGCAGCACATCGGATATTACAAGCATTTTACCGTCGAAAAATTTCTTGCTTATATTGCGAGCCTCAAAGGACTGGAAAAGAAAACAGCTGCTGTAAAAATAACTGAGCTGATTGAAATGGTGAACCTAACCGATAAAAGAAAAACGAAAATGGGCAAGCTTTCGGGCGGCATGAAGCAGCGTGTAGGCATCGCACAGGCGTTGCTGAACGATCCGAAAATCCTGATTGTCGATGAGCCGACTGCCGGACTCGACCCGAAGGAAAGGATTCGCTTCCGCAATCTTTTGGCTGCCATCGCCAAGGACCGGATTGTGCTGCTGTCGACCCATATCGTGTCCGATATCGAATACATCGCCAAGGAAATTCTAATCATGAAGGACGGCCGGCTGATTGAAAAAGATACCCCGCAAAATCTGGTCCACCACATCGAAAGGAAGGTGTGGAGCGTAAACGCGGAGGAAGCTGAGGTTCCGGCCTACCAGGCGAACTACAAGGTTGGCAATATCTCGAGGCAAATGGACGGAATCCAGCTGAGAATCATTTCTGAGGAAAAACCTGCTGTGAATGCCGTCAATGTCCCGGTCAACCTCGAAGATCTGTATCTCTATTATTTTGATGAGGAGGTAGGGGCATGAGCTTGATCAAATGGGAACTGGTGAAAATTTTTAAACAAAAGAGCCTGTATTTCATTGGGATTTTCCTGTTCGCATGGTTTGCCTACGTGTTGTTTTCCAATACGAGCGGTACCGGCCTGACACGCCAAGTGTATAAAGAATGGGAAGGCCCGCTTACGGCAGAAAAGATTGACAGGGCTGCAAAAGTAAATGAGGAAAAGAGTGCCTCTTTTGAGCAGGAAGAATTTTTCCCGGATGAACGTTTCATGGCTGAAATGGCCGTCGTAGAAAATATCGCGCAAAGCCAGCATATCGAAATGAGGCGTGACGAAAAAGTCCAAGAGCTCAATTCACGGATTTCCGCTGCCGAGGCAAAGGGGAACGGTGCACTTGCGGATCGGCTTGAACTGGAAAAACAAATGCTAAATGAACTCGAAATGAACAAAATCGCCTATTACAGAGGCCCATTGGAAAGTGTTGACTTCGTGAATGTGTTCGGACTGATGTTGACAGGCGCGTTGCTGCTGATCGGGTTGGCGGGGATTTACTCTAATGAACACAGCTCGGGTGTGGAAAATTATATTCTAAGCGCGAAAAATGGCAGGACCGCAACGATGAGAGCCAAGCTCGCGGCCGCTGCTATTTTTGCGACAGTGGTCGTGCTGGCCTGGGAGCTGTTCAACCTGGGAGCAAGGGCAATTGTGTATGGAACAAGCGGCTGGGACCTGCCGATTCAGTATTCATTCAAGTACTTCTCATCTCCCTACAGCTTTACATTCATGGAATACCATTTGATTCAATTAGCCATCCACCTGCTGGCAGCCATTGCGTTTGCATGCCTGATTGTTGTGGTCTCCACATTGGCGAAGTCGACAGTTGTTTCATTTTTCGTATCCGGCTTCCTCTTCGGATTGCCCATCCTCGCGGAAAGCATCATGGATTTGAACGTGGCGTGGGTCGAGAACACATTGCGATACACCCTGACCAATATCATGAAAGTAGAAGGATTGTTCATGCAATTCAAATCAGTCAGCGCTTTTGGCAATGTAGTGATGGCGCCATATATTGGGGTCGCGGCAGCGGTGGTTATCCTTGTGCTGTCGATGATTTTAGCGAGATTTTTAATCGAGAAAAAGCAAATCGCGTGATTTTTTCAGTGTGGTTGCCTGGTTACCGGTAAAATTCTTTTACAAAGCCTGGTTTTGCACTCGCTGTTGCCTGGAGATTTAACTTATTGGCGAAAATCAATTTTTATTGGCGAAAATCAGTTTTTATTGGCGACTTTCACCACTTTATTGGCGAAATCCTGATTTTATTGGCGAACTGGAAAAAAACGCGGGTTTTTTCCAGTCGATAAGCTATAACAGAGCTTGCCAATTAAAATTGCACTATGTCAGCACAAAGCAGAAAAGAACCCTGATCATTCGCGTGATCAGGGTTTGTTTGTTTATTTTACCGGAGTGACTGCCTCAGTCAGGGCTTCTTCCAATTCTAAAGCGTAGGCTTCTGTCTGCTGCTGGCTCCAGTCGAATTGATCGGTCATGTAGCTGAGCACATTTTCCTTGAAGTTTCGCACGGTGTGAATATCGAACAAAATCGCACCTGTACGCCTGTTGAAGAAATCAATTGGAGTTGCGGCTGCTTCATATTGAATTCCATAAATCAGCTTCACGAACAATTCCAGGGGCAGGCCATATCGAGTTGCTTCTTCCTTATGTGCGGATGCGAGCTGGAACAGAATTGGAGCGTTGGAGCCGTACTGGTATGCCAAGCGGCGTGCTTCTTCTTTTGTGAATCCAGCCTTCATGCCGGCATCGGTTTGTCCGTCAACGTATGAATCCAGCTTTGCTGAACCGCCTACATCTCCGCCGGAAATCGGCAGATGTTTGGTCTGGCTCGATGGGAAGCTGCGTCCCTCTTTGTTGGTGAACTTTTCAGCGAGCAGATCGACAATCGTTTCGGCCATTTTACGGTAGCCAGTCAGTTTGCCGCCGGCAATGGTGATCAATCCTGAGTCGGACTCCCAAATCTCATCTCTTCTTGAAATTTCGGAAGGGGCCTTGCCTTCCTCGTGGATGAGCGGTCTTACGCCTGCCCAGCTGGACTCTACATCTTTTTCCGTCACCATCACATCCGGGAACATGTAGGCAATGGCTTTCAGAAGGTAAGTTCGGTCTTCTTCCGTCATGGCCGGATGTTTAGGGTCTTCGTTGTAAAAAGTATCAGTTGTGCCGACATACGTTTTTCCCTCTCGCGGAATCGCGAAAACCATCCGGCCGTCAGGTGTATCAAAGTAAATCGCCTGCTTGAGCGGGAAACGGGATTGGTCGATGACGATGTGGACACCTTTTGACAGTTTCAGCGTTTTTCCTTTTTTCGAATCGTCCATCTCACGGATACCGTCAACCCATGGGCCCGTCGCATTGACGATTTTTTTGGCATGGACTTCATATTCCTCGCCTGTTAAAAGATCCTCGACAAGGACTCCTGAAACAATTCCGTTAGTATAAATCAAGTTTTTAACTTTGGAATAGTTCAATGCAGTGGAGCCTTTTGCAACAGCTTGCTTCATGACCTCGATCGTCAGGCGGGCATCGTCTGTACGATATTCGACATAGTAGCCGCCGCCCCTTAAGCCTTCTTTTTTCACGAGCGGTTCCCTTGAGAGTGTTTCGGCTGCGCTGAACATTTTCCGGCGTTCCGATCTCTTCACGCCTGCAAGGAAATCATATACTCTCAGTCCGATGGAAGTGCTGAAGCTGCCGAACGTCCCGCCTTTATGGAAGGGGAGGAGCATCCATTCCGGGGTTGTCACGTGCGGGCCATTCTCATAAACGATGGCTCGTTCTTTCCCAACTTCAGCGACCATTTTCACTTCAAATTGCTTTAAATAACGAAGGCCGCCATGTACAAGCTTAGTGGAACGGCTGGAAGTGCCCGCTGCGAAATCCTGCATCTCCAGGAGGGCAATATTCATTCCTCGGGTTGCGGCATCCAAAGCAATCCCGGCACCAGTGATCCCGCCGCCGATGACAAGAACATCGAATGCATCCTTTTTAAGTTTCGTGACGATATGATTGCGATCAAGATTTGAAAATCTCATATGATACTCCTCCTTAGTCTGAAAAAAAAGAGACCACAAACAACATTATCGCCCCAAAGCCGAAATGTTATTGTGGTCTCTCCAGTTCTCCTACCCGATTTATTAACTTGTAATTATTATATCATATACATTCGAACATTTCATGTGTCGGATTCTTAAAAAGGGCTGCTTTCCCATAAATCCCTTTTAGAAGTCGTGATGGCAGAGGCACCTGCGGCCAATGCACTTTTCACTTCGTCAGCAGTCCGGATCAGACCTCCGGCAAAAATAGGGATGTTCACTCGCTCCTTCACTTCCTTGATCATCCAGGGCATCGCGCCAGGCAGGACCTCAATATAATCAGGCTGGGTTCTTTCCAAGAGCTTATAGCTCTTTTCCAGTGCATGCGAATCAATCAGGAAAACACGCTGGACGGCGATGACTCCTTTTTGCTTTGCCTTCAGAATCACACTCGACTTCGTTGAAATCAATCCATACGGCTTGTATTCCTGGCAGATGTATTCCGTCGCATAATCGTCACTCTTCAGTCCCTGGATCATATCCACGTGGTAAATCATTTTTTTGCCATGCTGTTTTGCCATGGCATTCACATGCTTTAATTGCGATATATGCAGTTCTAAAAACACGCCGATTTCAAAAGGGCTTTTCAGGAACTGTTCGAACTCCTTCATGTTGGAGGAGGCGGGCAAGATTTTTTGGTTCAAGCGGATCCCTTCCTTAAAATTAAGTTATCCAATATCTTATCATACATAGGCTGGTGGAACAGCTTAACACATTCAAAATTGTGCCATGTGGGAGTGAATAGTAGGATAGGTATAAAGTGCCGCAAAATAGAGAGTCTTTCTTTAGTCAAAGGCCAATCGAAGACAATCAAGAATTGAGAAAGAGGATGATCAATACGATGCTTACAAGTGCACCGGTAAAAAGTACACAGGTTTTTCAGGAAGACGCTGTTTTGGCTGCTATAGAGAGATCACTGGCAATGATTGAGTTCGATCCGAACGGAAAAGTGCTATGGGCGAACGAAAACTTCGCCAGAACGATGGAGTATCGAGTGGATGAAATGCCTGGCCTTCTTCACAAGCAGTTCTGCACGTCGGAATTTGCAGCGAGCAGAGCGTACATGGAATTATGGAGAAACCTGCGCGCAGGCAAAAGCTTTCAGGAAAAAATCGAACGAGTCACAAAACGAGGCAAGCGAATCTTGCTGGAGGCAACGTATACACCGGTCTATGATGCCTCAGGAAAAGTAGCAGGAGTAGTAAAGGTAGCAACCGACATTTCCGAACGTGAGCAGAATGCAACGAGGGTAGCAGAACGGCTGCTGCAAATGTCGGAAAATTTAAGTGGCCGGGCAGAGGCAGGCATCACCAGAAGCGAAGAAGCGGTTGCTGCAGCCAGCAAACTTGTTGCTCAATCCCAGGAAAACCTTGAAATCCTTGAATCGTTGAAATCCCAGGCAAAATCAATCGGCAGCATTGTCCAGACCATCCGCGAAATCGCCGCCCAGACCAACCTTCTTGCCTTGAACGCTGCGATTGAAGCTGCACGCGCGGGTGAGCATGGAAGAGGTTTCAACGTGGTGGCAGGCGAAGTAAGGAAACTCGCCACCCGCGTCCAGGACTCCATCCAGGAAGTCAATGCCCATATCGAAGGAATCTCCGGGGAAATCGGTAAAATCAGCGAAGCCACCATCCGCTCACAATCAGGCATCACCAATAACCAGGGCCTCAATGAACAAGCCGTCGAAGCCTTCCGAGAAATCGTAAATGCCGCACGCGAACTCGACCAGCAGGCCAGAACGTTTAAAGATTTATTATAAATTGGGCACCGGCTTACTATCGCCGGTGTTTATTTTTTTTATGATGACGCAAACTTGCTCACCCAGGGCTAAAAAGCTGAAATGCGTTACGGAAACAACTTAATCGATATGAAAAGCCGGGAATAAATTCGCAAGCTGGCTTCATTAATTCGGAAAAGCCGCAAATT
The DNA here is from genome assembly GCF_003937825.1 of Mesobacillus subterraneus. GTDB lineage: Bacteria > Bacillota > Bacilli > Bacillales > Cytobacillaceae > Mesobacillus > Mesobacillus subterraneus. The sequence continues at coordinate 264,339 of NZ_RSFW01000014.1, read as the reverse complement.
TCTACTGAAGGTGGCTTCACTATTACGAAAAAGCCGTGTATTACTACGGAAGGAGCTTCAAAATACGAAAAAGCGACGAATTGTCTTCGAAAATTGGCTTGATCTTTGGCAAAAAGACGCTCCTCACTACGAAAACGGGCTTCATCACTGGCAAAAAAATGCTCATCAGTACGAAGACAGGCTTCTTCACTGGCAAAAAAATGTTCATCACTACGATATATGCTATTTTCACTACGGAATTCCGCATTTTCACTACGAAATTGCCCCTTATCACTACGAAAATTACATTTTCCACTACGATTTTCCTCTTTTACACTACTTTTTCCATAAAATAGGAAACGGCAAATCGCCAAACATCATGCCCTCCATAAAATTTATCCCCGCCAGGGAAACTTTATCCGAATTGGTTCGTCTCACTATTAGAAGAGCATTATTTGTTGAATTCTCCACTTTGTGTTATATTTTAAGAATTCAACCTCTTATATTCTCCAACTTATTTCTTCATTATTCTTTTAAAAAAAGGTATTGATTGTTGCTATTCGCAGTAACCTTCTTTCTGCATTTCCAGGATTCTTTTCGCGAAGGTCCTGAACGATAAAATAATTAAAAGATTCCCGAGGGAATTGATATATCTTTGTACAAACAAACAGGAGCTGAACTATGGAAACGAAATTGAAAAAGGATCTCAAGATTTTCGCTTTAGGCGGTCTTGGTGAGATCGGTAAAAACACGTATGTAATCGAATACAAAAATGAAATGGTGCTGGTGGACTGCGGAATCAAGTTCCCGGACAATGAGCTGCTGGGCATTGATTATGTGCTCGCGGATTACACCTACTTGAAGCAAAACCAGGACAAGCTGGTTGGGATTTTCGTGACGCACGGGCATGAGGACCACATCGGCGGGCTGCCGTTTTTGCTTCAGGACGTGAAGGCGCCGATTTATGGCGGTGATTTTGCTGTTGAGCTGATCAAGTCCAAATTGCAGGAGCACCGAATCAAAGGCGTCAAGTTCCATCAGATCAACAACGATACCGTCGTCGAATTCCAGCATATCAAGGTGCGTTTTTTCCGGACGACGCATAGTATCGCGGATTCTTTCGGTGTGGTCGTCACCACTCCGGAAGGGAATATTGTCCACACAGGTGACTTTAAATTTGATTTGACGCCTGTTGGAGCAGGCACGGATTTTCAAAAAATCGCGGAAGTGAGCAGCGAGGGCGTGCTGTGCCTATTATCGGACAGCACGAACAGCGAAGTTCCTGGTTTTTCCGTTTCTGAAAAACGAGTTGGCGAAGCGATCGAGGATATTTTCCAGACGGTCGACGGACGTGTGATTTTTGCGACATTCGCTTCCAATATCGACCGTGTCCAGCAGGTCGTGAAGTCATCCTTAAGGCATAATCGCAAAATGGCGATTGTCGGACGCAGCATGGAGAAGACATTCGAAATCGGGCGCAGACTGGGGTACATTACCGCACCGGATGAGGTATTCGTCAGCGTGAATGAAATAGGACAGATACCTAGCAATGAGCTGACTATCATTTGTACGGGCAGCCAGGGGGAACCGATGGCGGCACTGGCGAGAATCGCGAATGGGACGCATCGGCAGATTTCAGTCATTCCAGGAGACACCATTGTATTCTCATCTTCACCGATTCCAGGGAATACCGTCAGTGTGAACCGCGTGATTGATAAGCTGCACCGCATCGGGGCAGATGTCATTCACCATAAAATCAGTGAAGTCCATACTTCCGGACATGGGAAGCAGGAAGAGCAGAAACTCATGATCAAGCTCTTGAATCCGAAGTACTTCATTCCGATTCACGGTGAGTTCCGCATGCTCGATCAGCATGTGAAGCTGGCGGAGCAATGCGGAATCCCACGCGAAAACTGCTTTATTTTAGACAATGGCGATGTACTTGAATTATCGGCTGATGGCGGCCAGGTAGCCGGCAAGGTTCCGGCACAGCCAGTTTATGTTGACGGCAGTGGCATCGGCGATATCGGGCATATCGTGTTAAAAGATAGAAGAGTGCTGTCCCAGGATGGTCTTGTGATTGTCACGATGATGATCGACCGCGAGAAGAAAGTGATGGTTAACAAGCCGACCGTCGTAACAAGAGGCTTTGTCTACGTCAGGGAATCAGGCGATTTGATGAAGAATCTCGAAGAAATCATCACCGATAAAATTGTCACAGAACTGGCAGGCGGAACGAAGGACTGGTCAAGCATCAAAAAGGCCGTCATTGACGTCGTCAACCCATTCCTGTACAGCAAGACAGGCAGAAGACCGATGATTCTGCCGATAATAATGGAAGTATAATACACAATGAAACGCTCCTTAACGGGAGCGTTTTTTAATGAACAAAAAAACTCCGCTGTACATTCAGCGGAGTTTAAGATTATTCTTGTTGTTCTTCTTCTTTACCGTAAAAGCGAAGCAAGTCGCCGTAAATGATCTGGTCTGAGTAGCTCAGTTCATTCTTGGCGTGCTCGATATATGGTTCACAGCTTGCCATTTCGGTCGGCTCTTCGGTTGCTTTATCGTAGCAAGTGCCTTTCGTGTACACGACTTTGTCTGTGATGAAGCTGCCATCTCTCAGGACAACGAAGTTATCCTTTTTAGAGAATAGGTCTGAACCAAATTGGATATCCTGCTTCGTATCAATCCCTGCCAGGTTCAGTAATGTCGGACGAAGGTCGATCTGTCCTGAAACAGTAGAGATCGTCTTGCCTTCATGGCCCGGGATGTGAACGATCAATGGCACACGCTGCAATTGTGTTGAAACAAATGGCGTGATTTCTTTTCCAAGGTATTGAGCCATTGAACGGTTGTGGTTTTCGGAAATTCCATAGTGGTCACCGTAGATGACGATGATGGAATCTTCATAAAGACCTTCAGCCTTCAGATCCTCAATGAACAGCTTGAATGCTTCATCCGTATAGCGGACAGTTGGGAAGTAGCGGTTCAGCGTGCCGCTTGGTGAATCATATTCATCGATGAATTTGTCCTCCTCGTCCAGTTCAAACGGGAAGTGGTTTGTCAGCGTAATGAACTTAGCGAAGAATGGCTTCGGCATATCTTTCAAGTGTTCTACCGACTGATCAAAGAACTCGATGTCCTTCATGCCCCAGCCGACTGAATTCTCTTCGTTAACTTCATAATCCGGCAATGAGTAGAAACGGTCATAGCCGAAGTTGTTGTACATTACATCGCGGTTCCAGAAGCTCTTGTTGTTCGCATGAAGCTTTGCTGTGTAATAGGCGTTTTCTTTCAGCCGTTCCGCAAGTGATACATATTCATTGCCAGAGTGCGTGAAGAACACGGCACCGCGGCCAAGTGGATATAAAGAGTTTTCCAATAGGAATTCTGAATCAGACGTTTTCCCTTGTGCTGTCTGATGGTAAAAATTATCAAAGTAGTAGCTGTCCTTTATGAACTCATTCAGGAATGGTGTAATTTCCTGTCCATTCACCTTTTGTCCGATGACGAAGCTCTGGGTTGATTCCATTGAGATGACAATGATGTTTTTTCCCTTTGCCGCACCGAACATTTCTTTCGATGGTTCTGTATATTGAGCGCGAGTATAGTTCTCGATCTCCGTTAACTGGTTGCCATCTGCAAGCGCACGCTGCGCCGTTGTCTTCGTTTGCAGGTAGGCATCGTAAATGTGGTGATTGTAAGTCCCGATATTTTTAACCAGGATTTCCCGGTCAAAAGTACGTGTCAGTAATTCCGGACGCTCAGACTCGGAAAGCCCAAGATTGAAAAAGGCGAGGCCGAATGCGCTGAAATAGAAAGCTGCAGCGCCAACATTTCTGTACTTCTTGAAGGAAATCTTCGGTGTTTTGACAAAAGCCAGAGCCAGGATCAATAACGCATCCATGAAATACAGGATGTCAGCCCAGCTGACCAACTCGCCGACACTGCTTTTCAAATCGCCCATATTGCTTGTCTGAGTCAACAGCGGAATCGTGATGAAATCACTGAATTCACGGTAGTAGACGACATTCGCATACAGGACGAACGAAGTGATGAAGCTTGCAGTTACGACAAATATTTTTTGTTTCCTGTTTGCCATGAAGATCCCGATGCCAATAATAAACATAAGGAAGCTTAATGGATTGATGAACAGGATGAACTCCTGCAGTTTATTTTCAATATCTATATCAAAATTGATTTTATAAACGGTGTAGGTTTTGAGCCATAAAAGGACAATGGCAAGCAATACAAAGTGGATGGACTTGTTTTTCTTTGTCCCCATGCAATCCCTCCTAGGAATCTATTGAAGTTTCCATTCTAACACAATTTCAGGTAGTTTTGTAGCCCGACCGCTATACGCATAATTTTCCGATAGTTATTGTACTGCAAAAGTATGCTGAAGGTTTCAGGTAATATTTTCTATTTTGCCAAAGGAAACTTTTTTGCGCGTCTTTCATTTACATGCCCGAGGATAAAAAGGTTGCTGTAGACCCACTCGCTCCTTGATTGTTAAAATGTTCTAGCAGTTGAATGGAGGCAGGTCCATGGATGAACAACGTTACTCAAATCTAAAGTTAGGCGAACGCGGGGCAATCATCAGCATCGCCGCTTATTTAATCCTATCCGCATTAAAACTATTCGTGGGGCATATCAGCGGTTCAGAGGCATTGAAGGCCGATGGGCTCAACAATACAACCGATATTTTAGCCTCGGTTTCCGTCTTGATCGGCCTGAGGCTGTCGCAAAAGCCGGCAGACGAAGACCATCTGTACGGCCACTGGAAATCAGAAATGGTCGCTTCGATGGTCGCGTCGTTTATCATGATCCTTGTCGGTGTGGAAGTTTTATTCAGTGCGGTCACCTCGATTTTTAAAGGTGCTGTGGAAGCGCCAGATCTGATCGCTGTCTGGACAGGCGTATTCTCGGCACTTGTTATGTATATGGTCTATCGCTATAATCAGAACCTTGCGCGCAAAATAAAAAGCCATTCGGTCATGGCTGCGGCAAAGGATAATCTGTCCGATTCGTGGGTGAGCATCGGAACCGCCGTTGGCATCATCGGCTCCCAATTCGGGTTGCCGTGGCTTGACCCCGTTACCGCAGTCATCGTCGGTGTCCTTATTGTAAAAACAGGCTGGGGAATCTTCCGGGAAGCATCGCACCAGCTCACAGACGGTTTTGATGTCGACCTCGTTAAAGAGTATAAACAAACGATTTGTGCGATTCCCGGCGTCAACGGCATCAAAGATTTAAAAGCACGCAGCTATGGAAACAATATCGTTGTCGACTGCGTCATCACCGTGGACCCGACACTCGACATCAGCACGGCACACGACATCTCCACACGCGTTGAGCAGAAGCTTGTGGAAGAATACGAAATTTATGACGTTCATGTGCATGTTGAGCCGGAATGACTTTTGAAAGGATTTGATAATTTGCTGAGTGAACCTCGCTCTTTTATCTATACATATGCGTTCCATAAAGAGGAAGAATCATTATGCATGCTGGAGATGCGGTCGTTTTTCGGGAAGGATTCTGAGACCGGAGTGATTGAAAGTATGATAAACATTGACCCAAGCAGGAGTCCTTTTATAAGAGAAAGAATTGATGTGATTATTGAAGGGGCTGATATTAACGATATCATCGCCAAGGTAAAAGAATTGCAGCTAGAGGGTGCGACCTTCAAGGTTATTTTTGTAAAAGATGCCGGAGATGAAAAATGGGCATTCGCCGATCGTCGGAGAATCGAGCGGGAGGTTGGCCTGGCTGTTCCGGGTCAGCCAGAGCTAGACCAGCCGGACTTGCTGTTCGGATTTTTAAAGGTGAACGGTCGCTGGGTGTTTGGTTTATACCACAGCAGTGAGGCGATTTGGCTGCACCACCAGCAAAAGCCGCACAGTTATTCCACCGCATTGAGCACCCGTGTCGCCAGGGCGGTCGCGAATATCGCCGTCCCAAATCCAGCAGGCGTGAAAGCGATCGATCCTTGCTGCGGAATTGGAACTGTAGTCGTCGAGGCCCTGTCGATGGGCATTGGTATCGTCGGCAGCGACAATAATCCGCTTATTTTGGCCGGAACGCGCGAGAACATCGCACATTTTGGTTATGAGACCGAGATTAAATATATGGACCTTCGTGATGTGACAGGCGAATATAATGTGGCGATAATTGATATGCCATACAATCTCTGCTCCGTCATTACCGCCGAAGAACAGCTCGAAATGCTTGAAAGGACAAGGAAGTTCGCTGAGAAATTGGTCATCGTCACCATTGAACCAATCGATCCGGTGATTGTTGAAGCAGGTTTTGAAATTGTCGATCGGGGTGTTGTGCGGAAAGGAAACTTTATCCGAGAAGTGATTGTTTGCAGAAGAAACTCATGACGCTCAGGTATCTGAGCGTCATTTTTATGGAGTGCCGCTTAATACAATGTCCGCACGTTCCAAAGGTTTTTGCTGTTCCACATACATGTCCTCACCCACCATCCAATTGGCTTCCCACATCTCGCGTGCACCCTCGCCATCCCTCTCGATGCCGCGCGCAAGCCGCAATTCACGAGGACATTCCACCCAGATTTTCAGGTCATAAAAATCCTGCAGTTCATCACGCGTGGAATAGACGCCCTCAATAATGACAATGCCGCCAACCGGAACAGTATGGAATTCCGCCAAACGATCTTCATTCCAGTCATAGCGCTGATAATGCCCTTCCTGGTTGGAGCTTAAAGGTTCAAGAACCTGCTCTCTCAGACGCCTCCAGTCAAAATCAGCCCCAATCGGCTTGTTTTCAGGACGGTCTTTAATGATGTTGCCTGAAGGCAGATAAAAATCATCTTTATGGACAACCGTTACGTTAGCAAGACTTTCACGCAATTCCCTCGAAAACGTACTCTTTCCCGAGCCCCCGCAGCCATCCACGCCAATCAGCAGCGTCCTGGCTTTGCGGGGCAAGGTTGGGAGCGTTTCGAGTAAAGTATCAAAAGAATCATACGGACCTTTTAGGAATTTCATCGTTAGCCACCTTTCATCATTTAATAATCTCATCCAATTTTGACTCCGATTTCTATAAAAAGGTTTCACAAAAATGAAATAATTATTAAGGTACCCGCAGGGGTTTGCGGGATATAATTATAGTAAGAAAGCGATTTCACATTTTAATAAGGAAGGGTGTTGGACATGAACTATCAAGAAGTAAAATCACAATTAGAAGCCTTGCAAATGCAGCTCGTGAATAAAATGCAGAATCCAAACCTGTCTATAGATGAAAAAATAGAGCTCCAACGGGCGATTGCGAATTATGATTATATAATCGAATTGACCTGCATGAACCATTTCGAGCGCGGAACAGTCATCCACTAATAATCGAAGCCTGGAGATCACCTTAATCTCCAGGCTTCTCTTTTGATGAGTAGTTAGTGAAGAGAAATAATTGGGGATGTCACCGTTTTCCGAGGAAAAGCCACTAGAAATGTCCGAAGTCAATGCACCTTCGGACATTTTCGGAGGGAAAGCCGCTAGAAATGTCCGAAGTCAGTGCATCTTCGGACATTTTCGGAGAGAAAGCCACTAGAAATGTCCGAACCCAGTGCAACTTCGGACATTTTCGGAGGGGAAGCCACTAGAAATGTCCGAAGTCAATGCACCTTCGGACATTTTCGGAGGGAAAGCAGCTAGAAATGTCCGAAGCCAGTGCATCTTCGGACATTTTCAGAGAGAAAGCCACTAGAAATGTCCGAAGCCAGTGCAACTTCGGACATTTTCGGAGAGAAAGCCACTAGAAATGTCCGAAGCCAGTGCACCTTCGGAAATTTTCGGAGAGAAAGCCACTAGAAATGTCCGAACCCAGTACACCTTCTGCCATTATGACACCCCGCCCAATGGCTTCTGGCTAAAATAATCCAGCGCGTAATTGACCTGGTGGATATCGTATATTTTCCTCTCGATGCAGAACTGGACGACGAGATCGGATGTTTCGCTGTCCGATAACGAGTAGCCGGCAGAGCTTAAGAGCTTGTCGGTTTCTTTTTTGTTCAGCTCGAGGGCGAGGGCGAGCAGCAGCACGGTATTCTTGCTCGGCCTGTATTCGGGGTTCGAGCGGATTTTGGAAAAATGCCTCCGGTCGATGCCGGCTTTTTTATAAACTTCAGCGTCTGCCGCGCCTTTTCGATCAATGTAATCAAACAACACTTTTTGCAGCGTCGGCTTTCGTTTTTGGGTGATGAAATTCTCAATTTCCATCGGGGAAATGCTCTCAAGTACATAATCATCGAACGATTCGATGGATTTTTCATATAAGACATAAACCAGATTCTGATCCAGATAATTCTGTAATTCCTCTATAATTCTTTGATCCAGCACGGAGCCAGCCTCCTCCAAATGTCGCTTAACAGGCGACCAAATTATGGATGAATCTAGATATGATTATAGCAGATTCAGCTTAGGAGGTTGATAGGGATGAACAACAATTTAACGGAAATCATTTTTTTGCTCGACAGGAGCGGTTCAATGGCCGGACTGGAGAGCGACACGGTCGGCGGCTTTAATGCCTTCGTGAAAAAGCAGGCGGAACTGCCAGGGGAGACGATCCTGACCACGGTCTTGTTCGACGACGAGTATGAAGTACTATGGAATGGGATTAAAGCGAGAAATGTAAAACTGACCGAGGATGAGTATTATGTGCGCGGGTCGACTGCCCTTTTGGACGCCATAGGCAAGACCATCCTGGATGTCGGCTACCGTCTGGCAAAAACAAGCGAAGACCGAAAGCCGGGAAAAGTTATATTTGTCATTACGACGGACGGCATGGAAAACGCCAGCCGTGAATTCACCTATGGAAAGGTAAAAGAACTAATTCGACATCAGCAGGAAAAGTATCGCTGGGAGTTTATTTTCATGGGCGCAAATATCGATGTCGCCAGGGAAGCTGACAGCCTTGGAATCAATCTTGAGAATTCTTTTAGCTTCGAAGCTTCTGAAAAAGGCATCGAGAGCATGTATGACATGGTTTCCGAATCGATTACGGAAAAAAGAATGAAAGGAGTATACGACGATGAAAATCTTTAAAAAATGGTGGTTCTGGTTGATAGCGATTATTGTCGTAGTTGCCATGGCGAGCGGTGGCGGTGAAGAGGAGACGGCAACAAAAGTGGACGGGGAAGCCTCGAAAGCCTCGAAAGCCTCGAAAGCCTCGGAAGCCTCGGCGACAGAGAAGAAGCAAGACGAAAAAGCCGCGCCAGCCAAGGAAGAATTCGCTGTTGGGGAAAAGGTTCAACTGGAGGATAACGTCCTGACGGTCACAAAAGTGGAAAAATCGCCTGGAAGTGAATTCGACCAGCCAAAGGATGGACATGAATATGTAATCGTCACCGTCGAAATCGAAAATGCAGGCGATGAGAATATCTCTTATAATCCTTTTGATTTTAAAATGTCCAACAGCCAGGGCCAGATTGTCGACCAGGCATTCACGACGGTTGATACAAATACGGCACTCCAATCAGGTGAACTTGCGCCAGGCGGAAAAGTATCCGGAACGATTTCCTTTGAACAGCCGGCTGGCGATGCAGGTTTGCAACTGCAGTACAATCCGAGCTTTTGGTCCGACAAGACGATCAAAGTGAACCTACATTAAACAGCGGAGAGCGGCCGGGCCGTTCTCCTTTTTACGTTTGACTTTGTCCTGACATGAACCAGCTCAAAATAGCTGAAACCTCCTCGGAAAAATTTCAAAAAAACTGCTGCTTTGACATTTTGCTGACATAATCACTCGTTAAACTTTGAGTATAAGGTTCAGGGGACAACTTGAGTCTTAAAGAAGAGAGATTATAGGAGGATGTCAAATATGAAGAAATCAGTCATCGGTTTTACGATTGCAGGCGCATTATTAATTGGAGGATACGCTACTACTTCTCTGGCGAATGATGACAGTACGGCAAGCTCAACTGCCAGTTCTGTGAAAAGCTTCTTTGGAAAGGGGTTCGGGCATAAAGGATTCTTCGGGGGCAATTCAGAGGAATTAATCGCAAAGGCGAAAGACCTTGGCATCAGCACTTCCGGAAAAGATGCTCAAACATTGATGAGTGAAATTCGTGATGTGACGATCAAGAAGGAAGCAAAGGAACTGGGTATCAAAACAGACGGCAAGGATATTGAAACAATTGCTCAGGAAGTACAATTGGCCAAGCTTAAGGAAACAGCGAAGGACTTTGGCATCTCTACAGATGGAAAGGATGCTGCCGCGCTTCATGAAGCCATCCGTTTAGCCAACCTGAAAAATGAAGCAAAAGATTTGGGCATCTCTGCTGATAACAAAGATGCTCAAACTTTAATGGAAGAAATCCGGACAGCGACATTGAATAAAAAAGCCAAGGAACTTGGTGTTACACCGGAAGGAAAAGACCTGCAGACTCTTCAGCAGGAAGTGCAAACAGCTTATATCACTAAACAGGCGAAGGAGCATGGAATCACAGTAGACGGAAGAGATATCCGCGAAGTCGCCCAGGAAGTCCAATCTGCCAAGGTGAAAGCAGATGCTAAAGAGCTGAATATTACGATTGACGGGAAAACAATTGGTGAAATAGCCCAGGAAGTCCAGGAAAAGAAAATCGTGAACCTGGCGAAGGAGCTTGGCATCTCAACAACTGATAAATATACACGTGAGCTGATTGAGGAAATCAGGAATAAAGATGCAGATAAACTTGAAGAACTCTTTGAAGACGAATTCGGGCACATCGGAAAAGGCGGCGGTATGGGTCATGGAGAAGGCTTCGGACTGGGTGCCGGCATGGGACGAGGTGATGGCTTCGGCGGCAAAGGCGGTGCCGGAGGAAAAGGCATGGATCACAAAGGCGGCTTCGGAGCTGAAGGCGGTCGCGGGATGCATCAAAATGGCGGCGGATTCGGATTCTAAAAAAATATGTAATCAAGGCATCCCTCGTATCAAGCGGGGGATTTTTCTTGTAAGATGAAGAGGACGAGAAGTTACTCAAATTGTCCTGCTGCAGCGCTTGCCGGGTGGGCTGACCAAGATGCTGGAGGTTTTCTTTATATTTAGGATAACGGGTGGTGCAACGATGAAAACCATTTTAATAGTAGAAGATGAAGAGACGATTTCACGAGTGCTGGCTGTTTACTTGAAGCATGCAGGTTATGAAGTGGTACAGGCTTTCGATGGCTCGGAAGGATTGCGATCATTCACGGAGCTTCAGCCGGATCTTGTTTTGCTGGATGTCATGCTTCCCGCCATGGACGGCTGGGAAGTGCTGAAGGAAATCCGTGAAGTCAATTCATGCCCGGTCATCATGCTGACGGCGCTTGGGGATATTGACTATAAGCTGAAAGGGCTGAATCAGGGAGCGGACGATTATATTCCAAAGCCGTTCATTGGCGAAGAAGTAGTTGCCAGGGTGAATGCCGTGCTGCGTCGCTCAACCCATGTCCTTGATACAGAAAGTACGAAGCAGTTTGGCAGCCTGAAAATCAATATGGATTCACATGTGGTCACAGTCAACGGCGAGAAGGTCATTTTAACGCCAAAGGATCTCAGCCTGCTGATGTTTCTGGCTGAAAGGCCGAACCGGACTTTTACAAGAGAAGATCTTATTGAAAATGTTTGGGGGATGGATTATGACGGAAGCGACCGGGCGGTGGATTTGTCGGTCAAACGAATTCGTCAGGCATTGTTGGATTGGTCTTCCACGCAGGGGGAAATCCGGACTCTAAGAGGATTGGGGTATCAGTTCAGTGTTTATGAAAAGTAAAAAGCCTATTTCATTGCTGAGGTACTGGACAACCAGGTATCTCCTGACTCTTGTCATTGGGCTTCTTTTGCTCGGAGCGGGCTCGATGTGGTGGATAAAGGAAACGACATTGCAAAATAGATTGAATCTGATGGAATACCTGGCAGTGGAAACGGCCGACCGGCTGGGGCAGTCGTTTGGCAATCAAGATTTTGGCCGGCTGGACCGGAGGCTGGATGATCGTGCCAGGATCCTGCAAATGGAGAATCAGCCCCAGCTATTTGTAACTGACTTGGATGGCAATATCCTGAATTCGGGGCCGATGAGGGGAGGCGGTCACCATCGTTCTTCAGGAGTCATACCTTCAGAGGTCTTTGATAATGAAGAGTCCGTTAAGAAGCTGATGATGGATGGAGAGGCTTTTTACTCAGCCAAATCTTCTATCATGGTGGACAATCAGCAAACCGGCTGGGTCGTCGCTATGCAAAGCGCAAGTGAGTTGAGTGATGTGAACCAGGAATACCGGCTATTGATCGTGCTATTGGTCGGATTGGGATTGCTCGGCTGGATTGTCATCTACTTTCTCTCGAAAAAAATCCTGAAGCCGATCCAGGACGTAGCCCATGCAGCGGCACAGGTAAGAGAAGGGGATTACGAAATCAAACTCGATGCTGATCCGAAAGAGCTTGAGATCCGCGAACTTGTTACTTCCTTCAGAGAAATGACAAGCCGTTTGACTCAGCTGGAACAAATGCGGGCTGAGCTGCTCGCAGGTGTGACACATGATCTGAAGACGCCTGTCACCTCAATCAGCGGCCTCGTGCAGGCAGTAAGGGACGGAATCGTAACAGGAGAAGAGCGACAGGAATTCCTTGATATCACTCTGAAAGAAATCCAGAGATTGCAGACAATGATTTCTGACCTGCTGGAGTTCAATTCATTAGCAGCGGGCGCCTTCACGATCCGGACAGAAAGATGCGATCTGAATAAGCTTGTCCAAGAAATCGGGAGGCAGTGGCAGGTGACGCAAAGTGAACGTGTGGACCTCGAAGTGTTCACACCGGCTGAAGCGATTTATGCAATGACCGATCCGCTGCGCCTGCAGCAAATCCTGATCAATTTACTGAATAACTCCTACCAGGCGATCAATCATGAAGGCACCATTTCCATCATTCTCTCAGAGGGAAGAATTGATGTGAAGGACACAGGCAGCGGGATACCCGAAGCAGAACAAGCCCTTGTGTTCGAACGATTCTTCAGAGGTGAAAAGAAAAAGCTGAAGGTCAGGGGACTCGGCCTCGGACTTTCCTTCAGCAGAATGCTGGCGAGGTCTCTCGGAGCTGACTTGATTTTAAAAGAAAGCGATCAGCAAGGAACCACCTTTTCGATTGTTTGGAAATAGTAGAGAGCTGCCTGTACTGGCAGCTCTCAAACTTTTATTAGCAGATCCCTGATTTGATGCTCGAAATCAAAACTGCTTTCAGTTTCCAGCCAGTAATCAGGAATGATCATGAAATGAGCACCATTGCTTCCGTTCAAATAACTATAGATGATCTGGACTTCATCCAGTTCTTCTTTTCCAATCCTGACTGGCTCTCCATAGCTAACTTCCCTGAAAGTAGCTAGAATCCTCGAAGGAATAGTTTCAGAGAGATTTTCACTGCTTTCCAGCTTTTCACTGTGGATGACCTTATGCCCTTTGATTAAAAATAGTTTCAGAGTATCGTCTGTTAATCGCTCCACCACGGCGATATTCTGATTCCCTTCGGTGAACTGGATCATATTTTCCTTGTATAATAGCACGGAGAAGGACCTAAGATAATTTCTCAGTTTCGCGGCTTCTTCAAATTGATAATCTGCAGAAGCCTGCTCCATTTTTTGCTGAAGTTCCTCGAGCAGCTTCGTGTCGGAACCGCTGAGCAATGAAGCAATTTGGTCGACAACCTCATTGTACCGGTCGACAGCATTGCCCCCTAAACAAATCCCCATGCACTTTCCCAGTGTGAAATTCAGACAGGGAGTGCCCTTAAGTGGATGCAGGCAGTTTATGTTCAAGTACTCCTTCAAATTCTCGATTGCTTTCCTGACATAAATCGAGCTGGTATAAGGGCCGAAATATAGGGTTTTATCAGTATCGCTTTTCTCAGGAACCATTATGATTTTTCGATATAAGCCGTCCATTTTAATCGCAATATAGGAATAGGCGAGGTGACTTTTCATCTTTTTATTAAAAAGAGGCTTCTTTTCCTTGATCAATTTACATTCAAGCATAAAAGCTTCAAACTCTGTATCTGTAAGGATATAGTCAAAATCATCGATGTTTGCGACAAGCTTCCGAATCTTTTGTGGGTGGGCTGCTGAATCGTAAAAATAGGATTGCACACGCTTTTTAAGACTTTTCGCTTTTCCGACGTAGATGATTGTCCCTGTTTGGTCCTTCATGAGATAGACACCCGCTGATAATGGAAGGCTTTTGATTTTTTCTTTCTTATTCATAATTCGCCCCCTTTTTTTCTAGTATACTAGTACCCGCAAATTCAATAGATTATGAGTCTTCATATCTCTCTATATTTTAGCATGTAGGAGGATATCAGCTCATTATGCCCGCGAAATACCCCTTAAGGTCCTGATGTTTCCGCTTACATTCACTATCTCGCCCGTTTCCTCCCGAATTGTTCCGAGTCCCTTGAATCTCATTTTCAGGATGTTACCATAGGTACCGTTGATAAAATGCGACGGAAATAAACTTTGACGAGGTGAATGCGGTTTGTTGAAACAGAAGAAAGTAGCTTTTTTAGGTGCAGGTTCAATGGCAGAGTCAATGATCTCGGGAGCAGTGAAGTCTGGGAAAATTCGGGCGGAGCACATTTACGTAACGAACAAGAGCAATGCAACGAGGCTTGAGCGTTTAGAATCAAGGTACGGAATCAATGCAGTGCCGCAATCGGAATTGCCCTATGCTGATATGGATATTTTTGTTTTGGTGATGAAACCAAATGGCGCAGCAGATGCACTCGCCAGTTTGAAGGATAAAATTGTACCTGGCCAAGTAGTGGTATCTGTCCTTGCAGGCATTTCCACAGGTTATATGGAAGAAAACTTGAATTCGGGGCAGCAAGTAGTCCGCGTCATGCCGAACACATCAAGCATGATTCAGGAATCAGCTACCGCCATCTCACCTGGCCGATTTACAACAGAGGATCACATCAAGGAAGTGGAAGAACTGCTAAGCAGCATGGGCAAGGTATTCCTGATCGAAGAGGAGCAGATGGACATTTTCACTGGCCTCGCCGGCAGCGGCCCCGCTTATTTCTATTATTTAATGGAGCATATGGAGCGAGCTGGCAGGGAAAGCGGCATGGACGGAAAAATGGCGCGGGAAATCATTGCCCAGACAATCCTTGGCGCAGCGAAGATGATTATTGAAAAAGACGAGACGCCAGAGGTCCTCAGGGAAAATGTCACGTCCCCAAACGGAACGACAGCTTCAGGCTTAAATGCATTAAGAAAATACAACGGCGGAACAGCCATTTCGCAGGCAGTCCATCATGCTGCGAACCGTTCGAAAGAAATCAATCGAGAACTGGAAGGCGTCCTTGTTCCATCCTAATATCCAGCAGAAAAAACGCTCCGGGCTTCTATGCCGCGGAGCGTTTTTGGATATAACTGAGCGATCTTTCCTATAAGAGCCTCGTCAAAAAAACCTGTATCGATTAGCCCTCTCATACAAATATTGCACGCCATATAATAAATATGCTTTATAATGCAGGTAAAAAAAGAACTGGAGATTACTCAATTTGTGGAGGCGGACAATCTTGATTTTTTTCAAAAAATTGATGAAAAAGAAGGCAAAAATACCGTCCGCAATGGCATTCAGCGTAATGAACTTCTTGAAGTTCCCGTAGGAATACTTCAGCAGCCACATCGACAATGGCATATACGGGCCAATGCTGAAAGGGAGTTCATCTCTTAGGAATGACTTCTTCCTGTTGTAAAACTTCCACCAGTTCCTTTTGTGCCCATACATATGATTGATGATTTCAAAGATAATGATGAAAATGCCCGATAATGAATATCTTTTAAAACTGCGCTTCCCTATGAATAATAGTGACAGCCAGGGAAGGACAATCATCAAGATGTTAAATGTGAAATGTCGTTTTGAAATCATCCATTCTTCACCTCTGCGTTTCTTCTCTTCCTAAAATGTCCAATCCAGCCAAAATCTAACCTGTAATTTTGGTAAAATAATCAATTAAAATTTAGAGAGAATTATTGAAAAATTGGGACTGCTTGGCATATAATCACATGAAGATAGAAAAGGAGAAACCCAACATGATAAGAAGATTTTTTACATACTACCGGCCTCACCGGAGGTTATTCGTCATCGATTTCAGCAGTGCAGTGATCGTTGCTTTGCTTGAGCTGGCTTTCCCGCTGGCGGTCCAGTGGTTCATTGACACACTTTTGCCTGGCGGGAATTGGAACATGATTGTCAGTGTCAGCATCGGCTTGCTGCTGTTGTATGTCATCAGCACCTTTCTGCAATACATCGTCAACTATTGGGGGCACAAACTGGGGATCAATATTGAAACGGACATGAGGCAGCAGCTGTTCCAGCATGTCCAGAAGCAGAGTTTTCGCTTTTTCGATAACACGAAAACAGGCCATATCATGAGTCGGATCACAAATGACCTCTTTGATTTGGGAGAGCTAGCCCACCACGGACCAGAGGATTTATTCATTGCCGTGATGACATTTGTCGGGGCGTTCTGGATCATGCTGACGATCAATGTAAAACTGGCACTGACCACAATGATTATCGTGCCATTCCTGATCTGGCTGATTACGTATACGAATATTAAAATGAATGCAGCCTGGAAGAATATGTACAGTGATATTGCGGATGTCAATGCGAGAGTCGAAGACAGCGTTTCCGGAATCAGAGTGGTCCAGTCTTTTACAAACGAAGATTTTGAGATTAAAAGATTCACAGCGAACAACCGCCGATTCCGCAAGGCGAAGCTGAGTGCATACAAGGTAATGTCCATCAGTTCCTCTAGCATTTATATGCTGACGCGGCTGATTGTCCTGGTTGTTCTTGTGTATGGAGCATATTTGAGCTTCCAGGGAAGCCTGAGTTACGGAGAACTCGTCGGATTTGTGCTTTATGTGAATGTCCTGTTCAAGCCAATCGATAAAATCAGTGCAATTCTTGAACTGTATCCAAAAGGAATGGCTGGCTTCAAGCGGTTCACCGAGCTGATGGACCAAAATCCAGACGTATTGGACCGTAAAGATGCGGTGGAGGTTCCGCAGCTGAAAGGAGATATCGAGTTCAAGAAAGTGACATTCAGCTATGACAACAACAAACCGGTGCTGAATCGGATCGATTTAAACATCAACCGTGGAGAGACCATTGCATTTGTCGGGCCTTCCGGAGCGGGAAAAACGACGATTTGTTCACTGATTCCGCGCTTTTATGATGTGAATGATGGCAGCATCACGATTGATGGCATCGATATCCGGGATATGTCGAAAAAATCGCTGCGCTCACAAATTGGGATCGTGCAGCAGGATGTGTTCTTGTTTACCGGAACGCTGCGTGAGAATATCGCTTATGGCTCGCTTGGAGCGACACATGAGGATATTGTCAGAGCGGCAAAACAGGCACATCTGGAAGATTTCATTGCGGCTTTGCCTGATGGGTATGAAACACAGATCGGCGAGCGCGGCCTGAAGTTGTCCGGGGGACAGAAGCAACGGATCGCGATTGCCAGGATGTTCTTGAAAAACCCGCCGATCCTGATTTTGGATGAAGCGACCTCGGCCCTTGATACTGAAACCGAGAGAATCATCCAAAAAGCACTGACGGAACTCTCGAAAAACCGCACGACGCTGGTGATCGCCCACAGGCTGGCCACGATCAGAAATGCGGATCGAATTGTGGTCGTGACGGAGGATGGAATCGCCGAGCAGGGCAGCCATGATGAACTGATCGAGCAGGGAGGAATCTTCGCCAACCTCCATAAAGTGCAGTTTGAAACTTCCGTTTAGGGTTGGTTTATTTTTCCTGTGTTAGCTATAATAGAAATATATCATGAGAGATTCGGGGTGAAGTTCCATGACAGGAACGATAACGATCATAATGGTATTTTCGATTCCGCTGGTCGCCATCGTCACAAGCCATTATCAAAAAGTAGCCAAAATCAAACACAACATGATTAAAGACGAAATTGAACTCGAAAAACTCAAGCATCAGAACTACCTGCTGGAAACAGAAAAAATGAAACTCGAGCTAACACAAATGAAGCTGGAAAGCCCGCTAGAAAAAACCAACCTATGACCGTTTGCCCTCTTGTGAAAACAAGAGGGTTTTTCATGTGGCTGGTTAAATGGATTTCCAAAATTGGATGGGCGGTGCAATTATCTCGTTTTATCGTGCAATTAATAAGCTTTACTGTGCAATAATCCAAGTACTTCTTTACGCAATTATGAAGAAGGACTGTGCAATTAATGTTTATCTTCGTGCAATCACCAAATGATCTACAAACTTTCCCTTTAAAATTTCAACAGAATCCACTTACAGAAGCGACTCTAATCTTTAGATTTGCACCTTCAATGCTGGATTTCATCCTAATTCATAAAATAAATCACTCCTATTATTCAAAAATTGGCGCAATTTTCCTTGTAACACTGCATAAGATAATGTATAGTACATTACAACAGTAATGCACTATGTAACCTGTTAGAGGAGGTGCGGGATTGATCCTTAATTCAGAAAGCATGAAGCCGATTTATGTCCAGATTGCTGAGTGGCTGGAAACGGAGATTCTCGGCGAGAGCATCAAGAGTGATGAAAAGGTGTATTCGCAATACCAGCTTGCCGAAATGCTGAACATCAATCCAGCGACAGCGGCAAAAGGGTTGAATATTTTAGCGGATGAAAACATTCTTTATAAAAAACGCGGACTGGGGATGTTCGTATCTGCAGAGGCGAAAAAAATCATTGCGGTGAAACGGAGGAATCAGACATTGAAGTCATTGGTGGCGGAATTGGTAAGGGAGGCTGAGCACCTAAAAGTGACGGAAGAAGAATTGATCGCCATGATCCAGGAGGCCAAAAGGGAATTGAAGGGGGATTCGTGATGAGTGTGCTTGAGTTCGATTCGGTGACAAAGGCATATGGGAGGAAAAAAGCGCTGGATAATCTCAGTTTTTCACTGGGGGAAAACAAGATTACCGGACTGATTGGCAGGAATGGTGCCGGCAAGACGACGATGCTGAAAATCGCAGCCGGTTTTATGAAGGAAACATCAGGGGATGTACGGGCGTTTGGGGAACACCCATTCAATAACTTAATGGTGTCGGCGAATATGATCATGATTGATAACGATATGAACATGCCAACGGCGCTGGACCTGGAAGAAATTATGGCGAGCGCGGCTGATTTTTATCACAACTGGGATATGGATTTGGCTAAAAAGTTGTTTGACTATTTTTCGCTTAACCCTAGACAGACACATACCGGGCTTTCCAAGGGAATGAAGAATACGTTCAACGCAATTTTGGGTTTGGCCTCACGCTGTCCGCTGACGATTTTCGATGAGCCAACGAACGGCATGGATGCAGGGGTCAGGAAGGATTTTTACCGGGCACTTCTGAAGGATTATATCGCCTATCCTCGGACGATCATTATTTCAAGCCATCACTTGAGCGAGGTGGAGGACATTCTTGAGGATATCCTGCTCTTGAAGGATGGACAGCAGTTTTTGCATATGCCGGTTGAAGAGCTGCGTGAGTATGCGGTGGTCGTCAGCGGAAAAGAAGAAGCCATCAACAGCTGGCTCCGCGGCCATGAAGTATTCCATAAAAGCGATCAGGCTTTCGGCCGGTCGTATGCGGTCATCCGTAATGACCTTACCGATGATCAAATTGGTGTGGCCATGAAGAGCGGTCTTGAGTTCTCGACGATTTCAAACGAGGATCTCTGTCTGTACCTGACGAGCCAGGAGAAGGGGGGAATCGATGATGTATTTAACAAAGGTTAGTCTGTTGGATGTTGTGGCAAAACAGTTCCGCTTCAAGCTGAAATCTTTCCGCGGCATGTTCACCTCGCTGATGCTTCTGCAGGTCATGGCGATTCTGTTCTCTCTTGGAGGAGAAGGCGGAGGTGGCGGCGGCTCTGATACATTCAGCTATGATATGAAATTCTATTCGGGAAATATCATTATGGCTTTCATGCTGATCTGGGCGTTCATTTCAGCGATTGTCGTCACGACCCAGGCTTATCGCTATGATGATTACGCATTTGTCGCCAACAGGCTGAGCAGCCATTTAGCGAATATCCTGTTCCTGGGCTGGGCAAGTGTCATCGGCGGGGTCACTTTTGCACTTGCAAGCCAGTCCCTGAAGCTGTCAGTGCTTTTCCTGAAAGATCGGGAATTCATCGAGAGCCACCCATTGACACTGCTGCAAATGACAGAAGGCCTGGCTGCCACCATCCTGTATCTGTTCCTGTTCACTGCAATCGGATACCTGGTAGGCATGCTTGTTCAATGGAACAAAATTTTTATGATCATCCTGCCGGGGCTCCTTTTCGGCAGCCTGTTTTTGAATGTACTGCTGGGCAGTGAGTCGACCTTCGTAATTGATATCGGACAATTTTTCGTGAGAGAAACATCCTTCTTATTGTTTACGCTAAAAGTGCTGCTCGCATCTGCGCTGACCTATGGAATCGCGGCGTGGGTCTCGAATAGTCTGGAGGTGAGGAAATGAGTATTGTGTTTCTGTTGCTCCTGATCATTTTGCTGGCACTTAGTTTTGGAGGTTTTTCCAATAAGATATTTGGAACACGAATCATGAGCGGAAGCGGTATTACGAAAGTATTCGCAGGCTACTTCATCATCCTGCTGGGGGCCGGCATTCTATCCCTAATGATTTCAGTAGATGAAACCTTCAAAGGCGATTTTCTGACTGATAAAGAAATAGAAGAAAACGACCGGTTGAATAGCGATATTTATCCCACGATCGAATCCGGAAAAATTGACGAAGCCGAAGGGCTCACAAAAAAAGAATCCTGGGAATTCCCGCTCAAGGGTCGATTGTTGGATGTAAAGATCATGAACCAGCATGCACAGATTTTCATTGAGAAGGTGGATTCTCTTGAAGAGAACGTTGAAGTGACCCATTACTCCACTTATTCTTATATGGATAATATTGATATCACTGATCGATTTCCATCACCAGACATCCAGCTTGATGGCACCATTCTTAAAATCTTTCCTCCTGATCATGTGACCATCAAGCTTGTAAAGTTCTCGAAAGCATTTCCTTTCACCCAGTTCTACGAATACGGAGAGCAGATTTCAAACGGATATGGCATGATGCAAGGAATGGATTTCATTTATATTCGCGTACCAGCTGATATCGAGCTCAGCGGCGATGGGTATGTGATTAACTAGAATTGTAGGTTAAGCCCCTCTATTTAGGAGGGGTTTTTCTATTTTTATAAAAACTTCAATGAAATTTTGTAAACGATACCATTGCGATGGTATCAATATTTTCGACTGTAAAAATAAATCTAAAAATTTGGTACCATAAGCAAAATTCGATGGCTTATATCGGCCTCTGCTTTTTTTTAAGATATAGCTATAGAAAGACAAGAGCAGCTAAGGTGGTGAAAAAATGGAAGTCAAAATACAACAGCCAGTCGAACCAGCCGTGAATGACCCCATTGCCGAATTAAGCACGAAGAAAGAAAGATTTAAGAAGATCAAGAAAAACTTCCTTAACCAGAAATACCTGCAGGTCATGGCCCTGCTAGGTGTAGTATGGATGTTCATTTTCAACTATATCCCGATGTACGGATTAATCATTGCCTTTAAGGAGTACAGCATCATCCGGTCAATCTCGGAAGCCCCGTGGGTAGGGTTGATGCAATTCAAGGAATTCCTGCAGGACGAGAATTTCTGGATTGTCCTGAAAAATACTCTCGGAATCTCGTTGATTAAGCTTTTTATCGGGTTCCCGCTTCCGATCATATTCGCTCTTCTTCTTAACGAGCTGACATCGATGAAGCTGAAGAAAGCGGTTCAAACGATATCTTATCTGCCTCACTTCATCTCATGGGTTGTCCTTGGCGGAATCCTGACAACATGGCTTGCTGATATCGGGATCATCAATGATATCTTGCTCGGAATGGGCTTGATCAGTGAGCGGACAAACTTCCTTGCAGACCCTGATAATTTTTGGGCCATCGTCATTCTTTCTGATATCTGGAAGGAGCTAGGCTGGTCAGCGATCATCTATCTTGCAGCGATCGCAGGTGTATCACCGGAATTATATGAATCCTCGACGATTGATGGAGCCAACCGTTTCCAGAAAATGTGGCATGTCACATTGCCATCCATCCGTCCGACGATCACGATCCTTTTCATTCTTGCTGTAAGCGGTGTCTTGAATTCAAACTTCGATCAGATTTTGATTCTAAGAAACTCGTTAAATGAAAGCGCTAGTAATGTAATTGATATTTATGTATACCAAACAGGTTTGCAGAATGCGAGATATTCATATGCAACAGCAGTTGGCTTGCTGAAAGCGGTCATTGCGTTCATCCTGCTTCTGTCTGCTAATAAGATTGTCAAGAAACTGAACGGAACATCTTTATTTTAGGAGGTGAGGGTCGATGTTCAAGCTTTTTAAACGGAACCGGCGAACCACCAGTGAGTACATTTTTGATAACGTTAACATTCTCATCATGCTTTTCATCTGCGGCATCACGCTTTACCCGATTTGGTACGTAGTAGTGAACTCCCTGAATGACGGGGTGGATGCCATGAGAGGCGGGATTTACTGGTGGCCGAGGGAATTCACCTTAGAGAATTACAAAGCGGTTTTCCAGACTCCGGGAATTGTTACATCCTTTGGTGTGACGGTTGCCAAAACGGTCATCGGTACCATCACGCACGTGTTTTTTACAGCGATGGTTGCCTATGCGATTTCAAGGAGAGACCTGGTTGGACGGAACTTCTACATGCTGGTCGGTGTCATCACGATGTTCTTCAGCGGGGGATTGATTCCTTACTTCCTGCTGATCAGGGACCTGGGATTATTCGATAACTTCCTGGTTTATATCATTCCGACCTTGTTCAACTTCTTCCATTTGATCATATTCGTTTCGTTCTTCAGGGAGCTTCCGACGTCCCTTGAAGAAGCCGCAAAAATGGATGGTGCCAATGACTTCATGATTTTCATCAAGGTCATCATCCCGTTATCAATGCCAGTTATCGCAACGATTGCTTTGTTCCAGGGTGTCTACCAGTGGAACGACTATTTTGCCGGCGTCATCTTCGTGAACAATCCGGACCTGCAGCCGATCCAGACGTACTTGTACAAGGTTGTAGCAGAGTCCAGTTCCAACCAGATGATGATGAATGCCTCCGGAACAGTGGCTACTAAAACCGTCACATCTCAATCAATCAAACTTGCAACAATGGTTGTGACAACATTGCCAATCATGCTGGTCTATCCGTTCCTTCAGAAGTATTTCGTCAAAGGCATGCTGATTGGTTCTGTAAAAGGCTGATTCCATTCTGATTTAAATTCTTCCTTGAAGAATTTAGATATACTCATTGTTAATCGACACTGCTTGACCATGAAGGTGCCCCCTCCTTCGGGATATAGGGAAAGACTGGTAATACACATTAGGTCTTTCCCCCTTCTTTAAAGGAGTGTACAGTTAATAATGAGGCCCAAAAAAACAAAACAAGAGAGAGGGTCAAAAATGAGGAGAAAATTCTTATCTAAAGGCTTTTCAGTGCTGCTTATACTTTCATTGGTTTTAGCCCTGTTTTCAGGCTGTTCTAACAAGACGAATGAAAACGCTTCCGATAAAGAAGAGAACGACAAGCCAAAAGCGACAGCTGATGCACCTGGCTGGGAGTCAAACAAGGATCCCATCACTTTCGACTGGTATGTCAATTTTTCATGGTACGCTCATAAATGGGGCGATGATGTTGTCTCGAAATACGTAACAGACAAAACAGGCGTTTCCGTTAACTTCATTTCACCTGCGGGCAACGAAGCAGAGAAAATGAACACAATGATTGCTTCTGGCAAACTTCCAGATTTCATCACGATTGGCTGGTGGGAAGATGCAGTCAAGAAGATGATTGAAGGTGAGCTTGTTCTTCCATTAAATGAACTGGCAGATCAATATGATCCTTATTTCTATAAAGTAGCAGACGGAGCGAAGATTGAATGGTACAAGCAAGAGGATGGCAATACGTATGGTTATCCAAATGCTTCATCTTCACCGAAGGATTTTGACAAGTACAAGGACCTTAAACCTTCCAATCAGACATTCCTTGTAAGGAAAGATATGTATGAAGCGATTGGAAGCCCTGACATGACGACTCCTGAAGGCTTCCTGAAAGCCCTTGAAGAGGCAAAGAAAAAGTTCCCTGAAGTGAATGGAGCTCCTTTGATTCCATTCGGTATGAATGAGTTTACAGATGTAGGAAACACATCTCTTGAAGGCTATCTTCAAAACTTCCTTGCCATTCCAATGGAGAAGGATGGAAAAGTATATGACCGCAGCCAGGATCCTGAATACCTTCGCTGGCTGAAAGTGTTCAGAGAAGCAAATGACAAAGGTCTCCTTGCAAAAGATATCTTCATCGACAAGCGTCCGCAAATGGAAGAAAAGATCTCTCAGGGTAGATACTTCGCTATGCTTTACCAGCGCAGTGACCTTGCAGCACAGCAGCATGCATTGTATGCGAAAGATCCAGAATCGATCTATATCGCAGTTGATGGACCAGCGAACTCCAAAGGAGATGCTCCTACTTTAGCAGGAGACAGCATCTCTGGATGGACAGTGACATTGATTTCCAAGGATGTAAAAGATAAAGAAAGAGCGATTCAATTCCTGACTTACCTGATCAGTGAAGAAGGACAAAAAGACCTTTATATGGGTAAAGAAGGCGAAACATATGATGTCGTCAACGGCAAGCCGGAATTCAAGCCGGAAGTGCTGGATCTACTGAATAAAGACCGTGCAGCTTTTGACCAGCAATACGGTGCTTCTTATAAGTACTGGATGCTGATGGATACAAATATGAACCTCCAATGGCTGCCGCCAGCTTCAGAACCGTTCAAGCAAATGGAAGACTGGACAAAAGGCAAGACTGTAAGCTTTGCTGAATTCGATGGAATTAGCCCGACAGGTACATCTGCTGAGGGTGTGGCCGCAAGCAAGATTGCCCAGGAATGGGGCAAGACTCTTCCGAAGCTGTTACTTGCGAAATCTGATAAAGAGTTCGATAAAATCTTTGCAGACTTCCTGAAGAAGCGTGAATCATTCGGATACGATAAAGTTGCAAAGTATCAGCAAGAGTATTACGAGCTGAACAAGAGCAAACTTGATGCAGCAAAATAAGTAAGCAGGACCAGACTGTCTCCTCGGAATGAAAATTCTGTAAAGGGACAGTCTATTCCTGTCTAAAGCGATATTTGGGATTAACAGATAATTCATGAATTTGCAACACTTCCCCTATCTTTGTACTCCCTAAAACTTTTATACTTTAACTATGTTAAAAAAGATGGAAGTGAGAACATGAGAGTGGCTCGACTGCTTAAAGGGATCACTAATGGAATTAACAGCCTGTCGCTGCAGCAGAAACTCATAGCGTTATATATTGTCATCATCATCATTCCTATTATTATTTTTACAAGCATCTATTCCAACGATGTATATGACAGAGCGATTAATGAAATTAGGATCAAGAACGAAAATGCCCTGGAGATCGAACAGATTCATATAAAAAACAATATCGAGACGATGAGGCGCACGGCCCAGATGGTCGTATCGGACGTGGAATTCATCGATTTTGTCCGATCGAGAAATGAAGCCAATATCAATGAACTGATCGATTTTAAAATGAATGAACTTTCGAATGTAACGAGATTGCAGCACAATAATCCAGCGATTGAGAATATCCGTTTATATACGACAAACCCCCATATCACTGAAATGTGGCCGATCCTGTTCAAGGAGGAGCGAGTCTTGAATAAGCCATGGAGGGAAGATGTCATCCAAAGGAACGGCATGGAGCTCTGGTGGTTCGACCAGCAAACCGAGGATGTCCTCGACAGGCTGCCTTCGCAAAATACGTCCAAAATCTCGTTGCTGAGAGAGCTTGATTATCCCAAGGATGAGCACCTTGGAATCATTGAAATCAATATGTTCCTCAAAAATTTCTTTCCAAAGATGTTTGGGACTGTAAATGATTCCGGGTCGGTGTATGTTGTCCTGGATAAGGATATGAATATGATCAGGAATTATCATCACACCTTCTTTGAAGATGAGGGGATCAATACCGAAAAGCTGAAACGTGAATTTCAGCAATTCAAGCATACAGGAACCGGGAGTTTCGAATACAAGGACAATAACACCCCATACCTTGTGATCACCGCCTATTTGGATGATCTGGATGCATATATGCTGAATGTCATTTCTCTTGAGTCCCTGTATGCGGAAACCGCCAAGACAAGGAACGTTTTCTTGAGCGGGATCATTTTTCTTGTCATTGTCCTGTCGTTGTTCACTTATGTACTCATTTCTTTATTGCTCAAGAAAATGTACCAGCTGAAAGCGTCCATGAAACGGGTAGAGAAGGGCGATTTCAATTTCGATCTTGAAATCAGCGGCAATGATGAGATTGCTGAGCTCGGGTACCATTTTAAAAGCATGGTCGGAAAAATAAATGGCCTGATTGTGGAAGCTGTCAACAAACAGGCAGCAGCCAAGGAAACAGAATTGAAGGCGTTGAAAACGCAAATCGATTCCCATTTCCTGTACAACACCCTGGAAAATATCAAAATGATGGCTGAAATTGAGGGGAAGTTCGAGATTTCAGATGCAGTAACATCGCTGGGTGAAATGATGCGGTATAACCTTAAATGGAAAAACGATTTCGTCCTTCTCGAGGAAGAACTAAATTATATAAAAAACTATGTTGAAATCATGAATCTGAGGTTAGATGGACTGATAACCCTGAATATTGAAATCCCTCAGGACCTGATTGAGCAGGAAGTCCTGAAGATGTCCCTGCAGCCAATCATTGAAAATGCGATTAAACACGGAATCATTCCTAAGAACGAACCGGGGGTTCTTGATGTCACCGCCCGCCAATCAGAAGGGACGGTCTTCATTGCGATCAAGGATAATGGGATCGGGATGTCCCCTTCACAGTGTGAGTTGCTGAACGAAGCGATCCAGACCAAGCAGGACCCAGATGGAAAAAGTTCCAGCAATGGCGGCAATGGAATTGGAATCAGGAATGTAAATGAGAGGATCAAACTTTATTACGGGAATAAATATGGTGTGAAGGTAACGAGTGTTGAAGGCGAATACACCATGGTGACTGTATCTGTACCGAGTAAAATCCTCAAAGGAGGAAGCCGAAGTGTATAAAGTCTTGATAGCAGATGATGAAAAGAACATCCGCCTTGGCATTCAGGCGATGGTCAAAAGGGAGTTTCCGTCTTTTGAGACCATCGTCGCGGCAGATGGAAAAGAAGCGTTGGAACATGTCGGGGACTTCAAACCCGATATTGTCATTACGGATATTAAAATGCCGCAGCTTGATGGGATCCAAATGATCAAAGAGCTGCAGGGGCTGGATAAAAAGCCGTCCATCGTCATTCTTAGCGGCTACGATGATTTTGCCTATGCAAAGGAAGCGATCAAGAATAGGGTGAAAGATTATTTACTGAAACCAGTGAACAGGGTGGAACTCTCGAAAACGATCAACACGATCATCGAGGAGCTTGAGCACAAACATAAAATCGCGGAACAGCATCTCGAGGATTTTCGTGCCAGCCAGTTGAATTACATCTTGCTTAATCCGAACCTTCGGGAAGTGGATTTGGAAGACCTTTATCAAAAAATGCAGATGGAACCCTATCCTGATGGCTATTTTGTTGGAATATTGCATACCGGCGGGCAAGTCGAAGGCTCTGATTTGTTAGCCAACATGAATCAGCTGCTTTCCTCTGATAAAGGAATCATCCCATTTATTGATAAAGATGACTCCGTGGTGATCATTTCAGGAGATCCGCAGGTTTTTACAGATGTAAAAGATTATTTGGGCAGGGAAAGGCATATCGCTTTTTCAATTGGTGTCAGCGGAAGGGCCCACGGTCTCGAAACGCTGAAATCCACCTATGAGCAGGCGCAAGCCGCCATGAAATACCATTTTCTTTTTCCGCGCTGCAAGGTCATTCTGTTCGATAATGTGAAAGACAAACCCGAGGTATCCGAGCTTCCTGTTGATATCATCAACAAGCTGTCCAATATGCTCGGGACCGATCGGGACACCGAGATCAAATCGAATCTCCTGCGGCTCCTGGATTTTGACTATATCGCCAACAACGATATCACCTATCTGGAAACGCTGAACAAAGAAATCAACGACATCATTTTTAAAAGCTTCTTTTCCAAGCTGGGGGAAGAGTCGTTGGAGACCTTCAAGCTTCTGAATAAAATGGGCAATATCTATAATTTCGATAACTTCCATGATTACTTCCATGCGCTTGAGGATCTGATCATGAGGATCCATGAGTACAATAAGCAATTGAAGTCCGTTTATTCCGAGCAAAAATATATGGACAAGGCGATCACCTACATCCGGGAAAATTATCACAAAGACTTGAATCTCGCTGTAGTCTCCAACTATATATCGCTGAATTACTCCTATTTCAGCCACATGTTCAAGGAGTATACCGGCCAGAACTTCGTCGACTACCTGAAGATGGTAAGAGTCGAAGGAGCCAAACAGCTCCTCAAGGGCTCCGATTACAAAGTGCTCGAAATCAGTGAAATGGTAGGCTACAAAAACCCGAAGCAATTCGCAAGAGTGTTCCGGGAAATCGAAGGAATCTCCCCAAAAGAATACCGGGAATTAAACTGAGGATGCGTGGATCACGCATCCTTTTTTCTTTAGTCAGATTACGAGATGTTGGTAGATGTCAGTATTAGAGCCTTAAAGGGACAGGTCATGTGGATGCAGGAGGAATGCTGTCCGTATGGGAGGTTCAAAAGGACAGGATACGAGGATGCAGGAGAAAAGCTGTCCGTATGGTCTGCTTAAAAGGACAGGATACGAGGATGCAGTTAAAAAGCTGCCCGTATGGGAGGTTCAAAAGGACAGGTTAAGAGGATGCAGAAGGAAAGATGTCCGTATGGGAGGTTCAAAAGGACAGGATACGAGGATGCAGGAGAAAAGCTGTCCGTATGGTCTGCTTAAAAGGACAGGATACGAGGATGCAGTTAAAAAGCTGTCCGTATGGCTGGTTCAAAAGGACAGGATACGAGGATGCAGAAGGAAAGCTGTCCGTATGGGAGGTTCAAAAGGACAGGATACGAGGATGCAGTTAAAAAGCTGTCCGTATGGCGGCTCAAAAGGACAGGTTACGAGTTTGCAGTTAAAAAGCTGTCCTATTCCCAGTAGCACATCGGAGTCTTACAGCGCCACTCCCTAAAATATCGTCACCCTATACAAAATTCACTATCTCAATAAGATGGCAGGGCAAAGGTAGAATTAAAGTGGATATAAGTTATTGAATGTTGGAAAGGAGCAGTCCCGATGAAGCGAGACAATCAGAACGACAGCATGCACCCTGCTCTGAACACAGAAATGATGGCGCTTTCAAAAACAGAAGGATCGTGGCGGCTTGTTTGGGAAGACTCCTTCAGCGAACCGGTGATTAATCAGGACAAATGGAATTTTGTCGAAGGGGGCTGGGGGTTTGGGAATGAGGAATCACAGTTTTATACCGCCAGGGCGGAGAACGCAAGGATAGAGGATGGCAAGCTGATCCTGGAAGCCAGGAAGGAAGCCTATCAAGGCATGGAGTATACTTCGGCCAAACTGACGACCAGGGGAAAGGCAGCCTGGAAATACGGAAGGTTTTCCATCTCTGCTAAATTGCCGGAAGGCCAGGGAATCTGGCCGGCCATCTGGATGATGCCTGAAGACATGGAACGTTATACAGGCTGGCCGGCATGCGGTGAGATTGACATCATGGAGCAGATTGGCCACGAGCCTGGCACCGTCTATGGAACGCTCCACTATGGTGTGCCGCACACTTATACAAGTAAAAGCTATAGCTCCCGGACGAGGCAAAATTTTCGGATGAATTCCATGAGTTCACGCTGGAATGGGAGCCGGGGGAATTCAGGTGGTATGTCGATGGAATTCTTTATGCCACGCAAAATGAATGGTTCAGCAAATCAATTGGTACTGGAGTGGAGAACGCGGGATTTGCTCCTTTTGACCGTGAATTCTATCTGCAGTTGAATCTTGCTGTAGGAGGGAAATGGCCGGGATATCCCGACGAGACGACAACCTTCCCACAGCAGATGAGCATTGATTATATAAAAGTTTTTATAAAAGAAGATTAATAGAGGTGAAGATAGATGAAGAAATTTTCAAGTGAGTTTGTTTTCGGCACCGCCACTTCCTCGTACCAGATCGAAGGGGCGTACAAAGAAGATGGAAGAGGTCTGTCGATTTGGGATACGTTTTCGAGAATCCCAGGAAAAGTGGTGAATATGGATAACGGCGATGTTGCCTGTGACCATTATCATTTGTATGAAAAAGATATTGAGATCCTGAATACGCTTGGAGTCGATTCCTATCGTTTGTCCATCGCCTGGCCAAGGATCTTCCCGGAGCAGGGGAAGTATAACGAGGCTGGAATGGCCTTCTATAAAAAAATGATCAAACGTTTGATTGAAAATGGCATAAAGCCAGCTGTGACCCTCTATCATTGGGATTTGCCGATGTGGGCACACGAACAGGGCGGCTGGACCAACCGTGAATCCGTCCAATGGTTCCTGGAGTATGCGGAAAAATGCTTTGAGGAGCTGGACGATCAGGTTGAATACTGGATTACCCACAATGAACCATGGTGCGCCGGGTTCCTGGGTTATCACCAGGGCATCCATGCCCCGGGACATACGAATATGGAGGAAGCGCTTAAGGCCGTCCACCATATCCTTCTGTCACACGGCGAGGCAGTGGATCTGCTGAAGAGCAAATTCGGATCGTCAACACCGATCGGTATCACCCTGAACCTGTCCCCGATGTATCCGGCGAGTGAATCGGCAAATGACCAGCTGGCGGCCAACAATGCCGATGGCTATTCCAACCGCTGGTTCCTTGATCCAGTGCTGAAGGGTTCCTATCCGGTCGACATGATGAACCTGTTCTCTAAATATGTCCATTCCTATGATTTTATCCATGAAGGTGATTTGGAGAAGATTTCGATTGAATGTGACTTCTTTGGCATCAATTTTTACAGCAGAGGGCTTGTTGAATTCAATGCTGCATCAGATTTCTTATATAAATCGGCCTACTCCGATTACCCGAAGACAGGAATGGGCTGGGACATCTCTCCGGCCGAATTCAAAGATTTGATTCGCCGTCTCAGAAAAGAGTATACGAATCTGCCAATCTATATCACCGAAAACGGTGCCGCCTTCGATGACGAGGTCACCGATGGAAACAGGGTGCGTGACACGGAGCGCCAGAAATACGTAGAGCAGCATATCCATGCTGTTGCCGAGCTCAATGAAGAAGGAATGAATATCGCCGGCTATTATCTATGGTCCCTGCTGGACAATTTTGAATGGGCCTTCGGATATGAAAAGCGCTTCGGCATCACTTATGTGGATTTCGAAACACAGGAAAGAATCCTTAAGGACAGCGGCTATCGCTACGCTGAAATCATTAAGGAACGATCCATCTAAATCTGATACCTGCGGAGTGAGAATAATGGAGAAGTATCGCATCGATGAAAACAATTATTTCGTAATTGAACAGTTTGACCAGGCCAAGACCTTTTCAAGCTTCCTGCCCGGGCTGGCAGGATTGTACGGCATTCCAATCTGGTCTTTTTATGTGAACCGCGGCCAGGGAATCGTCAGCTTTGGGGTGAAGGATAAAAACAATGCCATTACCGAGTTTTTCCCTGCGAACCAGGCATATGAGCGCGTATCGACGAATGGATTCCGCACCTTTGTGAAAATCGCAGGGGAAAAAGGAAATACCGTTTTCGAGCCATTCTCGCCTTACGGCGGTTCAAAAGAGCGCCAGAGAAATATGTACATCAAGGAAAATGAGCTGAAGATTGAAGAAATCGACCAAGTGCATGGAGTGAAAACAACCGTCACGTATTTCACGCTGCCAAACGAGAACCTTGGGGCTTTGGTCAGGAAAGTGGAAGTCACGAATCTCGGCGGGGAAAAGAAACAACTAGAGGTGCTAGATGGACTTCCGGCAATCATACCGTACGGGATTGAGGACGCCGCGTATAAAGCCGTCGGGAATACGCTGAAAAGCTGGATGGATGTCTTCAACCTTGAAAACAAGATCCCGTATTACAGGGTCCGTTCCTCCACGAATGATTCAGCTGAGGTCGAGGAAGTCTCAAAAGGGCATTTTTATCTAAGCTTCAGTGAAGATGGCGAATTGTTTGCGCCAATTGTTTCTGCCGATCTTATTTTTGGCTATGACACATCCCTGTCCTACCCGCATGAATTTGCAGCCAAATCGATTGAAGACCTGGCTTGTGCGAAGCAGGTGACGGCCAATAAAGTGCCATGCGGTTTCACCCCGGCAGGGTCAGAACTTGAACATGGCGATACATTGACTTTTTACACATTGGTCGGACATGTGAATGACATGGAAATTATTAATGGCAAGGCTGCTCACATGATCAATAAAGACTATATCGAACGCAAGTACACGGAAAGCCAGGGCCTTGTCGAGGACATTACCGATGACGCCAGGACGAAGACGGGTGCTCCGTTATTTGATGCGTATGTGAAGCAAAGCTATCTGGATAACGTGCTGCGCGGAGGCTTCCCGATCGCATTGGAGACAGATTCCGAACGCTTTATCTATTATGTTTTTTCCCGAAAGCACGGCGATCTGGAGAGGGACTATAATTTCTTCTCGCTTGCTCCTGAATTCTTTTCACAGGGCAATGGCAATTTCCGTGATGTAAACCAGAATCGCCGCAATGATGTCTTTTTCCATCCTGAAACGGGTGATTACAATATCAAGCTGTTCATGAGCCTGATCCAGGCAGACGGATACAACCCCCTTGTTGTAAAAGGGGCAAGCTTTGAGCTGGAGGATCAGACAGACTGGACCTGGCTTGAGGAAATCGTCTCTCAGCCTGAACATTTGGCATTTATCAAAGGCAAGCTGAAAGGCACCTTTACACCGGGTGACCTGCTGCAAAGCATTTCTGATAAGGAACTCCAGCTGGAAGTAACGCTATCGGATTTTCTGAAAAAAGTCCTGTCAAGAAGCAGCCAGAACATTGAAGCGGAATTCGGCGAAGGCTACTGGATGGATCACTGGACCTATAACCTTGATCTTGTTGAAAACTACCTGAAGGTCTTTCCGGATCATAAACAGCGGCTGCTGTTTGGAGACAAAAGCTACCGCTATTTCTCCAGTCCGGTGTTCGTCAATCCGCGTTCAGAGAAGTACGTGCTGGCAGACGGAAAGGTCCGCCAATACGAAGCCATTACCGAAATGGGACACCAGAAAGGTTCAAACTGGCTGATGAAACCAGACGGCGGTTACTATACGTCGAACCTGTACAGCAAGCTGTTCATGCTTGGGCTGATCAAGTTCGCAACAATCGATCCATATGGAATGGGTGTTGAAATGGAAGCGAACAAGCCAGGCTGGAATGACTCGATGAATGGCCTTCCTGGATTGTTTGGGTCGGCAATGAGTGAAACCCTGGAGCTCAAGCGCCTGCTCGAGTTTGTCGCAGCTGCAGGAAAGGATAAAGATTTGGCCGTGGAACTCCCAGAAGAAGTGGCAGAATTTCTGGTTCAGGTAGACCACATCCTTGATGAATTCACTGCTGGTGAAGTCGATGACTTCCGTTACTGGGACCAGGTGGCGACTGCAAGGGAACAATATCGCCAGCGTGTCCTGAATGGTTTTACAGGTGAGGAAAAAGCCGTTTCCGTCCTTGAACTGGCGGCCTATGCTGAAAAATTCCTCGAAAAAACAATGGCAGGGATCCGGAAGGCAAAGGAAATCGGCAATGGCCTTACACCAACTTATTTCTACTTCGAAGCGGAAGATTGGAAACCGTTAAGTGATGAAACAGGACAGGAACTGGTGAACAAAAAGAACCTCCCACTCGTTCAGGTACAGTCTTTTGCTGTTTCGATGCTGCCTCACTTCCTTGAAGGCCCGGCTCGTGAACTGAAGAGCGCTGACTCCGAGACGGCACAAGGCATTTATCAGCATGTCAGGAATTCCGACATTTTCGACGCGAAGCTGAAGATGTACAAAACGTCCGGGTCACTTGAAGACCAAACATTTGAAATTGGCCGGGCACGTGCCTTTACACCAGGCTGGCTTGAACGGGAATCGATCTTCATGCATATGGAGTTCAAGTACCTGCTCAGCGTCCTGAAATCTGGCTTGTATGATGAGTTCTTCGAAGATTTAAAGACTACCCTTCCGCCATTCATGGATCCTGGTGTTTATGGAAGGAGTATCCTTGAAAATTCCTCATTCATCGCCAGCAGTGTGAATCCGGACGAATCTCTGCATGGACAGGGTTTCGTCGCAAGGCTTAGTGGAACAACGGCAGAATTTTTGAGCATCTGGCAAGTGATGATGACGGGCAAGGAATTCTTTGCAGTGGAAAATGAAGAACTGACGTTAAAACTGCAGCCAATCCTGCCGTCGTGGCTTTTTGATGGCGAAGGAAAAGTGCATTTTGCCTTCCTTGGCCATACAGCAGTAACCTTCCATAATCCATATGGAAAGAACACATATGGATCAGAGGGCGTGAAGACGGCAAGGTATACCCTCGAGCTGGATGGTGAAGAAATCGAGATTGCTGGAGACAGAATCCCTGCTCCATTTGCACAACAAGTACGAGAAGGAAAAATTGCAAGAATTGACGCGTATTTAGAATAGAAACCGGGGTGAAAAGACATGGAAATGAAAATCATTCAGAGTGCAAAAAACACAGGCGACCGCTTGGCTGAAAAAGGGAGTTTTCCTCTTGGCAGCGCAACCGAAGAAAAAATTAACCTGAAACTTGAACCAGAAAAGACATACCAGCGCTTCATGGGATTTGGCGGAGCTTTTACAGAGGCGGCAGCCTACACGCTTGCGCAAATTCCAGAGGAAGACCGGCAGAGAATCATCGAAAGCTATTTCAATCCTGAAACAGGGTTGGGCTACACACTTGGCAGGACCCATATTCACAGCTGTGACTTTGCGCTGGGGAACTATACGTATGTCGAGGACAATGATACAGAGCTGGCGACATTCTCCATCGAGAGAGAGAAGAAATACGTCCTTCCGCTCGTCAAGGATGCCGTAAAGGCGAGAGGAGAGGACCTGACCATCCTTTCTTCTCCATGGAGTCCGCCAGCCTGGATGAAAACGAACAATGAAATGAACCATGGCGGGAAACTGAAGCCTGAATATTACGATGTATGGGCCAAGTACTATACAAAATACATCAAAGCAATGGAGGCGGAAGGCATTCCGATCTGGGGAATCACCGTTCAAAATGAACCAGAGGCGACACAGGTATGGGATTCATGCCGCTACACTGCCGAAGAGGAACGCGACTTTGTCAAAAATCACCTCGGACCGATCATGCATGAGGAAGGGCTGGGTGATAAGGAAATCATCATCTGGGACCATAACAGGGGTATCGCCTACGAGCGTGCGGAGACGATTTTATCCGACCCAGAGGCGGCTAAATACATCTGGGGCACAGGAATCCACTGGTACGTATCCGAAGAATTCGAAAACCTCAGTAAAATCCATGAAGCTTTCCCAGACAAGCACCTTATTTTCACCGAAGGCTGCATAGAAGGCGGAGTACAGCTTGGGGCCTGGCACACCGGCGAACGCTACGGCAGGAACATCATGGGCGATATCAACAATTGGCTTGAAGGCTGGATTGACTGGAACATTGTCCTGAATGAACAAGGCGGTCCGAACCATGTAGGAAATTACTGTGACGCACCGGTCATTGTCGATACAAAGACAGGGGAAATCCACTACAACAGCTCCTACTACTACATCGGCCACTTCAGCAAGTATATCAAGCCAGGTGCAGTCAGGATCGGCCACCAGTTAAACCATGAATCACTAAAAACGGTAACATTCCAAAATGAAGATGGATCGATCGTCGCCGTTGTTATGAACGACAGCGACAAATCACAGAAGGTCAATGTAACACTAGGAGAACAATCAACAACCGCAGAACTGCCCGAACATTCCATCTCAACTTTCATCATCAAAAAGTAAACCGTGTTTCAAAGCCACCTCTGGATATTTCATAACAAAACTGAAATAGAAGGAGGTGGTGTTTTTTTAGCTTTTTTACTTTGTTGAAACAGTTGATTAAAGATTTTCTTAAAAGTTGTTTTCAAACTCTGTTGATTGTAGTGGAAGGCGCGAAGACTCCAGCGGGATCAACTGGACAGGTGAGACCCCGCAGGAGCGATTAGCGACGAGGAGGCTCACCGCCAGCCCGCGGAAAGCGAAGTGCCTGGAACGGAAATCAACAGTCTGATTTAACATGCATTTTGGAAAAAAGTATTACACACAAGGAGGAATCAGGTTGAAGAAGCTCGCGATTTTATTAAGTGCTGTGTTGTTATTGCCGGGCACAGGATTCGCTGGTGCAAATACCGGGCAAGAAAATGAAACCGCTTTAAAAACGAAAGAGTCCAGACAGGATAAATCCCAATGGTCACTCGTATGGTCAGATGAATTCAACGGTACGGAAATCGACCGTACCAAATGGACCTATGACATCGGCAACTGGATCGTAGATAAAGACGGGAACGGCATCACTCCTGGCTGGGGAAACAATGAAAAAGAATATTATACCGATTCAAAGGAAAATTCTTTTATCGACGATGGCAAGCTGGTCATCAAGGCCAAAAAGGAGCAGGTAACAGACCAGTTCGGAACA
The DNA here is from genome assembly GCF_003937825.1 of Mesobacillus subterraneus. Lineage (GTDB taxonomy): Bacteria > Bacillota > Bacilli > Bacillales > Cytobacillaceae > Mesobacillus > Mesobacillus subterraneus. The sequence goes on along the minus strand of NZ_RSFW01000014.1, from coordinate 227,564 downwards.
TATGACTATACTTCTGCAAAACTCAAGTCGAAAGGGCTTTTCAGCAAGAAATACGGTCGCTATGAAATCAAGGCAAAGCTTCCGACCGGAAAGGGCTTATGGCCAGCGATCTGGATGCTGCCTGAAGAAGACAAGTATGGAACATGGGCCGCTTCTGGAGAAATCGACATTATGGAGGCGTGGGGCAGCCAGCCGCATAAGGTTGCAGGAACCATCCACTATGGAGAAGGCTGGCCGAATAATAAGTATACTGGCAAAGAATACGAGTTTCCTAAAAATAGAGGAATTGACAAGTGGCACACTTATGCTTTGGAGTGGGAACCGGGCGAGCTGCGCTGGTATGTAGATGGCGAACTCTATCAAACTCAGAATGACTGGTATTCAAAAAGAACGGGCAATGCCGCAGACTTCTCCTATCCAGCTCCGTTTGACCAGGAATTCTACCTGGTTATGAATCTTGCAGTCGGCGGCTGGTTCGATGGAGAAACGGATGAAACGACTCCATTCCCAAGCCAGATGGAAATCGATTATGTGAGAGTCTATGATTTGAAGAAACGGGATTATCGTGAGCCGGTTGAGCCAGTCAGGGAGCCTGTTACCTTGCCGGCAGATGCAAAGCAGCCGCTTGAGGATGGAAACCTGATCTATGATCAGAATTACGAGAAAGCTATTACTGTTGTCGACCAGCCTGGAAAAGAAATGAATCCGCTGTACTGGAATTTTGTCTCTTTACCGGAATTCGGCGGAGCTGGTACGTTAACTGTTGAAGAACTCAATGGCAAGAATTTTGCAAAGACCGATATTTCCAAGCCGGGGTCGCAGCTGTATTCGCTGCAAATGATCCAGAATATCTCGCTGGGTAAAGGCGGGAAGTATAAAGTCAGTTTCGACGCAAAATCCACTTCGGCAAGAAATATCATGGTCAAGGCCGGAGCTGGTGCTTCGAGGGGTTGGGTGAAATACTCAAATGAAGAAACCTTTAAGCTCACGAGCGAGCTTCAATCCTATGAATTTACTTTTGATATGCTGAATGAAACCGACATCCAGTCAAGGCTGGAATTCAACCTTGGCGGCAATGGCACCGCACCTGTCTGGATCGGAAATGTTCGAGTTGAGGATATTACGGGGACCTTGATTGACAATGACGCAGCAAAGCAGCCGCTCCCGGATGGCAATCATGTCTATAACGGGACATTCGATCAGGGCGGCCTGGATCGGATGATTTTCTGGAATTTTAAAGTGAACGATGGAAACGCGAAGGCAACCGTTAGTGAGAAAACGCGTGAACTGCATGTGGCGCTCGAGGACAGCGGCAATCAGCCGGAAGCAATCCAGCTTAATCAACAAGGCCTTAACCTGGTGAAAGGAAATGAGTATAAGCTATCCTTTAAAGCAAGAGCTGATAAAACAAGAAGCATTCAGGCAGGCATTCTCAATAAGGATGGCACAGTCAATTATTCCGGAATCCAAACCATTGTGCTTACTTCCGATATGGAAGAGAAAGTGTTTACTTTTACCATGGTCGATGAACTTTCAGATCCTGAAGCACAACTGGTGTTTAATTTCGGAAAGGAAAATGGCGATGTCTATCTCGATGATGTCGTCTTGTTAAAAACGACCGAAGTACCAGACTATGGAGATATTGATCTCTATCCATTGAAAAATGGGGACTTTGCTGACGGACTATCATCATGGTCGAACTACATTCATTATGATGCAAATGCCCACTGGAGTGTTGAGAATGGGGAAGCAAAGGCGTCGATCGGCAATGAAGGAAACGAAGCATGGAGCGTGATTCTTGAGCAGCCAAACCTCGACCTTGCGAAGGGCGTAAGGTATAAGCTTTCATTCAAGGCACGTTCAACCAGTGCGAGAGCTGCTGAGGTTACGATCGAGAATGCCCAGTATAGACGATACTTCAGCGAGACTATCAACTTGAATGAAGAGATGCATCAGTATTCATTCGAGTTCGTGATGGATGCAGCAGATCTGGCATCCTTAAAAATGCTTCTCGGCAAAAATGCTCAGTCTCCAGTTGGCGGCCATGAAGTATTCATTGACGATGTGATTCTGAAGGTAAAGGATGCACCAGCACAGGAAGAACCGATTGCAACGCCAGGAATAGACAATGGCGATTTTTCAGCAGGAACCAATGAATGGTCGACCTAGTGGGGAGACCAGTGGAGTGGCTATGCTGCAGGAGAGGCTACTGTGGAAAATGGCGAACTGAAGGTGGCCATTACACAGGTCGGTGGTGCCTCCTATGCACCTCAGCTTTTCCAAAAAGGCCTTCTTTTTGAAAATGGCAACAGCTACACAGTCGAGTTTGATGCAAGGGCAGACATTCCAAGAAAAATGATCGTCAATATTGGCAAGGAATTAAGCTATGACCCATGGTTCATCAGCTTTGCACCGGGGCAAGTGTTCGATTTAACGACGGAGATGGAAAGATACAGCTTTTCCTTTGACATGTCTGAAGCAACATACAAAGATGGCAAGATTGTCTTTGAACTGGGGAATATTGAGGGAGGAAACGCCGCAACCAACATCTATTTAGACAATGTTGTGGTGACTAAAAACTAAGGTAATAAGGGCAGATTGCCACCAAGCATTCTGCCCTATTTTTTGGAGGTAGAAAAATGCACTATCAACCGAATGAACAACGATATGAAAAGATGATCTACAATCGCTGCGGGCGATCTGGCCTGAAGCTGCCGGCCATCTCACTTGGCTTATGGCACAACTTTGGCGGCCAGGATCCTTTTGAGAATGGCCGCGGACTGATCCGCCGGGCCTTTGATCTGGGAATCACACATTTTGACCTCGCCAACAACTATGGACCTCCTCCGGGTTCTGCCGAAGAAAACTTTGGCCAAATCCTGCGCAAGGACTTTACAGGCTATCGTGATGAGATGGTGATTTCGACCAAAGCGGGCTACGGCATGTGGCAAGGGCCATACGGGGACTGGGGTTCGAGAAAGTATCTAGTTTCCAGCCTTGATCAAAGCTTGAAGCGAATGGGCCTTGATTATGTGGACATCTTTTATCATCACCGGCCAGATCCGGAGACACCGATCGAGGAAACGATGAGGGCTCTGGACCATATTGTCAGACAGGGAAAAGCCTTATATGTTGGAATTTCTAACTATGGCGTCGAAGAAACGAAGCAAGCAATCCAAGTGCTAAAAGAGCTCGGAACCCCGTTGCTGATCCATCAGCCAGCGTACTCCATGTTCAACCGCTGGGTGGAAAACGGACTCACTGATTTGCTTGAAGAAGAAGGAACAGGAGCCATCGCGTTCGTCCCACTTGCACAGGGTCTTTTAACTAGCAGATACCTCGAAGGCATTCCGCAGGATTCCCGGGCCATGAAGCCAAATAGTTTCCTGAATGAAGGGGACGTTTCAGATGAGGTCATCAGCAAGGTCAGGAAGCTGAACGAGATTGCCCAGGAAAGAGGGCAGTCCCTCGCCCAGATGGCACTGGCATGGGTGCTGAGGGATCAGAAAATTACCTCGGCATTGATTGGCGCAAGCAAAGTAAGCCAAATTGAAGAAAACGTCGCGGCATTGAATCACCTGGAGTTTTCCGCGGAAGAGCTTAGGAAGATTGATGAAATACTGAAGTAGTTGGCGATGCGCCCGGTCTGTGCCGGGCGTTTTTTTTGTTTAACCGGATGCATTATCTTGAAAAATTACGAGAAAAGTAAAGGAGCATTACGGATTACTATGTTTTAACCAGAACTCTTTCGAAAAGAACTAATGGATTTGACTTCCTATTCTCTTTACACTACGATTTCCGGCTTTTTCACTACGAAAAAGCTAAGAATCACTACGGAATTCGTCCTTTTCACTACGATTTTTCCCCTTTACACTACGAAATTTCGGCTTTCCACTCCTTTTTCCATATAATGGTTAAAGTTACCCCTTTTACAACGCGGAATTCGGAAATGGGAAATTTTGCGCTATAATGTTTCTATACAACAACGTCCGACCAATCTGTAAAAGCTGTTTTCGCCTGGTCCTAGCTTCGCGAAAAAAGTTCGGGAAAACAATGAATAGCGAGGGGAATTCCTATTCGAAAAGCATCGACTGCAGCATTTCTAAAAAAATATAACTTCGTCGGAGGCAGGGTCCTTAAAACGGGAATTGCTGTTTTTATAACGGCGCTGATCTGCGAGCTGCTGGGCTGGCCGCCGATGTTTGCGGTCATCACCGCGATTGTGACGGTTGAACCGACGGCAGCGGATTCGATCAAAAAAGCGTATGTCCGTTTTCCGGCATCAGCAATTGGTGCTGCTTTTTCGGTTGTGTTCAACTTTGCGTTCGGCGATAGTCCGCTTACCTATATGCTCGTCGCAGTCGCGACCATCATTGCCTGCACCAAACTGCGCCTGCAAGATGGTGCATTGGTAGCTGTTTTGACAGGGGTGGCCATGATCTCGACCGTCCACGACCACTATCTGTCGAACTTTTTTATCCGCCTTGGAACGACGCTCACTGGGCTGACGGTGTCGACGCTCGTGAATCTGCTCGTCATCCGGCCGGATTATTCGAAATCAATACTGTCAAAAATTCAGGAGTTACTGAAGGATACAGGAGAGGTGATTGAAGCCCGCGGCACGGAAATCACCCGCAACCAGCCGCTGCACCAGGAAACGCGAGCTGATTTCCAAAGGATCCTGAAGGACACGGAAACAATAGAGACGCTCTGCAAGTACCAGAAAAAAGAATGGAAGCTCCATCAATACAACCGGAAAGACATGCGGGATTTCCACTATGGGTACAAAAAACTGACCACAATCAGACAAATTCATTACCATCTCGGAAACCTCCTGGCGCTTCCTTCCGTGGTGCTGCCGGAACCGAAAGCGAGAATCGTCGCTGCAATGGTTAAATCCATCAGAGAAGCGCTTCATCATCCCGATTTTTCGATGGACGAATATCATGATGCCGTCGTAAGGGAATTGCTCGATCTGCTGCGAAATGAGGTAGAGGGAAGGGAAGCCTGCTCGCACCGCTTCTCGGAAGAAACGGTGATCTATTACGAGTTGATTTCGCTTCATGACCTGCTCGAGGAATTAAACCATATTCACCATCTCGAGATCAGGCACCAGCTCTTTGTAAAAAAAACACTCGATATTCAATAAGCTCCTTTTTCAGGGGAGCTTTTTTGCTTTTTCTGGAAAAAAGCAAATTAAAACGATGAAAAGGTAAATTAAAATCAAGTTTTGGTAGATTAAATTCGGATTTTGGTAAATTAAATCACCGAAAAAGTAAAATAACTCAGCAAAAAGGTAAATTAAATCTCACGAAAGGGGAAACGAAGTGTTGGATGAGTACGTTTTGCCAGGATTTCATCATAAATACAAGCGGAAGACACGCTTTTTCTCTCAATTCTCACTCCCGAGCATTCATTTTCTCCCCCGAACCTTCACTTTGTCCCCAAAATCTTTATTGCGTCTAAATTTCCATACCCATTACCTCCATATTGTCCAAATTGTTACGATTTCCCAATCCAAATGAAAAAAATTCTCAATTAGGTATTGACTTCCAAGTGGTTAACATTTTAAGATTATACCAGGTTAACTGATAATGATTATCATTATCTATCGACAGATTAGGAGCATGGCCATGAAAAAACGTTACTTGATTGCCTCTTTGATTATCCTTTCACTAGTCTCGCTTTTTGTCGGGGTAAGCAGCATCAGCCCCATGGCGCTGCTTGATTTTCAATCTGAGGAGACGGAAATCTTCCTGATCAGCAGGGTTCCGCGGCTGATTGCGATCCTGCTCGCTGGAGCGGGGATGAGCATTGCGGGCCTGATCATGCAGCAGCTGAGCCGCAATAAGTTCGTGTCGCCAACGACGGCGGGGACGCTGGATGCTACCAGACTGGGAATCTTGGTTTCTATGCTCTTCTTTGCAAACGCATCCACCATCGAGAAAATGCTCGTCGCCTTTGCCTTCGCTCTGGCAGGGACGTTTTTGTTCATGCAAATCCTTGACCGCATCAAGTTCAAGGACGCGATTTTCATTCCGCTTGTCGGGATGATGCTCGGGAACATTCTCTCATCGATCTCGACGTTTTTTGCCTACAAAGCCGATGTCATCCAGAACATGTCTGCATGGCTGCAGGGAGATTTTTCGATGATCATGAAAGGCCGCTTTGAATTGCTGTACATAAGCATTCCCGTCCTGGTGATTGCCTATCTGTTCGCCAATCGCTTCACGGTCGCGGGAATGGGAGAGGACTTCTCGAAAAATCTCGGGCTCGCCTATAAACGGGTCGTCAACATAGGGTTGGTCCTTGTCGCCCTGATTACGGCGACCGTCGTGCTGACTGTCGGAATGATTCCATTCCTCGGGCTGATCATCCCGAACATCGTCTCGATTTTCAAAGGAGACAATCTGCAAAAGACTTTGCCGCACACAGCCTTGCTTGGCGCGAATTTCCTTCTCGTCACCGACATCCTTGGCCGCGTTCTGATTTATCCGTACGAAATTTCGATCTCATTGATGGTCGGGGTCATCGGAAGCGGAATCTTCCTGTATCTGCTGTTTAGGAGGAAGGCCTATGCGTAACTCATTCAAACTAATCCTCCTGGCTTTGCTCGCCATTGGTGCAAGCGCAGTGTATTTATTCCATGACCTGAATGGCAGCTTTGATTACGCCCTTCCAAAACGGGCAATCAAGGTAGCCGCCATGGTGATAACGGGTGTGGCCATCGCTTACTCGACGGTCGTATTCCAGACAATCACCCACAATCGGATCCTGACGCCGAGCATCATCGGCCTGGACTCACTTTACATGCTGCTGCAGACCGTACTGATTTTCTTCCTCGGTTCCGGCCATGTGACAGTCGTCAATAAACAGGTAAACTTCATTTTAACAGTGGCCATCATGGTTGTGTTCGCCTTACTGCTTTACCGGCTTCTTTTTAAAAAAGGAAATCAACCTATCTACTTTTTGCTGCTAGTCGGAATTATCGTCGGAACCTTCTTTTCCAGCATTACGACATTCCTGCAAGTGCTGATTGACCCGAATGAGTTCCAGGTGGTCCAGGACAGGATGTTTGCCAGCTTCAACAACATCAACACTGACCTGGTTTGGCTGGCGATCGGCCTGATTGTTCTGCTGATCATTTATGCCTGGAGGTTCACAGCCTACCTCGATGTCCTGTCACTTGGCAGGGAGAATGCGATCAATCTTGGGGTTTCCTATGATTCTATTGTAAAAAAAATGCTCGTGCTCGTTGCCGTATTCATTTCGATTTCCACCGCCCTTGTCGGACCGCTGACATTTTTAGGTTTGATCGTTGCGAATCTATCCTATCAAGCTTTCAAAACCTACAAGCACAGCGTCCTGATCAACGGAGCCATTTTAATCAGCGTGATTTCCCTGGTTGGCGGCCAATGGGTCGTAGAAAGAGTCTTCACCTTCTCCACCACGCTTAGTGTCATCATCAACTTCGTCGGTGGCGTCTATTTCATCTACTTACTGCTGAAGGAGAGTCGATCAACATGATCAAGGTTCGTTCACTTTCCAAATTTTACGGAAAGAAGAGTGTCGTCGAAGATGTGACCGTCAATATCCAGAGGGGCCAGATCACTTCGTTCATCGGACCGAATGGCGCCGGGAAATCGACCCTGCTTTCGATGGTCAGCCGGTTGCTCGATGCTGATTCCGGTGAAGTGCTTATCGACCAGACTGATGTCAGGAAGATGAAGTCGAATGAATTTTCAAAGGTTGTTTCGATCCTGAAGCAGTCGAATTATATGAATGTCCGCCTGACGATTCGCGAGCTCGTTTCATTCGGCAGGTTCCCTTATTCAAAGGGACGTCTGACCGAGGAGGATGAACGATGCGTCGACCAGGCGATCGAGTACATGCATCTCACCGATATGCAGGACAGTTACCTTGATGAGCTGTCGGGAGGGCAGAAGCAGCGTGCGTTCATCGCGATGGTCATCGCCCAGGATACAGAGTACATCCTGCTTGATGAACCGCTGAACAACCTGGACATGAAACACTCTGTCCAGATCATGAAGATACTTCGCCAGCTGGTCGATGATCTCGGAAAAACCGTTGTCATCGTCCTGCATGACATCAACTTTGCCTCCGTCTACTCGGATCGCATCGTCGCGCTGAAGGACGGGAAAGTCGTCAAGGACGGACCCACAAGGGACATCATCCAATCCGACACGCTAAAAGAGATTTACGATATGGATATCCCGATCCAGGAAATGAACAATTGCCGGATTTGCGTTTATTTTAGTTCTTAACGAAGTGCCTTTTGATTTTATACGAAAAAAAAGCTCCAGCACCTCGGTGCAGAGCTAATTCAAACCCTAAAGGAGAGTATTCCCATGAAAAAACTAAGCTTACTTATTTTAATGTTCACTATGTTAATCATGCTGGCAGCCTGCGGTTCAGAAGAGAGAGCAGGAACAACATCCGCAGAAGGAAAAAGTGAGACAGAAGAAATGACAATCAAGCATGAATACGGAGAAGCAACGGTCAAAAAGAACCCTGAAAAAGTAGTTGTCTTCGATTTCGGTGTGCTCGATACGCTTGATGAGCTAGGTGTTGAAGTCGCTGGACTTCCACAGGTTACAGTTCCTCAATACTTGAAAAAATACGCTGGCAAGGAGTACACCAATGTGGGAAGCCTAAAGGAGCCTGACTTTGAAGCGATTCACGCGATGAAGCCAGATGTGATCTTCATTTCCGGAAGACAGGCAGAGCTTTACGACCAATTTGCTGAAATCGCCCCAACTGTGTTTATCACGATGGATTACGCAAACTACATGGAATCATTCGAAAAAAACATGAAGCTGATCGGCGAAATTTTTGAAAAAGAAGAATTGGTTGCTGATAAACTGAAAGAAGTTCATGCAAGCATAGAAGAAATTTCGGCTGAGACATCAGCTTCTGAGAAAAAGGCGCTTCTAGTTTTGGCGAACGAAGGGAAAGTCAGCGCATATGGTGCCGGTTCCCGTTACGGATTCATCCACGATGTTTTCGGATTCAAAGCTGCTGATGAAAATATCGAAGTTTCCCAGCACGGCCAGAGCATCACATTCGAATACATCCTTGAAAAGAACCCGGACATCCTCTTTGTCATCGACCGCACGGCAGCAATCGGCGGCGATGCTGGAGCGAAGGAAACGGTTGAAAACGAACTTGTGAAGAAAACGAACGCCCATAAAGACGGAAAGATCATCTACCTTGCCGGCGACAACTGGTACCTGAGCGGCGGCGGCCTGCAATCGATGAAGGTCATGATCGAAGAACTGAAGGCGGCGCTATAATGTTTTATCAAATGAAGAGAATCGTCGTGAAGGAAGGACACTCCAGCCAGGTCATCGACCGCTTTTCGAAAAAGGGCATGCTGATTGAACAGCAGGAAGGCTTCCTTGATAAGCAGGTCCTGGTAAAAAAGAGCCGCCGTGGTGACGAAGAAGTCCTCGTCATGATCAGCTGGAAATCCGAGCAGGACTGGAAGAACTGGGAGAAGAATCCCGACCATATTGCCGGTCACAAAGCCAAAATCGGCCAGCCAAAGCCGGATTATATTGTAGAATCCAGTCAGGAAGTGTACGAAGCGATATAAAATGAAGACTCAGCCCTTAAAGGGTTGAGTTTTTTCTATTTATATAACAACTATTAGTTAAAATCAGGACGTTATTCCCCGTTGGGACGAGGATATTCCCCGTTGAGCACGATTTATTCCCCGTTGGATGAAAGATATTCCCCGTTGAAGACGATATATTCCCCGTTGGGCCCTGACGCCACTCAAAACACAAGAACCGTCCCTCTGTTTTGTACCAAATTCGTCACGCTAAAGTTATGAAATAGCTCGCCAGCGTGATAATCTAGGTGGTATAGATTTTTACTCATTTGGAGGAATCATCAGTGGATGGCATAATTGGTTTGCTTGAGGAACCGTTGATCTTATTGTTTGTCATATTGTTCGTTGGCTCAGCTCTGGGCGAAGTGAAAATCCGCGGGCTCAGTCTCGGGACCTCCGGTGTGCTGCTGGCCGCGATGGTGTTCGGCCATTTCGGCTACCAGGTTTCATCGGTCGTCCAGCAGCTCGGTCTCGGGCTATTCATAGTCGCAGTCGGCTTATCAGCCGGACCGCGCTTTTTCAGGATGATGAAAACGAGCGGGGTGGTGTTCGGGATCATCAGCCTGCTGGTCGTGCTTGTGGCTTCCGTCACGACGATCATCGTGTCCAAGCTGTTCAATCTGTCACCGGCTTTGAGCATCGGGATCATGACCGGGGCGCTGACAAGCACGCCGGGTCTGGCAGCCGCGCTTCAGGCAACGGGGGATCCGCTCGCATCGGTCGGATACGGAATTGCCTATCCATTTGGTGTGCTCGCAGTCGTGCTGTTTGTGCAGCTATTGCCGCGGGTGCTGAAGGCTGATTTAGCAGAGGATTTGAAAAAGAAATCTGGTCCTGTTCGCAACGAAGAGTCGCCGGAAGCGATGACGATCGAAGTAACAGATCCGGCAATCAATAAAAGGACATTAAAAGAACTCCAGTTCAATCAGTACAATTCCGTCGTCATCAGCCGGGTCATCCGCGGCGATCGCAACATCATTGCCCTGAACGATACAGTTATCCTGACTGGAGACCGGCTCGTTGCCGTCGGACTGGGTCATGATCTGGAAAAGCTTTGTGAGGATATCGGCAGGCAGGTCGAGACCAATGTCGAGAACCATGACCATGTCGAGCTGCGCAAGGTGACGGTGGATTCACACGAACTGATTGGAAAAACGATCAGGGAGCTCGAGTTGAGACGAACCTATGGCGTGACCGTTACCAGGATTGAACGCGGCGGTTTTGAGTTTAATCAGAACTCAAAATGGCGTCTGGAGCGCGGGGATGTGCTGACGCTGGTCAGCAGTAAAGACCGTCTGGACGACGTCGAGAAACTGTTCACCAGGAAAAAACTGACCGTTACAAATATCCATATCCTTTCGCTCAGTCTGGTCTTGCTGCTTGGAGTCCTCGCCGGCATGATTCCGATCCATTTTCCTAAGCTCGGCACGATAACCTTTGGTGTTGCCGGAGGGCCGCTGTTCATTGCCTTGATCATTGGCCATTTCGGCAAACTCGGTCCGTTCCATGCACGCTATTACCAGCCGTCAAACCATGTGATCCGTGATATCGGCCTGGTGCTATTCCTGGCAGGCGCCGGCACGACGGCTGGACAAGGGATTGTCCAGGTCATCCAGCAGGAAGGCTTTAATCTCGTGATTGGCGGTGCAATCATCACAATCCTCCCAGTCATCGCGGGTTATTTTATCGCGAGAAAACTGTTCAAGCTGAGCATCATCCATTCATTAGGAGCCCTATGCGGCGGAATGACAAGCACACCCGGACTGGGAGCAACAAACCAGCTCATGGACTCTGAAGAACCATCGATTGCCTACGCAGCCGCCTATCCATTCGCGCTCATCTCCGTCGCCATCGCCTCACAGATTTTGATTTTCTTTTTATAACAACGAAGACTCCTGCAGTGCGCAGGAGTTTTTTTATAAAATTTTCAAAACGATATTGACAATAATTTCAAAACCAATTATATTATTATTATTGATAATGATAATAATCGCAAACTTATACACAGCAGGTGATCACGATGAAGGAAACGAAAGCAGATTTGATTTTACACCCAGTACGGATGAAGGTTCTTCAAACGTTAGCCAGCGGGAGGAGGAAGACGGTCCAGCAGATTGCGGAGAAGCTGCCGGAGGTGCCACAGGCGACATTGTATCGCCATCTGAAAAAATTGCTTGATGCTGAAATCATTGAGGTGGTGGAGGAGAATCAGATAAGGGGAACGGTTGAAAAAGTCTATGCCCTGCCGAAAAACAATGAAGTTCTTTCAAGGGAAGAGGTGCTTAACGCTGGACCGGAGGAGCACCTTGAGTATTTCATGAAATTCCTTGGCCTAGTGCTTATGGATTTTGAAGCGTATCTGAGCCAGCCAGATTACGACTTTGAAAAAGATATGGTGAGCTTTAGGCAGGCGTCTATTTACGCAAGCGACGAGGAGTACAGTGAATTCATCAGGAAGTATGTGGAATTGATCACGCCGCTTCTTCACAATGAGGAAGCGCCGCATCGAAAGAAACGTACGGTCACGAATATTTTAACAACCCAACATAGCATTGAAGAGGGAAATAAGGATAATGAACGCCCAGATGGTTAAAGAGGAAATTTCATTTAACAGTGATGTCACATTAAAAGGTACATTATTGATTCCAGACCAAGGCAAGGATAGCTATCCAACGGTCCTGTTCCTCGCGGGTTCAGGCAAACTGAATCGCGATGGCAGCACGCCGAAAGGGAAATTTAAGTTTGACCTTTATAAAGACCTGGCTGAACTTTGTACATCAATGGGGTTTGTGACGTTCCGCTATGATAAACGGGGAATTGGCGAAAGCGGGGGAGACTATCATACTGCCGGACTGTCTGATGCGCTGAATGATGCCGAAGCAGCGCTGGATCTGCTTGCTGCCCATCCGAAGGTAGACGATTCGAAAATGATCATTGTCGGTCACAGCGAGGGATGCATGGTCGGGACGGCCCTCAATGCGAGAAGGCCAGCAGCTGGTCTGGTTCTGCTCAGCGGGGCTGGGGAAAATGCGAGGCAAGCACTGGATTATCAGAGACAGCAGCTCTATAAAGAACTAAGAGGGAAAAAGGGAATCCAGGGTTTTATCATTAACAAGTTCAATACAATTGAAAAAAATGAAAAGCAGTCCCAGTCAACTTATCAGAAGATGTTAGATTCAGATAAAGATGTCATTAAACTACTGGGCTTCATTAAAATGCCGGCCAAGTATTTCAGGGAGCATTTTGCCCTGGACATAGAAGAAGTCCTAACAAAAGCGAACTGCCCGGTACTTGCCATCAGCGGATCAAAGGATTTTCAGACGAATACGGAGAATTTAAAACGAGCTGAGCAATTCATTCAAGGCGAGTACGAGTGGCATGTGGTCGAAAACATGGACCATGGCCTGAAGGAGCAGCTTACACCGATTGCCCCATCGAACTATAAAAAAGATTATCTCAATACGGTCGGCAAGCCAATTCATCCAGAAGCCGCCAAGCATCTGACTTCCTGGCTCGAAAGGTATTTATAAACAGCGGAAGTCCCATTATCATTGTGATAATGGGACTTCTCTCTTTTTTGAATCTAATGATTTCACTATAAAGATAATAGGACTTCACTCAATTTGCTTTAAAAACGGCTTAATCTTCGGAAAAACCTTCAAAGCGGTATTGTAAAATACGTCTTCATGGTGCTCGGGTGGAATCAGGTTCTTGATAAACTCGATGTAAGGACCGATTGGAATCAGAGGCCAGTCTGTGCCGAAAATCAGTTTGTCATACGAGTCGGCGAATTCCAGTGCGTGGCGCAGGTGGTCAAGGAACCGGCCCTGGCTGCGTTTATCCAGCTCTGCCTTCGTGCCGACGATCAGTCCTGACAAATCGGCATAGACATTCGGATTTTTATAGATGATTTCCGCCCCGGTCAACGTCCACGGGTCTCCAAAGTGGGCCATCATGAAATTCACATCTCGGTGGTTGACCGCGACCTCGTCAATCGCCAGCGGATGTGAATACTTCAGGTAACCACGTTCAGAATACGTGTCACCGGTGTGGAATACGACTGGAAGCTGGTATTTCGCCGCCAGCTTGTAGACCGGTTCGTACACTTCATCATAGGCATAAAAAGGGTAATAGCCCAGGTAAATCTTGATCCCGACCGTCTTCGGGTTTTGCAGCGATTCCTCAAGGCGGGTGAGTGCCGCTTCGTCTAGATCATAAGGATTGACTCCGGAACAGCAGAAAATATTGTCCGGAACTTCAGCCTCCAAATCCAGCCCCATTGGCGTCACGGCATGATAATCCGGGAAGCCCATCTTCCCGGTCTCCGTAAGCCCCATGCCGATCCCGAGGACGACGTTGGCTTCCTTGTATTCCTTCAGGATGCCGGCATTGGAATAATCCACGAATGACAGCTTCTCTGCTGTCTCATAAAAGGATTTTATGTTTGAAAGGTGCATATGGGCATCGATGATTTTCATGGTTTCTCCTTTTAAAATTGAACTCTTCTCAGTTTCTTCAGCAAGTCGCCGGTCAGCCTGCGCTTATCAAACAGCATGAATAGAGGGGAACTCTTTGTGAATTCGCCTTTATGTTTGGAGGCGAGCTGCAGAACTTCTTTATTGGTATACGCTTCTGTCGGAAGGGCTTCATTGTTTGGAACAAAGTATAGCTTATCCTTCGAGCTATTCGAGCTAAAATAGGAATCTCCATCCAAAAGCAGCGGGATTTCCTGGCTGCCTGCATGGTAGGCATATCCCTGCTGTCTGTCATTGACTGAAATTTGCACATCTGTCAGCTTGTTTCCACCGAGGAACAGGTCTGTGATCCAAACTTCATCAACAAGGTTTTTCCCAGCATGGTCATTCACTTCTGTAAAAGAAGCGACAACCGGCACGCCCGGAAGCATCAAATAATATTGCGTGTACTGTACGCCTTTCCACTGTTTATGCTCACTGAACTCGGTGGTGATCCCCAGGCCGGACCATTTGTTGCCTTCTCTGTCCGTCACTTCCACTACTTTAGCATGGCTGCTTTCATTTAATAACGAAAAAGTATTGATCCCATTAGGTGCGGTCTTCATGCCGCCTGCCCATGGATTCCACCAGCTTTTCGCCGCCAGCTCAGGATAGGAATGATCGAGCCATTCATGTCCATCCACAATCAGCGAATAGAGTCCCGGATAAAAACCAGGGTCTGCCTTCAAAGTGACAACACCGTTATCAATAACGAAAGTACCATCCTGCATTTCAGCAGAAACGCTTCCTGAAGGAGAGAGAAGCAGCTCTCTGAATCTGGCTTCCGTCCCGTTGCCTGCGTATGCGGCTTCTAAAATGGACACGGGTTCTGCCGCTGAATGTGGCACCGTCGTGGAATAGGCGGTTTTCTCCGTCTCTGCAGCAATGGCATGGGTCTCATTGCCGACCGTTAGTACTCCATCAAGGTAGCTGTTTCGGTATGTTTTTAACGTGACAGCCGGGTCCGTATCTGGAGTGATGACGAGCTCATCAACCTTGAAGCTTAGCTCATTCGCCGGGTCAATCTTCTTCTGTACTGGCCGCTGCTGTGCATATTCGATGAATTCATCGACATGCTGGAACGCACCGAGTGACAGGGTGATGATGCCTGACGCAGCTTTATCTCCCGGCTCCATTTTGCCAAATTGGTCCTCGATGATGAACTGCCAGCTTTCCGGACCGGCGCTGCTGTCTTCAGACCACGCCAAACCGATCTTGCCAGACGGCCCTTCAGAAAAATACCAGTTTCCGGTGATTCTCTTCGAATCCAGCTCGCCGATCTCCATGATCCGATTTTCGGAAAAATAGACAACATCGCCGTCAAGCGGGAAGTATACCTGCTCGAGGTCATGATAAACAGGCTGGCTAAAAGCAACATCAGGGAAAATGCTACCACCCTTATTTTCAACTTCTGCCCAGGTGTGGAGAATTCCATCGCCAAATAAACGGTAGGTTTGGGTCACATGCATTCCTTCCATCTCGGCCGATTCCAGGACAATTTTCAAATCAATCCAGGAATCCTGTTTCTCCCAGGTAACCGAGGAAGGTTTTTTCTTGGTGAACTCGAGAGAATAGGGTTTGCCTAGCTTCGGCGTCAGGAAAGCAACTGGCTGATTCTTTTTAGTGTTTCTAGCTGCGGTCGTCAACAGGTCCCGTTTGCGGACATTGATTTGTCCCAGACCGTTGAAAATATGCCAGAAATCCTTTGATTCACCGCCGAATTTTTCGCCAAGACCTTTGAAAGCAACAGAGACCTCCTGCTCGAACACAAGCTTTTGGCCATCCGCTTTTGCTGCTGTAATGGTCAGCTCAGGATTGTAAAAGCCGTGCTGTTTTACCGTTAAAGGGACAGACACCGACTTCCGTCCGCCGGCAGGAACATCCACTGTAAACGACCGATTTTCCAGGACGACCTGGTCGTCTTCAGGAAAGTTTACTAGAAATTCTGCAGACTCTCTCAGGTTATTGGTTATTTCTACTTCAATAGACGTTTCGTTTTCCAGGAAAGATAGATTGCCAGAGCAGCTGGCTTCTATTTTAGCCGGGTTGATCGGGAAAACCCCCAGCTTCAACTCGCATGCAAGCCCGTTGATCCAAACTGTGGCCTTAATTCCTGGATGCGTCCGCCAGTGGCTTGGTTCTTCACCTTTTTCCACCGTGAATGGAGCAGAGATGGTCAGCTCCTCTTCTACGATTTCTTCCGCCGTAAAATCATACTTCACGCGCCCGTCATCCGTGCCGCCGGCTTTAAAGCTAAGGGGAGATCCGCCTTTGTTAACGACTGTAATCTCGAAATCTCTTTTTTCCTCCTGAATCACTTCATGGTCCGCCATCTTCATCTGCAGGAGGAACTCATCCGTTTCGATCAGGCTGATGCCGCGGCTTGTTCGTTCGAAATGAACCCTCGCTGATGTGTCTCCGTTCTGCCAGCTGTATTCATAGAACGTGAACTCATTCTCTTTGATGCCATCCGGCTTCACTTCTATTAATCTTGTACTGTTTTCATACCAATCCACTTTTTCAAAAACCGGTTTTAATAGCGGTGTGTTCAGGACCTGCGGAATGAAATTCATCAAGTGGGTTGAATCATCCCTGTCTTCCCAGAAAAAGCCGCATTTTTTATAGAGCGGAACAGCCTTTGTATTCCCGGCCCAGGTGTAAAGGTCAAGGCGGGGCCAGCCCAGCTCCACCGTTTTATCCAGCGCCTGAAGCACAAGCTTTTTGCCGATCTTATGTCCTTGATAATCCGGGCGTACATTGAGCAGGGGGATATACAGCGAGCCTGTATCCTCCTTGTACTCAGACAGACCGCAGTAACCAACGACCTCCTCGCCATCGAGTGCAAGATAAAGCTCGATATTGTCCGAGTTGGCTTCCTTCTTCTTCACCTGTTCCTCCGTCATGACGCGCGTATCGCCGCCCCAGCCATCACGACTCAGATTCCACATCCTGGCGACCCCCGCCGCCAGGCCTTCATGATACTTCACGATTTGAATTACCTTGTTCAATTGTGCCACGTTCATTCTCCTCCCCTAACTATGGGCCATCTTCCTTTTTAGATAAAATAAGCTTCTTTTTTGCTGCATTGTCCATGCTCCTGAACCTCCTTTGTTTTAGTAGGAATGTTTTTCCATTCCATATTCATCGTAATGGTTTCCTTGTAGCGTGTAAAGAAAATTTAGAAAATAGAGTTTATTCTTGGCGGTTGTTCTTGTAATTGGTTTATATGAGATATAATGAAGACAGCAGAGGAGTGAGTATCATGGAACGGAAAGTATATTATGACAAGCTTCAATACAATGAAGGAAACATACTGATCGCGGCTACTGCCAATGGTTTATGCTATGTGGGTTCACCTGATGAGGGGTTTGAGGAGCTGGAAAAACGTTTCCCGGGTGCCAGGTTTCAGGAAAACACAGCGGTTTTGAAGCCGTTCATGGACGAAATGGCTGAATACCTGGAGGGAAGTCGCACAACCTTCTCGATGTCTTTCGATGTAAAAGGGACACCATTCCAGGAAGCGGTCTGGGCAGCATTGAAGGAAATCCCCTATGGAAAGACGTGTACATATACAGAGGTAGCAGAAAAAGTCGGCAAACCTTCAGCGGTGAGAGCGGTGGGAACGGCCATCGGAGCGAATCCAGTCCTGATCACTGTTCCATGCCATCGTGTCATCGGGAAAAATGGTAAAATTACCGGCTATCGGGGTGGAATTGCTATGAAGCAGCAACTGCTGGAGCTGGAAACAAGGTAAACACGAGTATCGAATTGTAAGAAAATTGCCATACTCCGATCACTCTTTTCATTTCCATTAAGGGTATAATGAAACCAAATGGACAATTGTACGGTGGCGTATGTTACCAGAGAGCATGATGGGGGCGATCTAATGAAGAGTTTGATTGTTTATTGCTCAACACATGGTACAACTGCAAAAGCAGCGCATGTTTTACGGAAGCAGATTGAAGGCGATGTCATTGCGATCAATCTGGATAAAACGAAGCTCCATTCTGATCTGGAACTGTTTGATTCCGTGATCGTGGGAGGCTCCATCCACGCCGGCAGCATCCAGGCTAAGATCAAGAAATTCATCAAGGAAAATGAAGAGGTCCTGAAAAGGAAAAATCTCGGCTTGTTTTTATGCTGCATGAGAGAAGGGAAGGAAGCACTCCAGCAATTCGAGCACGTTTTCCCTCCTGGAATCAGAGAATCGGCGATTGCCAGAGGAATGTTCGGTGGAGAATTCATTTTTTCAAAGATGAATTTTTTTGAAAAAGTCATCGCCAAAAGCGTAAGTGGAGGAACGACAGATTTATCCAATCTTGATGAAGAGGCCATCAGGGAATTCGCGGATACTTTCAATAAAAACAGTAAATATTTGCCGGTTTGACTATTTCTGGCCAGATACCATTTGGTATCTGGTTTATTTTTTTGGAGAGAAAAATTCAGGATTATTGTATAATCGAAGTAATTTGCAAAGGAGTGGTACACCAAGTATGAATGTTGAACTTTTCAGGATGATCAACAATCTGGGGAAGGAATACCAGATTTTAAATCCTGTTTTCGTTTTTATTGCGGAATATACGATTTTGCTTTTGGCTGCAGTGGTCCTGTTTTACTTGATCAGCGGAAAACCAGGGAGCCGTCTGATGGTGGGAAGCGGGCTGTTGTCCGTGGTCATTGCCATCGCTTTGGGTAAATTCGCCGGCCTGTTCCATTCGAACAACCAGCCGTTCGCGGAATTGGCAAATGTGAATCAATTGGTCGAGAAAAGCGTGAACAACTCGTTTCCAAGTGACCACACGATTATCTTTTTCACCATGGCTGTTACGTTTTGGCTGTTTAAAAGGAAGCATAACTACCTCTGGATCGTGCTTGCTGTGCTTGTAGGGTTATCGCGTGTCGGTGTGGGTGTCCACTACCCTGCGGATGTTGCTGTTGGAGCGAGTATTGGAGCGGCAACTGCGTATCTAGGCTTCCTACTTATTCCGGGCCTTTTTAAAAACCGTACCAAGGTAGGGGTGTCCGAAAAGGAAACCAAAAACATCTGATTATGAAACCTTTTGACCGGGTATATCGTAAATAGCTAGTCCGAGGTAGACTATTTGATTTATTAACGTCAGAACAGTAAAATTATTTCTGACAATATTTTTTTGGAGAGTGAATTTTTTTGGAAGTTCCCATAGGTTTAGTCATTTTATTAGGTGTTTTAATTCTTTTATCTGCCTTTTTCTCTTCGGCAGAAACGGCTTTCTCCAGCGTGAATAAAATCAGGCTGCGGAATTATGCATCAGAAGGCCGTTCTGGAAGCAAGAATGCATTGCATATATCCGAAAACTTCGATGACGCCCTGTCTACGATTCTAGTAGGAAATAACATTGTGAACATTGCTGCCGCAAGTATATCCTCCAAAGTTGCCGTCGATCTTTTCGGAGCAAGCACAGGACTGATTGTCAGCACTTTTGGTATGACTGTCCTCATCCTGATTTTCGGTGAAATCCTGCCAAAATCAATGGCCAAGGAAAATGCAGAGACCTACTCGCTGAAAATCTCTGGTATCCTTTTGCTTTTGATTAAGGTACTGACGCCGGTCAATTTCCTGTTCAGCAAATTGAAGGCATTTGTGTCGAGGGTTTTCTCCAAGGGAGATGCACAGCCATCTGTAACCGAAGAAGAGATCAAAGTGATGGTGGATATCAGTGAGGAAGAAGGCGTCATCAATAAGGATGAAAGGGAGCTTGTGCACCGTTCGCTCGAGTTCAATGAAATCCTCGTTGGTGAAGTGTTAACCCACCGAATGGATATGATAACCGTTGAAGTAAACCAGCCACTGGAGGAAATCAAGCAGGTCCTGCTTGAGGAGCGTTTTTCGCGGATTCCGGTTTATGAGGACAATATAGATAACATCATCGGATTCCTGTCCGAGCGTGAATTTTTTGCGGCACTGATCAAAAACGAAGAAGAAGTCAAGGTCCGCGAGCTGTTGCGTCAGCCAATGTTCGTCGTGAAATCGATGAAGATCGCGACGCTGCTGCCTGAACTGCAGAGGACGAAAAGCCACATGGCCATCGTCGTTGACGAATTCGGCGGAACATCAGGCCTGATCACGCTTGAAGATATCCTCGAAGAGCTCGTCGGCGAGATCTGGGATGAACATGATGAAAAAGTAAACATCATGACAAAGATTGATGAGAGCACTTACGAATTTGATGCCCAGTATGATCTGGATGATTTTGCCGAGTTATTCAATGTGCCGATGCCGGAAACATCGTATCACAATCTCGGCGGCTGGATTTTCGAGACGCTCGAGAGCATTCCCGAAAACGGTGATACATTTGACTATGAAAACCTGAAGATTATCGTCAAGGAAGTAGAAAATCACCGGATTCGTAAAATCAAAGTGGACATCATGCCGGCTGTTGAAGTAGAAGAGTAAAAAAGAAGGTGGAATCAGGCATTTTGGTGCCGGATTCCACCTTTTTTGCGTTTAATATGGAGGGAACTTAACTAAACTTAGAACTGGAAAATTTATTCTCTTAATGAACAGTGATATTCGCGTGAAGAAGAGCTGTAATTGCACAGAGATGTTGAATAATCGCACGTTCACTTACAGTAATTGCACGATAGAAGACGATAATTGCGTCTTCTTCCTTTTATTGTAAAATAAACCTAACAGCATGAAGTGTCGCCGCCGCAGCAAGCCTCGCTTTTCTCTTCTGTTTCCTCGACTTCCTTGATTTCTACACTGCAACAGTCTGACTTTGAGTTGCCTAACAGGATTTTGATAAAGTTAGCCATGTTTTTCACCTCCTTTCATCAAGAAAAATTGATTAATCATACAAAATAGAACACGAATCCAGAGACGGTTGACATCGTCACGACAGAAGCGATGAAGGCTAGCACAAGCTGTTTCTTGAAGATTGATTTTAACAGGATGACTTCAGGCAGGCTGGCACCGGCAGAACTGATCATCATCGCCATCACCGGTCCAAGGGCCATTCCTTTTAATATCAGCATTTGCGAGATCGGAATCATACTTGATAATCGGATATATAAGGGAATGCCGGCTATTGCAGCAACCGGGATCAGCCACCAGGCGTCGTGCCCGAACCATTTCGTGATGAACTCCGTCGGAACAAGTCCGTGGATAACGGCACCGATCGCAGCACCAATGATCAAGTAAGGATACACGCTTTTCATCAAGGCCCATGTTTCATTCAAAGCAAATCGCCAATTGAATTTCTCGTTTTTTTCCTCATAACCGGACATGATGACATTTTTGACATAGCGCTGGAAGCCGAGCTTATCAAGGGTAAAACCGATGACGACTGAGAAAACACTCGTGATGACCGTGTAAATGATGGTCACTTTCCAGCCCATCACGACCCCCATGATGGTTAAAATGGTTGGGTCAAGGACGGGAGAAGCGAAAAGGAAAACCATGACGATTGAAAACGGGATTTTCTTTTTCAGCATATTGACGACCACTGGAATCGTGGAGCAGGAACAGAATGGTGTGATAAAGGCGAATAGGATGGCGGCAAAGCTGGCAAGCACCTTATTGCGGCCAGTTAACTTCTTCTCGATTTTTTCGTAGGGGATGTAACCCTGCAGCAGGCTGATCAAAAAGGAGATCCCGATAAAAAGCACCGTCAATTCAAGGGCAATCATTAAAAAGCTTTTCAGAAATTCAATCATCTTCCTTAACCTTCTTCCATATTATTTTAGGCGTTTGCTGGAACAGTGCAGCATTTCGGCTGCTGTTTTTTCGTGCGAGCTGGCCAGAAAGGTTTTGTTTCCGGCTGCTCAAAGAACTTCCAAGCATGTTTGGCTTTCCGTTCCACTTCCTGCTGTTTTAACTGTGCCATTGTTTGATAGTCTTGATAAAACATCTATATCCTCTCCTTAATCAAATTATGTTGATTTATTTATCAAAAAAAATTGATTTAAACTTTGAAAAGTAAACCTAACAACAGTTGCTAGGTCTGAAAAGGCAGCAAAGCTCTGGAGATAAAAGGTGGTTGATTTCTTTGGTGTTTACTGTGTAGTAGCTCCAGGTTCCCTTTGTTTCTTTCTGGATCAGATTGGCATCAAGCAAAATCTTCAGGTGATAGCTGAGTTTTGATTGTGGCATGTCAATCAGTTCACTGAGGTCGCAAACGCAGCTGGAGTCTTGCTGGCATAGAAGGTTGAGGATGTGCAGGCGTTTTTGGTCGGCAAGGGCTTTGAACTTCTTCTCGTATTTTTCAAAGGTGCTTTGAAGCGGCGGTTCCTTAGTGGCATTGTTGTCATTGATCAGATCGGTTATAGGAATGAATTTTTCCACTTTTCAGCTCTCCTTAAATCAAAATCTCTTGATATATTGTATTATATTTCCTCTGAAACCAGTTTGCAACTGATAAATCAAAAAAAATTGATAAATAATTTTTTGAGGAATGTTAAGAATATGTAAACATGCTAAATACATATTGAACATATAAGCAAATCATTATATGATAATACAGTAATTGGAGGTGGAGTAATTGATTAAGCAAAGTATTGAAATGGATCAGGCTGCTGCAATTCTGAAGCTGCTTGGCGATAAGACGCGTTTGACGATGATGAGGATTCTTGCAGACCATGATTGCTGCGTCTGTGAGTTTGTAGCAATATTTGATGCCAGCCAGCCGGCGATCAGCCAGCATATCCGCAAGCTGAAGGACGCGGGTTTGGTAAAAGAAAGCAGGAGAGGGCAGTGGGTATTTTATTCACTGAACCGGCAGTACGAGCATTTTGAATTTGTTCAATTGCTCACGGATGCACTTCCAAGCCAGGAAGAAAAATTAACGGAACTTGAAAAGCAGGGTAAGCGAATTTCCTGCGAATAACGGAGGTGTGTGGATTTTGTCATTACCGATTATCGCTTCATTGATTTTCCTCGTGACTCTGACATTGGTCATCTGGCAGCCGAAGGGTCTCGGCATCGGCTGGTCGGCAGTAGGGGGAGCGATTTTAGCATTGATTTTCGGTGTTGTTGACTTCCAGGACGTCATTGATGTTACCGGGATTGTCTGGAACGCAACACTCGCATTTATCGCCATCATCATCATTTCACTTATTTTAGATGAGATTGGATTCTTTGAATGGTCCGCCCTGCACATGGCGAGGGCTGCCAAGGGAAATGGCGTCAAGATGTTTGTCTACGTGACACTGCTTGGTGCGGCTGTGGCTGCGCTGTTTGCGAACGATGGAGCCGCACTGATTTTAACGCCGATCGTTCTGGCGATGGTGCGTAACCTGAAATTTGAAGAAAAAATGGTATTTCCTTTTATCATCGCGAGTGGATTCATTGCCGATACGACTTCATTGCCACTGGTCGTCAGCAACCTCGTCAATATCGTGTCTGCTGACTACTTCAACATTGGATTCGTTGAATACGCGTCCCGCATGATTGTGCCGAATTTCTTCTCATTGGGTGCAAGTATTCTGGTCTTGTATTTATTTTTCCGAAAAAGCATCCCGAAAAATTACGAGATGTCACATTTGAAAAAGCCGGTTGAAGCGATCAAGGATGCAAAGATGTTCCGCTTATCATGGATTGTGTTGGGAGTGTTGCTTGTCGGCTACTTTACAAGTGAATTCCTGAACATACCTGTATCGTTCATTGCCGGGATCGTCGCGATCTTCTTCTTGTTGATGGCAAGAAGGAGCCCTGCTGTCCATACAGCGACTGTCGTCAAAGGAGCGCCATGGGCGATTGTCTTCTTCTCGATCGGGATGTATGTGGTCGTTTACGGACTGCGCAACGCTGGATTAACCAATATCCTTGCCGATATCATCCAGGCTGCGGCTGACCAGGGATTATTTGTCGCTACTATCGGGATGGGCTTCATCGCCGCGATTCTTTCTTCTGTGATGAACAATATGCCAACTGTCATGATTGACGCACTGGCGATTGCAGATACTAATACCACTGGAGTTATCCGGGAAGCACTGATTTATGCGAATGTCATCGGATCCGACCTCGGGCCGAAAATCACGCCTATTGGGTCACTGGCAACATTGCTGTGGCTGCACGTCCTTTCATTAAAAGGCGTCAAGATTTCATGGGGCACATATTTTAAAACAGGAATCATTCTAACCATTCCTACGCTATTCATCACTTTGGTAGGTCTATATATTTGGTTACTCATTATTTAATACAAGGGAGCGATTCTACTATGGATAAAAAAACAATCTACTTCTTATGTACTGGAAACTCTTGCAGAAGCCAAATGGCAGAAGGATTTGCCAAAAAATATTTGGGTGACGAGTGGGAAGTAAAGAGTGCAGGTCTTGAAGCGCATGGCCTGAATCCTAATGCTATCAACGCCATGCATGAAATCGGCATTGATATAAAAGGACACACATCTGATGTAATCGATCCTGAAATCCTGAACAACGCAGACCTGGTTGTCACACTCTGCGGCCATGCAGATGAGCATTGCCCGGTAACACCTCCGCATGTGAAACGCGAACACTGGGGATTTGACGACCCTGCGAAGGCAGAAGGAACGGAAGAAGAAAAGTGGGCGGTGTTCCAGCACGTCCGCGACCAAATCAGCGACCGTATCAAAACGTTTGCTGAGACAGGTAAATAAGAAGAAATCAACAGCCAAGGGGGAACTCTTGGCTGTTGTTTTAAGGGAGGAGAAATGGCAATGAAGATAATCAAGGTTTTCGACCCTGCGCTGTGCTGTCCGACAGGCGTGTGCGGACCAAGCGTGGATCCTGAGTTAACGAGGGTTGCCTCTGCGATTTTTATCCTGGAGAAAAAAGGCTTCCCCATCAGCCGTTATAATCTAGCCAATGACCCCGCTGCATTCGTAGACCATAAAGAAGTGAATCAGGTATTGCATGAAAAAGGGACAGATGCATTGCCGCTTGTATTGGTGGACGGAAAAGTGGAGAAAGTGGGCAGCTATCCTTCCAATGAGGAGTTTGCGATCTGGTTTGGCGTGGACGTGAAAGAGCTGACACTCGAAAAGCCTCGGAATCAATTGCTGTAAGGAGGGAGAACCGCTATGTTTCAAACATTTCACCCGAAATATGTTGTCAACACTCCATATCTCTTTTTTACAGGGAAAGGCGGAGTCGGCAAGACATCTACTGCCTGTTCCACTGCTGTTGCGCTGGCAGATGCGGGCAAAAAAGTATTGATCGTCAGCACGGATCCTGCGTCCAATCTGCAGGATGTGTTTGATATTGAAATCGGCAATGATCCAGTTGAGGTTCCATCCGTACCAAATCTTTCTGCATGCAATATCGATCCTGAAGAATCCGCCCGCCAATACCGGGAAAAAGTGATTTCTCCTTATCGAAGCGCATTGCCGGAAAGTGTGGTCGCGACGATGGAAGAACAGCTATCCGGTGCCTGCACCGTGGAAATCGCGGCTTTTGATGAGTTCTCCAACCTGCTAACCGACCAAGAGCTGATCAGCCAGTATGACCATATTTTGTTTGACACAGCTCCGACTGGCCATACCTTGAGGCTACTTCAGCTGCCAACCGCCTGGAGCAGCTTTTTGGAAGAAAGCACTCACGGCGCATCCTGTCTCGGACCATTATCAGGTCTTGGGGAAAAGAAGCAGCTGTACAGTTCGACGGTAAAGGCACTGTCCAATCCGAAAATGACGACACTGATCCTCGTGACAAGGCCAGAACGTTCCTCGATGCTCGAAGCAGAGCGGGCTTCGGCTGAGCTGAAGGAAATCGGGATGGTAAACCAGGTCGTCATCATCAACGGGCTGTGGCAGAAGCATATAAAGGAAGACAGCATTTCAAAAGCATTCTTTGATCGCCAGCAAAGCGCTTTGGCAGAAATGCCCTCCCGCTTGAAGCAAGTCGGGATGTTCTCGATTCCATATGTACCTTTTTCGTTGACCGGAGTGAAAAATCTCCGCCATATGTTCAAGAGTGCCACTCATTCTGCTGAAATCAGTGAAATAGAACTTTCTGAAAAACGCCTGCATACCCTGCAGCACCTCGTTGATGATTTTGCGCAAAGGGATATGAGGATCATTTTTACAATGGGGAAGGGCGGTGTTGGAAAAACGACAATCGCCTCTGCAATCGCTGTTGGTCTTGCGGAAAAAGGCATGAAGGTTCATTTGACGACGACAGATCCAGCTGCGCACCTGGAATATACGTTCCAACAGGAAAATGCCTATGAGCGATTGTCAATCAGCCGCCTGGATCCGAAAAAAGAAGTGGAAGCATATAAGGTAGCTGTTCTGTCACAAAATAAGGACCAGCTCGATGAAGCTGGACTTGCTTACTTGGAGGAAGACCTCAATTCTCCGTGTACAGAAGAGATTGCTGTATTCCAGGCTTTTGCCAATATCGTGGAAAAGTCGAAGGATGAGGTCGTGGTCATTGATACAGCGCCTACTGGACATACATTGCTGCTGTTGAATTCGGCTGAATCATATCATAAAGAAATCTCGCGCTCGACGGGGACAGTTTCGGAAAGCGTCCAGAACCTGCTGCCGAAGCTGAGGAATCCTCAAGAAACGAGCGTGGTCATTGTAACTTTGCCAGAAGCGACTCCTGTTCTGGAGGCATCGCGCTTGCGCGATGATTTAAAGCGGGCCTCCATTGAACCCCGGTGGTGGGTGATCAATCAGAGCCTTTACGCACAGCAAACCTCTGATTCTATTTTACAGAGCAAAGCTGAAGCGGAAAAAGTATGGATCAAAAAGGTCAGCGAAGAGATTGCTGAGAAGACGAGCATCGTTCCATGGCAGCCAGAAGAAAAACTGGGGTACGATAAAATGAAGGACTTAATCAATCATTGAAAGGTGGACTCAAAGATGAGTGGATACCAGGAGTTAATCCCTAAACGGATTTACATTGGCGGAGCAGACGCCATCCCAGAATTACTGGAAAAGGAAAAAGTGGATGTCGTGTACGATTTGCGTGCAGAAAACACGGAAGGCGATTATGATTATAATCGGAAACACCAGCCGATCGTTGACAATGCCGAGCACCAGGATGAGTCTGTCAAACAGGCCATCGATGAGGTTATCAAGGCATACGAATCCGGAAAAAATGTTTATTTCCACTGCTCTGGCGGGAAAAACCGTACTGGAACCGTCGCGATTGGTACATTGCTTAAACTTGGAGAAGCGGACAGCATCGAGAAAGCGGAAACAAAGGCAAAAGGAATCCGTGACGTCATAAAGGTGAATCCAGAAATGAAGGCAGCGCTCGGAAGATTGTTCCCGAACGCTTAAGATAGGAGGAAGTTGTTTTGAAAATCACAGATCAAGCTCGCGACAGCCTAAAGCAGCTGCTAGAGGAGCAAAATGCGACCGGCATTCGTGTGTTTTTTGCAGGCATCAGTTGAGGAAGGCCTAAGTTAGGACTGGCTCTGGATGAGCCGGAATCAGATGATGAAGTCATTGAATCAAATGGAATCAGAGTAGCAATCGACCCATCGATCGAAATCGAAGCCAAGGAATCGACACTCGATTTTGACGCTGACGCAAACGGGTTCGTTTTATCAGGGAATGAGAGAGATTGCTGTTAAGATCATAGAGCCGGTGTATGAACTGTGTAAAGTTCATGCACCGGCTTTTTTTCAGAAAAATATTTGACCCTGTGGTGCACTGCATAGTTTAAGATAGTTTTATAAGGAGGCCGAGATGTATAAGGTAAGCGAATTTTCCAAAATGACGGGGCTCAGCAAGGAGACGCTCAGGTATTATGCGGAAACCAAGCTGCTTGAGCCTGTGTTCATCGACCCTAATAATAAGTATCGTTATTATGACAACGGATCCTTTTTGATTGCACGGTTATTGGTGCAACTTAGGCGGTTTAATTTTACAATCCAGGAAATGCTGACCGTAGTGAACGATGAATCGTTTGAAAACCTGGAACAAATATTATGGAAAAAGAGACAGGGAATCGTCAAACAAGTGGAAGAACTGAATAAACTCATTGAAGAAATGGATGATTTTTTCGAATTTGGGATGGAGGGTGCAGAAGATGATTAAGTGGTACGAAGAGCAGATCATTCCGATTAATATTGAGACAATCTGGACATTATTTCAGCTGGAGAACATCCAGAGGATCATGCCCAATGTGGTAGAAAACAAGGTGATTGAAAAGAAAGACGGAGTCGTCGGCACCAAATACGAGCAGAAATATAAAGAAGGCAAAAGGGTCGAAACCTATATCGTTGAAGATCTCGAGCATGAAAACACTCCTGATAAAAAACACCATAAAATTGGCTTTACGCTTGCTAAAGCATTTCAGGTCGAAGCGGCATACACGCTGATCAAGGCCGGGGAAAATGAAACCAGGTTCATTTATCAGGGGCAGAACACAGGCTTGAATTTCGTCGGCAAAGTGCTGTTGAAACTCGGCGGCGAGAAGAATAACAAAAAAGTCGTCACCGATTTTATGGATCGAGTAGAGAGTGAAGCGCTAGAAGAAGCACGAAAATAGTTGGATTGCTGCCATCTTGGGATGGCAGTTTTTTTATTTGTGAATTTTAGGCTATATATTCATTAGGGTCATCAGCTGAGGAATTAAAATCAAGTAGTTCTGTAAATAGAACGATTTTTTTTCATCTTTTTGTTCTTTATAGAACACAAGAAACGACATATGCAGTCGAAAACACTCGCCAATAGTTCTTATTTGAGAAAATTCTGATGGAATAGATGAGTTCCATTGAAAGTATATTTGGGTATCATGGCAGCTCATTTTTAAAACAAATAAGAAGTATGAGGGGGAGTAGAGTTGAGCGGCTGCAGAAAAAGCAGGGCTGGTGCCAAGCATTTCACCATGTCCTTAGTTTTGATTCTTTTCATGTCTCAAATGCTTGGAATGCCACAGTTGGCAAATGCAGCAGGATCGTCATCCCAGGATGAAACTGTTGTAGTAGAGGATTCAAAGGAGAAAAATAGTCAAAAAGAAACAGGGTGGGATAA
This sequence comes from Mesobacillus subterraneus, assembly GCF_003937825.1. GTDB lineage: Bacteria > Bacillota > Bacilli > Bacillales > Cytobacillaceae > Mesobacillus > Mesobacillus subterraneus. The sequence goes on along the minus strand of NZ_RSFW01000014.1, from coordinate 198,465 downwards.
GAGCTCACTTGAATTCATCAGCAGTGGGGGCAGTTGTACTCAAATCACTGCCACAATAAAGAATGGGAATGACAGCCGTCCCATGGATGGAACCGTTTCCTATAAGGTCTATTTTAGTGAAAAGGGGAACCCAAAAGATGGGACCGTTGTAGCAGCAGGCACGGTTCCTGCACTGGGTACGGGTAATAGCCATAAGCTGACCTACACCCCAACACAATCAGGAACCTACATGTTCTGGGCAGAACAAAGGGAAGGTCATCCGGGGCAAGGAGAACTCTGGAGTGATGGAATAACAGTAGACATGGCAGATTGCAAGGAACCAGATCCTGAAGATGAATGGGATAAGAGCTCTCTAAAATTTATCAGCAATGGGGGCAGTTGCGAACAAATCAGCGCCATAGTAAGGAACGGCGCTGACAGCAGGCCAATGGCAGGAGCAGTTAGCTACAAGGTTTATTACATCGAAAACGGCAATCCGAAGAACGGTACTGTAGTGCACAGCGGAGAAATTCCTGCACTCGGCTCAGGCGAAAGCCACACATTGACCTATACGCCTGAAAAGTCGGGTGTATATATGTTCTGGGCAGAACAAAGGGAAGGCCATCCAGGACAGGGAGAGCTTTGGAGCGGGGCAATCGAAGTTGATTTAGCTGAATGTGAAGAAGTTGAACCGGAGTACCCGAATCTCTCTATTGCACTTAGCTATGAAGACTGTGAAGCATTGACGGCAACCATTAAAAATGATGAAGAAAGCGGAGATATGCTGGCCGGTGCCGTGTATGAAATTTATTGGGCTGCATCAGGGAGTGCAACTCAAGGAACCGTAGTGGATTCTGGACCAATTGAACCTCTGGCCGCTGGCGGAAGTACTCAATTCACATATACTCCAACTGAATCAGGTGAATACATTTTAAAAGTATATCAAACAGGTGGGACCCAAGAATTTGATCCAATATGGAGCAGTCAGCTTACAGTTGATTTAACAGCCTGCGAGGACCCAGAAGATCCAGTTGATCCAGAAGATCCGGTCGATCCAGAAGATCCGGTTGATCCAGAAGATCCGGTTGATCCAGAAGATCCGGTTGATCCAGAAGATCCAGTTGATCCAGAAGATCCGGTAGACCCAGAAGATCCGGTTGATCCGGTAGACCCAGAAGATCCGGTTGATCCGGAAGATCCAGAAGATCCAGAAGATCCGGTAGACCCGGAAGATCCGGTTGATCCAGAAGATCCGGAAGATCCGGTTGATCCAGAAGATCCGGTAGACCCAGAAGATCCGACTGACCCGGAAAATCCAGTGAATCCAAATAAGCCGGCTGATCCACCAGCAAAGGTTCCTACAAAACGCCTGCCGAAAACAGGGGAAACTGACCCTGCTCTTTATTATACAACTGGCCTGCTATTCATTATTAGTGGAGCATTCTTGTGGGTTAAAAGCCGGAGAAGACGCCTTGATATGTAATACTACCAATTAGAAGAGGGAGGCGACTCCCTCTTTTTTCAGGAGGAAATTTGCCTTGTATAAAAAGATGGCTGCTGCAACTATGATAATAGGGGTAATGATTATGTTGTTTCCATTGGCGAATGACTTTTATGGAGGTTATCAACAGAAGAGGTTGCTGGCATCTTATCATAATCCCATCAAGGAAAAAGAAAACATCCAAAAACAATTTCTTGATTTGGATCAAATCTTTTTTAACTACTCACAGGAAAATGTATCTTTTGTGATTAATGAAAATGTTATAAAGAATGCCACTGCTTTAGGTGTGTTAAAGATTCCTGCTATTGATGCCACCTTGCCGATCGTCGAAGGAGCAGACGAAGCTAGCCTTGAATTTGCTGCGGGCCATATTCCTGGAACAGCCATGCCAGGGAACATCGGGAATGCTGCGATTGCCGCTCACCGAAGCTTCAAGTATGGCAAGCTGTTTAACCGGCTTAATGAAATGGCTAAAGGAAATGAAATTATAATAGAAACAACACATCAATCATTCATCTATAAAGTTAAGAATTCCTTCCTTGTCCTTCCCGAGGATGTCCATGTTTTAGCTCCATCTGAAGATACTTCGATCCTGACGCTAATCACCTGTCATCCAATGAAAAACCCAACCCATCGCCTCATTGTCCAAGCAGAACTTGTAAATCCATAATCTATTTAATGAAAATGCAAATTATGATAACCACATTTTACTTTTTATTAGAGGATTTGAGATATATCGACCAAGTCGATCATGCACACTTAAAAGCCCGGGCAACTCCACCCGGGCATCAAATCCATTCACCACAAATTCGGCTTCACGACCATGAACCAGAGCATCGCCATCAATAAGATGATGTAGGTCCAGATGGTGCGTTTCAGCTTTGCTGCCAATTCTGTTTTGTTCGCGCCTTCTTCGGTGAATTTCCGGAGTGTCGGCGAGAAGGCCCGTGCCAGGAAAAACAGGGAGGAGAACAGCAGCGCCAGTGTCGCGATGATCCACGGTGTTTTCCATGTCCATGGACCAAGGACGACCAGCAGCACCCCTGTCCCAACCAGCACGTGGCCGGCATGCATCGAAAGCCGGACGACCGACTTCAATGTCCCAAGAAATACATCTAATTCCTTTCCTTCAGCAACAGGAAGTTTTTTCACGATTGGCATCAGGATAAAAAATGGTCCGATGGATGCAATCGCGCTTGAAACATGCAAATAAATGATGATTCGATACAACAAGTCCATTTTTTATTCTGCAGCAGGGCTGAATTCGTGGACCCAGACTCTCATCTGCGGAAGCCAAGGCATTCCAGGGTGGTAGGATAAAATCGACTGCTTGTACTCCTCAACGGTTTCAAAGCCTTCACGGCGAGCATCTTCATCCGTCAATTCACCAAGTGACTGGGAATAGACATTGTCCACGACGAACTTCTTCCCTTTCAAATCCATGATTTCACCCACATCCGCATAGCGGCCGTTGCGGCGAGTCGCTGTTTTCTTGCCTTCTAACACTTTATTGATGTCGTCTTCCATCGTAACAAGACGCTCGATCTCACACGTTTTTGGCGGCAAAGCATTGTTTTGTTCAGTCATTGTAAAAGCTCCCTTCCTTTTGCTCCTATATAATGTACCATATTTTGAGCAAGGGAAGGAAACTAGCTCGACAACCCTGGTGTTTTCCAAGATTTTCATTCGAACTGATGAAAATAGAAATATACTAGATTAGAGTTATCTAGTAAAATGAAACTAGAGGGGTAACGCTTTTTTAACGTCATTTACCTCGATTTCAAAATAGTTATTTTCGAGAAAGATTGAAGGATGGCTGTGGGCCATTTGGCAGCCGAAAAGGTGTAGACCGCCCATCATGCGGCTGCTGGGGAGATGAGAAGGATGTTCCATAAATTCGATACGATTGCCGAGCTGAAAAGAAGTGTGTATATGTGGCTTTTGCCGATTATCACCGTTGCGCTCATCATCAACAGCTTCCTGAATAATCAGAGTTTATTTGATACAATGATTAATTCGACCCTCATTTTCTGGTTCTCGGTCAGCTGGGTCCTGGCATTTTTGAATCGGGGAATCATATTCGGTGAATATTCAAATCTTTTATTAGTCAGTTTTTACCATGTGTTGACACTGCTCGATGTAGTCCACAACGACCTGGCGACAACCGGTGGATCCCTTGGCGATTTCATCGTCTGGATGCCGTTGATCATCATGTTTTTCTTCCTGGTCCTGGGGACGAAAAGAGGGATGTATTACTCCATCTTCATTTTCCTGATCACGATCACCATCGCGGTGATCTACAGCGGGCAATTGCCTCCTGAATCAATCGATTCGCTGACACAATTCCATGCAGCGAACATTGTTTATATACTCGTGCTCTTTTATGCGCAGAATATGTTCCGCGCTTTTACGGAAAGGGATTTCTTTAAAAAACATGCCTATATCGATTCCCTGACGCGTGTCGCCAACCGGCACCAGATTGATGTCTGGCTCGAAGAAAAGCTTCAAGATGCGGAAGAGGAAGGCAAGCGATTTTCAATCGTCTTTTTCGATATCGACCATTTTAAAAAGGTCAACGATGTATATGGACATAAAATTGGTGACTGTGTCCTGAAGGAACTATCGGCGGTTGTATCTGGCAATCTGGCGGACGGTGATCTCTTCGGCCGCTGGGGCGGAGAGGAATTCATCCTGATTTCCGGCAGCACCGGTGAGCAGGCACTTGATAAAGCAGAGCGATTCCGCAGCATGGTCGAGAATCACTGCTTCAAGGGAGCAGGCAGTCTGACCGCAAGCTTCGGTGTCACTGATTACCAGAAAGGTGACAACATCGATTCCTTGTTGAACCGGGCCGATGAAGGTTTGTATCATTCAAAAAATACCGGCAGGAATAAAGTAACCATGAACTAACCATTCTCCAACACCGAGGATGGTTTTTTTATTTTAAAAGATTATTACAATTTTTTTGTAACCATTAAAATATTATTTGAACTCTAGTAATTTTGTGTTATGATGTCTGTGCGTTAGATTTATAGATTTAAATTTTTTTTTGAGAGAGTTTGCAATCGCTTACATATAAAAAAGGGGGGCTGGAGTTGGAAGGGAAAAATGTACATGTGTTCAATCTGGCAATGCGGACAGCGGACATGCTCGTAAAAATGTTCGGATCCCGCTGTGAAGTGGCGGTGCACGACTTTGCCGATTTGAAAAAATCACTCATTTACCTTGCGGGCAATGTAACCGGCCGGGAAATCGGCTGTCCCATTACAGACCTGGTGCTGCAGGAGCTCGCGAAGCAGCCTGAAGAAATCGAGGATATCCCCAACTATAAAACGAAATCAGGCAAGGGAATCACGATGAAGTCTTCTACGGTCTTCCTTCGGGATGATCAGGATAAGGTGATTGGCGCGCTGTGTATTAATTATGATATCTCGATGATGATCCAATATGGAGCTGAAATCCAGAATTTCATTAATTTCGATGCCAATCAGGATAAATCAGAGAACTTCTATACGACGGTTCAGGATGTCATTCAAAACATGGTGGACCAGGTTTTGGAAGTTTTTAAGAAAGCGCCTACACATTTGACGCTGGAGGAAAAAATCGAGTGCGTCCGGATGCTGGAGGAGAAGGGGGCTTTTTTAATCAAAGGCTCCACCGAATACCTGGCTTCCGTGCTGGGTGTTTCAAAATTCACCATCTATAATTATCTGCAAAAAATCAGGACACAGAACGAGTATCACTTAGAAGAACCAGTCAAATCACGATAAACCAACATTACATCCAAGGGAGAGAACATCATGGAAATCATCAAAGGTACGGCATTATTGCTATTGGTTTTAGGTCTATTCTCGCTTTTCAGCTATAAGGCACCGAAAGGAATGAAGGCGATGGGCGCGCTGGCAGGCGCTGCTGTTGCGGCATTCCTCGTGGAAGCATTTCAGCGCTTTGTAGGCGGAGACTTGTTGAAAATCGAATTTTTAGGAGAAGTGGGGGACGCTGCCGGAAGCATGGGCGGCGTGGCAGCAGCGGCTCTAGTGGCACTGGCTGTCGGCGTGTCGCCTGTCTATGCATTGCTGCTTGGCGTATCCGTAGCAGGATTGGGGCTTCTTCCAGGATTTATCGCAGGTTATTTAGTGGCTTTTCTTGTAAAATTGATTGAGAGAAAAGTTCCTGGCGGTTTGGACTTAATTGTGGTAATTTTAATTGCGGCTCCACTGGTGCGTTTGATTGCCGTAGGCATGACGCCGGTGGTCAATGCCACACTATTGAATATTGGCGGAATCATCACAGAAACAGCGAACAGCAACCCAATCCTGATGGGGATCATTTTAGGCGGAGTCATCACAGTCGTCGCAACGGCACCGTTGAGCTCAATGGCGCTTACTGCGATGCTTGGACTGACTGGCGTACCAATGGCGATTGGGGCGTTGGCAGTATTCGGTTCGTCTTTCATGAACTATGTCCTGTTTGACCGCATGAAGTTCGGTGACAGAAAGACGACAATTGCTGTCGCAATCGAGCCGTTGACACAAGCCCATATCATCTCGGCCAACCCGATTCCGGTCTATGTGACCAACTTTATCGGAGGCGCAACAGCAGGTGTGATCATCTCGATGTCAGGCTTGATTAACAATGCCACGGGCACTGCGACACCAATCGCCGGTCTTGCGGTTATGTACGGATTCAATGATCCAGTGAAGGTAACGCTCGTTGCTCTGTCTTGTGCTGTGGTCGGTCTGTTGAGCGGATTCCTTGGATCGATGATTTTCAAAAATTATAAGATCAAAACAGTTGATGAATTAAATGAAAGCAATAAGCAAGAAGAAGCGGAAGAAGTTCCTGCTGGCAAGCTTGCTGTCTAAATGGCAACGAAGGAGCGTTGAATGATGAAATATCGTTCTGCATTTGATATTATCGGCCCGGTGATGATCGGGCCTTCAAGTTCACATACAGCGGGCGCTGCAAGGATCGGCCGCGTAGCCCGCACATTATTCGAAAAGCAGCCGACAAAAGCAGTGATCCACTTATACGGCTCTTTTGCTAAAACCTATAAAGGGCATGGCACCGATCTGGCGCTGGTTGCCGGCATCATGGACTTTGATACATTCGACGAACGGATTCCTGACGCGTTAAAAATTGCGGAGGAAGTTGGTCTCGAGGTTGAATTTATTGAGGAGGATGCCGTTACTGAGCATCCAAACACGGTAAGAATCAATCTTTTTGATGGAAAAGGCAAGGAGCTTGAAATCGTCGGAATCTCCATCGGAGGCGGTACGATTGAAATTACCGAAATCAATTCCTTCAAATTGAAGCTGTCGGGCGCGAACCCGGCAATCCTGGTTGTCCACCAGGACCGCTTCGGGCTGATATCATCCGTAACGACTGTTTTATCAAGATATCAGATCAACATTGGCCATATGGAAGTTTCCCGTAAGGAAAAGGGAGACATCGCGGTGATGGTCATCGAAATGGACCACAAACTCGACGAAAGTGTGGTTTCGGAACTAAATGCGCTTGAGGGCGTTACCCAGGTGATTCGTTTAGTCAACTAAGCTGGGAGGGCATCTTGTTGTGCCCGGTATCAAATAGATTGTTCAAATGGCACTATTGCCATAGTGGTATAAGTAAAATTCAGGAGGGCAAGCCATGTTTCGCAATGTCGCCGAGCTTGTTGAATTAGCTGAAAAACATCAAGTGAAAATCGCCGAAATCATGATTCGGCAGGAAATAGAAGTATCCGGACGTTCCCGGGAAGATATTATTGCCCAGATGGACAATAATCTGCAAGTCATGGAGCAGGCAGTGGAAAGAGGACTGAATGGCGTCAAATCCCAGACCGGACTTACCGGCGGGGACGCAGTATTGCTTCAAAACTACATTGCCAGCGGCAAGTCATTGTCTGGCAATCTATTATTGGATGCTGTCAGCAAAGCGGTCGCAACCAATGAAGTGAACGCGGCGATGGGCATCATCTGTGCCACGCCGACAGCCGGATCAGCGGGCGTCGTCCCTGGTACGCTTTTTGCCGTAAAGGAAAAATTGAACCCAACACGCATGGAAATGATTGAGTATCTATTCACGACTGCAGCGTTCGGCTTTGTTGTGGCTAACAATGCTTCCATCTCCGGAGCTGCCGGCGGATGCCAGGCAGAAGTCGGCTCAGCTGCCGGAATGGCCGCTGCCGCGATTGTTGAAATGGCCGGCGGAACCCCACAGCAGTCAGCTGATGCATTCGCGATCACTCTGAAAAATATGCTTGGCTTAGTGTGTGACCCAGTTGCCGGGCTTGTTGAAGTTCCATGTGTAAAAAGGAACGCAATGGGTGCGTCGAACGCAATCACTGCTGCCGACATGGCACTCGCAGGCGTCACAAGCCGAATCCCATGCGACGAAGTCATCGGAGCGATGTACGCCATCGGACAATCGATGCCTTCCGCACTAAGGGAAACAGCAGAAGGCGGCCTTGCCGCTACGCCAACAGGCCGCAGGTTAGAAGAAGAAATCTTTGGCTCCCCTCAGAAGAAGCTGGTAGATTACTTGATTCAGAAATAAGACGAAAAGCCACCTGTGAAGGTGGCTTTTTCTATTATAATAGATGAATATTCCTTTTGCTGCATTCCTCAATCGTTTCTTCATTCCATACCGAAACCTGGACTTCGCCTATATGAATTTTCTGAAGCAAAAGCATGCAAAGCCGTGATTGGCCGATTCCGCCGCCAATCGTATAGGGTAGTTCTTTATTTAATAGTGCCTGGTGGTACTCCAGCTGGAGCCGCTGTTCTTCACCGGCCAGCTTCAGTTGTTCGATAAGCGTTTTTTCATCGACTCTCACACCCATCGATGTGATTTCGATTGCCCGGCCCAATGGCGGATACCAGAGCAGAAGGTCGCCGTTTAAGTTCCAGTCATCATAATCAGGTGAACGGGAATCATGCTTCTTGCCTGAACGCAGATCGTGTCCAATTTGAGTAACGAACACAGCACCCAACTTTTCTGTGATTTTATCTTCTCTTTCCTTTGGGGTCAGTTCCGGATATAAGTCCTCCAGCTCCTGTGAAGAGATAAAGCTTACTTTTTTCGGCAGAATCGGCAACAGAACGGGATGAAGTCTTGCCACCATGCTCTCAGTTTTCTTGATGACCTCATAAATTTTTTCAACAGTGGTCCTGAGCATGGTCATATTCCGCTGTTTTCGGGAAATGGTTTTTTCCCAGTCCCACTGATCCACGTATAAAGAGTGGAGATGGTCAAGAGTCTCATCGCGCCGGATTGCGTTCATGTCGGTATAAAGTCCTTCGCCATGAATGAAGCCATATCGTTTCAAGGCCAGCCGTTTCCACTTGGCCAGCGATTGGACAATTTCAAGCCGCTCATTCTTCACGTCAAGCGCATCAAAGGATACAATCCTTTCCTTTCCCGCCAAATCATCATTGATTCCCTTCCCGCCCCTGATAAAAATCGGAGCAGATACCCTCGTCAAATCAAGGGCTTCTGCCAGGCTGTTCTCAAAAAAATCCTTCGTTTTCTTAATCGCGATTTCAGTCTCCCTCAAATTCAATTTCGACTGATACTTCAAAGCCGCATTGTACAATTCATTGATCCCTCCAGATTCATTTAGCACTTTAGTGTATATACGCAATCATCCATTTACTTTATGACTTTGCGGTGAGAATGTTGCACGGGTATTTAACATGAGAAAGTTTCTATTGCAGCCTCTATGAAAATTATAAACCGACAACAAGAGTCGACAGGTTTAGAAGTCTGACAGAGATATACTAGTTAATAGAATTGAAGCTCAGGGGGCATGAAATGAGGAAAAAAGGTTGGGCAGTCACAATAGCAATTGGACTAGTCTTGACGGGAGTACATACAGTTGAGTCGGCAGAACTATCGGACATTCGCCAGCAACGGCTCGATGTTAAGCAGGATTTTACCAAAAAGGAAGAGCAAATCCAGCAAATGGACGAAGCAGAGCAAAAATACCTCGCAGAATTGAAGGCTTTGGACGATGAGGTAGCAGAGGTCAATGAAAAAATCCGTGAGCTGCAAGGAGAGCTGGAGTCTTCAGGAAAAAGTGTGACCGAAATGAAGAAGGAAATCGAAGAATTGAGCGGCATCATCGTACAAAGGGAACAGCTGATCAAGCAGAGGCTCAAGACCATGCAGGCACAGGACGGCCTTGGGATGTACGTGGATTTGATTTTTGACTCGAAAAACCTGTCTCAATTATACGATGTCGCCACCCTGGTCAGCACCATCCTGAAAGCGGATAAAGATTTGCTGGCGAAACACCAGACAGACTTACAGCTGTTGAAGGAGCAGGAAGCAGAGCTTCAAAGTGAGCTGGTTTTATTAGAGAATAAACAGGCAGAGTTGAAGAAATTACAGGCTCAGTTAGAAAAGAAAGTCGAGGAAAAGCAGCACTTCCTGAATTCGGTTCGCAAGGAAAAGCAGGAAAGTAAATCTGAGCTGATGGACATGTATGAAGTGTACGTCAACCTTGCTGCCCAGGAGATTGCAATTTTAAAAGAAAGCCAGAGAGTCGAATACAATTCGGTGGATTCTGAAGATAACTTCATAATACCTGCAGCAGGCGAGCTGACTTCCGAGTATGGACCAAGATGGGGCAGGCTGCATGCCGGAATCGACATTGCTGACGAATCACCGGACTCTGTCGTCGTTGCGGCTGCTTCCGGGACGGTCATCCGCTCCTATTATTCCGCAAGCTACGGAAACTGCGTCTTGATAACCCATAAAATCAACGGCAAGACCTTCACCACCTTGTATGCCCATTTGGAAAGTAGCGCCGTCACCACAGGGCAATCCGTCAGCAAAGGGGAGATGCTCGGCTATCTGGGCAACACTGGCGACAGCAGGGGAAAGCATCTTCACTTCGAAATCCATGAAGGACAGTGGAATTACGAAAAATCCAACAGCGTCGACCCGCTCTTATATGTGAAAAAATAAGCCAGGTTTCCATTGGGAATCTGGCTTGCTCTTTACGTTAACGTCAATGCTATAATTAATTGACTGATAATTCTGTTAAAAGAGGTTTTGCATATGTACTGTATTTCTGATTTGGCCGAGGAGTTCGGGATCACCACAAGGACCATTCGCTACTATGAAGAGCTTGGATTGTTGAAGCCTTCCCGTACAGAAGGGGGAAGGCGAATCTATTCCAGCAGTGATCTGGCAAGACTCAAGCTGGTCCTCCGCGGTAAACGGTTCGGTTTTTCGCTCGAGGAAATCAAGGAAATGGTGCTGCTGTTCGACGAGGACCGGACAGGCGAAAAACAACTGAAGGTGACGATACAGTACGGGGAAGAAAAACTGGCAGAAGTGAACGAAAGAATTGCCGAGCTGGTCGAGATCAAAGAAGAAATCGAAAGGCTGATGACTGAATTCAAGGGGAGGCTGGAAGGATGAATTTTTACGAGGAAGAACCGCAGTTTCGGAAATTATTGAAGGAATTATTGGATGATGAATTTTTTGCGTATGCAGAGAAGGAATTACTGGCTTTCGGAGAAAAATGCACAAATGAAATCGACCAGCGCGCCAGATTCACCGATCGGGAAGGCCAGCCAAAGCTGATAAAATTCGATGCCTATGGTGAGGACATTTCAGAAGTGTGGGTGAACGATGGCTACCGGAAGACGGTGGAGGACTCCTATAATACCGGGATCGTCGGATACGTCCATAAGGAAATTCCAGAACTGGGGCGGCGTGGGAATTATATCTATTCCTATGCCCAAGGCTATTTATTATCCCAAACAGAGCCAGGCTTCTACTGTCCTGTGACCCTGACAATGGCGACAGCCTATCTATTGGATCAGTACGCGTCTCAAGAGGTAAAAGAGAAATTCCTGCCCCATGTGTTGTCCACCGGAGAAACCACCCTTTACGAAGGCGCGACCTTCCTTACCGAAAGACAGGGCGGATCAGACGTAGGGGCTAACGTAGTAAAGGCCGTCCAGACAGCGGAAGGCTACAAACTATACGGCGAAAAATACTTCGCCTCCAATGCAGGAATGTGCGGTGTCGCCATGGTGTTAGCAAGAAAGGAAGGCGCCCCATCCGGCACAAAAGGGCTTACACTGTTCGCAGTCCCGTGGAGGAGAGAAGACGGAAAACTGAACGGGATTAAAATCCGCAGACTCAAGGATAAGCTCGGAGTGCGCGCTGTCCCATCTGCTGAAGTAGAGTTTGAAGGAGCAGAAGCTTATGTAGTTGGCGATCCAGCGAAAGGCTTCTATTACATGATGGAAGCACTGAACCTCTCCCGCGTCTGCAACACCGTCGCCTCACTCGGCATCATGCGCCGCGCCTATATGGAAGCACGGGAGTACGCACTAAAGCGCGGCGCCTTCGGAAAAAAGCTCGCCGACTTTCCGATGATCAAAGACACATTGGTTAAAATGGCCGTCAAACTTGAAGTTGAAACCAGAACGGTCTTCAAGTATCTGCCATTGTTCGAAAAAGTCATGAGGAATGATCCGGGAGTAACGGAAAAAGACATCGTATTGAATCGACTCTACATCGCCCTCTTGAAAAAAGAAACCGCAGAACAAGCCGTGCATTTTGCTCATGAAGCCATTGAAATGCATGGCGGGAATGGTTATATTGAGGACTTTGTAACACCAAGGTTGTTGAGGGATGCGCAGGTATTGACTGTTTGGGAAGGAACAGCTAACATTCTCGGCCTCGAAGTGTTGAGGTTGATGGAGAAGTTTAATGCTGGGGAATTGTTTTTGGAGGAGATGAAGGAGCGGATTTCTGGAGTGGAGGGTGAGTATGTTGAGCAGGTGCGAGGAGGAATATTGCAGCTGGAGAAACTGCTGGTGTCTCTGCAGGGGGCTTCGTACAACCATAAGACTTTCCATTCCAAGCGTGTGGCTGAATTGATGGTTAAGGTTTTTGAGAGTGTGAAAGCGCTGGAATATGGCGTTGGTGGGGATGAGAGGGCTCGGATGGTGATGGAGGTTTATATTGAAGAAACTTGGAAGTCGGAGTATGAATACAATGAGCAATTGAAATCAGTCGATTTCTTCAACAAGATCGTCAGGAACAACAACAATCAAAAAGAACCAATATTAAAATGATCAATAGAGGACGCTTTCCAGCAAAGGAGGCGTCTTTTTATTGCGCCTTTCGTTCTATATATATAACATTATGTTCTTTTAAGGAAACGAAATATTAAGAAAACCGGAGGAATAATGAGATAAGGAATGAATTTTGTGCGTTATTAAGAAAAAATGGCTGATTTTGAGGTTTTTCAAAACTAGTAGGTTGGCATATACTCTCAATATAAAGTTCGTTAAAAAGAACAACTGAACAAACGATTACTGACTGGAGGTGGGCCCTATACGATACGGTAGACTAGGAAAGTTTAGAAAGAAAAAAGGTTATCATTTTCTTTTGATAAAATTTTTGGCTGTATGCTACTTACTTATAGGGATATCTTCCACATTAACAGGACAAACGGATGCCTATTTCAGTGACTCAAATTCAGTAAGTGGAACTATAAAAGCCGGGATATGGGAGACGCAGGAGAAAAACAGTTGTTCAAGTAATAAGAAACATGGAGATTGGGATTGTAGTTCATTAGAGTTTAGAAGCAGTGAATTTGATGGACAAAACATAATTGCTACTATTCAGAATACCGGATCTGATATGAAGGCAAGTGGGAAATACGAAGTTTTTTATAGCGAGAATGGAAATCCAAAGGACGGTCAGAAACTTTCTGAAACTTTTTCTTTTAAAGCTCTGAAAAAAGGTGAAGAAGTAAAGTTAACTTTTACACCTGAATTAAGTGGTAACTATAAGTTTAAAGTATATCAACATAAAGATCATCCTGGTGGAGGAGAACTATGGAGTGATGAGATTATCGTCATTATGAATAAGGTTTCACAACCTGCCAATGACGAAAAGGAAGAAGAATCTAGGGATCAAAAAGCGCAAGAAAAACCTAATGTCGAAGAAGATACTAGCAGCAATGATGGTGTTCAAAATACTGACAAAGACACCTCCAGTGTAGAGAAGATTGAAGAGCAACCTGAGCAGGAACAGAAAGAGGAAGAAGATGGCGGAACCCAAGAAGATAAAAAGGAAGAAGAAGATGTAAAAAAATCTGATCAGGCTGCTAAACAAGAAGAAGTTATTACTGAAAATATTGATAGTACTGGAAGCAATGAACAGGGTTCTAAGGAGGGTAAATAGTTTGAAAAAGGCAATGAAAATATTTAGCAATTTAATAACTGCTGTCTTATTTATCAATCTAATACTAATGGCTTTTCTGGTTGTTTCTTCAAAGGCTTCCGGTGGAGAGCCTCAGGCATTTGGTTACCAGTTAAAGACTGTTCTCTCGGGTTCCATGGAGCCTACTTTTAAAACAGGATCAATTATTGCAGTCAAGCCAGTTGATTCAAAAGAAAGAGAAACACTAAAAAAAGGCGATGTTATTACCTTCCAGGCTAGTGAAGATAAACTTGTAACACACCGAATCATTGCTGTTAAAACTAGTGAGAACAATGTGATGTACGAGACAAAAGGTGATAACAATAAAACAGCCGACATGGACCCAGTCCTCTCATCAAATGTAAAAGCAGTGTATTCAGGTTTTACCATTCCCTATATAGGTTATTTCATAGATTTTGCTCAATCTAAAGAGGGAAGCGCATTATTATTAATCGGACCAGGACTACTGCTTCTTGGTTACGCAGGTTTCTCTATTACGCAAGCACTTAGAGAACTCGACCCGAAGCAGAAAAAAGATGATCCAGAAGGGAAAACTGCTTAACATGGTTGCACTCTTTGTTTTCTAACAAGGGTCAATATATAAAATAATACATACCCGAGGGGTAAGAGGAGGAAATTGTAATGAGTTTGAAAAAGAAATTAGGTATGGGGATTGCAACTGCTGCACTGGGTTTTTCACTAATTGGTGGAGGAACATTTGCATATTTCAATGATACTGAACAAGCAAAAGCAAATTTCGCATCTGGTACGATTGACTTAGAAACTAATAAAGAGTACTGGTTCGATATTGATAAATTAGCGCCAGGGGACAAAATGACACGACAACTTGAAATTAAAAATGCTGGGACTCTGGACATTAAGAAAGTCTTAATGGATACTAGTTATCAAGTTACAGCTGGTGGAGATGATCACCTCAGCGCAGATGACTTTGCAAAACAGTTAAAAGTTGTATTTTTATCGAGTGATTTGCAGGTGGTTTTATTAGACAAGACATTATATGAATTAAGTCAAATGAGTGATGTAGAAGTTTCATCATATTTCTTCCAAAATAATAGGTTGCCTGTTGGGGAATCTGACACTTTAACTATGCGCGTACATTTTATGGATAATGGAGACCAAAATCGTTTCCAAGGAGATTCTATCCAAGTTAAATTTGATTTAGAAGCAGTTCAACGTGATGGAGTGGAAAGATAAAAAACATAATAAGTAAACGAAAAGGCGGGAGTACCCGCCTTTTTTTGAGAATAAACCTTATTAAGTAAGTAGGGATATTATATGAAAAGTACTCTAATCACAAGATTTAGTCCGATTATTTTTCTAGTAATCTTAATATTACTCTCAAACCCAATAAAAAA
The DNA here is from genome assembly GCF_003937825.1 of Mesobacillus subterraneus. Taxonomy (GTDB): domain Bacteria; phylum Bacillota; class Bacilli; order Bacillales; family Cytobacillaceae; genus Mesobacillus; species Mesobacillus subterraneus. The sequence goes on along the minus strand of NZ_RSFW01000014.1, from coordinate 183,372 downwards.
TGCATCAGCATTGCAAAGTATTGTAAATATCGAAATATCAAATAATGTAGTATTTAAAATTGAGAACCTTGCACCAGGAGATTGGATGCAAAAAGAGCTAATGGTTATGAACCAAGGGAATCAAGACTTTAGGTATATTGCTAAACTTGGGGAAACTAATTCCTACAAAGGTCTATTTGAAGAACTAGAGCTTCTGGTTAAAAAAGACAGCTTCCTTCTTTTCGAAGGAAAACTAAAAGACTTTAAAGGGCTAAATCCAAGGGTGCTATCAAAGGGTTCACAAGAGAGATTATTGCTTCAGGTGAAGATGCCTTATGAGCTGGGAAACGAGTTTCAGGGATCTGCTGCTGAGGCTGAGATTATTTTTTATGCTGAGGGAATAACTGACACTTCCCCTAGCTGCGAGGAAGATCCATCCCAGGTAGGATGTGAGCAGCCGCCGGGAGGTACTCCAAGCGACCCGAATCCAGAAGTACCGGATGTCAAAGATGTAGTTGTGATTCCTAAAGATGTTAATCGACTGCCGAACACGGCTACTAATAATTACAATATACTACTTGTTGGCGTTGTACTGCTGGGTGGAGGGAGCGTTCTTCTTTTAATCAACAGGAGAAGAAAACGTCGAAATAACTGATTGAGGCCTGAAGTGATAACTTCAAGGCCTTAATTTGTAGGCTCATTAAATTCAAACGAGGTGTATTCAAATGACTTTCCTCTTTTATTATCTATTGATCCTCAACCTTCTCGACGCTGCCCTCACATATTACGGACTCGAAAATACTTTTATCGTCGAACTAAATCAACTGATGCATGCAATCTACGACATTATCCTTTATTGTTCATCATCACAAAATCTACTCTTTCCCTATTCCTTGTATTATTATTATTAATAAAGTCCCTCGTTCAATTTTGGACAAAGGTCTAACAGTATTCGCATCTCTAACCTATACAGCGGTTTTCTGCTTGAATGCCCACTGGCTATTCCAGATTGTGTGACTAGTCAGCCTAATTATCTCCCTCGAAAAAGTTCATTTCTTTTTACTATTTTCATATTCAGAATCCATTTTAACAGGCGTATAATTTTCTTATATAAAATAAGAAAGAAGGCGTATCACACATGTTTCAAACCCTAAAGCGTGAGTTGCTGGCCGGGATTACGGTTTCGGTTGTTGCGCTGCCGCTTGCATTGGCTTTTGGGATGCAGGCGACGGGTAATTCGGATGGAGCCATCATTGGTTTGTATGGTGCCATCATCACTGGTTTTTTTGCGGCTTTGTTTGGCGGGACTAAGGGGCAGGTGACAGGGCCTACTGGGCCGATCACAATTATCTTTACGGGGATTGTTGCGACCCAGGGGCTGGAGTATGCGTTCATTGCTGCGTTCATGGGAGGGCTTTTTCAAATTGTCTTCGGGATTTTAAAAGCGGGCAATTATTTGAAGTTCATTCCGTTACCGGTTGTCAGCGGGTTCATGAACGGAATCGCCATCATCATTATCATGGGACAGCTGCAGTATGTGACGGGCAGCTTTTTGGTCGTGCTGTTGACGATTGTCTTTATGCTGGTTGCAATGAAGTGGATCAAGATTATCCCACCAAGCTTGATGGCGCTGATTTTAGGTACAATAGCGGTAATTCTTTTGGAAAAAGTGGTCCCTTCCGTCCACTTTACACTGCCATTCATCAATGATTTTATTTTCTTTGACAGTGTTGAAAGGATTGGCGAAATTCCAAAAGGGTTGCCTCAACTCCAGTTGCCAATTGCGGACCTAAGTGTCATCATCCAGTTGATCCCGGCAGCATTAAGCATTGCAGTTCTGGGTTCGATTGACTCATTGCTAACATCGGTTGTCATGGACAATATGACAGGTACCAAGCACAAGAGCAATAAAGAGTTGATTGGCCAGGGGATTGGCAACAGCCTTGCCGGGTTGTTTGGTGCAATGCCGGGTGCCGGCGCTACAGTGCGTTCTGTCGTAAACTTGAGAAGTGGTGGACAGACTGCGTTGTCGACAATGGTTCACAGTGTTGCGTTGCTGCTGTTCATGCTCGTTTTTGGGCCGCTAGCGGAGGAAATTCCACTCGCTGTGCTTGCCGGAATTTTAATCATGACTGGTATCACGATGTTTGATTATGACAGCTTTAAAATTCTTAAAGATGAGCCGCGTACCGATGCAGCCATCATGCTGGTGACGATGATTTTAACCGTTGCAATCGACCTGATGGTGGCAGTTGGTGTCGGAATTGTCATGAGTGCGCTGATCTTCATGAAGCGGATGAGCGAGGAAGGCTTTAAGATTAGTAGCGAAATAAAAGAAGATCTTAAAATCTACAATCTGGAAGGTCCCTTGTATTTTGGTGCGACTGAGCTGATCACCAGGACAATCACCGCGGATGACAGTCGGCAAATCGCTATAGATATAGAAAAAGTCACCATTGTGGATGCTTCTGGGGCTCTGCTATTAATCCAGCTCAGGGATCAGCTAAAGGAACGCGGACAGAACCTTTACCTTGTTGGCAATGATTTAGATCTTGGAGGAATCCTGCGGAAGATGAATATCTTCCAGAAATTCGGTTATGCTGGTCACTTTGATACAATGGATGACTTAATTAAATACAAATCACTCTTTCATGATAAAACTGGTGCCTGAGTGCACCGTTTTTTTATTCAAAAATTATTGCCAAAAATTTCCCTATCAGGTACAATATGAAAGTATTGAAATAACCAAAGGAGGCAGTCGAAATGATTGATCGTAATCAAGCAACTAAATCAATTTCATATGGTTTACCCTCGACCTGCCTGTATTGTGTGAAGTAGCGCTTATTTTTGTCATGTTAAAATAACTGCGTAACCACGGACTGGGATGTCTGTGGTTTTTTTGTGCCTAAAAATCGAATGTATGTTCTTGGGGAGTGATATGGATGATTACAGTGGAAAATTTGAAAAAGGAATATAAATTGGTTAAACGGGATCCTGGTCTCAAGGGAGCGATGAAGTCTCTGTTTAACCGTAAATATGAGACGAAGCATGCGGTGAAGGGGATTGATTTCACCATAGAGCAGGGTGAGACGGTTGGTTATATTGGTTCGAATGGTGCTGGGAAGTCGACGACGATCAAGATGCTGACGGGAATCCTGACACCGACGTCCGGCAAGGTGACGGTGAATGGGCTGGTGCCTTATGAGAATCGCCAAAAGAATGCGGTGAACATCGGGGCGGTCTTTGGGCAAAGGACGCAGCTGTTCTGGGATATTCCTGTCCGTGAGTCTTACAATCTATTGAAGCATATTTACGAGATTCCGGAGCAGGAGTATCAGGAGACAATCGAGATGTTCACTGAGGTTTTGAACCTCGAGTCGTTGCTTGGTATCCCGGTCAGACAGCTATCGCTCGGGCAAAAAATGCGCTGCGAGCTGGCTGCGGCCTTCCTTCACAGGCCAAAGGTTGTTTACCTGGATGAGCCGACAATCGGTCTGGATATCGCCGTAAAAGTAAAGATTCGCAAGTTTATTAAAGAAATGAATCAGCGCTGGGGCACAACAGTGTTGCTGACTACACATGACATGCAGGACATCGAGGAAATCTGCGACAGGATCATCATTATTGATGGCGGGACGATTCTGTATGACGGAGGGCTTGATGAAATCAAAAAGCAATTCGGCCAGAAGAGGGTCATTCATTTTGAACTGGCAGACAAAGAAAAATTTGAGCTGCCTTCTGCACTTAACGGCCAGGTGGAAGTGCTGCCGAACGAAGAAGAGACGAAAATCAGCTTGTCATTTGATCATGAGGCGGTCAAAAGCTCGTTCGTCATTTCAGAAATGATGAGCATGTATGAAATTGGCGATTTGAATATTGCCGATCCTAAGATCGAAACGATTGTGGAGGACCTTTACAACAAGCAGGAACAGGGGGAAGAGCATGAGAAAGTACTGGCAAATAGCTAAAGGCCGGATGCAGGAAAACACGGCGTATTCAGCGTGGTACTGGGCAGGAACTGCCTCTGCAGTCATGAGGCTGTTGATTATTTATTTTTTCTGGCAAGCGGTTTATGCGAACCAGACAACGATTCAAAATATCAATCTTGAAACGATGCTGACGTATATCGTGATTGCCATGCTGCTGCAGGGATTTGTCGGCGGTGTCGGAAACGAACTGGCGGAAAACATCAAGGATGGCCAGGTCGCAATAGAGCTGATGCGTCCTTACGATATGATTTTTAAGATGTTCGCGGTGGATATTGGCGGGAAGATTATGTATTTGATTCAGGGGACCATCCCGATGCTCTTGATCGCATACTTCTTCATGGATATAAGCTTCCCGAAGTCACCTGAGACAATCTTGCTATTCGGTGTGAGTGCGCTCGCGGGCATCTGGATTGGAACATTCTTTGACTTCCTCGTAGGCGTGCTGGCGTTCTGGACGGTCAATGTCTGGGGAGTACGCGTGCTGAAGGAATCGCTGATTACGTTTTTCTCAGGGGCATTGGTGCCGATCACGCTTTTCCCTGACTGGCTTAGGACGATTACGGAATTTCTGCCATTTCAGGCAATGGTTTATCTGCCGGTTTCAATTTTTTCTGGCTTGATCAGCGGAACGGAAGCTTATATGGCACTGGGTGTGCAGCTTTTCTGGCTGGTATCGCTATATGTATTGGTGAGGTTCATCTGGTCGCAGGCGATTAAGCAGATTACGATTTTTGGAGGATAGGAGGCGATTTAATGCGCCGTTATACAAGATTATATTGGGAGTTTGCGAAGAGCCATATGAAGGTGATGATGGAGTACCGAATCGACTTTTTGATCGGTGTCGCCTCCGTCATGCTTGAGCAGTTTGCTTCGATCTTTTTTGTAAAAGTGGTGTTCGACCACATTGAGCAGATCAATGGCTGGTCGTTTTATGAGATATTATTCATCTACGGAATTGCGGCAACGGGCCGCTCGATCCACCAGATATTCTTTGATAATTTATGGACGCTCGGCTGGCAGTATATCCGGCCAGGTAAGCTGGATCGATTGCTGATCAGGCCGGTCAATCCGTTATTCCATGTGGTAGCTGACCGACTGCATCAGGATGGCTTTGGGCAGCTGATCATCGGCTTGATTATCCTGGGAACAGCAATTCCACAGCTTGATCTTGTTTGGGGAGCAGCAGAAATCGCGATGTTGGTCATTATGATCATCTCATCCGGATTGATTTTCGTGGCGATCAACCTGTTTTTCGCGACGTTCAGCTTCTGGATGATCGACAGCCTGCCGATTGTTTGGGCAGTTTTCAACCTGAGCGACTTTGCCAGATACCCGCTGACGATCTATCACAAAGGAATTCGCATGTTTTTGACATGGATCATTCCATATGGCTTCACCGCATTCTACCCGGCTGCTTATTTTATCGATAAGTCCGGCTACAAGGAATTCGCGCTATGGACTCCGGTAGCTGCGATTGTCTGCTGTGTCCTTGCCTATGCATTCTGGAACCGAGGGCTCAAGGCTTTCGCGAGTACGGGCAGTTAAAATCGAGCAACCTGATAAATGTAGACAATTTTCAGTCAATACGTACATTTTCGGATTGCCCTCTGGGACTTCAGTCGGGTATGATGAAAGAAAACTAGATTGATAGGGGTGTCCCAAGTGTTGGAAAACAAGTCGATCAGAGAAGTGTGGCAGGAAATCGAAAAGGTTATGACAGAAAAACCGGAGCCTATTCAAGGCATGAACGTTGTCTATCAGTATGAGATTACCGGTGACGATAGCGGCACATTCCAGTTGCAGATCAACGACGGAATCGCCCGGGTCATCGAAGGAACAGAAGCAGAACCGAACTGCACCCTGAAGCTCACAGATAAAAACTTCAAGAAAATGATCATGGGCAAGCTCAACGGAACAGCGGCCTTCATGACCGGGAAACTCAAAATACAGGGCAGCATGGGACTGGCGCTAAAGCTCGAAGGAATCTTGAATGAATATAACTTAAGTGGAACAGCTTAAACAATGGACCAGGCACAAAATGCCTGGTCCATTTTTGTTATATAAAGAATTCCTTTCTATCTATAAAAAATATTTATGAAAAATCGACCCTATAATAAGACAAATTGTAACAAGAAGTGACACTTGCTGATATAATAAGGCTATCAAATTGTGAAATGCAAGGAGATTCCTTATGGAACCAGTTAAAAAAAATTCCGTTTTAATCTATGAAGAAGTTAAGGCAGTAAAGTTCTTTTTATGGACTTTTTATATAATATTAGTTCCTTATGATTTCACAATTTATTATATATATCCATATTTCAACAATGTAAAGACAGGATTGCCATATGGAGGGTTGGGATTCTATTTTCATTTGCTATTGTTTGCTCTGCTTCCTTTGGCCATCTTTATAATTAAAAAAGGGCATCCTGAAAAAGTGAAATATATGTATTTCGCTGCTTTTATAATATTGGATACTATCAATAATATTTTAATTTATTGGGGTACTAATCGAGAGTTCAATAGTGGACATGTTCTAGAAGTATATTTCATTTTATTTTCACCTATGTTTGTAAGTAAAAGGTTCTTTTGGATTATTACATTGGGCTTCTCTCTAAAGTATCTAACAGTTGGTTTGATCTATCAATCTGCTAAAGTCCTTTTTGCTCTAGGCTTGATTCTCTTTATTGGAATAATTGCCTGGATTTTACTTACTCGTTTCCAATCATATCTACATGCAATTACCTTAATGTATGAGGATATGAGAGAAAAGGAGAAACTCGCTGTCATTGGCCAGATGGCAACTGCAATAGCTCATGAAATTAAAAACCCTTTATCCTCTTTGAAAGGTTTCACTCAATTACAGCAAGAAAAGGATAAGGGTGATGAACAGTATTACCCGATTATGTTGAATGAAATTGATAGAATCAACGCTATCGTTAATGACTTGTTGATTCTAGGAAGACCAAATACGGCTGTTAAAACGCCCAAAAGTCTAATGGAGATTATCGAGTATGTTGTATCTGTTATTAATCCGCATGCTCAAAGAAAAGAAATTAATATCAAGTATGACGTTAATAATTCTACTGTACTTTTATGTGACGAAAATCAAATAAAGCAGGTATTTATCAACCTAATTAAAAATGCGATGGAAGCAATGCCGGATGGAGGAATGGTGAAAATAGACTCCGAAGTTAAAGGTGATCGAACTATCATTTCGGTAAGGGATGAAGGATGTGGAATTCCTCCTGAGAAACTAGCTAAATTAGGAGAACCCTTTTATACAACCAAGCAAAATGGAAACGGTCTAGGCCTGATGGTCACCAAAAAAATTATTGAAGAACATGAGGGTACATTTAATATTGAGAGTCAGTTAGATAAAGGAACAAGTGTTAATATAACTTTACCTATCGTAAGGTGAAGTTATATTTGGATAATGAAAAACAAATCAATAATTAAACCAAAAGGACTATTTTATAAAATAGTCCTTTTGGTTTATAATGGAGAAAAATGTCGAATGTCGACGATTATGCATAGGTCGATGTACTCAATTTATTCTTATTTCAATAAAACTATTAATATGTCAAGAATAATGGCGATATGAAGGGAAAACACGTAGGTATATTGACAGAAAAAGAGGTACTATTATGCAAAATTCTTTTGAAGAGCCATCTTTGTATCATGAGGAAAAAAGAGCGTTAAAGTGGTTTGTAACTTTATTTTATATTTTGTTCATTTCCTTTGAGATATTCTACTATTATATAAATCCAACATATGTTACGCACCAGGATATTTCGATTTTCTCGAACTATAGATACTATTATCATCTTTTAATCCTACTGTTATTACCAGGTGTGTTTCTATTGTTGAAAAAAGGAAAACTTTATTCAGTTAAGTTTATTTTTTTTCTGGGTTTTATAGCAATTACCATACTTAATGATTCACTAATATACGTTGGTAATGATGTAGGCTATGACGGTGGAAATATCGTTGAGGTCTTCCTCATTCTCTTTGCACCCATTTTCGTAAATACTGCTTTTTTTTGGACAGTTTCACTAGGAACTATTTTTAAGTACTCGTACATAGGATTATTACTTAATACAACCGAAGTTTTATTCCCGATAGCAGTAGTCATAATCCTATCTTTATTAGGGTTCATTATTTTAAGGAGATATCAAGGATATGTGGAAGCTATTAAAGAATCCTATGATAATCAACTATCTGGAATTGTTAAGGGCGTAATTGCAACACTTGAGTTAAAGGACCCTTATACCAAGGGTCACAGCGAAAGAGTCGCTTACTATGCAAACTCACTCGCTGAAGCTACTGGCAGATTTACAAAAGACCAACTGCGTTCCTTTACATATGCGTGTTTATTACATGATATAGGAAAAGTGAATATCCCGGATTCGATACTTATGAAGCCTGGAAAATTGACAAAAGAAGAATACGAGATTATTAAAACACATCCAGCAGTAGGGGCAGAAGCTATTATTAAGGTGAATGTATTAGGAGACAGTATTGATATTATAAAATCTCATCACGAAAGGTGGGATGGGAAGGGATATCCTGAACAATTAAAGGGAGATGAAATTCCTTATTCAGCAAGAGTAGTCTCCATTGCGGATGCCTTCGATGCTATGACTTCCTCCCGCTCCTATCGTTCAGCCATGCCTTTCGAAGTGGCGTACAACAGGATAATAGAAGGTCAAGGTACACAATTTGATCCTGAACTTGTTGAAAAGTTTAAGGAGGTTTTTTCTGAATGGGTTGCATTCCATACGAATTCCGTGTGGAATCAAAATCATTTTGATCAAAAACATAGTAGTTTAGAGGAGGTGAGAGCATGAAGATTCGTAAGCTAAAGAAAATCAAAACAACTTGCTGGTGGTGTCCATTTTCTAAACAATAATTAAGAAGGGGGATGTTAAGTTTCTGCAAACATCCCTCTTTACATTACTTTGGTAAGGTGATGGGTATGGTTTTTACCTATGAGACAGAGGTTACACTTAAACAACTAGCTATTCGTAAAGATCAAAAACATTTTATTGTCGAAGATGTAATGAATGGCGAGTTTTACGAAATGCCAGAGGTTTGTATTAGTGCTATTGAACTGATTAATCAAGAAAAACCATTGTATGAAGTGGAAAAAGCATTGGTTATTAGATATCCACATGAAGATATAGATTTATTGAACTTTGTCTCCCAGCTCCTTGAATTCAATTTAATTAGCAAGCTAGATGGTGAAGAAATATCAAGTAGTTCAGGACAGAGTAACTATCCAGGCTTCTCCTGGCTCCCAGAAAGCTTTGGTCGTTTCTTCTTCAACAATATCAGTTCAAAGCTGTACTTCCTCTTACTCATAGCAAGTACAGGTTTGACTCTGTTTAATCCCGATATATTTCCACGGTATTCTGACCTGTTTGCGTTTGACCTAATGTTCCAAAATATCATCGCATTGATGTTAATCAGCTTCTTGCTTGTGATCCTGCACGAATTTGGTCATGTGCTTGCGGCCAGGTCAGAGGGTTTGCCGGCTAAAATTGAATTGGGACATCGGTTGTTTTACGTTGTTTTACAGACAGATATGTCCCATGTGTGGGAATTGCCTGCTGAAAAGCGCAATAAGCTTTACCTGGCGGGGATGTATTTTGATATTGTTGTATTGTTCCTGGCTTTATCTGCCCAGTTATTCGTGAGCGAAAGTAGCCTCGGGATGGGGATACTGAAGTTGATTGTGCTGAATACGTTTATCCGACTTATTTATCAGGCAGCCGTATTCATGAAGACGGATTTATACTATGTAATGGAAAACAAAACAGGCTGCTATAATCTGATGGAGAATGGTCGCAACTTCTTAGCCAGGTGGTTGCCATTCCTGCGTGTGCAAGAAACGGAAACATTTGCTGGGGAAGAGAAAATCGTCCGCAGGTATGCTGGTTTTTACTTATCCGGCATCCTCCTCACCCTAACCATCACCGCCTACTACTACATTCCACAAATGATTTTCGCTATTAAAGAAATTATGGTGCCTGGTTTAACGGAACCAATCAACAGCATTCGTTTTTGGGATTCGGTTGTCTTTTTGCTGCAAATCGTGATCGTTTTGGGTTTATTGCTTTATTCATGGTCCAAGAAATATCGTTACAGCAGTTAAAAAGACAGCCGGGTCGGCTGTCTTTTCTCATCAGTATATTTTTACATAATCGACCAGAATGTTTTTGTACTTCTCAATGGATTCAAGCACTACGAATTCATCATCGCCATGCCAGTTGCCTCCTTGTGGTCCGAACTCAATTGCCGGGATTCCGTGGGCGGAGAAGTATTGGGTGTCTGCTGCCCCGTGCTGTCCGAACATGACGGCTTCACCGCCGATATGCTTCTCCAAAATGGATTTTAATTCGAGAATGAATGGGTTGTCGCTCTCGGTTGCCACAGGAATTCCCATCATGCTGATTCGTACCTCTCCATCCGTGACGCTTTCAATCTGCTGGACAATTTTATCCGGATTCTGTCCCGGGAGGTAGCGGATGTCGAGGGACATGACGCAACGGTCAGGTACCTTGTTGAATACCTCGCCGCCGGAGATGATCGCCAGGTTGACAGAGGGGGAGGGATAGAATTCCGAGCTTTCCTTTGTAAAAGGCAACTCGAGCACCTTTTCGTAGGCTTGATAGGCTTTGACAATCGCATTGTCGCCTTCCCACGGCCTGCTGCCATGCGCTGATTTCCCGTGCACTTCTACTTCAAGACGCAAAACACCCTTGGCCTGCAACGCAAGTCCCAGCTGGGTAGGCTCCGAGCAGATAACGAAGTCGCCGCGGTAGCCATTCTCAGCCAGGTAGCCAGTGCAATTGCTGCCGCCGGTTTCCTCATCCGAGACGATTTGCAGCTGAATTTTCACGCCGAGTTTTTCGTTGCGCAGCTCTTTCATCGCAACCATCATTGCCACAACGCCAGCTTTCATATCAGCTGCCCCTCTTGCGTACATCCTGCCGTCTTTTTCAACAGGAATGAACTGGTCCTTTTTCCCGCTGACAACATCGACATGTCCGTTAAAAATAATCGTTGCATCGCCTTCACCAATCTCGCAAACCAGCATTTTATAGCCCTTGTTTTCAATCAGATTGGGTTCTAATTCATGCTCCAGCAGCCATTGCTTGCAAAACTCCACCGCCTGATTTGCACCTTCCTGAGTGGAGCTGTCAATCAAGAGCAATTCCTTCAATAATTCCTTCATCACGCAAACACTCCTCATAAAGGTCTGTCTTTTACATTACCACTCAAGTGTGCTATCAATCTTGGAATATTTTCGGTAGGGCTTTTTCAGTAAAAATATTAATAATATAATTCGATTCAGCTGACAATTTTCGAGGGGTATTTACAAATACAGGTAGTAAAGTCCTGTTTTTTTACTGGAACTTTACAAAAAGTTAAGAAAATTCAGGTCTTATAGTCCATTTGCTTATTCTCCAATCCTACTATAATTAACACGTATGCTATCAATCTATTTATTAAGGAGATGGATTTCTTGAACAAGCCTTTGCGCAAACTTGGAAAATCCGTTGTTGCGACAACAATGGCATTATCTGTATTGGCAGGACCGGTTTCATGGCAAGCATTTGCAGCAGGAAAGCCTGAACATGCAGGAAAACCTGCTCAGGTTGGAAAGCCAGAACAGGCTGGAAAGCATGAAGTACAGCTGCGAATTCTTGGAACGACAGATATTCATACACATTTATATAACTATGATTATTACAAAGATACTGTTTCGCATGAGTTCGGCCTTGCGAAAACAGCTACATTAATCAAACAGGCAAGGGCAGAAAAGGAAGGAAAGAACAATCTTCTTTTTGATAATGGCGACCTGATTCAGGGAAATCCGCTTGGCGATTACAAAGCGAAGGTGGATCCTCTCGAGGATGGCGAGATGCACCCAGTTTTCGAAGCAATGGAACTGCTGGACTATGATGCAGCGACAGTCGGAAACCATGAGTTCAATTACGGCCTGGACTTCCTTGATGAAGTACTGAATGACGCGCCAATGCCATACGTGAATGCAAACGTGTACAAAGATGATGGTGACGACAATCCTGACAACGATGAAAACTACTTTAAGCCATATACGATTTTTGATAAGAAAGTAACCGATAAAAACGGTAAAACGCATGTCATCAAGGTCGGTGTTGTCGGTGCCGTGACGCCGCAGATCATGCAATGGGACAAGGCAAATCTTGAAGGCGAGGTCATTACGAAGGATATTGTGAAATCTGTTGAAGCGCAGATTCCTAAGATGAAAGAAGAGGGTGCAGACCTGATCATCGCACTTTCCCACTCAGGTATTGGCGATGAGCAGATTGTCGAGATGGAAGAGAATGCAACATATGACCTTTCTTTGGTTGATGGCATCGATGCAATTATCACTGGGCATAACCACCTGACATTCCCAGGAGATTTCAAGAACCTTCCAGGCGTGGACCCAGCCAATGGAACAATCAATGGCGTGCCTGTTGTCATGGCAGGAAACTGGGGCAACCAGCTAGGAGTCATGGACTTGACGATTGCCAAGGAAAAAGGCAAGTGGAGTGTTAAGAGTTCCAAGTCAGAACTAAGAGCTATTTGGGACAAGGTAGCAAAGAAACCTTTAGTTGATGCTGATCCAGCCATTTTAGAGGCGGTAAAAGAAGATCACGAAGGTACGGTTAAATATGTCAACCAGCCTGTTGGAAATACAGCTGGGGACATCCACAGCTACTTCGCATTGGTGCAGGACGATCCATCCATCCAGATCGTGACAAATGCGCAAAAGTGGTATGTGGAAAAGCAAGTGAAGGGCACGCCTGATGAAAACCTTCCGATCCTTTCTGCTGGTGCACCATTCAAATCAGGCAGAGGCGGGGCAAGTGATTATACTTATATTCCTGCTGGAACAATTGCCATCAAGAACGTAGCGGATCTTTATCTGTATCCAAATACAGTTGCGACAATTAAGATCAAGGGAAGCGATGTAAAAGAATGGCTTGAAATGTCTGCAGGACAATTCAACCAAATTGATGAAAACAGAACAGAAGAACAAGCGCTGATCAATCCGAATTACCCTGTTTACAACTATGATGTTATCGATGGTGTTACGTATCAGATTGATGTCACAGGACCGGCTAAGTACGATAAGGATGGCAAGTTGGTGAACGCTGATGCGAGCCGAATTAAGAACCTTCAGTACAACGGCCAGCCAATTAACCTTGAGCAGGAGTTCCTTGTTGTCACAAACAACTACCGTGCAACAGGTACATTCCCTGGGGTCAAAAATATGACAGCGGTTGAAATGTATCCCGATGAAAATCGCCAGGTCATTATCGATTATATCCGTGAAGTGGGAACAATCGACCCATCTGCTGATCAGAACTGGAGTTTTGCCGGCGTAAGCAAAGAGCTGAACGTCACGTTCAACTCTACGCCAGCTGCACAGAACGCATTGCCGGAGAATGGATTAGTTGATTATCTCGGAACGCTGGACAGCGGATTCGCTAAGTTCCAGCTGCACTTGCCGATTGGCCTTCAGCTTCTAGGCATCAATGACTTCCATGGTCAGCTTGATACGTATAATCAGAGTATCAATGCAGGCGGAGTAGAATACCTTGCCGCATACCTTAAGAAACATGAAGCAGAAAACCCGAACACCTTATTGCTCCATGCTGGAGATGTTGTAGGAGCAAGTTCTCCTGTTTCTGCTTTGCTGCAGGACGAGCCTACAATCAAAATCCTTAACGAGCTTGGTTTTGATGCAGGTACTTTAGGAAACCACGAATTTGACGAAGGTGTTGAGGAAATGCTCCGCCTGATCAACGGCGGCAGCCATCCGAATACAGTTGAAAAATATGGTGAATTTGAAGGCGCGAACTTCCCATATGTTGCTGCAAATGTTTTGGATAAAGCGACTGGCGAACATATTGTAGAGCCATACACGATCCAGGAAGTAAATGGTGTTCCTGTTGGAATCATCGGTGTCGCACTTTCCGATACACCAAGCATTGTTATTCCAAGCGCAGTACAAGATGTTGTGTTTACTGACGAAACAGAAGCAATCAACACATACACAGAGGAATTGAAACAACAAGGTGTCGAAACGATTGTTGTTTTAGCTCATAACCCATCTTTCTCAAAACCTGATGGATCGGGTGCAGGGGAAGAACTGGTGGAAATCGCTAAGAATGTAGACGACGAAGTCGATGTATTATTAGGCGGACACAACCACGCTTACACAAATACAGTGGTAGACGGCAAAATTGTTGTCCAGTCATATTCTTCAGGTACTGCTTTCTCTGATGTAGACCTGTTGATCCATCCTAAAACGAAGGATGTCATGTCCGGATCTGCTGCAATCGTCTCAACTTTCCGTGACAAGATCGAACCAGATGCAGAAATCAAAGCGATGCTTGACCGCTATGTTGATGATGTGGCCCCGATTTTAAACGAAGTAATTGGATACACGCCAAACTATATCAGCCGTACTGCCAACGCTGCAGGCGAGTCGGCTATGGGCAACCTGATCGCTGATGCGATGCGCTGGCAGACAGGAACAGACTTTGCGTTCATGAACTCTGGCGGAGTCCGCGGAGACATTAACGAAGGAGAAATTACTTGGAAGGAAGCCTTCACAGTACAGCCATTCGGCAACGACCTTGTAAAAATGAATGTAACTGGCGCTCAAATCAAGGAATTGCTTGAACAGCAATGGGGCAGCAAAGTCCGCATCATGCCGCTTTCCGGTCTTAAAGTGACGTATGATGAAACGAGAGCAGCTGGAGACCGCATTGTTTCTGTCGTGAAGAATGACGGCACTCCTCTTGCGATGGACCAAAAGTACTCCATCACAGTCAATAACTATATGGCTGGCGGCGGTGACGGCTATGCCATCCTCGCAACGATTACAGACCGCACAATCGACGTGGTTGACCTTGACGCATTGGTCAATTATCTCAAAGCACACGAAAGTGTTGATCCAAAAGTCGAAGGCCGTGTAACGAAATTAAATTAAAATTCTTAAGGAAGAGTGCAGACTTTGCGCTCTTCTTTTTTTGAAGAAATCACATGGAGCAGGGGAATACTGGACTTATACACCCTTTTTAGCTAGTATCATTACTAGAATGTTTAACTTGAAGGAGAATATCATGTCAGACACACAACCAATTATTCCACAATTGAAGCCGTTCCTGCAGCAGGCCTGGGAGAAGGCTGAATTCGAGACGATGACCTCTGTCCAGTCGACGGCAATCCCTCTTATTTTAGAAGGAAAAGATGTGGCCGCGGAATCACCGACCGGGACGGGCAAGACCCTGGCGTACTTGCTGCCTGTTTTAAATAAAATCGATCCGAAAAGGCAGAATACGCAGGCCGTGATCCTTGCCTCCTCTCAGGAGCTGGTGATGCAGATTCTGTCCGAAATCCAGAAATGGGGAGAAGGCAGTGACATAAAGGCAGCGACTCTGATCGGCGGGGCCAACTTGAAACGCCAGATCGACAAGCTGAAGAAGAGTCCGCACGTCATTATCGGAACACCTGGCCGGACATACGAACTGATCAAGCAGAAAAAGCTGAAGATGCATAAGGTCCAGACGGTAGTGCTTGATGAAGGCGATCAGCTGCTGACACCGAAGCACAATGAAACGGTAAAAAATATCGTGAAATCGACGCTTGCAGACCAGCGCCAGCTGCTCTTGTTCTCTGCAACGCTTCCGCCAGCGATTGAGCAGGGAATAAAAAACCTTGCCAATGAGCCCGAGATCATCCGGGTGAAAAAGGATGAAACCATCGATGCTGCTAAAATCGAGCATATTTACTTCCGCAGCGAACAGCGTGACAAGATTAAGATCCTTGAGAAAATCGCACGTCTGAAAGGGATCAAGACGCTTGTGTTTATTAAGGATATCGCCAACCTGACCATCGCTGCTGAAAAACTGAAGTTCAAGGACATACACGTCGGGCAGCTGCACAGCGACCTGACGAAGCAGGACCGTCAGCGTTATCTAACGAAATTCCGTGAAGGCGACAGTGAAATGCTGCTTGTGACGGATATTGCCGCACGCGGACTGGATATCAAAGGCGTTACGCACGTCCTTCACTTTGATTTTCCAAGGGAGCAGGAACAATATGTCCACCGTTCAGGACGCACCGGCCGCTTCGGTGCAGAGGGAACTGTCATCTCGATTGTCAATGAACGTGAAGAACGCGATTTGAAAAAGTTCAGCAAGGCACTCAATGCTGAGCCAGCTCTTAAAGAGTTTTACAATGGCAAAATCGTCGATGTGAAAAAATAAGTCTTAAAAGCTATAGGCTCACGGCCTGTAGCTTTTTTACAGTGGAAAAAGGATTATTCCACAATGGTTTAGAATATATATAACGGAGTTTATGTTGGAAAGGAATTGTTGATGGTGAAAAATCCTCGTTTAAATACATTAATGGAAGAATGGCTTCCGGAAGCGACGATTGATGACATGCAGGACAAGATGGAAAAAGGCGAGATGACTTCCCATGATCTTGTGCTGATGTACATGGCAAGGATCGCTGCTTATGATAAGGAGATCAATTCAGTACTGGAATTGAATCCGGATGCTCTGCATATCGCAGCTGCGCTTGATGCGGAACGGAATCAAAAGGGTCCAAGAGGGCCGCTGCACGGAATCCCTGTCCTGTTAAAAGACAATATCGATACACAAGATAAATTGCACACGAGCGCCGGTTCGCTGGCGCTAAAGGATTCGATTGCACCTAAGGATTCATTCGTGGCTACGAAGCTCAGGGAAGCGGGTGCCGTCATCCTTGGGAAAACGAATATGACGGAGTGGGCCAATTTCATGGCAAATAACATGAAAAGCGGCTACAGCTCGCGCGGCGGACAAGTATTGAATCCATACGGACCTGAAAAATTCGAAGTCGGCGGTTCCAGTGCTGGCTCTGGTGCTTCAATTGCAGCCAACCTGGCAGCTGTTGCGGTAGGGACGGAAACGGATGGCTCGATTTTAAATCCGGCCTCACAAAATTCCCTGGTCGGCATCAAGCCGACAGTCGGGCTCGTCAGCCGCAGCGGGATCATCCCGATTTCCCATACGCAGGATACCGCTGGCCCAATGGCTAGGACGGTTAAGGATGCCGTCTATCTTTTACAGGCGATTGCCGGAAAGAACCCGGAAGATCCGGCAACAATGGTTGAAATGCCGGAGCTTCAGCAATTATTTGATGAACAAGCTTTAAAAGGCGCAAAAATCGGTGTCGCAAGAGAAGAGTATATTGGAAAACTGTCTCAGGAAAAGGAAGAGATTTTCCAAAGAGCGGTTGAATTGCTAGAAGAACTCGGTGCCGAGATGGTGGAAGCGGCAATTCCGGCTGCCAAGGCAGAGTGGGGATACAAGGTGTTGAGCTATGAATTCAAGGCTGGTTTGAATGCCTATCTCAATCGATTGTCACCGCGTGTTCCGGTTAAAACGCTGGCAGACGTCATCGCCTATAACTATGAACACTGTGAAAAAATGCTGAAGTACGGCCAGGAAATCCTGATCGAATCAGAAGCAACGAGCGGCACCTTAACTGAGGCAGAATACCTGGAAGAGCTAGAATACTGCTTGTATATGGCAAGAGAGCAGGGCATTGACTATGTCCTGAAAGAATACGGAGTCGACGCGATCCTTTTTCCGATGGATGGTTCGACAATCGCTTCAAGAGCCGGCTATCCATCTGTGACAGTGCCAACAGCCTTTACCGCTGACGGCGAGCCGGTAGGTATCACCTTCACCGGAACAGCCTTCAGCGAACCATTGCTGATCAAGCTAGCATATGCCTACGAACAGGCAACCAACATACGCCGGGCCCCTGAACTGGGAATAAAGCCAACTGAAAAAATCCATACTACTTCTTGAATCCATCAAAAGGAGCGAGGAAGCATGGGTAAACAAAAGCTAGGCAACGGCAACGCCCAGCGCAACAACAACAAGAAAAAAGGCAATAACACACCGGAAGAACTAGTCGAGTTCACAACCGGCCAAAAAGAAAAGAAATTCAACAACCCAATTGACTAAAAAAGTGCCCTGGCGTGTTGCCGGGGCACTTCATTTTTTGGTGATTTACGTTAATCAGGAATATATCCAGAAATTAAGGAATATATTAAGAAGTTTAAGGAATATATTCAGAAGTTAAGGAATATCTGGATGATATTAACGAATATATTGCAGAAATCCAGGAAAATATGGTGGGTTTAGAAAATTTAATCCGGCACGCAGGTATAGATCAGTAATTTCATAAACAAAATTGTCCCCAGCATGGTAAAATATTAGCTAATTTTAGATATATCGACCACATCCAGAGATATATCAGCGGATTTTTCAATATATCGACCACATTTTGAATTATATCGGCGAATTTCCGAATATATCGGCCACATCCAAATTATGTATCCTCAAAATCCCAATCAATGCCCTCCTGCTTTATCGAAATTGCTTCCGGAAACGTCTGCTACATTCTCGATCGCGACTAACGCAGTTGGATCGATTTCATTAACGACCGAGCGCAGAGTGGATAGCTCGATCCGGCTGACGATCGTATAGATGATTTTCTTTGGTTCGTTCGAAAAAACGCCCTGGCCCTGGATATAGGTCATGCCGCGGCCGAGTTGTTTCAGCAAAGCTTCCGCAATTTCCTCAGGTACATCGGATATGATGGTGACCGACTTCAGTTCCTCCATACCTTCGACGACGACATCGATCATTTTAAAAGCGATGAAATAGGTTATGATCGAGTACATTGCTGTTTCCCAGCTGAACACCAATAATGCTGCCAGGATGAAGATGAACAGATTCATGACCATGACAATTTGCCCGACAGATACGGTGCGCTTCTTGCTGACGAGGATGGCGATGATTTCGGTTCCATCCAACGCTCCGCCGGCCCGGATGACCAGACCGACCCCTGTTCCCAGGATTACAGCACCGATGATGGTTGCCAAAAATAAATCATCGGTGACTGGCTCGAAATGATGCAAGTATGCCGTCGCCCCTGACAAAATGATAACGCCATACAAGGTGCGGAGCGTGAACCGCAAGCCCATCCGCCGATATCCGATATAAAGGAAGGGGAGGTTCAATACAATCAAAAATATACTCATCGAGACATTGGTCAGTTCTGCCGCAATGATGGATAGACCGATGACGCCGCCGTCGAGGATCGCATTCGGAACGAGGAACATGTCCAGACCGAAGGCCGCGATAATTGCCCCGATGGTGATTGTCACCAGCTGAGTCACTTCTTTGATGACCCGCTTTTTCTTCGTTGCTGCCATTTCATATCAAACCCTTTTCGAATAAGTTTACAATGTTTTTACCGTATTAATTGTATCAAACCTTTATGTTTTTCTGGTATTTTTACAGTATGATGGTTTATTGTGTCCAAGGCTTTGTTATATTTTGTGTTATTTTTATTCCAGGCACTTCTCTTGCCGCGGGGCTGGCGCTGTGCCTCCTCGCCGCCGTTAGCGTGTGTGGGGTCTCAGCTTTCGAGCTAAGCCCGCAGGAGTCTGAGTGCCTTCCATTACAATTAATTTTTGGTATACAACATCGGGCAATAAAAAAGGGCTGTGCCAAAAAAACACCAAGGTTTGCGAAACTAGCCTTAATTAACCAGGATTAGAGAAGCTGTGATTTGGGGTATGGAGATGGGTAAGTTATATGAAATTTTGGAGGGACCATTTTGGCTAATGAAACACAGGTTAAACATAGATCAAACCAGTCAGGTTCAAATAAACGAAAAAATCACCAGGGTGGCAAAGCAAACAAAAAGCGGAACAGCCAGCAGTATCTCCGCACGAACCCTAAACCGAAGGAAAAGTACGAAGAAAACAAGCTGAAGCGCGTGGATGTTCAGCAAAAAACACAGGACCAAAATAAAAAGCAGATGGCTGCATCGAATGCGAATTCGAACGGTAGCAGCAAAAAGACAAACAGCAAGGCATCCGGCAATCTGAACGGTAAAAAGAATTTTAACCAGAATGATAGAAAGAATTCCGACCAGAACGGCATAAAGAGTGCAGACCGGAACGGAAAGAAGGTCACTGAATCAACTGGAAAAAAAGATTTTCGAACAAAATGGAAAAAAGCATACGGAAAAAAATGAAAAAAAGAATACCGAACAAAACGGGAAAAAGACTCCCAACCAGAACGGAAAGAATTCGTCCAATCAAAAAGATACCCGCCATAAATATGAGGATCATGAGGTCAAGCATAAGGAGCAGTCCGGGAAATTCGAGACGGCGTTCAACCGCATTCACAAGGCTCTCAGGGAGATGGTGGGGGAAACGGACAGCGATGCGTTTGTCGAGCTCTTATATTCCGGCTATAAAAATCATGCCTTGATCCGGAAATACAAAAGTGAGCTGCACCAATTTGCCAAGCTCCGCAATGCGATTGTCCATGAACGTGTGAACGCGGATTATTATATTGCTGAGCCGCATATCGAAGTGGTGGTGCGGATCGAGGAAATCGCGAAGGAATTTGAGAAGCCGCAGACGGCGCTGTCCATCGCGACCAGTCCGGTATTCTATTATTATGAAGATGCGTATCTTAAGGATGTCCTTAAGGTGATCAACAAGTTTGATTTTACAAGATTCCCTGTCTATGACAAGGAAGATAAGTATGTCGCCCTGTTGACTTCGACAGAAATCATCCAGTGGATGGCGAAGCATTTTTCCGATAATGTCGTCCATTTTGAGGATGTGCGTGTAAAAGAGTTGCTGACGAAGGGGAAAAACTATTTCGTCACGTTTGTAGATGAAGATGCATCTCTATACCATATTGAAGAGTTATTCGAGCGTTACCATACAAGGGGCAAGAAGCTCCAGGCGGTCATCATTACGGAAACGGGTGACCGCCACGGAAAGCCGATTGGCGTCATCACGCCATGGGACCTGCTCGACAGCGATCCGGCGGAGGATTAAAAAATACTGGTATCTCCGCATTGACGGAGCGCCAGCCAGACTGATATACTGCAGCTAATAATCGATAAAAACTCTTATCCAGAGCGGCAAAGGGACAGGCCCTGTGAAGCCCGGCAACCTTCATTTTTCATGAAAAAGGTGCTAATTCCTGAAGATTCATTTCTGAAGATAAGAGAGGCTGCGTGCGAAACCTCTCCTTATTTGGAGAGGTTTTTTACATAGGAGAAGCAGAACACTTACGAAGAGCATTATTACATACAAAAGCAGGTGGAAGAAATGGCAGGGAATTTTGAAACAGAGGTGCTCCATTCGGCACATAAAAAGACGCAAGGAATAAAAAGCAAGGTAACGCCGATTTATCAGACATCGGCTTTCACGTTTAATGATCTTGATGAGCTCGAAGGCTTTTACCAGGGTGAAGGAAATTACCTCTACTCGAGGGTAGGCAATCCCAATACGGATGAACTGGGCCAGTCTGTTGCGGCGCTTGAGCAGGCGGAAGACGGAGTTGCTGCTTCTTCCGGACTTGCAGCAATCCTTGCGGGGGTGCTTGCCGTGGCGAAAAATGGCGACCACATCGTCGCTGCTGATGATGTCTACGGGGGCAGCTTCCATCTGTTAAAAGCAGAGCTGGAGCGGTTTGGCATAGAGACTTCATTTGTCTCTTTTTCCGAACTAAGCAATGTGGAAGCTGCAATCAAGGAAAATACCAGGCTGCTGTATACCGAATCGATCACGAATCCGCTCCTGCGGGTGGAAAAATTGGAGGAAGTCATCGGGCTTGCGAAAAATAGCAATCTGGTCGTGCTGATTGATAACACCTTTGCCACTCCGCTGCACGTTCGTCCATATACGCTGGGGGCTGATCTTGTTGTCCACAGCGCGACGAAATACATCTGCGGCCACAGTGATGTGACTTCAGGTGTCGTCGTTGGAAGGAAAGACCTCATCTCCGAAGCACGTGCCCGAATCGTCAACCTGGGCGCGAATTTGAGCCCGTTCGAAGCGTGGCTGACCTGCAGAGGTTTGAAGACGCTGGCGTTAAGGATAAAGGCCCAATCGGAAAATGCGAGGCTGCTGGCTGATAGTCTGCGAGGAAATAAGGATGTAGCCAAGGTCTATTATCCTTTTGAAAAAGGTGAAAAAGGATACGGTGCCATCGTAACGATCGAGCTAGCCGAACATGTTGATACAGATTTGTTTTTCAAGTCGCTTGGCTGGGTAAAAATTGTCCCGACCCTAGCTGGAGTCGAAACGACGGTCTCCCATCCGCTGAAAACATCGCACAGAGCCCTGCCTACCGAAGCACAGGCGGAGCTTGGCATTACTTACGGCCTTGTCCGGATTTCTGTAGGAATCGAACATGGAAACGATATCGTGAAACAATTTGAGGCAGCGCTGACTGCTGCTTCTAAGTAAGTAAAATAGCACTTATAAAACGTTCGACAACATGTTTACGCCTCCTGTAGGCGGGTATCTTTAAAAAGGACTACTCGTCTAAAGGAGGCTTTTACTATGAATATGTTTGAACATGAAAAACACCTAGTTGGAGTATATGATAACGAGCGTGATGCAATCCAGGCGGTTGAGGACCTGAAAAGACAGGGCTACTCAACAGAGGACATCTCCGTTATCGGTAAAAACGAAGATGAAGTGGATGAAGTAAATGAAGCTACCGGTACGAAGACAGAGGAAGGTCTTGCTGCAGGTGCAGCAACAGGCGGCATTCTAGGCGGTCTGACTGGATTATTGGCGGGCATTGGCGCGCTTGCGATTCCTGGAATCGGGCCAATCGTAGCTGCAGGACCAATCGCTGCGACACTTACAGGTGCTGCAGTCGGCGCAGGTGCCGGCGGACTGGCTGGTGCGCTGATTGGAATGGGCATACCTGAAGAGGAAGCTGACCGCTATGAAGGCTATGTAAAAGAAGGTAAAATTCTTGTTGTCGTCGAGCGCGATGAAAACAGAGTTGGCTTGAATGACAATACAACTAGAACGGCTGGTTTGGATGGCACAAGAACGGGCAACACGGTGGATGCACCGCTGACATCGGACAACCCTGCCAACACTCGCTTTGACAACACACGCGACTTTTAAAACCATATGTCATAAAAGAAGGCTGCCAATCCTGGCAGCCTTTTGACATGTTTTTGGGGCATTTGCAGTATTCCTTGGCGAATACCTATACAAGCCGAACAAGATTTCAATACGTGAGTAATGGGGACCAATTTGCGTCCTTATTTACTGATAAAGGATGAACATCTTTAGTAATAAGAGCAATAAGCTAAAATGTCACTCCTCCATGTGCGAACGAAGTCATCGACGATTAAGTTCGGAAAAAGCAAAGGGCTGCCTGGAAATGGCAGCCCTCTTGCATTATTCTTCCTTCCTCCTATCCAATAAATCAATCGAACTGGCATCATTCAGGTTAAAAGCCGTTGAAATAAAATAGAGCAAAATGCCGCCAACCAGGCCGAGACAAATGACAAAACCGATGGTTACCACCCAAAGATAGCCCATAATCTGCATTCCTCCCTTGATAAAACTATATGCACCTCCCATACAATGTTTTCATCCTGTGTGAATTAAAGTGTATATTTTCCAGCTAAATTCTCATCCTAACATTCGAGGAGGAATGAATGATGGGAAAAAAAGTAATACTGGCATTAGCACTGCTGTTTTGGCTTGTTCCGGCCATATCGTTCGCACAGCAGGTGCACACTGTACAGCCAGGTGATACTATGTGGAAAATCTCAGTGCGTTATAAGGTCGGGCTTTCTGAAATCATTGCCGCCAACCCGCATATCAAAAATCCAAGCCTGATCTATCCGGGACAAAAAATCAATATCCCGGGCACTGGATCGGCCAGAAGCATCGAAAGCGATGTTCTCAGGCTTACCAATGCCGAGCGGGCTAAAAACGGAATCAAGTCGCTTGCCGCCGATTGGGAATTATCCAAGGTTGCTCAGTATAAATCTGCTGATATGAGAGATAAAAACTACTTCTCCCATACAAGTCCTACATATGGCAGCCCATTTACAATGATGAGGAGCTTCGGCATCAATTATCGAAGCGCAGCCGAAAATATTGCAGCCGGCCAGCGGACTGCCAACGAGGTCGTTCAATCCTGGATGAACAGCCCGGGCCACCGGAAGAACATCCTTAACGCTTCCTATACACATATGGGCTCAGGTTATGCGCCTGGCGGAAACTACGGACATTATTGGACACAGATGTTCATCACAAAATAGGTATAAGCATGAACCCCGGTGAAGCGGTACCGGGGTTTTTTTAATGCACGCATTTACCAGTCCTGCCCCTCACTCAGCCTCAGGTCCTATTTCAAAATCAAGCTCAGGCACGTTATTGAATTTTAGCCAGAAAGGTAAGATGTAATCATAAGAGAAAAGGAGGAATTGAACATGAAAAAATTTGGTTTGCTGGTTGCTGGTTTCATTGCAGCGATGGTGCTGATTTCCAACCTCGGGCCGCTTGTCGGACTCGGAGTCAGCCTGCTGGTGCTGTATTTTGTGGTGAAACAGTTTTTAAAAACAGATTCGACAGCCGCCAAGATCGGCTGGGGCATCGCCGGATTCATCATTTTGGTGGCGACTGCTTCAAATGTGCCGGCGATTCTGGGGATCGCAGCTGCTTATGTCCTGTATCTTGTATACAAGAACTGGGACAAAAAAGACGAAACCATCCATGAAGAAAGCGACCCATTCGTCAACTTCGAGAAGCAATGGGCACAGTTGAACAACAAATAATATTTTTTAAAAAGGAGAGATATCAAATGACAAATCTATTAACAAGAATCAAAAACACAGTAATGGCAGACCTTCATGAGGCACTTGACCAGAAGGAAAAAAAGAATCCAATTGCGCTCCTGAACCAGTACCTGCGTGAATGCGA
This sequence comes from Mesobacillus subterraneus, assembly GCF_003937825.1. Classification (GTDB taxonomy): domain Bacteria; phylum Bacillota; class Bacilli; order Bacillales; family Cytobacillaceae; genus Mesobacillus; species Mesobacillus subterraneus. The sequence continues at coordinate 158,517 of NZ_RSFW01000014.1, read as the reverse complement.
AGCAGAAACTGAGAAAGTCAGGAAGCTGCTTGAGCGCCAGGGGCAGTTAAAAGAACAGTTTGCAAGGGAACATCATCAAGCGCTTGAGATGGCTGAAAAACGGAAGTACCAGTCAGAGGTAGCGATGCGGGCTGGTGAAAGTGAGCTTCAGGAATTTGCGGCGAGGGAGCAGGCTCAATATGAGGAAAGAGCAGCAAGGCTGAAGGAAGCAATGGAAAACGCCGGCAAACAGCAGGTGGAGCTTGAGCAGAAATATGAGGAAATGAAACATAAGCTGAAGGATATGAATATCCGCCGCCTTGAACTAATGGGGCGTGAGAATGTGACGCGCGCTCATCACAGGATGGATCAGGTGCTGGAAAACAATGCGTATTCTGATAAAGCGTATTCCAGGTTTGCTGAAATGGAAAACTATCTCGACAACCTTGAGGAAAAAGTAAACAGCTCTTACTACCGGAATACGATTGACGGCAGGATTGCCCAGCTGGAAAAAGAATTCAAAAACAAAGAAACACATTCTATTTAATAGGCAAAACATGGTATTCTAAAGAGGCGCAGGCAGCTGCGCCTTTTGGCGATAACCTCATCTATTACTTCAAATCATTCCTCTAAAAATAGAATTCCCAAAAAATCAGAGGAGGGGAGGAAACAGCATGTTGAACAACGTGAAAAAAGATTTCGTCAGCTGGATTGTGATTACTGGACTACTATTGCTTTTGCTGGAGGTCTCGTTTTTTAACGAAGGCCTGATCTTCTCCCTTCTCGCCAGCGGAGCGATGATTTATTTCGGTCGCTCCTCCATGCCGAAAAAATCAGGAAAGGTGCTGTTCTGGGCAGGTTTGTTCTTTTTCCTGAGCAGTGTTTTCAGCATGATGACCTTCAGGTTCTTCCTGCTGGCCGTGCTGGTGTATCTTGCTTACCAGTATGCCCAGTCAAAAAAGAAGCCTGAAGTCATCACACCTGTTTTACAGGAGCCTGAAAAAGCATTCAGCAAGGAAACGGTCATTGAAAAGCCGCCTTTATTCAACAATCGCCTGTTCGGCCATCAGGAGACACCGCCACATGTGTATGAGTGGAATGATGTCAATATCCAGACCGGGATTGGCGACAGTGTGATCGACCTGAGCATGACGATGCTGCCTAAAGGGGAAACTGTCATCTTCATCCGCAATATCATCGGCAATGTGAAAATTTTCGTACCGTATGACCTGGAAGTGACACTAAGGCACTCAGCGGTCATCGGATCGGCAGAAGTGTTTGAACATGAGGAAGACAGAGTCGTGAACCAAAGTTTATATGTGCAGACACCAGGCTATGATGAGGCCGATCAAAGGGTGAAAATCTTCACTTCGATGATGGTCGGGAATATCGAGGTGAAGCGGATATGACGACAGCGATGCGCCAGATTTTATGGGGATTGACCCTTGGACTGATTTTGTTTATCGCGCTTACCCTGTCTTATATGTTCGCTTTTCCGGTGGCTCGTCTTTCTGATTTGTGGAACCGTGAAATGATGGACATTCCTTTCATTATTTTCACCTTCAGCATCAGTGTTGTGCTGGGAGTCGCGTTTGGTATGGCATCAGGGACTTACTGGAGAAGGCAATTAAAGGCCGTGGACAGCTGGCTATTCGAGCTAGAGGAAGGCCAGCAGCCTGAGATTGATTCCAATCAATCTTATGCCGAAGTCCAGTCCATCTCGAATCGGATCCGGAAACTTCATAAGCAAATCTCTGAAAAAGCGATGCTCTCGCAACGGCTGGCAACCGAAAAAGCCGAAGAGCAGGAGTCGCGCATCCAGGAAATCATTTCGCAGGAGCGCAACCGGCTGGCTCGCGAGCTGCATGATTCGGTCAGCCAGCAGCTGTTTGCGGCATCGATGCTGATGTCTGCCATCAATGAGACGAAGGCGCCAGCTGAGGATGACCGTGAAGCGAAGCAGCTGAAGATGGTCGAGGAAATGATCCATCAATCTCAGCTTGAGATGAGGGCGCTGCTTCTGCATCTCCGTCCTGTTGCGCTGAAAGGGAAAAGCCTGCAGGAAGGAATTGAAGAACTGCTAATCGAATTAAGACAGAAAGTCACCATGAATATTAAGTGGAAGGTGGAGCCGTTCCCGCTCGATAAGGGAGTGGAGGACCATCTTTTCCGCATCCTCCAGGAGTCCGTATCGAACACATTAAGGCATGCGAAGGCAGAACAGCTGGAGGTGCTGCTAATCAAGCGTGATGATAAAGTCATTTTAAGGGTCGTCGATGACGGGGTTGGGTTTAATGTGGAGGAAGCGAAGGCAGGCTCTTATGGCCTCCAGAACATGCATGAACGCGCCGGGGAAATCGGCGGCAGCATGAAAATCGTGAGTGTAGAACAGAAGGGGACCAGGCTTGAGGTCAAGGTTCCAATTTTAGCGGTGGCGGGTGAGAAAAATGATTAAAGTAGTGTTTGTGGATGACCATGAAATGGTGCGGATCGGTGTATCCTCCTATTTATCAGCCCAGCCGGACATCGAGGTCATCGGTGAGGCGGATAACGGCAAAGCAGGAGTTCAAATGGCGCTGGAACTTCGTCCGGACATCATCCTGATGGACCTGGTCATGAAGGAAATGGACGGAATCGAAGCGACCAGGAAAATCATCGAGCAGTGGCCAGAAGCGAAAATTATCATCGTCACAAGTTTTCTTGATGATGAAAAAGTGTATCCGGCATTGGAGGCAGGTGCGACCAGCTATATGCTGAAAACATCGAAGGCAAGTGAAATCGCTAACGCCGTCCGGGTTACATATGCTGGCCAGCCAGTGCTGGAGCCAGAGGTAACAGGCAAGATGATGATGAAAATGAGGCAGAAAAACATTGCCGAGCTGCATGAAGAACTGACAGAACGGGAAATGGAAGTGCTGAAACTGATCGCCGAGGGAAAAACAAACCAGGAAATCGCCGACGAACTCTTCATCGCCCTGAAGACTGTGAAGACCCATGTCAGCAACATCCTCAGCAAGCTGCAGGTACAGGACCGCACCCAGGCCGTCATCTACGCCTTCAGGCATTCACTTGTAAAATAACAACCCTTATTAAGCGAATATAAAGGAGTGTAGGGAATGGAACCATTTTTCGGTTTGTTCGGCCTGTTCGGAATACTGATTTCGATCGGATTGCCAATCGTTTTAATCGTCCTGTTTGTAATGCTCGTCAGCAGCACGAAAAGGCAGGTAACATTGATGACTGAAATCCTTGTCGAGCTGAGAAGGAAGAATGAGTTGAATCAGTGATCCCAGAAATGGGTGAAAAGATAAATGCGGAGATGCTGGATTGCCCGAAAGAGAAGCATTACCCGATAACCGGATGTAGAACCGAAAAAGGGATAGCGGAGTCCCGGCATTACACTCGTACAAACACAAAAAAGAGGCCAGTGGCCCCTGTGATGTCAGTTCGCTTTTTCGTCGATTACATCTAATTTCATAAGCATCTCGCTTAACGCTATGGATATGACTTCCCGTTCTTCAAATTCATTTGGAAAATGGGAAGCGCAATTTATATAGTTATGCTTTTCAGCCAACTTTTCCTTTATCTTTCTGCACATCCAGAGCTGGTAATCGGAAAGTTCCAGGTTTTTAAGCATTGCCACCCACTCCTTCGTTAATTATCATTACCCGCAGGCCAAGCTGGGTTAAACGCTTTATCCACAAAAATCCACACTTTGGGAAAAATTGAGAAAAGCCTGAGAAAACTGGCCTAAAGGGATGTTCATCAAACGTTTGATGAAGAAGTGATCCTTGGAAAAAGGTTTAAAATCAGAGAACCTTTCAGGAAAAACTTGCTATAATGTAAATTGAATTATAAAATAAGAGTGAATATTTCATGAACGGAGGTGAAGAGAGATGATCAAGACTGTTTTTGTGCGGAGTTTCTGGAATGAATTCCTGTATTTTTGCCGTGCAAAATTTGCTGTTGCAGCTGCCAACGGGATACGTATGCCCTTTTTTAACAGCTCAATATCAAACACAAAACGGTATGATCATCTCTTTTCCCGCTTAAAAGCATGATTCGGTGAATGGGGAGGGCCCGATGCCCTCCTTTTGTATTCATTGAATGTATGGAGCCAGGAGCAGAGTCATCTGCCCCTGGCTTTTTTGTGCATTTTTGGCGAAAAGGGGGATCGATTTTAGGAGGAATAAATAATGATCGCATGCAGTGTTAACCATATAAGTAAAATGTACGGCGGCAATTTGATTTTTCAGGACTTGAGCTTTGAGATCAACGAGAAGGACAGGGTTGGCCTGGTAGGCCGGAATGGTTGCGGAAAAACGACTTTACTGCGTTTGGTGGCCGGAATCGAAGAGCTGGACCAGGGGCAGATCCACTGGAAAAAAGGCTTGAAGATCGGCTATTTGGCCCAGATTCCGGTTTATCATGAGGCGATGACAGCGAGGAATGTCTTGGAGACAGCGTTTGAAGAACTTAAGCGAATCCAGGAGGAAATGGGGAAGCTTGAAACAGACATGGCTGGGGCCGGAGAAGATTCGGCTAAATTGGAGAGGTTATTGGCGAAGTACGGAATCTTGCAAGAAAAGTTTACGCTTGGCGGCGGTTATGCAATGGAAGCCAATATAGACCGTATTGCCAACGGCTTGAAGATTGCCAACCTCTTGGACTCGAATTTCAACAGCCTGAGCGGCGGCGAGAAAACGAAGGTAGGGCTCGCCCTGAGTTTGCTCAGGAGTCCGGAATTGCTGCTGCTGGATGAACCGACAAACCATCTTGATATCATGGCAGCAGAGTGGCTTGCCGAATTTCTCAGGGAGTATGAGGGTACGGTTGTCATTATCTCGCATGACCGGTATTTCCTTGATGAAACAGCGACGAAAATCCTCGATATGGAGGATGGCGAAATTGAACTTTACCATGCCAATTACTCCGGTTTTATGAAAGAGAAAGAAGAGAAGCTGCTTCGCCAATTCCAGGCATATGAAGAACAGCAGCGGAAAGTCAAGAAAATGAAGGAAGCGATCAAGCGGCTGCGCGACTGGGCAAACAGGTCGAATCCGCCTAGCTCGGCGCTGCACAGGCGGGCAACGAACATGGAAAGAGCACTGGCGAGAATGGAGAAGCTTGACCGCCCAATTTTAAACAGAAAGAAAATGAATTTCGAGCTGGATACAGGGGGCCGGAGCGGGAAGGATGTCCTTGTCCTCAAGGAAGTAGGGAAAACGTTTGGATCACGGCAGCTTTTTAAGGACCTCAACCTTCTGCTACAGTATCAGGACCGCGCAGCGATTGTCGGGGAAAATGGCTCTGGTAAAACGACTCTGCTGAAATTCATCCAGGGCGAGCTCGCTGCCGATTTCGGAGAAGTGAAGCTTGGGAGCAACGTGAAAATCGGCTATTTATCTCAGCATATGGAACTATCCAGCAGGGAAGGCACCGTACTTGATGCATTCCGAAGCGAGGTCGTCATGAATGAAGGAGAAGCCAGGAATGTGCTCGCAGGTTTCCTGTTTTATGGCCCTGCTGTTTTTAAGAAAGTGTCCCAGCTGAGCGGCGGCGAACGGATGAGGCTCCGGCTTGCCCAGCTGATGTACCAGGATCTCAACTTCCTGATCCTTGATGAACCAACGAACCACCTCGATATCGATTCCCGCGAAGTGCTGGAGGAAGCGCTCGATGGATTCGAAGGCACCTTGCTCGCGGTTTCGCATGACCGCTATTTCCTGAATAAGCTCTTTGATAAGATTCATTGGCTAGAGCATGGAGAGCTGACGGAGATTCAGGGTAATTATGACCGGGCCAGAACGAAAATGGCAGAGAAGCGAAAGCAATGGGAGCCTGCCACAGCTGATGCAGTAAAGCCAACTGTTCCTGTGAAGCAAGCAAAAGTCAAAGAATCAATTGACGAAAACACACTTTTCGAAGAAATAGAAATTCATGAAGAAGCAATTGCCGCACTTGATCAGCAAATGGCCGCCATGACAGACCTTGCCTTGCTGCAGGACCTTCACGCCAAAAAAGAAGAATTGGAATCAAAACGCAATCAGCTCTATTCAAAACTTGAAGTGATTTCATAGAACAGAGAGGGAGAACTGCTCAGTAAGCAGCTCTTCCTTTTTTTCTGGAAAAAATCAAGGGGAATTTCCAATTCGCTATAAAATTGCGATTTTCGCTATAAAAAATTTGAAAATCGCTATAAAAAAGAATTTTTCGCTATAAAAATAAGATTTTCGCTATAAAAACGAAAAAATCGCTATGAAAGCGAACCGCCAACGAAAAAATCATCCCCAAACTCCTGATTTGCACATTTTCTTAATATTGTCCGGACTTGTCTCATATGTTTATAGGAGTAAATGAGACAGGATTGGGAGAGAAGCTATGAATACATTTTTAAAAGGGATGACTGTCCTTGTGATTGCGACTTTTTTTGCGGAAGTGGTGGAGTTCCTGGTCAATATGATCCTGGCGAGGGAGCTTGGCGAAAGCGGGATGGGGCATTACATGACGATTTTGCCGACGATTTTCCTGATCATGATGCTGGCCAGCTTCGAGCTGCCGGTTTCGATTTCGAAAATGATCGCTGAGAAGGACGAGTCGTACCATAGAAGCATGATTCGGCATGCTGTCAGGATGGCGCTGGTTTTTACGGCCGTCCTGGTGATTGGCGCTGCCATTGTGCTTCCAATCATTCCTGTTTTCAATGATTATCATCCGCTGATGAAGTGGGTGGTGCTCGCTCTCATCCCGGTCATGACGATTTCCGCGATAGCCCGGGGATTTTTTATGGGAAAACAGGAGATGGGAAGGATTGCCGTCTCTCATTTCCTGCGGAGAGCTGTCCAGCTTGCCCTTCTGACAGCTGTTTTTCAGTTTTTTGAATTCGGCAGTGAAACTGCTCTCCTTGTGGCCTTCTGTACGCTGGCAGGAAGCGAGCTTGTTGTGTTCCTTTATTTATTGCATTATTTCTTCATGTCATATCAAAAAATCAAGCGTGTCCCCGGAAAGCCTGTCAGCGGGCATGAGGTGAGGAGAAACCTGGTGGCGGTATCCGTGCCTACGACAGGGCTGCGGATTTTCCACTCGCTGACACATGCCGTCCAGCCATTCTTAATAAAATTTGCCATCGTAAGCGCAGGCTTGTCCACGGAAATGGCGACAGAACAATTTGGGATGATGGCGGGAATCGCCATGACAATAGGTTTCTTTCCAGCCTTTATCGCGCACTCGTTCTTGATCATCCTGATTCCGACGGTTTCGAAGGCATATGCAGAGAAGGAATTCGCGAAGCTGCAGAAATTGCTTCAGCAGGTGATGCTGCTGACGTTCCTTTATGGATTGCCTGCCGTAACGGCGTTCTATTTTCTGGCTGAGCCTTTGACGACCAGGTTTTTTCACTCGGAACAGGCTGCGGTTTATTTGCAGCTGCTTGCGCCGTACTTCCTGTTCCATTATTTCACGATTCCGATGCAGGCCTACTTGATCGGCCTTGGGCTGGTGAAGGATGCATTCATCCACTCTGTTTACGCAACCGTGGTCACCTTTTCACTGATCTATCTGATTGGCTCGCGGCCGGAATGGGGCATGGAGGGAGTCATCATTGGCATGAATACCGGCAGCCTGGTGATTCTATTTCTCCATTATCTGACGATCTGCAAAAAAATCGGCATCACCTGGATGGCAAAAAGGACCATTCGAAACCCGCGGTATTAAAAGGAATTTCAATAGCTGTGCAGAAATAGTATAGCAGGACAATTTTTTCAGGAGTGATCAAGTGGAAAAAGTAATGCGCGGGCACCATCTCCTGTGTGTGCATGGATTCAGGGGAATGGGCTACAGCCCGGAGTTTGTCAGGAAGATGGAAAGCATTGTCGAGGGTATTCGAGATCCCGATCAGGACTTTTACATAAAGGTCGTTGCGGCGTTTGATGACGCCTGCATGGCTTGCCCTCATCGGGGACGCGAAATCTGTGAGGCGAGCGAAGGCTCGAATGAGCACGTGCTGTCTATGGACGGCAAGGTCATTCACCACCTGGGTCTCGTTCCAGGGGAAAGCTATTTAAAATCAGACTTGCTGAAAATGACCGCGGAAAAAGTGAAGCCAGATGACTTGGAGTATTTGTGTAAAAATTGTTCGTGGCTGTCATACGGCGTTTGCAAGGAAGGCATTGCCCAACTTCGCGAAAATAAAAGATGCCTGTCCCTGAGCTAGTCATTGGGTCAGGCATCTTTAAATTTTTCCTCGATCAATGGGTCATTGCCATAGACAACCAGCCGGTCACCTGGGTCAATTTCGGTATGGTAGGCTTTTTTTCTGATATTGATGTCGCCTCTTTTAATGAACAGAAGCATGAGGTCGTCTCCTTTATCGATGATTTCATCGAACGTTTTCCCGGCGAATCGGGAGTCTTCAGTAATGGAGATCTCCCTGACCTCATCCTCATCGTCCATTAGCAGCACATCTTTGATCGGGAGGTCCGCCAGCTCATAATTCTCCTCCATTTCACCCTTCATTTTCTTCTCCATGAGTTTCTGGGTGGAAGGGGCCCTGAGAATCAACAGCAACACCAGCAGACCTCCTGCGATATAGGCAATCTCCATCGTAAAGAAATTATCAGCCAGTAAGTTGCTGATTGCCGAAATGATCACGGCAAGCGAGAACGCCCCGAACAGGATCAAAAAAGCCCCAAGCTTTCTCCGGACAGGATGGTCGATGATCAACTCGGATTCTCCTGTAGTAAAACCAGTGCCTGTCAGCATGGAAATAACCTGGAACCGGGCGATTTTTCGATCAAGGCCGGTTGCCACAAAGATGCTAGTATTGATTTCAATTACGGTAAAAACGATGAACAAATAGATAAAGATAAAAAGAATACCCAATGATTCCAGCCTCCCTCGCACTTGATAGTATTTGTTTTCGAGGGGTGAAATAAACACAAAGAGACCGGGGAAGGCATTCCCCGGACCGGCTTATTGATGTTGAAGATTCTCGTTGTAATAGTTGACCCCGTACATTGCGCCTTCGCTGACCATCTTGTTGTCTTCAAGGTCCATTGGGTCAGGGTTACCGGCCTTCTGCACCGGGATGACATCTGGTTTGGACGGCATGATTTTTTCTTTTGCCTGCATTGCCATATCTGTCAGTTTTGCTTTATTTTCAGGTTTCATTGCCATCCATAGTGCTGCAGCACCGACACCTAGCATGACTGCAGATTTCATTGATCCATTCTTTTGCATTTTAAGTCCCTCCTATTTTTTACACTTTATACAAGGTCCTTCTTATAAAAGGCCTTTTAAAGTGCTTAGAGGCTTTGAAGCGATTTGTGATCTGCCTCGTATTATCTTGTTTACCCGCTGCATCCTCCTGAAAAACCTTTTAAATCTGGAAGGATTGCCAAGTATTGAATGGGAGTTTTAAAAAGCGGCAAAAGGGAAGAGTAAGAGGTAAAAGGCAATTTTAAAGAACGGAAGGATCTGAATCCTATGCAATATACATTCAATCAGGACCAATGGGCTTGGTATGACTTCAAAGAAGGCCAGGAAGTCGAATTAAAGGGGCTGTTGGAAAAATTCCCGGCCTGTCACAGCTGGTATGAAGACGTCAAAGAAAATAAATCGAATTTCCTTGAACTTAATACACAGACGAGAGGGAAGGAGTATATTTGGGGTTCCTTAGTGTATCAGCAGGATATTGACAAAAAGGAAGATAAGAAAGTCTTCCATTTTTATATCTCAAAAGAATTTTTCATTACATTCAACTTTGATTTCAATATCCCCGAATCAGACAAAGCCGGGGTGCATGGACAAATGGAACAGGCGGAAGATGGAGTTGAAGGCTTCTTCGTCTTGTTAGGAGAAATCTTATTAAGCTATCTGAATCGAATTGATGGGTATGAGGAAAATCTCCATGAATTGTTGTGGAAAATGAAAGAGCGCAATAACCTTCAATTGCTTGAAAAAGTATATGAGAATCGGCATGAGCTTTTGGTTTGGAAGAACCTTCTCATCCCGATTACAGAACTAAAATTCATAGCGCGAGAGGCATATGGTGAGGAAATCAGGAAGAAGCCGGAATACAGCCGGGTCGATACCCGGGTAAACAGGGCGAGAATGCTGATCGAGGAATACCAGCAGGAGATCGATACGATGATTCGCCTCGAGGAAGTGGTCTCCACCCATCGGGGAAATGAAATCATGAAAACCCTGACGGTCATGACCGTATTGTTCACGCCCGTCATGGCATGGGGAGCCCTGTGGGGAATGAACTTTAAGATCATGCCGGAACTTGAATGGCAGCTTGGCTATTTGTTTGCAGGTATATTGATCCTTGTTTCGACCCTCGGCCTATATCTCTATTTGAGAAAAAAAGGCTGGATGGGGGATATCCTCAAAGGGAAGAAGAAAGACTCTTTTTTCGAATAAGAACACAGAGAAAAATCGCCCAGTCAATGGGCGATTTTTTGTATGGATATGTTTATTCAGCCAGTTTGACCAGCATATGTGCCAGCGCGTGCTGTTCTTCCTTTGTGCCGACCTTCCACAACTCCTGAAGCAATTGCTCTTCTTTATTGCGCGGTGTCACCTTTTCTGCAAGGTAATCAGCTACTTTTTCAGCCGTTTTGGCAAGCTGTTCCTCACTTAATCCAGCCGTCCTGCCAAGCTGGATGCGCTTGCTCAAATAGTTTCGGAACTCATTGAAGTCGCCAAGAATCTCATCGGCCTGCTGCGTGTCCATGCGGTCAAGCGTTTCTTCCACTTTGCTAGTATCGACGTCACCATCTTTATGAATCATATGATCTTTTTCCATGAGATTACCTCCTTGAGAATGATAGTAATTACATATCCGCTGCGGGAATCTTGTAAACCTGGGAGAGCAGATTGGAAAATGAAGAAGCGTTTATATGTAGAGCGCTTTTCATATAAGGCAAGCTTCCTTCTCCTTAAAAACTACTTAATGATTCTGCTGAGAACTTAAAAAAGGTGCGGGCCACCGGGCCTGCACCTTTTTTAAGTCCGACATACGGACGATGGGAGGAGTATTCAGTTTTGCTATTCAATTTGCTCACTGGGGTAAATCGATCTTAAATGTATCGATTTAAGACCAGCGTGCCTTGAGACAGCAACGCAAATCTTCCTCCGCTTGCATAGCCAATGACGTATTCCGAAGTCGCCGTGAAGTCTTTCAACTTAACCAGTCCCTTCCTTACTAGTATTGGCCTTGCTCAAATCCTGCGGACATTTTAGAGGAGTGTTCTGCTTGTGCTATCCAAATAATCACTGGGACGAATCGATTTTAAGTCCATCGATTCAAGACCAGCGTGCCTTGAGACAGCAGCGCAAATCTTCCTCCGGGTGCTAAGCCAATGACAGATTCTGAAGTCGCCGTAAAGTTTTTCAACTTAACCAGTCCCTTCTTTATTTTGTATTGGCCTTGCACTATACATATACCCGGATGAAATAACTGAAAACTTCATAAACTTCATTAAAAGTTGGTATTTTGGCCAAAAAATGGAAGATGCAAAAAGGCAGCCAATCGGCCGCCTTTCTTTAATCCCTATTCGATAATACGCCCAGGAAACGCAGGATGTACAGGAACAGATTGATAAAGTCCAGATAGAGATTCAACGCCATCAATGGGACTTCCTCTTCACTTACGCCATAATGCTTCATTCGATTGAAATCAAATAGTACATAGCCACTGAAAACGAGTATGCCAATGAAAGAATAGGCTAACATTCCTGTCGAAGAGAGCGGCCAGATCCAGTTGAAGATCCCTACGGCAATCAGCGCCAGCAATGCTGCCATCAGCATGCCGCCAAGGAAACTGAGGTCGCGTTTTGTCTTCGTCGCGTAAATCGCGAGGCCCGTGAATACGACCGTCGTCGCCCCAAGCGCATTGATGACCACATTGCCGCCAACAGTTGCGACATAATGAGCGATCACCGGATACATCGTCATTCCGGAGATGAAGGTAAAGACATATAAGAAAGTATAAGTGATTGCCTTTCTTTTTCGTAAAAAGAAAATGGCAATCAGCATTCCGACTTCAATGATGACAAGCGGCAGGAACAAAGCAGGCGGGACGAAAACGCCCAGCATTGTGCCAATGAATGCGATGGCCAGAGACATCGCGAATGTGCGCATCACCGATGGCATCATGCTTTTTTCTGAATAAGCGTACATGTATGGGTCACCTCATAAAAATATTTGTTTATTTATACGGGTGACAGGACCAGCAGGTTTCATTTTTAGATGGAATTCTTCTCTTTTAATAAATCGCGGATTTCCATCAATAGTTCTTCTTTTGCATCAGGTACAGGTTCTGCTGGCTGTGCCTCTTCTTTTTTACGGTAGGAGCTGATGATCCTGATGAAAATGAAAATAGCAAAGGCCGTAATGAAAAAGTCGATGATTGTCTGGATAAATGCGCCATATTTTAACGTTTTGTATGTAAGCTCCGAAAAATCTCCTCCAAATGAGACCAGCCCGACAATCGGCATGATGATGTCATCAACCAGCGAGGAAACGATTTTCCCGAAAGCCGCCCCGATGATGACCCCGACTGCGAGATCAAGGACATTGCCTTTAAAGGCGAATTTCTTGAATTCATTCCACATTAAGTAAGTACCCCCTAAAAATGATATCCCTTCTATTTTGTGAGATAACACAGTAAAAAGCAATAGGACCCGCGTAAACGGGGCCTGGGGAGAAGTTTTTGTAAGATGAAAGACCTTATCTGCTTTCAGACAGAATGCTTTCCAATGCTTACTGAATCAGCCTCATTTTCAAAGCTTTGACCGCAGCATCGGTCCTGTTTTTGGCATCGAGCTTCTGGATGATCGCCGAGATGTAGTCTCGGACTGTATAGCTGCTGAGATGCAGGTTCTCGGCTGCCTCATTGATGGAAGCTCCCTCGGCAATCAGCTTGAGGACTTCCCGCTCGCGGATGGTCAGCAAAGTGCGCTGGACACCGTAAAGCTGGACGGCATCCTCATAATATTGGTGGAGCAGCTCGCCTCCATACTGGCCGAATTTGATGAGGGCGGTGAGCGTCTGATTGTTGACGGTGAAAGCCTGATTCTCTCCGCGGTCAAGCAAGGCCAGTCCAATGAGTTTATTTTCTGCAGGTACATAGATGGGCAGGACCACAACTGATTTCAGGCTGTATTCACGCACGTATTTTTCCGGGAAAATGTCGGAAGCATTCTCGATGAAGATAGGCTTCGAGTGGCTGAAATGCTTTAAATACTTGGTGAGCAGCGGAAATTCAGCGATGCTTTCTTTAATATGCTGGACTGAACCTGTAGTGACATTGTGGGCGTGAACCCCGACACCGCTATGCTCGCCAGGTGAATAAATGAACAGGGCGCAGCGTGTAAAAGGCAGATAATCAACAAGTCCCTGGGTAATCATTTTGACGGCATCCGTCGCACTTTGCGAATGGATCAGGCGCTGCTGGAACAGCAGGGTGGCGTCCTTCCATTCAAGCTCGCTCTCCAGGTGATTCAGCTTCATCTGCTTCAAATACATTTTCCGCAGCATGTCTTTTTGCTCTTTCGTCACTGTTTCTCCATGCTCCTTCACACAAAGCATCAACGTTTCTGTCACACAGGGGACGGTGATGATTTGGAGTTGCTCCTGGCCAGGCGACAGCAGCCGGGAAAGGGCGATCGATAAGTCCTCCGGGCGGTCGGCATGAAGGCCTTCGCACATGGTGATGATCTGCTCATTTGTTTTCGTTTTATCTGCACACACCACTTTGCTCACTTTGAATTGTGATTTGTCATGGCGGATGACAGCAAGCCAATTGCTGGGCACCGTCCGCAAACCGAGCATCGTCCGCAGCCATTTATCGTCCTGGTACTCCAGCTGCTGCGTGCGCAGGACCTTGTCAAGAATTCTTGTGAAAAACACCTGTACTGCCTGGTGTTCCAGGAAGCTCGCATTCCTTTTTTTCAAAACTTTATGGAACAGATTCTCTATGGCACTTACTAAAAAAATCGCATCAAAATCATCAACGAATTCGGGATGGCGTTTTTGCCATTTCAGGACCAAGGAAAGGATGAAATCATTCGAAGATTCAATCGCCGGCCGGCCAAGATGATGGAAGCCGAAAACAATCATCTGCTCAAAATCGATGACAAGCTCATTTTGCCATGCCTTCAGTTCCTTTTTAAAAATAGACCATTCTTTAAGAAAGGGTTTCTCGCATTCTTTCAACAGCCGTAACCCTCTCATCGCCAAATCCTCAATTTTATGTTCCATCAGGAAGCCTCCACTCTCAGATTCTGGTAAAATATTATTCGTTTAAATATTCAGATTTTTGTCCGTCCACCAGCGTATACCCCGACAGTTTACGGGGTTAACACTATGCTAACGATATTTTTCGCGGTTGTAAGCTTGATTTGCTGAAGATAACTTATAAGGTAGCAATGTATTTTTGAATTTTAAAAATATTTCTTAATGGAGGTGGCTTCCTTGAACGGAGCTGTCGTAATGGAAAGCAAGACGAACAAAAAGGTGTTTTGGGGCGCCCTCGCGTCAGGGCTGCTCGCGCTGGGCATTTTGCTGGTCTCATTCGGTTTGTCAGGTGTTGCCTATGCGGTACCCATTGCCGGTGTAGGAGATTTCTATGTTGAATTCGATAAGCTTGAAGGGGAAGGCTATCAATTTTATCCGAAGCTGGGTGAAACGAGCAGCTCAGATGCAGCACCGCAGGGAACGAATATCATTGAAAAACTCACGATTGATAACCTGCAATTGTACAAGGATTTTCAGGTGGGCGGGGAATGGATCCGGGTGAAGATCCAGGCTTCCAAGCCAGTACAGATTTCCGGCCTGCAGCATTATGCCGGACTGATCGAAGCGAATGCGAAGTTCCAGAACCTTGTGCTTGAAGAAAACAACAGTACAGACTGGACAAAGCAGTTCCAGCAGACTTCCAGCACTATCATCCTGGAAAACGCAAAACTGAAGACGCATTACCTCTTCCAGGAAACCATCAATATGAATGGCATGAAATTGACTGTGGAAAAAATCGATAAGAAATAAGCGGGGTGGCAAGTGATGGTATTTAAAAAGTGGAGACATACACGGCCATTTTTCGGCGCGATTTTGACAATTGTCAGCGGGCTGATGATCTTATGGGTGCCGCTGAACCTTTACCTCAGCACCTTTCTTCCTGGCTCCGTAGCGGTCATCGGATTGCTGTTCGGGGGGCTGATCACTTTGTTGGGGCTGATGTCCATATTTTTGCCAAGTGCCTCTAAAGCGCTCGGGATCATCGTCATATTCCTGTCGATCCTCTCGGTGATCGGGGCATTGGGCGGTTTTCTGTTCGGGACGATTTTCGGTATTATCGGCGGCGCATTGCTGACAGCATGGAGGGTCGTGCCGGCAGAGGAAGCAGCGTCCTCACCTCGTTCAGACGCAGCAGCTCAGCCTGCCAAAACAGGGTAAAGGGGAGAAAAAATTGAAACATACCAGACTGGTAAAATACAAGATTTTATTGCTCGGCTTGAGCATACAGCTGGCATTTTTGTCCTTGCTGCCCTTTATCCATCATGGTGAGGCTGCCAGTCTTGATGCGGACGGCTTCATCATCGAGGCAGACAGGGTGGAAGGCGAGAATATGAAGGCGATGATTGTTGCCGGTGAGACATCAAGCTCCCACGCAAAGCCGATGCTGCGGATTACCTATGACTCTGCAAAAATATATGGAATGAGGCTGACCAAACAATTTCAGACGCCCGGCGGTAGTGTCAGCCTGACAATGAAGGCAAGCGGCCCGGTCCAGATCAAAGGGATGCAGGTGGATGCAAGTGCGATTTCATTCAAGGGAGCATGCCTCCATGCCGGAAAAGTGATTCCAAACGCCGCCCTTGAAGGCGTGAACATGGTTGCCCATTCGATGAACGCAGCCAACAGCTCACTTGACCAGTTGCAGCTGCAGACGGTCAATGGCAATGGCGGCATACAAAAACCAGGACCCTTGAAAATATTACAGGACCTAAGCTCGCTCCCACTTGAGCAAATGAAGAAAGAAATCGAAAAGCTCACCGCGGGGCAGCTCCCGCTAACCTGTGAAGGCGCCGGCGGGGAAGACGGGGAGGAGGATACGGCCGGTGTTGTTATCGATCCGGCTGAAGATGTGGCAGATTCCGTAACAGAACCAATCGATGAAACGATAGGGAAGGTAACCGATCCGCTTGAAGGGGAAATTGGTAAAGTAACCGACCCGCTGGAGGACACGATTGGCAAGGTGACCGACCCGCTGGAGGAGACAATCGGCAAGTTAACCGACCCATTGAAAGATACGATCGGCAAAGTAACTGACCCGCTGAAGGATACCGTTAGTAAGGTGACCGCGCCGGTGAAGGAAACGGTCGAGAAAGTGACGGAGCCAGTGAAGGGTACTGTTGGCAAGGTGACTGAACCTGTACAGGAAACTGCCAAGAAAACAGTCGATACTGCAAAAACAGTAACAGAGCCAGTCGTGGAGCCGGTCAAGAAAACGGTCGATAAAACCGCCAAAACATCATGCGATAAGCTTGCCATCGCCCAAGGCGAAATCACGAAGGAGCTTGCGCTGGAGCTGATTGACCAGGCGCTGGAAGAGGATAAGCTGCTGAAGGAGCTGTGCCCAACAGATGCGACTCTGACCAGCCAGCTTGAGAAACTGACCGAAGGCCTGCTCGATTCCCTTGGATTGCTGTCATTGCTCGGGTTGAAGCCAAGCGAGGAAGAACAGTTGAAGAAAATGAAGCAGGCACTTTTAAAAGAACCGGATGGGACGATCATCAAAATAAAATGATCATAGAATATAAGAAAGGCAGAGGGAGTCCTCTGCCTTTTAGTATTTTATTGCAAAAGATTTGAAGGTTTCCGTCTTTTCCGTTTCGTTGACTTCAATATGGTCAACGGTCGAAAATGGATTGCCTCTTCGCACCTCATCAATGAATTTTTCAAGATCGGCATGAGCACCAGAAGCCAGAATCTCGACGCCTCCATCCTGCCGGTTCCTCACCCAGCCGGTGATTCCAAACTGGATCGCCTTCATCTGTGTATAATACCGGTATCCTACACCCTGAACTTCACCTGACACAATGATCTGTAACTGGACCAAGACGTCGCCCCCAGATAAACAATGATATCTTTATACATGATTGATAACTCCATTATAGCACACGAAACTAGGGCGGATAAGGGAATTTACCAGGAAGCGTATTCATTATGCGTAACGAGTAGAAAGCTGCCAAACGGTAAAGGCCGAGGCACTGTGAACAAGCAATAGGCAAATATATGGAAAGCCGTAGAACGTGAATCAAAACCATTTAATTACGGTTTTTTAGCGTATGTGTTTAGAACCGAGGTTGGAGCTTTGAGCTCTTGAAATTCCAACGGGGAAGATCCGGGCTTCAACGGGGAATAAAATGTCTCCAAAGGGGAATAACCGCAGCGCAACGGGGAATAAAATGTCTCCAACGGGGAATATCCGCAGCGCAACGGGGAATAAATCGCCTTCAACGGGGAATATCCGCAGCACGGGAGGTCATAAACTCCAAAATTCATATAAAACGCACCCTATAATGGTAAAAAAAGAACCAGCCGAACGAAATGTCCGGCTGGCATGGTTCAAATTCGATTAAAGTGCCCAGTCTCCGTTGCGGAATACTGGTTCAGCAGTTCCGTCTGCCGAGATGCCGTCGATGTCCATTTTATCGGAACCAATCATGAAGTCGACGTGCGTGATGCTTTCGTTCAGGCCGTTTTCAGCAAGTTCTTCGGAAGACATGGTCTTGCCGCCTTCTACGCAGAATGCATAGGCGCTGCCGATTGCGAAGTGATTTGAAGCATTCTCGTCAAATAGTGTGTTAAAGAACAGCACGTTTGACTGGGAAATTGGTGAGTTGAATGGAACAAGAGCTACTTCACCAAGGTAGTGTGAACCTTCATCAGTCGCTACGAGCTGCTTCAGGATTTCTTTGCCTTCTTCGGCTTCAACACCGACGATTTTTCCATTTTCAAAAGTAAGCTTGAAATTGTCAATAATGTTGCCGCCGTAGCTTAATGGTTTTGTGCTTGAAACATAGCCGTTTACACCATTTTTGGACGGAACAGAGAAGACCTCTTCTGTCGGCATATTCGCCATGAAGGAGTGGCCCTGCTCGTTCACGCTGCCGGCACCAACCCAGATATGCTTTTCAGGAAGCTCGACAGTCAAATCTGTGCCCGGAGCTTTATAGTGAAGCTTCTTGTAGCGCTTGCTGTTCAGGTAGTCTACTTTTTCATGCAGGGAAGCATCGTGTTCCTTCCAAGCTGCAACTGGATCTTCCGTATCGACACGAACTGCCTTGAAAATCGCATCCCAGAGCTTCTGTACAGCTGTTTCAACACTGTCCTCAGGGAAGACCATCTTGGCCCATCCTTCAGAAGGAGCCGCGATGACTGTCCAGCTGACCTTATCGGATTGTATGTATTTACGGTATTTAGAAAGGGCAGTTCCTGCAGCTTTCTGGAAGTTTGCGATACGCTCAGACTTGACTCCTTTTAGCAGGTTCGGGCTTGAAGATACGATTGACATGAAAGCCGCACCGTTCTCTGCCAGTTCTTCGACTTCACGAGCACGCCATTCTGGATACTCGTTAAAAGCCTCGTCAGGTGCCAGGTCGTACTTGGTTCTGTTCACGACATCGTCAGTCCAGTTCACGACAACATTTTTAGCGCCGGCTTCATACGCTTTTTTCACAATCGCACGCACCAATTCAGCTGAATCAAGTGTCGTATTGATCGCAAGCGTCTGGCCCTCCTGGATATTCACGCCAACCTTGACAGCTAGGTCTGCGTATTTCTCTAAATTCGTTTTGAAATCACTCATCAATTTCGCCCCTTTTCTGAATCTTCTTTTATATTGTAACCACTTTATAGGAAAAAAGAAACTGAATACATTCGACTGTGACAGACAGCAAAGGTCAATATGTCTAGAATTTCCAGCCTGTTAAACTGGTATTTAAAATAAGAGAATTTATCAACAAATCTACGTTGTTTCGTTCGGAAATTGCAAAGTTAAATTTTAGGCTCTATTAAATTTGGCTGTTGATTTCCGTTCCAGACGCGTCGCTTTCCGCGGGGCTGGCGCTGAGCCTCCTCGCCGCCGTTGGCGTCTGCGGGGTCTCAGCTGTCCAGCTGATCCCGCAGGAGTCTACGCGCCTTCCACTACAATCAACAGGTATTAATATCAACATTGTACTTTAACAGAATTTAAAAAAATCCATGCAGATTAGGCAGCTGCATGGATTTTATATCAGATGAATTGAATAGGTAAACCAAGATATCGACCACGGCTATTGATATATCGGCGGATTTTCCATTATATCGGCCAACTTCAATTTCCACAGCCTTAAACCCCGGCAGCCTTCCGGTTTTCATACATCCTGAACATGATCCAGAACAGCACCGCGCTTAAAATGGCGAGGATGCTCAGGATGGTGAAGGTCCAGCCGTAGCCGATCCAGACGGTGAGCGGGATGCTGATTGGCGCGATCGTCCTGCCGATGGTGTAGCGCAGGGAGGCGGCTGCAAAGTATTGGCCGCGCATATGCTCGGGTGCCAGGTTGGAGATGAAGGTTTGCTGCAGGCCGGCTGTCATCAGTTCAGCGAGTGTGAACACAGCCATGGCGGCAATCAAGCCCCAGATCCAGTTTGTCGCACCGAACATCAAAATCGAAATCGCATAAATCAGCGACGACAATACGAACACGTTCCGCTCACGGAAGCGTGTGACCCATTTCGTCACAGCAACAGTGAAGATGGCAACGAGCAATCCATTTTCCGAAAGGATCAAACCGAATGCCTGCTCGCCGTTCACGGTGAATGCCTTGCTGCCGAGTTCAAGCACCGTCTGATTGTGGACGGTATCCTTTGTGTAAACAGGGAATAACAGATCAAGCTGCATGAACGTCTGAGCCGCCAAAATCCCTGCGACGATAAACAGAAGGAACACTTTATCCTGAACAATGACTTTATAATCGGCAAGTTGTTTTATCAGAAAATCGTACCATTTCCCGCCCTCAGCACGTGCCTGCTTCGCCGCAGGAGGGACGGTTTCGCGCGTCCATTTTGCGAGTACGAGCGAAAGCAGGATGGAGATGATGGCGACGGCGATCATCAATTCAAACCTGTATTTCACATAAAAAATCGCTCCGAGAATCGGGCCGACGACAACGGCAATATTGATTGAAGTATAAAAAATCGCAAACACGCTGCTCCGGTCTTTTTCAGGAACGACATCGGCGACCATCGCCTGGCTTGCAGGCCAGTAGATCGAGCCGAACACCCCGACGAGGGCAAAGCAGATAAAACCGAGCATCGGAGAGGTGTACCAAGGAGACACCGCATAGGCGAACACCAGGAAGGCGATGCCCTGGCCGAAAGCAGAAATGACCATCATCCGTTTGCGCCCGAAGCGGTCAGCGGTATAGCCGCCAAGCAGGTTTGCGAAAACAGAGAATACCTGTGAAAAAATCAGCAGGAAACCGGCCTTATCCTTGCCAAAGCTCTCGGCAAAATAAATCGTTAAAAACGGGAAAAACATCCAAAAAGTTATATTCATCAAAGCCTCGCCAAACAGGCGAATCTTCAGGTTCCGATCCCAATCCCTAATCCTCATGATGCTTCTCCTTTTATCTCTAAATGACAACCAACGAATATCATACTACTTCGCAGAAATAGTTTACAACAAAAATCCTTCAACAAAAAAAGCGGCACGAGGGCCGCTTTTTCCATTGTCTTCGAAATTATAAAATATCAATTTGTGGATAAGTATAATACAGCACCAGCGCCTAGCCCCTCGGGTCATAAGCCGCTCCTCTGTGGTGGCGGGAAGATGCCTCCTCGCGGGTTGTCATATGCCTGTCGGGGCTGACCGAGTTTTTAATCTTTATCTTCCATCGCTGCTTTCAGCAAATCGCCGAGGCTTGTTCCGAAATTGGAATCGGATGGTGAGTATTTTTCCTTGAGTTTGCGCTCCTCGCGCTTGGAGACGCCTTTTTTCTTATCCTCTGCTTTTTCGACGACATTGCATGGTCGGCATTGGAAGTACGCGCCTGCCTTGCCGTTGTGGATTTCCATCCGTTTGCGGCATTGAGGGCAGCGGCGCTGGGACAGCTTTGGATCCTTGTGCTTGCGGAAACTGCATTCCGGGCTTGAGCAGACAAGGATACGTCCTTCTTTCGTTTTCCGTTCCTTCATGAACTCCCCGCACTCCGGACATTTGGAGCCGGTAAGGTTATGGGCACGGTACGTTTTATCGCTCGTCTTGATTTCCGACACGAGGCGGGCAGTCTGCTCGCGGATTCGTTTTTTGAAGGCTTTAGGGTCACCCTTGCCGCGGGCGATCTCCTCAAGTTCCTTTTCCCATTTTGCCGTCAGTTCAGGAGAAGTAAGTTCCTCATTTACGAGATCGATAAGCTGCTTGCCTTTTTTCGTTGGATACAATCGCCCGTTCTGGCGCTCGACCACTTCAGATGAAATCAATCGTTCGATAATTTCCGCCCGTGTCGCCGGTGTGCCGAGACCGAATTTCTCCATTTTAGCGAGAATATCAGATTCAGACAGACGAAGCGGCGGCTCAGTCATCTTTTTATTCAGAGTAACCTGGCCGACAGCATAGCTTTTTCCTTTTTCCAGATGTCCTAGTGACTGCCTGGCTGCATCGTCCTCGTCTTTGCCAAGGACCTTTTTAAAGCCAAGTTCAAGGATGTTTGTTTCCCGGGCAGATAAGGATTCGCCTTCCACTAAGAAGTTTGCGTGGAGAACCTCATATTGATAGGCCGGGTAAAATAAAGCCAGGAACCTGCGGACGATCAGGTCATACAGCTTCCGTTCATCCGGAGACAAGTCTGCCAGGTGAAGACGTTCCTCTGTCGGAATGATCGCGTGGTGGTCGGTTACTTTTTCATTATTGAACACACGGCGCGCCTGCACTTTCCCTTTTTGCGCCAGCGCCGGCTTCGCTTCATCCCGGTAGCCGGACATGATGCCCTGAAGGCGGTCAGCCATCGTCGCTTCCATATCGGTCGTCAAATAACGGGAATCCGTCCGCGGGTAGGTAACGAGCTTGTGCTGCTCATACAAGCCCTGCAGGACATTGGACGTTTTCTTCGCCGAAAAACCGAACCGTTTGTTGGCGTCACGCTGCAGCTCTGTCAGGTCGTAAGGCAGCGGCTGTGGTTCGGTTTTCTGTTTGCGGTCCAGTGACTTAAGCTCTGCTTTTTTATTTGAAAGCTTTTTCTGGATGTCTTCCGCTTTTTCTTTTGAAAAAATCCGCTTCTCACCGTTATGCTCCCATTCGGCATTCAACGAGCCGACCTTCGCCTGGATAGTCCAGTAATCCTTCGGCACGAACTTGTTGATTTCATCCTCGCGTTCCAAAATCATCGCCAGTGTCGGTGTCTGTACACGTCCTGCGGATAAAGGATCCTTGTATTTCGTGGTCAGGGCACGGGAAACATTCAAACCGATCAGCCAGTCAGCTTCCGCACGGCAGACAGCAGACTCATACAGGTCTTCAAACTGTTTGCCAGGCTTGAGGTTTTTAAAACCGTCCTTTATGGCGCGGTCTGTCTGCGAAGAAATCCACAGTCGCTTGATTGGCTTGCGCCAGTTGATGCGCTGAAGGATCCATCTGGCAACAAGTTCACCCTCGCGTCCTGCATCCGTCGCGATGATGAATTCGCCGACATCTTTGCGCTCAGCCAGATGCTCGACCGCCTTGAATTGGTGGCTCGTCTGCTTGATGACCTTCAGCCCCATTTTATCAGGAATGATCGGCAGCTCCTCAAGACGCCAAACCTTATATTTAGGATCATAGTTTTCTGGCATCTTCAACTCGATCAGATGGCCGAGAGCCCAGGTGACAATGTATTGATTGCCTTCAAAATAACTTTTATGCGTTTTATTGCAGCCAAGTACACGCGCCAGCTCGCGGGCCACGCTTGGTTTTTCTGCAAGTACCAATGATTTCATGATTGCTCCTTTCAAAACACCACAGTTTTGCTTATGCTTTACTTAGTATAATAGAAAAAAGCGATTTTTTGTAATGGGGGAGACGATGAGCGATTATATTAAAGAAATTCGGGGCCTGATCGGCAGACGGCCGTTCATTCTCGTTGGCTCTGCAGTACTGGTTTTCAATCAGCAACACGAGGTACTGCTGCAGCTGCGGTCAGATACTGGCAAGTGGGGAATTCCGGGTGGGGCGATGGAGCCTGGTGAAAGCTTTGAACAAACTGCCAAGAGGGAGCTATTAGAGGAAACAGGGCTTCATCTCGGGAACTTGAAATTTTTGGATGTGCTCGCGGGAGAAGAGTATTATTTTCAATATCCAAACGGTGATGAGATTTATAATGCGATCGCTTTGTACGCATGCGAAGACTGGGAAGGGAATCTGCAAATGCTGGATGGCGAAAGCAGGGAATTACGCTTCTTCCCATTGGACCATCTGCCTCCGTTACAGGGCAGGCCGGAATTGATTTTAAGCAAGATTAAACAATACGGTATTTTGCCTGAATTCAGGGAAATCCGCCTGAACGAAATCCAGGATGCAGCTGAAGTCCTCGCTCTGCAACAAAAAGCATACAAAGTAGAAGCAGAGCTGATCGGTACAGAGGAAATTCCTCCGTTAAAAGAAACCTTTGAACAGCTGCAGAATTGCGGCGAAACCTTCATCGGCTGCTACATCAGCGGCAGGCTCGCGGGTGCGGTGTCTTTTAAAAAAGAGGAAACCATGCTCGATATCCACCGGGTCATGGTCCATCCAGACTTTTTCCGAAAAGGAATTGCTGAGAAGTTGATCGCAAAACTAGAAAAACAAAAATACACCCAAATCATCGTCTCAACAGGCGCAGCCAACACCCCAGCAATAAACCTTTACCAAAAGCTCGGCTTCCAACGACAAGAAGACACAATCGTCGAAAATGGACTCGTCATCGCTAACTTTAAGAAAACATAGGGACGGTTCTACTGTTTCAATCATTTCGATAAAGGAAGGATAAGTTGTCAAAATGAATGTGGAGAATAAAATCGTTGTGGTCGTAAAAGGGGTTATATTACATAAGGGAAGAGTGCTCCTCCTCAGGCGTTCTGCTGAAGATGTGACTGGTGCAGGCACGTGGGAAAAGGTTGGGGGCAAAATCGAATTCGGGGAAGAACTCGATGAGGCACTTGCACGGGAAATCCTCGAAGAAACCGGGTTGAATGTGAAAGTGGAGAAGATTCTTTACGCGACCACCTTTAAGACCAATCCAACCAGGCAGGTTGTCCTGCTGACATATATGTGCAGGAGTGAAAGTGCATCAATCCGGCTTTCGGAAGAGCACTCTGAATACTGCTGGGCCAAGCTCGATGAATTGAAACGGTTATTGCTGAAGAAATCATCCTGGATTTCGAACAGAATGATGTGTTTTCTACCCTAAAACATGAAAACGGTTCTTGTGTTTATCTCGGTAATTAAAACACAAGAACCGTCCCTCTGTTTTTCCAAAAACAGGAGAACCGTCCCCCTGTTATTTAACGTATACTGCTGTGCCTGTGGCGATGCACATCATCATGCCTTCGCGGAGTGTTTCGAAGTCAAGGTCGACGCCGACGACGGCGTTTGCGCCCATTCGGCGTGCTTTGTCTTCCATTTCGCGTATCGCGATTTCACGGCCTTCTGCGAGTTTGTTTTCATAAGCTGAGCTTCGGCCGCCAATCACATCGGTGACGCTTGCCAGAAAGTCACGGACGACATTCGCGCCCATGATCGCTTCGCCGGATACAATCCCCATGTACTTCTCGATTTCTTTTCCTTGCAATGTTGGTGTTGTGGATACAATCATTCTCTTATTCCTCCCCGTTTTTTATGTAAGCTGTGAATAAACTGTGTATAACAATATATACGATACCCGTCACGAAAAGTTTCACCCAAAAAAGAACCTGGCAAAACAATGCCAGGTCCTTGCCAGTTATACTTCGTCTTCCTCTACACGGTTTTTGAATGCTTCCTGGACGACCAGGAATTCCTCGTCCTCCTGCGCTTCGGTCTCAGGGCGCTTCGCTTTCAAAGCTCCTGATGGCAAGTCTCCAGGATGGCCTTTTTTCTTGTGGTTGAACTCTTTGCCTCTGCCCATTCATGAACCCTCCTTTCTTGTCCACAGTAGTTTTTCCTGATGGAACCTGAAATATAAACAATTAACTGCATATGATTTATAGACACCAATTTTACGAAAGGAGGGCGGCGGCAATGGATGAAAAATTGTACGCAGAGGACTTATCGCAATGCCCGACTGTTTTTTGTGCGACAAGAGATGATCAGGCTCCATTATTCACAGCGGATGCGGTGATCAATGGGGATATCAGAAAAATCAACCTGGAGGAGTACCGCGGCAAGTGGGTCATTTTATTTTTCTACCCTAGTGATTTTACCTTTGTTTGACCGACTGAATTGGCGGCGGTCGCCGCTGTTTATCCTTATATAAAAGCACTAAATGCAGAGATTTTGTCAATCAGCACAGACAGTGCATTTTCCCACAAGGTTTTCAAGGAAACTTCTCCATCGCTGAAAAATGTCACCTTCCCGATGGTCAGCGACAGAACCCATGTTATCAGCCGCGCTTACAGGGTGCTGGATGAAAATATAGGGGCAGCCTTCAGGGCCTCAGTGTTCATTGATCCAGAAGGGGTAATCAGGGCGAAACTGGTTTACCCGGGCAATGTCGGCCGGAATCTTCCTGAGCATGTCAGGATGCTGCAGGCCTTCGAGTATGCAAAGCAAACAGGCAAGGGAGTCCCGGCAAACTGGGTGCCGGGCCAGGAGGGAATTAGCACGGACCCCTCCAATATTGGCAATATTTAAAAGAAGCAGGTCCGTTTCCGGGCCTGTTTTTCTTTGTCTGTGATACCAATCACAGTTAAAGGATAAATTTGTCACAAAATATCTACATAAATCTTCGATATCACTCACGAAGTTTTTTTAAAATAGAATTATCATTATGTTAACTATTTCACAAACTAATTATTTAGGAGGAACCGAAAATGGATGAGGTCCTGTTATTAAGCCGGATCCAGTTTGCTGTCACCGTGTTCTATCATTTTCTATTTGTGCCATTGACACTTGGGCTTGTCATTCTCGTCGCCATCATGGAAACGAAATATGCCCGCACGCTTGACGTAACCTACAAGCGGATGGCGGATTACTGGGGAAAACTCTTCGCGATCAATTTCGTGCTTGGCGTCATTACCGGCATCACGATGGAATTCCAGTTTGGCACGAACTGGTCTGAGTACTCGAAGTATATGGGCGATATATTTGGCTCGCCGCTTGCGATTGAAGCACTGGTGGCTTTTTTCCTTGAATCGACGTTCATGGGAATCTGGCTGTTCGGAAAGGATAAGTTTTCGCCTAAGCTCAGGGCGTTTTCCATCTGGATGGTCGCACTGGGCACCAATATTTCCGCGTTGTGGATCATAACGGCCAATGGCTTCATGCAAAACCCGGTCGGCTATGTCCTGAAAAATGGGCGGGTTGAGCTCGATAACTTCTGGGAGCTTGTGACCAACCCTTATGCCTGGTACATGTTCGTTCATACTGTCGTGAGTGCCTATATCGTCGGAGCCTTCTTTATGATGGCCATAAGCGCTTATCATCTTTTGCGTAAAAATGAAACCTCATTTTATAAAAAGTCGTTCAAGTATGGTCTGGCAATGGCGTTGTTCTCAGCGACGCTGACACCATTCATCGGCCACCAGTCCGGCGTGTTCGCAGCAAAAATGCAGCCGGCAAAGGGTGCAGCAATGGAGGCAGTCTGGGAAACCCAAAAGGATATGCCATTCCACCTCATCCAGATTCCGGACCAGGAGAACGAGCGAAATGCATTTGAAGCGATCAGCATCCCGAGGCTCGGCAGCTTTTTCTACACCAATTCTTTTGATGGGGAAGTCATAGGTCTGAAGGATATCCCACAGGATGAACGTCCAAATGTGGAGCTGGTCTTTTACGCGTTCAGGGTGATGGTCGCGCTCGGAGTCTTCTTCCTGGCCGTCTCCTGGTACGGCCTTTACCTTTACCGGAAAAATAATTTGGAGAACTCGCCCCGCTACTTAAAGCTTGTTCTCTATTCGGTCCTGCTGCCGTATATCGCAATCAATGCCGGCTGGATGGTCGCAGAAGCAGGAAGACAGCCATGGGTTGTTTACGGGCTGATGAAAACGGCAGAAGGCGTTTCGCCAATCGCCCTGTCCCAGGTGATCTTCTCAATGGCATCCCTGGTCATTTTCTATACCGTATTATTGATTGCGGATGTGTACCTGATCATTAAGTATGCGAAAAAAGGGCCTGAATCAGAGGTTCAATTTGGCGTTGGAGGAGGCGTGAAGCATGTCTCATGATACACTTGCGATCATTTGGTTCGGCCTATGGGGCTTGATCTGGACGGTTTACTTCATTCTTGATGGATACACGCTTGGAACGGGTATGCTGTTCCCGTTCATTGCGAAAAACCGTCAGGAGCGCAATCAGCTTCAGGAGGCGGTCGGTCCCTTCTGGGGAGGCAATGAAGTTTGGCTGATCACCGCGGGAGGGGCGACATTCGCGGCGTTCCCGTCAGTCTATGCCGATATGTTCAGCTTTTTATATACACCATTATTCCTCGTGCTCATCGCCCTGTTCATCCGGGCAATCGGGCTCGAATTCATGCATAAGGACGACAATCTAATCTGGCAGGCAGCCTGCAAATGGGGATTTTTCACAGGCAGTTTTCTGATCGCTTTCCTATTCGGGGTGACCTTCGCCAATCTGTACCGGGGTCTGCTGATCGGCGCCAATGGCTATGAAGGCAATCTGTTCAGCCTCTTGAACGGATACGGAATCCTCGGAGGCCTGTTGTTCGTTTCCTTATTCCTGTTGTCAGGGTCATTATGGATCCAATTGAAAACAGCCGGACAAACGGCCACCCGTGCCTATCGCTTCTCCCGTATTCTAGCGGGAGTGGCACCAGCGATGCTGTCACTGTTTTTCATGGCTACCGTCAATCGGACCCCGCTGCTCGATAACTATTCAGAGCAGCCGGTCCTCTGGGTCGTGCCAGTACTGACTTTGGCCGCCATGCTGCTCACTGCATTCTTTATTTTTAAAAAGAAGATCGGCTATGCCTTCACAGCCGTATGCGTGACGATTTTCACAAAAATGGCCTTCGGCTTCGTCGGCATGTTCCCAAACATGCTTCCATCGAGAATCGACAGCGCCTATAGCGTCACTCTGTTCGATGCCGCCGGAAGCAAGCTGAACCTGACCATCATGTTCATCGTCGCCATCGTCTTCGTGCCAATCATCATCGCCTACCAATCGTGGAGCTACACACTCTTCAAGGAAAAAATCGTAAAAGAAACCGCAAAAGGATATCAATGAAAAAAGGCGTCTGGGTGTGTCCAGGCGCTTTTCCATTTTCTGAGGAAGTAAACGAGTTCTGATTTTCACTTTCAAGGAATTGGACAGGCCATTACTGAAGGCTGCAGACTCCAAATGCCTAGTTAAATAGCATAGGTAAGGGCAGACGCAAAAAGGAATGACCAAATTCCTTTGGAGGAATCCTGATGAATCCGGAAATAAACAAAAGAGACCTACCAGCACGCTGATAGGTCTCAATATCAAATCAATATTCTGTCGTGGTCGGCTTAAGCTTTGTTCGTGGAGTTGTCCTTCCCTTATCCGCTTTGACGGCATTTTCTTTTTGTAAATATCCGGCATAGGCTTTGTTCCACTTTTTAACCGCCAAATAGGAAAGCCCGACTGTGACTAAAAGGATTCCGGCAATAATCGGCCAGAATGCTGACGATACATACCCGCCTGCATACGCCAATCCGATTGGCGAGAACGTGACATAGATGACTGCTACTAGTGCCAGCAGCACAATCGATACTGGCAATGAGTATTTCCATGGCACCATGTCGACGGCTGCGTCGGAATGGAATGTGTATGGCTTGGCTGTTGGCTTCCAGAAGCCGATGACAATCATGATTGCCACTTCAACGACAAATAAAATAGCGTAAATGTGGATGAAGTGGATCGGTACCGCGTAATCAAACAGGTGCTGTGTTCCCCAGACGAGCATATAATACGTGATGACATGGAAGATGATTACGAATTTGGCTGCAAGCGCCGGTACTCGTTTGGTGAAGATTCCGACGAGCAAGATAACGATGATCGGGATGTTGAAGAAGCCTGTGAATCTTCTGATCAAGTCCCATAGCCCTTCCGGTGCGTTCATCAGCAGCGGAGCAATGCATAAAGAAGCAACGGCCAGCAATGTGCCAGCTATTTTGCTGATGGAAATCAATTTTTGATCATCCGCTTTAGGGTTGAAGCGTGCTTTATATATATCAAGCGCAAACATGGTTGCTGCGCTGTTCAATAAGGAGTTAAATGAACTTAAGACGGCACCCAGCAGGACGGCCAGGAAGAAGCCGGACATCCAGGTTGGCAATACGTCGGAAATCAGCGCGGGATACGCAAGGTCGACTGACTTCAGCCCATCTCCGTACATATGGAACGCGATGACGCCGGGAATCATCATGGTCAGTGGAACTAATAGTTTGTAGAATCCAGAGATCAAGACACCTTTCTGGCCTTCGGCAAGGTTTTTCGCTCCTAATGTACGCTGGATTACATACTGGTTTGAAGCCCAGTAGAAAAGGTTAGCGAATATCATTCCGGTAAAAATGGTTCCGAATGGAACGGAATCTTGCTTCGTTCCGATCGAGTTCATTTTTTCCGTGTCCGTTGTAGCGATTTGTTTCATTCCATCGCCGATACTGCCATCCCCAAGAGCAATCAGCCCAAGGATTGGAACGAGCAGCCCAATGATAATCAAGCCGATGCCATTCAAAGTATCCGAAATCGCTACAGCTTTCAGTCCGCCGAAAATCGCATAGATGGCCCCGATGATGCCAATGAGCCAGATCACGATCCATACGGAAGCTTCATAAGAGATCCCGAACAATTCAGGAAAGTTGAACAGCTGCAACACAGCAAGCGCGCCAGAATAAAGCATCGATGGCGCGGTAACCAGAATGTATCCAAGCATGAACAGGAGGACGGTGTATTGTCTGACACCTTCATCGTATCGCTTGCTCAAGAATTCCGGAAGTGTCGTGAAATTGCCGCCGAGATACTTAGGCAGCAAATAAATCGCCATAATGATGATGGCAAAAGCGGCTGTTACCTCCCAGGCCATGTTTGATAGATTGGTTCGGTAGGCTTGTCCATTCAAGCCAACCAGCTGTTCTGCGGACAGATTTGTCAGAAGCAGCGATCCAGCAATGAATCCGCCGGTGAGGCCGCGCCCTGCAAGGAAATATCCCGCAGTATCGCTGACTTCTCCCTTCGTTTTTACATACGAATACCATGCGACCAGCCCCATGAAAAAGGCAGCCGAAAGCAAAGTGAATCCAATACCCCCAAAAATCATCTTTGTTGACACCCCTTGTTGTGTAATTTATTTACATATTAAATAGCCCGCTTGCTAACTTGCTAAACCTTTAAAGCGATAAAATGTTTATTCCAGTTTTTAAAATTAGAAAAAAATGGCTGTAAGTAATATACTAATAGTAGATATGCTGAATAATAGACCTGGGGGGATTCTGATGGATTTTTCAATGGTGGTTTCAGAGGATCGGATCAAGCGTGCGTATAAGGATGGGGAGTTTGAAAATTTGCCGGGATATGGGAAGCCTTTGAACCTTGAGGATTTGTCAGCGATACCCGAGGAATTGAGGATGGCATACAAGATGCTGCAAAACGCGGGTTTCTCTCCGGAAGAGCAAAAGCTGAGACAGGAAGTTATGTCGATCGAGGACCTGATCCGCACATGTGAGAATCCAGAAGAAAAAGACAGGCTCAACCAGGAACTAAGCCATAAACTGTTAAAGTACAATAAAATCATGTCCAGCAGGGGAGTGAAAACAAATTCCTCCCTGTTTAAGAACTACGAGCGGAAGATTGAGAAGAAGCTGCTCTAAAATTTATGAATGAAAAAGGGCCAGGCGGAGAAATCCAGCCTGGCCCTTTTTTATGCACCCAGTGTTTTGATTTTTTCAGCTGCGGCAGCGGTTTGGCTCACGTAAGCAGCGATGGTCTGGTTGTCATCGTTCAATGTTTCGATTGTCGCGTTCATTTCCTCGAGGCCAGCGGTTGCCTGCTCGATGATGGCGGCGAGCTCGCGTGTGGAGGCTTCCACATCTCCTGTCTGGTTCTTGACATCGCCGACCATCAATTCGAATTGACTGAATTGATTTGTCAGTACTTGCAAAGTGCAACTGACATCAGCGAAGAAACCGGATACTTCCTCGACAGCTGCATTGCTTTCAGCCAGCTTTTCACTGCTGTCGTTCATTTTTTCCAGTGCTGCTGAGTTTGTTTCATTAACCGAAGTCAGGTTTTCGGTTATCTGAAGGGCGGTTTCTTTCGTCATTTCAGCAAGCTTGCGTATTTCATTGGCAACGACGGAAAAGCCTTTTCCAGCCTCGCCGGCACGCGCTGCTTCAATCGAAGCGTTCAGTGCGAGCAGATTTGTTTGCTCAGTGATATTACGGATGTTGACGATGAAGCCATTCGTTTCTTCGATTTTCTTCGTTAGCATGGAGAATGTCTGGCTCAATTCAGATATTGAAGCTGCAAGCTCCTTCATATCTCCCTGAAGCTCACTTATTTTTCCAGAACCGCTGTCGGAAGATTTGGCAGCCTGCAAAGTATTTTCAGAGAGCTGCACAGACATTTCGGACATTTCATCCATCCTCTGCTTTGTCAGTTCCGCATTTTCAGATATTTGATTGATTTGCTCCGTCTGTACCTGGCTTCCTGCAGAAATTTCATTGACGGCGATTTTCATTTCCGTCTGGGAAGTAAGATGAGTCTGGATTTGTTCATTGATTTTTCCAAGACTCTCAGTCACAACAAGAAGTTCGCCATGGAGCAGTGCGCTGTGCTGCTCCTTGCGTGTCTTTTCGTTTTCCGAATCGGCGAGGAATGACTCCAGCGATTTAAACGCATTTCGGTTTAAACGGATTAAAACGAACAGCACGGCGCCCATCAGGATGTAGCACAGCAGGATCGCCGAGAAATAGGCATCCAAAAAGGCCTTATCATCGGCAGCCAGCACAGTGTTCAGTACCAACGCCACAAAACCAAGCGTATAGCCTGTTAGAAAAACCTTTGTGTCAAAATGGATGGCTGAGAAAATTGCCAGGAATAAGAGGACAAGCAGGAACCCGCCGTTCCCTCCAAACATTCCTATATAAGCGAAATGATGAACAAAGATCGCAGCCAGTGCCGCATAAGGGAAAAAGGATTCCTTCTTAAGCCATAGCTGAAATAGAAGGAAAAACAAGACGAAAAATGATAATTCACTTAGATAAACCATTGTCTTCGCAAATGGTTCTTTTTCCAGGATGGTATATGCAGATGTCGCAACCAGGGATACCGAATAAGTGCTCAGCATCAAAATGTTCTTCTTTTTCGTATCCTGTCTGCGGAGATTCTCAATAGCCTCCACGTTAAATCCTCCTCAAGGTTGAATGTCTTTACAAATGTTATATCGGTAAAGAAATTCTATTTTTTTAACTCTTCAATAAAAATATTTTTTCCGAGCGAATCACTTAAGAATTAGGAAAATATGTCGAAATAAATAAAGATAAATAATGGCAAATGAAATTTTGAGACAGAAATAGAAGTAAAGCAGACAGGGGAGTCGTAAATGGATAAGTCGTCAATCATTGGTGTCATATTAGCGATCATTGCAGTTGGAGTCGGGATGGTAATGAAGGGTGTAAGTGTCGCCGCGCTCATGAATCCAGCTGCAATCTTAATTATATTGGTAGGGACTGTCGCAGCCGTGACAATTGCTTTCCCCGCAAAAGAGCTGAAAAAGGTTCCAAAGCTTTTTAAAATCCTTTTCAAGGAAGAGGAGAGTGCAGATTTACCCGGGCTGATCCGCTTATTCTCCGAATGGGCACAGCTAGCCCGTAAAGAAGGCTTGCTTGCACTTGAAGCGAAGACAAGTGAAATTGATGATGAGTTTTTAAAAAATGGCCTGACACTTGCGGTTGACGGACAGAGCGCCGATTACATCAGGGACGTTCTTACGGAAGAAGTGGAAGCGATGGAAGAGCGCCACCAATCAGGAGCGGCTATTTTCACACAGGCTGGTACGTACGCACCGACGCTGGGTGTTCTTGGTGCGGTAGTCGGTCTGATTGCAGCCCTCAGCCATATGGATAACACGGGAGAGCTGGGGAAAGCGATCAGTGCGGCTTTCGTGGCCACATTGCTCGGGATTTTCACGGGGTACGTGCTATGGCATCCATTTGCCAATAAACTGAAACGGAAGTCAAAGCAAGAAGCGAAAGTGAAATATATGATGATCGAAGGAATTCTCTCGATTCTTGAAGGGGAAGCGCCTCGAGTGATCGAACAGAAGCTTGCTTCCTATCTCCCTGCTGGCGAACGTAAATTGATCCTTGAAGAAAGCGGCGTGACGAAGGATGAGTAGGAAAAAGAAGAAGCAGCATCATGAGGAGCATATGGATGAGTCCTGGCTGATTCCGTATGCGGATCTGCTAACCCTTTTGCTGGCGCTGTTCATCGTTTTGTTTGCGATGAGTTCGGTTGATGCGGTCAAATTCCAGCAGCTGTCAAAAGCCTTCAATGATGTTTTTGCTGGTGGTACCGGCGTTTTGGAATTCCAGAGCCCAATGCCAGAAGGACAGATGGAGTCGCCCGATGAGCGTAAGGAAGATGTCGAGAAGAACGATGAAGAACAGAATGACAAGGAAGAAATCGCCAAGGACCAGATGGAGCTTTTGGCGGTGCAGCATAAAATCAATACGTATATAAAAGACAAAAAGCTGACCGACAAGCTTAATACGAAGCTGACGGACGAAGGGCTGCTCCTGACAATCAGGGACAATGTCTTTTTTGAATCAGGAAGTGCGGAGGTAAGGGTGGCCGACCTGGGAATCGCCAATGAAATCGCGGACATGCTCGTCATGGAGCCG
Source organism: Mesobacillus subterraneus (assembly GCF_003937825.1). GTDB lineage: Bacteria > Bacillota > Bacilli > Bacillales > Cytobacillaceae > Mesobacillus > Mesobacillus subterraneus. The sequence goes on along the minus strand of NZ_RSFW01000014.1, from coordinate 124,452 downwards.
CCGCGGAATATCATCATCAGCGGCCATACTGACAATGTGCCAATCAGGACCGCCAGATATGAGTCAAACTGGGAACTGAGCGTCATGCGTGCGGTTGAATTCATGAAAATCATTTTGAAAAAAGACCAGCTTGAGCCACGCTGGTTCAGTGCCAAAGGATTTGGCGAATTCCAGCCGGTGGCATCGAATGATACCGTGGAAGGAAAAGCCAGGAACCGACGGGTCGAAATCCTGATTTTGCCTCGGACAAGCAATAATCCACAATAAAGAGAACCGCTGCCAATATTCCCTGGCAGCGGTTTTTATGTTGCAAGGGTCCTAAATGAATTTTCTATAAAATAGGTATTTTCATAATTTTGGATATTTGCTATGATTTAGAAATCCAACTTTTTCGAGGTAAAAACAGATGAATAAACTGAAAAACTATTACAAGCAGTTCCATCCGATTGTGTGGGTGCTGCTGAGCGGAACGGTACTGGCAAGGGGTTCGGCGTTTGCGACGCTGCCATTTTTGGCAATCTATTTAACCAGGAATCTTGATTTGCACCCAGTTCTGATCGGGCTTACGATCGGAATCAGCCCCCTTTCGGGTGTGATCGGCGGCTTCATTGGCGGACATCTATCGGATAAATTTGGCCGCAAGCCAATTATGATCGGGTCGCTGCTTTCCATGTCACTCGTCTATTTTGGCTTCATGATTGCCGAAACTCCTGCGTGGTTCATTATTCTGAATGCCTTGAATGGGCTGAGCGGCTCGTTTTTTGAACCGACCAGCCAGGCACTGATTGCGGATTTGACGGAAAAAAGTAAGCGAATGCGGGCTTTTTCACTAAGGTATACAGCGATCAATATCGGGGCATCTGTCGGTCCGCTGCTTGGGGCTTATCTGGCAGTGGTATCCGCGAAGTCCGCTTTTATGGTGACAGGCATTATGTACTTCCTGTATGTCCTGATCCTGGCGTTGATGATGAACAAGTACAATCTTGGCAACCCGGTAAGTGAAGGGGCTTCAAAAGTGACCATCGCCAGCTCTTTAAGGATTATCGGAAAAGATAAAGCATTAAGATACCTGGTTCTGGGCAGCATCATCATTAATTTCGGCTACTCGCAAATGGAATCCAATGTTCCTCAATTTTTTGATTCAGCGATTGCTAACGGTGTGGTTGTCTATTCCGTCATGCTCTCCATAAATGCCGTCATGGTGGTCCTGCTGCAAATGCCAATCAGCCATTTTGCGGAGAGGTTCAAGACGATGGAAGTAATGATGGCCGGGGCCGTTTTCCTGTCCGTGGGAATGCTGAGCTTCGGGTTTGTTTCAGGCTGGTTCATGGCCATTGTGGCGATTGTATTCGTGACAATCGGTGAAATCCTGATCTTTCCGTCGAGCAGCTACCTTGTCGACCAGCTGGCAACAGATGAACTGAGAGGAACTTATTTCGGGGCAGCGCAATTCCGAAAAATCGGTCACTTCATCGGCCCGATTGCAGGAGGATTCTTGTTAAAGGAAGCAGGAGGAACAATCTTATTCACCGTAGTCGCCATCGCTGTGCTAGGCAGTATCCTGTTTTTCGTGCAGGGCAATAAGGTTTTTGTAAAAACGAGCCCTGCTGTAGCAAAGAGTTAATGAAAAAAGAGCAAAATCCCGGCAGCGGGATTTTGCTCTTTTTCAATTGGTGAATAGATTAAATTCTGGCTGCTGCTCCATTGCCCGAAAAAAATAAAAACTAACTTGCAGGGAAAGCAGGACTGCTTCAATAGCTAAATTACTGCTAATTTCACTTACCAAATAAAAAAAGGAAGCACACGATCACTCGGCTTCCTGTTTCGGCGTATCTGGCTGGCACATCTTATCTACTGTAAAGCCGATCACGAGCATCATAGCAATCGGGATGGAGAAATTCAAGATATGAACAATCGTCACGTTCATGGCCTCCTTAAAGGTTAATAAGGTATGCATATTAATTACATTATATTGCATTTGTCACAAAATAGACACATTTTGTTTTGATGATTCTGAAAACTTAACGAAAATCTGATTTTCGCGTTGCGTCCCCCTATTATTCCCCTTGATATCTTCAACTTTTCCCAACAATAATTTCAAGGTTTTATCACATTTGTTTGCTAGTTTTATAGGAGACTATCTTCCTGGGAGGGCGGCTTATGCTGAAGCAGCCATTAATGATGACATTTTATATTGTATTGCTGATGGTTTTGGCTCCCGTCCACACCTCGGCTGAAGAATTAAAGGTGGGGGAAGGCCAATCCATTCAGGCTGCCATCAATATGGCTGAAAAAGGGGATACGATCATTATTTCTCCTGGAGTTTACAAGGAAAATATCGAAATAAATAAGGAAGTTAAGCTGATTGGTGAAGATGGGTCCGTCATTGATGGATCAGGTAAAGGAAATGTGATCACCGTAACGGCATCCAATGTCACAATTGAAAGCCTGACGATCCAACACAGTGGAGACGGGCAGGAAAATAGCGGAATCTACATTAAAAAAGCCAATGCAGTCGTGCTCAAAAGCAATCAAATCAACAATGTCCATTTCGGTATTTTTATAGCCAACAGCAGCAAGAACCAGATCTTGCAAAATACCATCACCAGCTATGAAGCTCATTTTTCAAAACGGGGGAACGGCATCCATCTGTTCAAGGGTGGGGAGCATCTGGTTGAAGGCAATGAGATTGCTGATGTGCAGGATGGAATTTATTTTGATTTTACAAAAAGTAATTATATTACAGACAATCATATTTTCCAGTCACGATATGGGATGCATTTCATGTACAGTGACGAGATTGAGGCCAGGAAGAACCGGCTTGACCATAACGTGACCGGTTTCATGGTGATGGATTCAGCCAGGATCAGCTTGATTGAAAACAAGGTCAATGACCATTTTCATTTCAGGGGGTATGGAATCCTGACTTATGAGGCGAAGAATGTGCTCGTTGAACGAAATGAAATCCTTAGGAACAGCACAGGATTATCACTGGAATACGCTGTTGATACGAAAATAAACGGAAACCTCATTGCCGCGAACCAGATTGGCCTGGAGTTCATGGGCAAGAACGAGAAGAACACGTTCACCGAAAACAACTTCATCGGCAATGTTGTCCAGACTAAGATTTCAGGTAATGCTATGAGGCTGGACGATGGTGAGAAAGGGAACTACTGGGATGACTATGGCAGCTTTGACCTCTCAGGTGATGGGATCGGCGAAGAAGCCTATAAGGCAGGGTCTTTATATGATCGTCTGTTGCGAAAGCAGCCTTACTGGCAGTTTTTCTTCGAAAGCCCGTCAATCAAGCTGTGGACAAAGGCGGAGTCATTGTTTCCGTCATTCGGCTCTGCCAATGTATATGATGCACGCCCGCTCGTTGAACCTGCAGTCATCCTGCAGGAAGACAGTCAGCAAAGGAAGAGTCCGTTCATTCCGCTTGCTGCCGGGGCATTTTTTATAGTGATTTCGTTATTCGTCATTGTGAAAGGTAGGAAAATGTCATGATCAAAAAACTTGGAATCGTCTTGTTGCTATTAGCATCATTAACAGGCTGCCAGAACAGTTCGATGGAACCGGAGGAAATCAATCCAGAGATCGACGTTTGTGAGGTCTGCAACATGGGAATCGCCCACGAACATTTCGCAACAGAGGTAGTTACGGCAGATGGTGAAGTTTATAAATTCGATGATATAGGCTGCATGGAGGAATTCCTTGAGAAGGAATCAGAGCTGGAGGGGAAGGAAGAAGCGAAGAAGTATGTACGCGATGTGGACAGTGGTGAGTGGGTCGAGCTTCACAAGGCCTATCATGCCTTCCACCCAGACTTCTGGACACCCATGGCCAATGGGGTTGTCAGCTTCAAGGATCAGGAAAGTGCCGACCGGTACGTCAAGGAACAGGGAATGGGCGATGTGCTTGACTATGAAGCCTTAAAAAAGCATGAGTGGAGCTGGGGTCAATGAGGCAAATCGCCAGGCAGCAGCTGACACTTATGATGCGAAGCCACTGGCTGGCTGGCTTTGGCCTGCTGTTTTCTGCCCTTGCTGTCTTGGTAGCGTTCTTGGGGAACACAGGCTCCTCTGGTTTTGATGGTTTTAACAGGATGACAGCCAGCCTGCTGAATATTAATTTACTGTTGATTCCGCTCCTGTCCCTGCTGGTCGGCAGCCTGTTCTTGTCCGGGGAAAAAGAGGACAGGGGGCTGATGTTGCTGCTGACCTATCCGGTATCTCCCTGGAGCGTCATCCTCGGAAAATATATCGGATTGTTTGCCGCGGTCTGGTCTGTTTTGACATTTGGCTATGGTGCGGCCTTGCTTGTGATTTTCTTTACTGGGGGCTCAGTCTCCGTTTCATTGCTCATTTTATTCTATTTATACTCTGTATTGCTTTCAGCTATTTTCCTGTCATTGGCCATGTTGATTGGAGTCATTTCGAAAACGCGCTTTCAGGCCCTGGGAGTCAGCCTGATTGCCTGGGCCTTCCTCGTGCTGTTTTACGAATTCGTCATTATGGGACTGAGCCTAATCATGTTGAAGCAGTGGCTGCTGCCAATGCTGACAGTATCCATTTTTCTGAACCCTGTTGAACTGATCAGGGTCCAGTCCATCCTTTCGCTGGATGGAGCATCTGTTTTCGGGCCGCGTTTATATGACCTGACGATCTGGGCAAACGGGTTAACCGGAAAAATACTGTTCGCAGGCGCAGTTACGCTGTGGGCCGTCCTGCCATTGCTGTATACCGTCAGAAGAATAAAGAGGGGGGCTGTTGATGAGCAGTAAAGAATGGATCCGCCTTGAGGGTCTTTCCAAACATTATAGCGAGACAAAGAAAATCACCGGCATCCACCTTACGATTGAAAAACCTGAAATCTTTGCGCTTTGCGGAGGCAATGGCGCTGGAAAAAGCACGCTGATCAAGATGCTGACCGGGATCATGAAGCCGACAGCCGGCAAGGTTTATATGGAAGGCAAGCCCGTAGATCCTCGAAGCCGCGGGTTTAAGGAACACTTTTCCTACATGCCCGATGAAATGCTGTTTCCACGCCAATTGACAGGTCTTGAGGTGTTGACGTTTTTTGCAAGATTAAGAGGAATCCATGATGAAAAGGTATTGGAAGGGCTCAATCAGGTTGGATTGTATGACGTGCGCAATATGCCAATCAAGCAGTATTCAAAAGGAATGCAGCAAAGGCTTTCGCTCGCGCAGGCCCTTTTGCCTGATGTTCCGCTGAGGTTTCTTGATGAGCCGACAAATGGGCTGGATCCATTCTGGGTGTTCCGTTTCAAGGAAATCATCCTGGAAGAGAAAAAGCAGGGAAGGACCATTTTCTTTACAACGCATATTCTCAGTCTTGTGGAGGAACTGGCGGACAGAGCGGCCTTCATGCAGGAAGGAAAACTTCATTATTGCGATTCAGTGGAATACCTTGTACACAAGGATGGCGTCTATACTCCTCTTGAAACAGTCTTCTTCGGTTAAGGCTGCTTTCGCATTTATTCTTCATTTCAGATGCAGCTTTTTACCCGCATTTTATCCAGCTTTGGGGCTCTTTTCTTGCTTCTCCTTCACTTACCATGCAAGTAAAATGGTGAAATTCTAGTTTTGGTCCAGAAAGCAGCAATCGTTAGGTAAAGGGCCTCTGTAAAATGAAAAACCCGGTGCATGGGATACTGCACCGGGTTTCTATATTAATGGCCGCTTTCTTCACTTTTCTCTTTTTCCATATCACTGTCTTCCTTTTTGTCCATGCTGCCGCCATCCATTTGCATCTTTTTCATAAAGCGTTCTTTTGATATCTCATCTATTTGCTGCCATGTTGCCATTACAGGGTTCTTATCCACGTTTTCAGACACGAATTTTTCTGCGCTATCTTCGTCCTTGAAGAATGCATAGCCGTATTTCATCGGCGTTTTCAGGTCGGCCTTTACCGGAATCGCAGAGTCTGCTTCGATCCATTCAGAGGTTAGGTAATCCTGCACCCATTTTTCCTCGTATTCGACTTCGTCCCGTCTCGGCCAGTTTAACAGACAGCCGGAATCATCAAAGAATACATATTCTCCGTCCTTTGTTTTTGCCTGGGCCGTGAATACGCCCATTGGATCGGCTTCCGTATATACCTTCATGTTACAAAAAGCGCATACATCCTCCGCCCCGGGCTCATGCGGTCCTTCAGCATGGTCTTCATCATGGTCGTGCTTCACTTCTGTTGGTGCTGCTTCCTGGCCGTCCTTCTTTTCACTCTCTTCTGCAGCCTCATTCCCGCAGGCTGAAACGATTATCAATAATAAGAATGCCAACATCATAGCGAATAATTTCTTCAATGCAATCTCCTCCTTTAATCGATTCTTATCCTATCAGGCAGTTGTGATTAAAATACGAAAAAACGGTGGGGAAAGAGTGAGATGCACACGATTTTTATGGCGGTTTTGTGACAAATCTTTTAGGGAATTTCCTGGCATGACAAATAAATTAATATAATCTTAATAAAGTTGTTTATATTCGGACAAAGGTTTAAGATTTACATGTAAGCTATATTTTGGAAATAGCGAGGTGCGCAACATGAACGAAAAAGAGGCCCTTATTTTAAAGCTAGTAAAAGAGGATCCGTTTATCTCACTGATTGATCTTGCTGCGAAGACAGATTTATCGCGTTCAGCAGTTGCCGGCTATATTTCATCATTAACCAAGCAGGGGAAGATTCTTGGACGGGCATACATATTACCGGAAAAGCGGCAGGTGCTATGTGTGGGCGGCGCGAATGTGGACCGGAAAATCTGGTCAAGAGGCGTGCTTGAGCTTGGTACTTCGAACCCGGCAGAAAGCTCTAAATCATGCGGCGGTGTTGCAAGGAATATCGGGGAGAATTTAGGCAGGCTCGGTAACGATGTCAGTGTTCTGACCGCAGTTGGCGATGACCATGAAGGCCACTGGCTGATGCAATACACGAAGGCGTTTGCCGATGTGTCTCCATCCGAAACACTCAAGGGCCATGCAACCGGAACCTATACGGCAGTACTGAACCATGATGGCGAGATGACCGTGGCGCTGGCAGAAATGTCAATCTATGATTCTATCACTCCAGAATTCATTGACCGAAAGTGGAGTTATTTTGCCTCGGCTGATTTCATTATGCTGGATACGAATTTTCCAGGTGAGGTTCTTGAAAGAATCATAGACCGGTGCCGGAAAGAAAATATCCAGCTAGGCATTACCCCAGTTTCTTCGCCGAAAGCAAAGAAGCTCCCTCAGGATTTATCCGGGGTGACCTGGCTGATTGCCAACAAAGAGGAAGCAGAAGCTTTAGCCGGCATCGATATCCGTAATGAGGGCGATTTTTTCAAAGCTGCTGAAATCATCATTCATATGGGTGTAGAGAAGGTTGTGATCAGCCGAGGTGATAAGGGTCTGATTTATTTTACAGCCAAAGGGGAAGCTGGCGTGCTGATTCCGCCGGCGATTTCCATCATTGATGTGACGGGAGCAGGGGATTCGCTCGTTGCCGGTATCATATATGCCCATTTGAACGGGATCCAGACGGAGGATGCATGCAAAATCGGCATGGCCTGTTCGATTCTGACATTACAATCGATCGAAACGGTGAATCCTGTTTTGAATAATGAACAATTGCTAGACACCTATAAACAAAACTTTAAATAAGCGAGGTACAGCATGCTGGAGCAGTGGCTAGAATACTCACAGGAAGTAACAGAAGGCAGAGCAGCGGGCAAACCAATCGTCGCCCTCGAATCTACGATTATATCTCATGGGATGCCTTATCCGCAGAATGTCCAGACAGCAAGGGAAGTTGAAGCTATCGTCAGGGAGAACGGGGCGGTGCCTGCGACCATTGCCATCCTTGATGGTAAAATAAAGATCGGCTTGTCAGATGAAGAGTTGGAATTTCTGGGACAGAGCAAGGATGTTGAAAAAGCGAGCAGACGTGACCTTCCATTCCTGTTGTCGATGAAAAAGAACGGAGCGACGACGGTTGCTGCGACCATGATCTGCGCGGAGCTTGCGGGGATACAAGTGTTTGTGACGGGCGGGATCGGCGGTGTCCATCGGGAGGCAGAAACAACGATGGATATTTCCGCCGATCTTCAGGAGCTGGCCAAGACAAATGTGGCTGTCGTCTGTGCCGGCGCGAAGTCGATACTGGATCTTGGACTGACGCTTGAATATCTTGAAACACAGGGGGTCCCTGTCGCTGGATTTGGAACAGACATCCTTCCGGCATTTTATACGATGACAAGTCCGTACAAGGTGAACTTTCGCCTTGATACTGCCGAGGCGGCTGCTGAAATGATCAAAACCAAATGGCAGCTCGGACTCGATGGAGGCATCGTCATCGCGAATCCTATTCCGGAGGAAGATGCCCTTGAGGAAAGCTTCATGGCGAATGTCATTGAAAAAGCGTTAGCTGAAGCAAGGGAAAAACAAATCACCGGCAAGGAGGTAACCCCGTTCCTTCTCGGAAAAGTGAAGGAGTTAACAGAAGGAAAGAGTCTTGTTGCGAATATCGCACTCGTGAAAAATAATGCCAGGGTGGGAGCAGCAATCGCCTCCAGCCTTGCAGAATAAGGAATCAGCCTTAAGGGCTGGTTCTTTTTTTTATGGAAGTGGTCTAAAAGCGCAATGAGGATTGTAGAGTATTAATACGATATTTACTGCCCCTCTTTTCGTTGGGTTTTAAACTTCATGAAATCCAGGTAATAGGCGAAATCCTCTTTGCTGATTCCACTTTTGATGGCTTCATCCACGAGCAAGAGCCATTCTGCATCAACTTGCCCACCATTGCTGCCCGAAATTTCGTTGCCCATCAGGAATTCTACGGTGGTATCGAGAGTTTTTGCCAGTCTTGTTAAAACCTGCAGGGAAGGATTTTCCTGGATGCCTCTTTCTATGTAACTTAAATAAGATTTCGAAACATTGGCTTTTTCGGATAGCTCAGTAATCGAATACCTCTTTTTCAACCTTAAGTTTTTAATTTTCTCTCCAACCACCATATAGTTATCTCCTTGTTATTAAACTAACGTAAATTCATTATAACGAACAAAATAGTTCTTTAGAAAATACGAAAAAGTAAGATATTTGGAGGTATTTCTTAAAAAAGAACGTAAAACGTTCTTTTTTGAGAAAATTCGGCTTATTTTGGGCTTTTTCATAAATGATTCCAATGGACTATACTCGAATGGAAGCTGGAAAGGATTTGAGATGACAGGAGGCTGGTTCACCGTGTACCGTAAAAATTGTGATCACTGCAATCGCCCCTCTTTTAGCAGCAGTGAAATGGGGGAATGGCTTTGCCCTGTATGTGGGCATGATCTAACAAATTATCCTTTCTTCAATGCTGTGAGTCTTGAAAAAGTCTCCATATCTTCCCGTTGGAAAAAGAACCTTTATAAAAATCCACCTGAATAAAAAGCACCAAGTTCAAGTTTTTGGGGGTGAATTTTATAAAAACGTTCAACAATTCTGTGCAGTTTCTGACAAATTATGAGCGATAAATGTTGTTAATTTTCAGAAAAATAACAGATTGGCATGAAACTTTGTAAATCTTTGGAATATGAAGGGGGAAATCCTTTCATATGTACCGACAAATATTTACAATGTCCTGAAAAGGAACCATATACAATAACATTGTGAGTCAGAGATAAGCGAAAAGGTACAGAAAAAGGCAAACTGGTTGAAAAATCAGGACGCAAAGTCACGGATCTAAGGTAAAGGTACTATGATGGCCGGACTGCCTGGAATACTAATCGTATTTTGGGGGGAAGAACTTGTTAAAAGAACAGGTAATTAACGAAGAACTGGATACAGAATGGATGCAGCTTATTATGGAAGCATTGGAAATGGGGATAAATAAAGAAGAAATCAGGGAGTTTTTAGCCAATTCAAACAGAGCAGGGACGACTCATACATAAAAACATAGCAAAGCCATCGAGCAGCTCTCATCGAGGTGCTTTTTATTTTTATAAAAAAAAATGGACAGCATGTGCTGTCCACTGATCGTCTATTTATTATTAATTCTCCATTTATTGAATTCCAGAAACTCGCGGAACTGGTCTTTCGTAATTCCTGAGTCCATTGCTTCTTTGACAAGATTCACCCAGTCAGAATCCATATTTTCCTTGTCAGCCTGTTCATGGATGAGATGGTCCACGGGGACATTCAGTACAGCAGAGATTTTCTCTAAAAACTGGATCGATGGATTCGTTTGAAGGTTTCGTTCCAAGGAGCTCAAATAGGACTTTGCAACGCCAGCCTGCTCTGCCAGTTCGGATAAGGACATTCTCTTTTCTTGTCGTAGTTTTTTGACGCGCTCACCAATCACTATTATCCACACACCTTATCAGTTTATATTTTTATCATAACAAATCATCATGAATAGTTCCATATTAAGAACACTCTATAGAACAATTATATCGAAACCCTGCTCCATTTGGGCAAGAAAATGGGGAGGTCGTATTGGGAAATATTCTGCTATCCATACTATCGACTTTTTTTCTGAACTTTATAGCACTTATAAAGTGCTGACATTGTTCAAAGTACTGAAAAAAAGGTAAAATGATAGCAATCAGACAAGGTACGGGTGATAAGATGCAGAAAAAGTATTTATCGATATATGAAGAAATCGCCAGGCAAATCCAGGATGGACATTATGCTCCAAAGACCATTTTGCCGTCAGAGAACGAGTTTGCGGACAGCTATCAAACCTCACGGGAAACGATTCGCAAGGCATTGAACCTGCTCGCTCAAAATGGTTTTATCCAAAAAATTCGCGGCAAAGGGTCACTTGTGCTCGATTTAAAGCGTCACCAATTCCCGATTTCAGGGCTGATCAGTTTTAAAGAACTGGCGGAGAACATGGGCGGTACAGCGGAAACGAGTGTGGAGGAATTCAAACTCGACCCCGCAGGACGGGAGATCGCCAGGGAATTGAATGTTGCAGATGACGATCAGATTTGGAAGGTGAAAAGGGTCCGCCATATCAATGGGGAACGAGTCATCCTCGACAAGGATTTCCTTGTGGAACAGCACGTTCCAGGCCTGACAAGGGATCACTGTGAAAATTCGATCTTTGAGTTTATCGAAAAGAAGCTGGAGCGGAAAATAAGCTTTGCGAAGAAAGAGTTCACCGTGGAGGCACCGAGCGAAGAAGATAAGCAGCTGCTTGATATGGAAGGCTTTCATGCGATCGTCATTGTGAAAAACTATATTTACTTCGACGATGCCACGCTATTCCAGTACACAGAATCCAGGCACCGACCCGATAAATTCCGGTTTGTCGATTTCGCCAGGCGTATGGATACGAAATCACTGTAAATATAAAAAAAGAGCTGCCATGCTGGCTGCATCCTTTCAATGGGGCAAACCAGCTGGCAGCTTTTATTTTTTGGCTCTGTTAATACAAAATGTTGTTTTAAAGTCCTGTTTATTGTAGTGGAAGGCGCGTAGACTCCTGCGGGATGAGCAAGTCATGGGGAGACCCCGTAGGCCCATAAAGCGCCGAGGAGGCTCCCCGACTGCCCGCGGAAAGCGAAGCGCCTGGAACGAAAATCAACAGCCAGGTTTAACAGAGCTTATTGTTTAATGCTTCGGATATTTTCCGACAAGATGGATGGCGCTGATGATCCTCTTATTGATCCAGGATCTGTTTTCCGCGGTATTGAGCTGTTCGAATACCATTTTGCGGCCATCTTCTGTTGTGACATAGTGACTTGGAAGAGTGTTCAGGCTGATGGCGATGATATCGTTCCGGCACTTCTGGCAATTGCAGAAAGTCTGGTAATCAGGACTCATCATCAACACATTGACAAGAGTGGAAACCACTTCTTCCATAACGTTAACATATCTAAAATTCATGGTGCTCCTTCTCTCCCTATTGATGTCCTAAAGTAAATTATAGAGCAATGTGAGAAATAAAAAATCGTTTTTTTAGTTTTGTTTTAAGATAGGTCTTATGAACCAGTTTTATACTATAAAATGGAAGGTTCGCTGCATGTTTCACCGGCCCAGTACAGGGAAATCTAATATAGTGGAGAATATAAAAAAGGAGTTGTTAATACATGGGTAAGAAAATTGCCTGTTTAATTACCGATTTATACGAGGATGTGGAATACCAGGAACCTTCAAGGGCTTTTGCCGAAGCGGGCCATGAAATGATGACAATCGAAAAGGAAAAAGGAAAGACCGTTAAAGGCAAGCAAGGAAAATCAGAGGTTAAAGTCGATGAAAGCATTGATAACGTCAAGCCAGAAGATTTCGATGCATTATTCATCCCGGGAGGCTTTTCACCAGACCAGCTGCGTGAAGATGAGCGATTCGTCCAGTTCGCCAAAGCCTTCATGGATGAGAAAAAGCCAGTCTTCGCCATTTGCCACGGACCGCAGCTCCTCCTGACAGCCAAGACACTGGAAGGCAGGGACGCTACCGGATATAAATCCATTCGCGTCGACATGGAATATGCCGGAGCAAAATACCAGGACAAAGAAGTCATGGTCTGCGGCAACCAGCTGGTAACCAGCAGGGAGCCTAAAGATATCCCCGCATTCAACCGAGAAGCACTGAATCTGTTAAAATAAACAGTTAAACAAGAACCCTTTTGCAGATGCAAGAGGGTTTTTTGAATGAAAAATAACAATTTTGTCATCCTTCTTGCTTTGGGATGAAGATGAAGCACATCACATCACATCGATATTGACTCATAACCTTATGAAAATTAGGTTCAGACTGTAAAATAGCTGTCCTGCAGTATGAATGTTGGTTTTTTACTATGAGTAATGGTTTCTTTACTAAGAAAAAGCTGGCATTACTACGGAAATCATCTAAATTCGTAATTACCACGACGAAATGCTGTCCAATACTACGAACTTCGACTTGATCACCACGAAACAGCAGTTCATCACAACGAAAATCACCTTTTTCACTACGAAATAGCTGACTTTCACTACGAAATAGCTGCCTTTCACTACGAAATAACCACTTATCACTACGATTTTCGCTATTTTCACTACTTTTTCCATAAAATGTATAAAAGGAAAGGCCGCCTTGTACTTGCACAAAACACATCAATCGCAGCCGAACTTTTTAATTTCTGGGCGGTTGCCTAATTTTTCCCTAACACCCGCCCATTCTGTTCATTTTGCTAAAAGGATTGTATAAGATAAGATAGAATGAGATGTTTGAATCAGGGAGATGAAGGTATGATCGTTTTAAAATCGGCACGGGAAATTGAAAATATGAAGGAAGCGGGAAAATTGCTTGCTTCTGTCCATAGAGAGCTCCGCAGCTTGATCAAGCCGGGCGTCACGACCTGGGAAATCGATGAGTTTGTTGAGAAGTATTTAAAAAAACATGGAGCGACTCCAGAGCAAAAAGGATATCGCAATTATCAATACGCAACATGCGCGAGTATCAATGATGAGGTTTGCCACGGCTTTCCGCGAAAAGAAGCCCTCGCTGAAGGGGACATTGTGACAATTGATATGGTCGTTAACCTGAACGGTGCCCTGGCTGATTCAGCCTGGAGCTATCCGGTCGGCACTGTCAGTGAGCAGACCCAGAAGTTGCTTGATGTGACAAAAGAGTCTTTATACCGCGGGATTGCGGCTTCTGTACCGGGAAATCGCATAGGCGACATCGGTCACGCGATCCAATCGTATGTCGAAGGGGAAGGCTTCTCGGTTGTCCGCGAATTCATTGGTCACGGCATCGGGGCGTCGATTCACGAGAAGCCGGACATTCCTCACTACGGATTGCCTGGTAAGGGCCTAAGACTCAAGGAAGGCATGGTCTTTACGATTGAACCGATGGTCAATATCGGCGAATGGAAGACGAAAATGGACAGCAATGGCTGGACAGCAAGAACCATTGATGGAAAACTTTCTGCACAGTATGAGCACACTATCGCAATCACAAAGGACGGACCCGTAATTTTAACCGAGCAGGGCTAGTGTGCGGCGATCGAGCCAAATCAGATTTGGCTCGATTTTTTACGAAAAGGATGAAAAAAATTTTCACCCTCAGCAGATAATCATGAAAATCTTACGGTAAAATAAATGAGTCAGTAAAGGGGGCATACATGTGGCGAGCGAATTGAATGGACAAAATGTCTTGGTAAAAATTAAAGCCATGTATCCATCGCTGTCATCTAAGGAGAAGGCAGTAGCAGATTATGTATTGAATAACCCGCAGGAAATCATCCACTTGTCGATCACCGAGTTTTCGGAACAAAGTTCTGTAGCGGAAGCGACGATTTTCCGTTTTTGCAAGAGGCTTGGGTTCCGGGGCTACCAGGCTTTTAAAATCGCCCTTGCAAGCGAAGTGGTCGAACCGATTAAGAATATTCACGAAGAGATCAAGGAAGACGATGCGGTTTTTACGATGGCGGAAAAAGTGTTTGCTGGCCATGTTGAAGCGATGAAAAATACGCTCAACCTTTTGGACGGTAAAGTGCTCGAAAGCATCGTCGGTATATTAAGCAAAGCGACTAGGATTGATTTTTATGGGTCGGGCGGATCTTCGGCAATCGCAATGGATGCCTATCATAAATTTTTGCGGACAGGCATTAACTGCAATGCCCACAGCGACGGGCACCAGCAAATCATCTCTGCGGCATTGCTGGGTCCCGGACAAGCTGCAATCGGAATCTCGCACAGCGGCAGCAATAAAGATGTCATAGAAGCGCTGCGGATTGCAAAAGCTAATGGAGCGGCAACCATCGCCATCACGAATCATTTTAAATCCCCATTAACGAAGGAAGCAGACTATGTATTGTATACGACTTCGAAGGAGACATCATTCCGCTCGGAGGCGCTTGCTTCGAGACTTGTCCAGTTAAGCCTCATCGATGTACTTCATGTGGCTGTGTCTGTTCGCAGGCAGGAAGAAACGCTGGGGAATCTGCAAAAAATCCGGGAAGCGATCTCGATAAAAAGGTACTGATGAAAATATTTTTCTATTTAATCATATACATATGAAAAAATATTTGATACTATTTTTGTAGCGACGAAACTATGCAAACAGCAAGAATGATAAAAGGAGTGCATCTACGTGAAACTTGGAATGGTCGGCCTTGGAAAAATGGGCTATAACCTGGTATTGAATTTGATGGAAAACGGCCACGAGGTTGTGGCAAATGATATTAATGAAGAAGCAATGAAAAAAATCGAAGCAGAAGGGGCACAAATCGCTGCAGATTACAAAGCGATGGCCGAAATGCTGCCAAAGCCTCGCGTGGTCTGGCTCATGATTCCGGCTGGCGAACTGATCGATCAGATGATCGAGAAGTTCACCCCACACCTCGAAGAAGGCGACATCTTGATTGATGGCGGCAACTCTAATTATAAGGACACATTAAGACGTGCTGAAAAGCTAGCTGCGTCTGGCATTCAGTTCATGGATGTCGGAACGAGCGGCGGCATGGAAGGTGCTCGCAACGGAGCATGTACGATGATCGGCGGCGACGCAGAAGTTTTTGCCCATGTGGAGCCAATCTTTAAGGACATCTCGATTGAAAATGGATACCTGTACACTGGCAAGGTCGGAAGCGGCCACTTCCTGAAGATGGTCCACAACGGAATCGAGTACGGCATGATGCAGGCAATCGCAGAAGGGTTCGAAATCCTCGAGAAAAGCCCGTTCGATTACGATTACAAAGAAGTTTCCCGCGTCTGGAACCACGGATCCGTCATCCGCAGCTGGCTGATGGAACTGATGGAAAATGCCTTCTCTAAAGAGCCTAAGCTGGAAAGCATCAAAGGTGTCATGCATTCATCAGGCGAAGGAAAATGGACGGTCGAGACTGCACTTGACCTGCAAACGGCAGCACCAGTCATCGCCCTTTCATTGATGATGCGCTACCGTTCACTTGAAGACGACACGTTCACAGGAAAAGTCGTTGCCGCGTTAAGAAACGAGTTTGGCGGCCATGCGGTTGAAAGAAAAGAAAACTAAGATTCCCCCTGGTTCTCCTCTATTGAGGAGGGCCTTTTTTTATTCGGCTCTGTAACCGCCTGAATTTAACAGACGTTCATAAAATTATCCTTTTTTGCAAGATGGCTACGTTGGTTTTTCCGTTATAGTGGTAGTGAAGATGGAAATGGAGGCGCGGCCTGTGAAAACGAAGTGGTATTTCTTTTTTCTGACGACGATTGCCGTTTCGGCTATTCTATATGCTTTTCTGGGATTGCAGGAGGAGAAGACAGCCATGATCGGCGTGCTGATGATCGGGGAGAATCGCTATGAAAAGCTCAATGGTCTGGAGTCTGGGCTGAAGGATCTGGGGTTCACAGAGAAAGAAGTCCAATACATTGTCAAAAACGCGAATGACGATGAAACCCAGCTAAGCCGGTTGAGTGGTGAGCTCCTGGCAATCGAACCGGATTTAATTGTCACGCTTGGCGGGATTGAAACGCAGGCATTGAAAGCGAAAATGGATGAGCAGGATATTGAAATCCCGATTGTATTCGCGGGCCTTGCTGCGCCGAAGGAACTTGGGTTAATCAAAGATTACAAGTCCCCGGGCGGACTTTTTACAGGAATCAATAATTATCACACCAGCATCTCTGGCAAGCGGCTCGAGATGCTGACGTCCCTTGTGCCCACGATTGAGAGGGTACACGTAATTTATGACAGCAAAATTGATGTCAGCAAGCTGAGCCTTGAAGAAACAAAGAATGCGGCCATGACCCTTGGGGTTGAAATCAATCCTTGTGATGCGAGCAGGAAGTGTCTTGAATCCTTATGGAAGGGAACCGGTAGGGATGACGGAATCCTTGTCCTGCCAAGCTACAGGATCGAATCACTGACAGATGAAATCGTGGAACTCACAGAAGAAAAGGGAATTCCGGCGATGGGACTGTATGATTTCGAGGCGGAAAAAGGCCTGCTGGCGAGTTACGGCTCGAGTTTTTATTCGCAAGGCTATCAGGCATCAAGGTTCGTCAGCCTGATTCTTCAGGGAAACAAGCCAGGTGATCTGCCTGTCGAGCTGCCGGACGGAATCCGCTTTGTCGTTAACCAGCAGACAAAGGATTCGCTCGGACTTCAGTACAATCAGGAACTGCTTTATATCGCCGAACTGATTCATCCTGAAATTCAGGGAGGGCGGAAGCGATGAAGGCACTATTGAATTTCATGCATTCGCAGACGATCCGCAACAAGGTTCTCGTATTCGGGGTGGCCATGTCGACGATTCCGCTGCTGCTCATCAGCTTATACTACTATTCTTTTGTAAAAACGGACCTGGAAACGAGGATTGTTGAAAAACAGCATCTTGTGCTCGAGAATCTGTCCCGCGAAATCGAGTTTGAATTCAACCAGACATTCCAGCGCATTCACGTCCTTGCATCTCTTAATCAATTAAACAGCGAAAAAAGCGCACTGTATGAGTTGCTGCAGCAAAGCGATTCAATCGAGGAAGTCATCGTCGCCGATGACAAGGGAATCGTGGAACAAAGGGTTTCGCGCTATGAACTGAATATCGCCGGGGACACTGAACGCTGGTTCTCCGATGATATGTGGTTCCAGCTCCGGACCGGGGACAAAGTTTACGGGCAGGTGGAATTCAACCAGTACGGCCAGCCGGTGATGAAGCTTGCGGTTCCTTTTTACGAGGGGGATTCGAAAAAAGCGATTGGTGTCGTGGTGCAGCTGCAGAAAATGATCGGCAAGATTTCGTCATTGCGCCAGGATCATTCCTCCTACATTTATTTAATCGATGAAAAAAATCGGGTCATTGCCCATCAGGATTACAGCAAACTCTGGCAAAAACAGCTCGCCGAATCGCAAAATGAAGAAATTGGCGTAACCTCTGAAATAGAGGATTTGAACTGGGTGCTCGTCATGGAGCAGCCGAAATCCACTGCCTTCGCACCGATCAACAGAATGCTGCAAAACGGCATAGGGGCAGTGGCGCTGCTGATTTTAACAGTCAGTCTGATCAGTGTGTGGGCCGGGCTTTATTTTACGAAGCCGATCGTGTCGATTGACCGAGAGATGAACAACCTGAAACAGGGACGGAACATCTCCCCGGTGAAAATGAATCGGACCGATGAACTCGGGAAGCTTGCAGATTCCTTCAATGAGATGAGCAAGGAACTACTTGAAAAATCAAGATTGCTTGAGCAGGAAAAAGAAAGACTGGACGTCGTCGTCAACGGGATTGGCGCCGGGCTTGCGCTCGTGACAAAGGAATACAGGATCACCTGGATGAACCCGATATTGAAAGGCTGGCTCAAGGACGAGAGGCTGACGCTTCCTTGTTATGCCGTGATTGGCGGAGAGAATGCCCCTTGCCTGAATTGCCCAATCACCTGCCCTGATCTTGGAAGGATTGCCGATGAAGTCATGAAATTCAAGGATGGAGTGAATGGTGAGCGGATTTTCAGGCACAGAGTATTCCCGCTCAATCACGCCATTGAGGAAGAGGGAGAATTCCTCGTCGTTCTGGAGGATATCACCGAGCAGAAGCAGATGGAGGAAACGATGATCCAGACAGATAAACTAAGCGCGCTCGGCATAATGGCCTCAAGCTTCGCACATGAAGTCAATAATCCGCTGGCAACGATCAATGTATACGCAGAGGATATGATTGACCGGATCCAGGCGGGAGATGAGGACCTGGACGAAGATGAGATGGAATTTTACCTGAGGAAAATCAAAGAAAATACAGAGCGCTGCAAGAGGATTACCGGGAATCTGCTTAATTTTTCACGGAAAAGTGATTGGACAGATGACCAGATCAAGGTGAATGAAGTTATCGAAAACAGCATCAGCCTCGTGGAACATCAGTTGAAAAAGCGGCGCATCCAGCTCGAGCTTCAAGTTGATGCAGGGCTTCCGGCTGTTACGGGTGACGGACTCAAGTTGATGCAGGTCATTGTCAATCTGATCAACAATGCTGTCGATGCGCTGGAGAACGAAGGAAGCCTGATCGTTTCAGCCGTGAACAATGATGGAGCTGTATCGATAAAAGTGGCTGACAATGGCCACGGCATACCGGCCGAAGCGATGGATAAGCTGTTCGATCCATTTTTCACAACGAAGCCTGTTGGCAAGGGGACTGGACTTGGCTTGTCCGTCTGCTACGGCATCATCCAGCAGTTTGGCGGGAATATCCAGATCGACAGCAAGCCGGATCAAGGGACAACGGTTGAAATCCAGCTGCCGTATTCAGCACGAGAATCAATGGAGGTGGGAGACAATGTC
The DNA here is from genome assembly GCF_003937825.1 of Mesobacillus subterraneus. Taxonomy (GTDB): domain Bacteria; phylum Bacillota; class Bacilli; order Bacillales; family Cytobacillaceae; genus Mesobacillus; species Mesobacillus subterraneus. The sequence continues at coordinate 105,235 of NZ_RSFW01000014.1, read as the reverse complement.
AGCAACCAGATTGCTAGTCGTTGATGATGAACAGGATTTGCTTGAGCTGCTGATCAGGCGGCTGAAGCGGAAAGGTTTTGATGTGGACAGCGCCGGCACTGCCGAGGATGCACTTGAGCTGGTAAAAAAGAACGAATATGACATTGGCGTCTATGATATCCGCCTGCCGAACATGGATGGCATTGAGCTGTTAAAAGAAACAAAGGCGATCCAGCCGGATGTCGAGGTCCTGATATTGACCGGGCACGGAACGATTGATACCGCGATTGAAGCGATGAAGGTTGGCGCATTTGACTATATTACGAAACCGTATAATCTGTCCGAGCTGGAGCTGACCATTGGAAAGGCAGCTGAAAATAAGTCGCTCAAAGAAAAGAATGCCAGCATGAAGAAAATCATCGCCCAGCATAATGAATTCAACATCATCGGCAACAGCCCGAATTTTAAAGAAGTGCTGGAGATGACAAGGAGGATTGCCGACAGCGAGGTTCCCGTGATGATCGAGGGGGAGAGCGGTACCGGGAAGGAGCTGTTCGCGAAGGCCCTCCACTATTGGAGCAGCCGGGCAGATGAGCCGTTTGTGCCGGTCAACTCAGGTGCTTTGCCGGAGCATCTGCTGGAAAGCGAGCTGTTCGGCCATGCGCGCGGTGCCTTTACTGGTGCGAGCCAGGAGAAAAAGGGCCTGGTTGAAGCGGCAAAAGGCGGCACACTTTTCCTTGATGAATTGGGCGAAATGCCGCTGGCCCTACAGGTAAAATTGCTGCGCTTCCTTGAAACCGGTGAATTCCGCCGCGTCGGTGATGTGAGGGAACGGCATGTTTCCGTCCGCGTCGTCGCCGCCACGAACCGCGATATGGAAAAAGAAGTCGCAGAAGGACGCTTCCGGGAGGATCTGTATTATCGCTTGAATGTGGTAAAGCTGACCATCCCGCCCCTGCGCGAACGCAAATCGGATTTGCCTGCGCTGATTGAGCACTTTATTGGTAAAACAAAAGCATCATCAAAACAGCTATCTGCCGATGCCCTGGCAGCGCTCGAACACTATGATTTCCCCGGCAATGTCAGGGAGCTAAGCCACCTGATCGAACGCGGCGTTTTGCTGTCAAAAGGCAGTTTGATTGAAGCGGAGGATTTGCTCCTGCCGCATGCTGCTAAAGGTGTGGTACCTGTGGTGGCAAATGCTAGTGCCGCCCCGCTGCTCTGCTCGCTGGAAGAAGTCGAGAGGGTGCACATCGAAAACGCCTTGAAGCAGATGAACTGGAACAAAACAAAAGCAGCCGAAGTGTTAGGAATCAGCGTCCGCAATCTTTATCGGAAAATCGATCAATATGGGTTGAAAGAGTAGGAAGCATGCTTCCTGCTTTTTTTTGGGTGGAGAGCGGCAATGCTGCTAAGTTGGGGTTCCTGTGGCTCGACGAATTGGAAAAAAACGCTCAGAATTCCAGTTCGCCAATAAAAATTGATTTTCGCCAATAAACAGGTTGGTTTCGCCAATAAAAATCGATTTTCGCCAATAAAATCAAATTATCGCCAATAAAGTTGTGAACTTCGCCAATAAAAATTTTCACCAACAAGCAAGAAGGTATTTTAAGCAACTGAATCGAATATTTAGGTGGACATTAGAAGAGGAGGGAAGCTTTTGATCATAAAAAACCGATCCATTCCAAAAGAAATAAGAGTTTACGAAGCAATTGTAAGACGATTTCCGGCAAATCATCCACGGAAAGCAGAATTTGAGAACAAGTTATCCCGAAAACGGGCAGGATACAAAGGTGAAAAAGAATTAGATTACCATATCTCGCAAATCGACCACTACAATCTTACAATCTTGCATGATTTAAGAATCCCCTATAACGGTACACACTTCCAAATCGATTCCTTACTACTCTCAAACTCCTTAATCATCCCAATCGACTCAAAATATTATGCAGGAACGCTGGAATTTTACCCGGAATTCAATCAAATGATCCAATATTTAAATGGGTTTGAAAAGGCATATCTTGATCCCATCCTCCAGGCAAAAACCCAAGCACGGCAACTCCAAGCTTTCCTTAAAAGCCAGCAATTCTCACCACCCCCATTTGAACCGCTCGTCGCCATAACTTATTCACAAGCCCTGATTAAAAACCCTACACAGAATAAAGAAGTTAGCCAAAGAGTGTTCAAGACCCCAGGCATCTTCTATAAACTCTCACCATACCTCGAAAAATACCAAAAGGAGATACTGACGGATCAAGATGTGAAGAAAATAGCTAGGCTGTTGATGAGAAAAAATACACCTTATCTGCCTGACTTAAAGGCTATGAATCCACCATTTGATGAATTACAGACAGGCGTTGAATGTCCGTCATGCCATACTCTGGGCATGGAGAGAATCCATGGCGTATGGGGCTGTAGAAAGTGCGGCCACCTCTCAAAGGATGCTCATATCAATGCTCTGAAGGATTACTATCTCATTTATGGCCCATCTATTACGAACAAGCAATTTAGAGACTTCCTCCAACTCTCATCCATCCACCAGGCCAAGCGTTTGCTTTTATCCATGGACCTGGACAGCAGCGGTACTAAAAAAGGAAGAGTCTATAAACCAGGTAAAAACTTCGATTTGTGGAGCTGAGAGCCGATTATCCCTACCTGAACCGTTTCAACTACAGCGTGCCAGAATAAAAGTCCCCTGAAGAAAAGACGAATGCCAAGATTGCACACCCTGACAAAATGGCACATGCCAAATTTGCAAGACCATGACAAAATGGCACACAAACAAGCGGCTGAGAAGCGAGCATCCACCTCGTTCCAGCCGCTTTTTCTTGTTCACAAAGGTGTCACTTTTACCGGAGCCTTACTCCCGCAAGGAATACAGCACCCCAATAACAACCAAAACCACCAATCCGAAAAACTTGGCACACCACTTGCATTATAAATAAGCAAAGAAAAAATTTGAAAAAAGGAAGTGGCACTATGCTATCCAATATTGGTGTTCCTGGTTTGATCTTAATCTTAACGTTGGCATTGATCATCTTCGGCCCGAAGAAGCTGCCGGAAATTGGCCGGGCGTTCGGCCAGACGCTGAAGGAGTTCAAGAAGTCGACCAGAGAGCTGACTAGTGATATTACCGACGACATTGCGGATGACATCAAGGAAATCAAGAAGGAAATATAATCGCAAAAAGAGGTGACGGGAAATGGGTCTATTTTCAAATGAGAAAAAAGTAGATTACGACAAAATTGTCGACAAGATGCTGCCTGACGGAAAGAAAGAAATGGATGAATCGCAGTATGACACAGCGCTTGGCCTGAACATGGCGCGGGATGCCAGGAAGGTCATCAGCGGAAAACTGAACATCGAGGACTTCCATAAAATTTACTCTTCCTCGCTGACAAAGGAATTCGGCAATTATTACGCATCAGGAGATGGTCCGGACATCAGGAAAGGGGACGGTCCGAAATGGGCGATGGTCATCGACCTGAAAAAATGCGTTGGCTGCGATACTTGTACAGTCAGCTGTAAGGCTGAGAACAGGACGCCGCCGGGAATCTCCTACAACGTCGTCATGGAATCGCTCGAAGGCGAGTTCCCAAACATCAAGGCAGTCAACCTGCCGAGGCCGTGCATGCAGTGTGACAAACCGGCATGTGCGCAGGTTTGCCCTACGAGAGCGACCTATAAAATGGAGAACGGGATTGTAGCGATCGACAATGACCGCTGCATCGGCTGCCGTTACTGCATTGTGGCCTGCCCTTATGGCGCGCGTTCCTTCGATTTCGGCGACAGTTATGAACAGGAAATGCTCGGAGCAAATGATGTAACCAGCCCAGAATACGGAGTCGAACGCGGAAACCGTGAAAAAGGCAAGACGCCAATCGGAACAGTCCGCAAATGCAGTTTTTGCTTCCACCGCCTGCAGAGAGGAGAAGAGCCGGCATGTGTGGAAACCTGCATTGGCGATGCCCGCTTCTTCGGCGATATCAGCGATCCAAACAGTGTTGTATCCAAGCTGGCTGCGAGCCCAAGAGCATTCCGCCTGAAGGAAGAGCTTGGAACGCATCCAAACGTCATTTATTTACGATAGGAGGGACTGGCGATGTCCAATCTTGCTGTTGATTTAAAACAGAAAAGCACATCCAAAACCAAAATAAACGTTACCGTGTCAAAAGCTTTTAAAATATGGATTTCTGCTCTGACCGTTGCCTTTTTGGTCGGCGGGTATTTCATTGTGGAACGCTTCATCACAGGCTTGGCAGCTACGAATCTATCAAGCATCACACCGTGGGGAGCGTGGATTGCTTTCTACATCTTCTTTGTCGGCTTGAGTGCCGGGTCGTTCTTATTATCAACCCTGATTTACGTATTCGGAATGGAAGAATACGAGAGAGTCGGAAAGGCCGCGCTGTTCACAGCGATCGTCTGTATGATCGTCGCGCTGACATTCGTGCTGATGGACCTTGGCCGTCCGGAGCGGATGCTGAACGCGATCATCTACTGGAACGTCACTTCACCGCTCGCATGGGAAGTCCATTTTTATCTCGTCTACATCGGCCTTTTAACGGTTGAGCTTTACATTGCGATGAGAGAAGACCTTGTACGCGCGGCAAAAACAAACTCACTAAAAGGTTTTATTGCCAGATTCATAACTTTTAATAACGCAACAATCAATGCCGCTACGAAAAAGCGTGACCATATGTGGATGAAAATCCTCGGCACCATCGGTATTCCGCTGGCGATACTCGGTGTCCACGGCGGAACAGGAACGATTTTTGCGGTCGTAAAAGCGCGCCCGGCATGGAATACGGCGCTCTTCCCGATCATCTTCGTCGTATCCGCAATGGTTTCGGGAACGGCCTTGCTTTTAGCGATGTACATCATCAAGAAAAAAGTCCAGAAGCAGCACATCAATCAGGACATGGTTGTTTCTTTATCAAAACTGATGGTCGGGTTCCTGATCATCGACCTGGGTCTTCAATTCTATGAATATCTGATTGGCTGGTACGGACTTGAAGCTGAACACCTTGATACGCTGGCCACGATGATGGCGAGCGAGAAAGCGTGGTCGTTCTGGATCGTGCAGATGTTCCTCGGCGCTGTCGTGCCAATCACAATCGTCTTCTGGAAAAAAACAAGCCAGAACGTCAACGCGCTGCTCGCAGCCGCTGTCCTGATCGTCATCGGCATCATCGGTGTCCGCTTCAATATCGTGCTGCCACCGCTTGTCGTGCCAGTTTTCCACGAACTGCCATGGGGCAATTACGCACCGACAATCAAGGAATGGATGGTCAGTGTCGGCGTTGTCGCGATGGGATTATTAATCTATTCATTTGGCGAGCTGCTGCTGCCAATTGAAGAAACTTCTGACGAGGTGAACCATCATGCAAAATAAACCAATGAAAAGGCGGGGCTTTTTAAAAGCGCTCGGAACGCTGGGTGCAGTCGCATTCGTCGGTCCGGCATTCGTCGGGCCAATCAAGCAGGTAATGGGCGATGTCTGGATTGATGAACCACACGGAACAGGCACCGATTATCAGGATTACACAGCCGAAAACGTCATCTTCACATCATGCCAGCAATGTAATGCCACATGTACGATTAAAACGTATATCACAGCCGGAGCCGCGGGCGGAGCTTATTCATCAATCGTCCGCAAGATTGCCGGCAATCAATACAGCCCGATTAATATGGTGCAAATCGGCCATATCAATTATGACACCCCGATCACCCAGGCGGTAAAAGGCACCGGTGACGTGGCGAAACTGGGCCGCGGCCTTCGCGGCGGGCGTACCTGCCTGAAGGGCCAGGCCGGAATCCAGACGAACTATGATGCCTTCAGGGTGCAAAAGCCCTTGAAACGTGTTGGCGAACGGGGCAGCGGTGTATGGAAAACGGTCAGCTGGGAAGAGGCGTACAAGGAAATCCTTGGGGGCAGCAAGGATCTTGGAACTCCTGGGTTAAAAGAAATGTGGAAATACGTTCCTGAAGCTGCCGTCATGGCCGACTGGGAAAAACTGAAGGCCGGTGAAATGACGAAAGCGGAATTTGATAAAAAGTACAAGGATATGTTGATTGATACCAACCATCCCGATTTTGGGCCAAAAGCGAACCAGATCGCGATCATGGCAGGACACAGACGCGAATTCATTGAGCGCCTGGCCATCGGAAGCCTTGGCACAGCGAACTATTACGATCATGGCGGCTACTGCGGAATCACAAGCGTCCAGGGCAATGCCAGGTCGCATGACTCTGAAAAGCCGAAGAAGCGGATGATCCCTGACTACGATAATGCCGAGATGGTCATCGTCTGGGGAACAAACCCAATGGTCGCAAACCGCGGGCCGACTACCTTCGCTCCGCAGATCACAAATGCGATTGACCGCGGCATGAAGATGGTCGTCATCGATCCCCGCTACAGCAAGACTGCAGAGAAAGCCCATGTCTGGGTTCCTGTAAAACCAGGCGGCGACGGCGCGCTCGCAATGGCGATGTGCCGCTGGATCATCGAGAACAATCGCTATGACGATATTTACCTTCGCAATCCGAATCAGGAAGCAGCGAATGAAGACGGCGAGACAACATGGAGCGACGCATCCTTCCTGGTCAATGTTGACGAGAAGAAGCGCCCGTTTGTCCGTGCCCAGGAGCTGGGAATCGGCGGCGAGGAGTTCGTTGTACTTGAAAATGGCAAGCCTGTTCCCCATACAAAAGCAAGGAACGGCGAGCTTGATGTTGATACAACCATCAATGGAATCAAGGTGAAATCCGTCTTCAGGATTTTCAAGGATAAAGTAATGGAAAAATCAATCGAGGAATATGCGAAGCTGGCAGATGTGCCAGTCGACCAAATCATACAGATTGCCCGTGAATTCACATCACATGGGAAAAAGGTAGGCATCCATGCTTACCGCGGACCGGCGATGCACACGAATGGCTACTACAGCGTCCGTGCCATAAACATGCTGAACCACCTTGTCGGAAACCATGACTGGAAGGGCGGAGACACGGTATTAGGGGCGAAGTTCAAGGCAACAGAAGGCCGCTATGATCTGGCAACAGTTCCGGCTCCGAACACAGCCTGGGGAATCCCGGTGACAAGACATAAGATTCCTTATGAAAAAACATCATTGTTTGAGAAAGATGGCTACCCGGCGAAACGCCCTTGGTATCCGTTGGGTAACAAGCTCATCCAGGACGTCCTTCCAAGCTCGGCTGAAGGCTATCCTTATAAAATCAGGGCACTGCTGATCAACAGGACATCTCCTGTCATGGCAGGACCAAGATCGGATATGCAGGCAAAATTCATCCGAGACCCTAAAGTCGTGGAACTTGTTGTCTCATCTGATACGATGATCGGCGAAACATCCAAGTACGCAGACTTTATTTTACCGGACCTTGCTTACCTTGAAAGCTGGAATGCGGAGGATATCTTCCCGATCCTGAAGCATAAGTTCGCCGGTGTCATCCAGCCGGTGACAAGAGTTGTTCCTGACGCACGTCCGACGGAACAAGTCTACATCGATCTTTTAAAAGGAATGGGCCTTCCAGGTGTTGGAGATAATGCTTTCGTCGATGGCTCAGCACTCAACACGCCTGAAGACTACTATCTGAAACGGATTGTCAACATTGCGTTTGACGGACAGAAACCAGTCAGGGATGCGAATGCAGAAGAACTGGCTATTTTTGAAAAAGCAAGGCAGAAAGCGCTCGGCAAGTATTTCGACATCAACAAGCTGAAAAATGCAGTCAAACCAGATGAATGGAAAAAAGTTGTGTATGTACTGAATCGCGGCGGCCGCTTTGAGGCAGCAGGGGATGAATATATCGGCAACAAGCTCAAATACCAGTGGGCGAAACAGGTGTATTTTTACGATGAAAAGGCAGCAGGCTTCAAGAGTGCCTACACAGGCAAGTTCTTCGAAGGCGTTCCGGTCGCAGAGGAAATCAAGACTTACGACGGCGAGATCTATAAGCCAAACAAGCCGCTGCAGTTCATCAACTGGAAATCAAGGAATATGTCGACGCACCGGACCGAAGGCAACACTTGGCTGCGTGAAATTAAGCCGGAAAACTATGTATGGATCAACCCGATCGACGCGAAGAAAAAGGGCATCAAGACAGACGATGAAATTGTCCTTTCGTCCAACAATGCAAAAGTGAAAGGCCGGGCACTCGTGACCCCAGGGATCAAGCCGGGTGTAGTCGGGGCAAACTTCAGCTTCGGACATGACGCCTATGGCTCCAAAGCAGTCAAAGTCGATGGCAAAACGATTGAACCTGCCGGCAAATACGGCCACACTAACTACGAATTCAATAAACCGCTCCATGAAGAATCAGGCTACGCGAAACCACGCGGTCTCGGATTCTCCGTCAACGCCTTGTCAGACCGGGATGGCAGCTACTTTGAAGGTTACCTTGCAGACCTGCTCATCGGCGGGCCGGCCCAGCAGGACGTCTTCGTGGATGTGGAAAAAGCTTAACAACATCGGGGGTAACTCCGAAATTTCTTAAAAAATGAAGGTGGAGACAATGATGGAAGAACGATATGGAAAGCTCGCGATTGCGAATATCATGACAAGCATCTGGCTTGGGGACTGGGGCACATACGAGGAATTCATGAACAATGTCCCTGCAGGTTTGCGGGAGGAGCTTGCCTTTCATTCATCGTATGAACGGGATGAAGTGCAGCTTTGGTATGACAATCACTTTTTCATACCGGGAGACCACTTTGTTTCCCCTTATTTCTCATCCTACGTAACAAATAATGAAGATGAGGAAGCACGCAGGCACGATTTATTATGCCTGATCGGCCTGTATGAAAAAACAGCCTTCTATTTCCCGCTCGAGCAGGACAGATTGCCAGACCACTTCGGCAGCATGATCGCATTCCTGAGCTCAATTTTACAGGGGGAAATTGAGGCCGAGCAAAAAGGTGACAGTGACCATCTGAAGCAGCTCGAAGACATTGAAGCAGAGATGCTGAACAAATACATCAAGCCAGTCCTCAAGCCGATGCTTGAGTATGCGGATGCAAAAATCAAGCATCAGTTCTTCAGGGAATTCCTCCGCTTTTACGCAGAGGTAATGAACGAAGAGTGGATGGAAGCGGCCTGACATACTGAAAAAACGGTCTTCACTTTATTAACTGGTTCGGTTTTGAATGCAAAAATGCAAATTAGATACTGTCATTTTCACCTGCGTTTGCTCCAGAATAACAGAATAATCAGCAGAAAATGCTCAGGCAAAATAGCTCTGAGCATTTTTTCTATACATTATCTTGTTAAGTGAAAGTACCAATAGTGGAATAAGGTGCAAAATAGTTAAAGTTTCTTTTTACCCAAAACTGCAACAGTATGAAATTGTCTTGAATTTGGACCTTTTACAACTTCCACGTCATAAAAGCCCTTGTTCTTCATAAGAGGAATTAATTGCTCATCTATCATTTTTCTTATTCCATCCCATATCACATCGTTTTTGCCATCACATAGGGTCAGTATGAAGCTCCCTCCAGGCTTTAAAACCCTAAATATTTCCGATAGAGTTAAAGATAAATCATCCCAAAAGTATATTGTATGTATGCTAAATACTTTGTTGAATTGTTCATCTTCGAAAGGCAAACTCTTTACGTTTGCTTGTACCAAATCTGCCTTTTCTTCATTTACAGCCTTTTTATTTCTGATCATAGCAGATCGAATCATAGTTGGAGAGAGGTCCAATCCTACTGCTTTGGTTGCCATATTTTGCTCCAGGATAAGTTTTATTGCATAACCAGAACCACATCCAAGTTCTAAAACACTTTCATTTTGTTGAATATTTAATAATTCAATAGTCCATAATGTTTCGGGCTTATGTTGTCGTACCATCTTTTCACCGATATAAGTTCCAATCAGTCCTTTTGGTGTTCTGTACTGGCTATCAATAAATTCCTTAAGCCTATCAATCAACTCCATAATTCACCAACTTTTATTTAATAAAAAGTTCCACTGATAATCAATTCTCTTACATTAATACTTATTCCTTCTTCCACTATCTGCCTTTTGGCATCCAAGCAGTGCAGAATGGGGAATCTAACTCATTCTCCCATTTCAGAGGTACAGATGCATTGGAAATTTGTTTGGAAATCCATAATACCAATAAAGAAGCAGTTCAATTCTGTTAAGAATGAACTGCTAATTGACTTGTTATTTACTGTTTTGTACTCGAAATCCGACCCTTTTTATCATTTAAGAGGACCGTTTTATTATGTTTATTTATCTTGTTTGAAAAAATCGATGAACGCTTGATAAAATTCGACACCCTGATAAAAAATGAAGCTCACTGCAGTCAGGGAAAAGAATCCAATCATCAAAAAACGAAACCACATATTCATTCCTCCTTGATTTTTAGTTCGTTAAATCAAAGAGGTTTGATCACATAATTAGACTGGAAAAAGACTGGCGTAAGAAATGGAGGTTTAAAGGCTGTCCTGTTGTATTGGTATTGTTTTTTGAGAAGGACGCCGGTTAATACAAGCAAGGCTACAGGAGTCAGGGCGAAAGGGGACTTCTTATCATCATGCTGGGAGCCGGGCAATTCTTCGTGTATGTGCTCCATGGAGATGATGACTTTCGCCTGGTCGTCGACTGGCTTTGCTTTTTCGGCAGGAAGTGACCCGTGGCTGATTAATACCAGGCTGAACAGGAAAAGTGGTAACAACAGCTTTTTCACAGTTCCTCACTCCCTCACAAGTAGTAACACTATCGTATAACAATATGTGTATAGTGGAAACTAAAAAGTTTTGACATTTTTCTCAAAAACAAAAAACAGGCACCTTCACCGGGGCCTGCCTTCCATTACTGCTTTCTTAAATTGCCAAGCTCTTCAGCAATTGCCTGCATCTCATTCGGGCTGAAGTTGCTTTTTCTCATGATCATCTCGTAGATTTCCTTCAGTTCTTCATACATCTCGCCGTCAAAATGAGAAGATTTGATTGCGCCAAAGTTCATGACATTCAATTTTTCCTTGATTTTTTCAATCATGAAATCAACGTTTTCAGGTGAATTTTTAGTTAAGTCCACTCCGTTCATCCTTTCAATGGTTGTACCAACATCTTTCCACGTTCGCTAAAAAAAGTCAATCAGAAATCCGGCGCCTGGATGACGCCGGATTCTGGTCAGGCACTCAAGGATTGGTTTTTCTCTTCCTTGATCGCCTTGAGGATATTCCTTGTTTCGACTACGACCACACCTGACAAGCCAAGCAGTCCAATCAGGTTCGGGAAGGCCATCAGGCCGTTCATGATATCGGCTACGCCCCAGACAATGTCCAGCTGGGTAATCGCACCCATGAATACAGCCGCCACGTAAGCAATACGGTAATAAATTACGATATTATTTCTGAATAGATACGTGAAACATTTCTCTCCGTAGTATGACCAGCCAATGATTGTCGAGGAGGCGAAGAACAATAATCCTACAGAGACGATGACGGCTCCAGATTGCCCCAGGAACTTCGCGAAGGTAGCCGACGTCAGGTCTGCCGCTGTTGCATCTCCTGTATACAATCCGCCCATCACGATTGTAATCCCCGTAATCGAGCAGATGACGATTGTATCGATGAATACCTGTGTCATCGATACCAGAGCCTGGCGCCCAGGCAGATCTGTCTTCGCAGCTGCCGCGGCAATCGGTGCAGAACCAAGACCTGCTTCATTCGAGAACACACCGCGCGCGACACCCATACGGATGACAGTACCAAGCGCACCGCCGGCCACTGCTTCACCAGTGAAGGCATCGGTAAAAATAAGCGCGACTGCTGCCGGAACGAGGTCAAAGTTCATGATCATGACAGCCAGGCCGGCCAGCAGATAAAATGCGGCCATGACTGGTACGAACAAGGCGGTTACTTTTCCGATGCTCTTGATGCCGCCAAGGAGTGCAAGAGCAGTGAAAATGGTCAATGCAAGTCCCGTCACCCATGCAGGTACCGAGAAAGTCGATTGTACCACTCCGGCTACAGAGTTCGATTGAACGAGATTGCCGATTCCAAACGCAGCAATCGCCCCAAAAAAGGCGAACAGGACACCAAGCCATTTCTGGCCAAGGCCGCGTTCAAGATAGTACATTGGCCCCCCGGACATTTCGCCGTTTTCGTTTTCAACCCGATATTTTACCGCCAAAACGGCTTCAGCATATTTAGTTGCCATTCCAAAGAAGGCAGTGATCCACATCCAGAACACGGCACCAGGTCCGCCTGTGAAAATCGCGGTCGCGACCCCGGCAATATTACCGGTTCCCACGGTGGCTGCCAGTGCGGTCATCAAGGCTTGGAAATGCGAAATGTCCCCTTCGGATTTTTTATCCTGTCTTTTTGTAAAAGCGAGCTTAAGTGAATAAGGCAGGAGCCTCATCTGCAGGAATCCAATCCTGACAGTCAAATAAATCCCTGTCCCGACAAGCAGGACAAGCAAAGGAGGTCCCCAGACCCAGCCGCTGATTTTTCCAATCCAATCTTCAAACGTCATGTTGCTCCTCCTAAAAAACTATTTTCGAAAAATGTTCTTCAACAAGAATATTCTGATAATTGGTGGTAGTCAAGCGATAACCACTAGGTAATTGTTAGAAATTATTATTGGAAAAGCTGTGGACGTTGTCGCCATCAAGCTTTTAAAAGGAGAAAAATGATACTTAAGCAAATAAAAAAATTCTCAACACTTGCATGAAGTGATGGCAATCGTGGAAAATGTTAGGTAGGAAGCAGGCAAGAGAGGAAGCCTGCGAGAGAAGAACGATCAATCTAGGAGGAGTTAACATGGGAAGTTCTAAAAAGTTCTGGATGGGCATGTTTTTGGGTGCATTGGCAGGAGGAGCAGTGAGCCTTTTGGACAAACCAACGCGTCAGGCTGTGAAAGAGGATTTCAGCAAAGTATCCAGCGGTGTCGCCTACGCGATAAAAAATCCAAACGAAATGATCGAGGATATTAAAGAAGCTGCGAATAAAGTCCGCACAACAGTGGAACAAGTAACAGAGGACGTTGCTTTCATCACCGAGAAGGTTGAAGAAATCAGGGATGTTCCGCCACAGGTGACCGAACTGGTCCAGGGCACAAAAGAAACGCTCCGGAAAATCGCCGCATCAGGCCAGACACCCAAGCATATAGATGAACAAGAATAAGGAATGACAAGCAATTTAACGTGTAAGGATGAGATATGGCAACCCATATAACGTATAAGAATAAAGAATGACAAGACATTAAGATTAAAGTATGACAAGCGATTTTCTCGTGCGAGAATAACGTATGACAAACTCTTTTATAGGAACAAGAAACAGCAAAACACTTCTATGTGGAAGGATGCAGTATGACGTTCCCCTTTACAGCAAGGGAAGCAAAAACGAGGTGAATCAATGGTTGATTTATCATTTTTCAGGCAAATGTGGCACAGGATACAGGAAGACGATGTTCCGGCACTTGCTGCCCAGCTTGCATACTTCCTTTTGCTTTCCTTGTTCCCGCTGTTGATTTTCGTGGTCACACTGGTCCCATATCTGCCCATTTCCGAATTGGATATCCTTGCGTTTTTCGATGATTACGCTCCCGGCGATTCGATGGAGCTCATCAAAAACAGTCTGGCAGATATCATGAGAAAAGACGGTAAACTGTTATCATTCGGTTTGATTGCGGCGATATGGACAGCATCTAACGGAATCAACGCGATTGTCAGGGCTTTTAACAGAGCATACCGGGTGGAAGAGACGAGGTCATTCATCGTCAGCCGCTTGATGGCGATCTTGCTTACATTCGCGATGATCTTTGTATTTCTGGTTGCGCTGCTCCTTCCGGTATTCGGGAAAGAGATCGGGGGCTGGCTGTTTGCCAATTTCGGGCTGAAGGAAGAATTCATCACCGTCTGGAATACGCTCCGCTGGCTGATCAGTATCCTGATTCTTTTTATTGTGTTCCTTGGTCTGTATTGGATTGCACCGAATAAGAGACTGAGCTGTATCAGCGGCGTTCCGGGTTCGATTTTTGCTACGGGCGGATGGGTGCTCGTGTCACTCGGATTTTCCTACTATGTCAGCAATTTCGCCAACTATACCGCTACATACGGCAGCATTGGTGCGATCATCGTCCTGATGATCTGGCTCTACTTGTCCGCGTACATCATCATCATCGGCGGAGAAATCAATGCATACTTCAGCGAAAAGAAAGAAGGCTGCTGAAGATTAAAGTATCCTGAAATTACCTCAATAACAGCCCCGCAAATTGCGGAAGATATAAGCGAGGCATGTTCCTCATTTTGATTGACTAAGGGGGATTTCAGGATGGCTAAAAAGACGAAAAAAGACGGCAGCACCAAACAAAAAGGCAAGAGCAACCACAGCCAAAAAACATCCGGCTCTGCAAACGGATCAAACGGCTATCACTAACACGAGGCGCCCTCAATCGGAGGGCGCTTTTTCTGTGTCCCGACATTTGAAATAATTCTCAGGGAAAGTCATTACGGATAAAAATCGGGGAAAAACAAAAGAACTGTCATCATCAAGCTCATGAAGGACAAAAATTAGTGGGACACAGACAATCTGTCCGTCATCAAGGTTCATGAAGGACAAAAAATTGGCGGGGAAACAGAAAAACTGTTCGTCATCAAGGTCATGAATCACAGAATCGAGGATAAAATAAAACTGGAAAAATTATTCTCTTAATAAAAGGGGCTAATTGCACGGTTAAACCAATTAATTAATTAGTAATACGAGTTAATTGCGCGAAAATCGTCTATAATCTCTTCTTCATCCTAATATTGTAAAAAAATCCGGGTAAAAACAAAAAAATCCCGCTGAACTTAATCCAGCGGGATTCACAATTTACTTCAATAATCTTAAGCTGTTCAAGATAACCAAAATTGTGCTTCCTTCGTGTCCGATGACCCCGTATGGCAGGTCGAGCAGCTGCAGGAAGTTGGACGCGATCAGGACCATGATGACAAGAATCGAAAAGACGATGTTCTGTTTGACGATCCGGTTCATCCGGCGTGACAGGTTGATCGCTTCGGCTATCTTCGGCAGATCGTTTTTCATCAGGACGACATCTGCTGTTTCAAGAGCGACATCGGACCCTTCCCCCATGGCGATCCCGACGTTCGCGGTGGCCAGGGCAGGGGCGTCATTGATTCCATCGCCGACCATCGCGACATGGCCGTATTGTTCCTTCAGCTTTTTCAATTCATCGACCTTGGTTTCTGGAAGACATTCGGCGATATAGGCGTCCACATGGCTTTCGGCAGCAATCGCTTTTGCGGTGTTCTTGCTGTCGCCGGTCAGCATGATGGTGTGGATGCCTTCCGATTTCAACAGGTCGATTGCCTGCTTCGTTTCTTCACGGACGACATCCTTCAAAGCAATCAAACCGGCGAGATCGCCGTTCCGTTCGATAAAAACAATCGTTTTTCCTGCCGCCGCAAGCTTTAAAGATGCTCCGTCATTGAATGCTTCCGCAGTGTGCCTGCCGACAAAGTCGGCCTTGCCGATCTTCCAGTCCTCGTTCTCATAATGAGCCTTTACACCCCAGCCCGAAACATCCTCGATGCTCTCCGGATGAACAAGCTCTCTGCCAAGAGTTTCCTTCGCGTATTTAACGATTGCGTTTGCAAGCGGGTGATTGGAGTGGCTCTCAATCGATGCGGCCTTGAGCAGCACTTCATCCCGATCCAGTCCTTCCGCGACCATTACATCGGTGACCTCTGGTTTTCCTTTTGTCAGCGTGCCTGTTTTATCCAATGCAATAGCTTTCAGGTGGCTGAGGTTCTCCAGGTGGACGCCGCCCTTGAACAAAATTCCATGCTTTGCTCCGTTGGAAATGGCGGACAGTGTAGCCGGCATGATCGAAGCAACGAGCGCACATGGAGAAGCGACAACGAGCAGGATCATCGCGCGGTAAAATGTCTCTGTCCAGCTCCAGCCGAGCAGGTAGTGGGGCACGAACATCATCAAGACGACAACAGCGAGAACTACTTTTACATAGGTGCCCTCGAATTTTTCGATGAACAGCTGTGAAGGAGACTTTTCACTCTGCGCGTTCTGCACAAGCTGGATGATTTTTTGAAAAAGCGTTTCATTATTTGGCTTCGTAATCTCGACAGTAAGAGAACCGGTCAGGTTTACAGTCCCAGCAAACACCTCATCACCAGAATCCTTTGTAACCGGAATTGATTCGCCGGTAATCGCGGCCTGGTCCACTGTTGTCAGTCCTTTGGCGATTTTTCCGTCAGACGGGATTCGTTCGCCAGGCTTCACTAAAATCAAATCGCCAATGGTCAGTTCTGAAACATGGACTCTTTCTTCCACTCCGTCAGTAATCCTGAGCGCTTCCTCTGGCTGCAGCTCCATCAATGACGAGATTTCCTTAAGGCTTTTGTTCATGGTATACGTTTCAAGCGCTCCACTCATCGCAAAAATAAAGATCAAAATCGCGCCTTCTGTCCAGTACCCGATGATCGCTGATCCAATTGCAGCAAAGATCATCAGCATTTCAACATTGAGTTCTTTTTCTTCAATCGTTGCTTCGATGCCTTCCTTGGCTTTTGCAAACCCGCCAATCACATAAGCAAGGATAAAAGCAGCCACGGAGGCTGTCTGAGCATCACCCTTGCCAAGAATCCATCCAGCGGCAATCAAGATTCCGCTTATGATGGCAGCGATCAATTCTGCGTGCGGCTTCATTTTTTCCAAAAAACTCATTTCAGGTACATGGTTCTGCTTCGCTAAAGCATTTGCTCCCTGGGCCATCCTTTTCTCCTCCTTTATCAATCTCTAAATGATACTAATAATCACAATCAATACCCTTAAAAAACACGAAAGCTGCCACCAGAATGGTGACAGCGAAAAGCCAGAGCACAAAAATACATATTGTTTTCACTATTATGTTACCATACACTATATGCTTTTTAAAAGAATAATGCGTTTGTCTAAGGAGATTGTTTGATGACAACAAAAGACTTTTTTTCCCATCCGCTGGGAATCGCCGTTTCCGCAGTGGGTGCGACTTTTTTATGGGGAAGTGCGTTCCCCTTCATTAAATTAAGCTACGGCAGCCTCGATATCAGGCCTGAAGAAATCGGGGAACAAATGCTGTTTGCCGGATACCGCTTTTTCCTTGCCGGGATGCTGATTTTGATCATGTTCCTGCTTCTGAAACGAAATATGAAGTTCAGGCCATCGACGACGATGCCGCTGTTAAAAATCGGACTGTTCCAGACTTTCCTGCAATATGTGCTGTTTTATATTGGGCTGAGTTATTCGACGGGTATTCAGGGTTCGATCATTGCTGGGACAACCTCGTTCTTTCAAATCCTGCTTGCCCACTTCCTGTATCCTGATGACCGGATGAACCGTTTGAAGGTGGCTGGATTGATGATCGGTTTCACCGGGGTTATTTTTGCCAACTGGCCGAACGGAGCGTATGAGATCAGTTTCGGGATCGGGGAGATTCTCCTGATGTTGGCCATGCTCGCAGGCGCATATGGAAACATCCTCGCGAAACAAGGAAGTTCCAAGATGGAAGTCATCTACTTAACGGCATACCAGATGATACTGGGGTCGCTTGGTTTGATCGCGATTGGGGCATTTTCTGTAGGGTTTTTCCCCTTTGAGTTTGACCTGAAGTCCGGACTGATGCTGATTTACCTGGCGTTCCTATCAGCGGCAGGCTTCATTTTATGGAACAATGTCATGAAGTACAACCAGGTAGGCAAGGTGTCGCTGTATTTGTTCCTTGTCCCTGTATTTGGGGTTATTTTATCAGCGGTGCTTCTGGCGGAACCGCTCCATTACTTTGTCATAGCCGGACTGATATTGGTCGTTGCCGGAATCGTCCTCGTCAACAGACCAGCACGCCGTACAAAAAACAGCCTCCCTGCAAGATAGGGAGGCTGTTTCCTTATGCCGACTTTGCCTGGCGGACTGTCGCTTCATGCCGGAAAGCAAGCAGGGCGATGAAGATCAGCAGGAGCATGGTACTAATGACGTAAAAGAAGCTGATCCCTTTCAGCCATTCAATGGCCACCCCGCCAATGAACGGGCCGCTGATGCTTCCAAAGCTGAAAAAGATGCCGCACATCAGGTTGCCAGCCGGCAGTAGATGTTTTGGAAGCAGGTCAGCCATGTAGCTGATTCCGAGTGAAAAAGTAGATCCTACAACTGTCCCCGCTAAAAAGAAGCAGATGAGCAGCCCGGTTGTAGAGTTTTCGAACAAACCGGCCGCCGTAAAACAAAGAAAACCAGATAGAGTAATGGCGATTAGCACATTCCGCCTGCCAAGCCTGTCGCTCAGAATGCCAAGCGGCACCTGGGAGAGTATTCCGCCGATCGCGAATGCCGGTAGCAACAGCGCGACCGCCTCGACGCCAATCCCCGATCTCATCGCATAGACCGGGAAATTCCCGTTCAGGCTGGCCTCCAAAAAACCATAGCCAAATGGCGGCAGGAACGCAATCCATGCATATTTAAAGACGACTCCAAACCGCTTCATCGTCCCGAAAAAAGAGGTACTGTCCATATCGTGTTCAGGGCGCTCGTTTTTCAGCAGCCAGACCGTCAGCCAGGCGGCAAGACTGATCGCAGAGGAAAGAATGAAGGGCAGGGCTGAATTCACCTTTATTAGACCTGTCATCAGCGGACCGGCAGCGAATCCGAGACCGAAGAACAACCCATAAATCGAAATGTTCCGCCCGAGCCGTTCTTTCGCTGAAAAAGAAGTGATCCATGTCTGGGTGGCAAAATGAAGCATGTGATCGCCAATCCCGATGACCAGCCTGAGCACAAACCAGAACCAGAATGACTTCCAAACCGGGAATAGCGCCAGCGACAGGGCGACAGCCAACCCTCCAATGAGGATGATCGGCTTATAGCCAAACCGGCGGAGCGGTGCTTCCATCAGCGGCGAGGCAATCAGGATCCCGATATACAGGCCGGTTGCGTGCAGGCCGTTCATGGACGACGACACGCCATCCTGCTCAAAAATGATCGCAATCAGCGGCAGCAGCATTCCCTGCGAGAAACCAGAAATCGCGACGATTGAAACCAAAATCCAGAAACGAAGATTTATGTTTATATTCATATTTAGATCTCCTAAGCTTTTTGTACTCTTTAGATGTTAACGATTTAAAATTTTTAGTGCAATGGTTTTTATTTTAAATTGCGGGAAAAATAGTGTAATCTCTTGGTATTCGGAAATATTTACTATTTTGTTTTTCCTGTTAAATACGTTGGAGGAGGAAGGTATTATGGAATTTACAATGAAACCTGATGTGGGTTTTTATACAAAAACAGACTTTGGCAGACTGGATGTCGCAGGTGATGATGCCTACGGATTCAGGCCTTATCAGCTGCTGGTTTCTTCGGTTGCCGTGTGCAGCGGCGGAGTTCTGCGCAAGGTCCTGGAGAAAATGAGGATGGACGTGAAGGACATCCATATCAAGGCAGATGCAGAACGCGTCGAGGAAGAAGCAAACAGAGTGAGCAAGATTATCGTCCATTTCCGTATTGCCGGTAACAATCTCGACCAAAAGAAAATCGAGAAAGCCATGGTTCTTACAAGGAAGAATTGCTCAATGGTCCAATCGGTAGTCGGCAGCATTGAAGTCGAAGAGACGTTCGAAATCGTTCAATAAAATGACAAAAAAGCAGGCGTTACACCTGCAGGCCTGTATGGTATAATCGGTATTGGATTTAACCTGCTTTAATATAATAGAACTAATGAACTCTGCTCCGGGAGGACAGGGTTCTTTTTTCGCAGTAAAAAGGATGGATCCAACAAGAAAGACATTAGAGGATTGGCTTTTGCCAGGCAAGTGTTTTAAGGACATTTCAGAGTTGTAATCACTTCAAAATTTCTAGTAAAAGCTTGAGGCTGAACAAGCCTCCAAACAGCAAGGTTATAGAAGAGGAGAATTTATCATATGGCTTTTGTTTATCGCACTCTATTTTTCATCATTGGGTTAACGATTCTATCTTTTGGAGTATCGATGACCATTAAAGCTGGTTTGGGCACTGGGGCGTGGGATGCGCTTAACGTCGGGCTTTCCCAAACGGTGGGGCTGACACCGGGCAGTTGGGTTGTGATCGTAGGAATCATCCTGATTTTCGTCAATGCGGTCCTGGTAAAAAGGCGCCCGGATTTCGCAGCGATTATTACTCTCTTGATTACAGGCGTGCTGATTGACTTCTGGATTTTGCGAGTGTTTGATGACCTGGTGGTTACAGGTTATTTGAAGCAGTTTGCAGTATTTTTGCTGGGGATGGTTGCGCTGAGCTTTGGGCTTGCGGTTTACTTGCAGCCAAGATTCCCGCTGATCCCGATTGACAACTTCATGATGGCATTGCGTGAGAGGTTTGGACTGAATCTGATGGTGGCGAAAACATTGGGTGAAGTGATTGCCCTTTCGGCAGCATTCATTTTCAAAGGGCCCATTGGCATCGGTACCTTGATCGTCACATTTGCGATTGGGCCATTGATTCAATTTTTCTTCCCATATTGCGAAAAATTATTGAACAAGCTTGTTTTGTTGTCTGAAAAATAATCCATATTAAGCAGGGCTCTTTTCGAAAAGAGCCTTTTCTTTTTTTTCATGGAAAGTTTGGATAAAGTCACACGACTCCGAAAACACTATAAGCAAACTTATAAGTTTCTTGTAGTGAAAGGAGTTCAACAGCATGAAAAAAGCAGCAGCTATCCTTGTTATGACAGTTATTTTCATGATGTCCATACTGATGCCGGGTTTTGCTGAGGAAAACAAGGAGAAGAAGGCACCTCAGCAGCCGAAGCAGGCTGAGAAGGCGAAGTATACGGTTCCCAGTTCAGTCATGAACATCACCAAGGATAATACGTATCCGAATCCGACGGAGGATTTGCCGTTCCTGCAGCCGAGCGAGCTGACAAAGAGCCTGCTAAAAACGTCGAAGGTGAAAATCGAAAACCCTGATTTGATCAGGATGCTGAATGAAACATCGATCAACAGCACACCGTTTGCGATTGGCTACCGGGCGATCGTGTACCTTGGGGAGTGGCCATTGAATTACGAGTCGACGGAAACCTCGCCAAACTGGGAGTTTCAGAAGATCAATACCAACTATTATGATAACCGCGGCGGAAATGCTATTTATCAAATTCATTATGTTCAGGAGCAGCAAAAGGTCGTGAAAGGCGGATTGACGGCAAAAATCAAGAATGCGGAGGATGTCCAGAAGATGATGCTGTTAAAAGCAGCGCAGAAATCAGGACTTCCGCTTGCCTTTGAAACCATAGTCGGTGCCGGTACGAAAAAAGACCATATCTATAATATCCAGCCAAAACGATTAGGCTATTTATACGCCTACGCGCCTGCTATTAATGAAAAAGGCAAGGTGACCTATGGCGAGGTCTACCTCATGCTTAAAGGAAGCAAGAAATTTATCGTCGTCAAAAATGTCGTTTCTCAGGGCATTGGAGCGTGGATTCCTGTTCAGGACCATGTCAGCTTCGGGTTTGTCTCCAGTGAAAGACCTAGATAAGGGTTGGCTGTAGTGCACGATCAACAATACCTGGATAAGCGTGAATCCAGGTGAACGTCTTATAGAATAGAAGTAAAACCTGATCAAAATCGGTCAGGTTTTTTTCTTGGAACTTACCGATAATTTTTCCCTCTTGACAAATGGTATATAAATCCTGTTTATCTCTTGTCCGTCCCGGGAAATAGATAGGCATAACAATTAAATCCACCATAAATTAAGGAGGAAATACATTATGTCACAGAACATTTTACCAAACGGAAATAACAATCAATCAAACGGACAATACAATTTGAATGACAATATGTACACTTCATCAGCACAGAACGCAAGCTATGATCCAACGACTGGAACGACTACCTATGGCAGCACATCATCGAACAACTCTTACTCAAATAATTCATACGCGAACAACGCTTACTCTAACAATTCTTCCATGGGCGGCTACTCTGACAGCTATTCATCAGACAGCACAAGCAGCTCGAACAACAGCAAGCTGATGAAAGGCCTGCTGATCGGCGCTACAATCGGCGGTGTTCTTGCTATGCTGGATTCCAACACTCGTACGAAAGTAAAGGATACTGCAGTGAATGTGAAGGATACTTCCATGAATGTCATCAGTGAGGTAAAGAATAACCCGACAGATGTGAAGGAACAGATGATGAACAGCTTCAAAGAAGCTTCCAGCATCCTTAAAGAAGCAATCAGTGACGCGCAGAACCTTTACCAGCGTCTTAACGAGGATGTATTCAGCAAAATGAACGAGGCAAAATCAAACTCTTCAGATGTTGTCCAGACTGTGATGAACGCAAAGGAAGAGCTGAAAGAAGTGGGTTCTAAGGTGAAGGAAGCGGGAACAACTGCTATGGATAACCCTGTAGTGAATTCCGCAACTGATTCTGCTTCATCCACTTCAAGCTCGAATAACGCTGCAAGCAGCTATGCAACAGGCATGGAAAGCCAGCCATCCGACACAACAGGTCTAGGCAAAACATCCAATAGTTTCACTGTCTCACCTGATGAGCAGAAGAACGACAATAACCGATAAGTTCAGATGATGAACCAGCCCTGATTCTTCAGGGCTGGTTTTTTATGCTGAAATGCGGCATCCATTATTTCGGTAGTTTTTAATTTACGCAAAGGGGTAATTTACTTATACAAAGTTGAGATATGACAAGCCAATGGAGGATGAAGGACGATGGGAAAAGATTTTCAACCGCGCAATGCCAAGTGCGATTTTGATAGAGAAACAGCAACAGGAAAGATTTCGATGGCCGCTTCGGCGCATCCGATCGCCACAGACGCAGGAGAGAAAATCCTGCGAGAAGGCGGTAACGCAATTGACGCAGCCATTGCTATCCAATTTGGCCTTAATGTCGGAGAACCGATGATGACGGGCATTGGAGGCAGCGGATTTTTTATGGTGTACCATGCTGAATCCAAAACAACAAAAATATTTGACGGGCACACGCGGGCACCGAAGGCAGCACATCCAGAGCTTTTTTTGGATAAGAAGGGAGAGGTCATTCCTTTTAAAGAAAGGTCGACACATGCAATAGGAGTCGGAGTTCCTGGAATTCTGAAGGCTATGGAAGCTGCGAGGAAGGAATATGGCACGAAGCCGCTGGCTGAATTGATCGAACCTGCCGCCCAGGCTGCTGAAAAGGGTGTAGAGGTCAACTGGGTGATGGAAGAAATCCTCAATACCTTCGATTACCGTCTTGGAGACCATGCGAAGGAACTATTCATGCCTGGAGGCAAGTCGCTTAAGGAAGGCGATGTTTACCAGAAGGAGCATTTGGCGAAAACTTTCCGCATCCTTCAGCGTGACGGAATTGAGGCTTTTTACGAGGGGGAAATCGGCGAAGCGTTGATTTCGACTCTAAAGGAGCTTGGCGGCATCATGGAAATGTCCGATCTGAGGGATTATGAGATTACCATCGATCAACCGGTATGGGGGACATATCGAGGCTATAAGATTGCCTCGTCCAATATGCCAAGCGCAGGCGGGACTACGATGCTGCAAATTTTAAAGCTGCTCGAGGGTTTTGACCTCAGCAAATATGATGCGAAATCATGGGAAAAGTATTATTTGTTCACAGAAGCAATGAGAATTGCTTTTTCAGATAAAATTGCCTTTTCAGGAGATCCAGAAGTCGGTGATATCCCGCTAAAAGGAATGCTGAATGAGGAATATCTGGCTGAACGCAGGAAATTAATCAATTTTGATCGCAGAAATGATGCAGTGGATTTCGGCAACCCCTGGGCCTATACCGGCAGCAAGGAAATCAAGGTGGTCCGCCAGATGTTTGAGCCAGAAAGGGAAAGAAGCGAGACCACCCACTTTACCGTTATGGACAAGTGGGGCAATATTGTTGCCTGCACGTCAACGGTCGAGCATCCATTT
This sequence comes from Mesobacillus subterraneus, assembly GCF_003937825.1. Lineage (GTDB taxonomy): Bacteria > Bacillota > Bacilli > Bacillales > Cytobacillaceae > Mesobacillus > Mesobacillus subterraneus. Next base: position 81,327 of record NZ_RSFW01000014.1, on the reverse strand, counting down.
GGTTCGGGAATCATGGTGAATGATTATGGCTTCGTGCTGAACAATGAACTGACTGACTTTGATGCAATGCCGGGCGGCCTTAATGAAATCCAGCCAGGCAAACGCCCTGTCAGCTGCAAGACGCCGACCATTATCTTTAAGGATGATGAGCCGGTACTGACACTTGGTTCTCCGGGCGGCCCGACCATCGTGGGTTCCGTGTTCCAGACCATCGTCAATGTTCTTGATTTCGGCATGGATTTGAAAGAGGCGATTGAAGAGCCAAGAATCTTCAATAGTACCGGCCCGCTTATCGGCTGGGAAGCAGGCATCAACATGGAGGCAAAGGGTGAGATGGAAGCGAGAGGATTTGAATTCGCTGAAAAACCATTCCCGATTGGCAACGTCCAGGCGATCCAGGTTGACCGTGAAAAAGGAGTTCTCTACGGAGCTGCAGATTCAAGCAGGGAAGGGAAAGCCGTCGGACTCGATGAATAAAACAATGGCAGGCTGACGAGTGTATCAGCCTGCTTTCTTATTTTTTGACATTAGCTATTGTATCAGCATTTGAATCGGATTTTTTTATGACGGAGATACTGCCATCCGTTTCGAGCACAACTGCCTCAGCATCATCCAATGATTGGATACCGCTCGACCGGGCTGCCTGGAGAATCTCCACTTCGAGAACACGCTCTTTGTTTATCTTATCAGTTAAAAATTCTCCCCTGTAAAACAATAACTGCGGATCAGACTTGATTAGTTTCTTGAATCTGTCGGAATGTACAGACAGCCACGCAACCAGGTACTGAAGTGCAATCAGAATGAAAAATGCCGATAGGCCTTCCATCAGGGCCACATTTTTATTCAGAAGGATTGATGCCAGAGTCGAACCAAGTGCAACCGTCACAATCAAGTCAAAGGCATTCATTTTCGATAAAGTTCTTTTACCCGAAATCCGCAGCAAGATCACTAAACCACTATACGCCAGCACCCCGACAATCAATGTGCGGAAAATCGCGTCCCAGGAATTGAAAAACATACTTTTCACCTCTATGTATGTTTTAACTTAATGTCCCTGTCGTAAACTATTGCTTTAAAAGACATTCACAAACGTGTTGTTGCAGACCAGCTTCGGGGAATAATAGAACCAACTGTTTGATTATTTATTGTAAAATAGACAGATTTTAGGTAGGATGTTAACGATAGTGAAAGGAGCGAGAAAGTTTGGGAAATCCGATTAACGATAAAAATACACAGGTTGTATTTTTGAAACAGCGTCTGGATATGTTCTCTGAATTGCTGGAAGCAATCGATCCTGAAGAGGCAGATCTTGAGGATATCGACCGCATGATCCAGATTGTTGAAGAAATGGATGCAAAATGCCGCGAGTTCAAGAATCGCGATTTGTAAGGGGCCCTTTTACGGGTCTCTTTTTATTTTATGAGAAACTGCCCTTAATTTCCTTGTAACCGATTCCATATTCTATCTTTAAATCAATAGATGATAGGAGTATAATGATATCGGAGAAATTGTTATAAAATTTACACATATAAGATTCACGAACAGGGAGCAGAGAGGGGTAAACTGATGAATATCGAGAAGTTTCAGGAAAGCATGTACGAGCTGATAGTTGAAACATCCACGAACCTGCCGAAGGATGTGCGCAGGGCGATCAAAGCGGCTGCGGAGCGCGAAAATGCGGGTACCCGTTCAGCGATGAGCCTTGATACGATTACGAATAATATCAAAATGGCTGATGACAATGTCTCGCCAATCTGCCAGGATACTGGCCTGCCGACTTTTAAAATCAAGACCCCGGTCGGAGCGAACCAAATTGAAATGAAAAAGGCGATCTATAATGCAATTGCCCTTGCGACTAAGAATGGCAAGCTGCGTCCGAACTCCGTTGATTCACTGACAGGTGAGAACAGCGGCGACAACCTCGGCGGCGGCACTCCAGTCATCAAGTTCGAACAATGGGAAAAAGATTATATTGATGCCCGCCTGATTTTAAAAGGTGGCGGCTGTGAGAACAAGAATATCCAGTACAGCCTTCCAGCTGAGCTTGAAGGACTTGGACGTGCAGGCCGTGACCTTGACGGCATCCGCAAGTGCATCATGCACTCCGTTTACCAGGCACAGGGACAAGGCTGCAGCGCCGGCTTCATCGGTGTCGGCATTGGCGGCGACCGTTCTTCCGGTTACGATTTGGCGAAGGAACAGCTATTCCGTTCAGTTGACGATGTCAATCCGAACGAGGAACTGCGCGACCTTGAAGAATATGTGATGGAAAATGCCAATAAGCTAGGAATTGGCACGATGGGATTTGGCGGAGAGACAACTTTGCTTGGATGCAAAATTGGTGTCATGAACCGCATCCCCGCAAGCTTTTACGTATCTGTAGCTTACAACTGCTGGGCATACCGACGTCTTGGTGTAGCGGTAAATCCTGAAACTGGGGAAATCAAAGAATGGATGTACCAGGAGGGAGAAAAGATCGACTTCGCTCAGCCTGCGGCACAAGAAATCGCTGCAGCAGTTGAAGCACCGGTTGAACAGAACGTTGTAACCCTGACAGCTCCAATTACTGAAGAGCAAATCCGCGGATTGAAGGTTGGCGATGTGGTCAGGATCGACGGCATGATGTACACTGGCCGCGATGCGATTCACAAATACCTGTCAGACCATGATTCACCTGTAGATTTGAATGGGCAGATCATTTACCACTGCGGTCCGGTTATGCTAAAAGATGAAGAAGGCAATTGGCATGTGAAGGCTGCAGGACCGACGACAAGTATTCGTGAGGAGCCTTACCAGGGTGACATCATGAAGAGGTTTGGCATCCGCGCAGTCATCGGAAAAGGCGGGATGGGCGCGAAGACGCTTGCTGCACTGAAGGAGCACGGCGGCGTTTACCTGAATGCGATTGGCGGAGCTGCACAGTATTATGCTGACTGCATCAAATCGGTCGAGGGTGTTGACCTGATGAATTTCGGTATTCCAGAAGCAATGTGGCACCTGAATGTCGAAGGCTTCACAGCGGTGGTCACAATGGATTCCCACGGCAACAGCCTGCATGAAGATGTAGAAAAATCTTCTCTTGAAAAATTGGCTCAGTTCGCTGACAGAGTTTATAAATAAAATGACAAAGGAGGTTCGCTTTATCGCGAGCTTCCTTTTTTGTGTTGCGTGTTTTTTTTAGAAAGAATTTTTTTCTCCTGCTGGCAAACAATAAGGGAAAACATCAATGGAGGAACATCATGAAAACAATCTTTAAACTATTGATTGCCTTGAATATACTGTTGTTATTTGCATTGCCGGCAGCGGTCAGCGCGGAGGAAAATTCCAATTCCCCATTGCATTGGGGCTTCAAGAAAGGGCGGAACGGAAGGCAGGCAGATGCGGGCCGAATGTTCGAAGTCATCCTCGAAGACCATGGAGCGGTTTATAAAGGGGACAAGAAATCAAAGGATATTTATCTTACATTCGACAATGGCTATGAAAATGGCTATACCGAAAAAATCCTTGATACCTTAAGGGAAGAAAAAGTGCCGGCAGCTTTTTTTGTGACAGGCCATTATCTTGAAAGTGCCCCCGAGCTTGTCTCCAGGATGGCCAATGAAGGCCACATCATCGGCAACCATTCCTGGCATCACCCGGACATGACGAAAATCAGCGACGAAAAAATCATGAAGGAGCTTGAAATGGTCCGGGCCGAAACCGAAAGGATCACCGGCAAGAAGGACATGGCTTATCTGCGACCGCCCCGCGGAATTTTCAGCGAACGAACAATGGCAATAGCCAGGGAGGCAGGTTATACCCATGTATTCTGGTCGCTCGCGTTTGTCGATTGGAACACCGACCAGCAAAGAGGCGCACAATATTCCTACGATAAAATCATGAGCCAAATCCATCCAGGTGCGGTCCTGCTTCTGCATACCGTATCAAAAGACAATGCCGACGCGCTCGGAAAAGTGATCCGCGACCTTAAGGAACAAGGATATACTTTTAAAAGCCTCGATGACCTGATGCTAAGCAAAAACGGCATAAAGCACCCGATGATGTATTAATCATTTTTGTCCCGGCATTTTAAGGTGCCGGGACTTTTTGAACTGGAAAGAAACAAGGATTTTTTCCAGTTCGCCAATAAATCTTTGTTTTCGCCAATAAACGGTGCAGTTTCGCCAATAAAATTTTATTTTCGTCAATAAAAAAAGATTATCGCCAATATGTGGCCTGGTTTCGCCAATAAACTAGTTTCCCGTCCATAAGATGTGCAGCAAATCGTCTATTTTTCGTAAAAAAGACGTGAAAATGCTATAATACGGGGAAAATACTAAAGGGCGGTTACTTGTATGTGGGAAGAGAAGGTTGCAATTCCAGGTCCATATGATTTTGATCTCGCGCTGAGCAGGCTGGCGCTGGATCCTTTAAACATAGTTAATATCGAACAGCGTCTCGTAAAAGTGCCGCTCAGGTTCGGGAACGAAAAATTAGTCGCTGAGGTCATCGGAACTGGTACATTGGAGAAGCCTGAATTCCTCGTTCGCGCCAATCATGATCAAGAAAGAACGATTCAGCGCCTGACGGAAATTTTTCAATGGGATGTGGAATTGATCAAGGTCCATGAGCATTTTCAAACGACCGAACTTAAGAATCTGTTCATCGATCACTTTGGAACTCCGCTGGTGCTGGAATTCGATCCGTTTTCGAGCTTGATTAAAAGCATCATCCATCAGCAGCTGAATCTGAAGTTTGCGTTTACTTTAACAGAACGGTTTGTCACAACGTTTGGCGATGAAATAGACGGTGTCTGGTTTTATCCTTCACCGGAAAAGGTGGCAGAGCTCACGGTCGAACAGCTGCGGGAATTGCAGTTCAGCGGCCGGAAAGCGGAATATGTCATTGGCATCGGAGAACTGGCGGCATCAGGGCAGCTTGATTTTGAAAAAATAAAAGCAAAATCAGACGCAGAAATTGCCCAGGAATTGATCAAAATACGCGGCGTCGGCCCCTGGACAGTGGAGAATTTCCTGCTGTTTGCTTTAGGCAGGCCGAACCTGTTTCCGATGGGGGACGTCGGCATCCAGAACGCGTTGAAGAAATTCTTCAACATGGAGCAAAAGCCGACACCAGCCGAGATGGAAAAGTGGAAAGAACCATGGAATCCTTATTTGAGCTATGCTTCGCTCTATTTATGGAGAAGCATTGAGTAATTGGAGTGAAGTTTTATGAAAAAAGAACAACAAACAACAGCGAAATTGCAGCTGAAGCAGACTTTTCCGCTGACAATCAAGCGTCTTGGAATCAATGGCGAGGGTGTCGGTTATTTTAAACGGCAGGTCGTATTCGTTCCTGGTGCGCTGCCAGGTGAGGAAGTGGTCGTGGAAGCGACGAAGGTCCACCCCAAGTTCGCCGAAGCAAAAATCAAGAAAATCCGCAAAAAGTCAGAGCATCGAATCAAGCCGCTCTGTCCGGTGTATGACCAGTGCGGCGGCTGTCAGCTCCAGCATTTGCGCTACGACCAGCAGCTGAATGAAAAGCGTGACATTGTCATCCAGGCTCTCGAACGCCATTCGAAACTGAAGATCGATGCGCTCGACATCAGGCCGACAATCGGCATGGAGAATCCTTGGGGCTACCGCAACAAAAGCCAGTTCCAGGTTGGCGAAAGAGATGGCAAGGTGCTGGCCGGCCTTTATGGCTTGAACTCACACAATCTGATCAACATCGAGCAATGTGCCGTTCAGCATCCGGCCACGACGAAGGCGACAGAAGTGGTTAAAGGCATCCTTCAGGATTTGAAGATTCCGATTTACAATGAGCGAAAGCATAAAGGCCTGGTCCGGACAATCGTTGCCCGAACAGGGGTGAAGACGGGGGAATTGCAAATCGTCCTGATCACGACGAAAAAAGAACTTCCGAAAAAGGACATTATTATTCAGGAAATCAAGAAGCGTCTTCCGGAGGTCAACTCGATTGTCCAAAATGTCAACGGCGAGAAAACGTCCGTCATTTTTGGCAAGGATACCGCAACCCTGGAAGGAAGCGACTTTATCCAGGAAACACTTGGCGACCTTCAGTTCGAGCTTTCCGCGCGGACATTTTTCCAGCTGAATCCTGAACAGACCGTGAAGCTGTACAATGAGGCAAAGTCCGCCGCAAAGCTCACGGGCAAAGAAAAACTGGTGGATGCTTATTGCGGAGTCGGAACAATCGGCTTATGGATGGCAGATCAGGCCGGTGAGGTCCGAGGAATGGATGTCATTCCCGAATCAATTGATGATGCGAAAAAAAATGCCGAAAAGCATGGGGTTCAGCATGCGAAGTTTTACGTGGGCAAAGCCGAAGAGCTGCTTCCAAAATGGCTGAACGAAGGCTGGCGGCATGATGTAATCGTTGTAGACCCGCCGCGGACAGGCTGTGACCAGGAATTCCTGAAAACGGTCCTGAAAATCAAGCCAAAGACATTTGTTTACGTTTCCTGCAATCCATCGACGCTGGCAAAGGATATTCATACATTAGGAAGCCATTATAAAGTAGAATATATACAGCCAGTGGACATGTTCCCGCACACCAGCCAGATCGAGAGTGTGACGAGACTGGTTTTAAAGTAGAAAGAGGAGGAATGACTGATGATCAGTGAAAAGTTGGTTAATGGTTTGATTGAACAAATGAATTATGAATTTTATTCTGCACATGCGTATATGGCGATGGCAGCTTATTGCTCTGCGGAAAATCTAGATGGATTCGCAAACTTCTTCCTGGTTCAGGCAGAAGAGGAACGCTTCCATGCGATGAAGTTCTACAACTTCATCAATGATATGGGAGAGCGCGTGACATTCGATGGTTTCCCAGCCCCATCAAACGAGTTCTCATCCGTGCTCGATGTTTTTGAAAAAGGCCTTGGGCACGAGAAGGAAGTAACACGCCGAATCTACAATCTTGCCGATATAGCTTTGGATGAGCGTGAGCACGCGACGATGACCTTCCTGAAATGGTTCATCGAAGAGCAGGTGGAGGAAGAAGCTCTATTTGACAGCCTGATCCAGAAGCTTCGCAGAATCGATCAGGACAGCAATGCATTCTTCATGCTGGAAAACGAACTGGCACAGCGCACATTCACCGCTCCAGAGTAAAATAGGATGAGCAAACAGGGTTCCTCGTGGAATCCTGTTTTTTAACCTGCCAATTCCAACCAAATGCGTGAAATCCCTTTTCCACTTCCTCAAAACGGGTATCAATACGATAAGAGAATCTTACGATAAGGAGGATCTTATGAAGAAACTACTATTATCATTAGCAGCAGCGGGCCTGCTTGCGGGATGCAGTTCGGACGGACAGGACGGGCCGCCGGAAACGGAAGTAAAGACGCAGGAGGATCCGGTGACAGTCGATTACCTCCAGGAAAGATTCACCGAAGGAATGAGTGTCGATGCATATGCAGTTGAAATACAAACATGGCAGGACAAAGGACAAGCGGCCATCCAGGAAACAGTCAGGCCGCCAAGTGATGAAAACCTAACTGCTGATATTATCCAGGTTGCAGATGGCTTCCTGCTCGTGGTGTATGACAGCACAAAAATCACTTTTGTAAAACCATTCGCTTCTCCTGAAGATGCGAAACAATATGTTGAGGAAAACCTCTAGCAACAAATGCGCCTGCTAAATATCCGTTTAGCGGGCTTTTTGTTGTGGTATACGTCCATAGAGGGGCATGGCCGCAGGTTCGGTGATCAATAGGATGGCAACTTATGAACGTTTCATACATATTGACATGCTTCCAGAACAGAAACGGGAGGAATGAATCAGTGAAGAAAGACGAGAAGAATCAATCTGTGAACGAAAATTCAAAAGATCAGCAGCTTGAGCAATTCAGGTCTGGACATGATGGCGAGGCGCTGACGACGAACCAGGGTGTCCGCGTTACCGATGATGAGCATTCCTTGAAAGCGGGAGTGCGGGGGCCGACCCTAATGGAAGACTTCCATTTCCGCGAAAAAATGACCCATTTTGATCACGAACGAATTCCTGAGCGTGTTGTCCATGCGAGAGGGTATGCAGCACATGGATATTTTCAGGTGTACGAGCCAATGGCTGAATATACGAAAGCTAATTTTTTGCAGGACCCAGGCAAGAAGACGCCGGTCTTTGTCCGTTTTTCAACGGTGGCGGGCTCACGCGGGTCAGGAGACTCTGTCCGCGATGTCCGCGGGTTCTCGACGAAGTTCTATACCGAGGAAGGCAATTACGACCTTGTCGGAAACAATATTCCTGTCTTTTTTATTCAGGATGCAATCAAATTTCCTGATTTGGTGCACTCCTTCAAGCCGGAGCCGCATAATGAGATGCCGCAGGCCTCTACCGCCCATGATACATTCTGGGATTTCGTTGTAAATAACACCGAGTCCGCGCATACGGTTATTTGGGCGATGTCAGATCGTGCCATTCCGCGAAGCTACCGGATGATGGAAGGCTTCGGTGTCCACACTTTCCGGCTTGTCAACGAGCAAGGGAAGGCACGTTTTGTAAAGTTCCACTGGAAGCCTGTTCTGGGAGTACACTCATTGGTTTGGGATGAAGCACAAAAGCTTGCCGGTAAAGACCCGGATTTCCACCGCAAAGACCTTTATGAAGCGATTGAAAAAGGGGATTATCCGGAGTTTGAACTAGGCGTCCAGTTGATTGAGGAAGAGGATGAGTTCAAATTTGATTTTGATGTCCTGGACCCTACGAAAATCTGGCCCGAGGAATTGGTTCCGGTCAAGATCATTGGAAAAATGACCTTGAACCAAAACGTAACCAATGTTTTTGCTGAAACAGAGCAGGTCGCATTCCACCCGGGGCATGTCGTGCCAGGGATTGATTTTACAAATGACCCGCTACTGCAGGGACGTCTGTTCTCCTATACAGACACCCAGCTGACCCGCCTGGGCGGTCCGAATTTCCATGAGATCCCGATCAACAGGCCGGTATGCCCGTTCCATAATAATCAGCGTGACGGTATGCACCGGATGACGATTGACCGCGGACAGGTTTCTTATCATAAGAACTCCCTGCAGAATAATGATCCGCATCCTGCACCTTCGAACGATGGCGGCTTTGAGCATTATCAGGAGAAGGTGGAAGGCAGGAAGGTCCGCCAGCGCAGCGACAGCTTCAACGACCATTATTCACAGGCGATTCTTTTCTGGAACAGTATGTCTGATGTGGAAAAACAGCATATCATCGAGGCTTACAGCTTCGAGCTTGGCAAAGTGAAAAGCAAGGATATCCGGATGAAGGTAGTCAAAATGCTCACAAACATTGACTTGTACCTGGCGGAACAGGTTGCCGACAGCCTTGGCATGAAGGCACCGACAGATAATAAACCGATGGAAGTGACGCTTTCATCACCAGCCTTGAGCCAAATGAACACTGTAAAGCTGCCAAACACAAGGAAGGTAGCACTCCTGGCTGACAATGGCTTCAATGGTGCTGAAGTTTCAGGCTTGATGGAGATGCTGAAAAAGAGCGGAATCACCGCTGAAGTCATCAGCCAGAAGCTGGGCATGCTTAAGGGCGATGATGGCAAAGAAATCGAAGTGGACCACACATTCCTTACAAGCAGCTCGGTGTTGTATGATGCCCTGTATATCGCAGGTGGGCAGCATAGCGTGGACAGCCTGAAGCAGAAGAAGGAAGCGGTTTATTTCGTGGATGAAGCATTCAGCCACTTCAAGGCAGTAGGAGCTGGAAAAGAGGGCTCTGATCTGCTCGCCGCTGCCGGCATCAGTACTGAAGGCGCATCAGGTGTGGTTATTTTCGAGAACAGCAAGGAAGTAACCGGCGAGAGCCAGAAATTTATCGATGCGGTCGTTGCACACCGCCACTGGAATCGAATGGTGTAATTAGTGACAGACGGAAAAAAGAGAAACGGATTTTATCTGTTTCTCTTTTTTTAAAAACTTATCCTGGTTAACCAAAGGAGGGGAACGGATGAAAGTCATCGTGTTTGGTGCACATGGCAGTGTGGGTGAGCATGTTGTCAGCAGGCTGCTGAAGAATGGATATAAATCCTGTGCTGTTGTAGGAAATGAAAACCAAATCGGCCTGCTTAAAAAACGCGGAGCGGCCGAAGTCGTGGTATATGAAGAACGCTTGCTGCCAACTCTTTTCGAGGGATACGAAGCCGCCATTTACCTTACCGGGATCAGTCCAAAGGGATCTTCAGGAAGGACGGTCATGGTGGACCATCAGTCAGTCATTGAGACGGTAAAAGAAGCGGAAAGACAGGGAGTCAAACGTTTTGTGATGCTTAGTGCTGTCACGGCCAATGAGTCGATTGGAGATGAAAGCCGTGAAATTGCTGCGAAAGAAATGCCCGATGAATTACTAAGGCAGTCGAAGCTGACATATACTGTTGTGCAGCCTGGTGCGTTAACCGATAAGCCAGGCAATGGAAAAGTATCAGCAGCGGTAACATTGGAATCAGCAGAGCTGGAAATCCCCCGTGAAGACCTTGCGGAAGTTCTTGTCCAATCGCTTGAAATCGAGGCAACCTTCAACAAAACGTTTGAAGTGGCGGATGGGGATACGACAGTTTCGAAAGCGCTTGCTTCATTATAGGAAAGGAGGATTTTAATGGGTTTGACAGACTACTTAGTGATTGGCCTGTTCATCTTCATCACGCTGATTATCCTTGTTCCTGTCCTTCTCTTTATCTACTTATATTTTAAAGATGACAGGCAAAAGCAGCATTCCATCCTAAGGAATTTCCCTGTGATCGGAAAGGTTCGTTATTTTACCGAGCATATCGGCCCGGAGCTAAGGCAGTATTTATTCAACGCTGATAATGAAGGGAAACCTTTTTCAAGGAAGGAATACCAGGATGTCGTAAAGGCAGGGAAGTATAAGGAGAGATTAATCGGGTTCGGGTCGCTGCGTGATTTCGATGCAGAGGGCTTTTACATCAGGAATACGCTGTTCCCGAAGCTGACAGATGAGATGAAGGTCGATAATGCGGATAAGATAAAGACGAGAGTTTATAAGATTGATGGTGAAGGCCTTTTTACAAGAAAGGAACATAGTGAGGAAAAACTGGTGGATCCATATCTTTTGCAGGATGACGATGCAGTTGTCCTGGGAGAGCATTCGTGCCGTTATCCTTTCAGGGTGAAAGGCCAGGTCGGTCAGTCGGCAATGAGTTACGGGGCACTTGGTGAAAGAGCCATCCAGGCACTCTCAAAGGGCCTGGGACTGGCAGGAGGGACATGGATGAATTCAGGGGAAGGCGGATTATCCAACCATCACCTAGTCGGAAACCCTGATATCATCATGCAAATCGGGCCGGACCTCTTTGGCGTCCGTAAGCCAAGCGGTGAGTTTTCATGGGAAGAGTTCAAGAAGAAAAGTGAAATGCCTCAGGTAAAAGCCTTCGAGATTAAGCTGGCCCAGGGTGCAAAGACGCGCGGCGGCCATGTTGAAGGGGAAAAAGTAACCGAGGAAATCGCCAGGATCCGCCTTGTTGAAGTCGGGAAGACCATCAACAGTCCGAATCGATTTTATGAATTCAGCGATGTGCCTTCGATGTTTGAGTGGATTGAAGAATTGCGCTCGGTAGGAGGAAAGCCGGTTGGAATCAAGATTGTCGTCGGCGACATGGACGCACTGGAAAACATGATTTCTTATATGAAGGAGAGCGGAAAAGGCCCGGATTTCATCACGGTCGATGGAGGCGAAGGCGGAACCGGTGCGACTTACCAGGAACTCGCAGACACTGTCGGGCTGCCGATCCATTCAGCCCTCCCGGTAGTGGATGAAATGCTGCGCCAATACGGAATCAGGGACAGGGTGAAACTGATAGCGTCAGGGAAATTGGTTACGCCTGATAAGGTCGCAATTGCGCTGGCAATGGGAGCAGACCTTGTGAACATCGCCCGAGGGATGATGATCAGCGTCGGCTGCATCATGGCGCAGGTTTGCCACACGAATACATGCCCGGCCGGAGTTGCGACTACGGATAAGAAGCTTCAGGACGGCCTGGTGGTGGACGAGAAGATGTACCGGGTCTGCAACTATATCGTTTCTCTCCGTGAAGGCCTGTATAACCTGGCCGCCGCAGCAGGCCTGGATAGCCCAACAAAGTTCGAACGGAAGCATATCGTCCACAAAGACGAATTGGGCCGTGTCTCTCCAGTTGAGAATTTAATCATCGCAGCCAGAAGGACACAAATGCAAAAAGAACGGAAGATTGATTAGAACGAAACCTGCCCTCAGAAACATCGGGCAGGTTTTTTTGTAGACTAAAAGATTTTTTGTGAAATAATAATGATAAAACTATTTTGCCAGGGGGTTTTGTAATTGGCAGGAAAAACGGCGTTAATTGCCGGTTCGACCGGATTGATTGGAAAGGAACTGCTTCATTTTCTTTTGAATGGGAGCGAATATGAAAAGGTAATCGCCATTGTGAGAAGGCCGTTGGAAAATGCTCATCCTAAGCTGGAAGAAAAAATCGTGGACTTCGATCGCCTGGATCAATATATAGAGAGTTTTGCAGTGGATGATGTATTCTGCTGCCTCGGCACAACCATTAAAAAGGCCAAGACTCAGGAAGCAATGTGGAAAATCGACGTTGATTATCCTGTAGCGATTGCCAGATTGGCCAGCTCACAGGAAGCAAAGAGATTTTTGCTGGTCAGTTCGATGAATGCTGATCCGAATTCGCCGATTTTCTATTCTAAAATGAAAGGAAAACTTGAAGAGGAAATCAAACAGATACCTTTTGAAACAACAGCGATCTTCCGCCCTTCGCTCCTGCTGGGCGAAAGGGAGGAGTTCAGGTTTGGAGAAAAGGCGGCTGCTGCTATTTTTACGAAAGTACCATTCCTCTTTGCAGGCCCTTTCAAGAAATATAGAGCGATTGAAGGAAAGACGGTGGCTTCTGCCATGTATCGTGCCGCACAGTTGAATAGGAGTGGAGTAACGATTTATCCTTCTGAACAGATCCAGGAGATTGGGGGATAACCGATTATTACCTGTAAAAGTGATTGGAGGTGGTTAAGATTCTGGCTATACTATTATTTATCGCGCCGGACTGGCGGAAATCGGCGGAGGCTATCTTGTCTGGCTGTGGATTCGCGAAGGGAAGCCTTATTGGTACGGATTACTGGGCAACGGCATCCTCATTCTGTACGGAGTCATCCCTACACTGCAAAACTTCCCGACCTTTGGCAGGGTGTATGCAGCATATGGCGGAGTCATTATCATCCTTGCAGTCCTTTGGGGATAGGGAATCGAAAAGAAAGCCCTGGATTTATTTGGTTGGCTTGGCGCTGGAATCCGATTGATCGGCGTTTCCATCGTGCTTTTGGCGCCGAGGTGATAGAATAGCGTTTTGTTTCGGCAAGAAATCCTCAATATAATAGTTAACAGCGATTCCATTTAGCTGGAATCGTTTTTTTTATTATACTTGGGAACATGCTGGCAGTTTTTTGGGTCAATTGTTTGATTGGGAAAATTACAGGTTGATTAAACTCCTCAAAAAGATTCATTTTTCGCATTATTTACATTTTCATCATATTTCGACAACATTTTTACATTATGATTATCTTGGATTTATTTTTGAGGAGGTAGTTAAGTTGAAGAAATTGAATTCTTTATTAACCGTAATGATCTTATTGTTTTCAACTCTTTACCCATCATTCATGAAAAGCGTCCAACAGTGAATGCAGCTGAGAATGCAAAGGTGGTCATCAGTGAGATTGCCTGGATGGGGACGAACAAGAGCTATAGTGATGAATGGATTGAGCTTTATAACAATTCCGGGTCTGATGTAGTCCTTGACGGTTGGCACCTGAACGCAGTCGACGGAGCGCCTGCAATTCCGCTAAGCGGGACAATCCCAGCCAATGGCTATTTCTTACTTGAAAAAACAGATGACCAATCGGTAACGGAGATAGAAGCAGACCTTATATATAGCGGCACACTGGGAAATTCAGCTGAGCATCTGAAACTGTTGGATGCATCGGGGACTGTCGTCGATGAAGTTGACTCCTGGTATGGTGGAGACAATACGAAAAAGGCAACGATGGAACGGATTGACCCAGCCGTTTCTGGATTGGATTCATCCAATTGGGCGACTGCCAATGCAAGCTATGCAGATGGATTTGGAACACCAAAAGCGTTCAATTCAACCGGGACTGATGGAGGCGGATCGGGTGGAGATGCAGGTGGCGGTACACCTTCTCCTGAAGCCCCGAGCGTATGCGGTGACAGGACACAGCGACTTAATAATGTAAACGAGACTGAAGGGGCCATAAATGTTTATTTTAATAAGTGCGCCTTCCCGCAGTATGCATCGCCAGGTAACGAAGCGAACTATAATGTAAATTTTGAAGATGTATTAATCAACAGGCTCAAATCGGCTACAAAAAGCATTGATTTTGCTACATATGAAATCAACCTTCCACGAGTGGTTGATACCTTGGTACAGAAGGCAGCCCAGGGGATTGATGTCCGTGTCATTGCTGACTCAAAGGATGCAGCAGATCCTCATTACGCTGAACGCTTTGAAGTGATGCGGATGTATCTTGAAAAAATGGTTCGCGGGCAGGATGGGAAAATTGGCACAGCAGATGACATCACTGTTTTTTCCGATTCCCCGATGTTTGCGCTCGAGGATCAAGAAAAAAGAACGGCTAAAGGATTGCCGGCAAGTGCGGATGATATTAAGCAAGTAACGGTGAATGTAGGGAATAGTGAGACCACAGGCCGCCTGTTTGTCGATGCAGAGGCTAAAGCAGCAGGAAGCTATTATGGTCCTGGTAACCAAATGCATAATAAATTTGCTATAGTAGATAACCGCTGGGTTTTTACGGGTACCTGGAACTTTACCATCACAGGTCTGTATGGCACTGAAGAAAATATGCAAAATGGCATCCTTGACGGCAACCAGAATCATATTGTTGAAGTCAATTGGCCTCAGCTCGCAGGTATCTATGAAACGGAATTTAATGAAATGTGGGGCAGTCATTTATTAGAGCCTGACCCTGTTGCTTCGAACTTCAGCACGCGGAAAACGGACAACACGACACACATCATTGATATCAATGGAAAAAAGGTGGAGATTTATTTTTCAGCAGGTGATAATGCTGTTGGTAAAATGGCCGACTTGATTCGTAACGAAGCTGACTACAATACATACTTTTCGATTTTCGCATGGAGTGAACAGAAGCTCGTTGATGAACTTAAGAATAAATGGGAAGGTTCATATAATGATATGGAGGGGAATCTGACTGGATTTGATGTAAAAGGATTGTTCGATTCCGATTTCTGGAACCAGTGGTGGTCTGCAAGTGTTGATATGACGGGCCGTACGGCTTCACAAACAAGCGCCAATAACCCGAACACACGCTGGAACAATCCAGCGCCCGTTTATAAAGATGCAGAAGCTCGTAAGCTCCACAGCAAAACCATGCTGATTGATGCCGATACGGACAGTGATCCTACAGTTATAGTAGGGTCAACCAACTGGAGTAACAACGGCAACAATGTAAACGATGAAAACATGCTGATCATCCATGACGCCGCAATTACCAATCAGTTCGTACAGGAATTCAATGCCCGATACATTCAAGCTGGGGGTACATTGCAATAATACAAAAAAGCAAAGCGAATCCAATTCGCTTTGCTTTTTTAATCCTAGCTCAATGCTTCTGGAACAGGATTTGCCGTGCTGTTATTTTTCCTGGCTTTCCGGCTGAACCAGCTGCGTTTGACTGCACTCCGCGTGAAGATGCGGTATACAGCCGGGATCAGCAGCAGAGTAATCAGGGTGGCGAAGCTCAAACCGGCGATGATGGCTGTTGCCATTGGCGCCTGGTAGTTGCCTGATCCTCCTGAAGCCAAGGCCAGCGGGAGCATGCCGCCAACAGTTGTCAGGGTGGTCATCAGGATCGGTCGGATGCGGTTTTTGCCTGCTTCGACAAGGGCTTCCTCTACTGAATGGCCCTCGTTGCGCAGTTGATTCGTGCGGTCAATCAGCAAAATTGCGTTATTCAGGACAATCCCGATCAGCATGATGATACCCATTCCAGACATGATGCTTAATTCTTGCTGGGTCAGGAATAATCCAAGTATGACGCCGACGATGGTCATTGGAATGACAGACATGACGATCAGCGGGTGGCCAAGATGATTGAACTGGACGGCCATGACCAGGTAGACAAGGAAGATGGAAATCGCAAGGATCAGAATCATATCCTGAACCAGTTCCTGCTGCTTTTCGAGATCGCCAGCAGGTGCGATGCTGTAGCCTGCTGGCACGTCATACCGGTCCATCAGCTTCTGGACTTCACGGTTGATGGTGCCAAGGTCTTTTCCTTCAATATCTGCTGAGATCGAGATGTACCTTTCGCCATCCTTGTGGGAAATTTCGTTCGGATTTTCGACACTCTTCAATGAGATGAACTCAGATAACTTTTTCTCACCTGAGGGGGTCGGGACTTTCAAATCCAGCAGAGCGGATTTGGTTGCCATCTCTTCATCCCACTTCACTTTTAACGGAACGTTTTCCTCATTGATTTTCAGTTCACCCACAGGCATCTGTAAAAAGGCCTGCTCGATGAATTGCTTGATCTGAGGATGGGACAATCCTGCTTCTTCAATTTCAGACTCTTTCAGCTGGACGACCTGTTCAACAGAGGTCCTTTCAATCGAGTTTTCAACCGCAACAATTCCTTCAATAGACTTAAGCTCTTCTATAAACCCATCAGCAATGGACTGGAGTTCATCAAAGCTTTCACCTGAAATATTGATTTGAACAGGGGAACCCCCGCCTCCAGACATGGCTGCCACAGCGCTCTTCAAAGGAACCTTCCCTTCAAGGCTTCTTAATGACTTGAAAATTTCTTCATTTACATCTTTTTGTTCTCTTGTTATTTCATCGCCTTTTGTCATGTTGATGATCGTATACAACATGTTGCCGTTATCCATTACATAGTTTGATTCAACATCTTGAATCTCATCTAATGCTTTGTTCATCTCACTTACGATTTCCTGTTTTTCTTCCAGGCTTAGACCAGGTTCAACGGTCACCATAAGCTCAGCATATCTGTTCATCATATCAGGCATGATGGTCATTGGAATTTTTGTCACCAGCATAAGGGAACCGACGAGCATAAGGAAGAACAGGCCGATGACAGCAAAGCTGTGGCGTTTTTTCTTGATGGTCCAGGAAATCATTTTGCTGTATCCGCGTACAAGATTACCTTCTTGGTTGGTTTTTTCTTTCTTTTTCAGCTTCAGGAACTTCTCGGATAGAGAAGGAATCAGCGTGAACGAAACAATGACAGAGCTAATGAGTGTGATGGCGACGACAACGGAAAGGATGATCATGAACGAGCCCATCTCCCCGCCAAGCAGGCCAATCGGCACGAAAACGACAATCGTCGTCAGCATTGAAGCCAGTACAGCTGTAGCTACATCCTTCGTTCCTTGAATGACTGCCTCCATATTCTTGATGCCAAGCTCTTTTTTACGGTAAATGGATTCAAGGATAACGATGGATGAATCGACCATCATTCCGATTCCAAGTCCAAGGCCAATCAGTGTCAGCATATTAAAGCTGTAACCAAAAACCCACATCGAAGCGAAAGTGAGCAGTACGGATGTTGGAATTGATAAACCGACAATCAATGTTGCGCGGATATTTCTCAAGAACAGCATCAGGATAGCAACGGCAATAGCGGCACCAATCAGGATATTGCTCGTCACGCCATCAATCGAGTCCTTGACATAATCCGCCTGGGCGACCATTTCGTTCAATTCAACGCCGCTGACCAATCCTTCTTCGCGGATTTGTTTGATTTCTGCACGTACCGCTTCTGCCATCTCGATTTGTGTGGCATCGGCTACTCTGCCTACCTGGACAAAAATGAAATCCTTTGAGCCGTTTTTCCAAACGAATGAGGAGCTTTCGAGCGGCTGTAATTTTACGTCCGCAATCTGTGATAATTTGATAAAACCGCTCGCTGCCGGAATTTGCAAATTTTTAACATTCTCAACTGATTCCAGCTGTGTATTCCATCTTAGGGAAGGAGAGTTTGTTTCATTGTTCAGCTGGCCCAGGGTTGCTTCATTGTTTGCCTGCTGGATTGCACCAATCACCTGTGCAGCGTCCAGCCCATTTTTTGCAAGTTCGTCACGCTTAAGCTCAACAGTCACTTCTTTTTCCAGGCTGCCTGACAGCAATACATCATGTACTTCAGGCAGAGCTTCCAGCCTCGGTTCCAGGGTGTTCTTGGCAAAGGCGGTCATCTTCTCCATGTCAGAGCCAGAAACATCCATGAAAAAATCGTAAGCCTGGCTTGTGCCGAATTGTCCTGTCATCACGTCTTTGACACCGCTAATGTCGGAGGTTGTGGAATTCACCACTGACTCGACTTCTTTGAAAACTTCTTCACCAAGTCCCCGTTCAAACGTGAGCTGCATGGAACTTTTCCCGATGTTGCTGCTCGAAAGGACTTCCTCTACGCCTTCAATTCCGAGGATCTTTTTTTCAAGCGGAGCAGTGATTGTTCGTTCCACTTCAATTGCCGGCATCTCCCCGGCATAGATTTCCACATAAGCACCATCCATCTTTATTGATGGAAAGAGCTCTTTATCCAGCTTTAAAACTGAAAAGCTGCCAATCAATAAAACTAATACAACCATTAAACTGACCAAAATTTTTCTTTGAACAATGAATCTCAATAAACTCATAAAATCCTCCCCAATATTATTGCAAAATAGGATTGTAAAAAAATTCTATTTTATTCACCCAAAAACAGATTATACACATAATAATAGGAAAAAATAACTAGTTTTTTCGGTTTTATTGATATTTTTTCATATTTATACTTGGTGCTGTATGATTTTTTGGGCAAAATCAAGAAATTTTTTCTGTCCTTTTAGATATTTCCATTTTATCCCTCATGCTGAAGTTTCATAATGAGCCAGAGACAGATTTTCATATAGGGCTTAACACTGAGAAGGAATCGGCATGTAAAACGAGAATATATTTTCGTTAGAAAAAATACGAGGTGAGTTTCATGTTCAGCCAGGCTCCTTTTAAAGTGAAAATGGAATGGGGAAGACGCGGGGCCCGCGAGGCATCAGAACGAGGGGACATTGTCATCATTGTCGATGTGCTCAGCTTTTCGTCCACGGTCGTTTCAGCGTTAAAATCACGGGCTGTCATTTTCCCGTATCCACCGGATCTGGATGGGAAAAAGTTTGCAGAAAGCATAGATGCCGAGTATATTCTTGGCAGGTCAGAAGCAGCCAGAGCAGGGAGGCCAACTTTATCTCCTGTGTCATTCAGTGAGGTTCACCGTAACAAGCGCTATGTTCTGTCATCACTGAACGGAGCACATTGTTGCTGGATTGTCTCCAGAGTCCCAGCGCTGCTAACAGGGTCATTGCTCAATGCATCAGCAGCGGCAGCAGCAGCCGAGAAGCTCCAGCAGGAAACAGGCGCAGCCATTACGGTGGTCCCGTGCGGTGAAATGTGGAATGATGTGCGAGAAAATGAGAGCAGTTTGCGCCCCTCGGTCGAAGACTATTTGGGGGCAGGTGCCATCATCTCCAGGATGAACGGAGAGAAATCACCCGAGGCAGAAGTATGTGCGGCAGCTTTTAACGGTTCTGCAGGAAGAATGAAGGATCTGGTATGGGAATGCGGCAGTGGACGTGAGTTGCGGGAACGAGGGTTTGCAGAGGACGTCCGCTATTGCAGTCAGCTAGACATCACAGACACAGTGCCGATCATGGATGTGGGGGGCAGTTTCATAAAATATAGTTTTTAAAAGAAGATTCTCCTACTGTTTTCCTATTACTCTAGTATGGTAAAATCCAGTATATGGGAAGTTAACATCTTGTACGTACAGAGGATGGGTGTTTATGGAGGTTATTTTAGGACTGGTTATGGGAATAGGGCTTACGCTTGCTTTCTGTTTAAGAAGAAAAAAGGCTGAGCTTAAAGAAAAAGATAAGCAGGAAAACAGGATCGCGAGACTGGTCGAAAGTTCAAAGGATGTCATTTACTATTATCAAGTAAAGCCAGAGTATAAATTCAAATACATAAGCCCGTCATTGGATACCTACTTAGGGAAGGGTGTCGTAAAAGCGGCAATGGAAAATCCGTATGATTGTTTTGAACGCTCCCATCCGGATGATGTTGACAAGCTTCATAATAAAGTAACAGGCAATCTCGACTTTACCAAAACGATTCTCCAGCGCTGGCAGGGACCGGATGGCCAATACCTCTGGTTTGAGGAATATGCCACACCTGTTTACGAGGGTGGACAGCTGGTGGCGGTTCAGGGAATCATCCGGAATATTGATGAGAAAATAAAGCTGCAGGAAGACTTGGAATACAGGGTAAACCATGATGGATTGACGGGCATCTTCAATCGGAGTTACTTCGAGAAACAGGCAGAATTCTTCAATTCAAAAAAGAATGACAGAATCGCCATCATTTTATGCGATTTGGATAACCTGAAAAAAACGAATGATTCACTTGGACATAAACAAGGAGACAAGCTCATCATTGAGACAGCCCGGGTACTAGCTTCTTTTTCATCTAAGAACATCTCTGCATCAAGGATTGGCGGCGATGAATTCGCCATACTGATCAATGGGAAAGGGGAAGAGGAGGTATTCGATTTTATAGAATTCATTGAGTCTGCAATAAATCGTGCAAACTTGGATCAAATAGGTCCCATGATAGAAATATCAATAGGCTGCGCCTATTCCAGCAAATCCTTGGGGAAAATGGAAGAGTTGATGTCTGCTGCCGATGCAAATATGTATCAGTCGAAAAGGAGCAAGAAAGAACTCGTCTATTCATAGTTTGAACGGCATGGGAATAATAAAAGCTTTAACATTGAAAAAACGCATGGATTCCAAATCCATGCGTTTTAATCATAATTAGACCAATTTTTCCAGGTTCACACGCTTATGGATCGCAAGCATGACCGGAATGCCAATAGCCATTACCGTGAACTCGCCGGCTGCTGTTGTCAGCCAGGTGAACCAGAATGGCAGCCCGAATGCCAGGTTCAGCTCAAGGGCAATCAGGAACATGGTGAACGTGAAAACCAAAGTGTTCACAACCATGCGGCCGATGATATTCTTGATATATTTTGCCGTAAAAATCGCAATCAGCAGTGAAATCACGGACTGTCCTACTCCGAAGACAAGGTCATAAGCGACCATTGGAGAAAAGAGCAGGTTTGTTAAAAACACACCCAAAACGATTCCAAAGAAGTATTTCTTGTTGAAGACAATCAGGTGGTTGAACATTTCTGAGACGCGGAACTGCACGTTAGTGAAGCCAAAAGGCTGGATAATCGCGGAAACGGCAATATATAAAGCAGCGAGAATCCCGTTCCGGACAATCATCTTCGTATTCATTTTTCATCGCTCCTAGTTTTTTATCGTGGGATGGTTTCGAACCACGTAATTTTAAAGCCAGTTTTATATTATATAGAATGATAGACCATCTCTCACTGGGAATTTTTTTAGGATAATAGTAGGGATGTATTAGTGTCCTTCACAACCCGCGATGACGGACAGAAAAAGCGGAAAAACCAGAAAAAGTGTCCGTCATAACTCTTATGACGGACAGGAAAAGCAAGGTAATTACTCATACCCTCGACCTTATTTCACATATCACTAGGTTCACTCGCTTCTTCTTCCACTTCGACCATCCAGGAAACGATGGTCGTGCTGTCCCTTACTTGGTGAGCCTGAATCTTGGAAAGCAAGGTGCGTACCGCAGCTGTGTTGGCTTCTACATTAAATTCTTCGAAGATTGCTTTCGGTTCAAGATACGGTTCTCCAGGACATTCAACCAACCCGTCTGTTGTCATGAAAAGGTGGTTCAACCCTTTCCTCAATTCCCTGATGCCGCTGCTGTAGCAAGGTATGGGGAGATCGAATGTATTCACCTGCCCGATCCATTCGTAAAAATGGCGTTGATTCAGTTGGTATTGCCCCAGGCTGGCAAGTTCGGGATGGTGTAGGTATAAAAGGCAATCTCCTACAGAGAACCACCAGCAATATTTGCTTTTGCGGGCAACAATCAGGCAGGCAGTTTCTCCCTGGACATTCCTGCATTCTTCCAGAAAGTCCTGGCTCTGAAAAAGATTGATCACGAGCGCATGGACCTCCTGAAATGCAAGATTGGGAGTGCGAGCCAATGCTTCTTCAATATCTTTCTTTCGCTGGTTAAAATTCCGTACAATCAATTCTGCACTTGCTGCGGTATTATGAGCATCTAAAAGAATCATAAACTCCCAATCTTGCTCAAGGTCTGCTAACACAAAGCACCCATCTTCATTTTTATACTGCCCTGAACTGGAATTTCCTCCATACCTGCCAATCACGATATGTCCCAGCTCCAGGATGTTTGGCTGGTCGACGAAAGAATTTTGGCTTCCAATCCAGTCAAAAACGACATGACGATCCATATTTTTCCCCTGCCTTTATCATCTGGTAGCACTAGTCTACTATAATCACATACTTTTAGCTCCTGGTCTGCCAGGTTTTTCTCATTTTACTCACAATTGTTTTACAGAAATCGATACCGGGTACTTTGTTCTTTATACAGAAGAATTCTGGATAGCTATGAAGATACAAGCATGGTTACGCTGACATAGATCTAACGAGTGTTTATAGAACGAGAACACACGGCTGTGTGTTTTTTTCATAGTTTTTTTGCAAATTATAAAATGATTTAGTTGTGGATAACAGCAAAAGGTATTTTAATCTAGCTCCAGCGCCCAGCCCCTCGACAGACTTGTCCAGTGTCGCCTCCTAGAAACTCTGAAACTTCAACTCCGCCGGCAGAAGCAAAAAGCGCTTCTTTGTCGGAGTCTCCAGTTTCTGCGTTTCTGGACAGTGTGCTAAACATTCTATTTCGGTCCGCCCAATGAAGTCAAAGAACAACTTCACTGGTCGGCCCTCCAGTGCTTGTCGGGGCGGGACAAGGCGCTTGTGCATTTTGTTCAGGAGGTTATAGGACATGAAGGGAATTTATCGTAATCAAAAAAGTACGGAAACGACTGTAGAAAGCCAAAGGGGAGCAGGTCAGAACGGCATGGTGGCAAGTGCCGTCCGTGAAGCGACTGAGGTAGGGACAGAGATTTTAAGACAGGGCGGAAATGCGATGGATGCACTTGTCGCCGTGCAATTTGCTCTTAGTGTGGTCGAACTTTTCAATACGGGCATCGGTTCGAATGGTTTCATCATCTATTACGACAACCATAAGAAAGAAACCAGGGTCATAGAGGGACACTCGCAAGCACCTAAAGCTGTCACAAAAGATATGTTCATCAAAGAAGACGGAAGTGTGATGGATTACTTCCATAGGTCCACCCACCCTACGGCCGTGGCGATTCCAGGTACGATTAAGGCAATGGATACTGCATTGAAGAAATATGGGACCATGCCTTTGGACAAGGTGATTGAACCCGCTGTCCAGCTTGCGGAAAATGGTTTCCGGGTTAATTGGCAATGGGACCAGGCGATTGAAATCCTTAAGGTGCGGATGGGGGACGAGGCTAAGAAGTTTTTTATTCCTGAAGGGATTCCGAGAGTCGAAGGGGAGTGGGTGAAAAATAAAGATCTTGCCAAGACACTCCGACTTATCCAAAGGGACGGAATTGATGCCTTATATGATGGTGAGATCGGCGAAGCGATCGTTCGGACACTCCAGGAGCAGGGCGGTCTCATGACCATGGAGGATTTGCGGGAATATCAAGTAAAAATCGAAAAACCTGTCACTGGGTCTTACAAGGGGTATGAAATTGCAGCCCCGGCCCCTCCAAGCGGCGGCGGTATTACTTTGATCCAGATGCTCAAAATTCTTGAGAGCTTCAACCTGGAAAAGTATGAAAAGACATCCTGGCAAAAATATTACCTGCTTGCGGAAACGATGAGGTTATCCTTCTCCGATAAACTAGCCTATATGTCGGATCCTGCTTTCCAGGCCATACCTGAAAAGGGGCTCCTTCACCCGGAATATATCAAAGAAAGACAGAACATGATCAACTGGATTTCCAGGAATCCTGATATCGACTTTGGTGATCCATGGAAGTATGAAGGAGTTGAAAGCAGCAATGCTGAAGTCAAAGCTTTTAAGACCGGCGGAGAAACCACCCATTTTACTGCGGTGGATAAATGGGGAAATGTTGCAGCCTGTACATCTTCCATTGAACATGTCATGGGCTCGGGAATCATGGT
Organism: Mesobacillus subterraneus; assembly: GCF_003937825.1. Taxonomy (GTDB): domain Bacteria; phylum Bacillota; class Bacilli; order Bacillales; family Cytobacillaceae; genus Mesobacillus; species Mesobacillus subterraneus. The sequence goes on along the minus strand of NZ_RSFW01000014.1, from coordinate 57,081 downwards.
GCCGGGTTATGGCTTCCTGTTAAACAATGACTTGACTGATTTTTATCCTGAGCCGAATCACATCAACAGCATTGAATCTGGAAAATCTCCGGTCAGCACGAAAACCCCGACGATTGTTTTTAAAGAAGGGAAGCCTGTCCTGACGGTGGGTTCACCAGGCGGCCCGACCATCATCGCTTCTGTTGCCCAAATGATCATCAATATCATGGACTATCATATGGATTTAAAAGATGCGATCGAGGAACCGAGAATTTATAACAGTACAGGACCATTCATCTGGTGGGAAGAAGGTATGGACGAGCAGGCAAAAATCAAGCTCGAAGATATGGGATTCGAGTTCCTTGAACGTGCGAAGCCAATCGGCAATGTCCAGGCGATCTTGATTGACCAGGAAGAAGGGAAGCTGTATGGTGCTGCCGATTCAAGCAGGCCTGGAGCAGCTATTGGCCTGTAAAAAAACGTTTAGGCTGGCCTAAAGGGAGGAATTGAAACTAGAGGAAGGAGGGCTTTTTATGGATAAAATAGAAAGCTATCTTGAAGGGAAAATGCCTGAAATGAACAATTTGCTTGAAAAACTCGTTAATATCGACAGCGGATCCTACAATAAAGAAGGTGTGGATCAAGTTGGAGATATCATCAGGCAAAAGTTTGAAGAACTCGGTATGTATGTAAAGGTCCACAGGGAAACTGAATTTGGGGATCATCTTGAGATAAAGTATAAGGAGGACAGTGATCCGAAAATCATCATCATTGCCCACATGGACACGGTCTTTCCCGAAGGAGAGGCGGAGAAACGGCCATATAAAGTCATTGGCGATAAAGCGTATGGACCTGGTGTCAGTGATGAAAAAGCAAGCCATGTTTCGGTCCTGTATGCATTGAAGGCTTTAATGGACAATGGATCGGATGCCTATAAAAATGTCCACATTATTTTTAACAGTGATGAAGAAGTCGGATCAAGGACATCAAAAGGAATCATCAAAGAAGCAGCAGAAGGAAAAGCCTATTCACTCGTGGTTGAATCGGGCCGGCCCGGGGATGCGATCGTTACCGAAAGAAAGGGAATAGGCCGGTTCGTATTCGATGTAAAAGGCAAGAGTGCCCATGCCGGGGTTGAGCCGGAAAGAGGGATAAGTGCCGTTGAGGAGCTGGCCCATAAAATCATTAAGCTCCAGAATCTGACCGATCTTGAACAAGGATTGTCCGTGAATGTTGGCCTTATTAACGGTGGCATTTCCTCCAACACGATCGCTCCTGAAGCACAGGCCCAGGTCGATGTACGGGTAAGGAACATGGATCAGGCCAATGAAATCACGAGCAAGATTACGGATATCGCCAATGATGAGGAAGTCAAAGGTACCACGACTGAACTAAGCGGCAGGATCGGAAGGCCTCCTATGGAAAAAGTCGAGGGCACAGAAGAGCTGGTGAATGCCATCCGGTCCGTTGGGGAGGAAATTGGCATGCAGATCCAGGAAGTGAGCACAGGCGGCGGTTCTGATGCTGCCTATACCTCAATCGAAGGGGTGCCTACAGTAGACGGGATGGGGCCTTTAGGCGAATTTTCCCACAGTGAAACAGATGAATATGTCGATTTGAAGACGTTCCCGAAACGGACTGCTCTTTTAGCTAAAACGATTGAACGTTTAAGTGAAGTTTAGTCCTGATAAAGAAAAGCGCTGCCTTCGCACTTCGCGGAGGAGCGCTTTTTTTGTGTGTGCACCACACTTGGGGGTATACTTACTAAAAGTCACCTTTTAACAGGAAATGACAGGAACAGGGAGGATGGGAAGAGTGTTTCAAAGGAATGTGAAAAATCATTGGACTGTACAATACGAAGAAAGAAGCCTGCCCCATGTGCAGGCAGGCATGGTCCTGAATCCGCAAGATTGGCGGGAGCTGGATCCGTTCATTCTTATGGCGGAGGACTGGTTCAAAAGAGGGGCGTTTTCAGACCATCCGCACCGGGGTTTTCAAACGATCACGTATGTGATAGACGGAAGGCTTGAACATATCGATAACCATGGCGGCCACAGCATCCTTGAAGCGGGGGACATCCAGTACATGAATGCCGGAAGCGGAGCACGTCACGCAGAGGAAGCGGTCGAGGACGATATTGCCCATACTTTGCAGCTCTGGCTTAATTTGCCGAAAGAGCTGAAAGGCACAAAGACATCCTACCAAAATGTCTATTCCGAGTCAGCGCCAACGGTCGATATTAATGGCGGGACTTTGAAGGTGTATTCCGGGGAAAGTGCAGGAGTGAAAGGCCCGCTTGAGCCATTGGTGCCTTTTACATTGTCGGAAATCCGTCTGTCTGAGGGAGCGGAATTCACCTATGAGCTTCCGGAAGGCCACAATGCGTTCCTTTATGTGCTTTCAGGGGATATCGAAGCCGGTGCCAACCCGACAAACCTGAAGAAATCCTCAGCAGCGACCGTGACCTTTAATGACGGCGGTGATGGTTCAAGTAAGCTTTTACTAAAAGCCAACAAGCGTTCCAGAGTCCTGGTATATTCAGGCATGCCGATCAAAGAGGAAGTCGTCGCGTATGGACCATTCGTCATGAACTCAATGGAGGAAATCCGCCAGGCCTACCGTGATTATCAGGAAGGGAAATTTGGCGCAGAGGCGAAGTGATTGACAGAATTCAGCCTCTCCATTATGATGAAGGTATACATTTGAATAGTGTCTCCTAAAGGGGAGTAGCTTTTACAACAGAGTCGTCATTACGGAGAATTCTCCCGGCTTTGTTGGCAACCATCGTTGCTAGCAAGACCTTTGCCATTTTTGGTGAAGGTCTTTATTGTTTTCAGGAACCTTCACCGGATCAGGTGAAGGTTTTTTTATTTCAATAAAATCATTTTTCCCTTTTCCAACATAAATTTTAATAATGGAGTGTGATCAATCATGAAGAAAAAGCTTAGCTTTGATGAATTGGTAAAAAAGAACAAGGAAGAATTATTGGCAGATCAGCAGCTTCTGGAGAAAATCGAGAAGCGTCTTGACGAGAAATATACGAAACCAAAAAAGTAACGTTAGATGGAGGAAAAGGATGCTCTTACGGAAGTATATGTCATTGATGGGTGTGGGGTCGGCCCAAATCGACCTTATTCTGGAGAAGGATGTGCTAAAGCCTGGAGAATCAGTTAATGGAAAATTTCTGATTAAGGGTGGAACGGTACATCAGGATCTCAGGCAAATTCAATGTTCCCTTGTCATGGTGAATTCGAAAACCGAGACTGAAAAAATCATGGATACGGCAACTACCGAAATCAAAACCGTGATCCAGCCCGATGGAGATCACCAGGTTCCCTTTTCCTTTAAGCTGCCCCTGGATGTTCCGCCATCCAACAAGCAGATCTCCTATCATTTTAAAACAAAGCTTACATTTGATCAGGGAGTAGAAAGCTGGGATGAAGACATGATCAAAGTGGTGAAGGGTTGATTGAGAGGAAAGGAGTGGAACCAGATGAACCAGTATGAACGTCTAGCCAATAGTGTAAGGTATTCCGTCAAGGGTTCCCAGGTAGTTTTGTTGAATAAAGACCAGCGTCTAAAGCTGATTGGAAAGGGAAGGAGTGCCTTTGCCTTCAGAATTAGCGGCACAAAGTACGTGTTAAAGGTGTTTTTCCCTCAGTTCGAGAAAATAGCTGCGGAAGAGGCCGAAATCTATAAACATCTCAAGGATAACCATTTCTTCCCGGAACTCCACGAATCCGGGAGGAATTATCTCGTGATTGATTATGTTCAGGGTACGACATTTTTTGAATGCCTGGTCAAAGGGATGCCGATTGCTGCAGGCCATATTAAAGAGGTCGATGAAGCTCTTCAGCTGGCCAGGAAGAATGGACTGAACCCATCCGATATCCATCTCCGCAATATCATCATCACTCCCCAAGGAGACATAAGGCTGATTGATGTTGCGCGCTTCCGGCAGACAAAGCGATGCTCACAGTGGGATGATTTAAAGGCAGCATTCCATAAATTTTACAGGCTTAAGTTCTTTCCGAAAAAAATGCCTGAGATTGCCTTGAACACCATCGCTTATATTTATAAAAAAGGACTGTTTCCGTCGCTTTAATCGGTGGAGCTGAAAGCGGCGGCCTGTCCCGATACATAAATTACCAGACTCTGAAAAAGGGTCTATTTGCCTGCAGGTCCTTATAATGAAAGAAGCTGCCCTGAAGAGGTGAAAAGGATGAAACAGAATGTAAAAGAAATTGTCTCCAAATCGATCTTGACGAAAGGGACAGGCTTGCTGAATGAATACTCCCATTCGCTCAATCCTTATGCAGGGTGTGCATTCAGCTGCAGTTATTGTTATGTAAGGGAGTTTCCTGTTTCCCTTTTCCGGGATGAAGAGTGGGGGACATGGATTGATATTAAGGCAAATGCAGCTGAACTGCTGCGGAAAGAATTGATCAAGGCAAAGAAAAAAGGAGCGGTGACCATTTTTATGTCATCCGCTACAGATCCTTATCAGCCTATAGAATCGAAAACGCTGCTGACTCGCAGCTTGCTCGAAGTCATGCTGGAGAACCCGCCTGATTTCCTGTTTGTACAGACGAGGTCACCGCTCGTCACCAGGGACCTTGATGTTTTTAAACGATTTGGTGACAGGCTTAGGGTGTCGATGACAATCGAAACGGATAAGGAAGAAATCCGCAAAGCCTTTGCGCCAACTGCTCCTCCCATTCAAGCGCGTATGAACGCTTTAAAGACAATAACAGAGGCAGGCGTCCTGACCCAGGCGACCATCTCTCCGTTATTGCCGTGTTCCCGGGAGTTTCCAAAAAAACTGAAGGGGCTGGCAAACCGGATTGCCATTGATGATTTTTGGATGGGAGATGGCAGCGGAGGCAGGCGGACTGCCAGGCTTGGAATCTCCAAGATCTATGACCAGTTCGGCATGGGAAAATGGTACAACCCATCGGCCTATAAGGTGGTTTTAAAAATGCTGAAAGATGAACTGGGAGAGGGTGCAGAAGTACTTGTCTCGCAACATGGCTTCAGCCCTGGCCGATAATCAGTGAATACCCGAGCAAGTGTAAAAACTTGTCCTGCTTTCTGCTCCTGCGTTATGATGGATGATAACAGTGAATTTTGAAATCCATTTGGTCTAAAGATATAGATGAAAAAATCGTCATCGGTACATGGAGGAATATAAATGACAAAAGAACTGCAGGCATTAGGAGAAGCAATCGTCCGCAAGAAGCATGAAATCGCCAAAGCTGTCCACGCAGACAGGTATTCTGAGGCGGTTTTGACTGAAGCCCAAAAACACGAGCTTGGAAAAATCGAGCAGCATATCCTTGAGGTCAGAGCGAACTTCATTGGATTGTTTGGTGAAGCCCTGATCGACCATGAAGAGCAGGAAAAGAATTTCGGAAAAATCACCACCTGGGGAAAAGAAACAGGTGAGTATATCTATAAACTGGGAGCTTCTTTAGACGAAGCCCTTAAAGATACTGGCTTTTACCGTGAACATATCTGGAAAGCCATTAAAGAGGAAGCCAGGGATATGTCTGCATCAACTGTGTTCGACGTACTGGAAGTAATCGACCCATTAATGGATCACGCGATATACAGCTTCAGCCTTACATTTGTTGAGTCACATCAAAAGAGCCTTGAAAATGCGAAAACAGCATTGCTTGAACTATCCGTACCGGTCGTTCCATTGTTGCCAGGGGTAGGCGTGCTGCCGCTTGTCGGGAACGTAGATACAGAGAGAGCCCAGCTTTTGATGGAAGAAACACTGGAACAGGCGGTTAAGCTTAAGCTGACCCATCTCATTTTTGACGTTTCCGGTGTCATGATTGTCGACACCATGGTTGCGGATCAGCTGTTCAAAGTCATCAGCGCCCTGTCACTTGTTGGCGTCAAGACGATCATGACCGGTATTCGCCCAGAAGTTGCCCACACAATGGTAACACTCGGACTGAATCTTGAAGGCATTACGGTAAAATCAAACCTCCATCAGGCATTCAAGGAAATCCAGACTTTAAAAAATGCATAAATGCATCAAAGCTGCCCAGCGCAGCTTTTTTTATTTGGAGCAAAAAGAGGATTTTGCCTGTTTAAAGAGAATGGTGAAGATAAACAAAATGCAAAGTGATGATGTTATGAACAAGAAAATACCTCGAAAAATCCATATCATCGGCTCAGTCGGAAGCGGGAAAACAACTATGGCCAAAAATCTATCGGCCTCTCTGAATCTTCCCCATTATGAACTTGATAATGTCGTATGGCAGAGGGAGAAAACAGGCGACATCAGGCGGAGCGAGGATGAAAGGAATGAATATTTGGGAACCATCCTCGAGTCAGCCTCATGGGTGATTGAAGGTGTCCATTATGGATGGGTTAAGGATAGCTTTGATAATGCGGATGTCATCATCCTTCTGGATCCGCCTTACAGGAGAAGGTTATACAGGATTACGAGAAGATTTATTTTACAAAATCTAGGCATGGAAAAAGCAAATTACAAACCATCATTCAGCATGTTTCGAAAAATGTTTGAGTGGAACCGGAATTTCGAAGAAAAGAACAGGAAAGAAATCCTGGCCATCCTCTGTGACTATAAAGAAAAGCTGGTGTTGATTCGTGATGCCAGAGAACTTAGGGATAATGATAATTGGAGGTTTTGATGATGACTGAATTAAGATTGAGGACAGCAGAAGAAAGAGACATACCTATGCTTGCACATTTAATGGAGCAGTATATTGTTGATTTTTATAAAAAGCCAAAGCCTGCTGAAGGGGAATTGGAAAAGCTGATTCGCCATCTGCTGGACCACCCGGATTCAGGGTTGCAGTTTGTTGCTGAAAAAGAAGGGAAGCTGTTAGGCTTCGCAACTTTGTATTTTACCTTCAGCACACTGCAGGTCAAACGGGCAGCAATCCTGAATGATTTATTCGTTACAGTTGAGGCGAGAGGCCAAAAAGCAGGCGAGCAGCTTTTTGCCAAATGCCTGAATTACATAAGGGAAAACCAATTCGCCCATATGACATGGGAAACTGCCCGGGATAACTATGTTGCTCAAGGGCTATATGATAAAATGGGCGGAAAGCAATCACAATGGCTGGTATATGAAATCGAATAGAACCCTGGCCAGCAAGCAATTCTCGTGTAATTTGAATACTTACCACCTATACTATAGTGGGAATAAACAATAGGAGGGACCTGTTATGCATATTGAAATGTGGACGGACTTTGCTTGACCATTTTGCTATATTGGCAAAAGGCGTCTGGATGACGCCATTAAACAGATTGACCATCCAATTGAAGTGACGTATCGATGCTTCGAGCTGGATCCAAATATGGGAACGGAAATTAAAGAAAATATATACGAAGCCCTCGCGAAGAAATATGGAATGAGCATAGCCCAGGCCAAAGCAAGCACACAAAATATGGTGCAAATGGCGAAAGAGTCAGGGCTGGATTATCAGATGGATACACTTATTCTAACCAATACATTCGATGCCCACCGGTTGACAATGTTTGCGAAAAAACATGGATTGATGGCCGAGATGACTGAACGCATTTTGCGGGCTTATTTTACCGAATCAAAGCATATCGGTGACAGGGAAACCCTTGCTGAGCTTGGTGCTGAAGTTGGGCTGGACCGTGAAGCTGTTGAAAACATGCTTACCAGCGATGAAATGTCTGACGAGGTCCGAGCCGATGAGCGAACGGGCCAGCAGTATGGGATTACGGGTGTCCCATTCTTCCTGATTAATAAGAAATACGCGATTACAGGTGCCCAGCCAACAGACGTGATCGTACAGTCTTTAAAGAAAATCATTGCTGAAAATAAAATTACTGTTTTGAACAGCGATGAAGGAATGATCTGCGATGATGATGGCTGTGAAATCCCCAATAAGGACTAGCGGGAAAAATCTGCAGCTGAAATGAGGATAAGCGAATGAAACCGGAAAAGGAAAAAATGCTTGATGGCGAGCTTTACAATGCAGCCGATCCTGTACTGGTGCAGGAGAGGGAAAATGGCCGCAGGCTTACAAGGCTATATAATCAAACGGTTGAAACAGATTATGTCCACCGGATAAGCATCCTTAAAGAGCTCCTGGGCTCAACAGAAAATCAGTTTTATATCGAGCCGACCTTCAGATGTGATTATGGCTACAACATCCATATCGGCGAAAACTTCTATGCCAATTTTGACTGCGTGATTCTTGACGTTTGCGAAGTGCGGATCGGCAAAAATTGCTTCATGGCACCGGGGGTGCACATCTACACAGCGACGCATCCGCTCCACCCGATCGAACGGATTTCTGGCGTTGAATACGGAAAGCCAGTCACCATTGGTGATAATTGCTGGATCGGCGGCAGGGCAGTCATCAATCCTGGCGTGACAATTGGCAATAATGTCGTTGTTGCCTCCGGAGCGGTGGTCACGAAAGATGTACCAGATAACGCAATCGTCGGCGGAAATCCGGCGAAGATCATTAAAATGGTTGAAGTATAAATGAAAGGTGCCCGAATTGATCCGGGCACCATTTTTTAATCCGTTTTTTCAGAAAGCATTTCGTACCATTCTCTTGTATCCTCTGGATTCTTGCTGTTGATAAAAATCTTCTTGCTGTCAGTCTCGATATACAAGTAAGGGGAGGAGTTTTTGTGGATGAACAGCAGACTGCTTCCGTAACCTGTCACTTTGAACTGACCCTTTGACATGGTTGCCAGGCCGATTCCGTTTTGTCTCCATGTCACTTCCGGCATTTCATCCAATAATTGAACATCCTGAATCTCAGAGTACTTCCAATCACCGCCGTATAATCCGGTAACCTCGAAGGAATCACTGTTCTCCTTTAATTCAAAGTCCTGGTAGCCGAAGTAATACAGTCCTGCAACCAAGCCAATGGTAATGATGGCCATGCTGGACTGAATGATATAACTCCGCTTCCGTTTCTCCCTGACCTCATACCTTGTTAAGTAAATCAGTCCTCCAAGCAGGAACACCAGCATGAAGCCAAATTGAACCTCGACTCCATACAGGAATCCAGTGAAGCTCAAAGGCAGGAGAATGATCATCCCGCCAGCGGTAGCTAGCATCAGCTTGCCAACTCCCTGAGGATAGCCATTCTGGATCAGCCGCTGTTTTTCATCCTCAGATTTGCGGTTGAAATTCGAGATAAGCCAGTACCATTCCTTTTTAATGATCGCCCAGCCAAAGAAAAGAAACATAAGAATGAGGAAAATTTGAATACCTAATAAAAAATTCATACAACCACCTCTTTTAACAAATATACGTTTTGGCCGCTGAGCAAGTTTCATAGATATGAATAAAAAGGGAAAATCATGAAGCTTGTTGAATTAAAAATGGAAGACAAAGTAACTAACAGCAGGGAGTGTAAATGATGAGATTTCTAAAGGATTGGACTGCTTTTGAAAAAAGCTGGCTGCTTATTTTCACGGCGGTCAACATCTATTTGTTTTTTGCCTGGGAGGATTCGCTCTTAGGCCTGATTTCCTCCATCACAGGAATGCTTTGCGTAGTACTTGTGGCAAAGGGAAAAATTTCAAACTATTATTTCGGGATCATCCAGACTTCTACCTATGCCTACATTGCCTATACATATGGACTGTATGGCGAGGCTATGCTGAATGGACTTTTTTACTTCCCAGTCCAATTCATTGGGATTTATATGTGGAAGAAGAATCAGCTGAAAAACAGTGAAAGTGTGAAAGGGGAAGATATCCCTGTTCAGCGCCTTACGAAACAGGGCTGGGTCAAATTGCTTGCTGTTGTCGCCATTTCGATTGTTGCGTACGGTTTCTTCCTGAAATACCTGGGCGGGAAAAGCGTCTGGATTGATTCGGCTACCAACGTGCTATCCGTTTCAGCCCAAATATTGATGCTTAGGCGATTTGCTGAACAATGGGCATTGTGGATTTCCGTTAATGTACTTTCCATCATCCTGTGGTTTGGTGCATTGGTTTCCACGGGAGGCAACGAACTGTCGATGCTCGTGATGTGGTCCGCGTTCCTGGTAAACTCCATCTATGGATATATGAACTGGACGAAAATGTCAAAGGAGCAGGAGTTGGAAAAATCATCATGATGAAGGGCAGAGTAGGGATGTTCGGGGGCAAATTCGTTCCCGTCCATCTTGGGCATGTGTACGCGATGATCAAGGCCAGCACAATGGTCGACGAACTTCATGTCATTGTTTCCTATGATACAGAATATGAGAAAGAGGTCATTTTCAAGGATGCAAAGATACCGTATATACCTTTTCAAGTGAGGTTAAGATGGTGGAAACAGCTGACAAAGGACCTGCATCATGTCCATGTCCACGCAATTGAAGAAATCCAGACTGGTCAATTTTCCGACTGGGAAAAAGGATCAGAGAGCATCAGGGAAGCAATCGGCAAGGAAATCGACTTTGTTTTCAGCTCAGAACAACAGTACAGCCATTATTTTGATGTCCTATATCCTCAAGCGAAGCATGTCGTAATCGATGCCGGCAGGGAGAAGTATCCGATTTCCGCGACGGCAATCAGGTCGGAAGGAGCTTTTAAGTATTGGGATATGCTTCCCAGGGTGGTACAGCCCTTCTTTGTAAAAAAAGTGGTCATCGTAGGGACAGAAAGCAGCGGCAAATCGACACTCGTAAGCAATCTGGCAGCCCTCTACAATACAGTATATGTCGAGGAAATCGGCAGAACGTTCTATGAAAGACTGGGAGACTTCGAAACAATCACATTGTCAACGGACTTCCCTGAAATCGCGATAGAGCATAAGTATCACGAAAAACAGCAAGCGGGAAAAGCCAATAAAGTATTGTTCATTGATACAGAAGCGACCGTTACACAATATTTTGCAGGGCTTTATCTCGGGGAACACCAATCTGTTCTGGATTCACTTGCTTCCATCCAAGACTATGATTTATGGCTATTCCTCGAACCTGATGTAAAATGGTTCGATGATGGTACCAGAAGCTTTGGCTTACAATCCATTCGGGATGCAAATAACAAAACACTTAAGGAGTTATTGTATAAAAATGGCGTAGTCTTTGAAATTATAAGCGGGGATTATACTGAAAGATTAAGCAAGGCGGTCCAGCTTGTAGATGAACTGATTACATAGCTGACAGCCGGTTAATTCACTTGGTATGACGGACAATAAAGAAGGATTTCCAACGATTAGTGTCCGTCATAACCAATAGGAACCAAAAAAAGCTGCCTGTGCACTACCAGGCAGCTTTTCGTATATAATGATCAGCTTGCATTTTGTTCGGCTTCGGAGGTTGCTCGCAAATTCCGTGATTTTAGGAAGAAGATGGTGGTCATGACGATGGACAGAACACCGAACATGACGCTCATGTTCTGCAGTCCGACTGCGTCGAGCAGGAATCCGGTCATCAGGAGGACAACCTGGAAGAAAACGCGGTCCATCATGTTCCTGAAGGAGAAGAAACGTCCATGATATTCCTTTGGCACTCGAGTCTGGAAAATTGTTGCGGCCGTTGGGAAAAAACAGCCTACCGAAAAGCCGAACAGCAAAAAGGCGATGATTGTCAGCACGGGCAGATCGGCAAAGTAGAGCAGAAGTTGAGAAAAACCGATCAGCATGGAGCTGGAAAATAAGATTTTATAGGGTGAGAACTTATCGTTGATCTTTTTGATTAAAAACGCTCCGCTCATGAAGGCAATTCCTTCGGCGGTATAAATCCATCCCTTGATGGCAGAGCTGGCCTGCAGCTCACTGATATTGATGACGACCAGGTTGAAGCCTCCAAGGAAAATCAGCGGGATCAAGGTCAATATCAAGGTCATCATCACAATCGGCAGCTTGAGGATGATAGGAAATACATCCTTGAAGCCTTGATTCTGGGCATTTCCTTTGGATGCATTCCCTTTTTTGTTCTCATCAAACTGCAGGAACCATGTCATTCCGAACAGAATAACGTAAGCTGCCATGGACAGGAGGTAGACCGCATCCAGCGGGATGGCGACCAGAAGGATTCCGGCTGCTGCTGTACCGATGATCCTCGATATAGTGGCCACATTCATATGAACTCCATTAAGCTGGAGGAGATCCTTTTCTTCCACGACCAGCGGGATGGCTGCCTGGAGTGCAGGAAAATAAAATGCGGCAGATATTTGCAAGAGCACAAGGAAGACCAGCATCCACCACACTGATCCGGTTTGAATCGCGATAAGCATGAAGACGACACTTACTGCACGGACAAATCCCGAAACAAGCATCACCATCTTCTTGCTGTATTGGTCAGTCAGCCTTCCTGCCATAGGGCCGACGACGATCCCGGCCAGCAGCCCGGCTGCAAGCAGCAGCGATTTGAAAAAGTCTGAAGGAATCTTTTCCTGCATGAACTCGAGATTCCCGATAATCCCCAGCCACAGCCCAAGCCCGGCAATAAATTCCCCGGCCAATAGAATCCACACATTCTTGTTTCTCCACATATCTGAACGCCTCACGATTTCTGATGATTTTGTATTAAACGCAGGTTGTCTAATGAATATAATAAATGGCTCTGTTAAAGCAGAATGTGCTTTTAGCACCTGTTGATTGTAGTGGAAGGCGCGTAGACTCCTTTGGGCTCAGCGCCAGCCCCGCGGAAAGCGAAGCGCCTGGAACGAAAATATCAACAGCTAAGTTTAATAGAGCCTAATAAATAATAAACCTTACAGTATACAATTATCCTTTAAATCCAATTCTTCGTAAAGCTAAATATTTATGGAATTACAATATAAAAACGTTGAAGATAACGGAAAAGATACGCTTCTATGAAATTTATACCATCCGGGATAACATTTTCCATTCTTTTGGCCGAGTTTTCTATGTGAATAACAGGGAAAGGAAATAAGGGTGAGAACGGAACAGGAGGTGAATCTTTTCTCGAATTGCCGTACATATCGATACATAAAAAAGGAGTGGGAAATTTGAAAAAGTACATAAAGAGCCTGGCGGCAGCCATTACGATTTTTGCGATCCTTGGTTTTGGACAGCCCGAAGCACAGGCTGCAACGTTAACATCTGGAACAGTTGGTTCTGATGTAACGTATGTTCAATCCATTTTAAAGAAGCTGGGCTATTTCAAAACCGAAACAACCGGATACTATGGACCGATTACCGTCAATGCGGTTAAACAATTCCAGAGAGATTTTGGCATCGAGACCACTGGAGGAGTCGGCCCGAAGACAGCGCAGCTGCTCAACGAGATGGAAATGATGGCTCATGTCGTTTACGGTGAAGCACGCGGAGAGAGCTACCAGGGACAAGTTGCCGTTGCAGCGGTGGTTTTGAATCGTGTCGACTCTAATGACTTTCCGGATACCGTTCGGGATGTCGTTTTTCAAAGAAATGCTTTCACAGCGATCAACGACGGCCAATACTATTTACAGCCCAATGATATCGCCTACCATGCCGTGAAGGATGCATTGCTCGGCTGGGACCCTTCTAATAGCTCGCTCTATTATTACAACCCGAGACTTGCTACCAGCCAATGGATCTTTACCAGAACAGTAACGAAGCAAATCGGCAATCATTATTTTGCTTACTAGTTGCACGGCACCGATTCAAAGCCTGAATCGGTGCTTTTTTACATTTTACAGGGGAAAAAGGACAAACTATCCACAATCACCAGGATAAAGGAGCTGGAAAGCATGAAAAAGGATAAGAAGGATTTCAAATTGAGCTATGAATCGGATGGGAAAATGGATAAGCACAAAAATGAAGATAAGAAAAAGAACAAAAGTGCCAACTTTTTTAATGTAACACCAGACAGCGAATAACGGGAATAAAGGAGCATGGAAAATGGCTGAAGAAAAGATTGTACGGGCGACAGAAGAGGATTTGCCTGTCATTGGTGAGATGTTTGCAGATTGCAAAGAGTACCTCGAATCGAGGGGCATTTTGCAATGGGATGAAAAATATCCCAACCATGAATACTTTGAAAACGCAATGCAGGGTGAGGAATTGTTTGTCCTGAAAAAGGGTGAGGCAACAATCGGGGTTATGGTACTGGATGAATGGCAGACCCCTGAATGGGAGGCAGCCCAATGGACGGAAACGGACGGCAAGCCGCTGATTCTCCATTCGTTTTGTGTTGATCCTTCTGCCCAGGGGGGAGGGTATGGAAGCAGGATGCTCCAGTTCGCTGAGGATTTTGCGAAGGAAAATGGGTACAGTGCGCTCTGTCTTGATACATACTCAGGAAATGAGAGTGCGGTCCGTTTTTATAAAAAAAGAGACTATGATATTACCGGCGAAGTCATCATGAAAGGCAAGCCAGAAGGCCATGAATTATATGTTTGCTTCGAAAAGTTATTCTGATGATGAAAGAAACCCTGCCTCTTATGACAGGGTTTCTTTCTATATTTCAATCTTCATAAACTTGTTCAAATCCCGGAACCCGAGTTTCTCGTATAAACGAATGGCTTTTTCGTTAAAAGTAAAGACATTAAGGCGGACATCGTCATATCCCAGGTACTTAAACTCGATCAAGCTCTGCTCAAGCAAAGATTCGGCGACCCCTTTCTTCCTGAACTCCTGCTTAACGTAAACATCGCTGATCCAGCCAATTTCTTTTTGGGTGAACCAATCGAGGCTCCGGTCCACCAAAACCCAACCGGTCAGAGTATCTTCGGTCCTGGCTACCAGAAAATAAGCTCCTTGGCTCAGAGAGTTCTTGTAAGCCGCAATCATCTCTTCCTTGTTATTATCGGCCTGAATTCCTGTGGCTTCCGCCCTGTTCCGTCCAGCAAGGCTGAAAATTTCTTCCACTTCCCGACCGGTTGCTTTCCCGTATTCCAATTCCATCCCATCACCTGACCATTTATTAGAATATTAGAACTATAGTCAATATTAAAAGTTTAAAAGGTATATATCCATAGTTAACTATAGTAAAATTTTTAATACATCTATTTTGTAGAAATGAGGTTTTTAAAATGAAGGTTCTGATCTCCGGCTTCGTGCCGTTTGGGAAGATGAGCATCAATCCGACTGAGGAGCTGCTGAAAGAGGCAGAAAGATTTGAGATTGAGGATGTAGAAATATCAACAATTTTGCTGCCTGTAAATTATGATGAGTGTGCAGGGGAGTTGATTGCGAGAATGGAAGAAGTCAAGCCGGACGTGGTGATCTCGTGCGGACTGGCGGCTGGCAGGACGTCGATCACGCCAGAGAGAATCGGCATCAATGTGAAAGACACCGGTTCCGGGGATCCTTATCCTGATAATAAAGGCAATATCCCTGTCGATGAAGTCATTGACGAGCAAGGCCCGGATGGCTTGTTTTCGACTCTTCCGAACCGGCAGATCGAAAGGAACCTGAAAGAGGAGAATATCCCTGCGGCCATTTCCAACAGCGCAGGAACATTCATCTGCAATAACACGCTTTATGCCGTTTTAAATCATATCAGCAAAAATGACCTGCCAATCAAGGCCGGCTTCATCCATTTCCCTGCTTCGGCAGAAATGGCCGCGCGCAACCCTTCCTTGCCATCCCTGCCGCTGGAAATGATGACAAAAGCATTGAAGGTAATCGTCGAGACCTGTGTCAGGACAGAAGTAGTGAATTAAAGTTGGCTTTTGCTTGTATTCTATAAGATTGAAAAGAAGTGATAAACTAAATCGGTCTTAAAGAATCATCAATAGGAAATACAAGGATCCCAAAAGGAGCATGAAATGAAACTTGATATTTTGCCGCTGGGGGATTTGGCAATTGTGATTTCATTTGGGGATGTGATTGCTGATAGAACGAATGTGCAGATCCGCCAGTTCATGAAGAAGCTGGACTATGCGAACATCAAAGGCATCGTCGAATGGGTTCCTGCTTATACATCACTGACTGTATATTATGAGCCTGATATCCTTCCCTATGAATCTCTTGTTGCTGAACTCAACAAAGTACATCTTCGCAACGAACATTCTCTGGATTCAACTTCGATCGTCAACGAAATCCCTGTTTGCTACGGAGGAAAGTGGGGGCAGGATTTGGGCTTTGTCGCTGACCATCATGGCATGCCGGAGCAGGAAGTGATCAACCTCCATGCAAACAGGGAATATCTTATATATATGATGGGATTCATGCCCGGTTTTCCCTACCTGGGAGGCTTGCCGGAAAAATTGGCAGTACCGAGGCTGGAGAAGCCGCGAGAGAGTGTGGTTCCTGGCTCAGTCGGGATTGGCGGGAATCAGACAGGGATTTATCCATCTGATGTTCCTTCCGGGTGGAGAATTATCGGAACAACGCCGGTAACCTTGTTTGCGCCTGAGAAAGCAGAACCTTTTCTCGTCCGTTCCGGTCACTACATTAAGTTTATCCCAATTGACGAGGAGCAATTTTTAGCGATCAAACAAATGGGCGATGCCTATCAGGTGAAGAAATACGAGAAGGAGGGCTAGAAATGCTATCTGTGGATCTGAATTGTGATTTAGGCGAGAGCTATGGTTTTTATAAAATCGGCAATGACCAGGAGGTACTGAAGCATATCACCTCAGCGAATATTGCCTGCGGCTATCATGCGGGCGACCATAATGTCATGATGGAGACGGTAAAAATGGCAAAAGCACATGGTGTGAACATTGGCGCGCATCCTGGCTTTCCTGACTTGCATGGATTCGGCAGAAGGGAAATGAGACTGAGTGTCTCGGAGGTTTACAATCTGACTCTTTATCAAATTGGCGCGCTTGCTGCTGTCGCCAAGGCTTGCAGAACAAAAGTCATTCATGTAAAACCGCATGGCGCTTTGTATAATATGGCGGCAAAGGATAAAACGATGGCTGATGCGGTGGCAAAAGCAGTGGCAGATGTCGACAGTAAGCTTATCTTGTTCGGCCTTGCTGGCAGCTGGCTCGTAAAAGCAGGAGAGGAAAGAGGACTGCAGGTCGCAAATGAAGTGTTTGCTGACCGCAATTATCAGGCTGATGGCACGCTGACCCCGCGTTCAGAGGAGAATGCGATGATCCATGATACGAATTTCGCCATAGCAAGGGTGTTGCGAATGGTGCGGGAAGGAAGAGTTGAGGCAGCGGATGGAACGGATATTGCGATCAAAGCGGATACCATCTGTGTTCATGGTGACGGACCAAACGCCCTCGAATTTGCCAGGAAATTAAAAGAAGCTTTCACTGCGGAAGGAATCGAAATCCGGCCTGGTTGGGGATGCAAATGACCGAACCTATTTTAAAAGTCCGAAAGCCTGGCATGCAGACGACGGTCCAGGATCTAGGAAGAACTGGATATCAGCAATTCGGCATCAGTCCATCCGGTGCGATGGACACCTACTCTTTGCAGATGGCCAATATTCTTGTCGGCAATTTGCCAGGAGAAGCCGGGCTTGAAATCGCGATGCTAGGACCTGAACTGGAAGCATTGCATGATGTTTCCATCGCTATATGCGGAGGGGATTTGCAGCCTGTGTTGAATGGGAACGAAGTAGGAATGTGGAAAAGCTTTGTTTTTAAAAAAGGGGATATTCTGTCCTTCGGCAGTGGCCGGAACGGTGCAAGAGCCTATATAAGTTTTTCCGGCGGAATCGACATCCATCCGGTTTTGGGCAGCAAGTCGACCTTTATCAATGGACAGCTTGGCGGATACAAGGGCCGCGCGCTCGAGGCAGGGGACGTTTTATATGGAAATCCATTTGTCAGGAAGAGCCGCTTTTTACATAAAGACTTTGTTCCAGAGTATCGAAAAAAGCTTGAAGTGCGAGTGAGTCTTGGACCGCACTTCGATCGATTCCCTAAAAGGACGGTTGATTGCTTCCTCTCCAGTGAGTACAAAATCTCTCCGCAATCCAATAGGATGGGACTCAGACTGCAGGGGCCAAGCCTGGAGCACAATGACGGAGCAGATATCATTTCCGATGCGATCCCCTTAGGAGGAATCCAGGTGCCGGCAAACGGCCAGCCCATCATTCTAATGGCCGAGCGCCAGACGACCGGGGGCTATGCGAGGATCGCGACCGTGATATCCGTCGATATTCCATTGCTTGCCCAGGCGATGCCCGGTACGGTGATAACCTTCAAAGAGACTTCGATTCAGGAAGCCCAGGCGAGTTATTTGGAACAGAAGAAAAAGATGAGACTCCTGGCTTTTGCTGCAGGCTCTTATTGGAAAAAGTAGTCCCGATAGACCCAAAACGTGGCGACAATTGAACCAATCAAGTAAACGATGGCTGCCAAAAACGCGTATGAAGGCAAGAATTTTTTCTCAGTCTGGTTCATTTTGATCCCTGTTTCAGCCTGTACCTGCATATCCACATGGCGGCTTGCGATACCGCCGGCTGAACTAAAAAAATAAATCAAGAAGACACTCGCAGCACCGACAAATGGTGAAGCATCAATAAAGCTATAACTTGTGACCGAAGTAAGGCCAAAATTAATAAGTCCGATGATGAGCAAGGTAAGAATGAAACTGATGATTTTTCCGATGGGTATCGCCTCCTTGTTTCTTCTTACGGATAAAAAAGCTAAATGTTTCAAAAAATGTAAAATATTAAAGCGCAGATGCAGAGTCTGCGCTTTTGATATTTGTATAAAAAACACCCTGCAGGATATAACTGATAAAATCAGGATCTTTGGGGAGAGAAGAAAATGTATTTATTATTGGTCTTGTTGGTCTGGATTTTTTTCGCTTATAAGTTTGTTGATTGGTCACAATGGAAAAAGCAGTATCCCACCATCCTGTTTTTTATGGTCGTGAACTTGCTCTATAATACGCTTTATTATAATCACACCTTATGGGCATTCCGCGGTATAACGGCAGAATGGCTGAACCACTCCATCATCAACATTGCGTTCACATTTTTCATTTGTCCAGTCGGGCTGATCATTTATCTGCAGCGTTTTCCGTCAACAAGGAGGAATCAGGTAATTTATGTTGGCATATGGGTAGCCTTTTACACGATCATAGAGGCATTATTCGCGCACAGGGGAATGTTTGTATACGATAACGGCTGGAACAGCTGGCATAACATCTGGCTGAATTTGATATTGTTCGTGGTCTTGTGGATTCATTATCGGAAGCCGGTGATGGCATGGATCCTTTCCGTCCCAATTGCAGTCATTTTCTATTTATTTTTTTCGTTTCCGCTGGAAAGCCTAAATTAAAAGGGGTGGCACATTCATGTTAATTCAAAACGTTTTGTCAGCACCCGTGTTCCTTGTCTTGCTCTCTTTGACTTATATCTCGATGTGGATTTACATCAGCAGGCATGATGTCAAGCGGGAGAATAAGGAATAAACTTCGAAAGTAAGGAATATCCAATATTTTTATCCTGAAAAAACAAAAAAGGCACGGTGAGACAGTTCTCATCGTGTCTTTTTCCGGTGAGGTCCCTTCACTTTTAGACCCCAACTTCCTTAGTAGTCTCAGCAAAATGTTCCCTTGGCTTCTTTTTTACAACAAAAATCATGGAGTATGCGACGAGCAGTCCGACCATGAATATGACTGAGAACCCATAAATGAAGTGGTAGCCTGTATAGGATGCAAGCAGGCCAAGTCCGGCTGATCCAAGAGCCATTCCCAGGTCCATAGAAGAAAAGTACATCGCATTCGCGGTTCCCTGTTTTTCCTTTGATACTGCGCTTACCGTGAGTGCTTGCAGTGTCGGCGCTACTGTCCCATAGGCAATTCCGTAAAAGAAGGCAGCGATCAGAAGGGTCAAAGTATTTTGGGTGACCGCTAACAGTGTCAGTCCAATGATTCCGGAAATGACGGCAGGGTAGATAATCAATTTATGGCCGAATTTATCGTACATTCTCCCTGAAATGGGTCTGATGACAATCATCACCACCGTCATGACAAGAAAGAACAGGGATGTGGCAGCCCCAAGGTTTGCTTCTTTGCCTAATTCACGCAGGAAGCTGACAACACCGCCAAGTGTGATGGAGAAGAAGGCGGTAAGAATCGCTGGTGTGAACGCGTGGCGATCAAAGGCATGCTCCCTGCAGTTGACTTTCTGCGCATCCGCTTTAGCAGGTACCGGCTTGTTTGGGCTTTTTACAAAAAGGTTCAGGAACAAGGTAAGCAGAGTCAATGCTACCGAAATTGAAATCAATATATTAAAAGAAACATACTGCAGCAATGCCAGTGCCAGCATCGGGCCCAGACTGGTTCCCACACTTGTTGCCATGCCATAATAGCCGATTCCTTCGCCAAGGCGGTGGACAGGAATAATCTTCGTGGCCATAGTGGAGAAAATCGTCGTAATGATGCCAAAACCAACCCCATGGAAAACTCTCAGCAGGAGGAGCAGGGACACTGAATCCTGTCCGTAACTCAAGCCAACCGAAATGGCGATGAACCCCAGGGAAATAAGGCTCAACTTCTTATTGTCCATCTTCTGCATCAAGGAAGCGACGAAGGGGCGGGTGGCAATGGCGGATACCATGAAGACCGTTGTCATCAAGCCGCCATGGGCCGGGTTGTTCTTAATGTCTGTAATGAAAGCAGGGAAGCCGGCAGTCAGCAGCTGCAGGCATAGGAAAAATAAAAAAGCCATTATCACAATGGCCGTAAACTGTGCTGTCCATAACTTAGATGTTTTTTGCATTCTAATGCCTTCTTTCTAATTGTTTTCCTCCAAAAGTCTTTCAATATTGTCTTCCAATGAGTGTAAAACTTCCTGGTACAATGCCAGTCTCTCTTCATTTATTCCAATTGTGATCTTCTCGAATACCGTTTCAAGGTATGGGGATACTTCCTCCGCAACTCTTGCGCCTTTCGGAGTTATTTTTACCAAAAAAGAACGGCGATCGATGGGATTTGGTATTCTTTCGACATTTTGCTGTTTTACAAGAAGGTCCAGAATTTTCGTCAATGTTGCCTGGTCTTTATCTGACCGGATCGATAGTTCTTTTTGTGAAATCTCATCAGACTCATTCAAGGTGCGCAGGACACTCCACTGTTCCGTCGTGATGTGGTAAGGCTTTAAGTAAAAGTTAATGATTCGAGTCAGCTTCTTGCTCAGCCGAACAGAAGCCGAGCCGATGGCTTTATCCATAGACATATCGATTATGTCCTCCTAAATGTTCTATAAAATATTCTATCACTTAATATATTTTGTGTAAATATAGTTTGTATACAAATTATTTTTTAGAAAAATTCTCGACATCAATTGGGTTGGATTAATCAATAGGTTGGTTTTCGGTTTATTCTAAAAGTTTATTGCATTCTAAAAATTTAGAACGTAAAATAAACATAGAACAAATGAATAAATTGGAAGGTGATTCAGCTTGGGTTATATAAAGAAAACGATGGACATCAATTTGGAGCAGCAAAAACTGATCTCCAGTCCGATTAGGGTAAAGATCATTTATTTACTGGCGATGAAAGCGATGACGGCTAAACAGGTTGCCGATGAGCTGGGGAAATCGGCAGGCAGCATCCATTACCATATCCAGCAACTATTCAATGGCGGAATTCTTGAACTAGAGGAAACGAAAGAGAATCGGGGAATCATCGAAAAATACTATCGTTCGAAAGCTACCCATTTTAACCTGAAGAATGACGAAGAAAAGCCAGCTTCTGAGCAGGTACAGGGTACATTCATCTCATTAACCGAAGACGACAGAAAGGAACTGCAGGAGGATCTTGATGCGCTGTTTTTAAAATACGTAAAAAAATCGGCAGAGAAGAAGGATGCTGAGAAGATGTCTTATGAAATAAGCTTCACATTGAAAAAGCAAACCCAGGAGGAGAGCTGATTGGAGAATGCAGTTAAGAAAAATTTAATTTTATTCCTGTCCGGTAAGGTGACCTCTGTCCTTGGATCATCGATATACGCTTTCGCAATTGGGCTGTATATCCTCGCTGAAACGGGATCGAGCCTGAATTTTGCGATCACTCTAGTGCTCAGTGTGCTGCCACGAATCCTGCTTGCTCCTGTCGCTGGAACGCTGAGCGACCGACTGAGCCGCAAAAGAATCATCATTTCCGCTAATTTTGCCAGTGCCATATGGCTCGCCATCATCCTTGGAGCATTCACATTCCTGTCACAAGAAATTTGGGTGTTATACGTGGCGACTACTGGGCTAAGCATTATAAACACCTTCTATTCCATTTCAGTTACCTCTTCGATCTACAACATGGTAGGGCCTGACCACCTGCAAAAAGCCACTTCACTGAACCAGGCCGCAATCTCTTTATCAACGATATTGGGTCCGGTACTAGGCGGTGTGTTCTTCGGTATTTTAGACATTCACATCTTCATGGCACTTAACATCCTGACATTCCTAATTGCAGCATTTGCAAGCATTCTCATAAACTACAATTTGTTTTCAAGCAGAACTGAAAAGAAGAAAAGCACCTCGATCGGCGAGGATCTGAGAGATGGGGTTTCTTATGTGAAAGGCCAGCCGTTCCTGCTTCATTTGGTGATCCTGAGCATCTGGCTTAACTTCTGGTTTGCCGTGTTCCCCGTTGCCATGCCTTATCTCGTTTTAACGATCAGGAAAATGACCTCAGTTCAGCTGGGAATCATAGAAGGAGCGTTTTCAGTTGGGATGATGATCATGGCACTGTTCCTGTCTGCAAGGAAGGAAATCAGGAGGAAAGAATTCTCTATAACCGGGGGAATGGTCGTGATGTCTACGGTCATCATGCTGATCGGCCTCCCTGCAGTCCCGTCGCTAATGGAACTGTCCAATGGAATGGTCTTTGCCTATTTGATTGGCATCGTCCTGATTCTATCTGCATCGATCATGTTCATCAATACGCCCGTGTTCGTCCTCCTGCAGAAAAATACACCTGATGAGTATCGTGGGAGAGTGATGGCGCTGCTCGAAACCGGTTCAAGCGCAATGACACCGCTTGGGTTCATCCTGTTTGGTTTCCTGCTTGAAAAAATGCCTGTATGGCTGCTTCTGGGCATCTGCAGCTTCAGCCTGATGGCCATTGTCCTGTACCTGTACAAGGAAAAAGTATTCCTGAAACTTCTGAGGGAAGAGGACCAGCCTAAGGCTGTATCGATTTAAGGCAGCAAAAAAAGGATGGGCGAGCGCCCATCCTTTTTACCATTCCTTCGGTTCGTAATTCAATTCGCTGAAAAGCTGTTTCTTCTCTTTCTTCGTCAGGTCGCGCCATTGTCCGACCGGCAGGTTTCCAAGATGGATATTCATGATCCGGATGCGCTGCAGGCGGTAAACCTCATAGCCAAGGGCTTCACACATGCGGCGGATTTGCCTGTTCAAGCCCTGTGTGAGGATGATGTTGAATTCGAATTTGGAAAGCTGAACGACTTTGGCAGGAAGTGTTTTCGTGCCAAGGATCCTGACGCCTTCGGACATCGCTTTGATGAATTCCGGCGTAATGGGCTTGTCCACAGAAACAATGTATTCCTTCTCGTGCCTGTTCTCGGCGCGTAGGATTTCGTTGACGATATCTCCGTCGTTCGTAAGCAGGATCAGTCCTTCTGAATCCTTATCCAGCCGGCCAATGTTGAAAATCCGCAACGGATGATTGACGAGGTCGACAATGTTCCCCTTTACATGCTTTTCCGTCGTGCTGGTGATGCCGACAGGCTTATTAAGTGCAATATAGACATAGTTTTGTGCCATCCTGATTTCTTCGCCATTCAGGCGGACAACATCGCCTGGCTCTACCTGGCTGCCGATTTTCGCAACCTTTCCATTGATGGTCACACGGCCTTCCTCAATCAGCCGGTCTGCACCGCGCCTTGATGTCTTACCTGATTCGCTGATGAATTTATTGATACGCAGGATCATCCCATCCTTCATTCTGAAGTATATCCTTAAGAATATTCCACGGCGGAGTTAATTTCAAGCATTGACTCGTCAAACAGCCAGAGGAAAATGGCGCTTTTTATATTATAATGATGGAAAAGAATGATTTGCTGGAGGAATGAAAGTGGTTGACGTCCGTACAGAAATAAAGATCAATTGCCCGCTCGAAAAGGTGGCGGAATATGCAGCGAATCCCGATCATGCACCAGAGTGGTATGTGAATATTGATTCGGCTGAATGGCTGACTGGAAAACCGCTGAAGCTTGGCTCGAAGATTGGTTTTAAAGCAAAATTTTTGGGACGAGAGCTTGCTTACATATATGAGGTTGTGGAGTATACCCCAGGCGAGAAAATGGTAATGCAAACCTCAGAAGGTCCCTTTCCTATGAAGACCAGTTATTCTTGGGAGAAAATTGACGCAAATACCACTTTGATGAAGTTGAGGAATCAAGGTCAGCCGTCAGGTTTTTCGAAATTGGCAGCACCATTCATGGGTTCCATGATGAAAAAAGCCAATAGTAAGGATTTGAAAAAAATCAAACAGATACTGGAAAGCTAAAAAGAACCCAGGAAGTGTTTATGACTTTCCTGGGTTCTTTTTCAGTCCCGCATTCTTTCACACCTGCATACCTTACTAAAAAACAAAAGGTGTGTGCTGGGATGAATGAGAAAGGAATAAAACCGATTTCGCTGCCGAAGGACGCGGGGCCGCATGCCGATGCCAATATTGAATGGTGGTATTTTTTTGCCTTTCTTGATGGCGACAGGGGAGGACGTTATGCCGTAATGGCTTCTTTTTTCCAGGTAGGCGAGCTTGAGATTGGAAAAGGGCATTATATAATTCATACATTGATTGACCTGAAAAGGAAGAAGCGCTTCAATTTTTCCTCCATTGACTCAAAGGTGAAGCTCGGGATGCTGGCTGTTTATCTGCCATTCTATCTTTTGCGGAATCCTTTGGATACAGGGATGTGGAGGTTGTATAAAGATTTGCTGAAAGGTAAAATTCCTTCACCGCATACAAAAATGAAGCATGCGAGAATTCAGCAGGATCCTGCTGAATTGATATACGGCAGCCATCGACTCAGCTTTAAAGGAGAAGACCAATCGGCGTTCGATGTACTTTTAAAAGAGAAGCATTCTGAGGTGGAACTGGAGTTTGTCCCGGCTAAACCAGTCGCGCTCATCGGCGGGGACGGGAAACCGGATGATCTGTACTATTATTCTGCTACCCGGAATATGGTCAACGGGAAAATTACGACGGATGCCGGCATGGAAAATGTAAGCGGCCAGGGATGGTTTGATCATCAATGGGGACGGGACTATTCGCTGATCAAGGGAGCAGGCTGGAACTGGTTCGGACTCCAGCTCAGCGATGGACGCGAATTGCTCTTGAATCAAATGACCCCGGGCAAGCCGATGGCCAATATCATTGGAGCCGATGGCAGCGTTGAATTTACTAGAAACATACACTTTCAAAAGATCAAGTACTGGAAAAGCCTGAAGACAAACGCAAGATACCCGGTAGAATGGGAGATTCATGTCCCTGAGTTTGATATAGAGCTTCAAGTTGAAGCCGATTTTCCAAACCAGGAGATGCTGATCATCGGCCCGATCCAGGCGATCTGGGAAGGAACCTGCAAGGTGGTTGGCAGGGAAAAGCTTTCTGATGGCAAAATAAGGCCGCTGACCGGCAGAGGGTTCATGGAGCTTGTTGGGTATGTGAAATGAAATTCGACCTCCCGAGTTTATCGGTGAGGTCTTTTTTTGGTACAGAGGATGAAACACCCCTTATTTGGTTTAAATTAAATTCAAAGGATTGCCAATAAGGGGCTGGATTTTATGGTCAAAAAAACGGTTTTACGGGTTAGGCAAAGTTTCTGGCTGATGCCGGGTATCTATAGTCTTTTGGCGTTTTTGCTGGCTTTGCTGGTAATTTATATAGATCACTATGAGCTTGCGCAGGGAATAGTCCCTGATTTTATGTTGACAAACGTGCAGTTGGCACAAGAAATCCTCGGAACCATATCAGGCGCCCTGCTGACGATGACGACGATCACGTTTTCGACGATCATGATTGTCTTGACTACCTATTCCTCTCAATTTTCACCGAGAACGCTGAATAATTTTGTTAATAATCCTGTGACGATGCGTGTTCTGGGAATCTTCATGGGCGGTTTTGTCTATTCGATCTTTTCGCTGCTTTTCATGAGTGAAACATGGAATGAAGGACAGGTGATCTCGGCCGCAGTTGGGGTAATGATCGCATTCATATGTCTGGCGTTTTTTGCCTATTTTATCCACAATGTCGCAAACTCGATTCAGGTAAGTACGCTGATACGTGAAATCACAGAGGGTGCATTAAAGGTGATTAAAAGCCAGGAAGAAACACTTAAGAGCGAATACACCAATGTGATTGATCAGCGAAAAGACGCTGGTTTCACTTATGAATTTGTAAGAGATGTGAAGTGCAGAGGGTTTGGATATGTCCAACTGACAGATTATGATGGATTGTTGAAATATGCTTCCGAAAAAGGGCTGGCAATTGAAGCTAACTTCCTGAACGGAGATTTTCTTACAGAAGAGAGTATCGCTTTCAGGATTCATCATGATGGTGAGATTGATGAGGATATTGAGAAGGTATTGAATCAATACTTAAGGCTTGGCAAAGAACGGTCTTCTATTCAAGATCCCGAATTTGCCCTTCAAAAATTAGTCGAGGTGGCTTTGAGGGCCATTTCCCCCGCAGTGAATGATCCAAATACAGCGAGAATCTGCATTTCATACTTGGGCATGGCATTGGCCGACTTATGTCGGGTCCGCTCGAATGGCCGGTATATTGCATATTATGATGGAGATATGCAGCCGAGAATCATTGGGAAACAGAAACGGACTATGGACATTCTTTATTTATCCTTTTATCAAATCTCCCATTATGGGAGGCAAGACATATCCATCCTGTTTGCAATCATCGACGCATTTAAGTTAATTGGAAAATCAGCAGATGACTCATTGAAGAAAAGCATTTGGGAGCTATATATCTACAATATGGAAAAGTTCAATTCAAAAGAGCTGAAGGAACTTGACCAGCTTTACCTGAATGAAAAGAAAAGAGAGCTCTCAACTGTTCTGGGTATTGCGCTTTAACAGCCTGCAAAGATGATTAAAATCCCTGCATACATGGAAGGATTTCCATTGTGCCAACCCTGTTTTGTTTGTTATTGTTAATAATAGACAGCAATTCCAGATTTTTTTTAGGAGTCTCACGCTGAGCACATGGAGGATACATTCTGATGGACAGTGACAGGAACCTTTATCAATACAACGGATTTTTTATTATTATCTTTCTTATCTTCGCAGAGGTGATTGATTGGCTCACATCGTTCTATTTTTCTATAAGTAAAGTGACCGGTTATTTGATTGACATGGGTGTTTCCGCGATCTTCATTTTTTTAATTTTCCTTGTCTTCAGGGGAATGAGCAGCACAGAGAAGGAATTGCGGGATTATAAAAAAAGGCTGAAAAATATTTTTGATTCACTGGATGTGGCAATTTGGTCGCATGACTTGAAAACAGATACCTTGCTGATAACGTCCGGCATTGAAAAACTTTACGGTCATTCCTCTGAGGAATTTTACAAAGACAATACACTCTGGAGAAAGGTCATTCATCCTGACGATCACCACATTCTAGCTGAAAGAGAATCGGGGCTTGCTCGCGGTGAGGCCGTTACCAGTGTCTACCGGATCATCCGGCCTGATGGCGAGGTTCGGTGGATTCAGGACCGGGGAATACCAGTACTTGATGAAAACGGGCATTTCGTTGACTTTACCAGTGTGCTTTTCGATATCACCGATCGGCAGGAAAGCGAGGGGCGGTACCGCAGCCTGGTAGAGATGTCCCCCGATTTGATCGCTGTATACAGCAGAGGCAAACTGGATTATATCAATGAGGCAGGCTGCAGGCTGTTCAAGGTGGATAACCCCGCCGAATTGATACGTCAGCCGATTTCCAGACTGATTCCCCCAGATGTCCTGGCTCATATAAAAAATCGCGAATTGACGATTGACGAGAATTTTGAAGAGAAGCTCTGGTTTGAATTCAAAGCAACCCAGATGGACGGTACGAAAATCGATGTCGAGATGTCAGCGATGCCGATTTTATATGAAGGAAGGATGGCGGAGCAAATCGTCGGCCGCGATCTTACACAGCGCAAGAAGGCGGAAAAAACGATCAAGTACATGGCCTATTATGATGTGCTCACAGGACTGCCGAACAGGAACATGGTCAGGAAGCATCTGAAAGCTTCGCTTAAAAATGAAGAAGAACAGCTTGCTGTCCTGTTCCTTGACCTGGATCGTTTTAAAATCATCAATGATACGAAGGGCCATCGTGTCGGTGACCTGCTGCTTAAGGTTGTCGCCGGCAGGCTGAAGAATGCGGTACAAGAGAGAGGGCTTGTCTCACGCCAGGGCGGTGATGAATTCATAATCGTGCTTAAAGGAATGACGAAGGAACTTGTCATAGAGGTAGCTGAAAAGGTGCTTCAAGAGTTTGCCGAGGCGATCGAGGTTGAAGGACAGGAGTTCTTTGTCACGCCAAGCATTGGAATCAGCATGGCGCCTGCAGACGGCAAGGATGAAGAAACACTTATCAAGCATGCGGATACGGCGATGTACCTTGCCAAAGAGCGCGGGAAGAACAATTACCAGTTTTATACCAATCAGCTTCATGGGCTTTCCTCGCGTAAAATGGAATTGGAGAACGGCCTGAGAAAAGCCTTGGAACAGGACCAGCTCCTGCTCCATTACCAGCCGCAGGTACACCTGGAATCGGGAGAAATCATCGGGGTGGAAGCGCTGGTCCGCTGGCAGCATCACGAAAAGGGAGTCATATCCCCTGGAGAATTCATTCCGCTGGCAGAGGAAACAGGATTGATCGTTCCGATTGGGAAATGGGTGCTGGAAAGAGCGGCGGCGCAGAATAAAGCATGGCAGGACAAGGGCTTGAGGCATATTCCTGTATCCGTGAACCTGTCTGTCCGCCAGCTTCAGGAAGACCGTTTCATTGATATGCTGAAAAAAATCCTGGATGACACACAGCTGGCGCCAAGCTTTCTGGACCTAGAAATAACAGAAAGTGTCATGCAGAACAGTGAGAAGACGGCAAGGATTCTGGATCAGTTAAAAGAACTGGGTGTCACTCTGGCCATTGATGATTTTGGGACAGGCTATTCTTCCCTTAGCCTGTTAAAGCATCTGCCAATTGATAAAATTAAGATTGATAAATCATTCGTCGATGACATCATTCATCATGCCAACCAGGGTGCGATGGTAAAAACCATCATCGATATGGGCCATAATCTTCAGTTCAGCGTCATAGCTGAAGGTGTCGAGGAACAAGAGCAAGTAGAATTCCTTATGGAGAACGGCTGCCAGGTCGGCCAGGGCTATCATTTCAGCAAGCCGTTGCCGCCGGAAGAAATGGAAGAACTGCTCATTAAGAATCAGAATCAGGAAGGCATTCTGCTTTAGCAGGATGTCTTTTTTTAATGCTTACCAAGGCGCTTACGGTTTTACGTGCATAGCGAGAAAAGAAACAGGAAAGCTAAAGCTAACAAGGAGGGTCTTTGATGAAAAAAATCCTATTAGCAGCAGCTTTGATTCTTGCATTTGTTTTACCATTCGCTGCCCAGGCTCAGGGACAGCCTGATTGCAAAAAGCTGGAGGAAATACTTAATACAAAAGCAGAGCTGAAAAATGGGGTCTGCAAGGCGGAAATTGTCCGTGAAAATATTAAGCTTGCACTTATGGGAAAGCAGCTGTCTCCTGAAACGGTTGAGCTTGCCTTCAATTTTAGCTTTGAAAAGGTCGATGGACAAACGGTTGTGATTGGTGAGTTAGCCCTTCTGCAAGAGGAGGTCAACCCCGTCCTGGTTGAATTGAGAAAAGGTAAGCTGGATATTTCCGCGTTGCACAATCACATGATGCACGAAGAACCAAGAATCATGTACGTCCATTTTCAGGGAATGGGTGATCTTGAGCAGCAAGCAAAGACCATTAAGTCAGCAATTGATAAAACAAGCAAATAAGTTCAGACAGCGGAACAAGATCCCGCTGTTTTTTTTTCGGAAAAGATACAAATAATAACCAGGGTGTTTAGCAGTGGAGATTGCAGGCTATTACACTTTTGTATGTTAAAGAAGGAGGTTGTTGAAAATGAACCAAAAATATAAACCGCTATTCGATTCCTTTTCATTCCCGAATGGAGTCAGCCTGAAAAACAGGCTCGTGATGGCGCCAATGACGAATTTTTCTTCCAATGAGGACGGGACTGTTACGGACGCCGAGGTGGAATACTATGCCCGCCGTTCAAAAGGGGTCAGTATGGTGGTGACCGCCTGTACATATGTGACCCGGAATGGGAAGGGCTTTAAAGGGGAGTTTGGGGCGGATACAGATGAAATGATCCCAAGTCTGCGTCAACTGGCTTCAGCGATTAAAGAGGAGGGAGCTAAAGCAGTTCTGCAGATTTTCCATGGAGGCCGTGAATGTCCGCCAGATCTCGTACCTGAAGGCGAGATCGTCAGCGCAAGCGATGTCCAGTCTGAGCGGAACAGTGCAAAAGCTCCCCGTGCGTTGACGGGCGAAGAAATCGAGGAAATCATCACAGCTTTTGGAGAAACGACCAGGCGTGCGATTCAGGCCGGATTTGATGGCGTCGAAATCCATGGAGCCAACGGTTACCTGATCCAGCAATTCTTCTCTCCGCATTCCAACCGCCGCAACGACAAGTGGGGAGGCTCACTTGAGAAGAGGATGGCTTTCCCACTGGCGGTTGTCGAAGAAGTAAAAAGGGTAACTGCTGAGCATGCGAAGGAACCTTTTATTGTCGGCTACAGATTTTCACCAGAGGAGCCAGAGACACCTGGAATCACGATGGCTGATACACTTGAACTGATTGATGCCCTCGCCGGGAAAAATCTCGATTACTTGCATGTGTCACTCAACGACTTTTGGTCCAAACCAAGAAGAGGTGTGGAAGACAACCGTTCCAGAATGGAAATCATCCATGAGCGCGTAGGCAGCAAAGTACCAGTTATCGGTGTCGGCTCCCTGTACAGCGCCGATGACGTCATCAAAGCGTTCGAAACAGGCGTACCGCTGCTTGCATTAGGACGGGAACTGATCATCGATCCTGATTGGGTTGAGAAAGTCGAAACCGGCCGAGAAGATGACATCGAAACCACGCTTGATCTCGGCGCCCAGTCCAGACTCGTTGTTCCAGACCCATTATGGCAGGCAATCGTCAACACACCAGGCTGGTTTCCGGGTGTTCATTAAGATTAGAACCAAAGCAGCTGTGCTTTGGTTCTTTTTTTTGAGGGGAAAAGTGATGCGCTCTGGATCTTAGGCAGAGATTCCGCGATAACGTGACTTAATTCAAGGAAATTGTGCTTGATTTCTGCGATAGTGTGACTCGATTCAACGAAACTGCGCCTGATTTCTGCGATAGTGACTCAATTCAACGAAACTGAGCATGATTTCCGCGATTCCGTACCTTGATTCAGGGAAACGATGCTTGAATTCCGCTAAAATGACCAAACATTTTGATCAGGATTTAACTTATTGGCGAAAACTTGATTTTATTGGCGAAATGACTAGTTTATTGGCGGAAATCTGATTTTATTGGCGAAAGTGAACACTTTATTGGCGAAAAACCGATTTTATTGGCGAACTGGAAAAAATCAGCGTTTTTTACCAGTTTACAGATCCAGATATAAAAGGGTTTCGCCACAGAAGTGTAAGATATATCACCGTAAGCAGCTCCCAAAGTCTTTATAATGAAATTGTGTAAGGGCTTACATTTATTTGCTGATCTGGAAACCGCCAGAAGCTTGCTCCAGCTATGCCAGGTCCTAATTCGGGAGGGGGATGTTTGTGTTGCTTACGGAAGAACAAAAAATGGTTTTGGATATTTTTGAGGAAATGAAAAACCAGGGGCATGAACAGGTGATTTTCAATTATGACAAGGCAACCGGCCTGAAATCGATTGTTGCGATTCATGATACAACGCTTGGCCCGGCGCTTGGGGGCTGCCGGATGTGGGATTATGAATCGACCGATGAAGCGTTGCAGGATGTTCTGCGGCTTTCCAAAGGGATGACCTATAAATGCGGCGTATCGGGTGTGACATATGGAGGCGGGAAGGCGGTCATCATGGGCGACCCGAAATCGGAAAAATCGGATGAGCTTTTTCAGGCGTTCGGTTCATTCATCGAAACATTGAAGGGCCGCTTTTATACAGGAACAGATGTCGGCACGGTCGGCATGGACTTCGTTTCCGCCGCGAAGCAGACATCCTACCTGGTCGGTTTGCGCCAAACACTTCTTTCGCCGTCGCCTTGATCGCCTGCCACACCCCGAAAGCCGTTATGACTGCGGAGTTGCCGCTGCCTCCATATTCCTCGCATTCTCCTCAAAAATATCAGTGACAATAAGCGTGGCTCCCTCTTCATAGAGGTGACCTACAAGCAATCGGCCGACCTTTCCGAGTCCCTGAACGGCAATTCTCAATCCTTTCAGTGAATCGGTATCCGGATATTGAAACTGTGGCGCCACTAGATATATACAGTGTGGAATGCGACATTTTTTCACCGAACGCACTGGGGGCGGTCATCAATGATGTTACAATCCCGAAATTAAAATGCCTTGCTGTCGCAGGGGCAGCGAACAATGTGCTGGCGGAGGAGCGCCACGGAGACCTGCTGCACCAAAAAGGAATCCTTTATGCACCAGATTATGTGGCCAATGCCGGAGGGTTGATCCAGGTTGCGGACGAACTCCATGATTACAGCAAGGAGCGGGCATTCAAAAACGCCAGCCTGATTTATGATGTACTGAAGAAAATCTACAAAATGTCCAAAACTCACGATATACCAACCTATAAAGCTGCAAATATAGTAGTAGAAGAGAAGATCGAAAAAATCAGCCGGATCCAGAGCAAGTTCACAGGCTGACTCAGCAGGAGGCGAATTTCATGCGTTACAGAAATTTTAAGGAAGTCATTGCCGTTGCACGAACACGGCCGCCTGTGAAAATGAGTGTGGCGGCAGCACATGACCGTGATGTCCTGCAGGCAGTGAAGGCAGCTGTCAAGCTGGGCATAATCGAACCGCATCTCGTCGGCGATCCGCAAAAAATCTTTGAACTGGCAAGGGAGCTCGATTTTTCGGTAGAGGATTATCCGGTTTATCCCGCCTATACCGAAAATGAAAATGCTTTTATCGCGGCAAAGCTTGCAAGTGAAGGCCATGTCCAGGTGATCATGAAGGGCTTCGTGAACAGTACTCCTTTTTTAAAAGGTGTATTGAATAAAGAACTCAACTTGAAAACAGGGCAAGTCATCAGCCATATTTCTGTTTTTGATATACCTGGTGCCGAAAAGCTGATCAGCATGAGTGATGGCGGAATTAACATTGCGCCGGATTTTGAGCAAAAAAAGCAAATCATCCTGAATGGAGCAGAATTCCTTATGCAAATTGGGATGGATTTGCCGCGGGTCGCCATACTGGCGGCGAATGAACGTGTGAGTGAGAAGATGCCTGTCACGGTTGAAGCCGACCACCTGGCCATGGTCGTCCAAAAAGAAACCAGCCACCCGCTGATGATTGAAGGACCGCTTCCATTGGACCTTGCCATCAGCAGGGAGTCCCTTCTGCACAAAGGGCTTCAAAGTGAGCTGGAGGGAGCGGCGGATTTGCTGATTGTGCCTACCATAGAGGCCGGAAACTTCCTTGGCAAGGCGATTACGTATTTTGCAAAGGGAACGATGGCGGGAATCGTCCTTGGGGCCAAAGTTCCGCTTGTCCTGAATTCCCGGTCCGATACACCCGAGGCAAAGCTCGCATCGATCGCTCTGGCTGTGGTGGCAGCTTCTAATACAAAGGTGAGCGTGTGAAGGAGGGCGAGAGGATGAAGGTTTTAGCAATCAACCCTGGTTCCACCTCGACAAAACTGGCAGTGTATGAAAATGAGTCTGTTATTTTTGAAGAAACAATCAGGCATGATGACAAGCTTCTCTTGGGGCTGGGAGACCTGGGAGAACAGCTGCCATATCGCCTTGAGGTGATCAAGTCCATTTTGCGGGATAGAGGAATTGAAACATCTGCACTTCATGCAGTCGTTGGCCGTGGCGGAATGCTGAAACCAATGAGCAGCGGGACATATGCTGTCAACGAAGAGCTGCTTGAAGATGCCCGTTCAGGGAAATATGGAAATCATGCCTCTAACCTGGGGCCGATGTTAGCTGCTGAATTGGCAGATGAACATAAGGTTCCGGCTTTTATCGTCGACCCGGTCGGGGTGGATGAGCTGGTCGATGAAGCGCGGATTTCCGGCATAGCTGACATTGAGAGGAAAAGCCATGTTCACGCCCTTAATATCAAGGCAGTTTCCCGAAAAATAGCTGCCGAGATTGGGATGGAGCTGTCTGGAACCAACTTCGTCGTGGCCCATCTTGGCGGAGGCATTTCGGTGGCTGCGATCCGCAGCGGCAGGATCATCGATGTCAATAATGCTGAAAATGAGGGGCCGTTTTCACCAGAACGCGCAGGCGGACTCCCGGCGAAGCAGCTCGTCCAGCTTTGCTACTCAGGAAAATACAGCGAAAAGGAACTGCTCCAGCGATTGACGAAGCAGGGCGGGGTGTACTCTTATCTGGGCACCAAAAATCTCATTGAAGTGGAGAGACGCGCTGCTGAGGACGACAGGGAGGCAGGTCTTATTTTAAAAGCGATGGTCCATCAGATCGGCAAAGAAATTGGCGCCATGGCCACTGTGCTGGGAGGACAGCTTGACGGTATTATCCTTACCGGCGGAATTGCTCATTCTGAGACGATTACAGGCTGGATCCAGGATAGAATCCGTTTCCTGGGAACCGTTTTCGTCCTGCCAGGTGAAGAAGAAATGGAAGCACTGGCAGCAGGTGCTCTAAGAGTGTTGAAGGGTGAAGAAACAGCGAAAAGCTATTAAAAAGTGCCTGAGCTAATGTGTTTTGAACAGACACATTAAGGCTCAGGCACTTTTTGTTCGTGATGTAATTTTTCGCAAAAAAGGGTGGTGGCTTATGCGCCTATTAGTAAAATATTACGCACTTCTCCCAGCTTCAAGCTGGCTTTCATGGATACTCGTATTGCCGTAAATCACGGAAAGGGTAGGTGTTTCAATCCCAAACTCCGCAGCTTTTTTGAGCAAGTATCCAAATAAATGATCCCCTTCAGTCGGGAGTGATTTTTCCATATCACGCTGCAGGGAGGATTTCATTCCGTAACCGATTTCCTGCAATCTTGCCAGTGTGGCTTCGACTGCCCCTTCCGCAAGCGGTGCGCCGATTCTCTCCATGGTGGCCGCTGCCTCCCGTACCAGGGATTCAAGTGTTTCCAAGCCGTGTACTTGCTCCCGGATCGGCCCGATTGGGGACCTGAACAGGGAGGTGATGCCGCTCAATGAAGTGATGAATAAGTATTTGTGCCACATTTCCTGCTCGATTTTTTCAGAAAGGCGGAAGCTGGCTTTTGTACCGCTGAATGCCGTATCCAGCTGTAAAATCCGTTCTGTTGTTTCTCCAGTCCGTTCACCGAAGACGAAGTCATGAATCGGACTCGTCTGCACAATTTTTCCGTCCTGGGTCAATGTTGTTTCAATAAAGCATAGCCCGCCAATGATCTTTTCAGCTCCGAATGCTTCCGTCAGGACATCAAGATGCGCGATCCCGTTCAATAATGGGAGAATCATCGTCTTTTCTCCGACATATGGCCGGACACTCTCAATCGCACCAGCCAAATGATAGGATTTTGTGGACACCAGGATGACATCATATGGCTCCACATTTTCCCCTGTTAAAATGACCTTGGGTTCCGAAAAGTGCATATCCCCATGAATGCTTTCCACCGTTAAACCATTCGAAAGGAGCTGCTGCTTTCGCTTCTCGCGGACCAGGAACGTAACGTCCTCTCCTTTTTCCATCAGCCGTCTGCCGAAATAACCGCCAATGGCGCCTGCTCCCGCGATTAATATTTTCATAAAACCTCAACCTCCCTGACTATGTAAAAGCGCACGCCTGGAATCAAGCGTGCACCTGGTGTTGTCTTATTACTTTGCGAGGAAGGCTGCAAGAAGCCCGCCTGCTGTAATAAGGATAATGATAATCTTCGCGAAAAGGGGAAGCTTTTCCTTCCCCTTGTGATTGATTTGCTCTTCTTTCTCATTGACAGACTTGCGGTAATTCGGACTGCAGCAGCCGCTCACGGTTATGCCACCTTATTATAGTTCGAAATATCCTCATCAAGCTGGATATTGTTGGCCCGTGCTTTTTTCGCTGCGTTGAAGAATAGGGCAGTGATGACGATTGTTACGATTGCAGCTCCAATATTGGAAACTGTCAATGATTGTCCGAATCCGATTGGTGCATTAAGGATATAGGACGTTGTCGCCATTGTCATGAACATACCAGGAATGATCGCGATCCAGTAGTTCTTCTTGGCGATGAACAGGTACATGGCGCCAACCCAAAGTGCAATGACGGCTGTTGACTGGTTAGCCCATGAGAAGTATCTCCAAAGGAGTGTGAAATCAACCTTTGTCAAAGCGAAAGAGATAACGAATAAAGGAATCGCGATCCATAAACGGCTGGCAATCTTCTTTTGTGAAAAATTAAAGTAGTCAGCAATGATCATACGAGCGCTTCGGAATGCAGTATCACCAGATGTGATAGGAAGCACGATTACACCAAGAACAGCAAGTGTTCCGCCAATTGCGCCAAGCATCAATGTGGAAGCTTCGCTTACGATTGCAGCAGGTCCGCCGTTTGCGAGCATATCGTTCAGGCCATTGTAGCCATCGAACAAACTCATCGCAGCAGCAGCCCAGATCATCGCGATAACACCTTCAGCGATCATCATGCCATAGAAAATTTTACGGCCATTCTTTTCATTTTGCGTTGTACGAGAAATGATTGGTGTTTGCGTTGCATGGAAACCAGATAGCGCACCGCAAGAAATCGTCAAGAACAATAATGGGAAAATCGCTGCGCCGCCTGGATGGAAATTCGTCAAGGACAGCTCAGGGATTGGTGCACCCGTGAACACAAGCATTGCACCTACTCCGATGGCACTGATCAACAGCAATGCACCGAAGATCGGGTAGAAGCGTCCGATGATTTTATCAACAGGAAGCAGTGTCGCTAAAATATAGTAGATGAAAATAGCTCCAATGATCAGACCCATTGTCACTTTTCCGTCCATCAGGTTGTGAAGCAAGCCAGCTGGAGCGGTGACGAAAACGGTTCCAACCAAAAGTAAAAGAAGAATTGCGAATGCGTTAACGACATGCTTCATGAATTTGCCGAGGAACTTGCCTGCCAGTTCAGGAAGGTGGGCTCCGCGGTTACGGATCGAAATCATTCCGGTCAGATAGTCATGGACAGCACCGGCAAAGATGGCGCCAAGCACGATCCAAAGGAAAGCAACCGGACCATAAAGCGCACCCATGATTGGTCCGAAAATAGGACCAACACCAGCGATGTTCAATAATTGGATGAGCGAGTTTTTCGCTGTGGACATTGGAACATAGTCCACGTCATCTTTATGCGTGTAAGCCGGAGTAGAACGACCTTCGTTCACACCGAAAACTTTTTCCACAAATTTGCCATACGTAAAATAACCAATAATCAATAGTGCGATACCAGCTAGAAAGGTATACATATGAAACCTCCTCCGAGAATAATGTATGCGTTTACAAAGAGTATAAGGGAGAAACAACAATTTTGGCGGATTTGTGAACAAGATGCAGGAATTCGGGGGTGAAGTGCAAAATTTGTCGATTTACGTGCATAAAAAGAAGCATCCAGATCAGATGCTTCTTACAATTCCAGCTTCGTCCGCAATGCTTTTACATAGTTCCGGCTGACCGAAAGCATTTCGTCCCGGCCCACGATTTCAAGCTGGTACGCTCCGTTGAACCAGGGGGTGAGGCGGGTGACATGGTCCAGGTTCACGAGGTAGCTTTTATGGATGCGGAAAAAGGAGTAAGGAGCCAGCCGAATTTCCAGGTCCTTTAATGGCGTCTTCGTTTCGTACTCCTTTGTCCTGGTGACGACTTTTGAAAATTTTTCTTCCTTGGAGACATAAAGGATGTCCTTTGGGTCAAGATAAAAAATCTCTCCATCACCCTCCACGGCAAGCTTTCCGGATGGTCTGGCTGCTTCTGCTTCCGTTTCTGTTTGTGCTGAGAAGTGCTTCTCAATTCGCTGGATGGTTTCGTTCAGCTGATTCTCATCGTATGGCTTAAGCAGGTAATCGACTGCTTCATAGCGGAATGCCTCGGCGGCAAACTGCGGGTAAGCGGTCGCAAAAACGATCAGCGGTACTTTCTTCAGTTCCATCAGCGATTTAGCTGCCTGCATCCCGTCCATCTTCGGCATTTCGACATCGAGAAAGACGACATCAGGATGAAGCTGGAGTGCTTTCATCACGGCCGCTTCACCGCTTTCGGCCTCACCGACCACCTGAATCGACGGGAAGGCTGCCAATAAGTGTTTCAGTTCATCCCTGCTGTACATTTCATCATCTGCTATCAAAGTCCGTATTGTGTTCTCCATCTATATTTCCTCCGCTAATGGGATCGTAAAATAAACCTTCGTTCCTTTGCCAGGTTCACTCTTGATTTTCAGTGATGCCTCTTCACCAAGATTCATCGTAAGCCTTCTGTTCACGTTAAAAAGGGCGATGCCGCTGCCTGTTTCAGAATCGATGATCTGTTTGCCCAATAAATTCATTCTGTCCTGGTTCATTCCCTGGCCATTATCCTCCACGCATACTCTTGTCCCACTTATATTTTTATGGATGGCAATGTGGATATGACTGTCGTGATCCATATTTTTAATCCCATGCTTCACCGCATTTTCAACGATTGGCTGAAGGGTGAGGGGAGGTATTTTTACACTCAGGGCTTCATCCTCGACATCATAGGTAACCTTCAGTTTTTCCACAAACCTCGTCTCTTCAATGGAAAGGTAGGCTTTGACATGGCCCAGTTCCTGTTCAAGGGTAGTGATTGGCTGCGTAGTGGCCGTAAGGTTCTGCCTCAGGAAGTGGGATAAAGATACTAGCAGCTTTCTTGCTTTTGCCGGATCGATCCTGATGAGTGACGTGATGACGTTCAATGTATTGAACAGGAAATGCGGACTGATCTGGGCCTGCAGTGCTTTTACTTCTGCTTCCTTGGCAAGCTGATAGGCCTTATCTGCTTCAGCGATCTCCAGCTGGTTGCTGAGGAGGATGCTGAGTCCGGAAATCAGCTCAATGACAACATTGGTGATTTCTTTTTCCGATTTAAAATAAAACTTCAGGGTGCCAATCGGTTCGTCCCGCAGCTTCAAAGGCGCGATGACGGCAGCACCAAGAGGACAGTTCTGCTGGCGGCAATGGATCGTTTCATCATTGGCAATAACGAGCTTGCCGCTTTGCAGCACATCCCTGGTGATCTGGGTTTGGATTGGGCTGCTGGAACGGTGGTGATCATCGCCAAGGCCGATATGGGCGAGAATTTCTGTCTGGTTCGTAATCGCCACAGCACTTGTCTGCACTTCATTGTGCAGGATTTGACAGACGGCCCGTGCTGACTCGGGATTGATTCCTTTGCGAAGATAGGCAAGAGTCTGATCGGCAATCCGCAGCGTCTTTTGCGCCAGCATCGCTCCGGTTTTTTCTTCCTCGGAAACAACGTTTTTGATGACCATCAGGAATAAGGCGGAGCCGAGTCCATTCGCGACAATCATCGGCACCCCGATAATTTCGACGAGTGTCAGCGCCTGATCAAAAGGCTTCGCAATCAGAAGGATGATCAGCATTTGCAGCGTTTCGGCCAGCGCACCGACCATAAAAGCAGTCGTCAGGTTGATATTCTTTTTCTTCTTTTGGAAACGCCCGGCCAGGACCCCGGCAACAATCGCAGCAAGCCCGCAGGCCAGGGCAGTAAAGCCTCCAAGTGTAAAACGGTGAAGGCCGGCAATCAATCCGGCGCCAATTCCAACCTTATAGCCGCCAAGCAATCCGGCAATGACAATCCCGATGACGCGGGAATTGGCAATCGCTTCGTCCGAAGCAAGATCGGCTGCCCAGCGGTTGAATTGCAATGTATCGGTGGAAAAGCTCATTCCGGAATACGTACCGATGATTCCGAAAAAGCCGAAGAAGACAATCGCAAAATATTGCTGGCGCCGCTTCAGGGTATCATGGTAAATCAATCCCCTGAAAAAGCGGAACCTTGTCAGTATGAAGGCAATCGTCACGATGATGCCGAGACGTTCCAGCATCGTGATCAGTAATTCGAACATAAACGTACACCTCAGGGAACATGTTTGCATTCATTTTAATAGAAGAAGTGGGAAAAACAAAGATTTTGATGCGGAAGGGGGTCAAAGAGTTCGATTCTGGGGTAACAATATCCTTCTTTCATTAAGTTTATAGCGAAAATCATGATTTTATAGCGAAAGCGGAATTTTTATAGCGAAAATCTTATTTTAATAGCGAAAAACAAATTATTATAGCGAAAAATTCGTTTTTATAGCGAACTGGAAAATATCCGTGTTTTTTACCAAAAAAAACTCTGTTCAATTCGGTTGTTGATTTCCGTTCCAGGCGCTTCGCTTTCCGCGGGGCGGGCGGTGAGCCTCCTTGGTGCTAGTAGCGCCTGTGGGGTCTCACCTGTCCCGCTGATCCCGCGGGAGTCTACGCGCCTTCCACTACAATCAACTGGTGAGAAAATTAAAGTTGCGCTATAATAGCGCCCCCAAAAAACGAACTGGAAAA
This sequence comes from Mesobacillus subterraneus, assembly GCF_003937825.1. GTDB lineage: Bacteria > Bacillota > Bacilli > Bacillales > Cytobacillaceae > Mesobacillus > Mesobacillus subterraneus. The sequence continues at coordinate 16,475 of NZ_RSFW01000014.1, read as the reverse complement.
TCTATGTTTTCCAGTTCGCACATTCTTTCATTAGAATATTTCAATTTCCCCGCTTGATACGTCTGCGTTGATTTCGTATTTTCCGCTTCCGTGCTTGCCGCGAAGGTGGTTTTTGGTTTCTTCTTTATTTTCAAGCGGGAATCTGCTGGTGACATCGCCGCTGCTCATTTTTCCTTTTAGCGTAAAGTCGGCATCGTCCGGCAGATCGAGCTCGATATCGCCGGAGCTTACGTTTAAGTTGATGGAATCCTTTAGTTCATTCATCTGGATTTCCAGCTCGCCTGATGATACATTGGCGTCGAGTTGTCCAGCGTAGTTTTGGACGTTCACGCTTCCAGAACTCACCTTGAATGTGCCGGAGCCGGCCGTGATGGCGTCCATTTGAACATCGCCTGATGAGCTATGATGTTCAAGTATGTCAGCATCGATATTTTTTAGCACCATGCTGCCAGAACCAATATCCAATGCCAGCTTCTTGAGTTCCATCGGTTCGTTAGCGGAAGGCCCTTTGAATACTGCATCACCAGACCCTAGCCTGATTGCCATCTCTTCTTTAAAATTCTCAGGAATGTAAACGATTAATGAGGTTTGATCAAGCTCAAACCAGTTGAACCAGAAGAACCCTTTGCGTTTGGCGCTAACATGTATCTCATCGCCATGTGTCGTTACTTTTACCGTTCCTTTGCCTTTGAGTTCTGCTCGGACGTCGTCCCGATCTTCGGGTACAATCTCTGTTTTCACAGAGGAAATATCAATCGAAATCGTTTCCGTCCGATCCGTTACCCTGGCTGAGTCCTGTCCTTTTGCCAGATTGATTCCAAACCCGCCTTCAACCAGATAATTCAACACAAGGTAAGCACCAGTAATAACTAAAAAAATTATTAATATTCGTTTCATCATTTTCTAAAACTCCCCTCAATCACTTTCTATATTCAGGATAAGGCAAATCATTCCTTTTCCCAATGTACCTTGGATTTAAATCTCGATAAGACCTGAGGCTGATTTGGCTATAAGGCTTTTTGTGAGAGGAAACATGATGTGTATAGCAGGTAAAAAAAGGCCAAACACCACATGATGTTTGGCACGCACTGCTTCGCAAACCGTAACTTATGCTTTTGCTTCAAACAATTTAGCGATCTCCACAATGGTTTCAACCGACTTCAGCATATTATCAACGGAAACGTACTCGAAGCGGCCGTGGAAGTTTTCACCGCCTGTAAAAATATTCGGTGTCGGCAGTCCCATATAGCTGAGCTGCGAACCGTCCGTACCGCCGCGTATCGGTTTGACGATCGGCTTGATACCGAGGTTCTCCATTGCCTCATAGGCGATGTCGACGATTTCTTTTACAGGTTCAATTTTATCCTTCATATTGTAATACTGGTCGTTCATTTCAAGCTCCACGCGATATTCGCCATATGTAAGCCTTAGTTCATTGGTGATTTTCTGCATAAGATCCTTTCTGGCCTGGAAGCGGTCACGGTCGAAATCACGGATGATATAATGCAGAGTCGTTTCCTCGACATCACCATGGATGGAGCTGAGGTGGAAGAAGCCTTCATACCCTTCCGTATGCTCCGGTGCTTCTTCAGCAGGCAGCTTGCTGTTGAATTCCATCGCGATTTTGGCGGAGTTCACCATTTTCCCTTTTGCCGTCCCAGGGTGAACATTCTTTCCTTTAAAAACAACCTTGGCACCCGCGGCGTTGAAGCTTTCATACTCCAGCTCTCCAAGCGGGCCGCCATCAACGGTATAAGCGAATTTCGCATTGAAGGATGTGACATCGAATTTATGCGGTCCTCTGCCGATCTCTTCATCAGGAGTGAAGGCGACACGAATCTTTCCATGCTTGATTTCAGGATGCTTGATCAGATAATCCATTGCCGTCATGATTTCGGCAATTCCTGCTTTGTTGTCCGCGCCAAGGAGTGTCGTCCCGTCTGTGGTGATCAGTGTATGCCCTTGGTATTGAGGCAGTTCCGGAAAATCTGCTGGTGAAAGAATGATATTCAATTCCTTGTTCAGAACGATGGGATTGCCATCAAAGTTCTCAATGACCTGCGGGCTGACATTCTTGCCGGTAAAATCTGTGGCTGTATCAACGTGCGCAAGAAATCCGATTGTGGGCACTTCTTTATCTGTATTGGCATGAAGCGTCGCCATCACATATCCATTTTCGTCAATTGTGACTTCCTCCATGCCAATCGACTTCAGCTCCTCTACGAGCATATTGGCAAGAGTGAGCTGGCCCTCTGTAGACGGGCAGGTTTCACTGTTTTCATTCGACTGCGTGTCCACTTTTACATAGGAAGTAAATCTTTCAATGATCTCGTTTTTCAAATCCATTCAACTCCTATCAGTAATCTATTTTCATATTAGCATAGAAGAGGAGGAAGGCCATTCGAAAAAGAATGAAAATTCCATTTTTTGTATTGTATAATGGGAGAAAGGAGGAGTGTAAATTGGGGTACATCTTTTTATTTTTCGTAATCGCTGTCGTATTCTATTCCATTTTTAAAATGATCCGCTCTGGAAAAATGCCGAGCAACCACTATACACCTTTTGATGATCTTACTGAGGGAAAGGTCCCTGAATCCAAAGACAAAAATAGCTGAATAGGAATCTTTCGCTTTACATATATAAGAGTTAAGGCTAGGATGAAATTAGTTGAATATTCGTTGTACTACTAGGGGTGCCCTGTTTCGGGCTGAGAGAAAAACAGTCAGTTTTTTGACCCTTCGGACCTGATCTGGGTAATACCAGCGTAGGAAAGTAGTGTGAGAGATTTCTTCTTACTTTGCTTTTAAGCCAGGTCCTTTTGTGGATCTGGCTTTTTTATTTTTAAGGAGGTTAAGAGAATGGAAAAGAAAGAGATTGCTGAACTGCTGGACAGGGTCCGCCGGGAGAAACCGCTCGTCCATAACATCACAAATGTGGTGGTCACAAATTTCACCGCCAATGGCCTGCTGGCACTGGGGGCTTCGCCAGTAATGGCCTATGCCCATGAGGAAGCTGCCGAGATGGCTGGAATTGCAGGCAGCCTTGTGCTGAACATTGGTACATTAAAGCCAGACGTGGTGGAAGCGATGCTCATTGCCGGGAAAGCGGCAAACGAGGTTGGAGTGCCAGTCATCCTTGATCCCGTAGGAGCAGGGGCGACTGCCTATCGAACTGAAACCGCCAGGAAGCTGCTGGAAGAATTGGAGATTGCGATCGTTAGAGGAAATGCAGCCGAGATTGCCAATATTGCCGGGGAAAAGTGGGATATTCGCGGAGTGGATGCCGGAGAATCAGGCGGTGATGTTTCTGAACTTGCCATTTCGGCGGCCAAAAAATTGAAGTCGATTGTCGTCCTCACTGGGAAAGAAGACATCATTACCGATGGCCGTTCTATATTCATCAACCATACCGGTCATCGGCTGCTGACAAAGGTAACGGGTACAGGTTGCCTGCTTACGTCACTCATCGGAGCGTTTGCGGCTGTAGAAAAGAATCATCTTCATGCCGCAGCTGCAGCTGTTTCGTTTTATGGAGTGGCTGCTGAAATTGCTGCAGAAAAATGCAGTGAACAGGGACCAGGAAGCTTTCAGATTGAACTTTTGAATCAGCTTTACTTGGTTGGTGCAGAGGATCTTATCAGTAAATGTTCATTCTTCCAAAAGGAGGTAGATTGATATGTATAAGGCATTGACAATTGCGGGATCGGACAGCGGCGGCGGTGCAGGAATTCAGGCTGACCTTAAGACGTTTCAGGAACTGAATGTTTTCGGGATGTCGGCACTGACGGCTGTTACCGCTCAGAACACACTTGGCGTCCAAGGGGTTTACCCGATGGAGGCAGAGGCCGTTGCCAAGCAAATCCAGTCTGTGGGAGAGGACATCGGTACGGATGCGTTGAAAACAGGGATGCTCTTCAATGCTGAAATCATTGAGGCTGTCGCTGGAAAAATAAAGTCATTTGGCTGGGATAAGGTGGTTGTCGACCCTGTCATGATCGCGAAAGGAGGGGCACCGCTGCTTCAGCAGGAAGCGGTTGCCGCTTTGAAAAAGCACTTGCTGCCGCTCTGCCTCGTCATCACTCCTAATATTCCTGAAGCTGAAGTCCTCACTGGGATGTCCATAAGGAGTGAGCAGGAGAAGAAGGAAGCAGCACGGAGAATTCATGCTCTGGGAGCAAAGAACATCGTCATAAAAGGGGGCCATGACGACGATGCCAATGAATCAGTAGACGTGCTGTTTGACGGAACGGAATTTGCGTACTTTTCTACAGCAAGGATTGAAACGAGGAACACCCATGGAACCGGCTGCACTTTTTCAGCGGCTATAACCGCACAGTTGGCGAAAGGGGAAGCTGTCCATGATGCAGTCGCTCTGGCAAAGGATTTCATCCAGGCTGCGATTGCCCATCCACTTGAGATTGGCAGTGGGCATGGACCGACGAACCACTGGGCTTATAAGTTTAAACAGGAAAGTGAGAGCGAATCATGGCAAGAATCAGTCCTGAACAAATGAGGAGACTGCTGAAGGTTTATTTCATTGCAGGCAGCACGAATTGCCTGAAGGAGCCAAAACGTGTCGTAGAAGAAGCAATACGCGGAGGCATTACCCTTTTTCAATATCGGGAAAAAGGGGCAGGCTGCCTAACTGGAGAGGAGAAAAGGGAGCTGGGGAGGAGCTTGCAAATGGTTTGCAAGGAAAACGGCATACCGTTCATCGTCAACGATGACATCGAGCTGGCGCTTGAACTGGATGCGGATGGTGTCCATATCGGCCAGGAGGATGAACAGGCTTTGCTCGTTCGCGAAAGAATCGGCGATAAGATCCTGGGTGTTTCCGTACACAGCGTCGAAGAAGCAGAAAAAGCCCGGCGTGCCGGTGCAGACTATTTTGGCGTCGGCCCGATTTTTCCGACTTCAACCAAGAAAGACACAAGACCTGTGCAGGGAACAGCTTTGCTTGAAGAAATGAAAGGCTTTGGCATTCCGATTGTAGGAATTGGCGGCATCAACGCAGATAATGCTTCAGCTGTCATCGAAGCTGGAGCGGACGGTGTTTCGGTCATAACCGCCATCAGTCTTTCGGAAAGCGTCGAAGAAGCGGCTGCTAGATTAAGAGGCAAAATCTTTCATTAAGGAGTAGAGAAACATGAAGAATACACAAAAGTTAACTTTAACTGCCATGTTCATGGCGATTGGCACGCTGACCAGCCATATGCTGTTCATCCCGCTTGGCATCGTCAAGGTATTTCCGGTGCAGCATTTTATCAATGTATTAGCCGCCGTCCTGCTCGGGCCGTATTATGCAGTAGTGCAGGCTCTAGGGATATCGTTGTTGCGGAATCTAATGGGCACCGGCTCGGTGTTCGCTTTTCCGGGCAGCATGATTGGCGCATTCCTGGCTGCCTATCTATACAAAAAGACGAAAAAAATGGGATATGCGTTTGCAGGCGAGGTTGTTGGCACTGGAATTCTTGGGGCGATTGCCTGCTACCCGATCGCGACACTGTTTCTTGGCAAGGAGGCAGCCTTATTCGGTCTTGTCCCTGCCTTTTTGGCGAGCTCGGTTGCCGGAGCAGCGATTGGGTTTGCTTTGCTGAAAATTTTCATGAAGAACGCAGCACACCGGGTAGAGATGGTGAACAAGCTGTAAGCTGGAAATGATTTCATTGCCTTTGCTAAAGCTGGAAATGGAGGAAAACCTCCGATATGATAATAAATAGATTCATATATTCCAGCTGAAATGGGTGACATGATTGAACACAGATAGCAAGCTCGGATTGGTAGTGGACGTAGAGACAACTGGACTGGGTCCCGATTCAGATGAAATCATCGAATTGGCGCTGAAGCTGTTTTCTTTTCACGAGGAAACAGGAGAGATCATTGATATTCTTGATGAGGACTCTTACTTAAGAGAACCGCTGTCCAAGACAGCACAAAGCAATTATGACAGAGCATACAGGATTCATGGGATTTCCTATGATCTCGTCAGGGGCAAGACATTTTATGATGAAAAAATCATCGAATATTTCAACCGCACCGATGCGATTTTTGCCCATAATGCATCATTCGACCGCAGCTTTTTATTCAGGATGTATCCAGAGGTCAATGAGATGAAATGGTATTGCACAATGAAAAATGTGCAATGGAAAAACCATGGCTTCCCGAATAGCAAACTCCTGACGCTGCTGCAGGCGCATAACATCTCGAAATACCAGACGCACCGGGCGATGGATGACATTACATATTTGACTGAACTGCTGAAACAGCAAAATCCGAACGGTGATTATTACTTGAAGGAAGTCCTCGACTACGGTCCGATGAGGAAATACCAGCCTGCTGTCAAACAGCGGAGACGGATGTTTTATTAAGGATCTTTTCGTAAACTTTGTTGGTTTCAAGGTTACATGAGAAAAGCAACAATCAATGCGAAAACAGCTTTTATTAAAATTCGAGAAGGTGCCTGCGCAAATGTGCAGGCACCTTTTTTACAAAACATACAGATAGACACTCAGGAAATGTGCAAGGCTTCCGAGCATGATGAAGATGTGGAAAATCTCATGGAAACCAAGATGCTTTGAACGCAGGATTTCTGGTTTTAAAGCGTAGATGACGCCGCCGATGGTGTACATGATTCCGCCGGTTACGAGCCAGAAAATACCGCCGGGACTCAGGACGGAGGAAAGGGGAGAGACTACGAAAATGACCATCCAGCCCATGATGATATAAATGGAGGTCGAAAGCCACCTCGGACTCCTGAACCAAATCATTTTAAAGAGGATTCCGCAGACAGCAGCAAACGTAATGATGCCGAACAGCGTCCAGCCTGTCACTCCATTTAAGCTGATCAGGCAAAAAGGTGTATAGGATCCGGCCATCAGTACAAAGATCATTGAATGATCGATCCTCCGAAGGAAGGCAATCACACTGTCCTTGCTGATCACCATGTGGTAAGTAGCGGATGCTGTATATAGAAGAATCATGCTGATGCCAAAGATGATTACCGAAGAGATGGCCAGAGCCGAGCCTGTCGTCAACGAAGCTTTGATGACAAGTGCCAGCAGTCCAACAAAGGAAAGAAAAGCACCGGCCAGGTGTGTCAGACCGTTAATCGGTTCACGGATAAAGCTGTTCATTGTAAAACCTCCACATTTCATCATATAGTTTTAATAACTACTTATAATGATATAACCATAATAACATGTAGTCAAGGTTTACGTTTGTGTTTTTTTGATTTATACTAAAAATAAAAACATGAGGGATTCAATTGAACAATTTAGCAGAATTGCTTGCCGATCTCGGCCTTGAAAATAATATCGCGCTTGAAGATATTCCTGGAATTGATCTTTACATGGACCAGGTCATCCAGCTGTTCGAAAAGAATTTCGGAAACTCAACAAGGAATGAGGAAGAAAAAGTCCTTACGAAGACAATGATCAACAATTATGCTAAGGGAAAACTCTTCTTTCCAATAAAAAACAAGAAGTACTCAAAAGAGCATCTCATCCTGATCAGCCTGATTTACCAGCTGAAGGGCGGCCTTTCCATCCAGGATATCAAGCAGACACTGGAAGGGATCAACAGCAGGACAGAGTCCGGTGAATTTCCGCTGGACCAGTTCTACCGCAGCTATTTGAATCTCCACGAGAAGAATATTGAGGTTTTCAATCAGGATGTGCTGGAGAGGGAAAAAGATGCAAAAGCAGAAGTAAAGAAATTGGATGCTGAGGACTCCGAAGAGCTGGAAACGATTTTGCTGATTGCTTCCATGATTAACATCAGCAATTTTTACAGAAGGACAGCTGAGAAGCTTGTTGACCAGCTCGCTGACAAACATACGAAAAAGGGATGAGCGAAAGTGTACTTGACCGTTAAAGAAGCAGCAGAATATTTATCGATGCCGGAAGCACAGGTGGAAAAACTGATTTTCCAAAGAAAAATCAGAGCAATCCATGATGGGGACCACTATTTGATTTATAAAGACCAGTTCAACACGCACTTAAAGCAGGTCGAGAAATATAAAAAGCTGGTGGAAGAAGTTATGAACGAACCGGTGCCCGAGGATATTGATATCAAGGATGAGGATTAATTATACGCAGCCACACAAAAACGCGAGAGGACAGAGTCCTTTCGCGTTTTTAATGGGTTTTTCCGACTTTTGTCACTTTGCCTTCTTGTTTAATCGGCAATTGAACAATGACCTCGGTTCCTTTTTCAGGCTCGCTGTTGAATTTGATCGTACCGTTGTGGGATTGGACAATCTTGAAGCTGACGGTCATCCCAAGGCCGGTGCCTTTTTCCTTGGAGGAATAGAAAGGCTCGCCAATTCTTTCAAGCAACTCTTTTGAAATTCCAATACCCTCATCTTTAATTCGAACGGTAGCATGATTGTCGGAGCTTTGCAGTGAAAGCAGGACAACATCCTCTGCTGAAGATGCCTCGATCGCATTTTTGACGATATTGATGAACAGCTGCTTCAGCTGGTTAGGTTCGCACTCGATTATCACTGGCTCTGCCCTTGCATCGAACTCAATTTGGATATTATGCAGGCTGGCCTCCGTTTTTAACAAAGAAATGACATCGTTCAAGATCACCTGTAAATCTGCTTCCGTATATTTAATCTGCTGTGGCTTGGCCAGGAGCAGCAGTTCGCTGACGATATGATTGATCCTGTTCAGTTCATCAATCATGATCTGATAATACAGCTGATGCCGCTCATCCTCCATTTGCAACAGCTGGACGAGTCCTTTCAAAGATGTGAGCGGATTGCGGATTTCGTGCGCGACACTCGCGGACAGCTCGCCGACGACAGATAGCTTGTCCGTTCTGCGCAGACGTTCCTCCGTCTGACGTAATTCGGTGACATCCCGAGAATTGCAGATGATGCCGGCAATCTTGTCATTCACAATGATGGGGAGTGACGTGCTTTGGAAAATTAGCGTTTTTCCGCTCTTATGTTGAATTTCCAGTTCGAACATTTGCGGACAGCGATCTTCAACAACACTTTTGACCTTGCTTAGTACCATATCTCTATGGGAATCCGGCAGCCATTCAGAGAGATTTTTACCGATGTATTCGTCCCGGCTGTATCCGGTTATTTTTTCAAACTGTGGATTGAGATTCGTAATGGTGCCATTCAGGTCGAGCATCGTGACGATATCAGGGCTGTATTCGAACAATGAGCGATATTGCTGACGGCTCTCTTCCAGCAGATTCTCGACAATTTTCCGCTCGGTAATATCACGGCCGATAATGACGAGTCCCTGCCTGCTGCCGTCATCATTATACAGAGGAACTTTGATTGTATCAAAAGTCTTCGTGCTGCCATCTTTCTGCGGCAGTACTTCTTCCACCCGGATGATTCCTCCTGCTTTCCAGGCCTCTTCGTCGGAAGTTTCACAATACCTTAGCGCATCGGCGAAAAAATCGCTGTACTCGGCAAGCTCCGAATCCTTTTTGCCCCGATAATCGACATTTTCTATATCAAACAGCTTCAAGCCGAAATTATTGGCCTGGATCCAGCGACCCTCGCCATCCTTGAAGTTAACGAAATCAACCATCGAATTAATCAGGGTGGAAAGCCGCTTTTCTTCTTCCTTTGATGCGCTCAATTCCTCCATTTTCGAGATGAAGAAGTAGAAAAACCACCCCGCAAGAACGACATAGAGGATTTCCTTTGTATGCTCGATCACTTGAATGAAAGGGGTCGGTGCATATAGTTCAAGCAGATAGTTTGTCCCGAAAATCCAGACGATGCTGAGGATGAAAAAGATCAGGACATATCGCGTTTTTTTCATATCTGAACTCCTAAAATGAGCATCGGATGCCCAAAAGATTATTGTAAGTATACTTGTTTATAGTAGCATAAATTTGTCAAATTAAGATGCAGATTATTTTTAAATTATCATCCCATTGATTTGGTAAAAATATACAAAGGACCAGTTACTTGTGGCCCTTTGCTGTCTTCTTGAATCAACAAGTGTTAGAGATTAAATGAACTGAGTGTTTAAAAATCCCCGTCAGTGGCTGTAAATGGGATATTCAAACGGTTTTCGACTGCACGAAGCCGCTGATTCAGACGGTTCAAACGGCGTGTATGCCGCTCGTCGTTCTGGTTCAGCCTGGATATTTCCTGGTTCAGGCGTCCAATCTCCTTATTGAGGCGGGTGATTTCCCGATTTTGCCGTCCAATCTCCCTATTCTGTCTGTCCAGCTCGGTTTTCTGCACCTGGAACTGGCGTTCAAGCTGTGTCACTCTGCGCTCAAGCGCAGGCTGTCTTTCATAATCGTTGGGACCTGGCTGTTGAGAATAGTTATAATCATAATACGTATAAGGGTCAAACTGCTGCGGGCTGTAAAAGTATTGATAAGGGTTCATTTTGGCACACTCCTTATTTCTGTTAATGACAAAGTAATTCCTTATAAAATATGTGGGTATCCGCGGAGGGTGAAGGGCATTAGCCTAAAGGAGGAAAAAATTGGGGCGGTGGCGAATGGATGAACAGGCGGTGATCTGAATGGGAATGTCAAATTATTATTAGGAACTCAGAAAGAAAGTGGGCAGTGAATTGATTTTCATGCCTAGTGTGGCCGGAATCATCCGGGATGAAAAAGGTGCAATCCTATTCCAAAACAAAGGGAGTGGGGAAAAATGGAGCCTGCCGGCAGGAGCAATCGAACCAGGCGAAGCCCCTGCAGAAGCAGTTGTCCGTGAAGTATGCGAAGAAACCGGCCTTCATGTCGTACCGGAAAAATTACTTGGGGTATTTGGCGGGAAGGATTACCGCTACGAATATCCAAACGGGCACAAAGTGGAATATGTAGTCTTTGTTTTTGACTGCAAGGCAGTGGGAGGAGTGCTGGAGCCTGTCGATAGTGAAACAGCAGAACTCGCTTACTTTAGCTTAGATCACATGCCTGAACTGGCCTTGCCTTATCCTAAGAGTATTTTCATGGAAGTGAAACAAGATAAAACCCTATTCCAATGGAATACTGGATGGGTGAGAAAGCATGGTGAATGAATGGAAGTTCTACGGTTTACCAATTCTGAAGAAGTATTTCATCTTGCAGAACAAGCATTTAATGAAACAAAGAAGAGAATCCTGGAATTAATTCCGCGGTCGGATGTTCAACATGTAGGCAGCACAGCCATTCCAGGCAGTATGACAAAAGGAGACCTGGACATACAGGTACGTGTCAGCCCTGAAGATTTTCAGGATACAGCCGAGGCACTTTCAGCCATATATGAAATCAATGATGGAAGTACACAGACAAAATCATTCCAGTCTTTCAAAGATGATTGCGCAACTCCTCCGCTTGGAATCCAGTTAACCGTCATTGATAGTGACTTAGATATCTTTTGGAGATTACGTGATGTTTTAATGAAGAATGAACATCTCAGAACAGAGTACGACCAATTGAAGAGTTCCTGCCATGGAAAGAGGATGGAAGAGTACAGGCAGGAGAAGAGTCTGTTTTTTCAAAAGGTGATGGATTCTGAGGAATTTAGAAGTTTATAGTTGAAGTGAACCTTCGTAAAAATAGGAAAAGGAGCGCTTGCGGGGCGCTCCAGATTCAACCTTTTCGTAATTGTTCTAATACAATCTGTGCTTCATATCCTGCCTTGAAATCGATGATGACAGCAGGTTCGCCCTTGATGGCTTTTACAAGATTTTCAATCAATGAATCTGTCAGGGAAGTGTCTGCCTCCAATGGCTGGACTTCTTCGCCTACCTTGCCGCCCTCAAGCTGGGCCCAGTTCAGCAGCGACAGTGTACCCTCGTCTCCAAAAGCGGTAAAAGCGATTTCCTCTTTTCCGGCAACCTGGCTCATGCCGTCAATCAAAACCGGCGTTCCATCTTCAAGCTGCAAGATTGCCAGAATCGCATTCTCGCTTGCCTGCGAATCTTCTGGAAACTGCAGATGAACATCCTTTACTTTAACAGCACCAAAGATTTTTTGAAGCTGCTGGATAAAATGAACCCCGACTTCCAAAACATAGCCGCCCTGTTCCTTGCTTGCAACCCAGGCATTTTGCTGCCACGGGCGCGGCCATTGTGGGAAATGCATCTTCAGCTGAATCCTTCTCAGCTCTCCGACATAGTTTTCCTTAATCAATTTCTCGAAGGACTTACTGCCAGCGCTGTAATTCAGCGGGAAATTCATCGCATGGATGACCCCAGCCTCTTCAGCCTGTTTCAATAGACTCTCCGCTTCTTCCACCGAGTTTGCCAGCGGCTTTTCACATAAAATATGTATCCCTTTTGAGAGGACATCAGAAGCAACTTGATGATGGAACTTAGGCGGAACAGCAACATAAACTAAATCCAACTCAGCCTGATCGAGCATTGCTTGATGATCTGTGAAAAAAGGGGTCCCGCCAAGCTCTGCAGCCGTATCCTTCGCTCTGCTTTCCATCGAATCACAAATTGCCGCAATCTCCGTTTCAGGATGATCTTCAAACCCTTTTATCAAACGCTGGCCGATGGCACCAAGGCCAATCACTCCGACTTTTATCATAAGGAGCCTCCCTTGATTAATAGAACTTAATTTTTATTATACAAATTATCTTGATAATTAAATAGTTTAGTGTGTCTAAATTTCAATGTTCCGAAATATATGGGTCTTTTAGGGTGGGTTTAACATTGGTATAGGGTGGTTTTTGGATAATAATTAGATAATTCGAATTATTTTAAACAATTTGACCGATTGGTAGAATAGTAGTGTACTAAATATTCTGACTCTATTTTAAGAGAGGGGTAGGAAATTGAAGAAAAATCTAGGCTTAAAGGTCCTGTCAAGCATTACAATGACTGCTATGCTTGCAAGCACGCTCTCATTCGCGTCTGCGGGACCGGCGACAGTAAAAGCAGTTGAAAAGCAAAGCTACCAGGCCCATGGAGGAGCACCAATCGATTTAGGCATCGCGAACGATGAGAGATTGATAGAAATGCTTAAGAAAGAAGGAAAGATTGCGAAGGATGCAAAGCCAGCGGAAGCAGAGAAGGCTTTGCAGAAATATTTGCAGAACAGAGCAGGTGGTTCATCAAAAGAGCATGGCGAGCTTCACGGCCATGAAAAGGAGTTAGACAGCACCCTGAAAGAAAAGCTTAACACAACAGGCCTTGTTAATGGCAAGGGAAATAAGGTCGGGCAAACAAAAGGGACAAGCGTCGACCCGGTAAAGGAAGAAAAGTGGGATGGAGGTCAACGGAAAGATAATGTTCTTGTACTATTAATTGAATATCCAGATTTCCCAGCGACAAATATCCAGCCTGGCGAAACGGACATGTTTTATGATGAGTATTTAAAAGAGCACTATACAGATATGATTTTTGGGGACAAAGGTTATGCAGGTCCTAATGGAGAGAATTTAATCTCTGTAAAGCAATACTATGAACAACAATCTGGCGGAAGCTATTCTATTGGAGGCCAGGTTGCAGGATGGTACAAAGCAGAACATCCAGCTGCATACTATGGTGGTAATAATACCTCTGATAATGATGCAGCTCCTCGCAGCTTAGTCTATGAAGCCTTGCTGGCAGCTGCTCAGGATCCAGATGTCAACCTTCAGGATTATGACAAAGAAGACCGTTATGATCTTGATGGCGACGGAAATTACCGTGAGCCAGATGGCCTCATCGACCATTTGATGGTGGTCCACTCTTCAGTAGGTGAGGAAGCTGGCGGTGGACAATTGGGCTCGGATGCGATCTGGTCCCACCGTTGGAACCTTGGAGGTGTTAAAGTTTTACCGGGTACAAAAGCAGAAGTCCCATATTGGGGTGGTGTCATGGCTGCTTACGACTACACAATCGAACCAGCTGATGGCGCTGCGGGTGTATTTGCTCACGAATACGGCCATGACCTTGGACTACCAGATGAATATGACACCATTTACAGCAGCTCTGCAGGTGAGCCGGTTGCGTACTGGTCGATCATGTCAGCGGGAAGCTGGGCAGGAAAGGTTCCAGGAACAGAACCTACGGGCTTCAGTCCATATGCAAGGGAATTCCTGCATGCTTCAATGCCTGGCAGCAACTGGCTGACTGGTACAACTGTCCATGCGAATGAAGTGACGAAAAAAGGCACTGAAGTATTGCTTGACCAGGCAAACTCCAAAGGCACAAACAATGATGCAGTAAAAGTTGACCTGCCGAATAAGGAAAGGGTCATCAACAAGCCGGCTGCAGGTGCATGGGAATATTATGGCGGCAATGGCGATGAAATCGATCACAAGATGGTCAAAGTAGTGGACTTAACAAACGCATCAAAAGCTACGCTTGAGTATGATGCATGGTATCAAATCGAAGATAATTGGGATTATGCGATGGTTCAGGTTTCTACGGATAACGGAGCTACTTGGAAGTCCCTGTCAACACCAAATACTGACTCTGACATTGTGTCAGATGGATATCCAGAAATCATGGAAAATCTTCCTGGATACACAGGCTCAAGCAATGGCTGGATTCACGAATCAGTGGATTTAAGTGAATATGCAGGACAAAAAGTCAAGCTGCAATTCCGTTATATGACGGACTGGGGCACAAATATGGATGGCTTCTTTGTGGATAATGTAAAGGTAACGGCTGACGGTGCTGTGCTTTTCAACGATGGTGCTGAGGGTGAAACAACATTTGCATTGAATGGCTTTAAAAAGCACGAAGGTAAAACTTCCACAAAACATTACTACCTATTGGAGTGGAGATCACACAATGGTGTGGATGAAGGGTTGAAGAATATCCGCCGCGGTGCCAGCCTGATGACTTATGATTCAGGGCTTGTTGTCTGGTATGTGGACGAAGCATTCGATAATAACTGGACAGGAGTTCACCCGGGTGACGGATTCCTTGGCGTTGTTGACGCAGATCAGACGATCAACAGATGGAGTGATGGCGCACTTGCTTCTTCACGCTACCAGGTCCATGATGCAGCGTTCAACCAGGGTAAAACTGAAAATATGTATTTGGATTATAAGTCGATCTTTGGATCCGTCCTGACGGATAACGCAACACAAAGGACGCCGATTTTCGATGACAGCTCTAAGTACACTTCACCAGTCCTGCCTCAAGCTGGACGTAACATCACATCTTACGGCCTGAAATTCCGTGTTCTAGGTTCAAGCCCAGACGGAACAGTCGGTAAGGTACTGATCCACAAGTAATAAGAGAAGAAAACGCTGCCGGATTTCTCGGCAGCGTTTTTCTGTATTAAGCTAATCAAGATCAGGCTGAAATCCAATCAATTTCGCTTTTTTATCAGCCATCGGGTCCGCATCGGGGAATGTGATCACAGAAGCGATGTAATCCCAGCGCAGGAACATATGGGTGGTGCAGGTTTCTTCGACCTGGCTTTCGGCAGGGATGGCGGTTCCATCTTCCTTTTGGATTGGAGTCCGCTTATAACAAGGGTTCTCTACCCAGATCCCCATATTCTCCGTATGAACCAATTTTACGAGATACCACTCGTCCGGCTGATAGATTCCTGTAATATCCCCAACCATATTATCGGGGAAGTTCCTTAATTTCACTTGGATTTTCTGGTTTACGTATGCATCTAAAAACATGGGCAGTCTCCTTTCAAAAAACTCATCCCTTATCTACTTCCTTTTCCAGCGAAATTTAAACATGAAAAAAAGGCCAAAGCTGGCCTTTATAAAAATAGCACCATGAGTTCGTCGTCAAAGTAAGTGTCCTCAATGCGCATGGCATTTCTATCTACCCCATATGTTTTAAACCCAAGGGAGGTGTAAAGCTTTTTGGCAGCCTCATTGCTGGCTGTCACTGTCAGATACACCTGCTCAACCTGCATCAACTCAGCAGCCTGTTTCAGCGCCGTATTCATCAGGAACCGCCCGATGCCCTGGCCACGCACACCAGGAGTGACATACATCGCAAAAATCGGTGCCCGGTGTTTTAACTTCTGTTTGCCTTCTGGAACGAGCGTCACAATCCCGACCAGCCGATCCTGATCTAACGCTCCAAAAGTATACGTAGATTGGCGTTCCAGTCTGTACCGGTATTCCGCCACTTCATATGACATTTCATCCTCGTAGCTCGAACTAAAAGCCTCAGGATTAGTCCTTAAAGCTTCATGCCGGGTGATCCGGTATTTCTCCGCATCCCCTGCATTCAATCTTCTGATTTCCATAATGGTCACCTCTGTTAAATAGCATGAAAAGTTAAATTCTAGATTGGATGGAAGATTTCCTTTTAAAAATAGGCTCTTTTCGTAAACTTTGTGTTTGGGGCCATCGATTAGGTTTTTTTGTTTTACAAAAAAACAATTAAAAAACTTCGGACAAAATAGGGTGGAGAAGCAATGAAAATGTCCGAAGATGGAAGGCCTTCGGACAAAATTCGATGGAGAAGCAGTGAAAATGTCCGAAGATGGCATGCCTTCGGACAAAATCCGGTGGAGAAGCACTGGAAATGTCCGAAGTTGATAGGACTTCGGACAAAATCCCATGGAGAAGCAGTG